>CAWDDX010000008.1:0-15261 GCA_963801195.1 uncultured Gammaproteobacteria bacterium | reverse complement strand
AATGTTGCGATTGATGCGCCAGAGGTGACCACTCTTGGCGATCCCTTCATGTTCCAGGACTACTACGCCGAACGAACTCCCGAACAAATTGGTTTGGAATTTGGTGGCATGTTTGCGATGGCACTGTTCAATCTTGAGCCTGGCCATTGGGTGGGTCCCATCGAGTCGGGTTTTGGCTGGCATCTGGTTTTTATCGACAATCTGGTGCCCGCTGTCACGCCGGAGTTTGAGGCGGTCGCTAACGAAGTAAAATCTGAGTGGATGGCCAACCAGCGCAGAGAGTTTAAGGAAGCGGCCTACGAGGCCATGCGATCTAAGTACGAAGTAATCCTGCCCTGAAGCTTTGACCGCACCCCAGGTTTCAACCGAACCAGGCCCTCTGGCTGAGCCCGAACCAGCACAGGTAATTGACGATTGAAGCTGCGAGCCCTTATGTTGCTGGTGCTGCTTGCCCTGAGTGCTTTTTCGGGACTCGCTGTCGCTCATGAGTCGCGCCCAGCCTATCTGGAGCTCAAAGAACTGTCTCCCAATCGCTACGCACTGCTTTGGCGAACACCTGTTCTGGTGGGCCAACCTTTGCCGGTCGCACTGCGGCTACCGGAGTCGTTTCACTCCACCGACGAGCCCATCACTCAACGACTGCGCGATTCCCTGCTTGAGCGACGAGTCATCGAAACCGATGCGGACGGCATTGCCGGGAAACGTATCGATATTGTCGGCCTGCAGGCCACGATCACCGACGTTTTGGTGCGCATTGAATACCTGAACGGCGAGCAAGCCACAATAATGGTGCACCCCAGCCAGGCATGGGTAGATATACCTGAAGCCCAGAGCAAGTTCGCCATCCTCACAACCTACGTGCTGCACGGCATAGATCACATCCTCGAGGGATTTGACCACCTCCTGTTCGTGTTGGCGCTGATTCTGATTGTGCGCAATACACGCACCTTGATATGGACCATAACCGCATTTACTGCGGCACATTCAATAACGCTGACTCTGGCTACCCTGGGCGTTGTACACGTGCCGGGCGCGCCGGTTGAGGCGACGATTGCTTTGAGTATCGTGCTGTTGGCCTACGAAATATTCCGGGTCAGACAAGGCAAACACAGCGCCACCGCACGCTGGCCCTGGATGGTGGCATTCTCCTTTGGTTTGCTGCATGGCTTTGGGTTTGCGGGCGCTTTAACCAACCTCGGACTTCCCCAAAATGAAGTACCTCTCGCCCTTTTCGCATTTAATGTGGGCGTAGAATTGGGGCAACTGGCCTTTATAGCTGGTGTTCTATCGGTTATTTGGGTTGCCAAACAGTTCAACGGGGTTAACCGTGCACGTGACTTCGCCTTGCCCACCACGGTTTACGCCATCGGAGGTTTAGCCTGCTTTTGGCTTTTCGAGCGGGTAGCTGCGATAGTTTTTGTCTGAGTAGCCCGCCCTAACAGTGTTTTTCTGATTAAAGGGGCCGGATACATTTTTGGTGAATGATTCCGGACACTCTGGTGGATTCCACTTGGAAATGTGAACAAAGCAGACCGCAAAGTTATCTTTTTTTACCGCTTCAGGAAAGGGAAGCAAAACAGTTCAGGACACCCACCTCTCTTGGGAAGCAAGTTTTCGAAAGCGATGGATGTCTCGACTTTTGCGGACCACCAGCGAAATGAGCGCCCTGAGTGCATCTTTAAGCCCGGTAACCCTGGAAATAAAACGTAAGATTTTCAAAGCCGGACTGAATTTCAGATTGTCCGGGAACTGGCGTTACGCTGCAGACTTTCACCATACGGAAAAAGACGGGACACGTGCTTTTGGTGCAGGTGTATTCACCATTCAGTCCTCACATTTCCCGGCTCCAGTGGACTTTTCGATCAACCGTTTTGACATGGGGTTTGAATACTCAGACAAGCGTCGCGTTTGACGCTTTGGTTTTACAGTGCCAGTTTCAGTAATCGGTATCCCCTATCAGCTGGCAAAACCCCTTCAACCTGTGGGGAACACTGACTATCTTCGTGCCGCACTTGAGCCAGACACATTTATACCAGTTCAATCTTGCCGGCAGTTTTCGGCCTAATTCCTGGTGCGATTATCAGCTCACGCCAGCATGGGACACACTTACCCAGGATATGAATTACATTCCGTATTCCATCAACCCCGATTTCGCTGACTTGGAACCAGCCCGTACGTCATTGCAGGCGAGAGTGGATCCCATGAGCCTGGGTGCCAAAATGACGGCCCGACTGTCACAAAATCTCAGCCTGTCTTGAACTTTAAATATGATGACCGGGATAACCGCACACCGTGGATTTCTATACGCCGGTCATTACTGATCTTGTTTTGCGATCCGAGACCCCCAATCGTCCTTATTCCTTTGAACGCGCCCAGTACTCGGCACAATTTACTTACATGATAAATTCATCGATCAGCTTCAATGCAGGCGCGAAAGAAGAAGACTATCAACGTACACTGCAATCTGTCCGCAAAACACAGGACAGCAGTTGGTGGGGCGAAGTCAGTATCGATCAATGGTCAATGGCGCAGCTGCGTATGAAATTCGAATCGTCTATGCGTGACATATCACCTTACCAGCAGGTAAATGACCCCGGACTCCAGGAGAACATACTCATGCGAAAGTTTTACCTGGCTGACCGGGACAGGGATCGTGCGACTTTCGAGTTGGATTTTTCTCCCAGTGAACTGCTTAGCGCAGGTCTCAGTTATTATGTTTCCCGCGATTCTTACGAAGAATCGATACTTGGCTTGATGCGGAGCGATGAGCGCTCGGTGAACCTGGACCTCGGCCTGTCGGTCAGAAAAAACCTCAGTCTGCACGCATTTGTCACCATCGAGGATTATGAATCTTATATTTCCAGCGCAGAATACGACAACGGCTTGAGCTGGATGGCCAGTACAGATGATAACTTCCTCACTTGGGGTTTTGGCCTGAACGGTCAACTCACGGACAAACTGGAATTCAGCGTGGATTACCTGTCTGCCCATTCACGGGGCCGCATAATTACTGTAAGCGATGCAGACGAACCGCCTTTTCCCGATTTAAAAACAGACCTGCGCAATGCCAATATCCGTTTGAGCTACCGGGCCAGCAAACACTGGAAACTAAGCCTGCAGACCGAACATGAAAAGTACCACAGCACCGACTGGCAGGTGGATGAACTTGGCAACGACGGTATAGCAGCCATTCTGACATTGGGTCCTGAAAGCCCGGATTACAACGTTACGGTATTTCGTATGCTTGCTGTTTACAATTTCTGACCTTGCAAAGCGCCAACGCCTGGGCTCGCCAGGGGCATTGACCGCAATGATGCATGAGCACCTCTAATCTATTCGCGTAATATCGGGGTCAAATAGCCATGTATGTCTGGTATGCAGCAAATAGAGCAAGAGATATAAACAGAATGCCACTTAGTCGATGAAGAAAGGTGATTGGAATTCTCTGTAGTACTGTACGACCTGCCCATACACCAAGTGCTGACGTTGATATCAGTGCAACGGTAGAGCCAAACCATACAGCCATCGGCATACCGGTGCTACTCAATGCCACTACAGCCAATTGGGTTTTGTCACCAAACTCGGCAACGGTTATGAGCAAAAACGTTCCGAATAATATACTTCCATGGCTACGTATGGCTACCTTTTCGTTATCATTGTCTTCCTCTATACGTAACGCATGCACCCCAAACACTGCAAACAGGATGACAACAGCTGCTGATATAAACAGCTCTGGCAACCAATTGGCAATTGCCACACCAAAAGTTACCGCGAGGGTATTCAGAAGTAGAAAAGCGAGAGCAGAACCCAGAAAAACGGGTGATGCCTTGTATCTCGCAGCTAAAGCCATACACACAAGCTGACTTTTGTCTCCAATTTCTGCAACGAATATGAGCAAAAAGCTGGAACCTGACATCGTCAACACATTGAGGCAGTCAAATGTTGAGGTTGAGGTAGAATGATACATAAATTCAATTACTTAAAACCAATGGTTTAGAAAAATCTGGATTTGCAAATCCTGGCTCCCCATCTTAATCCTGATCCTTCCTGCATGAGAGGAGTTCAAGTAGTAATTTAAACACTATTATTGCCACGAGATCATGGTCCGCCTGTTTGTCATAGGCCATGCAGGATACGATGCCGATACCCATGCCCTTGCGGACATAGGTTTTGATAATGCCGGTCACCGGACCACGCTGCGCAAGACCGCTTAATTCAATCACTAATGTCCGGATTTGGCCTATTGTGCTGGCAGATAATGAATAAATGCCCGAAGGATGAAAACAAAGCAGGTGTTTGGCAGGCTTATGTGACTAAAAAGTGACTAGTGTTTTGGTGAAAGTTTGTAAGTTACTGAAAAAATGGTGCCGGCACCAGGATTCGAACCCGGGACCTACTGATTACAAATCAGTTGCTCTACCAACTGAGCTATACCGGCACGTGGTATATCAGGGGGGAGGAATTTTATGGTTTGCAGGCCGCGGGCGCAATGTTTTTAATTGGAATCGTCATCCTTTGACGTTCCATTCGGGTCGGCAGTCCCGGTTTTCTCCGGCGCAGCCGCTTCTGGTAAAGCCTCAAGGTCTGTACCGGCGAGGTTATTTGAATCCTCAAGAGGCGGGCTGTCATTATCGGTATCGCTTGTGTTTTCAGGTTCCTGGCGGCTCGGACTGACGTCACCCTGGTCCGCTGCGTTCACCGGAGCCTGCTCCGGCCCGGTCGGAACGGAATGTTCCGGCCCGGTCCCGACAGCCTGTTTCGGCGCGGTTTCGACGTTCTCTCCGGAAAAGTCGCCCGCAGCCTGGCCGGGTGATGTTTCAACACTGTTTGCCGCATCTTGTTCCGTCACCTGATCGGCTGGAGTCTGGACAGTTTTATCTGCAACGTTTGCGTCAACCTGACCGGCCGGGGTTTTATCATCTTGTTTCCCGGCGTTGCCGGTTTCGCCGTCGGCGGGAGCTGCAACACGTTCATCCACGGTGTCCACGGCGGGTTGGTCGGTTGCTGGCTCGGCGGGCGCTTCGGCTTTTTCCGCGACGGTTCCGGATTGCTCCGGGGCCTTGTCCTGACCGGTCGCCGGTCCGGTATCTTCTGCGGGGGCTTTTAGCTGTGCCAGATCCTGCCCCGGGTCTTGAGAGTCCGCGTCGTTCGCTTCAATAAAATCCGCCTCGGGACACGGCACGGAACGCTGCATGAAATCATTCGGGCGGTTTTGCATATCCAGCGCGAGTAATCCGGAGCCCGGGCTCTGCTCGTAATCCAGCCAGTAGCGCGGTTCGGCCTCGCGCTGGATGCGCATGGCGGGTTTGTAACCCTTCTTTTCCAGGTCCTGCTTGCGTCTCAGCGCGTTTTCCCGGCGCATGAAGTACCCCAGAGAAATGGCGTTTTTCCATTCACCGTCGTAGATGATGGCTATGTCTTTCAGACCCAGCGCCTGCAGCGACAGGAGTTTCTCATTGGCCTCCAGCAGGGTGGCATAAGGTGGCATGAATACCCAGTACCCCTTCTCCACCAGCGCCTCGGTTTCACGCTCGCTGATACGCGTGGAAACGTCCAGCAAGCGCGCCTGGACAAGGTCCCTGTCCGCGCTTTCATGAAACGGGCCGAGGGTGAAGCACTGGCGGTTGTTGGACATCAGACCCTGATCCTGCAGCATCTCGCTAAACAGGTGAATGGTCGGGATACCGGTTTCCCTGACCGTGGCGGGGGTCGCCCTGGCCTCCGGGCGGACGGAAGGCCTGCTGCATTGAAACCCAAGTAAAAGGAGGTTCGCAACCACCAGGCTAATGACTAAAATTCTTATCATCAGATCATTATATATTTGTTTTATGCAAACTGACCTCACCGGAATGAAGTCTCAATATTTCCTTGCCGGTATCCAGCTTCAATGCGCCGGATTCATCGATACCGGATGCTGTGCCATGGATCGGGCCATGACCGGTTTCGACCTCGATGATCCGACCGTATAAGCCATCCAACTGTGCCCACAGGTCCCTGAACGGTGTGAATCCTTGCTCGGCAAACAACTCGAGCGCACTCACCAGTTCCTCCAACAACAGTGCAGCCAACGTATTACGTGAACATCCAGGTATACGCGAGTGCAGATCCGTCCACGGTTGATCAATTGCGCCTGTTGTGGCCGAAGCCGGCATGTGTACGTTGATTCCGACGCCCAGCACCGCGTGGCATGGGCCCTGGGAATCGCCCTGCACTTCCACCAGGCAGCCACACAATTTACGACCCTCCAGCACGAGGTCGTTTGGCCACTTGACCTGCTGCCCGCTGAGGCCCACGCGGCTGAGCGCCTGTGAGGTTGCCAGCGCCGCCACCAGGGGCAGGCAGCCGAGTTCGGAAAGGGCTTTCTCGAACATCCATCCCATGGAAAGATAGAGGTTCCTTCCAAAAGGCGAATGCCACTGGCGGCCACGTCTGCCGCGTCCGCCGCTCTGGTGTTCGGCAATGATGACAGCCGCATGCTGGTCATCGTCCGCCAGCCGCCGCAACGCCGCATTGGTGGAATCCAGCGAAGACTCTATCGCCAGGCTGCGCAGTTTCACTCTAACCGGAGCAGCCAGTCCGGCCAGGATCCGTGCCCTGTCCAAAAGCTCGAGCGGCTCTTTGAGCAGATAACCCTGACCCGCAATCGCATCGACTGCTATACCCAGCGCACGCAGGCTCTCGACGTGCTTCCAGACCGCTGTCCTGCTGCAGCCAAGTTCGTTACCGATCGCCTCACCGGAACGGGTCTCGGTCGCAGAGAGATAGCGGGCCAGTTGCCGAATGACAGCGTCGTTCATGCCGCTTGATTCGGGCTAGGAGCCTGTCGGGTTTGACCGATCATAGCGAGGGGAAGCCGATTTGAGTCAGATTTTTCGATCTTTTAAGGAGAATAGCACCGCTATTTGACGCAAAAGAACGGGAAATCTGGCTAAATTCGGCTTTTCCGCAGTAGGTCATGTTAAATCCGACAGGCTCCTAGCGCTTACGGGAAAAAATATGTATTCGCTCAAAGCGGTACTCGGTTCCGTTGCGCAATTTACGCATATTCGCACGGTGGGTGAAGAGCAGGAAGAAGGCCAGTACCGTCGAGAAAAGCATCAACGTATTATCATTCATCGCCCAGGATGAAGGTATTAAACTGAACCCCGCAAGCACCGTCGACAGGCCGACATAACCGGTCATGATCAGGGTAATCACCCAGGTCATCGCCAATGGCAACAGCAACCAGGGTTGTATGACGATGATCGCTCCGACCGCGGTCGCTGCACCTTTGCCACCACGAAAACCGTGCCAGAGCGGAAAACAATGCCCCAACACGGCTGCAAAGCCACAGGCCATGGCAAGCAGGTCTGGATTCACCGATGACGCGGAAGCGCCGAAACCGATGGCAGGAATCCAGCGGGCCGCAATGAACCCCTTGCCAATGTCGATGACCACCACGCCAAGGGCAAATACCAGGCCCTGGGTGCGGAAGGCGTTGGTGCCACCCGCATTTCCGCTGCCCTGGCTGCGAATGTCCACCTTTTTAAGCCTGCCCAGAAACAGGCTTCCGGAAACGGATCCCAACAGGTAGGCCAGTACAATTTTTACGATTAAAGCAACCATGTCCCTATGCGATTCAATTCAACTGATCGGGTTGCGGCAGGAAACCGATTACCAGGCCGCCGGGCCCGAGGTGCACACCCAGTGCGGGTCCCGCCTCCGATATATGACAGGAATGAACACGAGTATGCCGGCCCAGTATATACCGGCGCAACGCCCGTGCGCCCTGGTGATTTGACCCGTGTGCAATAAAAATTCGATAACTGGTTTCCTTTTGCATTCTCCGCAACGCGGCTTTACCCAGTGCATCCGGCCTGGCACCGATGCCGAGTGCGAAACCGGCCAGGCCAAAGCGTCCGTTTTTTGCCGTTATCAACGGGCTGATATGCAGTAAATTCGTGATTTTACCAACCCACGCCGGCATCCTGCCGCCACGCACCAGGTAGGCCAGGTCGTCGGCCAGTCCAATCACGCGACAGGTGGGCCCGGTACTTGTGAGCAGCGATTCAATTTCATCGAGTGTCATGCCCTGCTGCGCCGCCTGCGCTGCGACCACGGCCAGTAAACCTTCACCGCAGCTTGCGCTTTTCGTGTCATAAACGCGCACCCGGGGGCCGAACCTTTCAGCAGCCGTTCGCGCCGCCTGGGTCGTACCGCTCAGTTCTCCTGACAGCCCGACTGACAGGACTTCATAGCCATGGCTTGTGAGCAAATCGTACATGCGGACAAAATCTCCCACCGGCGGTTGCGAGGTCTTGGGACTCTCTTTGCTCTCTTCCAGCATGCGATACAACTCGGCCGGCATCAGCGATACGTAGTCAATGTATTCGGTCGAGCCAAAATTGAGCCGTGCCGATACCATGTGTATGCCCAGACGCTCCTGTTCCTCGAACGGGATATCCGCGCCCGAATCTGTGACGATGGCGACACGACCCGCCTGGTTCATCAACGCGTGCTGGCGTTTCATGTCATCGGCTTTTTGTTGATGCAGTTCGCCGAATTCCTCGCAGGCCAGGTAAACTTTGCCCGGGTTGTTGACGTGAATGTGCACGCGCACGCGGTTGCGGTCACCGGCCACCATCAGCGAACTGCAATCCAGTTTCTCCATCCGTTTCATGATTTCGGAACGCACCAGGTTTTTACCTTCGATGACACATTCGGTACAGAATCGGTGTGCGCCCGGGTCTATTTCCATAGCGGATTTCACGGGCGTGAGAAGCGCTTCGAAGTCCGGTTCGAGGGTGACGACTTCCCCGTGTTCGATGTAGGTCCAGATACCTTCCAGCAAATCCACAAACGCCTGGCCGCCGGCGTCAACCACGCCCGCCTGCTTCAGAACGGGTAACTGCTCAGGTGTACGGGCGAGCGATTCCCTGGCACGCAAAAGACCGTACTCGAACATCGCACGTATATCCGTAACCCCTTGTCGGCGCTTTTCCTCCAGGGCGGTCGAAAAATCCTCCAGCACGGTCGGTAAAGTCCCGGCCACCGGTTCGGACATGGCTGTCCAGGCCGCCCTGGCACCGGCGTTACTGGCTCGCGACAGCGCAGCGGCACTGATACTCACGCTGTCATCAAGGGCTGCGCTGAATCCCTGGAAATACTGCGCCATGATGGCGCCCGAGTTGCCCCTGGAGCCGTCGAGTGACGCGTCGGCCACACACTTCATCAACGGCTTTATCGAAAGCCCCGGGGCGTTGCACACGGCCTCGTGAATGACCTTGAAACTGAATGCCATGTTGGTGCCTGTATCACCATCCGGCACCGGGAAGACATTGATGCGGTCGATGTACTCCCGGCGTTGAAACAGACGGTGAATGGCGGCAGTCAGGACCTTTACCATGCGGGCTGTATCAATGTAGGCAATGGCTTTGGTCAAAACAGAAATTCCGGAGGATGAGAGTCGTCGCAGAGTCTAGCGTACTGTATTCAGGATCGGCAACAGATGGTTTACTGGCGAAAAAAACCGGAATTTAGCCGTAATCACAAAATCACGGGGTGAATCCAGCTGGGATTCGAGGCTGTGCCTAATGGCACATTTGGCATGGATACTGCATCCTATATAATGACCACCGGACGGGAGAAAACGATGCAAGACAACACTTTTTTTGACAGCATGAAGAGAAATCTTAACGGCCAGCCCGGGCAACCCATCGTGCTGGGTGTGTGTAAAACACTCGCCAAGCGTTTCAACCAGGAGGTCTGGCTGATCAGGCTGGCGGCCATCGTGCTGGGCGTTTTTTACAGCTTCATCACGCTCGCTGTCTACATCCTGCTTGGATTGTTCATGGAGGAAACATCACACCGGACCAAGAGCCTGTTCGAGGGCCTGGGCATCTGGTTCCGGGAACTGACGGAAAAAGCAGGCAAGCTTTTTACCAATGCGTGTGGTCGTGATAACTCCACCAACCGGCATCGCAACTACTGAATCGAGCCTGGACAGGTTTTTGCAGGATAGCCTGTTTTGAACGGTTTCGTTGGCTTAAAGGAGGAACTGACCAGCACCGGTCCGTGCTTCGGCAGTCCCGGTTAAAATTTCCCGTTGCCCCGGCGCCAATAGAAGGGGCGCCCGTAATGCCTGAATAGCCGTCTCTCATAGTCACGGCTGATCGCTTTAGAAGGATCGACATCAGGCGCGTGCATTATCGCCTCACGCGTCAGGTCCAGTGATACCGCGTGACCGGTCCGGCTTATTTCTTCGATCCAGCCGGGGTTGACCAGTACCTGCTTGCCCGACCAGCTGTCCCGGGTGTCGATTTCGAGATAACGAATCACCCAGTATTGGGTGTCTACAATTAAATCATCTACATATCCGATTTCCCCATCCTGTGCCGCAATCACATAGCCGATGATTTCCATGGTGCTGCGCAAGTGTGTTTCTTCCATTTCTGCCGTCGCAAACTCTCCCGGGTCCGGTGGAGGCGCCATTGTCGAGCCCTGTATCGGAAAACCGGAAAGTTGGCCGTGTTCCCAGTACGGTGTCCAGTCGTAGTATTGGTAATATTCCGCCTCGTATTGCCTGGACACCGGCCCGCCGTCTGTTCTGACGGGCGGGCTGTTTTCAATCTGGTTGCGTGTCAGCTCAATGTAGATGCTTCTCTCTTTTTCATCGATCTCGCCTATTGCAGCCGGGACGATCAGTACACGTTTACCGGTCTGCCTGCCGGGATTCACCAACAAGTAGCGAATCGCCCAGGTCGTGTCATCCAGGTAAAACCCCTCCACGCTACCTATCTCATCGTCCACGGCGAGTAGTGAATGGCCTTCCAACTCGCGTGCGGTTTGCAATAGATTCATAAGCGTCACTTTCTATGAAGCCGTATTTATAGACTGACTTACTGCCCCCCGAACATTGGCATCCACGAATGCAAGCCTCCCTGGCCACTCACCGTTGTGAGCAGTACCCGGACAGTGATTATCGGATCCCCTTCGTATTGCAGCGTTTCGACTTCCATGTTAATGGCCATCACTTTCTGTCTGCGTATTGCCTGGTCACATCAAAGCGCTTGTCCTCGAGCGTCGCCATTAACTGATCGTAGGAGTCTGCGAACTTTTGGACCCCTTCCTGTTCCAGTTCCCGGGTGATCTGCGCGAGGTTGATCCCCAGCGCGTCCAATGCGTCGAGTTGCTGTTTTGCGCCACGCGTATCGATTTCCAGAGTGGCACGCAGTTCGCCATGGGCCTGAAATGCATCCAGGGTCTCCAACGGCACGGTATTGACGGTGTCGGGCCCGATTAACTGCTCAACATAGAGAACATCCGAGTAATCAGCGTTCTTGGTACTGGTGCTTGCCCATAAAGGCCGCTGCGGTCGGGCCCCACGCCGGCGTTGTGTCTCGTATTGCGCTGAATCCAGGGTCTTCTTGAAATGCTGATACGCCAACCTGGCGTTCGCCACCGCGATACAGCCCTTGAGCCCCTCGCTCTCAGCCGTATCGATTTCGTCCAACGCGGCATCCACCTTGGTATCCACGCGGCTTACAAAAAACGAGGCCACCGAGGCCACCTTCTGCGGATCCGCACTCCGTGACAAGCCCCGAATATAGGCCTCTGTCACCGCTTTATAGCGCTCGACCGAGAACAGCAATGTCACATTGACGTTGATACCCTCGGCAATGAGGTGTTCGATCGCAGGAAGTCCAGGCTCGGTCGCGGGTACCTTGATCATGAGATTCGACCGGTCCACAGATCGCCATAAATGGCGTGCGGCCGCAATGGTCGCGTCCGTATCAAAGGCGAGATGTGGTGATACCTCAAGGCTGACAAAACCGTCTTTTCCGTCACTGCTGATGTAGACCGGTTCCAGGATGTCCGCCGCCATTTGCACATCCTGGATGGTGAGCCATTCATAGAGGGTTTCGTCATCTATCTTATGGTCGGCTTGCAACAGATCACGGATCGCATCATCGTAGTCCGCGCTGTCGGTCATGGCCTTGTGAAATATACTGGGATTGCTGGTGACGCCACGCAAACCCTCGGCCACCAACGCCTTGAGACCACCGTCCACCAGCAGGTTCCGGGCGATGTAATCCAACCATATGGACTGCCCGTATTCGCTATATAGTGTGCGTATTTTCGACATCATTTTTTTCCACTTGCGTTTTCCCAACCAGCTTATCCAGCTGACAATTCCGCTTCACTTTTCAACGCCACATTACGAACCATAGTCACTCAGTGCATTGAAAAATATCAATGACGTAACGCTCCCACCCTGTGATGATGCCATCCATAGTTCCGGCCACAGCGGTGGTAATCCCTTGAGGCAATGCACATGATCCATATCCATAAGGTTAAACGGGACGAGGGTTACGACATGACCCTGTCGTTACTGCACGCCCGTAGCACTGCCGACGGATTTGTCGCCTCCCCGCCCAGGCACACGTTCGAAACGCCGGTAGGGTACCCGGGACCGCACGGTAAGATTCCCGGCATTTTCGATCCCGTCACAGAGCGCTTCAGCCATGGTGGCAACACCGGCTGCATACCCTGGATGGGCCAGATGAATTGTTAAACCAACACACACAGGAGAAAACCGCTATGACCGGTACGGTAAACACAATGGGTGAAAATATTCACGGTGTGATCACCGACGAAGTCAGGGAACACCGAAACTGGTTCCTTGTGATGGGCGCTGTGATGGTACTGCTTGGCCTTGCAGCAATTGTTTTCCCGTTCATTGCTACCCTGGCCGTGGAGTTATCCATCGGCTGGATACTCCTGATTAGTGGCGCGGCCGGGATCGCACAGGCAATTCGCGCTGCTAGATGGAAGGGCTTCTTATTCTCATTATTAAGCGCGTTGCTTTCGCTGGGTATCGGCGTCATCCTGCTGCTTTATCCCTTAACGGGTATCCTGTCACTTACCGTACTTCTCGCCACGTTCTTCATCATCGTCGGGATTTTCCGGATTCTGCAGGCAATGAGTCTTCGACCACACGATCATTGGGGTTGGTTACTGACCAGCGGCATTCTCGCTCTCGTGCTCGCCGCCCTGATCATTATCCAGTGGCCCGAAGCCGTCGCCTGGGTTATCGGCCTGTTGGTTGGCATCGATCTGATCTTCAACGGCTGGACGCTGGTCATGCTGGCCAACGCGGCGCGCCGCGGCCAATAATTATCAATTCATAGACGAGGCCGGAACTGGAATTGACCTTTCCCCTGCAGCCGGTCCGGTTTTAGCGGAGAATCCAAATCATTTCAGATCGTCAGATCGCAACCTATTTCAGTCATCCAGGGAAACCTGTGCGTAGTTCAATGCCGCCACGAATGCCACCCCGCCGATAATGTTACCGATCAGCGTAGGTAAAAAGAAACTGACAAGTGCGGTTGCCGGTGTGGTGCTGCCATCCACAAGCGCGTAAAAAACCAGGGTGGAGCCGGCGATAATGTGTGAAAAGCCTCCAAGGCCAACCAGATAGGTAATGATGATGATCACACCGACACGCGCGGTCTCGGCAGCCGGCAGCAGCCAAACCATCAGGGCAATCAGCCAGCCGGCAATGATTGCGGAAAAAAAGGTAACCCGAAACCCGTGAGCGAGTATATGTCCAGATACCGATTGCAGGGCGGCGTTCTGTCCGGGCTCAAATACATCCGCAAAATACAGACCTACGGCGAAGATCAATGTGCCAAGGAAATTCGCCACAAGCACCACAGCCCAGAGCCGTAACGCGTCCATCAATACCGCGAGTTTGCGTTCACGCAAGACATGAATCACGGGGGTTAGCGTATTCTCCGTAAATAGTTGCTGACGCCCGAGAATGACGATCATAAAGCCGACCGAATATCCGAACTTTGAGATAAGTGGTCGCCACGGCGTATCCGGCAGCTGCGCCTGGAGCAGCGCTTCGGCGATAAAAGAAAATCCCATCGACAAACCTGCTGCCAGTCCCGACCAGAATAACGCGGAATTGTTGCGCGCCAATTCATCTACTGCCTCGTACCGGACGGCCTCGAACACAACGGCGGCGCTCGGCGCTGAACGTCGAATCGCATCCCTTTTATCCTGACCGGTTAAATCGCGCCGGTTGTTTTTTTTAGTCATCGTCCTGCCCTTTTCAAGGTTGTGTTAAAACACAATTCATACTCGTATGGTACATCCCGTCACGCTTAAGACTATAACGGAACGGCTTTCGGGCCATCTCCCATATCTGCGCGTATCAACCTGGTTGAGACTATGGCCTCACCGGGGCTCCCGGCATTGAGATATTTCAATGCCGCATACGATATATTTTGCAAAACTGTTCAGCCAGTAAACCAACAAGAGTCGTTTGTACTTTGGTGTGGTATTCCATACGTACGGATTTTCGTAAAACTTTACATGACACAAGGTAAATAATTATGACACAGCATAAACTCCCCGAGCTTCCATACTCCAAAAAGGCCCTCGCACCGCATATTTCCGCGGAAACGCTGGAATATCACCACGGCAAGCATCATGCCTCCTATGTGGAAAAGCTGAACAAACAGATCCCGGGGACAGAATTCGAATCAGCATCACTTGAGGAGATCATCAGGAACGCTTCGGGCGGCATATTCAACAACGCTGCACAGGTGTGGAATCACAACTTCTACTGGAATTGCCTGACGCCTGATGGTGGTGGCAAACCGGTCAGTGATCTGGCCAGCGCCGTTGATGTAGCATTCGACAGTTTCGCAAATTTCAAAGACCGTTTCTCTGATGCAGCCGCCGGCAATTTTGGTTCCGGTTGGACCTGGCTCATCAGGAATTCGGATGGTCAGCTGGAGATCGTGAATACCAGCAACGCGGCCAATCCCATGACCGGTGGCGGGCAGCCCCTGTTGACCTGCGATGTCTGGGAGCATGCCTATTACATTGATTACCGTAACGCGCGGCCCAGGTACATTGAGGCATTCTGGAACCTGGTTAACTGGGATTTTGTAGCGAAAAACCTGTCCATGTAAGTTCCTGATAGGGTCCTGGCGGAAGATGAAGGGTTCGGTAACAGTCGCTAGCCCGGATAATTCACCAGGGATCCGGAATTTGCAGCGTAGCTGGCGAAACAGTTTGATCGATCGTTCGAAAAACCATAGCCCGGCTATGGTTTGAGAAGGATAGGCCAAAATGTGAAGTCAGATGCGTTGCAAAACCGGATAGGACAAACTGTAATTTTAGAAAAAGGCCAAAAATGCGTGTATCACCATGAAATTAAATGTCATTTGTCATTTGTTCGTCCGCCATGGTGAAATATTCGGGCTA
>CAWDDX010000007.1:0-1930869 GCA_963801195.1 uncultured Gammaproteobacteria bacterium | reverse complement strand
CACATTCTGCTCGATCACCGGCCGCTGCGAGGATTCCATCAGCCGTCCCAGTCCACGCTCGTCGTCCGGCGCCAGTGCGTATGCCCGGCGCGCCTCGGCCGCCGCCCCCAGCCAATCGCCACCGTCCGTCAGATGTGTGGCCCGCTGCCATGCCGTGTGCCGCAGCGCCTCCCGAATGCGCTGCCGTTCCTCGTCGAGCCAGCGTTCGAACCCGGGGGCGCTGGCGACGAAGAATCCCTGCAGCAGCTCGCCCTGATAGCGGCGGAAGGCTTCCTCGAGCCGGCCTTCGGCGAGATCCTGCTCGAGCAGGAGGGCGTCGCAGGCCAGCCGGCCCGGGGTCAACTCCGACGAAGCGCATCGCCCGCGGCGGACAAGGACGTCCTCTCCCAACGCCTGTCGGACGGCGTGGAGGGCGTTGCGGAGGGCGTGGCGGCCGCCGGCCTGAGTGGCCTCGGGCCAAAGCAGGGCCAGCTTAGCCATGCTCCGGCGAGTGCATTCCGCGGCGTGGGCGGGCCAGCGCGAAGGTAGGCCAGCAACGGCCAGCGGGCGGGGCTGTGTGCGAGCGCCCGCGGGCAGGGGCCTGCCGTCCCGGCCTGGCGCAGATATACCGGGCCGAGAACCTAGGGCAGGCAATCGGTTCTCGTGCTGTTGATGTCACCGTCTATCCCGCCCCGTCGGGGGTGGCCTGAGCAACGACGGCGCTTCCGGGATTCTCCGATAGACAGGGGTCGCCGCAGCCGTCCAGCCCCCCCGTCCGGACGAACTCCGGACGGCTGGCGGACGCCCTGGCGGTACCCTGTCGCCCTTCCGGACTCTATCAACCGACGCTCGTTCACCCATGGAGGTCGTATGCTGTGTCGCCGTACCGTGTTTAACCCCTGTGTTGTCTGCGCTGCTCGTGGCCTGCGAGTCAGGCACCGCACCGAAAAACGGAAGCGCCCCCGACGTGGGCGTTGGCGCTCAATCGGAGGCCACCGACCACGCTGCCGCTGACACCCGAAGGTCTTCGCCAGATGATGCGATCGTCACGGGCGAGAACGTCTACAAACATCTGCAGTTGGAGATGACGGTTTGAAGGCCGCCATCGACGGTACTCACGAGGTCGCCATTGCCGGTGACGTTCGGCATTCTCACGACCATTGTCGCCTTTATTCCGCTGATGTTTATTGAGGGGTTCCTGGGACCTGGATTCGCCGGTGGCCATGGTGGCCATTCCGGTGCTGCTGTTTTCGCTGGTGGAATCAAAGCTGATCCTGCCGGCTCACCTGGCCAAGATCAAGCCGCGGCAGCCAACGAGCAGGCTACCGGTTTCACCGCCTGGCAACGCCGGGTGGCGAAGCGCTTTGAAATCGTCATCCTGGAGTACTACCAGCCTTTTCTGAAATTTGCGCTGCGTCATCGCTGGTCTACCCTGGCGACTTTTACCGGTGTACTGATCGTGATGATCACCCTGGTGACCAGTGGCTGGACCCGCTTTGTGTTCTTTCCTTCGGTTGAGTCTGAGACGGCTACCGCGACACTGGAAATGCCGGTGGGTACGCCGTTCGAAGTCACCTCGCGTCATGCCGACAGACTGTTCCAGGCAGCCTACCGGCTGCAGGAAAAGTACGCCGGTGAAGCCGGACGGCGCCGGAATGATCACCAACGTTTTTTCATCGGTCGGCTCCATTCGCGGCAGCAACGGACCTCACCTGGCCGAAATCGATTCGAAACCGCGCCGCGGGAAACCCGTACCAGCGACCTGACGGTCACCGAGCTTTATTAATGAGTGGCGTGACCGGTGGGCCGATTCCGGGTGCAGTCAATATCAATTTCCGGCGTCCTGGTTCCGACCGGGCGAACCGATCGATGTGCAGCTGAGCGGGAAATTCGCTGGAGAGAACTCAGTGCTGCGGCAGATGCCGTGAAAAAGCGCCTCGCGACCTACCCGGGGTTTTCGATATTACCGACAGCCTGTCGGATGGCAAAGAGGAACTACAGATCGAACTGCGACCGCAGGGCCACTTGCTCGGCCTGACCCGACCGACATCCTGCAGCAGGTCGGCAGGCCTTCCGCGGTTCGAGGCCCAGCGCGTTCAGCGCGGCCGCGACATATCAGGGTGTTGGTGCGCTTTCCGATCGAGGAACGGGGAACCCTTTCATCGCTGAACGAAATGCTCATCACCACACCCGGCGGCAGCCGGATTCCGCTGGCCAATGTAGCCGTACTGGTTCCCGGAAAAGGGCCTTCCCAGATCACCCGGATTGATGGCTACAGGGTGCTGAATGTCACCGCGGATGTCGATAAGGAAGAAGCCAACATGGTGGTCATGCAGGCCGAGTTGCGTGACTATATCAATGGAATGCTCACACGGTATCCCGGTATTTCGTACGAAATGGAAGGGTGAACAAAGGCAACAAAGGGAGTCCTTCGGCAGCTTGATGGTTGGTTGGCCACTGCTGATGTTTACCATTTACATTTTACTTGCATTGCCGCTGAAGTCGTACATTCAGCCTTTTATCGTAATGTCGGTGATACCGTTCGGCCTCATTGGCGCCTTTATTGGTCACTGGATTATGGGATATCCGCTTTCATTTTTGAGCATACTTGGTTTGTTGGCACTGTCGGGTGTCGTGATTAATGACAGCCTGGTGCTGGTTGATTCAATTAACCAGCAGCACCGCGCCGGAACCTCCATGTGGAAAGTCTGTCACTCAGGCCGGTGTGCTGAGATTCCGACCCGTGATACTGACCTCCCTGACGACCTTCTTTGGCTTGTTTCCATTGTTGTCGGAGAAAGCCTCCGCCGCGCAAATCCTGATTCCCATGGCGATTTCCCTGGGGTTCGGAATCCTGTTTGCAACGGCCGTGACACTGGTACTGGTTCCTACGGTTGTTTTGATCGTCAACGATATCAGGGAATACCTGGGACATTTCACGGGCAATATAAAGGACGCCTCGTCTGCCCAGGTGAATACCTGATATTCGGGCTGAAAGGGGAGTACGGAACATTCAAACGCCATATTGCCAGAGCCCCACATGAACTAAACTTCGCATTACTTCAGCATTTCGGTCGATTCACTGCAAAACGTTGCGTCAGTTGATCGGTGAAAGCGGTGAACACCGGATGCTGCCACTGTTTTACGCCATATCCGACCATCGAGCGAAAAGAGTCCTGCAGTTAGCAGGTTGGGAACGGTATATCAGAGCTGCGGTTGGATGCATTCCTTCAGTCGAATAAACCCATCGGTAGGCTTGGCGAAGCTCTGCAATCCGGCAACAATGCTGTTGCCGCAAATGGTGCATTGTCATTCAGGTGAGCGAATATTTTCTGAATAGTGCGGGGTCTTCGATACTAGTGCTTATCCTGACATCTCCGCCGCATTCGCTACAGGTTTCTACATCTACAAGGTGAACTGATGCGCAGCACCAAGAGAAGGTACCCTGGGGTAAAAGCCGATTTGAGTCAGGTCTTTCGATCTTTTGAGGCGAATAGCACCGCTATTTAACTAAAAAGATCGGGAAATCCGGCCAAATTTGGATTTTCCGCAGTAGATCATGTTGAGTTCGGCAGACTGCTAGGTGCAACTGTAAATAAACAACGGGCCACCTGCAGATGGCCCGTTGCTTTTTCGCACGCCTTTTCGTGCGGCTTTAACGAACTGTTATTGTTGCGGCTCCGCGTCATCCGACTGCTGCGTTCCTGGCAGCCTCCAGATATTATCCTCGTCTGTGGATCTGTAGTCGTCAATCCACCAGAGTCGCCTTGCCATGGCGTCGGTCTCGAGGTAATCGCTGTCGTAATCTTCGTCGTCTTCAAACACCCACTGGGCCCAGACGGCGTACAACTTGGAACCGTCGGGGTCGCCCACCATGCTGGCTTCGCTGGCGTGCGTGTCACCTGCGGTGTTCATTCGTTCGAACTCGTTGCAGAAACCGGAACCCTCGATAACCGTGCCAATAACCTTCTCGTCGTCGTGTGCAACAGTCGGATAGCACACTGCGTCGGGATCGTCATAACCGGTGTCGGTCTCGGTCCATACCACGTAGTCGTCACCAAAGCCCTCGGCACGGCTGTAGTAGAGATCCAGCGGTTCAGCTTCACCCGTTACCACGGTCTTGTTGTCGCCAACCTCGTATACCATGAAGTAGCGTGACGGGTTACGTTCGTCAGAGTCAAAATCCTGACTCGTCGTCGCAGGTCATCACGGCGGTATCGATGGTCGGATCCGTGTCATCCACACAACCTGCCTCGATGCTCCTGCCTCTTGGGCCGCCGGTCACGGCGAAGCGCGGATCGAGCGTGGTGATACGCATGCGCTGATGCTGGGTCACGTTGCGGGCCTGCTCATTGCCGCCTGCCGGATATTCGTAGCACACGTGTGGCTCGGGTGCATTCGAGGTCTGGGTTAGCGTCGAGCGATAGGTCTCGCAGGTCACCGTGCCGTCGCCCGAATAGCTGTAGCCGTCGCTGGCGTTGAACGATCCCGGTGTGGTCTGGAAGGTCAAGCCGCCGTCGAAGGAACGCCGCACATAGAGGTCGTAGCGGTCATTGCCCTTGGCGTTGAGGCGCCAGTTCGGCGACCAGCCGTACAGGAACATGACAAAGTCGCCGTCGAGGAACCCGCGGTGGCCCTTGGCGACATCGAGTGGGTTGTACCAGCTCTGGTCCCTCAAGTTGACGAATTCGTCAGTGCGGGTATCCGTGCTGCAGTCGAAGTACCCACCCTCGAGCTCGCCGGTATTCTGTGCAACGCCGTCAGACGGGCACTGGTGCCACGTGAGCGTCCGCATGGTATTGCCTTCGCCCTGGATGTAGCCCTGCAGGATCGGATTGGTGTCACCGATGCCGTAGGTTGAGCTCGTGAAGTTGACCGCCGGGCAAGGGGCCGACAACTCGGTCGCATCGTCCTTGCAGGTGTCTGGCACCACGCTCGACAGGTTGGTCGCGGGGTCACCACAGAGGCCGCCCGGGTAGTACGGATTGGTACCAGGATCTACCAGCCAGGTTTCACACTGCATGTACTCGAAGGCATATGGGTTGACCTCGATGCTGGCAAAAATGCCACCACCCTCGTTGCAGACATCCAGAACTGGCCCTTCACAATCCTCCGGAGCACCTGCGACTTCGATCCAGGGACCGAAGAGTTCAGGATCGTCACTACCTTTGATCTGGTCCGCCGCCTGAACAGCGCAAGGAACTGGATCATTTTTGAGGTTGGCTTCGATCACGAAATCAGTGCTGTTCGGGGTTTCCTTGTCTTGGGCCACAAAGTCCCCGGTAAAGGCGTTCCGGAGAATAACTTCGGTGCTCTGATCGCCATCGGCTCCAGTCCCTACGACGGTCAGCTTCTTGCCATCAAAGCTTGCTGAAAATAAGCTTGGCATCTCAGTGTCCACCACCGGGCAGTCGGCCGCGGTGTAGGGAAGTACGATGCGGCGGAACATGACATCTGCGGGGCCG
This sequence comes from uncultured Gammaproteobacteria bacterium, assembly GCA_963801195.1. GTDB lineage: Bacteria > Pseudomonadota > Gammaproteobacteria > Xanthomonadales > SZUA-36 > SZUA-36. The sequence goes on along the minus strand of CAWDDX010000007.1, from coordinate 1,925,425 downwards.
CCCTGGCGCATGGCACCCTGTTTCCAGGACAAGATAGCGCTCAATCCGCTACTGCTGTTGGCCGCCTTGGCGATGCCCTGCACCAGCAAACTGGAGCGGCGGGCGATCTCGGTGTTGTACATTTCAAAATCACCTACCCCACTTTCACCAAATGCCCACATGTCAGAGGTGTTCATCACCGGGTAGAACTCGCCGGTGCGATAGTCGACCTCGGGCTGGTTGAGCATATTGCCCTGTTTCACCAGGTTTTTAACCAGACTGTTCGGTTCGGTCATGGTCGCCGACGTTTGCGGGTCGCCCATGTCGAAGCTGAAGTACCACTGGTTCTTACCAAGGTCGGCAATGCAATCCGGGTTGTAATTCGGATCATCTTTGTCCAACTCTTCGCAAGTCGCGCCGTCGGGTGTGAAGGTGAACCGGCCGAGGCCCTTGGACTCTTCCGCTGCCAGGATCACCCAGGCACTGTCGACTGCACCGTCACCGTCGGAGTCGTAGCCCTGCAGCGAGGCACGCGGTCGGGTGGATGCGGTGTTGGCCACGTTGGGCAGGCCATCTTCGTTGACGCAGATGTCTTGAACCTCTTCTCCTTGTCCTTTCGGCACTTCCGCCGTAGCGACGCAGAAGTTCTGCAGGCCATAGGCCGCTGCCACGTCGTAATTGCAGTAGCTGAAGCCCTTCTTGGCGTAATCCTCATCGGTCATCGTCACGTCCGGCGCGTAATATTCCGCGTTGCACTTGTCGTTGTTAGTCAGGCGCATGGGAACCGCCATGGGAACGTAGACCTGGGGTCTGCCGCCTGCGGCATCGGGATCGGTGTCCGGGTTGCCCAGGACGTGGTTCACGATGTTGACCGGCTCGCCGGTCACGTCATCCGGGTTCTCGACCAGGTCGAACTGCTCCCACGGAATGAAGGAGTACCAGATGTCAGTCTTGGAGTGCGCGACCGCGCCGCTCCAGCCCTCGCCGGGGCCTTCGCCCTGGCCGGGACGCAACCCGTCGGGGTCTTCCTGCCAGGTGACCACAAAGCCCGCACCCTCGACACCGTGAACTTCGATGCGGTTGGGATCACGCCGCCCGGAGGTCAGGCGCTCCGCCTTGGTCCAGACAATGTGAGTGGCCTCTTCTTCGTCGGTTCGTGGGTCGTCACCGGGCAGCAATACGCCGCGCGCGGTCCACACGCAACCGAACGGCACAACGCCGGCCTGGGGATAACCCTCGTCGGCAAAGTCGATTGAGCCCTGGGAGCCAGCGACGCCGAACAGGTCGGTCAGGTACAGATCACTCTCTACATTGATGCCGAGCCAAGTGGCGACGGCTTCGCGTTTGGCGATGAGCTCCGCTGCTTTTTCGGGATCGCTTGCGATGATGTCGCTGTCGTCCCCGTCCCAGGCAATAGAGTATGCCGGTTGCCCTTGCTGGCAGAATCTGCTGGGCCATGCGGCCAGCACCTTGTTGCCCTCGATCGAATGGAACACGTTGTACGTGCCGCCGGGATATTCGGTCAGGTCAACCGGGGAGCCTGCGCAGTTTTCGATGGGTTCGCCGTCCGCGTCTTTCACTGACATGGCCGGACCCATCAGGATCTCACCGGTCTGGTCGGTGTATTCTGCGGCGACGACACAGGGTATGCCCTGGTCCTCGAATTCCACACCTTCGAGCCCGAAGCGACCTATCGTATGATCTTTGTCAAGATCCAATGGTTCAACTGCTTCTACTGTAGCAGCCGTCTCTCCAGTGACGGCATTGATGATGGTCACATCGGTGCCGGGAAGGACGTTTACACCCGCGAGCGTGAGATAATTTTCGATCTCCATGGCCGCCTCGAATACGATCGGCCCAAGCTCGACCGGGGTGGGTTCCGTCCAAACCTGGTATGAGCGGTGGCAGCTATAGCAGGAAGGAACCTGTGCGACGCCTTGTAAAGCAACGCCGTGGCATTCGGTGCATTCCTTGCTGTAGGGGGTGTCGTAACCACTGGCATGAAATGCCGAATAAGTATTGTCTCCTACAGTTATTTCCATCAGGATGTTATGGTTGCCAGGCAGTGAATTGCTTTCACTTTCTTCACTGACCTTGGGGTCGGTTTCGATGTTGAAAGACGTCAGGTCGGCAGACTGGGACAGGTTGGTCTCTTTCCAGGTCATACCGTCATCCAGGCTAATCGAGGCGTAGGTGTCCATGAAGCTGTGCAGGAACGCCGTTGCGGGGGGTTCGAATGCCGGCCCATGGACGAAGACGTTGACGAGTGGCTTGGCCACCTCGAGTGTTTCCACCAGGTCTAAGTCGACATTGTAGTATTCTCGTGGGTCGGCCTTGTCTGGCATAGGCAAACTGTCACCCGTAGCACCGCTAGCGGCCTGCATGGGCACGTAAAACTCCATCATGCCTGTGAAGGCATGCTCGGTTTCCGGGACAGCGTTGTCCACGATGTCCTGATCGAAGATTGGGTACTTCGATATCCTCGTCATGACCTTGTTGACTTTCTCGCCGTCATCGGCGTTGGCTACGCTGCTCAAAGCGAACACAGCAGTGATCACGGTTATAATAAAAAACCGCAGTGGTTTCATAATGATTCTCCTCTGGCTAGTCAAAATTTCCACCTGGACTTACAGTCCTTTTGGCCAGGTGCCTTCGAAATTGACTGTTGCCCGGATTCCCCCGGGGCTGTCATCGCACTAACGAGAAATAAATAAAAGATTCTCTCTCGTTACATTAAATTAACATTTGCTAAATTAACAAAACCTTAAGTAGTTCTTAAGGTTCTATTAAGCAAACCAAGCCGGCAATAAGGTACGGATCCGCTGCGACGCAAAATGTTGGAGGGGTCGGGTTGTGTATATTAGAGAAAGCTTAAATAAACCTTAAGACGGGCTTCAGCTTACCTTAAGACTGGATATGATATTTATCACACCTTAAAGGGGAAATTTATGCGAGGTGCCATATGAATATTAGATTACAAACAGGATTTACGTCGATACTTCAGTCCCTGGTGTTTGCCGTGTTACTGGCCGTCACGGGCCTGTCGACGGCTACTGCAGATGACGCTGCTGCAAATGACCTCTACCCTGAAGCCGCCGGTTTTGAGATCAACAATGCCCTGAGCGGTACCTGGTACAACCCGGATCGCTCCGGCGAGGGTTTCATGATAGACGTTGGCAATGCGGGGAAAATCGCCATCAGCTTTTATACCTACGACAACTTTGGTAATCAGATGTGGCTGATCGGCCCCGGAAATGTCAATGGCAGCGTTGCTGTAATTGATTTTTATATTGCTGAGGGCGGGATTTACGGATCAGGCTTCGATCCTGAACTGGTCAACGAGGTTCATTGGGGCACTGGGATTTTCACATTCACTGAATGCGCCACGGGTGTCGCGGATATCATGCCCGACCTGGAATTCTCTGCAGAGTTCGAAGACATGACTACGGCAATCACCCGGCTGACCGTGCCGGTAAATTGCGATTAACAAACGTTTTTACGACCTGAGGGGATGGATCTCCTCGCGGTCAGCAACTTGGTATCCCCCGAGCGCTGACTAAGGCCGGGCGCCGCACCCCCCCAGTGCGGCGCCTTTTTTTTCTGACTCAATATTAATACGGCCCAAAGGGGGTATAGCCCCTATTTTTTCGCCCGACCTGCGACTACCAGCTGATTTTGGGTGGCGATCAACAAAGATCAACAAATTACCTGGTCTTTAAATTTGCTGTCTTTGGTAAAGACACTGATAACAATTTTGTTACCCGATGATAATACCTGCCAGATAAGTTCTGACTTGGCCGGGCAAACTTTATCCAGCACCGCGTGTCTTTTGGCCTGATCCGGATTCAAAGACCCTGGCACCAGGAAACCCACCCTTATTTCATTACCGTTTTTTCTCGCGCCTCTGAACAACCACCCGCCCGCCGTTGGCGTCAGGCTCTGAACAGGGTGATCCACATAATAATTATTGACCAGGGATAGAGACTCGTAGGAAATGGGCTTCGGTTGACCGCAAGCCGTCAGAAAAATCGTAGACGCTATAACGCACATAAGTTTAGTTTTCATAGTGACGCTTCCTTGCATCGTTTTGTATCGCAAACTTTGGTTTTAAATACCATTTAAAACATATCTGCTTTCTTAGCAGTATTTACTTAGTCACACGTATCATTAAATGCAAAAAACGTACCAAAAAAACCGTTAAGACATAAAAGTCAATTAATACAATATTATAGCGATTTTAAAACAGGCAAAAGCAGTCGTGGCTTTTAATAATTTGTCTAAGTGCGGTGAAAAATGACCAAAACTGTCAGTGAAAATTCAGGAAACCCGCAATTTTGAAAAGTCGGTTGAAAAGTCGGCGGAAAAGTCGGGACACCCACTTCTATCGGAAAAGTCGGGACACCCACTTCTATTGGAAAAAGTCGGAAAAAGTCGGGACACCCACTTCTATGGAAAAGAGTCGGGACACCCTCTATCTACAAACTTGAAAGTTGTGGGTGTCCGCGTGCTGTCCCGTCCGCGTGCTGTCCCGCCGTCCGCGTGCTGACGGGTGCCATCTGCAAAGTGGGCTTCTCAAAACTCCCTATATGAACTTGAAATGATGCGTACCTTGCCGCCCCATGCGCCCCTGGCGGTGTAAAATAGACGTTTTATTCGGTTCGGAAAATGCATGTCCAATTGGTCAAAGTCACTTGTAAGCCTGGCAGTTCTGGCGGTCATGCTAACGTTTGCTTACCTGCAAACCATGGCGCCTGCTGCCCGTCCTGATTCAGGCCTGGATTACAAAGCCCTTAGTCGGCATGTCTCCGTTATAGCCGGCAAACCGCACCCGATGGGCAGTGCGGCCAACCGTGAAGTCAGGGACTACATCGTCGGGTATTTTGAGTCACTGGGCCTGGCCACGGAGGTTCAAAAAACCACGGTTGTTTATCGTCATCCCAACAAAAGCAGTGACCGCACAACCATTGCTAACGTCGAAAACATTATTGCCAGGTTGCCCGGCAAGACCCCTGATGCGAACCGTGGGAAAAATGACCTGGTGCTGATGGCGCACTACGACTCACGGCCATTGACGACAGGCGCTGCTGATGATGCCTCCGGGACCGCGTCAGTGATGGAGGCGGCGCGAGTCCTGGTTCGCGGCCCGGCGCCCGCACACGATGTTATTTTCCTGATTACCGACGGTGAAGAGATGGGGCTGTTGGGCGCCCAGGGTTTTTTCAGGCAGCATCCGGCGGCAGAACATGTCGGCATGGTGCTCGATTTCGAGGCGCGTGGCAGTTACGGTGCTTCTTCCATGTTTGAAACCAGTGAGCAAAACGCCTGGTTGATACGGAACCTGATCGAGTCCGCACGGGACCTGGTGGCAAGTTCACTGTCCTATGAAATCTACCGGCGCATGCCCAACGATACGGACATGAGTATCTCAAAGGGTGAGGGTATACCGGGATTGAATTTTGCATTTGTTTCCGGCCTGGCTGACTATCACGCAGCGACCGATACGCCCGAAAACCTGGATAGAGACACCCTCGCACAGCAGGCCAATTACGCGCTGGATACGGCACGGCATTTTGCAATGCTGGACGAATGGCAGACCGGATCGGCTGACGTGACCTACTTCAACCTCTGGCAGGGCAGGGTGGTGAGCTACAGCCAGGCCGTTGCGGTTGGCTTAGGCCTGATCGTGCTGGTTCTCGGTCTGTGGGTGTTTGTATCCGCGCTACGTGCCGGCACGTTGAAGCTTTCCTCGCTCGGCAGCGGTTTACTGGGTCTCGTTGTTTTGGTCCTGATTGTCAGCAACGTGTTTGAATCAATGATCGATTACATGGCAACAGCAGATGCCGGCATCGAGCGCCTGCTGTCCCTGGGAGAGTGGCCATTATTGGCATATTTCGTCACAACGCTGGGTATAAGCGCCTGGTTTGCCGCTGCCATTAGACGCGGATTCAGGCAGGTTGAGATTTGGGTTGTGGTGCTGGCATTGGCGGCAGTGAGCCTGATGGCTGGAAGACCCTGGGCCGGGACGTTGTTGATCGTGCTGATACTGGCCCCGGGCATGTATTTCCTGCGCAGTCGTAAAAACATACCGGACCTCTGGGGCGCTGCGTTATGGCTGTGGTGGCTGTTGACGGCAGCGATCCTGTATTTCGCTCCGAATGCATCCTATGTGCTGGTTTGGCCGTTGACTTCCGTCTTACTCGGGTTTGCAGTGCTGCGCAAAAAGGGGCCGGCAACGACAGGTACGCTATTTCTGCCTGCCCTGATCTGCAGTTTTGTGCCATTGTTATTAATACCTCCGCTGATCATCATGGCTTACCTTGCACTGGGCTCCAGCCTGCCGCAGATGATCATGATTATAGTTGCCGTGGCGTTGCTGCTGATCTGGCCGTTTATACAAAACATGGATACAGCATCCAGTGGGAAACCCGGTTTGTTGTTGTTGGCAGCGGGTTTGGTTATGACCATGGTGGTGGTCTTTGACCGGGATTTCGACGCGCGACACCCGCGTGGTGAAAGTCTATTTTATGCCTATGATGGTGATCAGCAAGCCGGTTATTGGCTAAGTCCGGATGCCAGACCCGGTTCGTGGCTGGGAGATTTTATGGGTAAAGGTGCCGAGGCATTCAACCTGAATCTTATTTTGCCCGGTTATGATGAAGATGTGCTGAGACGCAGGCACGACCTTCCCGGTATCAAAATGGCCACACTGGAAGTCACCGGAGATTACATGGTGGAGGAACGGCGTGAAGTCAGTTTACATCTGCAATCACTCGCCGGGGCAGAATATATTAACCTGTTGTTTTCGACGGATGCCGGAATTTCAAGTGCGACTGTGAATGGATTCGCTGTTGAAGTCCCGCAAAGTTTGGCCGATGACAAAAACGGGGGCGGCAAACCCGATGCCAACAAGAACAAGGATAAAGGCATGGACAGTAATTGGTGGCGGTGGCGATGGTACGGTTTGCCCGCGTCAGGCGCAGATATCGTAGTTCGTTTGCCGCCGGAGCTCGGGTTAAAGATAAAAATTATTGAAGTCGTTTATGGACTGCCGGACAGCGCACCACGGCGTCCCATGGGATCGATGCCCCGGCCGTATACATGGTCCGACAGCCGGGTGATTTTCCAGACACGGGTGTTGAATTGAAAGAGCTATTGGGTGTTCTTCGAGTAAATTTTTGGAAAGTGTTCAGTAATAAAGCTGCCAGAAACAAATTCAGAATGTTAATGCAATGTCATTGCAAAGATGTGCGTGTCCCGGCATTCGCCAGTAGTTACTCGACTTTGATTCTTCGCAGGTAAAGCGTGGGTGTCTCAGCTTCCTTTCGTTCGGTGGGTGTCTCAGCTTTCTCCTCCCTCACCATTTAAAAGTGGTGGGTGTCTCGAATGGCGCTAAGTTAAGCCATTTTTGCAGGATATCTACAGTGGCCAATTCCGCTTCAAATATGGGTTAAGTCATTAATGGTCCAAATGATAAACACCCTTAACTTAGCGCCATTCGTGGGTGTCTCAGCTTCCTTTCGTTCGGTGGGTGTCTCAGCTTTCCTCAGCTTTCCTTCAGCTTTCTCTTTCGGTGGGTGTCTCAGCTTTCTCTTCTCAGCTTTCTCATCACTTTATATTCAACTAGTATATCGACCAAAACCTGTAACAGGAGAATCCGGTGAAACAACTTAATTTCGGTAGCGGCTTAACGAAGCGTATCGTTTTTTTAAGCGTCTGCCTGTTGCTTTTGAGCGGGATTGACAATGTTCTGGCTCAGAACCCGACCCAGGACCCGGATGGACCACCCACCTCGGGCGGGCCTTACCTTTCGAGCGATCTCGTGGAACTGGTCAGCCTGGACCCGACCATCAAACTGGATATCCGTTATGCGACCACCAATAATTTTACCGGCCGGGCCATTTACTCCGAGGCGCGCGCCTTTATGCAGCGGCCGGCCGCCGAGGCACTGGTAGCGGCCAACCAGTGGTTGGCGAAGCAGGGCTATGGCCTGTTGGTGTACGACGCTTACAGGCCGTGGTCTGTGACCAAGTATTTCTGGGACATCACTCCGCCGGATAAGCGGATATTCGTGGCCGATCCCGCGGAGGGATCGAGGCACAACCGCGGCTGCGCAGTGGATATTGGCCTGTACAATCTGCACACGGGAGCGGCGATTGAAATGACCGGCGCCTACGACGAGATGAGTGAACGCTCCTTCGTCACCTACACGGGCGGCACGGCCGAACAACGGGCTCACCGCGACCTGCTGCGCCAGGCGCTGGAACGCGACGGCTACTTTTTCGTCCTCCCCGAAGAGTGGTGGCATTACGACTACAGGGACTTCCATGACTACGCAGTTCAGAACATTTCCTTCGAAGAGGTTACGGTCCCTTAATTGAAATCCAGGCTGTGTCTGTGAATTTGAAATACACTTGCTCGGCGGCGCGTGTTGCCGATATGGTGTAAATGACGGCTTGCCATGTTTTGCCGCCGTCAAATGAGCGGTCAGATCCGATCTTGAAGGAATCTTCCCCTATATCGTAATAGGTTTTCCCAGCAAGAAATGGCCCGTTCTTATGTTCTGCACAAGGGTTGTATACGATCATTTTTCCGTATTCAAACTCGATCTCCGTCGCCCTCCAAATTACTGTTGAAATAAATGTTTTACCCCAGCCATTTTTTCAACTTGGGGTCGTGAGAACGAAATTCACTGCCAACAGTTTAGGGTCCGCGCCATTTCTGCAGCACCACGTTTCCATGGGCTATCCAGATGTTGTGCCACCTGGCGTTGCTGACTGCGCTACTGCCATTTGGTTTTATAAAGCGAACCTCCGCATTCCAGTCACCGATGACAAAATCGTATTCGGTCAGTTCTGGCGGGGCTTTTTCATTGCGCTCACCAATAGGGGAGTCGGGGTCGGGTTGATACAAAGCAGGGGTATTCTGGCCCAGGGTAATTTGGGCCATCAGCAATGCAGCGAGCGCAACGGCAACGTGTATGCCCAGGTTGAAAATCTTCAATCTTCGTGTTGTTGTCATGTTGTTTTCCTTCAGGGAATTTGTCAGGCGTGAATCGCTCGTTTTCCGCAGGGCCTGGAAAGCAACGTTGCTTGTGCTTAGGTACCTGCCCTGGCTGCAATGCGAGCACTTTACAGTGACTGTTTGAATGTAACTATTGCGGGTACGGCAGAACGATTGTATAACGCGCTCAACACCGCCCCAGATTGCCAACTTCGCCATCGAATCGTTTACGATAGTGTCTCTCGGACCCGGTTCCTGAAGATAAAACAACCGGGTGTCTGGCGGTTTTAAGGGTTGAAGGTTTGTGCTACGTGGATTGTTGTACTTCACTTTCAGCCCTGACTACGGGTATGCGCCTTGAAACCAATCAAGTTCAAAAAGTTTTACCATGCATGTTTGACAGCCTTGCTGGCGTCAATCGGTAGCATGTCGTCGGCTGATGAACCGGTGATACCGCCGTTGGCAACCGCGGATGAAGTTGCCAGGTCGGTGGAGGTATTCAAGGAATGGACCGTTTTGTATCAGCTCAATGATTACCTGGCCCAATACCAACTGGTCCATCCGCGTATACAAAAATATAAAACACCGCGGGCGTGGAAAAAAGCGATGCACAAGAGTCAACGCAGGAACGGCAAGCTCGGCGCGTATAAGATTGATTTTGTTTCTGCCATCTCTGCCGAAAGAATACCCTGTACCGAAATGGGCCACTGTTATCGTAAGGACATGCAAGTGGTGATAATCGTATTAAACAGCCACTATGAAATAATTGGCGATATGGACAAGGAATACGTGTTGATGGCCAGGTCCGGTGACGGCTGGTATTTTGGTGGTGGTACCTTTTTGAACCGGCCGTTTGAGGAGACCCTGGGTATCCTCGATCGATACGATGAAAAACGCTATGAATATAATGGCATGGATAAAAGCAGAAGCACTACTTATTAGATGTTCCGCCCAATTCAAAATCCAGAATGTTGTCTGTTATCGGTTGATCGGGTTCTTCCAGAAGCCGTATGGCTTCTAACTTGGACTCTCGCGTATTAGTCTTGCGATGTGTGTTCTTGCCAAATACTTGTCTAAACGTGAACACGAAAATTTTGACCAGACCGGATCGTTATAATCATGCGGTCGTCCGGGATTGAATCAAAACTGTGATCCGGACTTCGGTGAAGCGTTCGTTTACGTCTTCCTGGGTCGTGACCAGGACACCAACGGCGTGGGGGGTGAGGGTATGCGCTTGTCTATATTTTCCATTGTTTGATGTTTAAAAATTGCACCAACTGCATATCTGATTCAAGAATATGTTCGAGAAACCACTCAATGATGTAGTAATTAACTTCTCGGGAAAGCCTGGGGCTAAAACCTTCTTCTTGCATTTCCTTGTATAACGCTCCCACATGCTTCAGGAAATATAGATGTTCTTCCAGATGTTGCGAAAAATCAGGATATTCTGCACTTTTCATAACTGATTCTTCTGTGGAAAAATGCTCTTTGGCATATTGACGCAAAAAATCTAACGACTCGGTTAGTTGGTGAATTTTTTCATCGTCCTTTGAATCCTCTGTCGCTTTTTTTAAATAAATATTCAGCAGGTCAATATAATGACGATGTTGTTCATCCAGAATCTCAATCCCGGTTTCAAGCTCTGCGGTCCACGCGACGCTGCCACTTTTGGGTTCCACAACATTGGTGTACGTCATGAAACTACCCACATCTGAATTCATCATACTCACGGTGCACCTCTTGAATCTGTCTCTCCGCGCAAGTGGCAATTCGCCAAACGCAATATCAAGCATTGCGATTTGCTGAATAATCAGTATTAGTCCGTTCCAGAGAGTGGTTTGTAGCCGCCCACCCACTTGTACAGACATAACCGGTTAGTTCGTTATGCTCAGTCCCTGGATTTTGCGGCAATTGGAACACTACAAGCGTGCATGGTGAAAAGATACGAATTAGCCGAGAGTCAAATCCTTATGATCTCCCGGCATCCGTGATTCTTGGCAGAGGTTTGTTTTCTTCAATTACCAAAGCAAATCCACAATCAAATTATGTTTCAAGTCAGACGTCGACACTGCTGTCAGATGTGACAGGGTCGGATGGAAATAGTACGAGAGTTTTTGAAGCAGCAGTTTACCCGAGATTGGCATGTAAGGACCTAATAGGGCCAACTAAAAGAACCCGGATACATGTTCAAATGGCGAGCTGCAAATAAATGTATCCGCCCTCTTTGTTTTCCGTAGTGCAACTTTTCCAGTTTCCAGCAACTTCATGCTATGCTTTTTTTGCCTGAAAGATTGCGCAGTTATGCGCCAGACAACCCAATCCAGCGGACTCCTAAATGAACATTGTAATCCTCTCGCCCGGCTATCCTGCAGAAATGGCAGAGTTCACCCGCGGACTTGCCCGCGCCGGCGCCCGCGTTATCGGAGTTGGCGAACATCCCGTTGGCACGTTGCCGGACAACGCCCGCAACAATCTCGCTCACTACATCCAGCTGCGCTCCCTGGCTGATGAAGACAGCGTGCACAACGAGTTGTCGCAGCTTGCCAGGCATGTCGCAATTGATCGCCTCGAATGCCTGTGGGAGCCGTTCATGCTGCTGGCGGCGCGCTTGCGAGAAAGACTGGATCTGCCTGGTATGAACGTAGCGGCCACCGAGCCGTTTCGTGACAAGGAAAAGATGAAGCAGGCGCTTGATGCCGCAGGTATTCGTACACCACGCCACCGTCAGGCCGGTGACGCGCAAGCCATTCGTGCTGCCGCCAAAGCAATCGGTTTTCCACTCGTTATCAAACCGTTGGCCGGTGCGGGCTCCGCGGATACGTATCGGGTGGATGATGCGACTGTACTCGAACGCGTCATCGCGCAGGTGCGCCATGTGGAAAGTCTGAGCGTGGAGGAATACATTGAGGGTGAGGAATACACTTTCGATACGGTATGCGCCGATGGCAAAGTGGTTTACGAAAACATCGCCTGGTACCGGCCCAAGCCTATGATCGGGCGCGCCGAGGAATGGATCAGCATGCAAACGGTCAACCTTCGTCATGTCGATGCCACGCATCTTAAGAAGGGCCGCAATCTCGGTCATGCCGTGCTCAAGGCCCTGGGGTTTCGCACCGGCTTCACCCACATGGAGTGGTTCCTGAAGCCGGACGGCGAGGCGGTATTCGGCGAAATCGGCGCCCGCCCACCTGGTGGACGATCAGTTGACCTGATGAATTACAGCAATGACTTCGACATTTACACCGGTTGGGGTGAAGCGGTCACCGGCCGCGGTTTCTCACAGCTTGCGCAGCGCGCCTACCACGCAGCCGCCATTTTCAAACGCGCCCAGGGGCAGGGCAGTATATGCCACATCGAGGGGCTTGACGCACTCAGGCGTCGCTTTGGCGATGCGCTGGTGCATATCGACCTGTTACCCTACGGGGCGCCACGCCGTAACTGGAAACAAACCCTGATTTCCGACGGTTATCTCATCGTGCGCCACCCTGATTTGGCGACAACGCTGGAAATGGCCGATCTGGTTGGCACTGATTTGAAGATCTACGCGCAATAGAAGCGCTGTATCCAGTCCAAGGGCTGGACCAAGGCACGCGAAAAAAGAAGCAAAAAAAGTGGACACCCATTTTCTTAAACTCAACGACACCCATTTTCTTAAACTCAACGAATTATAGGAGGTTTTTCCCTTCAACAAGTTATGGGTGTCTCAGCTTTAGTACTTAAACTCAACGACACCCATTTTCTTAAACTCAACGAATTATAGGAGGTTTTTCCCTTCAACAAGTTATGGGTGTCTCAGCTTTAGTAGTAATGGGTGTCTCAGTTTTAGTTTTTCAGTTTTATTTACTTTATTAATAAAGTTTAATTTTTATGGGTTTGTGTTTGCAGCCATTCATCCAAACTGAATGCAGGGGGGCACGGGCGCCACTGCATCGCTGGTTGTTTTTCACATTCATTTCGCCAAATCCAGGGGGCTTTGCGGCACCTGGTATAAGTTCCGGAAATCGGCTCCGGTCGGGTTTTGGTAAACACGTAAATCGAATTCCGGCACCACGGCCAGGACGTGGTCAAAAATATCGGCCTGGATGGCTTCGTAGTTGGCCCAGACCGTATCCCTGCTGAATACGTAAATCTCTATTGGTATACCATTTTCCGATGGTGGCAACTGCCTGACCAGGAACGTCATGTCCTTGTTGATCTCCGGGTGATTTTGCAGGTAGGCCTTCACATAGGCGCGGAAGGTGCCGATATTGGTCATGCGCCGCCCGTTGACGAGACTCGCGGTATCGACTTTTGCTTCCTGGTTGAACTCTTGCAGTTCGTTTTTTGTTTTTTCGATATAGCTGGAAATGTACTGTATCTTCGCAAATCGTTTCAGCATTTCCTCATCACAGAATTTGATGCTGCTCATGTCGATACTCACCGAACGCTTGATGCGCCGGCCACCGGATTCAGACATGCCACGCCAGTTCTTGAATGATTCGCTGATTAGTGCATAGGTCGGGATCGTGGTGATCGTCTTATCCCAGTTTTGTACCTTGACCGTTGTCAGCGCCACTTCAAGCACATCGCCGTCGGCTCCATAATTGGGCATTTCAATCCAGTCACCCACCGAAACCATCCTGTTGGCAGCCAATTGAATACCCGCTACAAATCCAAGAATTGCATCCCGGAATATCAGCATCATCACGGCCGCGAGTGCACCGATCCCGCTGAGCAGGTAGACGGGTGTTTTGTTTAAAAGAATGGCGATGACAAGGATACCGGTCACGAAATACAGCACCAGTTTCAGGACCTGGATGAAGCCCTTGATGGGTATTTCCTTGGCAGCCCTGAAGTCCTGGTAAATGACTTCAAAGGTATTCAGCAATGAATCCAGCACCAGCATCAGGATGACAAGCATGTAAATTTGCAAAGCGCTCCTGATGAGTGCAATTGTGAAATCGAGTCCTTCCAGCGCAATGGGTGTGAACACATAAATTATCAGCGCAGGCGCCAGGTTTGCCAGGCGGTTCAGGGTTCGCTGACGAAGAACGGCGTCGTCCCACGTTGACTTGGTCCTGGAAATAATATGGGTGAGCGCGGACAGGATGTAACGTTTGGCAACAAAGTTTGCCGTGGCAGCCAATGCCAGCACAACGACGACGGCAATAGCGCGCGCGATATAAAAGGTCAGGGCATCATTAACACCGTGACCCTGGAGCCAGTTTTGCAGTAATTCCAACATAGAGATTCATTTCCCGGCCAGCGTTTGGTGTGGGCTGGCAGTCTGATTGTGTAAACGGGACATTATATATGGAAAGCCACGCGCTTCAGTCACAATTGCCGGTTTTGTCAGTCAAATCGTGTCACCGGCGGTGTCGTCACCAAGAGCAGTCGCGCCTTAAGGTACCGGGTGCGGGGCGGTCCGATCCGGACCTCGGCCACCGTCCCTGGCTCGATCTAACTTGGGTCAAATTTCGGGTTGATTCTCTTTATCCGTCGTCGTTGTTGGCGGGACAGAAATCGCCACCGCAGGCTTCGGTGGAAAATATCTCGCTTTCCAATCGCCAATGACCGTCAATCCTTCGCCACTTGGCCGCGTAGCCACCAGCAGCAAAATCCTCGGTGCGGTTTTGTCTCTCGCCCCGCCAGTTTCCGTATTCCAAAGCAATAGGAAAGACCGGCGAAACACGAATACACGCTGGTGTGCGCTTATACACCGCCCGGTCCGGGTTGCCAAAATCGTCGTCCCAAATGGCCAATTGAGCTTCTCTCCCCCGGTAGATATCGCTGTCGGTACCGGTAACGAGGAGGACGTTTTCATGGAGAATGATTTCGATGCTTTGCAGGTCTTCTTCGGCAATGGCCTGGTTAAACGCCTGCCGCTGAGTGCGTACGTTTTCTATGGCGGCGGGGTCTCCGACATCTGCGCAGCCCGGGTCAAATGCCAATGTTGCGGCCGGTTGCGACAGGGCAAGCAGCAGGGGTACACAAATAAAGTTTTTCATGGCAATCCGTTCTTTTATAAAAAATCTGAAAAGGGCAGGACAGGGGCTGTTTAACGCCAGGGAAAATGACGCCTTTCACCAACCCGGAGAATCAATCCAGCCTTTCAAGAAGGGTCTTTAACCTGGACGAATCCTGCAATGGTTTGAGCGAAGGGTCATTGATCAGCCATGCCTTGTAACCAAAACCCATATCGACTGCCTTCTCCAGCAAATCCAACGCCCTGTCATTATCACCCAGCATCGTATAACAACAGGCCACGTTGTAAGCCACGGCAGGTTCATCACGATCGGCATCCAGGGCCCGTTCCGCCCAGTCGCGGGCGATGGCTTCATTGCCAACTTTGGTATGTGAATATGAACCCAGGTATAAAGCCCGGGCATCATCGGGATGCAATTCCAGGTGCTTTTCCACTGCCTTGGCAGCGCGTAAAGCCGACTCCATGCCCTCCTGGTTGCGACCGAGTTCAAAATAAACCTGGCTAAGAAAAACCGGGCTCTGGTAGTCTTCGGGGTTAACTTTGACTGCGTCTGAAAAAAGACGCGCGGCCTTCTCAAACTTGCCCTGAGCCAGGCAGTCACGCGCATAGAAATAATGGGCCTCGAACAAGGCCGGATTTAGCAGGATTGCGGTCTCAAATTCTTTTTCCGCCTCATCGTGTCGTTTGTTCAGGGATAGAGCCATGCCGTAGGAGGCGTGCGCCTCGGCCGAGTCCGGGTCCAGTTCTATGGCTTTTGAGCTTGCCTCGTTGGCCTTCCTGGCATTTTCAGGTGTGCTCTCGCCATATTGAAACAGTAAGGAATGGGCGTCGGCGATACCGGCGTAGGCGAGCGCATAATTTGGATCCTGCTCAATGGCCTGGTTGTAAAGCCGCACCGCGTGATGGAAATTGCGTTTGGTCATCGAATAGAAAAACTTGCGTCCGCGCAAATAAAAGTCATAGGCCTGGGCATTGGAAGTGGCAACATACTGAATGGCGCGACGCTCCTTGGGTGTCAGGGTGACCTCCAGCGCCTCGACAATACTCCGCGCAATATCGTCCTGAATGCCAAAAACATCCCTCAATTCGCGGTCATAAGTCTCCGACCAAAGGTGAGAATCGCTGCGCGTATCGATTAGCTGCGCGGTAATTCTTACGCGATCGCCCTGTTTACGAACGCTGCCTTCCAGCACCGTGCCCACGTTCAGACGTTTGGCGACGTCGGGGATGTCAAAGTCCTTGCCCTTGAATGCAAAAGATGAAGTTCTGGACGAGACCCTGAGTTTAGGAAGCTTGACCAGCAGATTTAATATCTCTTCGGAGATTCCGTCGCTGAAATATTCATTATCGATGTCACCGCTCATGTTGACGAAGGGCAACACGGCAATCGACTTCCTTTGGTCATCCATTGCGGAGCTTGATGGGCTTGTGTCCGTGTTTTTAATATCCGTTGCCGAAACGGCGCTATTCGCGGGTGCCGGGTCGTCAGAATTTCCCGCCGCTAATGGCGGTGTGCGATGCACCCCACCCGGTCCGATATCGAACGCCCAGGCCAGCAAAACAGCGACCACAAATCCGAGCCCAACCAGCACCGTAACAAATTTGACCGTCCAGCCTGGCAAGTCCAGGTTTGGTGATATCGTCGAGATGACTTCAATTACGACCCACCCGGCAATGGCATACAAGGCAATGACCCGAACCACGCGCCGTCTTTTCAACTCCGCCCACATTGAACTAAAAGCATTTTGCTGATCTTGATGACTCATATCTTATTTTCAGAGGGTGGCCGGCGGAATACCAATGATAGAGCATTGAACACATATATGCTCACAACCCGTCGAGAGCGGCGGGAGATAATGGGACCGGTGGAATTCACGGCTTTTCAATCTGCCGCCGGCTTCATGTAATCGGCCAGGCGGCCGATCTGCTGTTTCAGTACGCCGTCAACCGCCGTTGCCAGGTTGGCCATGACGGTTTCGCTGTATCCATACACGTGGTACTCCCAGTTAACCGTCGTACCACCCTCATCGTTGGGCGTCAACGACCATATCATGGTGCCGCTTAATCCAAGCTCTTTTAACGGACCCAACCCGCCTTCCATGATCACCTTCGAGTTTTCCATCCAGATCATAGTGTCCAGGTGGCGCACAAGGTTGTTTTCCCAGCGTTCACAGAAGCATTCCATATCAATCAACATATTACCCGCATCGCCCGAGAAACTATGGTCTGGATTCCACCATTCTCCGACTTGGCCGGTCATCGTCTTGAATACCGTGGCCCGGTCGCGGGCGATATTGACGCTGTGTCGCACAATAAACCCGTCATCGGTGGATTTTGCAAGCTCGGCATAGGCCGGGCCGGAAAGGACAAGTGCTGTTGTCAGCAATGAGCGTATGAACATTGGTCTAATCCCGGATTTTGGTCTGGCATTACGTTAACACGTAGTTGGGCGAATGCGACAAGGAATTTCTTGATGGTCCCGACCCTGTAATTGCCCGTTCTTATATGGAAAAGTGGATTTTTTCAACTAAACTAATGAAAAGGAGAAGACCATGTCTGAATCAAATCTGAATACATCTGTAAAAACCCCCTGGCATCTCTGGGTGGTGGGTATCGTCGGGCTTCTTTGGAACTCGATGGGGGCAATGGACTACATCATGACCGAGACACGCAATGAGGCATACATGGGCGCTTTCACACCCGAACAGCTGGAATTTTTCTACGCTCTGCCCGTGTGGACGGTGGCGGCCTGGGCGATTGCCGTGTGGGGTGGCGTCCTGGGCACCCTGTTGTTGCTATTGAGAAAAGGTTTTGCAGTTCCGGTGTTCCTGGTTTCCCTGATTGCCATGGTTTTAACGGCCATCCACAACTATGGTCTGTCCAACGGCCTGGAAGTGATCGGCGACACGTTCTCCCTGGTTTTCACCGCAATCATCTTTTTGGCATCGCTGGGTTTGTATCTGTATTCCAGGGCCATGAAGCAGCGTGGTGTGCTTAAGTAGTTACAAATAATATAAAAATTGCTCGGGGTAAAAATTCAAAATCCCGGCCTCCCGGAGTATGCGGGTCATTGTTCCCCGTACTCGGAATGAATCAACGCTATGATCTCGAGCCCGTTTGCCATCAGCCAGGGAATTTCAATACTGGTACGTGGATCCAGGTTCATGCCGGTCTCGATGTAGGTGTTGACGGCATGCCGCACCTCGCTGAGGTCGCTGCTGAGCAAGGCCAGGTCATTGCTTTTGATTTCCTGGTAAAGGTCTGATTTGAAAAAATCAGCCAAAGCGTCATCGGTAGTTTCATCAACGTACATGGGAATTTGATTGCGCTCCGGGTAGCTCATATCGACTACCTTGAGGGCTACGTTTTGAGCCTCGCGGATTTTATTTTCGTCGTTGCTGTAGTCCTGGTCCAGGTGCCGGCTCTGCGCGTCATATTCGGAGATTTTTTGCACCAGCAACTGGTTCTTGATCTGCCTTAAAGCGCCGGAGCTTTTGAGCTGATCGAGGGCCGCCCGCTTCCACTCAAATGGCCGGTACCCGGGTCCGACGGTATAGACGTAGAGATCGATATTGTAGATTTCGGCCAGGGATTTGCCTCGCACATAATCCGCCAATTCGTTGGAAAGGTGAATAAAGTGGTCAATCTGCAAGCGCACCGATTTCAGCATTTCGATATCGCTTTGCAAATCGTCCGCCAGCGACAGGGTAAATTCCCTGATCTGTATTTGCTCGATACGGTCTTCATTCCAGTTGTTGATCTGCAAGGCGATCAGGATACCCACCACCACCAGGAAGATTTCGCCGATGGCGTAGCGCAGGTACTTGCCCAGCTCATTGTTGGCCAATAGATATCTCCTGATTTTGTGCAAAAGGCGCAGCATTGGTTTTAAATATAGCCTTCAGCGGAGAGAGGCGGAGAGCAGGGATCACCACTGGCCCGGATAATTCACAAAGGATCCGGAATTTGCTTTGTCACTGGCGAAACAGTTTGATCGATCGTTCGAATAAGCATAGCCCTGCTATGGTTTGAGAAGGTCGGGTTAGAGGGCTTTTTCGCTTTCATCCTTCAAGTGGTGGCCAGCGCGAAAGAACCTCGCTGTGACACTTTCCATCTTTCTGATTTTCTGCCTTTCAAATGCATGTGCAGGCTGCAATTTCAGTGACTGCGAAGCTACTTTGTTAAGGGTAAAAAACGGCATAATTGCCCCTCTTGTTATCAATAATTCAGGAGTATATAGTAATGCTGCCGCTCCATGGACGCACAAATTAATGGAACGGAAACGCTGGCAATCCGTTGCCACAAAAGACCTACCCAATGTAAAAATCTGGACACGGAAAACAAGGACGTCACCGCACAAGCGGTTAAGGCGTGTTACGTTCCGGAAGTGCATATTCTGATGATCTCCGGAATCATAACATATTGTTTTTATGATTTTTTAGGGTATCAATAGCATGAAAACTCAAAAAGTACTGTTTCCAGTGCTCGCTACGGCAGCACTGCTGATTAGTGGTGGAGTAATGGCTGTAGATGGAACGCCAAGCGCACCTATATCGAATGGCGGAGTTACGCCATATATCATCCCCGGGGCCAATCCGGGTGGCAATCGGACCTGCGCCGAGGTGGGCGCGGCGTTCTTTGGAAATGCAACTTACTACCAGTGCTGGAGCGCCAAAAGAGATCCTGGTGAATTCGGACTGGGTTTCGAAGATATCAGCGGTAACGAATTGTGTGACCGCAACCTGATCGTTGCATCCAACGACGGTACCTATGTTGATTTCTCGGCCTGGCCTGATGGCGTGGGCGCAGCGATCATCAAAGGTGGCAGTGGCGGCGGCAATGTTTATGTCTACGAACCGCAGGCATCGAGTGATTCCGGCCTCGCTTCTCCGCTCAATCCCAACAACGTTCCTGCCGGGCTCAGTCATGTCGATGGTTTCTGTTGGAATCCCCTCACTGATGACCCGGGCCCCGGCTTTGGCTGCTACGAAGACGAAACGGCATGGGCGACCGGTAACCGTTATGTCAACAAGGGCAATTGGGCGACTTACACTAACTATTCCGGTGAGGAGAAGACGGTTGTGCTGTTTGCCGGTCAAACCATGGATGCCGGAGACGTTACCTTTTCCGCTCCCAATGCCGGGGTTGTGACCATTACAATCGAGCTCAACACCGGTTGGCGATTTGCGCTCAATCCGGTGGGCGATGACAACGGCACCCCGATATTTGATAACAATATCAAGGTCCAGCATTACAACAGCAAACCAGCCAGCAAGAATCCCGCTCCCGGGTTGTTCCAATGGAAGACATTCGCCGAGGGCCAATTTGGGCAAATTGACGTACCGGTTGGTATCTACTACGGCGTTCATGTGGACGTTGAACGGGAAGTGGACTGCCCGATCCTCTAAAGTCCAAAGTTGAACGGCACCGCGGATCGGGTCACCCCCCCCTGACACATCCGTGGTCCAACCGGGTTCGGCAACTTGCCGAACCCGGGTTTTTTTGAGCTGCGGTTATTCGACATGGTTCGATGGACCGATGATCAAGTATGAAGGTATACCTATTGGCCGGTTGTCGCCGGTCTATTTGTGGGGGCAACCTTCGATCAAGCAGTTTTACAGGCTTTCTGACGGGGCTGTCGAATTTGGGGCGGAGAGGCTGTTTTTGTCGTCTCAGTGGAGTTGACGCGAAGTATAGAGCCAAAAGAACAGATTTCAGTCTTCACCAATCAACTGAAGCGATGATTCGCGGCAAACTAACCCATCAAATGCCGGTTCCCCTGGCAGGGGGCAGGGCGCAGAGGCAACGCGATGTTAAAACCATGCAGGTTTCTGGAATTATGACGTTGATGCTGTCTATACTCAGGAATCCGATTTTTTATAATGGGCGATGATGAAAACCACTTCCGCTGACCAGCCGGTTGAAACACCGGAAACCGAGTTTTTGAACAGTTACGATGCGTTGCCATATGACAGCCATCCGTATTCCACCACGCATCCAGATCATCTTGCAACGATGGCGGCGCTGTTCGGCATGCAACCTCCCGACGTCGACTCGGCTCGAGTACTGGAACTCGGCTGCGCTGCCGGTGGCAACCTCATTCCTCTGGCTGTTGCGATTCCGTCGGCAACGTTTGTCGGGATCGACCTCTCGAAGCGGCAAATCAATGACGGTTTGAAACTGATCGGGCAACTCGGGCTGAAGAACATCGAATTGCAGCATCGCAGCATCGCCGATGTCGGCCCGGAGGATGGCCAGTTCGATTACATCCTCTGTCACGGCGTGTACTCGTGGGTCGAGGGTGAAGTTCAGGAGCGGATTCTCGCCATCTGTTCGGAAAACCTGTCGCCGAACGGGGTTGCGTATATCAGTTATAACACGAATCCGGGGTGGTATCTGCGGGGTATGGTCCGGCAGATGATGTGCTACCACGCGCGGCAGTTTGATGACCCCAGCAAGCAGGTCGAGCAGGCGCGGGCGTTACTCGATTTTCTCATCAAGGCCGGTTCCGCCGGTGATGCGACTTACCACGCGATGTTGAACCGCGAACTGGAAATCATCCGCGGCCGGGAGGATTCTTACCTGTTTCATGAGCACCTGGAGCAAGTGAACGAACCGGTCTTCTTTTACGAATTTATTGAACGGGCCGAGAAACACAAGCTCTGTTATCTCGCAGAAACACACTTCAGTGAAATGGTGGCAGCGAATTTCGGTTCTGAGGTCGACAAGACATTGCGGGAATTGAACGCCGGGTTGACTCACACGGAACAGTATCTCGACTTCCTGCGCAATCGCACGTTTCGCCGCACCTTGCTGTGTCATGCGGACGTCGCGCTGAACCGGCAACTTGGATCGGACCAGCTATCCGGCATGTATGTCAGCTGTGCTTTGAAACCGTCGGGCGAAAGCCACATTCTGGGGGATCGTTCGGAAATGGCGTTCAAGGCCGACAACGGACTGACAGTGACGGTTTCAAAGTCGTTGCTGAAGGCGACACTGGCGGGACTGGGGCGCATCAGCCCGGAAGCGGTGCTGTTCGATTCGCTACCGGCGTTCGCCAATAACGAACTCGGCACCGTTCGCGTTCGGGATGCCAAAAATCATCGCCAGGATCTACGCCAGATCGGCGGGATGATTCTCGAGATGTTCTCACAGGATCTTGTCACGTTGCGAAACCGGCCGCAGCGATTTGCCCTGTCGCCGGGAGACTATCCGCGCGCCAGTCCACTCATTAAAGTGCAGGCCGAATCGCAGTCACACGTCACGACACTTGCACACGGAATGCTGCAGCTCAGCGACCTGTCCAAGCATTTGATTCCCCTGTTGGACGGGGAGCATGATCGCACGACTTTGCTTGAACATTTGCGCGTTCTCGTCACGGAAGGGAAGGTCGTGATCGAGCAATTTGGGCAGAATTCCACTGACGAGATCTCTGACCAGCTGCTCGATCAGTTGCTGGAGCAGGAGCTGGTTTCGCTTGCAAAAAACGCGGTGCTGCTTAAAAACAGCGACAGCGAACCGGTGGTTGTCTGAAAGGTCGCGTGCGGCGCCGCGATGTTTTTACTGCTCCATTGAAACAACCTAAAATGCTCCGTTCAAGGGGGGACTAACCGCACTCCTCAGGAATAACGGGCCGTGCTGACCGGCTTCTTGCTCCTGCAAAACAGCCATATTTGCCATCCCTGAACAAGCCGGGGCCGGAATAGGAAGCCGACCGGGTACAAATTGTATCTTGGGATTAATTAATAAAAACTCCATTTTGGTCATTCGATTCAATCAGATACAGTGAGGCCCGATGCCGACTGGTGCAATATGCGGGCTAAGCGTGCGTGTGTTCCGTCCAGGCTGGTTTCCGTAACAGAAATATCCCCCTTCAATCGACGTGTGCGTGAAGACCCCTCCGACGCACAGCCTGGTTGCTCTGGCCGGTTAGAAACGCGCTGTTTGAGAAAACTTTCGGATGAATTTCGTGACTTTTTCGGAAAACACGTGTGATTGGCTGCTTAACTTGAAATGTATGAGTCTCATTTCATTTTTTACTCAAGTGGTCCGGTCTGACCGTTACCTTGCTTTCAACTAAAAGGAGTAATTTCGAATGAATTCCAAAACCAAAATTTTCTCAATACTCGTTACACTCGCTGCTGTATTCACGCCGTTCCCGACATCCGCTCAATGGGTAAGCGGCTTGCAAGGCGCTTCGGGCAGCACCGTCGGTCCCGATGGTTACATTTATGTCACCGAAGGTGCGATTGGGCAGATATCCCGTGTCGATCCTCAAACCGGAGACGTCAGCGTATTTGCCAGTGGTCTGCCCCACCAGATCATCCCGCTTGGCGGCGTGATGGATGTCGCGTTTCTCGATGGTACTGCCTACGCGCTGGTCACCCTGGTCGGCCCGGACGTCGGTGGCACCGACATCGTTGGCATCTACCGGATTGACGGTCCGTCCAGTTACACCGTGATTGCCGATATCGGCACGTTTGCGATGAACAACCCACCGCTTACCGATTTCTTTGTTCCGACAGGCGTGCAATACGCGCTGGAACCCTACCGCGGCGGTTTCCTGGTAACTGACGGCCACCACAACCGTGTATTGAATATCCGGCTTGACGGAGACATCAGTGAATTCCAGGTTTTCGAAAATATTGTTCCGACCGGTCTGGAAGTGCACGGTAAGACCGTTTATATGGCCGAGGCGGGTCCAACGCCCCACCTGCCCGAAGACGGCAAGATCGTGGCCATCGACTCGAAGTCCCTGGACGTTACACAGGTCGCATCGGGCGGCCGGCTGTTGGTCGATGTGGAATACGGCCTGGGCCAAACACTCTACGCCCTTGCGCAGGGGGTTTGGGACGGGTTGGCCGCGGGAAGCTCGGCATTGCCTTACACCGGTGAGCTCCTGAGGGTCAACGCCGATGGAACGTTTAACGTCGTTGCCAGCGAAGTCAACCTGCCGACTTCGATGGAATTTATCGGCAACACGGCCTACGTCGTTTCTCTGGCCGGCGATATCTATAAATATGATGACGTTTCGTCTCCGCCTTTTGGCAAAACGAAATAAGCGATATTTTTATCCGTTTGTACCATCGGTGGGATTACCCCGGCGCCGTGCCAGCCAGGTCACGGTGCCGGGGTATAAACAACCGCTCCGCCGTCTCACGGACACACATTGGAAGTTCCCTACGGATTTTCGCTTTTGGCATATTGACGCAGGCTTTCACCCAACGTCCTGTCGACCTCGGCGTCACGGCGCCTGTCCATTTCCGTGACCCAGGCCTTCCACCGCGGATCGGAATGCAGCGGCTCCAGAAAGCGCGAGACGCGCAGTTCCAGCAGTTCATTCCACCATGAAGAATCCGTTTTGTCCGACCAGGCGTTCCTTTCCAGTATATCAAGTTGAGAAAATGCCAGGTCATCATCTCCCAGGAATGCGTATACTTTAGCCAACCTGGAGAGTGTCAATGCATCCGCACCTTTCGCCAGGCGGCCCAATGCCGCTTCTACCCCCGCATTATTCCCCGCAATATGATCCAGCATGGCCTCAATCTGATCACGGTCAGGACCCTTGGGTAATGTTAGCGCCAATTCGCGCGCTCGCGTATCGTCACCGGAAAGAATCAGGATATTCACCACCTCCCAATTGGAACTGCTTGTTTCGGGATTGAGCCCTGCAGCATCACGAAACACTGCCATCGCTGCTTCGAATTGTCCTGCCAGGTAAAGATATTGGCCAAGTGTAGTGCGGCCGATGTAACTGATGGGATCGAGAATAATCGCCCGCTTTTGCAGTAGCACCGCGGTTTCGTTGTCGCCGAGGAAATGCGCGATGCCAGCCAGCAATTCCTGAACCTTGGCATTATTATGACCGAAGCGCATCGCTTGGTTGATCTGTTGATAGGCCAGATCACGTTCGCCCGCTTCCCAGCCCATCAAGGCCGTCCGTATCAACGCTTCCGGGTTATTTGGATCGAGTTCCAGTGTCCTTTTCAGGGCATTTTTAATCAAGGGCAATGCAATTTCCTGATCCAGTTTTTCAGCATCCGGTGTCATGTAGTCGTTTTGACGCAAATTCAGTGTCGCCGCCAGGGAGACCCAGGCCCTGGAAAACCCGGGATCTTTGGCTATCGCCTGCTCGAAGTTGTTCTGGGCCCGCAGCACATCACCGGGCAGGCGTCTGCCGTAGAAAAACTTCCCCTGCTGGTACAGGTCCCAGGCCTGCATATTGATGGAACCGCTCAGAGTGAAGTTTTCCGGAGGCCTCCATTCTTTTTCACCCAGTAGCCGGGACGTCAGCATTTTCGCCGCGCCCTTGGCAATCTTGCTCTGCACGTCAAATAGGTCGCCAAGTTTTTCATCATAATTTTGAGACAGCACGTGGGAACTGTCGGAGCCATCGATCAACTGGGCGGTGACGCGTATCTGGTCACCGGACTTACGTACGCTGCCTTCAAGGATGTAGGCCACGTTCAAGCGCTGGGCAATGGTGGGAATATCCACGGCCTGGTCTTTGAAAGAAAAAGATGAAGTGCGTGCAATGACTGTGAGTTCAGGCACCTGGGACAAGAGATTCAAAATCTCTTCAGCGATACCGTCGGCCAGGTATTCCTGATCACCGTCGGCGCTCATGTCCTTGAAAGGCAGCACCGCGATGGACGCAGGTGGCAAAGGCAAAACAGGGACCCGGTGTGCGGATTCGGGTCCCGGCGATTCACCTGCGTGCCACCAGGTGGCGAATAAGGCAAGACCCAATAAGGCCAGCGCCAGCAGTGTCCAGCTTGACGGTCGTGCGGGCCAGTTAAGATTTTCCGGAATAGCGGGAATGTCATTCGTGTGAGGACCATGCACGGATTTCACGACTGTATCCAGCCGGTAACCACGCCGTGGAACCGTAAGCAGCAGCTTCTTGCTATCGTCTCCCAAAACCTTGCGGATGTCGGCAACGCACTGGGTGAGTGAGTCGTCGGTAACGACGACACCAGGCCATACAGCGGCGAGCAGTTCATCGCGCTCAACCAATTGGCGCGAATTTCTCAGCAGGTAATGCAGCACTTCGAATGACTTGGGACGCAGCGGGAGTTCTATTCCGTCACGGGTCAAAACTACTCGACCGCAGTCCAGCGTGAAGCCTGCAAACGAATACACACTGTTTTCCATGAGAGATTCTCCCCCAGGCACCCATTATCCTGCGACGCTATTCGTGATTCCTGCCATCAGTGAAATCACCCAGTAGAATCTAACAGATTAGTTACTGTTCTGCTTGCAATAAATGGATGAAACAATGGGTTAGAGTCAATTGACTCCAACCCCAACTTCTCTGAGTTTGTACCTTGAAAATTTACACTGTCAATGCAGTATTGGGCGTAGAATCTTTATCTCACCCGGTTGCGTTTTCAGGTTGGCAACCAAAACCACAGCAGACAGGCGTCCAGAATGACAACGACGGCTGGAAAGCTCATCGCAGTTGCGCCAAGCATGGCGATACGTTCAGGCCTTTGAATAAGCTTGTTTCAACCAGTTTTTCACAGCTTTGTCTACATCATCCGGTTTTGACAGGCGTATCCGGTGCGAGACCATGGCGTTGAAACTTCCCGATAGCTCCAGCCGCCCGGTGGCCGGCTCACCCTTGAGATTGATGCCAAGATCGACCCGTGTTTTGGTCGAGGGTTGGACGATGGCAAACTGCTTGTTACGCCGCAGGCTGACATAGGCTTTCTTGGGTGAAATTTCGACGTCCTTGCCAAACCCGGTGACAACCTTGATAACGGCGTCATAGATGGGTTTCAGATCCGCCTTGGGGGCCGAATACTGGGCTGCGACCAGGTCGCTATCAGCGGCGCTGCCCGCATCGCTTAACAACGTTTTGTGTGCGACGAGATTGGCGAATCCGTGGGTCATGCCATGCTCGGTCTTCAGGTACTTTACGATGGCGCCGTGCTTTTCCTGTCCCGACTTATTTGCGATGGCAATCCATTGTTCCAGTGTTTTGCCGGTTTTTTCCTTCATGTTGGCGATCATGGTGTTCGCCAATTCTTCCGGTGATTTCGTCATGGTCTGTATCCTCATTATTCCGATTTATCGAGCGGCCATTTATCCGCGCTCATGGATTTTGGCGTCATCGGCGCCATCAATGAATATAGCGCCAGGGTGATCCGCGCGCCAAACGTCACCTTGCCCGTTTCAATAAACGCTTTGAAATTGTCGACGATGAATTTTGAACCCTGGTCCATGGATTTCTCGCTTTTGGAGCCAACCAGGACATGTTCCGTGATCAAGGTGAATTCCGTGCCGCCGTCTTTCTCTTTCAGGGTGTAGGTTACAGTTGAGGGCGGATCGGGCAGGGCGGTGAGCCGAAAGCTGTGGACCATCCGATGCGGCGGGTCCATTTCGAGTATCTTGCCGATGACCGCGACGGTTTTCCCCTTGTTTGAAACCATGCGATAAGGGTTTCCAGCGGCCATTTCCGGCGTGTCCCAGCGGGAGTTCCAAAAAAAGGGCCTGGGGGTTCCGGTGTTCACCAGTTCGGACCACACGCGTTCGATGGGGGCATTTATCATCACGCGGTAAATCTGTTTTTCTGCGTAGTTTTTGTCATTCACTTTACTTGCTCTCCTTTTTTTTTGACTCTCCCGAACTTTTGTTGTCTTCTTTGGCCTCCGCCAGGTATTTGATGCGTGTCAGGTGTCCGGCCCAGTAAGCCGAGTACTCCGTTGTCCAACGGTCGTGGATCATCTGGATCGGGGCCACGTTGAAATAAAGTTTCCGAACCCGGCCCTGCTTTTGTGAAACGACCAACCCGGCGGCTTCGATCATGGCAAGGTGTTTCATCACCGCGATACGGCTGACGTCAAATTTGCTGGCGAGAGTCCCTACGCCGATACCCGGCCGCTCCTTTACAATATCGAGCATGCGCCTGCGGCTGCGGTGGGCAAGCGCCCGAAAAACATTATCCATGTCGCGGTTGTTAATCATGTAACTATATGGTTACATAAATGAAGAAGGCGTGTCAATTAACATTTGCCCGTGTCATATTCGGCCATAGCTCCATGCGCTACTCTCAAATAGTCGACACGCGATTTTGCGGGAATGGACGAGGACCATTCAGCTGGCCGGTTCAATGGCTTTATGTTTCTAATGGCCCTGTCTGTTCACTCTGAACAAGACCCAGAATTCCACTCTCAGGGCGTGGCGCCCAGCCGCGCTGTCGCTAACTCGGCTTGTACGTGCGGATCATCCTGATTTTCCTTAAGCCAGGTCATGGCCCGATTAACGCGGTCGTAGCCGCTGGGGTGATCGTAAAACAAAATCTCTTCCCATTTTCCGGGATGGATTTTGCGGTAGGTCGACAGACGCATCGCCGAGGTCGCAAATCCATAGGGCTCGCCGGCTACGGCCAGGCCAAACGCGTCGGCTTCCGCTTCGCCCGAGCGGATAATGTTATTGAATACTGGCAACACCAGCAGCATGTAAATGGCAAGCAACGCCATCGCTACCGGTAAACCGGCCGGGTCGTCACGCCCTGTCACACCCCAGCGCCCACCGAAGCGCCTCAATGCGGCATCAAAAAACAGGTGCAGGAAAAGAAAACCAAGGGTTAATACCAAGCCCAGGTAAACGACTCCTCGAAAACCATGGTTGAGCACGTAGTGGCCCATTTCATGGCCCATGACCGAGCGAATTTCCGGATCCGAAGTGCCTTCCAGCAGATTGTCATTCAGCGAGATACGCGTGGTACCGAACATACCGGCGACGTTGGCACTGATCCGCGTGGTCTGTTTGGAGGCGTCGAAAACATACACATCATCGGCAGGGATACGTTGGGCGCGCGCCATCGACAAAACGGAATCACGCAGCTCGCCATCCGGCATACTGGTGTAGGTATTGAACAGGGGCATGATGAAAACAGGCGCTAACGTGCTGACAAAGAGAAGCAATGCGACCGTGATAGCGCCGGCCCACGCCCACCAGGCGGCGCCTGCACGACGCACGGCGGCATACATCAGCGCAATCACAGGCGCGCCGAGCACCAGGTTTATGCCAAGTTCGATCAGGTTTTCACCAAACCAGTCTGCAAAGTTCTGTGTGGCGAGACCATATTGATGCTCGCGCCAGAAACCCAGGTAAATGGTCCAGGGCAAATACAGAAGGTAAACCGCCACGATGAACATAAGGGCGTATATGGTGGTGTGCAAAAAACGCGAGCGCCCGATTTTTTCAGACCATTCGCGCATCTTGCGCGACGTACCGCTAAATAGCAGCAAACCCGCCACCGCGAGTGTCACCAGCACATCCCACAAGTTGATCCAGTAGCCGCCTTCGAAATACGCGTCCGACCGAGCGCGCTGTTCCGGCGTCAGAAGATCGACATACGCCTGGGTAGCCTCGTCTACGTTGAAGTCCGGGCCGGGCCGGGCCGCCTCTGGAACGATCAAGCCAGGTGCGATATCGCGTTGACCAAGCTCAGCGGCCGAGACCGGCGAAAAGACACCGGTCATTAAAATGCATACCAATAGCAATAGCATTCCGGGCAAATGTCGGGTCGGCATTGGCGCAGTCCCATTTTTGAAAGAATGAAAGATAAGCGAATCCGGCAGCCTGCCGCGCGTCCCGAAAGTCACTTTTGCAATAAAAAAAGCAGAACCGCAGAATACACTGACCATCGTTGTTAGTTCTTTCATGATAATTCTGCCATTCGCGCCTGGTTGAGTTATCGCGCCGTAATTGACCTATATTTGGTCATGGTGGTATCGCGGTGTCGGCAGGATTGTTGTGTATGCTATTTGCACCCCAACGCCGCATACCTAATCTGATGGAGGTCAGTTCAAATTGAACTCCGACTGATGTTAAATTGGGGTACTCGACATTTTGACTATTTGGAAGAGCAGACTTATGACCATCAAACTTCTGATTAAGCCGCATGAAAAAGACCTCGGTGGATTTACCGTGCGTCGGTTACTGCCACACGCTAAACAACGCATGGTCGGTCCGTGGATTTTCTTTGATCACATAGGTCCGGCCGAATTTCCGGCTGGTAAAGGCGTTAATGTGCGACCGCATCCGCATATCAATTTGGCAACTGTGACCTATCTGTTTGAAGGTGAGATATTGCATCGGGATTCGCTTGGCAACAGGCAGGCGATTCACCCGGGCGCCATCAACCTGATGGTGGCGGGCAAGGGCATGACGCACTCCGAGCGCGAACGCGATGAAGTTCATTCGGTATCGCATAAAGTACATGGCCTGCAACTCTGGCACGCCTTACCGGCAGCGGATGAAGAAATCGATCCGGCTTTTTATCATTACCCCGCGAATGAGTTACCGCGCGCCGATATCGGGGGCGTCCCCGCGCGGGTGATGATGGGCAGTGCCTGGGGCCTGACCTCACCGGTTAAAACCTTCTCTCATACGGTGTATGCCGAGGCCGCCTTGAAGAAGGGGCAGACCATCGTTACACCCAAGGCTGAGCAGATGGCGGTTTACGTGGCTTCCGGTCGGCTGCTCATTGATGAGCAAACGGTTGGGCCCTGTACGTTGGTGGTGTTGAACGACAACTCGCAAGCGATAGTCGACGCCGTCGGTGATGCACAGATTGCGTTCATCGGTGGTGAAAAATTGGGCGAGCGTCACATCGAATGGAATTTTGTCTCGAGTCGTAAGCAGCGCATCGAGCAGGCCAAAGACGATTGGCGGGCAGGGCGATTCCCAGTGGTGGTGGGTGATGAGGTGGAGTTTATCCCGCTGCCTTGATGTTTTTACCGGCAGGTAAATATGAGCTTTCGCTTCTCAATACCTGCAGCTACTGGCAATGTGGCATGAATGCCAACCAAACTCATGACCTGCGCTACCCGGCGGTCCAAACAAATGAACCCGCCTAAATGAGCCTGTTCGCAAAACTCATGCGCCGCAGCGTGTTTCGCGTGGGCTCGGAAACCTATGAGCGGGAAATTGACGATATCTTTGCCATCCAGGATGATATTTCCCTGGCGATAAGCAAGGCTCTGGAGACTGAACTGGGCTTAAGCAAAGGTTCGGTCGAGGGCCAGCGCCTCACCAACAACCTCGAAGCCTAAAACCTGTACCTGCAAGCCCGCTACCTGCTGGCGCAAGGCGGCGGGCAAGACTTGCTGGCCGCCGATGGATTGTTTGCACAAGCGGTTGCGCTCAACCTCGACCCATTGTCCGGAGCGCACCCTTCTGACCTGGCTCTTCTGTTGTTGGCCAAAGGGCAATTTGAAGATGCACTCTTAGCGGTGCACAGAGCCGTCAGCCTGGCAACGGACTCGGTTCAACGCCTGGAAACCCTGGTATATTCGCTAACCCGAACATTGCATCAGTATCCCGGAATATGGCGCAGGACAGGCGCGGCTGGACCAGCCAGGGCCGGGATAGGACTGGGCCCGGCTACAAACTGTACTTTTTTAGCTTGAGCCGAACACTTCAGATTCAGAAATTGATTCAATGACTTGGAAAGAAAACCGGGTCCGACTGGTGCAATGTCCGGACTAATCATGACCAACAGGTTTGAAGAAGCAACTGCTTTACTCACACAATTCAAGACGTCCCGGCCACGTGATGTTTTGACCGAAAGACAATTGCAGGAATGGTGGGCTGATTATT
The DNA here is from genome assembly GCA_963801195.1 of uncultured Gammaproteobacteria bacterium. GTDB lineage: Bacteria > Pseudomonadota > Gammaproteobacteria > Xanthomonadales > SZUA-36 > SZUA-36. Next base: position 1,893,867 of record CAWDDX010000007.1, on the reverse strand, counting down.
ATTTTGCCAGGGGTAACCTGGAAAATTTACAAGAGATCGTGGCGCAATGCATTGAGTTGGGTGAGTCTGAAGGGGGCGATTCAAGTGGGCTTGGATACGCTCAAATCGCGTTTTTTCGGTCTGGGCTGGCAAAATCCTGTGGAAGTGTTGCCCTGGCTGGAAAAAGCGTTGGCAGACAAAGACGCTGCTTTAACCGATCCGTTATATTTCTATCTCCCTGAGCGCATATCCAATGAGTCCGCCTGGCTCGATTTCTGGAACAGGCCGGAATTGAAAGAACTGCTCGATATTCGCAGATCTCACCCCTACCCATCGAATGGAATCTGGATACCACGCACCGGAACAGAAGTCTCCGGTTCGTAAGTTTTTGAAGCAATTTTGGGCCAGGGTCAAGTGTCCCCATTAATTTTAGCGGCGTCCCGTTACAAAGCGAGGTCTATGACAAGATTGATCATCTCCTCCCTGGATATCACGTTATCGTGATTCTCATCGAACTGTTTGAATATATCGCTGCTGAAATTAAGCTCCTTGTCATATAGCAAGGCCTTGGCCAGGGCAATAAACTCACCTCTTGAAATTACGCCGTCATTATTGACGTCAAAGACATCAAATAGCTCGGCAACCATTTGTTCAGTATCCATACTCCAAAGTGTAGCGCAAAAATAAATGTTTTTACCGAATTTTCGGGAAAGGAGACATGGGTGTCTTGACTTTTTTGTTTTTGACTTTTTTGTTTGACTTTTTTTGACTTTTTTGACTTTTTTGACTTTTACATTGGCTGGTATTTCTGATGTATGCCGGACGTGACATGAAGAAATACATCCTAAACCGGGGTTTTGGAATAATTCTTGCTGATTTCACGCTTCAGTGTCTTGCCCGCCACGTTGCGCGGAAAACTGTCGAGAATGATCACGTCCTTGATGCGCTGGTATTTCGCGCCAACACGTTGGTTGGTCCACTCCATTAACTTGACCGTATCCACCTCGTGCGTCAGTGTCACCGCGGCAATCGGAATCTCGCCCCATTTCTCGTCGGGCGCACCAAATACCGCGACTTCTGACACACCCGGGTATTGCACGATGATCTCTTCGATATCTTTCGGAAAAACGTTGACGCCGCCACTGATGATCATGTCCTTGATACGGTCGACAAGGTACAGGAAGCCCTCGTCATCCACGTAACCGGCATCGCCGCTGTGCAGCCAGCCATCGATAATGGTCTGCTCTGTCAGTTCATCGAGCTTGTAGTAGCCGGTCATGATCATCGGTCCTTTTCCACAAATTTCACCAATTTCACCGACGGCGCATTCGTTACCGTTTTCATCGAGGATTTTCATTTCATAAAATGCCGGAGGCACACCGACAGAACCGGTCTTGCGTTGCGCGTCTTTGCAATCGAGTATCGTCATAAACCCTTCCGTGAGCCCATAAAGCTCGTAAAAACGGCCGGGCAGGGCCGCGTTGAGTCTTTGTTTATGCTCGAGATGAAGGGGTGCGCCGACACTCAGGATCATCTGCAGCGAGCTCAGATCACCGGTCCTGAAAGCGGGGTGATTCATCAGTGCGATGATTTGTGCGGGAACCATCACGATATGCGTCACCTTTTCATGTTCGATCGCTTGTATCACCGCCTCCGCATCGAATACATGGTGCAGCACATAAGTGCAGCCGAGGAACATCCAGGGCATGAAATCGAGCATTGCGCCGTTAAAAACGATGGAGCCGGCATGCAGAACCACGCTTTCCGGCGTCATGCGAAAGGCGGATGCAAAATGCGCACAGTAGTTGGCGCGGATGTAGTGGGTGTGGACAATGCCTTTCGGGGCGCCGGTGGTGCCGGATGTGTACATGATATTGTATGGGTCGCTGTCGCTTAAGTGCGCATCGGGCGGGTTTGCGATTGAGGCGTCCCTGATAAAACTGTCGTAGGTCTGAAACCCGTCGACCTCGGCTCCGACCAGGATGCGGTGGGCGTTTGCAATCAATGGTGTCTCGTCTGCGATGTCATTCAATATGTCGGCAAAAGCAGCATCGGCAAAAACCATTTTTGTGTCCGAGTTGCTCAACAGCGTCGATAACCCCGGTCCCTGCAGCATAGGACTTGCCGGAACAAACACCATTCCGGTTTTGGCGGCCATCCAGTAGAGTGCAACAAGCTCAAAACAGTTTGGAAGCACGCTGGCCACCTTGTCACCCTTGACCAGGCCGGCTGAGCGCACCGCATTGGCCAACTGGTTGACTTTTTTATTGAGGTCGGCAAAACAAAGCCTGTTATCAGCAACCACCAGCGCCGTGTGTCCGGGCCGGTAGCGCGCGTGGCGATTCAAAAGAATTCCGATATCCATACTGCGTAATCCTGATCTCAAACTGGCTACATAGCGATGAACCAGACATTGCTGCCCGATCGTTAACAGACCCTAATACAATAACCCTTCAAAATTGTTTGTAATCGAAGGCGGTGTCTATATTCTGCGACTCACGATGGTGATCTCATTTTTCAGTGTGCGGTGGACCGGGCAACGATCGGCAATTTTCATCAATAACGCCAGCTGCTCTTCGGTGAGATCACCCTGTATTTCAATTTCACGTTGAAAGCGGTCAATTTTGCCGTCGGTCTTTTCACAATCCTCACAATCGTCCGCATGAATTCGATCGTGTTTTACGCTGACCTCCACCTGCTCCAGGGGCAAATCTTCACGCCGTGCAAAAAAATTCATTGTCATGACGGTACAGCTCGCCAGCGCGGCACCGAGTAAGTCATAAGGTGTCGGACCAAGCCCCGCTCCGCCAATATCCTTCGGCTCATCTCCGGTAAAACGGTGGCCGTTGGCATTGATCGCGACCGTGAAGCCGTCATTTGTTTTGCCATTGACCACAGCGGCACCGGCAAGGTGCCGTGCGGAGTTTTTTTCAGTCGTTTGCTCGCCAATATATCGCTCAGCCCACGCAGCCAGCATGCTTGCAACATAAGCAGAATCCCTGTCGCTGGTCAGCAGATGATCTGCATCCTGTAATGATATGAAGCTTTTAGGATGCAATGCATTCGAATATATGAGTGCAGCCTGCTTAATGGAAACCACTTCGTCCACGGGTGAGTGCATCACCAACAGCGCTTTGCGAAGGGAGCGCAAATTCTCACATACATTTTGCATGCGCACATCATCAACAAAATCTTTATGTATATCGAACGACTGGTCACCCAACTGAACGGTTGCTTTGCCAGCCGACTCAATCTCCTCGAGATTTGTATTCATCAACTGCAGTACATGTTTGGCATCTGCGGGAGCGCCAATCGTGGCCACTGCAAGCACCGAGTCGATTTCATGGGCTGCCGCCAGTGCCGCCGTACCGCCAAGAGAATGACCAACCAAAAGTGCGGGTGCAAGACCAATGTTTCCCATATACGCTGCCGCGTCTGCAAGATCGTCCACATTGCTGGAAAAATGCGTGCTGGAAAAATCGCCTTCGCTTTGCCCCAGTCCGGTAAAATCAAAGCGTAAGACTTCGATCCCCTGTGCTGCCAGCGCCTCAGAAATACGCACCGCCGCTTTGCTGTTCTTGGTGCAGGTGAAACAGTGTGCGAAGATCGCGCAGGCCCGTGTTGATCCACTTTCCGGACGATGCAGAACCCCAGCCAGAGTCTGCGCACGACGGTTCTCAAATGAAATCTTTTCCCGCATTTTCAGTTCCTGTCCAATTGTTGGTCTGCCTGTGTGAGTATAAGGCAGCGTTAAAGCCAAATTGCCAGAAAGATGCAACGGCGACTGTTTGGGATCAGTCAAAAAATCCCAAGTAATGTACGGTGTCGGATGCTGGTCGCCAGACATCAGGCCCGACGGAGACCTGAAGCGTCGAAACCTCGCCTTTTCTGACCGTTCCGGCTGTTTTCACTGAACATGTATTTATGCTCCTGTTCATCGAATGGTTTCAGTAAGCCAGCGATGGCAGCCATGTTACCAAAGGCTTCCAGGCAAATATCAGTGCCAGTCCCAATAGTTGCAACAGGATGAACGGCGCCACGCCACGATAGATCGTGCGCACGCTGATGTCCTCGGGCGCCACACCTTTCAGATAAAAAATCGCGAAACCAACCGGTGGCGTCAGGAAAGACGTCTGCAGGCAAACCGCGAACAAAACGGTAAACCAGACCAGGTCGAAACCGAGTCCTTGTACAACCGGTGCAACCAGCGGCAGGATGATCAGTGAGATTTCGATCCAGTCGAGGAAAAACCCGAGCAGGAAAGTGACAAGGAGTATCGTAATCACAACACCCGTCGGGCCGAACGGCAACCCCAACAGCGATTTTGCGATCAACTCGTCACCGCCGAGTCCGCGCAACACCAGTGAAAAAGCCGTTGCGCCGACAAAAATGGCAAATATGAACGCCGTGGTGGTGGTCGTTTGTTGCAGTACTTCCGTCAATACGTTGCGGTTGAGCTGTTTTCGCAACAAGGCGAGAAGCATCGCACCAAATGCGCCAACGCCGGCGGCTTCAGTGGGTGTGGCTATGCCAAAAAAAATGCTGCCGAGTACCGCCAGGATCAGGCCGAGGGGAGCCAGCACCGCGCGAAACACGCCGATTAGAGCGGCCACACTGACCGGCTCTGCGTCATCGGGAACCGGTGCTGCGTTCTTGTCGAGCCTGCCCACCAGCAACAGGTAGACAATATAAAGTGCGCCCAAAATAAGACCCGGCAGCATGGCGCCGAGGAAGAGGTCTCCTACGGGCATGGCGAGACGGTCAGCCATCAGCACCAGCATAATGCTCGGCGGAATCAGGATGCCCAGCGTTCCGACAGCACATATTGTCCCGGTCGCCAACTCAGGCCGGTAACCGTTCTTCAACATTACCGGTAGTCCGAGCAGCGCCAGCAGAACCACGGATGCGCCGATAATGCCGGTTGTGGCTGCAAGCAATATGCCGATGACCGTCACCGCGATCGCCAATCCACCCCGCACCCTGCCAAATACACGAGTGAGGTTGGTCATCAGGTCGCTGGCGATTCCTGACCGTTCCAGCATCAAGCCCATGAAAATAAACATCGGCAGGGCAACCAGCACCCAGTTCTTCATGACATCCCAAACGCGGTTGATGCTCAGCGAGGTATAGGCCCAGTCAACACCCGTCGCGAAACCGAGGTCGATATCCAGCACGATTGAAATGACCGTAAATACGATGGACAGTCCGCCGAGCACCCAGGCAACAGGGAATCCTGTGAGTATGAGCCCGATGAACGAGACGAACATCAGGATGGCAAGCAGATCGTTAATCGACATTGCGTGGCCAGCCGAACAGACAGGCGGTTGTGCGTGACAAACGGCTGATCGCGGCAAACAACATCAGCGACATGCTGATGGTCAGAAAACTCTTGATCACCCAGCGATAGGGAAGACCACCCGGTGAATCAGATACCTCGGCCAAGCCGTAGGAATAGGTGACGAACGGAACAGAAAATATCAGCATCGCGATCGCAAATGGCAAAAACAGCAGCAGCAGGCCGTAGAGTTCGATCCAGGCCTGCTGGCGGAGACTCAAGTTGGCGTGAAAAATATCGACCCTGACGTGATTATCACTGTCCATGCAGGTCGCCAGTCCGACAAGAAACCCGACCGAGAAAAGGTGCCATTGAATTTCTTCAAATTCAATCCGGCCTTCACCGAACAAATAACGCATGGTTACATTCACGACGACGATGCCGATCAGGGCAATCCAAATCCACGACAGTGCCTGTAACAGGCGTTGAAAGAAACGGCGTGCAAACGCCGACAGTCGTGTGTGCGGAAATCGTTCCTTGTGTGGCAGAACTTCGCTGATTTTTGAGGCGTCAATGCTCATGATACTCAGAACGACCTCGGCAAATAGCCCCTGGTTTTCCAGTAACGGTAGATTGCCGAAAACTCACGTTGCGACCTCAGAATTTCTGCAAATTGTTCGTCTTTTGCAGCTTCTTCATCCAGCACTTCCTGCGTGACGGCCCGCAGTTTCTGGAGAATTTCCGTCGATAGCGTTCCGGTCACAACGCCCTGATTCCCGTAATCACGAATGACCGGACCTTGCAGGGCCTCGGACTCGGAGATCGTCAGCATTGCCGACGCCCGGCAGGCAACGCGAACCATGGTTTTTGTGTCATCCCGCAATTTGTTCCACTCATCGAGATTCACCTGCAGGTGCGCAGCCGAAAAAGTCTGGTGCCAGCCCGGAAAATAGTTGTACCTGGCCACCCGGCTGAAGCCGAGAAGCTGATCGACAGCGGGCATGGAAAACTCGGTCGCGTCGATTGCGCCTTTTTCCAGTGCCTGGAAAATTTCACCGGCAGGAATCATCGTCACCGAAGCCCCGAGACGCTGTAGTACCTTGCCACCCAGACCGGCGAATCGAATTTTCAGCCCTGCCAGGTCATCCAGCGACTCGATCGGTTCGCGAAACCAGCCCGCGGTCTCCGGGCTTGTCACGCCGCAGAGTATCGGCATGATGTTGTGTGGTGCGTACAAAGCCTCACCCAACTCCCTGCCGCCGCCGTAGTACCACCATGCTGAAAACTCCATGGGTTCCATGCCGAACGGGACGGCGGAGATCAGCGTGGATGCCGGAATCCGGCCCTGGTCGTAGCCGACCCACTGAAAGCCGGCCTGTACTTTTCCTTCCTTGACACTTTCGGTGATTTCCAGTGCGGGCACGATCTTGCCCGGCTCGAAGACCTCCATCTGGAAAGCACCACTGCTTATCTTCGCGAGGTCATCCGCGACGCGCTGTGGCGGCGGTCCGATGATGGGCAGGTTCGAATTGAAAGAGGACGTCACACGCCAGCGCACGTGCTCAAATCCGCCTGCCGTCATCGTTTCCAACCGCTCGGCGGCAACGCCGGGTGGGCGAATTGCAAGCGAACCCATGACGCCAACAAGCAGCGCTGTCACCACAGCAATTAGCAGTGCGCGTGGTGACACGTTGTTCCTGCCGGTCATGAGTCTCCTCAATTTATCCTGTTTTTATGGCGCTGACGCTTTTCTAAGTTACTCCGAATGACAAGCCAGCGTCTACATTTGGAGTGCAAATGTTGGAGAGCCAGCTTGGATGCCCGGCCGTATCGGCACGCCGCAGGTCGGCTTCGGGTTTTTCCATGGTGGGAAGAGTGCATGCTCATTTCGGCTGTGGCGGACAGTCCAAATTTATTGGCAGCCTCTTTAATGGGCATGGCTTCAAGGATTATTCGACGCTGTCGAGTTTCGCCAGTTGCGCTACTTTCCTTGGGTTTTGTTTAACAACTCCATCTTCAGAACCGATAGTGAAAACGCGCCTTCCTTTTTGTCGGCGATCAAAAAGCCAATTTGCCTGATCAGGGCAGGGTCGATGGCGCCGGCTTCTTCAACAATACGACCCCTGAACACAGGTTCGAACTCCGGGTAGGCAAACTCAATCACCTGGATCGTACCGTCAGTGAAAAATTCGCGTCGCCACGCAACACCGTCAAATTTCTCGTCCCGCCGTAAGCGGATTTGGTAACTGCGCCCGTCACCCCTGACAGTCAGGCGGACGCCCCGCGAATGTGCGAAGTCTGCATTGCTCACCCGTCGTACTGACGAAAAGCCGCCGTTGTTCCGCAGGGATAATTGACCCTGGAATCTCAAGCCTTCATCGCCCGCGACCATCCGTCCGGAAGACAAGCCGCCCATTACAACGTCATTAACGGCGTGCCACGGTTCAATGGACATATCCATCACCATCGTGGCGTCGGTTGCTGCTGAAAGGACCATATTGAAATTATACAGGTAAAAGTAATTTGACAATGTACAAGTATTGTATAATAATAGATCCCAGATAGACATGAATCGTTTCAATTGTGCGTTTAACCCGGTATGCGGGTTATCCAGTGGCAAGAAAATCGACTGAATTATGTTCTTTTGTGTTCGTCAGGCCCCAATTACCCCGGGTTATACCGGGGTTCTTTTTAAACCGGAACGACAGCGGGTACGTGATATTTATCATGGCCATTACACACTGGTAATGTATAAGAATAATATCATGAATAAGTTTGCAGGAGCAGTGGGACAATGTGTATATGAATGAATTAGAAACAACATCCGAACCGGCAGAGACCGCCCTCTATCCCATCCGCACGGTAGCCGACCTGACCAACGTCAACGCGATTACATTGCGTGCCTGGGAACGCCGTTACGATTTACTTGAGCCGGTTCGTACAGCCAGCGGTCATCGTCTGTACACCCAGGAACACATTGACCTGATCACGCGAGTGGTCGGACTGCTTGATCGTGGCATGCGTATCGGACAGGTCAAAGCCCAGCTCGACGCCGAAGCCCGGGCCAAAGTGGTAACGGCGGGTGCAAACGTGGTGCTCGATGACGCCTGGCGGCGTTATGTGGAGCGGATGATGGCTGCGGTTATCCAGTTCAACGAGGCGGGGCTTGAAGAAGTATATGGCAACGCACTGTCGCTGTATCCAATGGCCGAGGTCACCGAAAAACTCCTGATGCCGCTTCTGCAAGAGCTCGGGCGCAGGTGGGAGAAGGGCGAGGGCAGTATCGCTGAAGAGCATTTTTTTGGCTTTTATATCCGCAACAAACTGGGCGCGAGATTTCATCACCGGCCCAAATCAAAAACCGGATCCAAAATCTTGCTTGCGTGCCTGCCGGGAGACCGGCATGAGACGGGTCTTTTGCTGTTTGCCCTGGCAGCCAGCGCGGCTGGGTACCAGACGATTCTTCTGGGTGCCGACATGCCGCTCGAAGACCTGCCCGCGGTGGCCGCTAAAACGAGCTCGAGGGCCATCATATTGTCAGGAACTTTACAGCCGGGATCCGCAGTGCTGGACACTGCGCTACCGCGTTTGGTCAAGCAGTCTGAAGTACCGGTGTTCCTGGGGGGCTATGCGTCGGTCAAGGTACACGATGCGCTTAAACGCGCCGGTGTCAGGGCGCTTGGAACCGATTTGAATACGGGGCTTGCACGTCTTTGTGACGTCGTGCCCGCAGCGTAAATGGAGATGGAGAAAATGCAGGAAAGTTTGCAGGTAAACGTGGAAAAGCCCGGAAAGTCTTCCGTTGCCATTGGTTGGGCAGAAATGGGTTTGGTACCGGACCGGGTCATCCGTGCCGGCATCCGGCGGCTCAATCGTCAGCGATTGGAGGATATTCATGCGCATGACCTGGAAAGATCCGGTGCCGGCTTGACGGCTTTCGTCGCAGATATGAAGAGCGCGGAAATTGCGCCGCTGCCAGAGTTGGCCAATGAGCAGCACTACGAGGTACCCGCTGATTTTTTTGGCCTGGTCATGGGAGATCACCGCAAATACAGCAGTTGCTACTGGAATGGCGATACTCCGGATCTCGTTCAGGCCGAGGCCGAAGCGCTGCGGTTGACCTGTCTTCACGCCGGGATTAAAGACGGAATGCAGGTGCTTGAGCTCGGTTGTGGCTGGGGCTCGCTGAGCTTGTGGATCGCGGCACATTATCCGGCGTGCAGGATTGTTTCCGTGTCCAACTCAAACAGCCAGCGTGAGTACATCACGGCTCAGGCCAGGGCGCGTGGCCTGGGCAATATCTCGGTCATTACCTGTGACATGAATGATTTCGATACGGAGCTGCGTTTTGACCGGGTCGTATCGGTCGAGATGTTTGAACACATGCGCAATTACCAGGAACTCTACCGCCGCATCAGCACCTGGCTGAGGCCGCAGGGTCAATTTTTCAAACACATATTCTGTCATCGCAGTTGCGCCTACGAGTTTGTCGACCAGGGGCCGAGTGACTGGATGAGCCGGCACTTTTTCTCCGGCGGAATCATGCCGAGTGATGACCTGCCGTTGCGTTTTCAGCAGGATCTGCAGTTGCTCGAGCAGTGGCGCTGGAATGGCCGGCACTATGAGAAGACGGCCAATGCCTGGTTGCAGAACATGGACGCCCGGAAAGAACAGATCATGCCGGTTCTGGCCGCAACCTACGGCAGCAGGGATGCGGGCAAGTGGTTTATGCGCTGGCGTATCTTCTTCATGGCCTGCGCTGAATTGTTCGGACATGGCGACGGGCAGGAGTGGTACGTCAGTCATTACCTCTTTGAACGCAAAAGCGAAGTCAAACAAACGGTGAAGTCGTGACGCGCACACTGGTAAATTTTGTCGCCTTCCAGGTGGGTTGGTTTGCCTGCGTAATCAGCGCAGCCCGTGGTATGGCGTGGGCGGGTGTGTTGGTTGTCGGCCTGGTTATCTTCCTGCACCTGTTATTGGCCGCGCGCCCCGGACAGGAATCACGACTGATAGTGCTGGCCCTGATCATGGGCATGGTTTTTGACAGCCTGTTGGTACAAAGCGCTTGGTTGCAATACGCAGGCGGGGCGGCGCTCGCCGGCATGGCGCCGTACTGGATCCTGGCGATGTGGGCCCTGTTTGCGACCACGCTGAATGTGTCCATGGGCTGGCTCAAAAACAGATCCGCGCTGGCGGTGCTGATGGGCGCGGTGTTCGGCCCTCTGAGCTACCTGGCAGGTGAGCGTCTGGGTGCAATTCAATTTATTGACTATAACATGGCCATCCTTGCATTAACGCTCATCTGGGCGATGGCAATGCCGTTGCTGATGTTTGCCGCCACTCGTTTTGACGGTGTCCGCAAGCAACATACAGTCTTGCCGTTGCAAGGTGTGTCGCGGGGGCTGATGCGATGATCGACTGGATTGCATTTTTCTATTCGGGTTCAGCACTACTCGCCGTCGCCGTGGTTTTCTGGCTGGTCAGCCTGCAGCGCCACGATGTCAGTATTGTCGATTCATTGTGGTCGCTGATGTTCCTGCTCGCGGCGGGTGTGTATGCAGGCATGAGCGTTGAAATTGGCCCGCGCGTGGTTCTCGTGCTCGCGATGGTCGCCATTTGGGCACTGCGTTTGTCGGTTTACATCACCGTGCGCAATCACGGTCAGCCGGAGGACTACCGCTACCGGGAAATCCGATCCAACAATGAACCCGGGTTCGAATTCAAGAGCCTCTACATCGTGTTTGGTTTACAGGCCGCGCTGGCCTGGGTGATCAGCATGCCGCTGGCCGCGGCCATCAGCGGACAGTCGGAAATCGGCATTCTCGATTATGCGGGTTTTACATTGTGGGTCGTGGGCGTGATGTTTGAGGCGCTGGGTGACCTGCAACTCTCGCGTTTTCGTAAGGATCCGGCGAACCACGGCGAGGTGCTGGATACCGGTTTGTGGCGTTATACGCGGCATCCCAACTATTTCGGCAACTTTACCCTGTGGTGGGGATTCTACCTGGTCGCACTGTCAGCCGGTGGCTGGTGGACCATCATTTCGCCGCTGTTGATGACCTTCCTGCTTTTAAAGGTCTCCGGTGTCGCCCTGCTGGAAAAAGATATCGGTTCGCGCAGGCCGCAATATCAGCAATACATACGCCGCACGAATGCATTCTTTCCCGGTTTACCGCGCCAGGACAAGGGAGGGTATTGAGCCGTGATTAAACAAATCATATTTGCGATCGTTTTGCTGACACTCTCTGGTGCAGTCATGGCCCAAGACCGGGAATGGCGCTTCCGGGTTTACCTGGATGACAAGGCCATCGGGTATCACGATTTCACCCTCAGGGAAGTCAATGACCAGGTGAGACTGAAGAGTGAAGCGAGTTTTGAATACCGATTGCTGTTCGTGAAATTGTTCGGCTACGAACATGAAAACACCGAGACCTGGAGCGGCGACTGTCTCACCGGGATTGAATCGCGCACCGACGCCAATGGCAAACCCTATCGGGTCAGCGGTTCAATAGAGGGTGACCGGTTCGTGGTGGAAGGTAGTTCGGGTGAGATCGATCTGCCGGCATGCAGCATGACTTTTGCCTATTGGAAACCGGCGTTCCTGCAGCAGCAGCGCCTGATCAATGCACAAAACGGCGAGGTGCTGGATATCGAAGTCAGCGACCCGCAACGGGTTGAGCTCGAGGTTCGGGGTGTCTTGCAGCCCGCCTGGCGCTACCAGCTGGATGCCGGCGAAATGAAAATAGAACTCTGGTACTCGGAAAACCTCGAGTGGCTGGCCCTGGAAACCGAAGCAGGCGGCGGTCGCCGTCTGCGTTACCAGTTACTTTGAACGTTGGAGAAATGATCGTGAGAAACCGTTTACGGGCAATCCTGGCTACAGTCCTTGCATTCGCCATATCGGCCTGCAGCCACCAGCAGCCATTGCAGACGGTCGCACATGTCGACATCGAGCGTTTCATGGGTGACTGGTACGTGATAGCCAACATTCCGACTGCGATCGAGGTGGGTGCGCATAACGCGGTTGAATCCTACCGCCTCGATGATGATGGCACCATCGCCACCACCTTTACATTCAGGGACGGGGGATACGATGGTGAACGCAAAACCTATCAACCGCGGGGTTTCATACGGGATGATTCCAATGCCGTGTGGGGTATGCAGTTCATCTGGCCGATCAAGGCCGACTACCGGATCATCTATCTCGATGAGGCTTACACGGTCACCGTCATCGGCCGCAACAAGCTCGACTATGTCTGGATCATGGCCCGTGAACCAAAAATCCCCGTGCAGGAGTATGCCGGAATCCTGGATATGCTGGAATCGGTCGGCTATGACACCGGTGAAATTGAAATGGTGCCGCAGCGATGGTAGCAGTGGCTAAAACTTCCCACTGGCGCCACTTGTGGGGTTCCCTGCTGGCCTGGTTTGACAGCTCAGCAGTGGAATTATCTGCAGATATTCACGGCAGGCGCATTGACTGGTTGCGGACCTTGCCTTTCATTGCCATGCACCTCGCCTGTCTCGGTGTAATCTGGGTCGGCTGGAGCCCGCTTGCCGTTGGCACCGCGATTGCGCTCTACCTGGTCCGCATGTTTGCCATTACCGGCTTTTATCACCGCTACTTTTCCCACCGCAGCTTTAAAACTTCGCGTGTCATGCAGTTTATTTTCGCGCTGATCGGCGCGGCGTCGGTGCAGCGCGGACCGCTCTGGTGGGCCGCGCATCACCGCCATCACCATGCCAACACCGAGCAGGAAGATGATCCGCATTCGCCGGTACACCACGGTTTGTGGTGGAGCCATACCGGCTGGTTTCTTTCGCGTGAACACTTTCAGGTCTCCGGGGAGCGCGTGCGTGACCTGAAACGTTTCCCGGAACTCCGTTTTCTGGACCGTTTTGATATCGCCGTGCCGGTCGTGCTGGCGGTCAGCCTGTTGCTGACCGGCAGTTTTCTGGAATCCTACGCGCCACAACTGGGTACCAGCGGTGGACAGATGCTGGTGTGGGGTTTTTTTATTTCCACCGTGGTCCTTTACCACGGCACGTTCACGATCAATTCCCTGGCGCACCGTTGGGGCAAACGGCGTTATGCCACGTCCGACAACAGCCGTAATAACTTCTGGCTGGCCCTCCTGACGATGGGTGAGGGCTGGCATAACAATCATCATCACTACCCGGTTTCAGCGAAGCAGGGTTTCTACTGGTGGGAAATCGATATGACCTATTACATTCTGCGCTTCCTGGCGATGCTGGGCCTGGTTTGGGATCTGAAACCGGTGCCGGTCAAACACAGGGAGTCCAACCGGCTTAACCCATCGCACAGGAGCGCGCGTCTATGAAGATCGCAGTCATCGGTACCGGTATTGCCGGTAATGTCGCGGCATATCACCTTGCCCGTGAGCACGAGATAACCGTATTCGAGGCGGACGACCGCATCGGCGGCCACACCAACACGGTTGGGGTGGAACACGCCGGTAAAAGCTACGCTATCGACACCGGTTTTATTGTTTTCAATGAACGCACCTATCCCAATTTTATAATGTTGCTCGATGAGTTGGGCGTCGCCTGGCAGGATAGCGACATGGGGTTCAGTGTTCGCAATGAAAAGACCGGCCTCGAGTACAACGGCTCCACCCTGAACTCGCTTTTTGCACAGCGCAGCAACCTTTTAAGGCCGTCGTTCTACCGGATGATCGGCGACATCCTGCGTTTTAACAAGGAAGCGCCGCGTCTGCTGCAACCGGCCTCGTTCGATATATCGCTGGAAGCTTTTTTGGCAGCCGGGAAATACTCACGCGAATTCATCGACCATTTCATCATTCCAATGGGTGCGGCCATCTGGTCTGCCAAGCCGGCGGTTATGGGCAAAATGCCGGCGCGGTTTTTCGTCCGCTTCTTCTACAATCACGGCATGTTGAGTGTCAACGACAGACCCGTGTGGCGGGTGGTCAAGGGTGGTTCGAATTCCTATGTCGAAAAACTGGTGGCGGGCCACCGCGACCGGATCAGGCTGAATGCGCCGGTCGAATCGGTACGGCGTTTGAGCAGTCATGTTGAAGTGAAGGTCCGTGGTCGGGAGCGCGAACGTTTCGACCAGGTTTTCATGGCCTGTCACGGCGACCAGGCCCTGAAAATGCTGGCCAACCCCAGCACCAGCGAACAACAGGTGCTGGGAAATTTCCATTACCAGAGCAATGAAGCCGTATTGCACACGGATCAAACCCTGATGCCCAGGCGCCGTCTTGCCTGGGCCGCCTGGAACTATCATATCCCCGCCGACCCGCAGCCCCGTGTTGCCCTGACCTATAACATGAACATCCTGCAGGGTATCAAGGCGCCGGTGCAATTCTGTGTGACGCTCAACCACACGCAGGCAATCGATCCTGAAAAGATCATTCGGCGTGTTCAGTACAGCCACCCGGTCTTTACGCCAGAGGCCGTGGCCGCGCAAAGGCAGCATGCATTCATCAACGGACGGCATCGCACCTATTATTGTGGCGCCTATTGGCGTAATGGATTTCACGAAGACGGCGTGGTCAGTGCGCTCGAAGCACTGCAACATTTCAAAAATCAATCAGTACATGAAAAGCGCGATTTTCTCAGGGCAGGTTAGACACCGGCGCATGCAGCCAACCGGTCACGAATTCGTGTACCGCTTGTTCATGGTCTATCTCGATCTGGCGGAGTTGGATCGCGTATTTGCGCGTCGCTGGTTCTGGTCATGCAAGCGGCCCGCGCTGGCGCGTTTCAGACGGGAAAACCACCTCGGTGATCCCGCCGTGCCCCTCGATGAAGCGGTGCGTGAACTGGTCAAAACCGAAACCGGCAGCTATCCGCGGGGGCCGATCAGGTTGCTGACCAACCTCAGCTATTTTGGCTACTGCTTTAACCCGGTCAGTTTCTATTACTGCTATGACGAGGCGGGTGAGCGGGTTGAAACCATCGTTGCTGAAGTCAACAACACGCCCTGGGGTGAACGGCACTGTTATGTACTCGGTGAAGGGATGGACCAGGGAGTGGCTTCACATAAACGTTATGCACCGGTGAAGGAAATGCACGTCTCACCCTTTATGCCAATGGACGTAGAATATGACTGGCGATTTTCAAGCCCTGCACAACGTCTGAGTGTGCATATGGAGAACTCTCGCGCAGGGCAGAAAGTTTTTGATGCCACGCTCGAATTTGAGCGTAGCGAAATATCTTCCGGGTCGCTCGCCCGGGTTTTGCTGGTTTATCCACTGATGACACTCAAGGTAATAGTTGCAATCCACTGGCAGGCGCTGCGCCTTTGGCTCAAGCGTGTGCCGGTTTACGACCATCCCGCCAAAAACAGCCTGATCAAAAGGAACGAGACATGAAAACCGTTAGCCTGGCCTCCGAACAACATCTTGCCATGGGGTTGAAACCCGGCGTACTTGACGGTTTTGCACGTCGCCTGGTACTCAGGCAACTGCAGCGTCTGGAAGTCGGTTGTGTCCTTCTGACCGAGGGCGGGTTCAATACCGCATTTGGCCAGGCGCAGGCCGATGCTGAACTCGTTGCCAGGATCGAGGTGATGGACAGTTCCTTTTATGCCGATCTGGCCTTTGCCGGTTCTATCGGCGCCGGTGAAGCCTATATGCGCGGATCATGGCAGTGCGAAGAACTGGTCAGCCTGGTCCGCATCCTTTTACGCAACCGCCATGTGCTGGATGACATGGAGAAAGGCAGCGCGTGGTTAAAGACCTCGATTCAGCGGTTTTTGCACTGGATCAATCGCAATACACGTGAAGGCGCAAAGCGCAATATCGCCGCCCATTACGATCTGGGTAACGATTTTTTTGCACTTTGGCTGGATGAAACGATGATGTATTCGTCCGCGATGTTCGAGCATGCTGAGCAAAGCCTGGCGGATGCGCAGCGGCACCGTCTCGACGTGGTCTGCGGGAAGCTGGAACTCGGCCCCGACGACCACGTAATCGAGATTGGTACCGGCTGGGGTGGATTCGCCATTCATGCTGCGCAAAACTATGGTTGTCGTGTGACCACCACGACCATTTCGAAACAACAGTATGAAATGGCCTGGCAGCGTGTACAACAGGCGGGCTTGCACGACCGCGTCGAATTACTGTTGGAAGACTACCGCGATCTTGAAGGCAGCTATGACAAGCTGGTCTCAATCGAGATGATCGAAGCCATCGGCAGTGATCAGTACGACACCTATTTCAGCCAGTGCAGCCGGCTTCTGAAGCCGGGCGGGCGCATGCTGATCCAGGCCATTACCATCGCCGATGAGCAGTATGAATATGCACAGAAAAACGTCGACTTCATCCAGCGCTATATTTTTCCGGGCAGCTGTTTGCCGAGCCTGGCCGTCATGACTGCAACCATCGCAAAAGTCAGCGACATGGTGGTCACCAAAATCGAGGACATCGGCCAGGATTACGCCCTGACGCTCAATCACTGGCGCAGCAACTTCTTTAACCATATCCAGGAAGTGATGGACCTCGGTTATCCGGAAGCGTTTATCTGGATGTGGGAGTTCTACCTGTGTTATTGCGAAGGCGGTTTTCTCGAGGGGGCCATCAGCGACGTGCACCTGGTGGCGCAAAAGCCCGTGATGGCCGGGCAATAAATCTAACGGGAATAGTGGGCGGACCCGGCGTCAAACCGTGTAGTTCCGATAGCCGAGGTATCCTCACTGTCCGGGTTAATCATCCGGTTCCGGACAGGTCGCTGCAGTATTTTTTAAACTTTAAAGCGCCGTTCTATTTGGTGTTGAAAAATCCCTGGTTTTAATGTGATCGCCCCATAGCGTATATTGCAGGCGGCCCTGTCATTAACGCCGGATAACAAGTTGGCTAAAAAAACCTGGATAAAAAGGATTGTCGTTGCTGCCCTGATAGCAGAACTTGCCTATGTCATTGTGTTTAACCTGGTCTTGCAGTTACCCCTGACACGGACTTTGATCAATCAGATCAGACCCGACAAGTTTTATATCACCTGGGAAAGCGCCTGGACCCCGTACCCCTTTCGTTTTTATTTTCGGAATGCTTCAGGCAATGGCCAGTCAAGGTCGCAGCAGTGGGAATTTGAGGCGCAGGCTGTTGCAGCCTCCATCGATGCACTGCCGCTGATTTACAAGCGGATTTGGATCGATCATGTGCGCCTGGCGGATGCCAGCTATTTCCAGCGGCCCAGGCTAAAACCCGACAGGGACTACACAGGGCTTTTGCCGTTTTATCCACCGATCAGTGGGCGTGAAATAACCGGCGCGGACACCACGCCAAAGAGTCCGAAGAAAGCCTGGCACGTTGATATTGAAGACATCAGGCTTGACGGCCAGTACCGTTACTGGGTACACCGGCTCAAGGGTCAGGCGCATGGCACATTGGAAGCCGATCTTGACGTGGTTACCCGTGGCGGCTTGTTCTCAATAACCGTTCCCGATATCAACCTCGAGCTTGACCGGCACTTTACCGGTGAATCGCAGGAATTATTTCGCCACGGCGTGATTTCCGGTGAGTTGGCATTTGCGCCTTTCATTCCCAGGGAAAACAGGGGTAGCAAGGTACTGCGATACCTGTTGATTGATGCCGGTCTGAATATCGATATGAACAGTCTCGATTTTATTGAACCGTTGACCCGTAAATACAGAGACCTGCAGATAAACGGAACCGGGTTGGTTGATGGGCATCTGCACATGGAGGAAGGCAGGGTGCTTGCCGGCACGGATCTTTCGGTTGATGCTGAAAATCTCAACGTGAATATTTTTTCCCACATCATCAGTGGTAATGGCGCGGTACGGATCAAGTCTGGCTTGCAACCCGAAAATAAACTTGACCTCAATGTTCGCTTTGACGACATGGTCATCGAGCAGCTTGGTGGCAGCAAAACGCTGCTGACCGGCCAGGGACTGGTCCTCAACGGTGCTTCGGACAACGAACTGATACGCATACAGACCGATGATGCAGACTCCAGGACTGGCGGTTTTAAAAATAAATTGAAGCAGGCTGAGCTCGAATTGAAAATCCCTGCCGCGGTTGTTGCCGATATGGCGGTTTTCAATCATTACATTCCGCCCGGTGCGCCGCTGTCATTTACCCGTGGAACTGCTGAGCTGGAAGCCGACATCTCGCTGAGACAGGAGGATGCTGAGGGGTTTTTAAGGCTGAAGGCCAGGGGTATGGAAGCGCTGATCGATGAGCAATCGATCCGTGCAGATTTCAGTGCCGACATTTCGGTGGTGGACGGTTCACTCGGTGAACTGCTTCTTGATATCAGCGGGTCCGAGCTACGGCTTGATAATGTCATGGTGATCGGTGAAAAAGAAGAATTCAACCAGAAAAACTGGTCTGCAACACTCACGTTGTCGCAAGCGCAAACGATCCTGCCAAACCCGTTCCGACTGAAGGCCAAAGCCAGTTTACACATGACCGATTCGAGGCCGATCGTGGCGTTGCTGGGAAATCAAAAAAGCAGGCCCAGGTGGATAAAAAGGATGCTTACAATAGAAGATGTCACGGGCAACGTGGAGCTGGACTTCACAAATCCGAGGTTGGTTATCCCCGCTGCTTTCATGATTTCGGACAAAATCGAACTCGGCGCCAAGGGTATTATCGATAAGGACCTTCGTAGCGGTGTGATTTACGCGCGTTACAAAAAACTGGATATCGTCGTGAAGATTGCAGACGGCAAAAGGAATATCGACCTGACCCGGGCCAGGCGCAAGTACAATGCGTATCTGCTGCCCGGTGAGCCTGAATAGAAATTTATTGTGGATATGGTCTTGATCTGCCTGGTTAAAATCGTCCGGGATTGAGTGCAGGGGGCAGCGATCGGCACTCATCGGTGGAGCAGGCTAAAATTATACAAGCAGTGGTATTGACAGGCAGGTCTAACCCGGACATTGCACCAGTCGGACTCGGCTCTGTTTCCAAGCCATTGAATCGATTCCTGAATCTGAAGTTTTCGGCTCGCGTTTAAAAAGTACAGTTTGTACGCAAGCCCAGCCCTATCCCGGCTCTGGCTGGTCCAGCCACGCCTGGGCTTGGGCTTCCTTCCACCCGTAGCCCTCTTCGGTTCTCAGTCCAGCCCGGCGCCCAGCCGCACCTGTCCTGCGCCAACTTCAGGGATACTGGTGCAATGTTCGGGCTACGGTTTCTGTTTTTCGGAGGTGCGTCTGGCCTCGATCTCGGCATCCTCTTCGGCTTCCTGTTCTTTCTTGAGGCGCTGGGCCTGGAGATAGAAGAAGATCACCTCTCCAAAAACCGGGTAGAAGGCGATAAGCAGGCCGTCCCGCAGGAACTTCCAGTAGAGGGCGCCCTCGGCGAAATAGCCGGCCTCCGAGCGCTTTGCAATGTCGACAACGAAGAACTGGAAAGGGCCGTTCATCGCCGCTACAAAGGCCAGCAACAGGACGACGACAAACAGGATCCCCGGGATAAAGCTGGCGTAGTCGTCGGCGTAGGGGTATTTGAACCAGGCCATCAGGCGGGCGGTGAAGGGTACCGCGATGGCGAACATCGGAATGGTGTTCATGGACTCGGGGTAGAGGTCCAGGTAGACGCCCGCAGACCAGGCTGCGAAGTACAGGCTCTCGGTGAAAACCACCAGGTAGAACCACGAGATCGCGTAGTGGTAGCTCAGCACAAGGATCGTGCTGGAGACATGGCGGGGGAAGGGCGATTCGGGCTGCGGCTGGTCGCCGAAGTGGATGAGCTTGTAAAAGAAGGACCGGAATTCTCCCTTGAGTAGGTGGTCCCGGATCATGTCCTCCAGTATCCGCACTGAGTAGAGGTTCGTGATCGTCTGGGTGAACAGGTTCGTGATCGTGTACACGAAAACGATGCCCAGGCCGATGATAACGACTGTCAGCATGCCCATGACGAGGTCGTTGACGCCGTCGAGAATCTTGAAGAAAGCCAGGATCGGGTTCATCCTGTGGACGACCATGTTGTAAAAGTACAGCCACAGAACCGTGATGGCCAGGCAGGTCATCAGCGTCACGTTGGCGGACTTCAACAGGCGGGCCAGACGCTCCGAGGCTGCTTTTTTCTGCTCAGATGACATTCTTGAGACCCTCCGAACCCATGAAAATAAAGGCTGCCATCACCAGGGCAAAGACTACAAGCCAGAGGCTGCGGCGCCAGCGGAACAGGTGGTTGCCATCGAGCGGAGTCAGCGGGAAGGACTGGACCATGGGGTAGATGAGGAAGGCATCCGAGGCGAGCAGGACCGGTTGCATCGTCCCTCCCGTCAACTTCCAGACCAGCCAAAGCCCGATGGAGACCGCGGTCGGGGCTATGAGCCCGGCCAGGGACACGCGCCCGCGATCGGCAGTCGTACCCTCCACCACGACGTCCGAGGACAGCGGCATGAAAGAAAAAGCGCCGGCAAAGTAGAGTTGAATGAGCCCCCCGTCGACGCCCGTCTCGTGGCGCAGGCGAACACCGAGGCGCCGGGCGACGCCGGATTGTACGAAGTAGATGAACCATAGCGGCAGGACAAAGAGCGCGGCGCCGCCCCAGATTAGCGGGCTGCTCCAGCGGGTGTCGCCGGGGTAGGGGGCGCGGGTGAAGAGCCAGCTCTCCAGCTCGGCGGCCGCTTTGCGTTCGCGGGTTTTCTGCGCCGTGTCCGGGCGGGTCATGCGGCCGCCGCTGCGGATCAGGGCATCGCTTAGCTGGGTTTGGACGACGGTCAGTTCGGCGTTGAGGTCGCTGAGTTCGTTGGCCAGGCGGGTCTGGGTGTCCAGGTCCCGGGCACCCTTGAGATCTTTTCGCTTGGCGACTACGGAATCCCGCAGCTCGTTTCGTTGCTGGTCGAGGTCCCAGGCGGTGATGTCGGGACGCTCGCGGTTGGCCTTGGCCTTGGCCAGGGCTTCGGCGAGGGCCTTGGCCTGAACTTCTTCGGCGGCGGCGGCCTGTTGGGCGTTCATAAGATCGCCAAAAGGCTGTCCAAAGCCGATGACGATGACCCAGGACGCGTAAAGCAGTCCCGAGGCAAAGAAGAGGCTGCGGAGGTTTGCGCGGCGGCGGGTCGGGTCGTCCTCGGTATCGGCGTGACCTGAGGAGAAGGAGTCGCCGACGGCGGTCTTGAAAAAGCTGGCGAAGAGGTTGCGGGTGGCGACACGCAGCAAGCCCCCCATCGCGCCCTTGACCCCCGCCCTGAGGCCGGCGCGGGCCGAAGTTCGAACGATGGTCCGCAGGACGGTCCGGGACACCGTCCGCAGGACGACGGCCAGGGCCAGGGCTGCTCCGGCCGCGCCCTCCCGGGCGATCCCGTGCGCCTCGGTGAAGCGTTCATAGCCGTGTTCGATGAGCACGACCGGCAGGAACATCGTCAACAGGCATACGATAACGGCAAAAATGATCTCGCCGGTTCCGCCGCCTTCGGTGTTCTCGGACGTAGCTGCCTTGGATTCGTTTTCGACCATGGATTCGTCTATCCGGGAGTCGCGGATTCTATTGGCCAAGCCAGCATCGCTCGCGGGAAGGGTCGATACTGCGGTTTGAGAAAGTGACAACAAGAATGGACAAGATATTGGGAAGTCTCATCAGTAACCCCTGATTTAGATTTTAATTTGTTATAGGTAAAGCATAAACCAAGTATAGGCATAACACCTACGTTCTGCCAACGGTATGGATTCCGCGCGCCTTGACATCGACCGTGTTGCGTACCGTACCTGGGCCCGCGTCAAGTGGGAGCGTTTCGGTGCCAGCGCCCCTTGGCCGGTTGATGCGCTATCATACCCAGACCAGCTTACTGCACGCGCGGTAAATATTTTTCAAATACATCCGCACAACCTCTGGAACCTGTACGTCCGGCCCGATAGTTGCAAAGAGCCTAGCACAAAATACTTTTCAGGAAACAGGGTTTTTTGGACGAGGCTTTTTCAGCTGCGATAAACCCCGGTTTTTACGTGTCCCTTGTCTGCGTGGGTGAGCACCCGAACCAGGTCTTGTACGCACGGGAAAACGCAGAAGTGTCGGAGTATCCCAGCAGGAATGCGAGCTCCGTCACGCTGAAGTTGCGGTTGCGGATGTAACGTTTGGACAGTTCTATTTTCACCTCTGTGAGCAGGGAACGAAAGGTCTTGTTATTTTCCCCCAGTTTCCGGTGTAGCGTACGCTTGGTCATGTTGAGCAGGCGGGCAACGCTGTCTTCGGTGACGCGGCCAGATGGGAGTTGATCCATGATATGCAGTCGCGTGCGGTTGAGGATGTTGTTGCGGCTGAGGTTGAGTAGATAACGCTGGATGATCTCCTCGTGAACAACTACAAGCGCCGAGTCGGCCCCGGTCAGGGGTGTATCCGCATCCTTCGCACTGATCGCGAAGCTGTTTTCAGCCTGGCCAAAACGGACCGCCGTTCCAAAAAAGTCCAGCCAGGGAGCAGGTTCGGATGGCTGAGGCCGGGTTAAACTGACCTCAATGGGATGCAGGTCCGGTCCAAAATTCAGCCGGCATAACGTCAGCATACTGCCCACATGGACATCACCCATGACATCCGGATAGATCGGCTGCTGTTGCATAAGATAGGTGACGCTAATCTGATCCGGAAATTCCTGAACTTGTATTTCAACCTGTTCATTGAACAGGTGACGAAATCTTTCTAAACGATGTAGTGCGGCGCGCAGGGTGGAACTGGCCATCCACGCATAGCCGAGCGCGCCCAAATGTGCAGGGTTTATATATTTGGCTGCGCGGACGCCAATCGCAGGATCATTGACGAGGGCGACGGCCCTTGCGACCGAACCGTCCCAGTCCGCGAAGCTTACTCGCTTGGGGAGTGCACCGCCCATGCCTGGACGGTAATGCGCCTCATCAATGACCAGTCCCGGGTTTATGCCGTATGACAGCAGTGTTTGCCACAGGTGTCCTACCAAGGGTGTATATATCGACATGAAGTGGTTCCGGGTTGAGCCCCCGCCATTGTGATTCAGTTAGGTAGAAAGCGTCAAACGGAAGTCTTGATCTGCACTGCAACCATAAATACAAATCGCTAATCTCCCGCCACCGCGCTGAGTCCATCTTTTTTTTGTAACTTTAAAAAGTCCGCCAGGAAAATTCGGACGGCGCATTTGTAATCAGCTGCAACACAGGAAACAGGAATGAAAATTAAATTTCGTAAAGCCAGTCGCAGCGTAACGCTTCTCCTAACAATCGCCATCATGGCTTTGGGGTTGAATGTTGCGCATGCTAAAAGCATAAAAAAACAGAACATCTTGGAACTGATGACACATACCGATTCAATTCTCATTGGTACGGTCTCTAACAAAACGGATGGTTTCCAACAGGGGCTTCCCTATACCGAAATCACGCTGGCGGTTGGCCAAAGTCTGAAAGGTGACCACGGCTCAACCTACACTTTTCGTCAATTCGGATTGATCGAGCCCAAATCGATGGGTGACGGTCGTGTCAACCTGATGGTGACCCCGGCCGGTTGGCCGACCTACGCCAAGGGTGAGCAGGTCATGTTGTTCCTTAACAAGCCCGCCTCACAAACAGGTTTCCAGACGACTGCGGGCCTGACCCAGGGCAAGTTCTCCATTCGTGGTAGCGAAATTGCCAATGGCATTAACAATGATGCGCTGTTCGCCGGCGTGAAAATCAATGGCAGGTTGAACCCGGCCCAACAGGATATTGTTAATCAGAGGGAAGGCTCCTATAAAACGGATGAATTCGTTTCCCTGGTCAAGACTGCCGTTTCAGAAAAGTGGATACAGAATGGAGTTATGACCAATGAAAAGTAATAACAAATTCCTCAAGAATTCAATCCTTGCCGGTATGGCAGTTGCTGGACTGACAAGTGTTGCCGCCCAGGCCTACGGCCCCTTGTATATTTTTGACTACGCCACCGGTACACCTTACCGCTGGGATGTAACCACGCCCGTTCAGGTCTATACCGATGGCGGCAACTTTGCCTCCGGCAGCGTCTACAACTGGGTGGAAACCCCGGAAACCTGTAATGAAGCCGGTGACTGGCAGTGTGGCTACAACGAAGAGATTGACGTCGTGTTCACCAACGAGCAGGGCGTGGCCCGGGTCACGGATGCGCTGGCCTCCTGGACAGCAGTTCCAACATCTACTTTCCAGGCCGAAGTTGCGGGCAGCTTTGCAGACCTCGGTATCGGTGGTGATGACGGTGACATCACCGGTGCAGCCGAGGAGTTCAGCGTCGATGAAAACGGCGACGTCGTTCACGAAATCGTCGGCACGGTCAACGGTGGCGGCGTCTACGTAATGTTCGACGAAGATGGTTCGGTCATGGAAAATGTTTTCGGCGCCCCCTATGGCGTGCTGGGTATTGCATCTCCCGAATGGGCAGATGAGGAAACCGGCATCATCACGGAAGGTTGGGTCGTCATTGGCGGCGCCTCCACCCACTACAAGGATACCGATCTGAAACAGATGGGTGGTGTCATTACCCATGAACTGGGACACTCCTTTAACCTGGCGCACTCCCAGACCAACGGTCATGTGCTGTTTTATGGCAATTCCTTCCCCCTTACAGCGGGTCCGGCTGACTGTTCCGCGCATTGGGCGCTTGGCGGCGAGTACCAGTTACCGTTTCCGCAGAGTCCCGGTGTTATGCCCAAAGACATGTCTGTGATGTATCCGTATATCGATACCAGTGCGGACGATTGGAGCAATCCAACCGGTGAATACCAGGCGAGTGTCAGTACCGCCGAAGATTTTGCTGCAATCTCGTCAATTTACCCGGCGGCAAATTTCGCTTCTGAAACCGGCTCTATCTCAGGTTCAGTCAATTATCCGTTCAGCACTGACGGAATCATTGGTGTCAATATCGTTGCTCGTAATATCGATAACCCGTATGAAGACGCCATTACGGTAATGAGCGGTGACTGGAATGATGGTGTCGCAGGTGCGGCAGAAGGCGCAGGCGAATTCACCCTGCTGGGTCTGACACCCGGTGCCCGCTATGTTATTCACGTGGAGAACATTTATGTCGGTGGATTCCCGACACCAACCGTCAGGCTGCCTGGCCCATCTGAATACTTTAACGGTTCACGTGAAAACGACGATGCCAGCAACGATAACGCCTGTGATTACGAGGAAATCGTGGTTGCCGCGGGTGAGAACCGCAGCGGCATTGATTTCCAGATCAATGGCGTGAAGAAGACACCTAAGCTGGTGATAAACCCGGCGCCGGATGCGAATAACATCACCGAGAATGGCCAGACAATGGCAGGTACCATTATCAATTGGTACGGTGAATCCCGGAGCTGGGTTTACCATGAAGGTCGGAATGAATTCCAGATCTTGCCCATGGGTGGTATTGAACTCAGTGACAACGGTTCAGTCATTGCCGGTCGCGTGGCCCTCAACGGCCAGTACCTGCCAGCCCGCCTGGTGCCTGGCAAGCGCATCGAAATCATTCCGACGCCTGGAAACATCCCCTGTGATGAAGGTGGCGGCATGGATGATTACTACAGCAATTTCGCGATCTCTCCAGATGGCATTACGATGGGCGGATACCTGTACAACTGCGACGATGCTGAAGCGTATAAAAATTTCACTGCGTCCGCAGCGACCTATAACGACAAAGATGGCTGGACGATCCTGAATGACCACTATGACAGCCTGAATTCCCGTGTCGACGCCATCGCCAATGACGGTACCGCCGTGGGCTGGGCCGAGCAGAATACCGGTTGGTGGGAAGGCAGGGTCTGGAAAAACGGCGTGGAGATCAGCATGAAGGAAGCTGCTGGACCTGGTTTCACCGATGTGGGCCAGGCTACCGGTGTGAGTAAGGATGGATCCATCGTTCTGGGTATCCATGCCTATGATGAACAGTACAACGAGCGCAGTTGGACCTACAACACCCGGACCTCCGAATTCGCATGGCTGGATGTCTATGAAGAGTGCCCGCCGTGGGATTGGTTCTGCTGGGGTGTGAAGCCATTTAGTCCGGCTGATATTTCTGACGATGGCACCATTGTCGGCGCGTTCGGTTCAGGACCTGAAGCAAAAGCGACCATGGTCAATGACGTGCTGGGTACCCAGAAACTTGTGGATTTCCTCAAGGCACAGGGTGTCATCAACGCCGAAGACCTGGGTCTTTCCTCCTATGCGCGCAAAATATCGAGCAACGGTATGCATATCGCAGGCTGGACTGCAGTCGATGGTTACTCCGGCAGCTTCAAGCTGACGCTGGACCAGTTGTGGGTTTGCCGTAATGGCAAATCCATGCAGGTTGGATACCCTGGAGGGGTTGCATCACAACTCAAAAAGGGTGCCACGCTTGGCATGTGTGAAGCCGATTTGCCTTTGCAGTACAAGAGCAACTTCTGATTCAGACAGGCCTGTAATATGGAAGGCGGCTCAATTGAGCCGCCTTTTTTTTGGTGCGCCAGTCATGGCGCTGTTCCGGTCACTGTGGTGGTGACTGGATGACTTGGCGGTGAAAGTCCGCTACCGGCCCGACAAGGGGAACGGTCAGGGTGTCCATCGCGAGGTGGAATCTGAAGGAAGCTGAAGGCAAAGCACTGACTCGGCGAACAGGAATCGCATATGAGGCGGTCGCCGTGGGTAAGAAGTCTAATATCTTCAAAGTCCGGTACTTGTACGAAAGCTGTGGACGTAGATGCGGCGGATACAAGTGTGAAGGCCGCGTGCATTACCCCGGGAGATCTGATGATCCGCCATTGGCTACCAGCATCGAGAGGTGGCGGGATGGATTATCAGAAGTCAGCAGAGGCCATCATAGGTTGTTGACCGACGACTGAAGGGCCGAACATGAACATGTAAGACGGATTGGGAACCCTGAACCTCGATGATCACAGCAGTTGCAGACAGAAGCACTGAAAAGCACTTTCTTGAAGGGGAAGGTAGCGGGCGGTAGCCGCGAGACTACCCGGCCAAGGCAACAAGGATCACGGCGGTTGAGGGCAACTCTGATGAGTGTTGTTGAAGGGTCAGTACCATCGGCTCAAATGTCTTGCATGAACCGCCGTATACGGAACCGTATGTGCGGTGGTGTGGGAGGACGGCGGGAGCAATCCCACCTCCTGCCCGTTGGGTACACAAAACCGATATCGAATCACGCTCTGCCGTCCGATGATGGCCAGTAACGGCTAGAGCTGTCGCTCCGGGGACTGTATGATGGCAGCCCTTGCGGAGGTTTCGTCAACCTTGTGTGCGAAACCCTGGCCGTACGCCCTGCCAAACTGATGGAGACAGTATGAAAATTTTGGGAACATTCGATGTCAACCTCAACCCCATGGAATCCAGCCTCGACGGCACGGACGGGGTGCGTTTCGGGAGGATGTTTATTGATAAGACCTTTCATGGCGAGCTTGAAGCAAGCAGCAAGGGCGAGATGTTAAGCGCGATGACTTCGGTGGAGGGGTCGGCCGGTTACGTTGCCATTGAGCAGGTCACCGGCAGCCTTTCGGGAAAGCAAGGCAGCTTCGTATTGCAGCACTTTGGGACGATGGACAAAGGACAGGCGCGACTGGTACTTGAGGTCGTTCCTGATTCCGGTGCGGGAGAACTTTCCGGCCTGGTTGGCACAATGAATATCGACATCAAAGACCATCGACATTTCTATACATTTGACTACGAACTGGCCTGACGGTTTATTGATGTAAGCACTTATTCGACGTCGTTGCCGACGATACTGGCGTCTTTAAACTCAGACGCTAAACAACAGGGGGGGTCGAATTTTGTTTGCTATACACGCCGGCCAGGAAACTGACCGGAATGTCCCGCTGTGAGGCGATAGTTAGCCGGGTTGACCGCCAACACGACTCAAATAACGGCAGCCTTTTTCATGTCACGCCGAATCCTGTCAACCGATTGCTCCAGGGCTATCGCCAACTCTTCCGCAAGAACCTTCTCTGATTGACCCAGTTGACGCCGGTCCGCGCCACTGAGGGAATCCGCCTCGCGTCGCATACTCAAGGTCTTGTAAACCTCGGCGAGAGCAAATGGATCACCGTCGTCGAGTTTCTGTTGCTGGGCGTTGGCCCTTACCTTCCATTGATCGCTTTCCGATTCACTCCAGTCACCAATGTGCGCCAGCACTTTGTGGGCCTCTGACTTCTGAATGGGTTTGCGAATGGTGTCAGCGAGGTCGTTTTCACGAACCATCATGATCAGGTCTTCGCGGGGAAAAAACAACTTTGCGAACTTACCACCTTGTGGTCCTGAAAAGCTTCTCTTGCGGATGGATTGCACCGTGCCGATGCCGTGCTGGGGATGATGAATGGAGTCGCCTGTGGAAATTGTAATGATCTATCTCCTTGATGCGTGGGCCAAAATTGGAATTGATAGCGGTAAAAAAACAGTATTATCAGTATCTTACAACAATTTAGCGAAAACAGCAAGGAATATCTAGCCCGAACATGGCATCAGTATCCCGGAAGATGGCGCACGAGAGCAGGGACAAGGTGAGAGCGGGAACCGCTCGAGAGGGTGGCCTCGGCCATGCAGGAGGCAGGGCAATGCCGGGAACAATTGCCGAGGACAGGTGCGGCTGGGCGCCGGGCTGGGCCCGGGTACAAACAGTACATTTTAAAGTGCAAGATTGAGAAATTGATTCAATGGCTTCGAAACAGAGCCAAGTCCGACTGGTGCAATGTCCGGGTTAATGTAACACCCAGGTCCGGGTGGCAGAAAAACAGAAAAATAAGCACGGTCGGTGGAAAAATTATGCGAAAAAATCAGTTGCCCATGCGCTTTTGAGAAATGAATTGCTTCAGCCTATCCTGATCCCAGGTTTCAGCTGGGAGCAATGACTACCTTGTATGTTCGAGGTATGACTCAAGCAACAGCTGGTCGTCCGCGTTCCAGTACTCGTTTGCACCTTGCTTGTCTTCCTGCAACACCAGGGAAGCCTGCACGTAGTTTCCCTGGCGTGCCAGGTATTTGGCCTGGACCTTGAGAATCTGATATTCCATTCCAAGGTTGGGCTGAAGCCTGGCCAGTGTTTCTTCGAAGCCGGGTAACTCGTTGTCATAGATAATCTGAAGGATTTCGTAACCGATTGCATTGGCGATGTGCAGGTCGTATTTCTCGCGGAAGTTTTGCTCGGCACGCTTGAGCAGTGCGATACCTTCTTCCATGCGGCCCATTCTGACCAGCGCATGGCCTTCCGCGCGATGCACGAGATCAGGAAAGAACTGCATGACCTGTGGTTCCGACTGCTTGAAATGGTCGATGCGCGCCAACGCTTCCGCGGGCGGGTCGCTTAGCCCACTGAGAAGCAGGTCCAGTGTTCTGACAAAGGGCATGTTGGACGGCATAAAACTGTCATTTGCAAAGGATGCGTACATGGATGCCAGGTATGTTTTGGCGTAATCGTAGTCTTTTTGCAGAAAAGCCATGTGCAGCTTGATGTAATCCGCCATCAAAAGGTAACGGCGGTTATTGGTTTTCTGTGCAATTTGTCGCATCCTGGCGACGTACTCATTTGACCGGCTGAACAGCCCGCGCAAATTGTGAAGGTAAGCGGCGACTTGAAAAAACAGTACCTGCTCGTGAACGGCGGACTCATCACCGAGGAATGGCTCGGCCCGCAAAGCCAGGACGATGCCCTCGTCAAACAGGTTCTGGTTCAGGTCCCTCTCCATCAGGATGGTAAAGCCTGCAAGCATGCCCTTGTTGTCCCTGGCGACTTCGTAATATTGCAAAGCCTCCTCCAGTTGCGCGCGCATTTCATCAAAGGCAAAGGTCTTTTCCAGGTACTTGGCCAGCTGCAGGTGGATATCCGCAATATACCCGGGCAGCGGGTAATACTCCTTGCTCAGCGCCAGTCGTTCATGGGTGCGTTGTATGGCGCTGTCCCAGTCTTCCTGAGCTTCGGCGAGCAAGGCAAGCGATGCCAACCCGGACATTTTCAGTTGTGGGTCGTCTGAGCTTTGAATGGCGTCCAAAGAGCGCTCAATGCTGGCCTTCGTCTTGTCCAGGTCGCGCAAATGATAATAAGACATCGCTATGACAAAATTGAGTTCGGTGACCAGCCGCGGTTGCGCGCGGACCTCGTCGCGCGCCAGGATGGTATTGGCGATGGCAATGGCCTTGTCAAAATTTCCCAATTGCATATGTGCCCCCGCCAGCTTGGCCCACGCGGCCGCAAACATAGGGTCCTTGTTAACTGAGGCCTGGAAATATTCACTGGCTGCTTGCACGTTGCCCCCGGACTCCGAGACAAAAACACCCTGCAGGTAGCTTTCCAGGGCGAACGCATCCCCTGTGCCGTGGACCTCGCGCCCGGTCATTTGCAGGTTCCCGTGCGCTGACAGCTTGATCGTAATCCAATCATTCGCAAGGTCTATCAACGCCGGCACACTGGTGGCATGCAACAACTCGCCGGCCACCACTTCATCCGCCGTGCGCAGTTTGATATCGGCGAAGTATTGTCCCTGGTCTTCACCCAGGTTGATCAGGCAGCTGTACTGGATGTTCCTGTTGCTGGTCAGTTCAATGGCGAGTTTTTCCGGCGAATCCGACTCGAACCACGCCTCATCCGGGCTTATCGTATTGATGCTTTCCTGCTGTGTCAGTAAATTGGAAAGGTATTCGATCGAGCCTCGATTCAGAGCGGTTTGGACGCCGGCGGAGGGTACGAGTGCCACGTTGACGACTTTCTTTTCTAGCGATTGGGGTGGTGTGTCTTTCTGATGGTCAAACGGGAATTGAGTTATCCATAACGCCAACACCACCACGGCCAGACCGACGGCCAGCAGTTTCAACCCGGTTCTTGGCAAAGCCGGTCTGCTTTCCTGGCCTGGAACAGGGTCCTTGTTGCTGCTGGAACTCATTTGTACGGGAGCGGTGAACATGTAGCCGATACCCCGGTGCGTATCGATCAGGGGACGCTGGGCATCGTCATCTCCAATGACCTTCCGCAGACGCAGAATTTGTTTCGCAAGGGCGGCATCGGTGACGATCTGCCCCGGCCAGACCGACTCGATGATTTCATCCTTGGACAATACAAGGCCGGGGTTCTTCACAAACGTGAGCAGCAGATAATAGAGCTTTGTACCCAGGCGGATCTCACGGCCGCTACGACGTAACAGTTGTTGATCGCTGCTGACGACACAGTCTTTGAACGAATAGTAGTTGGCTTCGCTATGCCCGTTCATGGTCCGAGTATGATGTTCCCCTTTGAAAGATCGCTGGATTTAGCTTACCTATTTAATGTATACCAACCGCCGGTCGCGTCAACCCCCGGACGCATGCTGTTTCGAAACGCTTATGAACAAAATGTTATGTATATTGTAGAAAAATTAATATAAGAATTTGATATATCTAAATTAGTATTACTTATTCTGCCAATCCGTCTAACAAGGGAACTAAATGTCCAACTAGCGGCAAGACCCAGTCCAGTGTGCCTGTTAACAATGTAATGGCACGAATCCAATGGCCGCGCACGGCCAACAACTGGGAGGGGTATCGTGAGTGTAATTCAGTCAGTTCTGCTTCGTTTTCGCCATGCTTTTTTTGCATCAAGGCCTCGCACCCGGCACGGTCTGTTCCCACACGATACATACGCATGGAAACTCAAAGCCGCAATCGTGATGGCACTATCACTGCTGTGGGGCAGTGCTTTTGCCGCGCCCGATTTGTTAGGGGGGACCGCCACAGCCGGGCCGGGACAGGAAGTAACCATCCCAGTTGACTTCCAGTCTGACGGCTCGGTTGTGGCACTTCAATTTGACCTGACTTTTGATGAGTCAGTGCTCACGGTTACGCAAGTGAACAGCGGAACCGCATTGGCCGGTCACGCATTCGACTGGCAACTGGTATCGCCCGGGCGGTTGAGAATCGTCGTGACCACTGAAACCTTGTCGTTACTTGGCGATGGCAGTATCTCTGCCATCCGGTTTCTGATAGCCCCCCAGGCGAGCGCGGGTACCCAACCTCTGATTCTCGAAAACCCGGTCTTTTCCGATGCAACTGCCTTGTCGGTCATTCCCACGGCCGTCATCGATGGCAATATCAATATCCGCATTGTGGTACCTGGCGGGGAGGAAATAATAGATATTCCGGCCACAGGGCCGCTGGCGTTGGTCATTCTCATCCTGGTGATCGGTCTCGGTGGTTGGGTGTTTATCAAGCGTGGCCCACGCGGTTTGACGTATTCGATCGTGTTGGGTTTGACTCTGTTCAGTTCAACCATCGTACGCGCGGTATTGCTGCCCGGCGATGCGAATGGCGATGGTAAAGTTGATTTTGACGATATACCCGTCATTGTCCAGCAGATACTCGAACGGCAGATCGCACCGGGTGATCCGGACTGCAACCAGGACCTCGCCGTCAACGTGCTGGACACCATATGCGCTGCGCAACCGGCTGAGAACGAGCCGCCGGCATTAAGCCCCATTGATGATATGGACACCCTGGTAGGCCTGCCTTTTTCAATCACCGCAGTTGCCAGTGACCCCAACCCCGGCGACACCCTGGACTTTGCCCTCGACGTATTTCCATCTGGCATGACCATCAACACCGTGAACGGGCAGATTTCGTGGACCCCGTCAGCGGGGCAACTGGGCGCCAACAGTGTAGTCGTGCGAGTCAGCGATCAGGACGCTGCCTTTGATACCGAGGATTTTCAGATCACCGTCGTAGAAGAGGCAGCCAACCTTGCGCCTGATCTGATTCCACCGGGGAATCGTATCATCACGGCAGGCCAGGCATTCAACACGCCGTTGTTTGCCACCGACCCGGATATTGGAGATGTGTTGAGCTTTGATTTACCGGTAGCACCCGCTACCGCCAGCGTCGGTGCTGCCGATGGGACGCTGAGTTGGACACCAACCACCGATGATCTGGGCGTGCATGCGTTTACCGCGCGGGTGACTGACCTGGGCGGATTGTCCGACTCCGAACCCTTCAGCATCGAAGTGATACAGCAGCTTGTGCGGCCCAGCAGTAACGCCCCGCCGGTTCTGAGCGTACCCGGGAACCAAACCACGGTATTTGACATTCCCTTGATATTGTCCGCCAGCGCCACCGACCCTGACGTGGGTGACGTTCTTACATTCAGCCTGGTCAACGCGCCGGCGGGGATGACGATTGATGCGCTGACCGGCGAGCTGAACTGGACGGCACTGGAATCTCAGATCGGCGCACATGATGTCGCCGTAAAGGTCAGCGATCCGGCGGGCGCTTCCGCCTTCGGCAGTTTTATCGTGACCGTGATCGACGTCAACAAACCACCGCTGGCACAGGACGATGTTTACCTTGCGCGCATCGGTGAAATACTCACTGTCGAGGCCCCCGGTGTTCTCGACAACGACAGCGACCCCAATGGAGATGCGCTGAACGCGGTACTGGTCAGCACCACGAGCCAGGGCACACTGGATTTGAGAGCGGACGGTTCGTTCGACTACGACCTCGAGTTGCCGCCCAACGATGGCATCGTCGAAATGCAGTTGAAATGTGAGGTGATCAACGGCAGTTTTGGTTATTACGACAATGCCACGCTGGCGGTCGGTGATGTCGATAACGATGGCGACACGGAAATTGTCGGCCTGGGTTATGTCAGCAGCACGCTGTTATCCGAGCTGTGGTTGTTGAATGGTAATGACTGTTCGCCGCAGCCCGTAAGCAATGCCGCGGATATGATTGCAGCCGGTGGATTTACCCGGGGATCACACCTGGGACTGCTGGATATCGATGGCGATGGCGATCTTGAAATTATCGGCATGCGTGCTGTCGTACCTAACGTCAGTAGTGATGGTGAGCACCTGATGGCGGTGCATCACGATGGCAGCCTGGTGCAGGAGTGGACTGCCGGCGGTGTAGGTATCAGCGAAACGATCAGCCAACCGATCGGCAACAGCAGCGACGGTGGTTTTAGTGAAATGGGCCCGACCTTTGCCGACCTCGACGGCAACGGCAGCGTCGAAATCATCATGCCCTGGTACACGTCCGGGGCCGGCCTCGGAACCATACGCGGCGGGGTCACGGTCTTCAACAGCGCTGATGGCACCATTGCCTGGGAGTATCTGACCGGCGTTTTGCAATGGGGAGACTCAGACTACAAGCCACCTGTGATTGCCGATATCGATCTCGACGGCACCATGGAGATCATCTATCACACCTACGTGCTCGACCACCTCGGCGGGCTGGAATTTATGCTGCCGGTTTCACCGAGCGGTCTTTATCCGACCCACCTGACCACCGCGGTCGCAAACTTCGACCGCGACCCCTACGCGGAAATTATCGCCATCGACCAGGACAACCACTACCTGTTCAACCACGATGGCTCGATCATCTTTCAGAAACCCGTTCCCAACAACTCCCAAAGCCAGATATCGGTGGCGGATTTCGATGGTGATGGCGAAGTGGAATACGCCTGGTACAGGGGGCTTGGCAGCACGGGCACCCTCGGCTACTTCGAGGTCTACGACAACGACGGTACCGTGCTCTGGAGTCACCAGGGCAAACCGGAATTTGGCGAGGAACTGACCCGCTTCAAGGGCGTAAACCCGACCGCGTTCGACGCCAATAACGATGGCGCGTTTGATCTTGTCGTATACCTCGACGCGTACGCCGGGACCGACAACGACGGGGTTTATATTTTTGATGGACGTGACGGCTCCGTATTGGCGTTCATGCCGATTGAATCCGCCTCCCGCGAACAGCGCTTCACGACGATAGCAGACGTGGACGGCGACGGTGAAGCGGAGATCGTTTCGTCATTTACCACCGGGCTCAAGTATGCGACACGGGTCTGGGAAGGCACACCCGCTCACCCCTTACCTAAGGCGCCGGCCTTCCGCAACCAGTGGATTTTCCAGCAGGCTTATGTCGATGGCGACCTGAACTTTCTCGCCGACCCGGTCCCGCACTGGTTGCAACCGGGGCTGAACGGCTACAACATGATCCAGTTACCGCCACACCCGCTGGCAGGCACCACCGACAGTTTCACCTACCAGGCCAATGACGGTTTGCTGGATTCGAATGTCGCCACGGTGACCTTTGACGTGCAACCGAAGGGTCTGCCGCCGACTTTCCTCAGCCAGCCCGACACGCTGACCACGGTCGGCTTCCCTTACGAATACGTGCCTCGCGTGGTCGATCCCGATCCGGGCGACGTGGTGAGCTTTTTTCTGACCGCGGGGCCGCCCGGCATGAGCATCGATGCCACCACCGGTGCAGTGAATTGGGCGCCGGATACGATTGGCGCTTATTCGGTCTCTATCCTGGCTGCCGACACCATCGGTTACGCGACGCCGCAGTCATACATCCTGCTGGTAGGTGAACCCGTCACCGTGCCCGACGTGGTGGGCCAACCCGAAGCGACGGCCGAAACCACGCTGGATGGCGCCAACCTGCTGGTTGGCAAGAAACAGTCCGCCACCCACCCCAGCATCCCGGCCGGCGCGGTTAGCGCACAATTACCGATCGCCGGTTCGGTTGCTGAGTTTGGCGGCAAGGTGGACCTGGTGATATCACTCGGCCCGGCGCCGGAGGATATTGACGATGATGTCGATGGGTTTACTGAAAACCAGGGTGATTGTGATGATGATGATGACACCATCAAACCCGGTGCAGCAGACCCGGAAGGTGACGGCATTGACCAGGATTGTGATGGCATAGACGGTAATCTCGTGCTGACCGAAATTCTCGTGCTGCCGACCGATTCGACCGTGCTCACGAGCCAGACCGTCAGCCTGACGGCCATTGGTATCTTTGAAGACGGCACCAGCCAGAACCTGACCGAAATTGTTGCATGGACGAACGGGCCGGGTTTCAGTTCAGCATTAGCTGGTACGTATACGGCGACTGCATCGCATGACGGAATCAACGGCTCTGCAAAGATTAATGTGGTCGCGCGGGTTATTGGAGACTTGGTTCCGCCTGCAGTTGAGATAACGACGCCTGCAAACGACACCAAGGTGACTGAGCCTGTCGACGTCACCGGAACCGCAAACGATGAATACTTCCTGAAGTATGAACTCGCTTACGCATTGGCTGGTGAAGATAACTTTACTACGATTTTGACAAGCACGACGCCTGTGATTGACGGTGTGCTCGGCCAGTTTGATCCGACGCTGTTGATCAATGATCTATATACCATTCGATTGACAGTGTTTGATGCTGGTGGCAATCAGACTGTCGACGAAGTGACGGTACTGGTCAGCGGAGAATTAAAAGTTGGCAACTTTTCGCTGACGTTCACTGACCTTGGTCTTCCTGTTTCGGGAATTCCAGTGACAGTTTCACGTACCTACGATAGTCGCGACAAGAGTAAAGGCGATTTTGGTGTGGGTTGGAGCCTTGATGTGGATGGTCTTCGCATCAGGGCCAACCGGGTTCTGGGAACCGCGTGGCAAGTTGACAAATATAGCCTTAGTTTTGTACTGCGACCGACTGATGTTCATCTTGTCAGCCTGAGGTTGCCGGGAGGAAGGATCGAAGCATTTGACATGTCAGTGACACCAGCGGTGTCGCCACTTGTTCCATTCCCACCTTCGCGGCTAAATGTCCAGTTTGTGCCACGCCCCGGTACACGCGGCAGCCTGACGTTGGTGAACCCGGTGCCATTGACTGTTCTGGGCGCGCAACCCGGTACCGTGGAACTTGTAACAGACGATGCGTTGTCGGTGTTTGATCCGGACCGCTTTAAATACACTTCTCAGGACGGAGTCAAATTCACAATTAGCGTTAAAAATGGTGTGGAAAAAATCGAAGAGCAAAACGGTAATACGATAACATTCTCCGATAGCGGGATTATTCACTCAAGTGGCGAGTCCGTTCTTTTCGAGCGCGATGACTCCAATAGAATTATCGCAATTGATGATCCGGTTGGTAATCAACTTCGCTACCGATACGATGCGAATGGCGACCTGACACTCCACACCGATCGCAATGGAAATCCGACAACATTTAAGTACGATCGCCATCATGGACTGATCGAAATGACAGGTGGTGAAGGCGTATCGTTTATCCGAAATGAATATGACTCGAGTGGGAGACTCATCAAAACTACTGATGCCGATGGTAAGGAAATAAATTACATCCACGATATTGATGGAAAACAGGAGACTGTTTTTGATCGGATCGGAGCACCAACGACTCTCGACTACGATGAAGCTGGCAATATCATTAGGGAAACCGATGCGCTGGGGAACGAAAGGAGCTATGAGTACGACTCCGCGGGTAATCAAACCCAGCATACCGATCCCGCCGGAAACGTATGGCAGTCAGAATATGATGCCTTTGGCAATCAAACTCGTTTCACTGACCCAATGGGTGGCATACGGACCGCAGAATATAACGACAGAAGCTTGCAAACCAAGTTGACAGATCCAACGGGTGCGGTAACGCTGTTCGATTACGATTCACGTGGAAACCTCATTCGGGAAACGGACCCGCTCGGTAACTCACAAGAGTTTGTTTACGATGCAAAAGGCAACCTCACG
This sequence comes from uncultured Gammaproteobacteria bacterium, assembly GCA_963801195.1. Taxonomy (GTDB): domain Bacteria; phylum Pseudomonadota; class Gammaproteobacteria; order Xanthomonadales; family SZUA-36; genus SZUA-36. The sequence continues at coordinate 1,856,225 of CAWDDX010000007.1, read as the reverse complement.
CAAAGCAGTGACGCACTGGGCAATGTCACTACGCTCGAATACGATGCGTCCGGTTATCTGAAAAGCAGAACTGATCCATCGGGCGCCACACAGGACTACCTGGTGAACGGCCTGGGCAACGTGGTGGAGATGAGACAAAAACTGACGAATGATTCAGGTGAGTCGGTCGCACTATGGCAGATCGCATATGACGCCAATCAAAATCAGGTTTCTGAAATTCTACCGGGTCAGGATTCGCCTTCGACAGCTTCATTCGATGGAAACGACCAGTTAATCGGCAGTACAAACAGCCAGGGTAATAGCTGGGACGCAACTCGGAATGATCTTGGTCAGGTTACGAGTCAATCCTCTGCAGGTGTGGTGACGCTGGACGTTGACTACGATGCGGAGGGCCGCGTAATCAATGTTGGTGCATATGGTTTCAACAACATCTCTTACGAGTACGATGCGATCGGAAATGAAATCCAATCGCAATTACCCGAATCCGGGTCTCTAAGCAAACAGTGGAATAGTCGCAGTTTATTGGTAGAGGAGGTCGATGAAGCCGGCAATACCCGGCAACATGCGTATGACTTGGTAGGACGACGCATACAAACGGTTCGCCCCGATGCGGGTGAGCGAATGATCGAATACGATATTGAAGGCAAAATTATTCGCCAAACAGACAGCTCGGGATATGACGTTCAATATATGTACGATGAATTGGATAGAGTGACGGAGTTAACTGGTCCGGATGGCATACCCCGCCAAACTCAGTACGATGATGCCGGCCGGGTGATTCAATCCCAGGGAAGCTTTGGAGAGCAATGGAGTTATACGTACGATAGTCGCAGTCTCCTGACGGAAACACAAAGCATAACTGGCGCAGACTTTAACTTCGAATACGATTCGTTCGGGTTTTTAAAAAGCACCCGGTTGCCAACCGGCAGCGTTCTCCGGTATCAGCATGATGCTTTGGGAAGGTTGTTATCGCATACCCTTCCTCAAGGCCAACAGAGAAGGCTGACCTATGACGACATCGGCAGAATTACACTGTCCGAGAAATTTGACGGCACCGTCATTTCCCTTTCCTATGATGACCTGGCGAAGAAAATGGTGCGGTCGGCAGACGGGCTAACACAAACCTACGGATACGACGAGCGGGGTCGCATAACGTCCGTTCTGTCCGATGACGAAAATGTCCAGATCTCATTCAATGGCGTTGGCAGAATAACCCGGTGGCAAGATGCCAATGGACGTGATACTCAGTACGGCCATGATTCGTCCGGCAGGATCAATTCGATCCGTACCCCGAATGGAGAAACAACATCGAACTACAACATAGCTACACGCGTGTCGTCCACAATGTATGCCGGGCAAACCAGCACTTTCGTAAGGAACCAACTGGGAATACCGGTATCAATTTCTCTTCCTGAAGGTTTCTCGGCAGCACACACTTACGATGGCGCCGGACAAGCGCTGAGCCTCGGCTATACACTGGAGTCCAACTTACTTGAGCAATTGGACTACGCTTTCGACGATGAAGGTCGAATTTCCGAAATTCAAAGCTTGGGTTCGCTGGTCACGGCATATGAATACGACCTGGCCGGTCGCCTGACAAATGAAACAATGAGCGAGAATGGCGCGGTCGTTCGTTCAGTTGACTACGGCTATGACTTGAACGGCAATCTAAGCTCCCGGACGACCGATGGACTTGACGAACAGTTCTTGTACGACGCAAATGATCGTCTGGTTAGCAATGGGGTGACTCAATTTGGTTGGGACGCGAATGGCAATTTGGTAACGGCAAATCGAGGGTCTGTTCGGGACACGTATACTTATGATTCGCAAGATCGATTGATGATGGTGGAGCGAATTGGCGACGAAGTATTTGTTGTAGAGTACAAGTACCATCATGACGGTCTGTTGCGCTCCCGCCTTCAAAATGGTGAAGAAACCTTGTTTGTCTGGGACCGCTCGAATCCTGCTATGCCGATGCTTTTGGAAGAGACCAACGCAAGCGGTGACTTGATTCGACGTTATTTTAACGATGGTTTGTTTGTTACCCATTCCATAGATTCAAACGGTGAGATTAGTTACCTCATGCGTGACCATGCCGGTTCTGTGATTGGTGTTGTTACGAGCGGTATATTCACGAGAATCCAATACGATGCCTATGGACGAATTACTGAAGGCGCGAGCGCGCTGGGCCGGATTGGTTTCGCCAATGCATTTACTGACGAGGCGACTGGTTTCATTTTTATGCGCAGTCGATGGTATGACCCGGTCAGCACCAGGTTTTTAACGATGGATTCGGCGCCCCCCGACCCGCTGAGGCCGGTAACCTTCAATCGTTATGCCTATACGGCAGGTGATCCAGTCAACCGTTTTGATCCTGGCGGCCAGAATGAGTATTCGATTGCAAACGTTGTAGTCTCGCTTAGCATTGCCTCCTTCCTTATCACCGGATTGCATATTGGATATCTAAACGGTCCGGAGGAGATTGCAGCTGGTTGGTTTGGGATTAAACGAATATTGACCAGCAAGGCACGTGGTCCCGATGCGAAATTCGTCCCTGTTTTTGGCGTTGTTAGTGCGGATTTGAATGCCTGGGGTATAGGTTTTACCGGTGGTTTGGAAAAGCTGAAATTTATAAGCCAAGAAAGCAAACAACGGGCAAATTACTTGTATTTTGGACCTTCCGCTTCCATCCCGTCAGGGCTACCCGATGACGCTCTTCTCGGTGGTGGTGTAACTGTGGCAATTGTTGGGGCATCCGCAATCTGGAACACGCCAATGCCGGAACACTACCAGGGCTATTTTGTATCGGCCGCTGTTGGCGGATCTGTCTCTAAAAGCTTTGAAAATAAGATAGGTCAAATCGGCGGAGGTGGTGGTGTATCTGCATTTTGGTCACCGGTGCCAACGTATTGGTTGTCGGATACGGGTGCCCTAGTTACGGAACGAAACGACTGCCATTTATGTGAGAGCAGATATAGTTTTGGACTCCGGACCGGTGTTTCAACTTCCATCGGGCGGGGCTCCGGGGCGGATGAAACTGCTAAGGCGTGTGCGTTCAGCTTCTCGATTACTTTTTACCATTTGGCCCCCGGTAGCCCTTTTGACGAGCAACATTGGTGGTGATCAAAAAACCCGGGAACAAGAAAACTGAGATCACCAATTAGCCGCTTCCTGTTAACTTCGCATTGGGAAAACTGTGAGGGAAAGTGTGGATACCTACCCCACACAATCAGTAGTGAGAATGCAGGAGTGGCTTCTGGCACTTGGTCAAAGCCACTCCTCGAATGGCAAAAATTAGAAGCTCAAAAGACCCAAGGTTCGATCAACAAAACTTTTAACGGCTGAAAGGTACATAAAAGTGGAGCTTTAAAATGTTCGAAATGAAAACGCTCTTAATATTACTGCTTCTGGCCTGCCTTGCGGCATGTTCCGAAACCGACGAGCCGTACACAAACGACTTGACCCGGAACAGCCCGAACACAAACAGATCACTCCCTTCCGGCAGCATGCACCTCGCCCCTGCCACGGTTATCGACCCGGGTGGCTTCGGCCGCCCCATGGTCGCCTCCTCGATACTGGCCCCGGTCGGCTGGTCGGCGTCCGGCGGCGTGGTGTGGATGCAAAACACACCGCCTTGTGGAGAACACAACCCTCATACCAGTTGGAAAGCGGTGTCGCCCGATGGTATGCAAGCGGTTGAAATTTTGGCCGAAGAGGTCTGGAACGGCGACAATTTCCCGATCCCCCCGGAAGCACGTGGTGGCTGTCCCAACGTGCAGGTCAACGATGCGCGTTCGTTCGTGGTGGACTATGCCCTGCGTCACCGCCCCGGTGCGCGGGTGCTCGACTACCGTGATTTGCCGGCCAACGAACTCCGCGAAGTGCAAAACTTCATCGATCAAAATTCAGGACCGCAGGCAATGGGCGAAAATCGCAACATATTTGCCGGCGGCAAGGTCTTGATTGCTTATACGCTCAATGGCGTCGACATGCGTGAATCCATCCATGTCTCGTTCATCGTGGCGCCGCTGGTCATGCCCGGCGGTATGGGCGGGCAGATGCAACGGGCGGCGACCATTGCCACGCTCATGGGTTTCGCCGTCAGGGCGCCGGCGGGTTCGTTGAATCTCAAGTTCGCAGATGTATTTGCGCGTTCGATCAAGGCGAATCCGGCGTACGCGCAGTTGATGGCCGACCACAACGCCCGCATCAACGGTATCGTCAACCGCGGCGTTTCGGAACGTATTGGGATCTCGATCCGGACCAATGATGAAATACACAAAATTCAAAATGATTACTGGGACCGCAAAAACGCCAGCGACAATCGCGGTCAGAACGAAATCATCAGCGGCATCCGCGATGCCAACGAGTATGCCGATCCGTACACAGTGGGTGGCGTCATCGAGCTGGATAATTCCTTCCAGAACGCCTGGCGGTTATCAGACGGCACCTACGTCTTGACCGACGATACCTCGTTTAATCCCGCCCTGGCCACCGGTCTCGACGGTCAGCAATTAAGGAGAACCCGATGAACAAGAAACTGTTTGGTTTAATGATCAGCAGCGCGTTGATGCTTGTAGCCGCCCATCCGCTCTTGGCCCAGGACCGTTACGGCGATCAGCAGGGCGCAGCAGGGTGGCTACCAGGGGAACGCCGGTAACGGACAGCAACAGAACCCCTATGGTAATCAGAACCGGGGTTTACGGTCAGAATCAACCCTACGGCGGGAATCAGGGCAACGCTCCGTACTACCAGGGGGGAAACAATGGCCAGAATCAGAACCAGGATTATAGTCAGGACCAACCCCCCTACGGTCAGAATCAACCCTATGGCGGTAACCGGGGCAGCGCTTCTTACAGCCAGGGGGAGAACAATGGCCAGGTTCAGAACCAGGGTTACGGTCAAAACCAACCCTACGGCGGTAACCAGGGCAACGCTCCCTACGGCCAGGGGAGATACAATGGCAAGACTCAGGACCAGCTTTACGGTCAGTATGGCGGCAACCAGGGTAATGGTGCGTATGGCCAGGAAGGCAACAATGGCCAGGCACCGGGAAACTTCGCCCGGGTAACGCAAATGGAGGAACAGGACTTCGGTATCGAACCGGTCCGCGAGCTTCACAGCGGGCCCATGCATGGCCCCACCCCCACCCGCATTCCCGGTGGCCTGGTGGTCACCACCGAGGCGCTATTTATGACCCTGCAAAAGAACCCGCAGGGCATCTTGATTTTCGACGTCCTGGGGGGCAATGCCATCTTGCCCGGCGCGGTGGCTGCCGCTCCCGCCTCTCAGCCTGGTAGCTTCAATGACCAGACGCAACAGGAATTTGGCAAGTTCCTGCAACAGGCAACGAACGGCAACAAAGCCCAGCCCATCCTGTTTTACTGTCAGAGTCCCCAGTGCTGGATGTCGTATAACGCGGCCTTGCGCGCCATTAACCTCGGCTACTCACAGGTCCTCTGGTACAGGGGAGGAATAGAAGCCTGGCAAATGGCCGGACTGCCGACTGGAAACCCTTACGGATACTAGCCTGTATATTGCACCAGTCGGCATCGGGCCTCACCATATCTAATTGAATCGATTGACCTAAATGGAATTTTTGTTGATGAATCCCAGGGTACACTTTGTACCCGGCCCGGTACCTATCCCGGCCCTGGCTTGTTCAGGCACGCCTGGACTTGAGCTTCCCTCGGACCATAGCTATGGCTATGATCCTCACTCCAGCCCTGCACCCAACCGCACCTGACCTGCGCCAGTCTCCGGGATACTGGTGCGACATGCGGGCTAGAGCTGTGCCGGCAAGGTCATAAATTGGCAGTGTGCGATTTATCTTGAAGTCCGGAACCTGTCAGCTGGCTCAAATCCTGAACGTCATTATTCAAACAGATAAATTGCCGCGTAAATCGAAAGCGATATCACCACGTAGAACCCTTCAACCAGGCTCTTTCTTTTCGGGTTGTCCCGCGCGCCGGTTATGTCCAGAACCAACTGGTAGAGAAGAAAAGTGTACAAAATGTAATACAGGAAAGGGATCAAGTGTACTTTCCAGGGGTAATCGCTCGCCTGCTTGCCAAAAAACGCCAGGATCAGGTTGATCTGCGAGTAGATACCGAACAGTCCAAGGCCCGCGTTGATAAACATCCACTTGACCTCATCAACACCAAAAATAGCCAGGTAAAAAATCAAGTACACAAAGATGGCGAAGCCGCCATGCATATACAGAAAACTGAGCCCCGGGCCGTCATCCGTATACGCCATGAAAAAGCCCGAGAGCCCAAATGCAAGCATGTGGACCAGGAAAAAAACGTAGATCCAGTAGCCGGGGATCGGCATGCCCTTGCGGTAGGTCCTGCCGTTAATTTCGATATCGGAATGCGCTTTCATGTTTTGATTCTTGTCCGTCAGACCACCTGGGTCAACCACGCCGGATGAAATATTCAGGAAAATTTGCTGGAAAACACTAAAAATGGTCGCTGAGCCCACCGCTCGGGTCAGAACCTTCTCCTCACAGCTTCGCTGCCAAAACTGCGCCTTTCACTTAAATGATTTTTCTAGCGCTTTAATGGTTCTTGTTTGCGCTCTGCATGCTCACGGAGGTCCCGGCCTGCGCCGGGATGACGGTGGTTGTTGTTGGTGGGGCGGTTGTGGGGGGAGCGGGTTGATTTAGCGCTATGGCAGTTAGAAGGAGGTCCCGGCCTGCGCCGGGTTGACGGTGGTTGTTGTTGGTGGGGCGGTTGTGGGGGGGAGCGGGTTGATTTAGCGCTATGGCAGTTAGAAGGAGGTCCCGGCCTGCGCCGGGATGACGGTGCTTGTTGTTGGTAGGGCGGTTGTGGGGGAGCGGGTTGATTTAGCGCTATGGCAGTTCGAAGGAGGTCCCGGCCTGCGCCGGGATGGCGGTGCTTGTTGTTGGTGGGGCGGTTGTGGGGGAGCGGGTTGATTTAGCGCTATGGCAGTTCGAAGGAGGTCCCGGCCTGCGCCGGGATTGCGGTGGTTGTTGTTTGCACCGTGCTTTTCTTGCAAGTCTTTACAAACGACAGTTCGGAGTTCCTTAAAACAACAGCACCGTTCTACAGAGTGCCACCGTCATCCCGGCGCAGGCCGGGACCTCCTTCAGACTACCGCAACGCCAGCTTCCCCGCGCTTCCCGTTTTGCGAAAGCTGATGTAGCCTAGAGCGTTCCGATAACACAACTGAAATATCCCGATGAAATTTGGAATTGACCGTTTGCTGGAAGAACCCGGGTTGCGCAAACCTTTGCGGGGACGCCGGGTTGCGCTGCTGGCCCATCCCGCATCCGTGACCCGCAAACTGGTGCATTCGATGGATGCGCTGGCCACACTGGATGATATCGATCTCGTTGCCGCCTTTGGGCCACAGCACGGATTGAGGGGTGACAAGCAGGACAACATGATTGAGTCGGAGGATTTTCGCGATCCGGTTCACGGCATCCCGGTCTTCAGTCTGTATGGCGAGGTGCGTCGTCCGAGCGCGGAGATGATGGATTGTTTTGACGTATTGCTGGTGGACCTGCAGGACCTCGGCTGCCGCATTTACACGTTTATCACGACGCTGAGATACATGCTTGAAGCCGCGGCGCACCACAACAAGCAGGTGATCCTGCTGGACAGACCCAATCCCGCCGGTCGCCCGGTGGAAGGCCTGTTGCTGCGTCCCGGCTGGGAGAGTTTTGTCGGCGCCGGCCCGATGCCGATGCGGCACGGTCTGACCATGGGTGAGATGGGCCACTGGTTTATCAACACCCTGAATCTCGACGTGGATTACGACGTGGTCAACATGAACGACTGGCAGATGTATGCCGCCCCGGGTTTTGGCTGGCCGTTGCATGATCGTAACTGGATCAACCCCAGCCCCAACGCGCCCAACCCATGGATGGCGCGTTGCTACGCCGGTAGCGTGATGCTGGAGGGTACGACGCTCTCCGAAGGGCGGGGCACGACCCGTCCGCTGGAGCTTTTTGGTGCGCCGGATATTGATACCCGTCAACTGCTCACTGCCATGGAGCAAATCGCGCCCCGCTGGATGCAGGGTTGTCGCTTGCGCGAATGCTGGTTTGAGCCGACTTTTCATAAGCACCAGGGACAGCTTTGCGCCGGGATACAGATTCATGTCGAAGACGCCGCCTACGATCACCTGGCGTTCAAGCCCTGGCGCCTGATGGCGCTGGCGTTCAAGGCACTGCGCAGGATCAGGCCTGAATACGACTTGTGGCGTGATTTTGCCTACGAGTACGAACGCGATCAGCTGGCCATTGACCTGATCAACGGCAGTGATTTGCTGCGTTTGTGGGTGGATGACGATAACGCCAGGCCTGCTGACCTCGAGGCGCTTGCGCTTGCGGATGAGCAGAGTTGGCAGGGGGAGCGAGCCGCCGTATTGGCGTATCCAGGCTGATGGATTTGGCTCTGCCCCAAAACGACCGCATATTGAATGTGCCCTGGAAATTAACTCGAGCCAGTCAACAGGTTTCCGGGAACTAACCCGAATATTTCATTAAGGCGGATGAATAAATGACAAATATCTCTTTATTTCATGGTGATACAGGTGATTTTAGCCTTTTTCAAAAATTACAGTTTGTCCTATCCGGTTTTGCAACGCATCTGACTTCGAATTCGCCAGTGACAAAGCAAATTCCGGAGCACTGGTGAATTATCCGGGCTAAGACGCGTATACACCACCTGTGCCTGATGAAGCCGCCTGCATTCAGACGTATTAAAAAAAGTCTGCAGATCCTCCTCGAGCCAAAAGAGCAAGTCGGGTTTTGCATCTATTCACCACAGTTTATTTCCACTCGGCGATTGAGCGATCTTCCCGCTTCTGTGGCATTGTCGGCGATGGGCATTTTCTCCCCTTGCCCGACGGCGGACAACTGGGCATCGTTGAGACCATCCTCAATCAGGGCTGCTACAACGGATTGGGCGCGTTGTTGGGATAGTTTTTCATTGTAGGCATCTGAACCTTCGCTGGAGGTGTGACCGATGACGGTTACCCGGACCGCAGCCTCGCTGGCCAGGTTTTTTGCAAGAAGCGCTATCAATGGCTTCGATTCTTCCTTGATCACCGCGGAATCGTAGTCGAAATTTATACCATGAATGATCGAACCACAGCCGACGACCGTTACTGCATCCTTTGAACACTGGGTTACAAGATCCGGATTTGCATCACCCGAATAAAGTTTGAAGGGGGCTCCGTTGGTAGAGCGCACGCCAATGATTTCATTATTGTTATCAACGATAAGCACGAATGCGCTCGGAATTCCCGCTGTCAGTGTTTTACCCGTTGCTATTAAAACATTCCCTGAAACAGTACCCTCAAGCTCACCTTCCCGGTCATAACAACCGCTCACTTGCCTGCCGTCCTGTTTGAGTTCCAGTATGACGCCTTTACCCTTCCATTTGCCGTTGAATCCTTCTGCCAATGGCGTGCTTTCCTGTGAACCGTAGCCGCTGATTTCACTGAATTCAAAGAACGTCTTGTCGCGCTGAATATCTATGCCGCCCTGCAGGGATATCCGCAACCACTTCACCGGCTTCACAACGCTGGCGTCAAATGCAGTCTCTTCTCCTGCTTTTGAGTGCGTCGAAAGTGTTGATGTGGCCAGGGTTTCATAGGGTCCGTCAGCGCTCTCGCCCGAACCGGCAATGGTGACGTTTTTGAAAAATGTCTGATATGGACTTGGAGTTTCAAACACACCGGGAACTGCAAAAGCCTCGAAGGTCGTGTTTGCCGGCAATTGATAGACGAAGACGATTTCGGTCTCTGCAGGCCCGGGTTTCGGGGTTACAGAAAAGCCGATGTCGTTGCCGTCAATGGCCATCAATGCCTGTTCCATCCCTACTTTCAGGTCATTGCCCATACCTTCTACAGCAATAGGCACCACGCCCCTGGCCAGGTTCAAATAGTCAATTGATTCTGCCTCCTGTGCATATACAGGTGCCTGAAAGCAAAAGGCAGCTAGCAAAAATAATGTTTGAAAAAATCGACGTGACAACGGAATCATTCTTATTTCGTGTCCTCTTCAGCCTACCCATCATGATAAGTTTATTATGGGCCGCAAGCGAGTGGCAGATCAAAAGCGGCTGGCTTATCCCGAATAAGCCAGTCGAAAGATTTTCACTTGAACAATATATTGTTTATTTCCCTGGAGCGCCTCACAGGTCTCGACATTGTCGTTAGCAACACGCTGAATCGGTACGATTGCCTAGCGGTTGATGGAGGGAATGTCGTATATGACTGCGCCGGAAGTACAGCTATCAAATGTCAAAATGATGGTGCCATCTGAATCTGCCTGATCAGTATGTACGATGGCTATGTCCATGAGGGTCGTCACATTTTTTTCGTGCTGCCAACTTCCAAATACCTGAAGCAGCGATTCGTGAAGTTCTAATGAAACCAACTGGCAGGCACCACGGTCCATTCAACACCTGCTTCCATGACGATGCGTTCGCAGCACCGGGTTTCTTCTTTCACCGCGACCGGATAACAGCACAAGTCGTTTGACGTCGATATCGGTGGCTTTCTTCAACAAAAGCACTTAACTTTTTTTCAGAAAGAAATTAGGACCGGATACATTTGACTCCAACTATATGCAAGAGTCTATGCATCTGATCATTATCTAATGTCCGCGATGACTGGCAATAGGGCTTTATTTACCTGTATTCTGAAGCGTACTAGTCTTTCTGGAAACTAAGAATCTTTAAGGAGATAAGAATGAGATATATTGGTATCGTTTTAGTGGTTATCGGCGTTGGTCTCGCCTTTTGGGGTTATGACATGTCCGATTCCCTTGGCTCACAGTTGAATGAAACTGTAACGGGTTCGCCGACCGACAAGGTGATGTGGCTTTACATTGGTGGCGCGGCCTGTTTTGTGCTCGGATTAGTGCTTTTGCTCAAGAAATAGCGATCAGTATGATCAGGCTGAATAAATGTGTTGTTTTAATGGCGCTGCTTTGGCTGGGTTTTGTCCCGGCCTATGCCCTCTGCGAAACCGGGGAGCATGATAAAGGACCGGTGACCAACGTTGCTGATGGTCACGCAATCGCAAATGCCCTTATCGGGAATCCTGAAATCATTGCCAGGTTAAGAGAAGATGCGCTGACTTCGCACCGCGTGACAAAACAGCTCATTCAGGCTGGAGTCACCGAGTATGTTATCCATGTAAGCACCTGCGCGATGTGTAACCCGGGTAAAGCGAAAAAAGGTTCAGTGTCGATCGTCGAAGATGTGCGTCCGACCTACATGGATGGGCCGGTCGAATACACCGTTTCTTTCAATATAAAAAGCATGGCAGAGGAAAACTAGAATTTTCAACCGCTGACTGACCCAGCTGCCGGGTGGTCTAAAGATTATCAACGATGGCCCTGGCCAGGCGGATGCCGTCCTTTTTGCGTTGCGGCGCGGTCTCGATGGCCCACTTGGCGGCGCTCTCTTTTGCAATCGCCACCATTTGATTCAGGTCCACGCCTTGCATATCAGGCTTCGGCTCCTTGGGGCCCTTATAGGCCGAGACCATAAAAGTGAGGTTTCCCACGCGAACATAAACCGTGCCGCCGTCATTTACCCGCGCATCGTCTCCGACGCCTTCAACGTCTTCAAAACTAACCGCTTCACTGTCGACCATCGACAACAGGTTTTTTGCCGTGGATTTCTTCAAATCGGTGTCCAATTGCTCGGATTCATCGAGTCGCCCGGAAATCTCGTCCATCTCCTGTTGCATCTCTTTGGCGGTCCGGTTCCTGGTTGCATTTGCAAACCATTCAGCAGCGCCCGCTTCGCTTTTGTGGGCACGAAGCATCGTTATCCCTGACCCGAGCGTCTGCCCGTCATCCGACCAGTCGTAGCGGCAGCCCATGATTTTCATTTGCCGCAGGGCATCGGCAGGAACATCAAAAGTTGCTGATACCAGATCGGCCGTAAGAATCTCACATCCGCGTTTACTCATATCACTGTCGAACAGCGCAGCGGCGGACCGAGGCTTTTGGGAGGCGGTTTGCGAATCTTCGCCGCCCGAGTCATTGCAGGCTACAAAACCGGGGACCAGTAGTATCAGGAAAATAAGTTGAAGATAATGTTTCATGGCAAACGCCCTCGCTTTCTCAATGTGCAAAACCGGCTGTGTCATCAAACCGGTTTTCTTATTAAAAAGGATAGAGTGCCGTTCCCTGCTTGTACAGTTTCACATTTTCACATGGCCACTACAGCTAAATTGCGTGATGACAATAAAATGGGCCGCTTGATTGCGTATTACTTGCTGGCTTCTTTACGCGCATTTCCGGGATGGTAGTATGGCCTGCAGGTCCCCATACGAACGTGTTCCGGTCTCAATTCAAGCAAATGCCTCTGCTGTGCATCGGAAGAAATACAGCGCATTGATAGTCGGATATAATGGCAGCGTAAGAGAGGGAATCATTATGAAAGAACTGGTTCAATTTACACTCAACGGCAAACCGGTAGAGATGGACGCCGGCTCGGGACGCTCCCTGTTATGGGTGCTGCGCGGGGATTTTAACCTGACCGGCACCAAGTTCGGTTGCGGCGAGGGGTTATGCGGCGCCTGCTCCGTGTTGATCGATGGCGTCGCCCAGCGTTCCTGCCTGCTCGACATTTCCGATATCGCGAACAAAAAGGTCACGACCATCGAAGGTCTTGCCAACGGTGATGAACTGCATGCTGTGCAACAGGCTTTCGTGGAACACGACGCCCTGCAGTGCGGTTACTGTACACCGGGGATGATTATAACGGCCGCCAGTCTCCTTTCAAAAAATCCAGCGGCGAGTGAGGCGGACATTATCGCCGGACTTGACAGCAATCTTTGCCGGTGTGGTGCGCATAAGCGCATATTGGAAGCGGTCCGTTCGGTCGCCGCAGCCCACAAGCCTTAAGCGGAATAAGTCATGTACGAAGATGATCTGATAGAAGACGATCTTATAAAAGATTCGGGCAGGTTCAGCCGGCGCAGTTTCCTGAAAAGCGTGGGTGGCGGTGTGGTTGTCCTGTTTACGACCCAGCCACGATTCTCGCTGGCTGAACCAGGCGCTGCCGGCCCGGTTGAACCGGGGTTTAATGCTTACCTGCGGATTGCCGAGGACGGGCGGGTAACCTGCTTTACCGGCAAGATAGAAATGGGGCAGGGGGTTATCACGTCACTGCCGCAAATGCTGGCCGATGAACTTGACGTTTCGGTCGGGATGATCGATATGGTCATGGGTGATACCGACCGTTGTCCGTTTGACCAGGGCACCTGGGGTTCACTCACGACCCGGGTATTCGGTCCTGAACTGCGCGCTGCCGGAGCCCAGGCCCGGGGCGTCCTGTTGGAACTCGCCGGCGAGCAGTTGAAGCTGCCGGTGGAACAACTGGCCGTCAGCGATGGCGTGGTATACGACACGTCCAAGCCGGACAATCGCGTGTCCTACGCTGCGTTGACCAAGGGCAGGGCAATCCTGCGTGATATGAAAACACCCAGCCCGGTCAAGCCGGCGGCCGACTACAAGGTCATGGGAACGCCCCTGAAACGCCGCGACTCGCTGGAAAAAGTGACGGGCAAGGCGCAGTACACAGCGGATATCAAACTGCCGGGAATGCTCTACGCACGTATCCTCCGTCCACCGTCACATGACGCGAAGCTCGACAGGCTCGAGACTTCCGCCGCAGAAGCCATCGAGGGTGTTCGGGTCATTCGGGACGATGACCTCATCGCGGTTCTGCACGAAAAGCGCGAGGTAGCCGACCGAGCGATAGCACTGCTCAAACCCGACTATTCCCGGCCCGAAACAACAATCGATGAGCGGAATATTTACGACCACCTGATGAGCGTCGCACCCGCCGGTGAAGAGGTAGCCGCCGGTGGCGACCTGTCCGAAGGCGAGCGCATGGCGGCGGAAGTTTTTGACGAAACCTATCTCAACGCTTACGTAGCGCACGCACCCATGGAACCGCACGCGGCGCTCGCGAATTTCGAAGACGGCAGGATGACGGTTTGGGCATCCACCCAGAGTCCGTTCGGTCTGAAGCGGCAACTGGTTTCGACCTTGGGTCTGGCAGAAGACAAGGTCCGGGTTATTACCCCGTTTGTCGGCGGTGGTTTTGGCGGCAAGGGACCCAGTGACCAGGGTGAGCAGGCCGCGAGGCTGGCGCGGATCGCCGGCAGACCGGTACAGGTTTTCTGGACCCGCGAGGACGAGTTCTTCTGGGATACTTACCGCCCGGCGGCCATTGTCAAGATACGCTCCGGGTTGAGCGACACCGGCACACCGGTCTTTTGGGACTACCGTGTCTATTTCGCCGGCGCGCGCGGCAGTGCACAGCCCTACGACATCCCGAATCACCGCACAATGGCGCACAGCAGGAGATGGACCGGTCCGCCCGGATCGCATCCTTTCGCAACCGGGGCGTGGCGTGCGCCGGGTGCCAACACGAACATGTTTGCCCTCGAACAACAGATCGACATCATGGCTGCAAGGGCCGGCGTCGACCCGTTGGAGTTCCGCTTGCGAAACTGCCGCCATCCGAAGTATATCGGGGCCCTCAAGGCCGCCGCTGACAAGTTTGGATGGAAACCGGCAGCAGGGCCGAGTGGTCGCGGTGTGGGTGTGGCCTGCGGTATAGATGCCGATACCGTGGTGGCGACCATGGCCGAGGTCGAAGTCAACCGGAAGAGCGGGGAAATCAGGGTAAAACGCGTTGTTTGCGCGCAGGATATGGGATTGGTCGTGAATCCCGAGGGTGCGACGATCCAGATGGAAGGCTGTATCACGATGGGACTGGGTTATACGCTTAGTGAGGAGTTGCACTTCCGCGGCGGTGAAATCCTGGACCTCAATTTTGACCGCTACGACCTGCCGCTTTTCTCCATGTTGCCCGAAATCGAGACAGTCCTGATCGACTCGGCCGATCCCGCGCCGCATGGTGGTGGCGAACCCGCCATTGTCACGATGGGTGCGGTCATCGCCAATGCCGTGTACGATGCGACTGGCGTGCGGTTTTTCGAGTTACCAATGACACCGGCAAGGGTGAAAGCGGCACTGAAGGTGTAAATCGAAACAGCCGCAATCACAAACATCGGTTTCAGAAATAATTTTAGCGTTCCGGACTGAGTCCGGGACGTTGGTTTTTCCGGAAATCAACGGACCGGCCATTTCAAATATGTCTCGAAACGAACTGCTGAAACCTGATAAAATCAGGTCGCGAATTGAACGCAAAAATGAGCAAAGCGATCTGTAAAAAAAGGCGCTTCCTCATAGCGGGAAATC
Organism: uncultured Gammaproteobacteria bacterium; assembly: GCA_963801195.1. Classification (GTDB taxonomy): domain Bacteria; phylum Pseudomonadota; class Gammaproteobacteria; order Xanthomonadales; family SZUA-36; genus SZUA-36. Next base: position 1,840,954 of record CAWDDX010000007.1, on the reverse strand, counting down.
CAGCAGAAACAATGCATTGAAATCATCCTTGAACGGGATGTGTTTCATTGTCGTAAATTCCATGGTCGTAACGTATAGGAGCAGACACCATGCCCCGATTGATTTTGATATTGATTGCCGTCGTGTTATTTACTCTGAGTCATGTTGCAATGGCCCAGAGCGATGCATCTGACCTCGCGCGGAAGGCACAAAACCCCATCGCCAACATGATCAGTGTGCCGTTCCAGTTGAACTGGAATTTCGATACGGGCCCCCTGGATAAAGATCAGCAGGTTCTGAACATCCAGCCGGTCTACCCGATCACGCTCAACGACGACTGGAACCTGATCACGCGCACCATCGTGCCGTTGATCTCGCAACCCGCGTTCGCACCCGGCCAGGGCCGTGAGAACGGTATCGGCGACATCCAGTTTTCGGCGTTTTTTTCACCAAAAAAACCCAGTTCTGGTGGCTGGATATGGGGTATCGGCCCCGCTCTTTCGATGGACACGGCCAGTGACGACCGACTCGGGCAAGGCGCCTGGAGCATCGGGCCGGGTGCCGTCTTCCTGAAAATGCAAAAAGCCTGGGTCTATGGCGCCTTGGTCAACAACATCTGGTCGGTTTCCGAGAACAAGGGGCGCAGCAACGTCAACCAGATGTTGATCCAGCCTTTCATCAACTACAACTTTCCGGATAAACCCGGCCGTTACTTGAGCTTTTCACCCATTATCACCGCCAATTGGGAAGCCGCAAGTGGCGATAAATGGACAGTTCCGCTAGGCCTGGGTATTGGCCAGGTGATGAAACTCGGAAAACAGCCCGTCAACCTGCAACTGGCCGCCTATTACAATGCCGTGCGGCCCGATGATGCGTCACGCTGGCAAATCAGGGCGCAGTTTGTTTTGCTGTTTCCAAAATAGACCTGCCCCGGAATGCGCAGGCCCGGACCTTCATGGTTGAACGGCGAAAACGTAAGATGCGTTAAAAACATAGAATCACTGATCACTGGATAAGCCATGAATGACATAGCCGCAACCCGCTCGCAAAACCGCTCGTTCAGCACGATTTTCCTCATCGAAATGTGGGAGCGCTTTGGCTTCTACGGTATGCAGGCGCTGATTGTCTACTACATGGTGCAGCGTCTGGAGTTTCCCGACGAACGCGCCACGCTGGTATGGGGTGCCGCCGCGGCCCTGATCTACGTGGCACCGGCCATCGGCGGCTGGATCGGTGACAAGATCCTCGGCACCCGCCGCACGATGCTGCTCGGTGCCGTGATCCTGTCTGTTGGTTACAGCCTGATGGTGATTCCCGGCCAGAGTGTCTGGTTCCTGTTTTGTGCGCTGGGCGTCATCGTGGTCGGCAACGGCTTGTTCAAGGCAAATGCCGGTAACCTGGTACGCAAGATCTACGAGGGTGACGATTCCAGGATTGACAGCGCTTTTACCATTTACTACATGGCGGTCAACCTGGGCGCGATGATCTCGCAGTTGCTGACCCCATGGCTGAAGGACTATTTCAATGAACACTATGGCAACGGCCTCGGCTGGCACATTGCCTTCGCGGTCTGCGCGGTCGGCCTGGTGCTGGGTTTGGCCAATTACTGGTTGATGCGCCGGGCCATGGATCACATCGGTTCGGAACCGGACGAGCAACCGCTGAATTGGGGCAAGCTCGGCGTGGTAATGGCAGGTAGTGCTGTCGCGGTGTTCGTGTCCGCCTACATCCTCCAGAACGAGGGGGTCGCGCGCGCCTTTGTGTATCTCGCAGGTGTCGTGGTGATCGGCATCTTTGCCTACCTGATAAGCACGGGCGAGCGCAGTGAACGCGCGGGTCTGATCGCGGCCCTGGTGCTGACGGTGCAGACGGTTTTCTATTTTATTTTCTACCAGCAGATGTCAACCTCACTGGCTTTGTTTGCGCTGCGTAACGTCGACCCGGCCTTCATTGTTTTCGGTGTGCACTTGTGGGACTGGTCGCCGGCGCAGTTCCAGGCCTTTAACCCGATCTGGATTTTTATTCTCAGCCCGGTATTGGCCTGGGCCTACACGAGGGCGGGCAAGGCTGACAAGGATCTTTCAATAGCCGCCAAGTTCGCTTTGGGTTTCGTGCTTGTGGCCGCCGGTTTCTTCATCTACGGCGCTTCAGGCTTTTGGGCGGACAGTTCGGGCAAGGTGTCCTCGTGGTTGATGGTGTGGGGCTACGGCGCCATCTCGCTGGGTGAGTTGCTGGTCAGCGGCCTCGGCCTGGCGATGATCGCCCGCTACGTACCCGCACGCATGGGCGGATTCATGATGGGCGCGTATTTTGTGGCTTCCGGTGTCTCGCAGTATCTCGGCGGTCTTGTCGCCACCTATGCCAGTGTGCCACGCAATATCACCGATCCGCTTGAGTCACTGACGATCTACACCAGCCTGTTCAACAAACTGGGTGTGGCTGCGCTGATCTGTACAGCGATCGCCATTGCCGTGTTGCCGTTGATGAACCGTTTGTCCAGACAGCACAGCGAGGGCTGAAGCTCAGGCGATCGGGGTTAACCCGCAAATTGCACCAGCATCTCGGAATGTGGCGCCGGGCAGGTGCCGCTGGGCGCCGAGCTGGACTGAAGGTCATAGCCGTAGCTATGACCTGAAGGAAGACCAAGTCCAGTGGTATCTGCACAAGCCAGGCCGGGATAGGTAGCGGGCCGGGTACAAAGTGTACCGCGGGGTTGATTTGAAATAATGTCTTTTAATTCAAGCAAATCATTTGCTTATCGAGAGGCCCGCTACCGGCTGGTGCAATTTGCGGGTTAAATGCCGCCGGGCGTTCATGCCGGCGGCCTTCGAGACAAGGCCAGCGACAGGCCAGGACACGCAGGCTTTGCCGGATCAGGTGTTCCAGGTCTCGGAGAACACTCGCATCAGGTTGACACCCATGATTTTCCTGACACAGGTCTCACTGTGGCCGCGGTTCAGCAATAATTGAACCAGCGTTTCAAAACGCCGTGGTGTATTGAGGTCATTGGCGAACAGGTAACCGGTCTCGGTTTCAAAAGGGGCTGCAATGCCGAGACGTTTCCGCTCCGCCGTCGTTTTACGGAACTGCTCGATGAATTCGGGGCTTAATTCGGTTGGTGAAATGTTACCGTCGGTGCCGATCGAAACGTGATCTTCTCCAGCCACTTCGAGCGCGTGTTCAATGTGAGCGATGACGTCCGCCGCCGTCGGCTGTTTGCCTTTTGCGAGGTACGGCATGATGAAAATACCGACCACTCCACCGGTTTGCGCAACGGCCCGTATTTCTTCGTCGGTGCGGTGCCTCGGGTGTTCGGCAAGCGCATAACATCCGGTGTGGGTGAAACTGACGGGCCGGCTGGAGGCGGCGATGGCATCGCTGGCGGTCTGTCTGCCGCAATGGCTCAGGTCCACCATGATGCCGAGGGCATTCATGCGATCGATGGCATCGAGTCCGGCCCGGCTCAGTCCTGCATCGGCAGGTTCCATGCAACCGTCACCCAACAGGTTACGCCGGTTGTAGGTCGGCTGGATGACACGGATACCCAATTGATGAAGGGCCTCAAGCCGGCCAGGGTCATCCTCGAATGCGACACCGTCCTGGAGTCCGTAAATCAGCCCTGTTTGCCCCGCAGACTTGGCCGCGCGTATGTCGCCGGCCTGGCGAACGCGGGTCAGGGTATCCGGGTTTTGTTCGATCTGTTGTTCCCACCTGGCGATGTCCCGGACAATTTTCTCAAACGCCTGCAGCGGAGGCATCGTGCCGACCGCGCCGACGGTAAGATGAGCGGCAGTGAGCCCCGATTGCCCGACCTGTTCGAGTTCCGTGCTGGAAAGCAAACCGTTTTCATCGTTTGAAAGACCGCCCGGAAAACCAAGTCCGTCGATGATGATACTGTTTTCATAGAGTGATGCTGATGCGCTGCCGGCAAACAAACGGGGGGCGAAGAACGCCGCGGCGGTTGATGTGAGGCATAAGCCAAGCAGGTCTCTTCGCTTCATAGGCATCTCTCCATTCTACAGAAAACGGCGTGTAAAAAGACGTCAGGCAGTGGTTAAACCTGTCGAATACTTTTCCCGTTTACGACACGCTGTCGAGAAACCCGTCGATGGCCGCCAGTGAATCCGGTTCATCCAGCAACGGCGCGTGACCCCTTTGCGGAATCGTCGCTACCACCAGGTCTTTCTTGATGGCCCGCATTTTTTCAACGGTTGTTTCCGCAAGAATGTCGGACATGGCGCCACGTATCACCAGGCAGGGCATGGTCACGGCGCGGAACGATTCCCACTCGTCCACCGGAATACCCCGGACCTTTTTGACCAACCCCACGGCATTAAGCAATTTCAAAATTTTGCCGGCCATGTATGTCGATTTGAGTGACGTCAGAACCTTTGGATCGACATCGGCCACCGGCATACCGTTTTCACCTTCGCTGTAGGACTGCCGGGTGTATTCGGCCCAGAACGTCTCGGGCACACCTGGCAGGGCATGGCCATAGTTCTCCCTGACCCGCGCGATGGCTTCATCCCAGTTCCGGACGGTAGTCTCTTCGCGGGAATAGCCCAGGATGCGCTTGGCCCCGGCCGGATCGATCTCAGGACCGGCATCGTTGAGCACGATGGCGCGCAACCGTTCGGGAACCAGGTAGGCCATGGTCATGGAAATAAAGCCGCCCAGCGAAGTGCCGATCAGGATGGGTTTTTGCAGCTGTGCCGCATCCATCAGGCGCTTTATATCCTGGGTGTAAACGATGATATTGTAATTTTTCCCTTTCGGATCATGCTGGGACCGGCCGCGACCCCTCAGGTCCGGGCAAATGACCCGGTAGCGGGACGCAAGGTGCAGCGCCAGTTGATGAAAGTCCTTGCTGTTGCGTGACAGGCCCGGCAGACAGATGATGGCCTGGTCAGCAAAGCCGTATTCACGGTAGTAGAGTTTCAGCCCATCCGCCGATTGGTAATAGTTTTCTTTATATTCCATGGGTGATCACTGGTACGTTGAACTCCGGTCAAGAAACACAGATTCGTGGATCATCATAGTATGCCGTCTGGATGTTTCCCGCGCCATGGAATTCCCGAATTTTCAGCCTGACTGAATGTGCCATTAATTACGATGCAGTACACTAGCAGACCGAAATCAGAACGATAACAAGGTCGAGAATTGAATATTTACTTTGGCACCGTGATCCGTGCTGCGCCGGTAAGCAAAGGCGGCAGCCTTTACAAACTGGACTGGGGGCGCAAGGAAATCGTCCGGGAAGTTCCCATCGCGCCCAGCGAACCCCGCCTGGACCATGATCCGAACGCGCGTGGCAATGTGCGCGGCGTCCGCGGGATCGGGGTTCGTAACGACGAGGTCTATGTCGCCGACTATCATACGATCAATGTTTTTGACCGCGACCTGAACTTTAAACGCAAATTGACCCACGGACTGATGATTGGTCTGCACGAGACCCAGGTGGTTGATTCATCCATCTGGGTGTCATCCACATCGGTCGATGCGGCGCTCAAGTACAGCCTCGATGACGGCCAGTTGCAGAGCTCATACTGGCCGCGGGAGATGCCCGCATTCCGGCAGGCGTTGAACATCGAGCCATTGCCAATCGACAAAACCATCGATAACAGGCAGAACTTTCTCGACAATGATTCCTTCAGGGGTCGGTCACACCTGCACTTAAATGCCGTGTGCGAGTTCCGGGGCGAGGTCTACGCCCTGTTTCATTCCAAAAATATGGTGGTCAATTTGAGCCAGGGCAGCATCGTCATACAGGATGAGAATCTGAAGCACGCGCATAATCTCATCATCGAGGAACCCGGTGCCGTCTATATCAATGACACGCGCCGCACGGTGGTACGTGAGTACGACCTTCGAACCGGTCGACAGGTCCGTGCCATCAATATCAGGAAAATGTCCTTCATCAACACGCTGGTGTTCAGGAGCGTGCTCCGGGCGCTCAAGGAGAAGGGTATCGCGTTCTTCGGCCGTCAACGAAAAGCGACCGCGAGACCACTCTACCTGCGCGGACTGGCTATCAATGAGGGCTCTATTTTTGCCGGGTTTTCGCCCGCAACCATCGTTCGGATCGATAAGGTTAGCGGTCAGTTGGTCGATTACTATATCCACAGTACCGACATGCGCGACTGTATTCACGGTCTGTGTTGCGAGTAAACAAAACCGGCGTCGACTGGCGCCGGCAATGACCGGTTTTATCACACAACCGGGTACCTGGAATTGCGCGAAGGACTTGTCAGTTTCCGGTTACTTTGCCCCTGACCGGAGCGCGTCGGCAAAGCTGTAATCGAACATCTCGATGTCTTTACGGTAAAGCTGTGCGACATACTCCCTGGTTTCATCATCGTAAAACTCAACGTAGGTGTTGAGTCCGGTTTCGTCATTGCGGTGAATGAAATTTTTCAAACTACGCCGTAATTCCCGGGATTTTTTATCGGATGAGTTAACGTGCGGCAGCGCCGGGTCATCTATGCCAAGATCTGCACAGACTTGATTGAAATCCTGCTGCAACCGTTCAAATTTGCCGACAAAGTCCACCAGCAGTCGGCCCTCATCCGAGCAGACCATGCTGGATTGCGGCATCACGTGGCGGTACTTGTCGTCCCAGCCCGGTTTGGGAAGTTTGTTAAACACAAAATCCTTGAAATTCCTGTGCGCCAGATATGCCCGGTACCGGTACTCTGAAACCAGTCGTGACCACGGGTTTCGCACGAAGCTGAACTTGTAGCAACGATCGAATTCCGCTTGCGAAATGTGGCCACAGCGGACGTATTCGTCGGCACTCAAGTGGGACAACTTTCGCGTGCCCTTTGCAGGGTCATCATTGTCGACGAGGAGCAGTTGCTGCCTGTCATCCGCGTTTTGCCGGTCGAGATTCAGCTGATTCATAAAAAACATTTCAACGCTTCGGCCGGCCGTTTTTGGTATGTGTATGAATATACAATTGAATGGTTTACAGATCATTGGTCAAAAACTTCACAGGCAACAGATTCACATCCTCAAAGTATATGCGATTGGATGACCCTATTGGTTGAAAATCCCTGCGCCTGTAACGACGGTGCCATAATCTGGCCTGCCGCTGAAACTCGTGTTCAATATCACGAGATGAACTCACTCCCGGGCAGCCGTTATGCACTGGCCGCTTTCCTGTTTTATTGCAAATCCAAAGGCCGGTAAGTCATGACTAAATTCCGGACTGCGGCGGGTTTGATAAATCAAGCCGGGTTTTTCATTTTTCTTCAAACAGGTCTGCAAGCACCGTCTTTGTCTCTGCAATGTAGGCGTCGACATCGGCAAAATTTTTCGCTGCAACTTCGACTTCCACTTCTTTGCCTTTTTTAAGTGCGGTCGCTGCCAGGTAAAAACGGATTTTTCCACTGGCATTTGCCCATTCGCGCAACTGCGGTTCGGTAACCATGTAGAGGGCCGCTTCCATCATCTTCCCGCTGACCATGTCCCGGCGCGTTGAGACATACTTGATCGTTTGTTCTTCGCCATGCTTGGTCTCGACCCGCGAGTCGCCTTCTATGATCGCGAATTCGTCGCGGAACACCACGATCATCATGGACCAGCCCTGTTGCGTGTACGAAATGATGATCTGCGAGTTATGGGGTATGCGGTTGATCTTGTAGATACACGAAGTTTTATTTTCCGGGCTTACCATGCAGTATTCGGCTGATGCGGCAGACGACCAGAAAAATATGGCAAATGCGATGGATATCCAAAAAGCTTTCACGTTATTCCCGTTTTCTGAGTTAAGTTCCACAAAACCAGCGATTGATTTTGACAATAGACCGATTCGCTGTCTTCTTACTAAAACCGATGGGGATGGTACCTAATCGTTATGTGGCACTCAAGCGAAGTGAAAGTTCAAACGCCGGGTGGGCGTTTCCGCTGGTCTCCCAATTCAAGCCAGCCTATAATTCTGCCCCTTATCAAACCCATGGAAACGATCAGGGTCGAGTATGTCCGACAGGCGCGAGAATCTCTACATACCTGCTGAATGGGCCCGTCACGAGGCGATCTGGACGGCCTGGCCGTCGCATGCGGATCTGTGGCGGAACGACCTTGAAGGTGCGCGGGCTGAAGTGGCCGCCATGGTGAAGGTGCTATCGGCCGGCGATGTCGTCAAGGTACTGGCACGCGGTGACGAGGCCGTTGCAACGGCGACCCGGGCCCTCGCTGGACAAGCTGAAATTGTTCCGGCGGAATTCGGTGACATCTGGTTGCGTGATACCGGCCCGATTTTCGCCGCGTATTCCAACACGCTCGTCGCGCTGCGTTTTGCCAACAACGGCTGGGGTGGCAAGTATACGCTGGCCGGTGACGATATGGTCGGTGACATCGTGGCGCAGGCCGCAGGTGCGGCGATCAGGCGCTTCGATTTTATTCTCGAAGGCGGTGCGCTGGAGCACAACGGGGCGGGCGCGATTCTGACAACGCGTCAGTGTGTGCTGAATGCCAATCGCAACCGAGGGTGGTCACAGGCGAAGGCCGAGGGTTTCCTCGCGGACGCTTTTCACAGCGCTCGCGTGCTTTGGCTCGATAAGGGCATGCAAAATGACCATACCGACGGCCACGTGGATAACCTCGCCCGCTTTGTGGCGCGGGACACGGTGGTTTGCCAGTCGGCGAGTGGTGATGACGACCCGAATGCAGGGTTATATGACACGATCGCGGAAGATTTAGGTGCGATGGACCTGGTGGTGCAACGCATACCGTCACCCGGCAGGATTCTTGATGACGACGGCAGGGTGATGCCCGCGTCGCATATGAACTTCATCATCGGTAACGGGTCTGTGGTCGTGCCGGTTTACAATGAGTCATTTGGCGGCGCGGCCGTCAAGGCACTGCAGAAACTATTTGCAGGCCGGCGCGTGGTTGGCGTTGCATCGAACCACCTGTTGACCGGTGGCGGATCATTTCACTGTATCACCCAGCAGCAGCCGTCGCTGCGCGATCAGCTTGGCGGCACTGCAGGTCATTTTGCAGGCGATTAGAAGAACAGGACCATGACACACGGAAAAGGAAAGATCACCGTCGCAGCGATACAGTCATCCTATGGCACTGACATGGATGACAACATTGGAAAAACGATCGGCTTCATCGAGCAGGCGGCGCAACAGGGTGCCCAGGTCATACTCCCTTCTGAGCTTTTTGAGGGTATTTATTTTTGCACTACGCAGGACGAGCGCTGGTTTGATACCGCGCACCCCGCGGCTTCTCACCCGTGCGTCGTGCAGCTCCAACCGGTGGCGAAAGCACTGAAAGTCGCCATTCCGGTTTCCATTTTCGAGCGCGATGGTCACCACACTTATAACAGCGTGGTCATGTTGGATCATCTCGGTGAGATCATGGGTGTCTATCGCAAGAGCCACATTCCAGACGGTCCCGGCTACCAGGAAAAATATTACTTCCGACCCGGCAACACCGGCTTCAAAGTCTGGAGTACCATTTACGGCAAAATCGGCGTGGGTATCTGCTGGGACCAGTGGTTCCCGGAAAGCGCACGGCAAATGATGTTGCTCGGCGCCGATGTGCTGATGTTTCCGACCGCGATCGGTTCTGAACCGCACGATATATCGCTGGACACGGCGGCGCCGTGGCGCCGGGCGATGCAGGGTCACGCGGTTTCAAACGTGGTGCCGGTCGTGGCCGCCAACCGCACCGGTATCGAGAAGGGTCTCGGCGCCCCGCAAAATTTTTATGGCCATTCATTCATCGCCGACCATCGCGGTGATCTCGTCGCTTCTTTCGGCTCTGAGGAAGAGGGGGTGCTCGTACACACCTTTGACCTCGACTTTCTCAAGACCCACCGCAGCGCCTGGGGATTCTTCCGCGACCGCCGCGAAGACCTGTACAAAAACTGATGCATCGGGGCGGGGGTAAAGTGTCAATCTCAGCCGGTATGTCCTGCAAAGCACTGGCTGGCAGAATGGCGCTGGCGGACATCGCTCTCCGGTAATGCCCGGCATGCACCTGCCTGCTCACGAACACCTCGATCAACTCGGTATCCCATACGAGAAGGCGGAATTCTCATCCCTGATCGACAAGGGCGCGGCCTCGGTAGCGCACGCACTTGGTTACCGCGAGCGGCAGATGATCAAGACGCTTATCTTTGAACTCGATTCGGCCGAGCGCATACTCGTCATGGTGGGCGGTGACCAGAACATCGTCTCCGGGTTGCTGAAGAAGGTGGCGGGTTCCCGCGATATCAGGATGGCCAGTTTTGAAGCCGTCAAAGAAACCACTGGTTACGTGATTGGTTCGATCCCGCCTTTTTCGTGGCAGCCTGAGGGTTTCAGGGCCTTTCTGGAGGTAACGCTGTTGCAGGAAGCCATGCTCGGTGTCGGTACGGGTGTCTGGGGTCATGAAATCCTGATCACACCGGCGGACCTGGCCAGGTCCAGCGGCGCAATCCTTGTCAACCTGACCGACCGGGAGCACCCGGCTTTTCCGGAGAGGGTTTAACCCGAGCATTGTGAAGACATCGTGAAGCTGCATTCATCTATACTGCTTCCACCATGGACAAACACACCTGCATATCCATTTTCCTGACGCTGTTATTATTGCTCTGTTCCCGGGCGGGTCAATCCAGTGAGGAAGCAGTGAAAAGCAATGTCAGCTACGCTAGCGTCACCGCCCTCGATTTTGTGCCGGCCAATGAAAAAATGGTCTATGGCGATGACAATCCCGGTCTTCAATATGGCCTGCTGTGGTTACCGGATAACATCGGCATAGTGCAGAAATACCCGCTGGTCGTGCTCGTCCATGGCGGTTGCTGGCTGAATGAATACGATATCCAGCACACGTTTCCACTGAGCAGCGCATTGGCGAAAGCGGGTTATGCCGTCTGGTCGCTCGAGTACCGGCGAACCGGTGATCAGGGCGGTGGCTGGCCGGGCAGTTTTGAAGACGTACGGCAGGGGATTGCGTTTGCATCAACCCTGACGGATTACCCGCTGGACCTGGACCGGATGGTATTGATGGGCCACTCCGCGGGCGGTCAGCTGGCGCTGCTGGCGGCGTCCGAATATACGAATATTGCGGCTGTCATCGGACTCGCCGCCATCACCGATATCGTCGGCTATTCCCGTGGCACGAACGACTGCCAGACAGCAACCATTGACTTCATGGGCGGTACCTACGAGCAGCAAACGGCCGCTTACGAGGCTGCCGACCCTGTGGGTAAGCCCCTGCAAGCAAACACCATACTGTTGCGAGGGGATCGTGATTCCATTGTTCCAATCGCGCAATCGCAACTGCCGGGTGCCACCACAAAAATACAGAAAGGCGCCGGGCATTTCGACTGGATTCATCCGGGCACCGGGGCCTACCGGTTGCTACTGTCCACACTGGACCAACCTGTTTCAAGACCGAATTTAATCAGAAATATTGGATTCCCCGCGGAATGTGTGTTTCCGCCATTGGACAGCAACGTGTAAGTGCGTGTGCTAACCTTTGATGTAGGTCCAGCCAAATATCATCATCATCTGGCGCGGACGACCCGGCCATTGTGAAAAGGTATTGTTGAGATGAGTTTAAAGACATCTGTAAGATGGATTGTGCCCGCGTTACTCTTGCTGATAATCAATGCGCCTTGCGCCCTGGCTGAACCCGGCTTCTACGAATCCGAACCCAACAATACCCCGCTTGAGGCCAACCCGGTCGCCGGTGAAGTTACCCTGTATGGCACCATGGTTAAGGGTGACCAGGATGGATTCCTGTGGACGGTTACCGATGATGATGCGCGCAGGTACTGGACATTCGAACTTCACGGCATCCCGGGCGTCTTGACCATTGTCGAGATCGTGCGTGTCGAATATGCCGACAATGGTACCGATGTGACCTCTATAAAGCGCCTGGTGAAAATGGGCACACGTGATGGTCTGACACCATCCATACACCGGGACCTGATATTTGAACCCGGTGAATACCTGATCGGTATCGCTTATGCGGGCGGCGGGACAAGCGAGTCCGGCGGTGGCGCGCCGTTTCGTCCACCGGCACAAAGCTTGTCGTTTGGCGATAACGGACAACCCGAGGACACGACGGTTGCGGGTGCAGGCACCAGCCCTGCCGAAGCGCCGGGCGCCTATCGATTGATGATAATCGAGGGAGCAAATCTTAATGTCAGGAGTGACAACAAGCCAAGGAACACGCGTGAAAAGGCCGTGGCGGCCCGTCCCGGCCAACCGCTTCCTTTATTCGAAAGCAACGAAACCTCATGGTATAGCTTCAAATTTGATGACAAGGCCGCCACCCAGCGCTGGAATATACATGTCCAGGTACCGGTCGGTCGTGAACTGTCAGCACGCCTGGTTAGTGCAGCGGGCGAGCAACTGGTGAATTCGTCCGTGGATGCTTATGGAATGCTTACGTTCGCAGAGATGGCGCCTGAGGCAACCACCTGGTACCTGGAATTGACCAGTCCCGAACCTGGTTTTATCCGCCTGGTCGATAGTGAGATCACCGGTCAGCGGGTGAGCGGGGAGGAGGCTGAGCCAAACGGTGAACTCAAGTTGGCTAATTACGTTGACCTTTCACAGCCCCTGACCGGACGTATTACGGCGGATGATCGCTGGGACTATTTTCAGTTTTCTGTCGATGAGGCCACGGCGGATCAATTGCTTACGCTGCGTATTGAATCCACTCCGCCGGTCGATCTCAATTTCTGCCTGTCCGATGCAGCAGGCCTGGTACTGCAATGCCGGAATGGGGAAACGCCAACGGAACTCCCCGACCTGATGCTGGCTTCCGGCCCATGGCGACTGAGTGTGTCGCGTTCCAAGGAGACCGAGTACAGCATATCGATGACCCGGCAAGGACCGGTAACACCCGGCACTGAAGTTGAGCCCAACGACCGTATCGAAAACGCCAGCGGTGTTCCCGCCAACCTTCGCATCAAGGGTCGATTCAGCGGTGAGGACAGCGATTTTTACCAGATACTGGTGCCGGGCAATCCGCAGTTGTGGCGTTTCCAGGTGATCGGAGATGAAATCTTCGAACTGCACTATTACGACGGTGCGATGCGCGACCAGGCGCGGCTGCGGGCAGAAGCGGGTCAGCGGCGGGTCCAGTTGGATAACATGTTCCTGTTACCCGGCCGGCACTTTTTGAAGGTCAGCGGCCACGACGGCGGCAGTTACACCCTGCTTGCCCGCGCACTCGGGCCACCGGATCCCAACGGGGAAATCGAACCCAACGATAATTCCAATAAGCAACGCCTGGCGGTTGGCCAGACACGCAACGGCATCCTGTCTGAAAAGAGTGACGTGGATTATTACCGTTTTTTCCTTACCAACCGCGATCATATCAGGCTGACCATTCAACCACCGCCCGATGGTGAGATTGAACCCTACCTGTACTGGTACGGGGCCGGACTCGCCAAGCACCGGCCGGGGAAGAAAGGTGAACCTATGTCAATCGAAGGCCTGTTTCCCCCTGGTGATTACAGTTTCTCGTTGCGCCCCAGGGAGGTTAGCGATGCCGAATATACGATTAAACTGGAACGTCTTCCGCGTTTTTCCTGTCCGGCGGATTGTGAACCCAGTGACCTCGGTTCCTTCTACCAGGCAGCTTCCTTGCCGGCCGACCTTGTTCTGCAAGGAAAATCCGGGGAGTGGGGGGACTGGGATACCTACCAGTTGCCTGGATTCGACACGCCGACGGAACTCATCATCCATACCCCGGAGCCCGTTCATAATCTGAGCCTGGGAACGCTCACCAGAAACAAAAAAAGCCAGACGTATGATCCGGAAGCCGGTATTTACCGCATCACCGTACCGGCCGGTGAAGACAGCCTGGTCTGGATAGACTCACGCGAAGAGCCTTACCGACTGGAGGTGGAGTTTCCCGGTGGAAAAATTGAACCTGTAACACAAGTATTGGCGGCGGACCTGGACCTTGAACTGGATTCTGGCAAGGTCGCGGCATTCCGCAATGAAGGACAAAAGGTCAATGGCAATGTTCGGCTGACCAACAACAGTGGCAAAACACTCCAGGCGGAACTGGAAGCAGTGACCAGTGACTACCGCTGGACGGTCGCACTTGATCAAACCAGCGTGGCGATGGCTGCGGGCGGAAGCGTGAGAGTACCCGTGCGGGTGCAGGTGCCCGCCGATGCCTGGGCGGAATGGCCCGTGCGTATCAGCGTCAGGGCGCGCGACGCCTCGGGAGCGCAAACTGAAACCTGGAAGGATATTGGTGTTGAGCGCGATATGTCGCCGGTTAATCCCAACCTCGTCTGGCCAATTCCAGACGCCCTGCGCGGCGGATTCAACATTGCCTGGACACCCCTGGGTGCCGAATGGACCGAAGGACAACCGTCAAATAGACTGGAAATTTTACGCGATAACCTGGTGTTTCCCGGCTATCAGATTGAATGCTGCGTTAAAAACGGTGGCTGGGAGAGGGGTCAGGAACCCCCCTTTACACTCAAATTGCCCGGTGAACAGCCGGTACCGGTGGCCGGTATTGCGCTCAACCATTTTGGCACGACAAATTCTTTCAAGAATATCCGCCTGGCAACCCTGCTGCTTTCGCAGGACGGTGTCGAATTCAAAGAAGCCCTGAAAATTGAAACACTGCCGGTACTTACCGAACAGTATTTCGCCCTTGCAGAGCCCCAGTCAGCGCGTTTTGTCCGCCTGCGAATAAACGAGACCTACGAGGAACGCGATGGTGATGGCAAGGCTGTTTTCTCCGAGTGGAAAGTCATACTGCAACCCGGATATGATCCGTCCCAGGGGAAGGGTTTTAACATCGCAAATCCAGAACTGGGTGGTCACCTGGTCTGGGACTGGCCGCCAGAACCTTATGCACCCAACAGCGTGCTGGTCGAAGGCGACGCTTCCAACCGGGCCGGCACTCGTCGTGAGTCCTCCAAGGATTATGTCATTGGTTTTAACCAGGATCGTGCTGCGCAGATTACCCGCCTGGACTGGCGATACCGGGAGGGGCTGGAAGATCGCTGGAAACAGTTTATAAAGGTCACCGTTTCCGCCAGCCTGGGTTCGCCGGTCGGGCCGTGGCGCGAACTGGGCGAAATGGATCTGAGCGGCGCAAAAAACGGCGCCACGCTGGTATTGCAGGCGCCTGAATGGGTTCGTTTTGTCCGTTTTACGGCACATTTGGATTTGGAGGGCGCGGCCCACTCGGAAGAGCCGGGTTCGCTACGCATCTGGGAACGGCCCAGCGGGGACGATTACCGTTCGGTACTCAGTGAGTGGGGCGAAACCGGTTCACGTGGATTCTACGAGCAACTGGCAGGTATTCAATCTGAAGACGCCATGCAGGTTGCCGGTAATAACTCACGTGCAAACGCCGCGCCCCTGGACGCTGACACCCTGGCACATGGCCAGGTGTCACTCGGCAAGCAGGAACACTGGTACCGCCACCGCGTCGCCGCCAGCGACAATACCCTGGGCATCGAACTGAACGGCGACCCGACGGTGCGAACCGTGGTGGAAGTGGAAGATGATGCCGGCAGCAAGTTGCCGCTGCGTCGTGTCGACAAAGACAAGCTGCCCAGCCGTCACCGGTATGAAACGATTGTCACGCCAGGCAGTGAAGTCTGGCTGCATATCGCCGAACCTCCACGTAACGTGGTATTCACCTGGGACACCAGCGCCAGTGTCAATGCCTATATCCCGTTGATCAATAATTCACTGGTAGCATTCAGCGGTGAGGTGGTGCCGGGTCAGGAAGCGGTCAACCTGATGCCGTTTTCGATGGGTCCGTTGCTCGATCAATGGTACGGGGAGCCTTTCATACTGCAGACCATACTGAACGATTACCGCAGGACCGGCGCTTCCAGTTCCGCGGAAGGAACGATGAAGCGCGCTGCGCTTGAACTGGCGCCATTGCCCGGTACCAAGGCGATGGTGCTCATTACAGACGCACAGACGCCGCATGACGGGGAATTGTGGGGGCCGATGCAAACCGTGCAACCACGCATTTTCGGCATCGGTGTCGCCGGCGCCGACAGGGCGGATCAAAACCGCTTCCGAGACTGGGCCAGCGTCAACGGCGGAAATTACACTCAATTGGTATATGAAGGTGAAATGGAGGTGGCTTTTGACCGCGCCAGTACGCTGATGCACAGGCCGGCGTCTTATACGCTCAAGGTGTCGAGTGAACACCGCGAGGCGCCCGGACCCGGTTTGCTGAAAGTGATCGCAGGAACGGACAATGAGGCATTGGCGGGGTCGGCAGTCGAACTCATCCTCGACGCCTCCGGATCCATGCTGCAACGCATGCAAGGCAAGCGGCGTATCGTGGTGGCAAAGGAAGTTTTGACCGAGGCCGTGCTTGAGCTAATCCCGGCCGGCACACCGGTGGCGTTGCGTGTTTTCGGTCATAAGGAAGCGGACGCCTGCCGCACGGACCTGGAGATCCCACTGCAGCCACTTGACCCCAAGGCTGCCGCCGCGAAGATCGCCGGTATCCAGGCCATGAACCTCGCCCGGACACCGATTGCCGATTCCCTGAAAGCCATCAAGGCTGACCTGAAGGGCGCCAGCGGCGGCGCGGCCATCGTGCTGGTGACCGATGGTGAGGAAACCTGTGATGGCGACCCCGGCCAGGTAATCGAGGCCTTACGAGAGGAGGGTGTGCAAATCAATCTCAACATCGTCGGATTTGCCATCGACAATGTCGAATTGGCCGCGCAATTCAAATCCTGGGCGGAACTGGGTGGCGGGCGCTATTTCTCCGCCAGCAATCAGGAGGGTCTCAGTGACGCGCTGACCGAGGCACTGAAAGTGTCATTCACCGTGTATGACCAGGGCGGTAACGAAGTGGCGACCGGCCAGGCAGGTGGGGAAACGGTGAAACTGGAACAGGGTTTTTACCGGGTGGTCGTTCATTCCCTGCCGCAACAGACGTTTGACGAGGTCGAGGTAAGAGCGGAGACAGAGGTGGCGCTGGAGTTGAAGTAAACATGGTCGGGCCTGGTTTGAACAGTCAACCGGGTCTGCTTTAGCCCGGACATTGCACCGGTATAGCGGCCCTGGCTGGTCCAGCCACGCCTCGGCTTGGGCTTCCTTTCACCCGCTAACCCGTATATTGCACCAGTCGGCATCGGGCCTCACCATATCTAATTGAATCGATTGACCTAAATGGAATTTTTGTTGATGAATCCCAGGGTACACTTTGTACGCGGCCCGGTACCTATCCCGGCCCTGGCTTGTTCAGGCACGCCTGGACTTGAGCTTCCCTCGGACCATAGCTATGGCTATGATCCTCACTCCAGCCCTGCACCCAACCGCACCTGACCTGCGCCAGTCTCCGGGATACTGGTGCGACATGCGGGCTAAAGCGTGTACTGGAGTCTTCACTGGAACTTTGAACCTCGTCGTGACTATCCTGTACACGGCGCTGGTTGGCCGGTTGACCCGAGAGCAGGACAGCGCCGGTTGCCGCCCGCCGTGCACAGGGGATAGTTAATACAAACGCCGTAAGGTATCAAACCAACTTCTCCAGAAACTCCCGGGTACAGGATCAAATGGCGCACGTGTTCACAGCGATGGCAACTACTGGATGCAGATTCAGCGGATGACGCCTAAACTAATTGTTGAAGTGCAGATGGGTTCATATTGTGAAATCTGAAAATAAAGAACTGAAAATGCTGGTGTCGCTGGGTCTCGATTACCTGCGCTGGTCCCAATTGACACCGATGTTGTTGACCTGGGCGTTTGCGCTTTTGATGTTGGCGGCACTGGTTTTTGTCAATTTTCAGCAACAGGCATTCTCCGCGACGGGAAACGTGATCCAGTGGCTCATGCAACTACCTTTGCTGGGAAAGTATTTCAGCGCATTTTTTACCGCTGAAGATACCGGGGTAAAACTTGGTATCGACGATTTGAAGTCATACGCTTTATGGGGCTGGTTCGTTATTTCGTTGGCTTTTATGCTGGTGAATATGGCCTTGTCCGCATGGCTCGGCCCATTTCAGCCCTGGTCTCTGAAACGCAAAATTCTTTATGCGGGTTTCGGTTGCCTGCTGTTTTTCGCCGGACTGGTTTGGGTCTATTTCGCAGGCAACGAGAATTTCAATGGCTCGATGGCGAGTTGGATGTTCAGCTTTTCATTGTGGGCACTGCTCGTATTTTTGGTCAGTGTTTATAGCTTGTCCATTTCCCACGTACTTGGCCGTATCAGTGAAGGCTTGTCCGGGAGTCCGGATAAACCGTACTTAGCATGACTTACCAGTCGGTCGCCTCCATTTTTTCGCAGCCCAGTTTTGCGGCGGGCATCAAACCCTGGCCGCCTGTCGCCGCGGTTGTCGCATAATTCAGAATATCAAAGAGCGCACCGCCGGCCGTACCCGCCACCGAACCCAGCAGGGACCCAAATCCAAGCCCGGCCACATTATTGATATTGGCCTCGACCAGGCAGCACATCTTGGCGATGTTGTTGGCCTGCTTGTCGCAATCTTTCAAAGATTGCAGCGCCTGCACCATGTTGAATGCAATACCGACCACGTCGGTCAGGTATTCGACGACATCCTGTCCGTGGCCGTCGCCGGTCATGCCGAGGGTTTCCCCGCTGGTGGGCTCGATGCGCCACCAGCCGGCTATCGCAACACCTTCAGGTAGTCTTTCGGGCAGCACCACCATGTAACCGCTGTCGAGATCAGCCTGCACGAATGCGCCGGCGTTGGCGTCCAGGCCAAAACTGGCCAGTGGTTCAGTCATGCCTGGTTTCAGCACCTTTACGGGAATGTTTTGTTCCGCCGCCTTTTTGAATACTGCTGCGGTACTTGCGGATGATGTTTCATCTACCAGCAACGCTTTTTGGGGAACGCTTTCCAGAACTGTATCCCAGACACCCCTGGCCAGGCCTGCCGATGGCACCTGCTGAAGACCGCTGTCGGTTACGCGCAGGTGCTCGATGCGATTGGCAACAATATCCACACCTGCAAATGCGGTGTTGGCGTCCCGAAAACCGCGCCGTAATCCAACCAGGCTGGGTGTTGCCCGGAAACTGACCACACCCGCTTCGGCGAACGGGTTGTCATCCATGAACCGGTATTGGGCGAGCACCGGGAAATCGGCGGGAATATCGTTGGCGGGTTCAACCATGCGTTTGTCAGGATTTCGGAACTTTTTAATCATTGCCTCCAGCCACGCCTGGTCACTGATGCCGGTGACAAGATACCGATCAGCAAGATAATCCAGTGGTCGTCCGCCTGCATTGACCTGGTAAGTGTGATCGGTCATTAAAGGCCAGAGTAATTCCGTCGAATCGGTACTGTGATCGGCACGTGGTGCCAGCAGGTATCGCCGCTGCGTGGTTTTTGCGCCGCCCGGCGCAGTAAACGTAAATTCCAGCCACATGCTGTCCAGAGCCATGGCGGGTTGTTTGTCTTTGCGATCCATCACGCCGCTGGTGGCTTTCCCCATCTTGTCTCCCATGGTCTGGAAGATGCCGGCACCGGCGCCCAGCGCCATCGGGTCAATGACCCGGCCCTGCAAGTCAAAAGCCATTGCCCCCGGCGCACTTGCATCATTGAACATGGGTATCAGCACCTGGGTATCTTTGATCACCGATTTGAGGTCGCCTGCGTTGTCCAGGTTTAATCCACTGGGCGAATTACGGTAGCGAATTGTCTGTGCGTCCAGGTTGGCAATCGGGCGTGTCCAGGACGTCATGATTTGGTGGGCAGTAATTTTGCCGGCAACCCATTGACCCACCCACGCCGAAATCGTCAACAGGTGTTGGTACTTTTCCGGTATTGAATCCTGAAAGTATTCCTCCGCCTCCAGACCTTCGGGTGCGGCGTTAGCTGCGAAAGCCGGGTGGGCGTCCTGCCAGGACTGGGAGGGACCGCCGCGGTGCTGGACCCAGAAGTACACCTTCACGTCAGGCAAATACTGTGTCTCGACATCATTGGCTGCCAGCTTGACACCTGCGTTTTGCAGGGACAGCGTTAATGTATCGACCAGGTTTTGGGTTTCACCCGCCAGCTTGGTGTCTTTCCACTTGACCGGGTTCATCGCTTGACCAGCTTGTTCTCCGAAATTGGCGACCAAAGCTTTCTGCAAGTAGTCAAGCGACTGCCCCTGCCTGGCCTGGCGGGTTGAGCGCAGCAGACGCATTGCATCAGCATCGCTCAAGGTAGCGCGTGCGATACGCGCATCCAGTCCCGCGGTTTTTAACAGGTTGGCGAGTAAAAGGGCCTGGTCAAGACTGTTGCCGGCACCGGCGCGCAAGGTGCCGTCCACACCGCGCAGTGCGCCTGCGTAGGGTTGGAATACAATAGAATCGCGAACAAACCCTATCGCGGACGGTGCATCGAAATCCAGGGTTTCAACAAGTGCGGACGGTTCGAAGCGGGAGCGTTTAATATCAACACGGGTTTTTTCCAACGCAACGGTCAAATTATCAATGCCGGTTTGTATCGCTTCGTAGTCGATTTGATCGCCGCTGGTTGTGGTGTCTGATTGTGACAGCGCAGTCTGTGAAAAAAGGCCGAGGCCAACGACCGCAATCGCAGTGGCAATATAGTTTTGATGGATTTTGATGAGTTTGCACATTTCGTTTTTCCGCCCATTTTTGAATATTTTATGTTTATCAGTATAGGTGAACAGTCAGAAAATATTGCCAGCGCTCTAGGAGCCTGTCGGATTTGGCCGATCGTCGCGAGGAAAAGCCGATTTGAGTCAGATTTTTCGATTTTTTGAGGCGAATAGCACCGCTATTTAACGAAAATAATCGGGAAATCTGGCCAAACTCGGAGTTTCCGCAGTAGATAATGTCAAATCCGACAGACTCCTAGTGTTCACAAGGAGACTATCGCGGTAGCGGTGGCCCGGGCAGGTAGGGAGGAGCCGGAATTCAGAGGCGAGATTGCCAACAAGCCGAACAAAGTAGCCAGGTTGATTGAACGCTTGAGCCAGGAGTTCAGCGGTGAGATCCTGCAATTTTGCTATGAAGCCGGTCCCTGTGGTTATGTGTTGTATCGTCAGATTCTGGCGTTGGGCCATGACTGTCTGGTGGTAGCCCCTTCGTTGATTCCCAAAAAGCCGGGTGAACGTATCAAGACAGACCGGCTTGATGCGGTGAAGTTATCACGGTTTTTGCGCAGTGGAGATCTGACGGCGGTGTGGGTACCGGATGAAGAGCAGGAGGCGATGCGTGATCTGACCCGCACCCGTGATGACTTTAAGGGTCAGGAGCGCAAGGCGCGCCAGCAACTCAATGCCTATGTGTTGCGCCATGGTCATGCCTGGCCATCCAACAGAACACGCTGGACCCAGAGCCATTGCAACTGGCTGGAGTCACTTAAGTTCCCCCATGATTGGCAACAGGTGGTGTTGCAGGAATATATCGAAGCGGTCAAAGTGGCGAGTCAGCGGGTTGCTGATATGACCGCACAAATGATGCGGGTACTACCGCAGTGGTCATTGGCACCGGTGGTTGAATCAATGGTTGCGCTGCGCGGTATCGACAAGCTGGCGGCGATGGTGTTGCTGGCGGAGCTGGGTGATATCAGCCGCTTTGACTCACCCCGGCAGCTGATGGCTTTCCTTGGTCTGGTACCGAGTGAGCACAGCACCGGTGGACGTCGACGACAAGGGGCGATTACCAGAACAGGCAACAGTCATGCCCGCAGGATGCTGGTAGAGTCCGCCTCGAGTTACCGCTTCCCGGCACGGCAGACCGCACACCTCAAGCGCAAAGCCAAAGGTGCTTCCGATGAGGCCAAGGTGATTGCCTGGAGAGCCCAGAAGCGGCTGTGCGGTCGCTACCAGCACTTGCTGCGGGCAGGTAAGAACACCAAGCAGACGACCGTGGCGGTTGCGCGGGAACTGACCGGCTTTATCTGGGATATCGCCTGTCACACCGAATAATTCACCAAGGCGGACGAATAAATGACAAATGTCTCTTTATTTCATGGTGATACAGGTGATTTTGGCCTTTCTCTAAAATTACCGTTTGTCCTATCCGGTTTTGCAACGCATCTGACTTCACATTTTGTCCGATCCTTCTCAAACCATAGCGGCGCTATGCTTTTTCGAACGATCGATCAAACTGTTTCGCCAGCTACGCTGCAAATTCCGGATCCTTGGTGAATTATCCGGGCTAGGAGCCTGTCGGGTTTGGCCGATCATCGCGAGGGGAAGCCGATTTGAGTCAGATTTTTCGATTTTTTGAGGCGAATAGCACCGCTATTTAACGAAAATAATCGGGAAATCTGGCCAAACCCGGAGTTTCCGCACGACCACATGGATGTGGGAGGTAGGGTAACGCATGGAGCAGTTGCCGAGCAGATCATGTCAAATCCGACAGGCTCCTAGTGCGCCGCAACGCACTTTCGGCAGTGCGGGAGTGGGAATTTGCAGATTCTCGTCTATACTTTTAAATTAAGAGAGATAAATGCAGGAACTGACTGTACTGGGCGGAAAACGGAAAATTCCGGCCGCTTGTACATGAATTTGTTTAAGCTGAACGGCGAACCGGCGGGCGAGTAAATATCATGTTGCTCAAATCGACGTTTTCTCCGCAAGTACAGCATATGAACTTCCGGATTCCGGATCCGGCGCTTAAGTAAGTCCGGTGTTGTCATCACGACCTGCAATGTCGCGGGTTCTGGGAGTGCGTTCATTCACTGTTAATTCAATCGGGGAGAAAACTATGAAATTTGATTTCACAAAGACACTGGCCTTGATAAAGGGCGGTCTGCTTGACCACGAAAATACCTGGAAAACCTACCTTGAAGATTGTCCCGGTTGGCAGCAGACCGCGGTGGTACTGACCGGGCCATTGTTCATTGCGAGTATTCTGATCTCGTTGATTTTTTCCAGGCTTACCGGTGGTTACGCCATGTACGGCTACCAGGGCAACTGGTTCATGGCGTTGATCATCAGTTTGATTATGGGCGTGATAGGATTCGCAATTGTCGTTCTGGTATTTAATTTTCTGGCCGGCACATTCAAGGGCACACCCGACTTCTCACGCGCGTTTGCTGCCGTATCGCTGGCGGTCATACCCGCTTGGGTGGCCGGGGCGATTGCCGGCCTGATCCCTTACCTGGGCGGTTTCATCGCATTGGCCGGCGGAATATTGTCACTGGTATTTCTGTACCGGATCATACCCCTGGCACTGAACGTTCCGGACGATAAACGCACGGTCCATTTCGTGGTGTCGCTGGTGATCGTGATTGTCATCAATATGATTATAGGCCTGATGATTGGTCCCGGTGGCGCCGGCAGTGCCTACCGCAACAGCGGGTACACCGCATCCGAGGTTTCAACACGCAAAAGCGCCAGTTCAGGTGTTATCGGGGAGGGAATACGCCAGGCCGAGATCATTGATGCCGCAACTGCCGATCAATATGAACCGCCCTCCGACGGTGAAATCGATGAGGACCAGGTCGAGGAATACGTTTCGGTCATGCGCAAGACCAAAGCCATGCATGATGAATATGCCGAAAAAATGGAGAAACTATCGGCTGAAATGAAAGCCAAGGAAGCCGAGGGCAAAGGTCCGTCGATGGCGGACCTTGGCAAGATGTACAGTGGTGCCGGTGGTTTGGTTTCGGCCAATAATGCCGAGATGGAGGTCGTCAAGACAGGCGGCGGCAACTGGGCCGAGCACGAATGGGTAAAACAACAACTCCGGATCGCCCATGTCCAGCAAGGCGAGGGATCGGATGCTATCGCCCACAACTACAAGCTGTACAAGAAGTACGAAGACGAATTGAACGAAGACTGAACGGCGCGGCAGAATGCGTCCAAACCTTTATCAAAGCACCTCAATCGGGATGTTCACGTGTTCCGATCGCAGACGACAGCGGAGGCATTTGTACCACCGTCCGCACCAATGGGGATCTAAATCGATGTTGACACCCGTATCACGTTTTCCGGGTATTGCAATTCTTGTGCTGACGCTGCTCTGTGCCTGCTCCAGGGAACCGTCCGGTGAAACAGAGATCGTCGCGCCACCGGAAACGGCTGGCCGCCTTGAGCTGGCCATGTCGACGCCCGAGTTTGCCCGGGCCTGCGAGCAGACACCGGGCTGTACCGACGCAATTAAAACCACACCTGCAGCGACGGAGGCGGTGTGGCGTGTGCATATCACCCGGGATTCTGATGGCGCCATTAGCATAGGACGGGTGGACCTCGTTGACGTTACGCAGGGTGACGGTGTTCCGGTCGGGCCTGCCTATGGTGAACACGCGTTGGTCGGGCTGGACACCGATGGCGGGGTCGTTGACGGCCAGGTCATCCGTTTTCCGGACACCATGCGTATTGAAGGTGCCGATCATGCCGGCTATGAATTGCTTGATCTGGCCGGCAAGGAAGTGGATACGCTTGCTTATTTGCGGGTTTCAACCAGTATCGTTTCGCTGGCGGTACAGGACCGTGATGGCAATGTCGTGGACCGTGTCGATATTCCCAGGCGGGACGGTTCCGTATGGCTTGACGGCTTGTCACGGTTTCTTGGCATATCCCAGGCCTGGGCGCTGACCCGGCCTTTCCAGGGTTTGCCGCCGCATTGCTCGCACATCATTGTCCTGCAGGGTGAGGAGGACCGCGACCTGGCGGCCGGCAGCCAGTGGGAATCAAGCGCACGGCTCGGATGGCCGGGTCCGTACCAACTCGCCTCCACGCAGGCAGCGCTGGCGCGCATGACGCCGTTGCTGTGCCAGTCGATCGGGCGGATTGCTTTTGCCTACGTGCCCGACATCGGCAATACCCTGGCTGCCGTCAATTCGTTCGGTGCCGGTGACACCCTGATGATCAACATCTCGACCCTGTTGTCAGAGGAAGAACTGGAAACCAAGCTGAGCAGGCGCCTGATGCTGCAGGCCACGATCGCGCACGAAGCCGGACACGCGGCCGAAACGCTGCTGACGGTGGAGAGTTCGGGTAACGACAGGCTGCTGGAGCGCAACTATTCCGGCTCGTGGGGTTTTCCGGCGCGCACCCTGGCTAACAAGACTATCGAAAACGTGCGTCTCGAGGTGGGTATGGAGGCTGAGTGGCGCCGCATGCACGAATCATTTGTAGCCGTTGGCTGGGCCAGGGACTATGGCCAGTTTCCATCCGAACGCGGCGACCCGCCGGCCTGGAATCCACCCGATATCGTCAACGCCGGTTTTATTTCCCAGTACGCGTCGACCAACTGGGCAGAGGATATCGCCGACACCGTTGCTTACGCCTACTACTCGCGCACCGTCGGTGACGCCTACGAGGCGAACGGGGTCGGCAACCTGCGTGGCGATGTTGGCTGCATCGAAATGAATGCTTACCATGAAAACAACCTGCCTTCACGTTTTGCCGCCCTGTACACAAAGCTGCAATTTCTCAAAGATCTCGGACTAGTCTATCCTGAGGGTGTAAAAGAATGCACGGGCGATAACCTTGGCATACCGGCCGACGCGCCCGGTTTTCATGTCTGGCAGGACGACAGCAAAAAACGCAGCTACATGAACCAGCTCAGCGCGCATATCGGCACAAAGGAAAACGGTGTACCCGTTTTTGAGATGGAAGGCAGCGGCCAGGCCGGGTTTGGCGACAAAACCTACCCCGCCAAGCTCAAGCTGAGATTGGACCTGGGTAACCGTTTCCAGAACTTTGACAAGGTTTCCTGGCCGCGGGGCGTGTATGAACTCGGTCTCACCGGAGACAACAACTTCACCATTCGTCTCGATGGTGCGAAGGCCGGTAATTTTGATGCCATGGATGGTTTTGTGCTGGTGGCCGAATCATCGGCCAAACGCATTGCAGGTTCAATCGTGCTGCAAAGGGTGTTCAGACTCAGCGCGCCCATCCCTGTGCCCGAACGTTACGATCCGCCATTGGTGGTGCGGTTCTCGATGGACAAGTAGCGCCGGTGCAGGTCGATACCACCGCTGGATAGCCCTGACGGTGGCATTGGATTCAGAATTGAACTATACAATTAGGGAAGCTCTGATTAATGCCATTCTGGCATTATCAGAACGCGGCAGCCGAAAAGTGTCATTTTCGACTGCCTTACAAATCAACGGCTTGGCGCCGCTGATTTGGCGACACATCCATGGGTCGCGTGAACCTCAGAATTAATCAGAGGTTCCTTGGATAATTACGACATTTGAAAGAAATTTTACTATTCAGGAGGAAACTATGAGGCCATTGAACATTTCCATGCTCACAATAATTGCCGCTTGCAGTGCAAGCGCGCCGTCGGCGTTCGCTGATGTCACGTTACATCAAAACTTTAGCGTGAGTGCTTCAGGCATGATGTCGATGATGGGTTCAAACGGAACAGTAACGACCGTGATCTCCGGTGATCGTGCGCGGACCGAAAACCAGATCGAATCCACTTCGAGCTTTATGAGAAAGTTTGCCAAGAATGCGAATACGGCAACCATCGTCAGGTTGGATGATGAACGTATGCTAAGCCTGGCGCCCGAAAAAAAGGAATATTCTGAAATCACTTTTGCGGAATTACGTGCCCAGATGGAAAAGAGTATGGCTGAACTTGAAAAAGTTTCAGACCAGGGAGGCCTCCCGGTCAGCGAGGACGAATGCCAGTGGACACCCCCTGAAATGGAAGTAAAAAACACCAAGGAGAAACAGAAGT
This sequence comes from uncultured Gammaproteobacteria bacterium, assembly GCA_963801195.1. GTDB lineage: Bacteria > Pseudomonadota > Gammaproteobacteria > Xanthomonadales > SZUA-36 > SZUA-36. The sequence continues at coordinate 1,814,389 of CAWDDX010000007.1, read as the reverse complement.
TTGCCGGTATAAAGGCGAAACAGACATTAATTTCCGTCAGCCAGACCTGCAAAGTTCCCAACACCGACAAGAGCTGCGAGATGATCTGGAACCTGGAGTATTGGAACGCCGACAAGATGCCTGGTGGCGATGAAGCTGCCGCCTTTCAGAAAGGTATGGCGCGCGCCATGGGCGGTGACGAGGTACTCGGTGTGGCGCAGACCTACACGCGTGGATTACTGGCCATGTTCAAGAATGGCTGGGATGACGTGCTGAAGGAAGGCGGGAAAATGGAAGGGTACCCGGTCAAAACAGTGATGAGCCTGGAAATGGGCGGTGAAAACTGCACCACCGGCGCCGGCCAGCCGATCGCCCTCGATGAAGTATGGGCTGGGGTTGGCGAAGCCAGTAAGAATGCCGCCCTGGCCTCAGCTGAGGGGCAGGCCAGTGGCGCCGCGGGCAGTGCGGCGGCTGGTGCCATGGGCAATAGTGTGGGTGGTTCGATTGCCGGTTCAGCGGTAGGTGCTGCCAGTCGCGAAGTCATGAGTGGCTTGTTCAAGAAGTTCCGCAAGAAAAAGGAAGAACCCAAACCGGAACCCGCACAGGATGCAGCAGCGGCCGCCTCCGCATCGGGAACCGTAACGATTTTCGAAATCACCTCCGAGTTGACCGGTGTGGAAGAAAAAAGCGTTCCGGATAGCATGTTTGTCGTTCCAGCGGGTTGGAAAAAGGTTGCCAGCAACAAGTGGTGAGATGGTTGCTGGAGAAAGCCTCGGACGATAATCACGATTAAGCGCTGTGGACCTTTTCGGAATTGGCTTTATCACGATGATTGACGCCATTTGATGAGCATAAGCGGCTTTTTCCATCGAATAGTACTGGTCACGCTCGCAGCGGCTTCGGCCGCCGGGTGTTACGGGTCGCCCGGGCCGCTGACAGACCCTTGGCCCGAGGCGGTCAAGATAAAGTTCAGGCTCGATGACATCCGTCCGGACGGGCTACGCGGTCCCCCGGATGGTTTGGTGGCGGTTACGTATGAATTTTGTGTGCCTGACAATGAGCGCGTCTACCGGGAGATACGGCAGATTGATTCCGGTCTGCATATCCACCACGGAGCGCGCGGTCGCATCGGCTGTGCAGCCAATCAGAGCCTTACTGTCGGGGAGACAGCCCGGCCACGGTGGCACGACGTATTGCAGGCGCTTTCATCACTGGCCTACGTCACTGAAATTCGCGAGTGTTTTTTCGAATAAGTTTGGCAGACTTGAATTCACCTCAACACGCGTCATGGCAAACCCGGTCATTCGTAACGGAATATAGCCACGGTCGGGAATTTCATATCTGGTAAATACATTTTGCGGCGGACGGTCTTTTATAATGGGTAAACCTGGATGACTGTATCAAAGCTATTTACAAAACTGAACCTGAAGGAACAGCCCGCGATCGTGGTCCTGAACGCACCCCCGGGCTTCGGGACCGAGACCGGAAGGCTCCAGGGTGTGACCGTACATGGGAACCTGCCCCGAAGTGGCCCGATAAGTTTCGCGCTCGCATTCGTGACACGGCAGGCAGAAGTGGACCTGCTGGCGAAATCGATTGCAAAGCTTGCTCAAGGTGATGCCGTCGTCTGGTTCGCCTATCCGAAGAAGACCTCCCGGCGCTACCACTGTGATTTCAGCCGTGATACCGGTTGGGCCACACTTGCTGAACTGGGTTATGAGGGAGTTCGCCTCGTGGCCATAGACGGGGACTGGTCCGCCATGCGCTTTCGCCGCACGGAGTACATCAAGTCATTCAAGCGGGATGTCTCACGCGCCCTGTCGGTGAGGGGCCAGCAGCGGGCAGCCAGTAACGAATTTGGTGAAGAACCGGAGGAGGCCATCCGTGCAAACAGAACAGATTGAAACCCGCCTGAGGCGGACTGAGCGATGGCTGATCGTATTGGGCATTGCGCTCATCGTTGTCGTAGCAGGATTTTCCTACCTGCTTTATCGTCCTGCGGACACGCTTCGCACCTCCTCACTCGAGGTGGTGGATGCCCAGGGTAATATTGTCGCATTACTGGGCCAGATAAACGGGCGGACGGGTCTGTTCCTGATGGATGAGAAATCCACACCACGGGTTTCTGTTTTCCACGCAGATGATATGGATGGCTTGTACGTCGATGACGATCAAGGCGACACGAGGGTCGGCGTCGCCCAGTTCTCCCATGGAGGCGGTGGTTTTGCTTTACACGGACCCGGGTCAAGGGGCGCTGCGGTCCTGTACTATAAAAACGCCGGCAGTCTAAGATTTTTTGATACCGACGGAAATATCATAGAGGAAATCCCGGCAACTCTATCAAAATGAGTCGGGTGGCGTTTGCAATCAATCAAGGAGCTTATAGGGCATGTATCAAAAGGTGATTTTGAGTTTGGTATTGGGGCTCTCGTTTTCATTGGCATGCACCATTGCCCAGGCCGGCGACGACGCTGAAGCATTACAAAAATCTGTTGAGCAATTACGCACTTCCATTGGTCGATGGGATGTCACCACGGAGTTTCTCAATGCGGATGGAAGCGTGGCAAAAGCAGTCTCGGGTAACTACGCGTTCTCCTGGGTCATAGCGGACCGGGTCGTATCAGGGGAAAGCGAAATCCCAGAACTCAAGCTGGTTTCGGCAATCCTCTTCTATGTCAACGAGGCGAAGCAATTGATAGAAATGGTCTCGGTCGGCGCTGATGGGAAACTTTGGGTCATGACCGGTGAACTTGGTGGTGAAGTGAGAACCACCAAGGAGTTCAAGACCGCATCCGGTGGCACGGGACAGTTGAGATTTACCCGCTACAACGTGCAGGCAGACAGTTTTGAATCGAAGATGGAGTACACGGAAGATGGTGGTGAGTCGTGGCTGCCTGGTAATCACCAGGTTTTTCAGCGTGCAGCGTCAGATAGCCAATGATGCCTGATCCCCCGAACACGCCGCGGTGCCTGCGGCGTGCCTGTTTCTACCCGGATTACGCTGCAAGACCATGAGAAAACTGGTTCTCCTGTTGGCCGTGGTTGCAATCGTGTACGGGCTGGATTTTTTTCAGGAGCGCGGCCTTTCAGTCGCTGGCATCTCATCTACGAGCCAGGATTCAAACAGTGTTGTCAGGGCCGCTTTCAAAAACAGGCAAAGCGGTATCCAGGTACAAGGGCAGGGCACTGTTTCGAGAGTCTTGCCGGATGATATCGATGGTTCAGGACATCAGCGATTCATTCTGGAAATCGGCGCCGGCCAGACCGTGTTGATCGCGCATAATATCGACCTGGCGCCCGGAATTGCCAAACTGAATAAAGGCGATTTGGTCGAATTTTTTGGGGAGTACGAATGGAACGCCAAAGGCGGCGTGATCCATTGGACCCATCGCGACCCGAATTATCGTCACATCGATGGCTGGTTGAAACACCGTGACCGAATATACCAATAGTATGTTCAGCGTGCGATCGAACAGGTATGTGCACGATGAGAGTGGTTATCCGCGACACAAAGGGTATTAATTAAATGACCGAAAAATCGCTCAGGATTATCGCGGTTGATCCGCAAGGCGCTGACGCATTGTCTCTGCTGCGTGAGGCGGCCGTCGAGGCACGGGCGCTTTACCCCGGGCTTTTTGCAGCGGACGCGCCCTGGCCGGACAACCTGCCGATTCCGGATCGAGGCGTGTACCTCGTTGCTTACCTGGACGAATTACCGGTCGCCTGCGGCGCCTTGAGGCCCCTCGACGGGGTTATCGTCGAGGTTCGCAGGATGTTTGTCACGGCCGCGGCAAGGCGCATGGGTATTGCTCAGGCGATTTTGCGTGAACTCGAGCGCCGTGCCGACACACTCGGTTTTACGCTCATGCGACTGGAAACCGGCCGGCGCCAGCTCCCGGCCGCAGCTCTTTACGAGCGGTTTGGATTCAGGCGTATCCCGGCGTTTGGCGAATACCGGGATGATCCGGTGAGCGTATGTTTTGAGAAAGCCGTTCAGCCTGGAAAAAAAACGGGTCAGTAAAGGCTTAAACGGGCCGGTAAAAATTGATGAGGAGTTAAGGAATGGCGTCCGATCCGGATTTTGTCGAATACGTGATTGACCAGATAAACGATGCTGGTATCGTCACGTACAGGAAAATGTTTGGAGAATACGCCGTGTACTGCCAGGGCAAGGTGGTCGCGTTGATATGTGACAACCAGTTATTTGTAAAACCGACCGAGTCGGGCAGGGCATTTATAGGCGATGTTGTTGAAGCGCCCCCGTACCCGGGCGCCAAGCCTTCTTTTCTGATCCAGGAACAACTTGAAGACGGCGACTGGATAAGCCGTCTGATCAGGCTGACAGAAAGGGAACTGCCCGCGCCCAAACCGAAGAAAAAGAAAAAGCCTAAAAATACCAGGGCAACATAAGCGTTCATTTCAATTCTCACAAATTGCTACAATCGCATCCTATCAATCCAAGCTGGCAAAAGCCGGGACCATAAACATGAAATTATCCAAACGTGAATTTCTCGCCCTCAGCGGCGCATCCACCGCTGTCCTGGCTGCCGGTGCCGGTTCAACCGCCATGGCGGCCACAGCCGATACAAAACTCGCTTCCATCGTTGGCGATGCCGTACCCATCAGCGTGGAGGAACGCCTGGGGCGGATCGCAAAAGCCCAGCGCCTGATGGCCGAGAACAAAATCGATGCGATCCTGCTGGAACCCGGTTCCGCGATGCTCTATTTCACCGGTATCAGTTGGTGGCGCAGCGAGCGCCTGACCACCGTGGTTATTCCTCGCCAAGGGGAGATCGGTATCGTAACGCCTTTTTTCGAAGAGCCCAGCGTGCGCGAATCGATGACGTTCGGCAGCGACGTCAGGACCTGGAACGAACATGAGAATCCTTTCGACCAGGTCGCCGGAATTCTGAAAGATCGTAAACTGGGTGGCAACAGGATCGGCCTCGAGGAAACGGTGCGTTACTTCGTGGTGGATGGCCTGAAGTCGGCCATGCCCGGGATCGAGATTACCAGCGCGACACCGGTCACGCTGGGTTGCCGCATGTACAAGTCCGCCGCCGAGATCGCGTTGATGAAGAAAGCGTCGGAGGTGACCCTGACGGCCTACCGCCATGTCTACAAAAGACTGGAGGCGGGTATGGAGCCCGCTGACGTCAAGGCCATGATGGCTGCCGCCCAAACCCAGCTGGGTGGCGATGACAGCTGGAACATGGCCCTGTTTGGTGTTGCCAGCGCTTACCCGCACGGCACCCGTCAAGTGCAGAAAATCGTCGAAGGACAGATCGTACTGATGGATTGTGGTTGCTCCGTGCAGGGCTACCAGTCCGATATTTCGCGGACTTTCGTATTCGGTGAGCCGAGCGCCAGGCAGCGCGAAGTATGGAACACGGTCCGCAAGGGTCAACAAATCGCGTTCATTGCGGCACAGATCGGCGCGACGGCAGGTTCGGTCGATGACGCCGTTCGCGCCTACTATGAATCCGTCGGCTGGGGACCGGGTTACGCCATTCCGGGTCTGAGCCACCGCACGGGTCACGGCATCGGTATGGATGGCCACGAGCGTGTCAACTTCGTGCACGGCGAAAAGACCCTGTTGGCGCCCGGCATGTGTTTCTCGGACGAACCTGGCCTTTATGATTTCAAGACCTTTGGGGTGCGTCTCGAGGATTGCCTGTACATGACCGAAACCGGCCCGGCGTGGTTTACCGTGCCCCCCGACAGTCTTGAAGATCCGGTTGGGCGCATGGGCTAACGGGTATTGGCCTTTTTGGTCTTTTAATATTGAGAATAATCGATTGGACGACATGCTGAAAAAAATAACCTGGGACGAGGTCCCATCCGAAGAAGTAACACCCATGATGCACCGGAAAATCGTTTCGGGTGAGAAGCTCATGATTGCAAAAATGAAGTTCGGAGACGGATTCCGCGTGCCCCTGCACTCGCATGAGAATGAGCAGATTACCGAGGTGATTTCCGGCACCATCCGTTTCTGGTTCGGTGAAAACCGGGAGCAGCAGATGGATTTGCATGCCGGCGAGATGGTCGTCATCCCACCGAACCTGCCCCACGAGGCCCTGATGGTCGGTGCGGTCGAAGAAATCGATCACTGGGCGCCGCCCCGACAGGACTGGCTGGACGGGACAGATGACTACCTGAAAAAGTAGTGGTATTTCCCTGTCCGGCACGCTTTTGCCATTGTCTTGGAACAAGTGTAAATCCTGGTTCAAAAACTGCTATATATCATGTAGGCATTGCATTTTTTACTCAATTTATAGACTGACAACAAGAACTCAAATAGTCCAACCTGCCTGAGTTGACCGGGATTCATGAGACCCTGGGCGCTGCTGGCAACGCTTTAAACGCAATGTGGGCGAGTCGGGGTCCGACTCAAATAAACCCTTTCCCGGGTGGTTTGACTCCAAGAAACCGGCTCATATATGATCTTGAAAGCTGCTGGCAACGCAAGGGGCGCCGCGGTGCGGGGGTTGTCAGGTTCAAGCATCAGCAAGGGCCGTACGGCCCAACTCACAGGACGCGATTGCGTCGCTACGTTTTTTAAAGGACTTAAAAATGGCTACAAAAAAATATACGCTCAAATATTCTGGCTCGGTTACACCAAAAAAGACCAAGTTTCTGACATCGCCTGCGATCCCTATGAACTTTGAGGGCGAACTTGACCTCGATGAAGTCGACGGATCAAAGTTTAAGGCTATTGAGAAGGCATTCAAGAGCGAGATGAATACCCGGCTTGGTAAACAGCTCGGCCATTTGGACGGCTGGCTCAAAGAAAAAGACCAGTTGATCACGACGATGGTCAAGCAGCACGAAGCGATTAAAAAATTTGGTTTCCCCACCACTGCATCTGAGGCAAAAGCGCTGGCAACGAAGAACAAGGCACTGGAAGATCTTGCCAAACAGACGCAAAGTCTTAAGGATGATTACGTAAAGATAGTCAATGACTGGGCGAAAAACGCCCGCGAGCAGCAAGGATTGATTTGCCTGATGACTGCGCTCAAGAAGGCACGGGCGAAGACCCTGAATAACAAGACCTGGCGCATTAGAGCCGCCATGGCGATCAAGGTCACGTTGGTAGTGCTCGCCATTGCCCTGTCGATTGCTGCCATCGTCCTCACTGCGGGTGCCACCGCACCGATATTCGTTGGGCTTGCTGCCGCCGGTCTCACGCTGTCAGGCGTCTCCTCGATTGCTGGTGTGGGGGTCATGATCAAGAACAACGCCAGTACCGAGAAAAAAATCCTGGCAAACGTTGAGAAAGATGTAAAGACGGTCGAGGCGGCACTTAAGCCTATCGCAGGAGCCAAAACCTCGCTTGCCAAGCATGTCACGGAGATGCGCAACGTCATGAAGGTGCGCCTGGACTCCACCAAGTCGCTCATCATGGAAGTCAAGAAGAAGAACGCGGAGATTGGGGGGTATGAAGCCCAGCTCAAGAAGCTTGCCGAAGCGCTGGCAAAGCAAAGTCCACCCGATAAAGCGATGTTGACCGAAGTTGCCTCGCGCAAGAAGAAAGTGGATGCGCTGAAAAAACAAGTCCAAACGCTTGCTCAAAAAATGGCCATGATGAAATCGGACAACGAAAAAGCGCAGGCGCTGCTTACCCAACTTGAGGATATGAGCATCGATCTCGAAAAAATCTCAGCGACGGCCGGAAGTTCTCTCAGGGGAAACCTGAAGAAGCGTTTCACCTCTGTCGATGGTTGGATTGAACTCGGAAACGATGTCGGCGGGTTGGCCTCGGGGGTCTCTGGCGCGCACGCCTGAACACTTCAGATTCAGAAGTCGATTGAATGGCCTGGAAAGAGAGCCGGGTCCGACTGGTGCAATGTCCGGGTCAGCCCGGACATTGCATCAGTATCCCGGAAAGTGGCGCAGGACAGGTGCGGCTTGGCGGCGTGTAACTTAAGCGGTTTGACGTCTGAATTTGATTGCTTTTAACCCGTTCAAGATACAAGCTTTGCTTACATTTTTAGCCAACGGGAAACCTGGTCGTGCGCGCCGTAGTTTACGAAGCATTCCAACAAACACCAATCATTCAAACGCTGGCCGACCCGGTACCTGGCAACGATGGTGTGGTATTGCGGGTCAAGGCTGCAGGTCTTTGCCGCAGTGACTGGCATGGCTGGATGGGTCATGACCCCGATATCGCGCTGCCGCATGTGCCGGGGCATGAGCTGGCCGGTGTGGTCGTAGCAGTTGGAAACCACGTGCAACTCTGGCAAAGCGGCGACCGTGTCACCGTGCCATTCGTCGGCGGTTGCGGACATTGTCCGCAATGCGTATCGGGCAACCACCAGGTTTGCGATGCGCAGTTCCAGCCCGGGTTCACGCACTGGGGTTGCTTTGCGGAGTACGTCTCGATTCAACGCGCGGACATCAACCTGGTGCGTCTGCCCGATTCAATGTCATTTGAAACCGCCTCCAGCCTGGGTTGCCGGTTTGTCACCTCTTTCCGGGCGGTCGTCGACCAGGGCGCGGTGCGCGCTGGGCAGTGGGTGGCCGTGCACGGCTGTGGCGGCGTGGGGCTTTCCGCCATCATGATCGCCAACGCACTGGGCGCAAATGTCATCGCGGTCGATATCGGCGCAGACCAGTTGGAGATGGCCCGTGAACTGGGTGCGGTTGCCGTGGTTGACGCGAAGCAGACAGATACCGTGGTCGGGGCGGTCAGGGCAATCAGCGGTGGCGGGGCGCATGTATCCATCGATGCGCTCGGCTCTCAGCAAACCTGCTTTAACTCGATCGCCAATTTACGTAAACGCGGCAGACATATCCAGGTGGGATTGATGACAGGATCGCACCAGCACCCCAAGATCCCGATGGACCGCGTACTGGCGGATGAGCTGGAAATCGTCGGTAGCCACGGCATGCAGGCATACCGCTATCAGGAGATGATGGCGATGATCGAAAACGGCAAGCTGGCGCCCGAAAAACTGCTCGGTAGAAAAATTCGTCTCGAGGACGCGCCGGAAGTCCTGGTTAACATGGATCAATTCAGCCATGCCGGTGTCACGGTGATCAATCAATTCTGACCTCAGGGCCGGAACCCATCGAAAATATGACCCGGATCAGGCCGCGACCGGACCCAACGGTCCGACAATAAACTATAATGTGAAGCTGCCGGCAGCACCTTGAAAACTGTAAATTCGGGTTGCATTTTATTGGGGTCACCTTGAATTTAGCTACTGGCCCATTCATCACCGGGGAGTGAGTAATGAGTTCACCCAAGTACGTGACATCCTGTGTTGAACGCTTTCTGGAATATGTCAAATTTGATACCCAGTCAAGGGAAGGTTCGGATACCTTTCCCAGTACCCCGGGGCAACTCGTGTTGTTGCAACGTCTGCATGATGATCTCAAAGCACTGGGTCTTGACGATGTCACGCTGGACAGGTACGGCTATGTTTTTGCCACGGTTCCCGCGACCAGTGGCAAAGACAATGTACCGGTCATCGGCTTCCTGGCGCACGTCGACACCTCGCCCGAGATGAGCGGCGAGGGCGTCAAGGCTATCATTCACAGCGATTACCAGGGACAGGACCTGGTGCTGCCCGATGACCCGGCGGCAGTCATCGGGTTTAAGGATAATCCTCACCTGGCCGGCCAGATCGGCAATGACATCATCACTGCATCGGGCACCACCCTGCTGGGTGCAGACAACAAGGCGGGCGTGGCCGAGATCATGGGCGCCGTGGAATACCTGCTGTCACATCCGGAGATCGCCCATGGGCCGCTGCGGATCGGCTTTACGCCTGACGAGGAGGTTGGCAACGGAACCGAGCATTTTGATGTTGCGGCATTCGGCGCCCACTGCGCCTACACGATGGATGGTGAAACATTGGGTGAATTGCAGGTGGAAACCTTCTCCGCCGATTCCATCACCGTCACTTTTCACGGCTTCAACACGCATCCGGGTTTTGCCAGGGGCAAGATGGTCAATGCGATCAAAGTGGCGGCCGATTTTCTCTGCCGTCTGCCAAAAGACGGTCTGTCGCCGGAAACCACGGCGGGCCACGAGGGTTTTGTACATCCTTACGTCATGGATGCCGGCGTCGAAACCACCTCGGTCAAGCTGCTGGTGCGTGATTTCGATACCCTGAATCTGGAAGGGATGGAACAGCTGGTGGAGCGGCTTGCAACAAAGGCCGCGGCGGCCTGTCCGGGTTCGCGGGCCGAGGTTAACGTGGAGGCGTCCTACCGCAATATGAAAGAGGTGCTGGACCATCATCCCGATGTCGTGAATAACGCCAGCGAGGCCTTCCGCCGGGCCGGTCTTGAACCCCGCATCGAACCAATCCGCGGCGGCACCGACGGGTCGCGCCTGTCGTTCATGGGCTTGCCCACGCCCAATTTATTTGCCGGTGAGCACAATTTTCATTCGCGTTATGAGTGGATTTCGACGAGCGACATGCACAAGGCGGTCGAGGTTATTATCGAACTGTGCCGGGTCTGGGAAGAACGCGCCGGTTAACCCGTATCCCTGTTGAAATATTCGGGTTAGTCCCGGGGTGGTTTTGCCACGTACAATACAATGATGCTGGACTTGCGGACGGATTCGTCAACAGGCGCATACAACGGTGATAAAAATTCGACCATGAAGGGTGTTTGGTAAATGGGATTAAAGAATCGCGATCCGCTCGAGGTATTTGAAAGCTGGCTGGAAAAGGCGACCCGCAAGGAGGTCAGCAATCCGACCGCCATGGCACTGGCGACGGTCGGCAAGGACGGTCGGCCCTCGGCGCGCATGGTATTGTTGAAGGATTCCGGGCCGGATGGTTTTGTCTTTTACACCAACCTCGAAAGTCTGAAAAGCCGGCAAATCGATGAAAACCCACATGCGGCGCTGCTATTCCACTGGAAATCACTGGAACGCCAGGTACGCATCGAAGGTTCCGTGGAATTGGTCGCGGATGCGGAGGCGGATGCCTATTTCGCCACCCGTCCGCGCGCCAGTCAGCTCGGGGCCTGGGCCTCACTGCAGTCGCAACCCCTTGATGGTTGGGTCGAGCTTGAAAAGAGAGTGGCCTTTTATACCGCAAAATTTCACGTGGGCAAGGTTCCGCGACCGGATTTCTGGTCCGGGTTTCGCCTGCGCCCTGAGCGCTATGAATTCTGGCAGGAGGGAAACTTCAGACTGCACAAGCGTTTTGTTTTTACACGTTCGGAAAGCGGGGCTAAAAAGTGGCAGGTACAACAACTCTATCCCTAGCTTTCAGTGGTGCATCAGGAAACAGCGTTTTCGTTGCCGTTGGGTTTAGGACCCGCCAATGAAACAGTGTGCGTTCCTGACGCTCGAGGAAACCGGTGATTTCGTCATCGACGACGAACACGCCATACAACCCTTGAACGATCTCGGTTGGCAGGTTTCAACCGTTTCCTGGCGCCAGAACGAAAGACCCTGGCGTGATTTTGATATCGTCGTCATACGTTCGACCTGGGATTACTGGAATGACGTACCCGTCTTCCTCGATACGCTCGCACGCATCGATGGGGAAACACGCCTGGCCAACCGCCTGGACCTGGTCCAATGGAACCTGGCGAAGACCTATATGCGTGACCTGCAGCACAAGGGGATCGGTATCGTGCCGACGCTCTGGGCAGATTCCCTGCAAGCGGATTTCCTTGCGCGCTATCAAAACGAACTCGGTTCGGATGAAATCGTCGTCAAGCCGGTGGTGGGCGCCAATGGGGAGGACGCATTCCGGGTCAGGGAGGGCGATACACCGCGGAGGCTGGCAGATATCGCTGCACGGTTTCGAAACCGCGACTGTATGATCCAGCCGTTTATGCCGAAAATCCTCAGCGAGGGCGAGTACTCGCTGTTTTTTTTTGGCGGCGAGTACAGCCACGCAATCCTCAAAATACCGGCGGCGTCGGAATTCCGTTCACAGGAAGAGCATGGTGCCGAAATACGTTCTGTCGTGCCGCATGCAAAACTGTTGAGCCGCGCCCGACAGGCCATTGCTACGATTTCACCAGCACCGCTTTATGCACGTATTGATTTTATCCGTGATGCAAAGGATGACTATCTGCTCATGGAACTCGAAATGATCGAACCTTCGATGTACCTGAGAATGGACCCGCAGGCGCCTCGGCGTTTTGCCGTTGCGATCGACCGCTGGGCCCGTTTTTTCTGAGACAATGCGGAAGGGACCCGGCGCGGTTTGCAAGAATGAAGCCGATCTGGGAGAAAAGCAAGGACACCCATGTTTTTTTTCGTGGGTAAGGTTATGGGTGTCCTTACTTTTTTCCTTACTTTTTCCAGATCACTGGCCTGAAGCTTGGCACGTGCCTGGCAATACGCCGAGGTGGAAGTAGAAGGTGATCGCAGCGAGCGACTGGCTGCCAAGGCCTGCATCTTACGTACCACTTCCTGGCAACCGCCATCGGCATCCAGAACCTGTGAGAAGAAGGCCCAAAAGGTGTTGGTTTTGCTGAACACGCGGCGGCGGCTGAAGGACCCGGCTTCTTCATTTTCCAAAAACTTTGAGGGAATAAACCGACCAAAGCACTCACCCAGAGAACTGATTGAATGACGCCGAATATGGTCCAGTGAATCGGCCAGTTTATGTGCCGCCGAACGGGGCTTGCGGCGCAGTGTGGAAAGATGAAAACCAGGGAGATATAAGCTGTTGTTTTTCATATCGTATTATCTCATAACACGACGTTAAATTGGGTAAAAATCTCATGCTAAGAAGGCTTAACTTAGGGCCATTCAGGACACCCATGTTTTTTTCGTGGGTAAGGTTATGGGTGTCCTTACTTTTCCTTTGTCGGGGTGTTCTCATTGAAAGAGCCGCCAGTGATTGACGGGTAGAAAAAAACCCCACCGAAGCGGGGTCGTTAATCGCATTGTACGAGCAAGCTAGATTCAAAACCATCCTCGCTTCCTCATGATCCCTCAGGGGTGGTTGCCTTCAGTACAGGCTGTCCTGGTATCCCAGTGTGCTGCCATCTGCTCCACACATGAATCATGCTGAACTTCTGTGAGTGTCCCTGCTTGGATTGATAGGACAGAAGCTACAGTCAATATCGTCGGGTCGTTCACCTGGTAATGACACCCTTGGAAATCCACATCATCAAACACTGCTGCTTGTTCTAACTTGTAGATACCGCCGCCTTCAGCACGAGGTTTAAATGTAACGTCGTATGTATTATAAGAGGCTAGTCCATCGTGGACGCAACCAACATATTCTGGCTGACTGCCGCTGATATTGTGTATACCATCGGCAGTCTCGGCCAATTCATCTGCGGTCCAACACGGGCAAGGTTCTTCAACTAATATGCACGGCATGTCGGGGTCTAGTGGGTTGTTCGCTTTATCTTTCTTCTTGTTGTAGTTCGCCAGAATCCGACCCGAAGGGGTTGTAGTCTCCAACGTTGCGAGTTCCTCGGGAGTGATTGTGTCAAGCTCATTGGCATAGTCCCCCGCCTCACAGAAGGCCACGCATAGGCCGTACAGACCCTTGGTGATATCATCCTGTTGGAGCGGGTCACACACCGTCTCTTGGCCAGGCATTTCTCCATCTGTTGTCTGTGCAAGAACTGGCGTGGCTGTCACCAACATTCCGACGGCAACAATAGTTTTTAAAGTGGTTAATACATATTTCACGGTATCTTCTCCTCAGATATTTAAAATGATCAAAACGGAGCCTTAACATCCGCATGCAGGTATAAAAATCCTTTTCAGAATGGTGAAATCCTTATCCGAGCAATCCATGAGCGCGCTAATAAAACATGGATGTCTTTTGTTCTGGCACATTTTCTCAACAAGTGCGAAGTGCGTTGTTTTCACCTAGAAAAGAAAGTGGCAGACGCCTACGATTTTCCGCAATCTGAACTGCCAGCTTCTGCCACGGTTTCTTCGCCCTCTTCAATGGTAAGCACACCCGCTGCGACCAGCGCTTCGACTGCATGCGCCACGGTACTCACGTAATCCCCGTGGTTGTTCCAGTCGCCAACGCAATTAATGTAGTTTTCCAGGTCCAGCGGCCGATCATATCTTCCGGCCAGTTCGGCCTCGACCAGGAACCGCTCCAACTCGTCAAGCGCGCGGTCGTAGACCACGACTTCAGCGATATCACCGGTAAACCAGTAGAAGTTGCCGAAGGCCCGGAAATGACCCAGCGTTGAGCCGGTGTTCGAGGCCAATGGCGTGGTCTCGAAATCGAAGGCCAGTTGACTGCCATCTTGGAACAGGTCTTTGCCAAGCCCCTGTGAGAACCGGAACGTATCGAGTGCCCACAGCGGCTGACCGATGTAGTTCTCGACGGTGGCATCGAGGTCACGATTGAAGTGGGCCTGCCTCAGCAGATTCGGCTGCTCATATCCAAGGACGAGGTTGCTGTCTGATACAGGCGTGTCTCCGGCAATGTAGAAATTGGCCAGGCCGAAACGGTCGCGGGCATTGACCACGAAGATGGTGTAGTCGGAACCGGCCAGGAACGTCAGGTCGAGTTCGAGTGCGTTGACCCCATCGAAGCGAACCGTTGCCTTGTCGTCAGCGCCGGGATTTGAGGCGTCGTAGGTCGGGGCCAACTCGCCATACGCATTGCCAGCGTTCCACTGCGCGTCATTACCCGCACCAGAGAGGTCACTCCACGTCACGACCGGCTGCCCGTCCGAGGCGGAGATGCCGGATCCAGCCCGCAGCCAAACCTGTAGGCCGTCATCAACACCACCAGGGCCTGCCCAAGCGGAAAGTGATGACAGCGCAAGTACGAGAGCGGATGCCCGTGCCATGATAGTTAAAGTTTTGTTTGTGTTCATTTCTTCATTCCTCCAATGTAATTTCATGAGTCTTTGGTTAAAAAAAAGGCCGCCCACCCGTTCCCGGGTGTGGCGGCCTCCAGTGTTTCTGGTCAGCCGGTTGGCTTGATCAGTCTTGCTATGTCAACTTGATTCTCTCCACAGATTTCTCGATCAGCACGGGTACACCGTCCTGGATCTTGATGCGTTCGATTTCGCCGTGGCCCATGGCCCGGCAATGGCGGATAAGTGCCACCCAGGCGGGGTGTATACGACCACCCGTGTTTGCGCTGCTTTCACAGCCCGGCTTCTTTATCAGTGTCGACATCATTCAAATAACTCCAAAATTCAGAAACTGGTGTCACGCGTATGGTAGTAACCCTCAATCGGGCCAACAACACCGAATGGAGCTTCCTCACCGGTTACGGGGTTCCAGGTCTTCCTCAAATAAATACCATTACCAGATGTGTCTGCATATAGCATGCCGCCATCCCTCGTCCATTTGCCGGGAAGCCACAGATATGCTCCTGACCTCGCAAGTTCCCATCCATCAGTCGGTACACATTCAATGGGCGAACATTCATCAGGATCAATGATGGAAATCACAAGTTGGTTTAAGGAAACTCTGCCATTTTTGTGGTATTCGATATGTTGCCAACGATAGGAGATCACGCCGTCCGACCGGATGCCTTGCATAAAAATATCGCGGTCGGACTTTATTAATATCTCGGGGGGCTGCCATACGTCATTTATGCGGCGAATTCTGGTTACAACTGATTGGGTATCGTCGGGTGGTGAATTTGAATGAAAGTAAACCTCGCTGCCATCTTCATTCCAGATTGAACCAAACCCACCTGACACGCTATAGCAGGATCCGGATGCATCCTGGATCCCGCAATCTCCTTCCACCAAGACCTCACGATTTTGCGTGCCATCCTGGTCGAAATGCACATGCACAAGCCGATACTCGCTAATCCCGACAGGCTTCTCCACCAGAACCAGGTCATACCCACCAGCATCGTCAATGCGGATATCCGCGTAGTAAGGCCGCCAGTCATTAGGCGGTATGTACAGAACACGTGGCCCAGCTGGATCGACCAGAACGTTCGTGCCATCGAATACAAACGACAAGGCGTTGAGTTCGGGCGGTCCGGAGCTTTCGACGGTATTCCGCCAAATGATGACACCCTGCCATCCTTCGATGTCTAATCGCAACTCAAATACTTTAGAAATAGCTTCACTACGCCCCAGTGGACCAGGAATTTCCTGAGCCGCATCTTCCAACAGCGTGTAGATATGGCAACCAGAATCGGACGCAAGATTGATATCCGCAGTAGCGATGTCATCACTTGTTTCAAGGGCTGTCAGGTAGGCGATAGAAGGCGTGGGATCCTCGAAACCCGTACATGCAGTGTCCTCCTTTTGTAAGACCTTAAACAAAGTCGTGCCTTTACCCTTTCGCCCACTCGCTGCCTGTACTTCGATGTCGTAATCAATGACCACTGCGTCATCTTTTACTTTCACATGGGTTTTCAATTCACCTGTGGACTCGATATATTCAGTACTAAGCACTTCAATCTGTGTATCATCGGTGGTGCCGTTGACCAGGTATTTGACACTGGCGCCCGGTCCGAAACCGGAACCGTTGATATAGATATCTCTTTCTTCACCCTGGATCGCGGAATTGGGGTTGGCAGCATCAACAGAGACTTTTCCACCACCGCGGGCGGGTTTTCCAGCAAAGCTGATATTTGTACCAAGCACTGTCAGTAACAATGCTGCTAAGCTCAATGTAATGATTCTTTTCATGGTTTTCATAATCAACTCCGGTATCTCAATTTTCTTGCTAACTTCTTTGAGGACGATTCTCAGCGCTATCACCCACAAGGATAAAAGGCGCCCAGAAATAGGGGTGTTGGTAGTTTTGGTTTGATCTCATTTCGCGCTGCGCCAACGCCAGCGCGAGCGCCTTGTCGCTGTTGTTTTGCTTAAGACGGGTATAGAAACCCTGCATAAAATTCATGGTTGATTGGTCATCCACCTGCCACAGGGTGGCCAGCACAGTCTGGCTGCCGGCATAAATGAATGCTCTTGTCAGGCCAACAAAGTCGTCACCGGCGGGTGTTTCGGAAAAGACGCCGCTACCAAGTGCTGTCTGGCATGCGCTTAAAGTTACCAGGTCGGCATTAAGTTGCAGTTCGAGAATTTCATACAACTCTAACTGGCCATCGTCATCGGCATCCTTTTCAAGCTCCAGACCGGAGAGTAACGGATTCAGCTTGTTGAAGTAGCCGTGGGTGGCCAGGTGCAAAATGCTGAAGTCGCCGGCAAGATTTTTGAACGCAGATTCCGTTGCACGATCGCCAAGTAGCAGATTCGAGTCCGGCTCAAACATATCGTTTACCGATTGAGCCTCAGCCGGGGCATATTTCAGATTTTTGCGCGATGGCGCAATGGCAAGCAGTGAATCGGTACTTGTTGATGGACGGTCATTTCCGACCAGGGCTGCCGCTGTGGGCAGGTAGGCCAGTGTGTAACTCTCTACTATTAACCGTTGACCCGGTTCACCGTCAATTTTGCCATCAGGTAACAACGCGAATGGCAGGTAATTGAGGCTGCCATGTGGCACGAGGTACAAATAAGTGACATCTTTCAAAAGATTACGCTGCTTGATCGGGCCAATCAGCGCCTCTGCCAGTTTCTGCGCGGGCTTGATCCAACGGTCGTTGTTCGGTTGACGGATCAAATCTCGTAACAGCTCAATACGTGAATCCAGATCCCGCCGGTCCATCGGGATGGTTTCCGTGAGCAATGACTCAGGTGTAAGGACAAACACCATGACGGAATCACTTCCAACCACATATTCGATCAATGCCTGCTTAGATGAGAGTTTTGCGCGTACCTCTTTGTAACTGGGAATATAGGTCAGGCTGACTTTGGAATCATCCAGGAGCAAGCGGTTTGTTTGCCGGTTCTCAAGTAAAAGTTTGTATTCCTTTTCAGCGGCCTGCAACTCACTTGAATAAACATTCATGGCTACCTGGCGCTGGTTGATACGCTCGCGTGTTTGCTCATTGACCATCATGCTGCGCAACTGGCGGATGCGTTCCTGTAATGCGATGGCATCAACGGTTTCGATATTGGCCCCGGAGATATCCGTGTTGTTTTCGACCAGCTCGATGAAACTGCGGGCGCGTAGTCGTTCTGCTGTAGAAAACGCTGCGCCTGCCTGTCCTGTTTCAATCTGTAAACGCACCAGGGTGACGTAAACCTCGTATTTATCCTGGATATAACCGGCCCTGAAACGTTGTTCCTGCAAGCGGTTACGGACACCTTCAATCAACTTGACCGCGATCAATAATTCATCGATTGCGGCCTGCTGGTCGTCAAGCTCATCGAATGCCAGTGCCTTGCCATAATGGATACGCCAGCGTAAATCCGGGTCAGGTATACCTTGCGACGCCTGTTCTGCCTGTGCGAACGCGATTTGAGCGGAACCCGCATCACCTTTAAGACGCTGTAGCTCCGCACAGCGGTAGTAGGCAGCTGCGATATCAAGCTGGGCTTGGGTTTTTTGCGCGATGGCTAATGCCTGTTGCGCTTCATCAATGGCAAGATCATATTCGCCTTGCTGTTGATGAATAGCGGATAAGCTTAAAAGACTCTGGATCATCCACGGCATTTCACCGCTTTCCCGTGAACGATCCAAAGCCTCCTGGTAGAATCCCCCCGACTTCTCCCAGGCATGCTGCCGGGCTTGTATATCGCCCAGTGCAAGTAAATTGATGGTAATTCCCCTGGCCAGACCGATTTCGCGGGCCTTGTTCATGGCGTCGCTAAAATACGTTTCAGCCGATGCGCTGTCCCCCAACAACAGGTACAAACGACCCATGTCGTTCAGGGTTTCGAGTGTTTCCGCCGGTGCGCCAATTTCATCATAGGCGGCCATCGCCAGGCGAAAATCCTCTAGAGCCAGGTCGTATTTGCCTTTGCGAATGAGGGCCTTCGCCCTGCCGCGCTGCCAGTACGCTGCGTCCTGTCGCATACCGCCCTGGTTGGCCAGGTCAATGGCTTTTTCAAAATGCAGCAAGGCCAGATCTATCTGGCCCAGGCCGAGTTGGGACAAGGCGATATTGCCGTTGTCCTGGCTCATCGAGGTTACTGATTGCAGCTGTTTGCTGATCGCGAGGGCTTTCTCGTAACTGGCCAGCGCTTCCGCGAAGCGGCCAAGCAACAGGTCAACACCACCGATATTGCCCAGTGTGTCGCCTTCACCACGCGGAAAATCAATATCTTTGTAAAGGGCCAGCGCTTGCTGGTACTGGCCCATCGAAACCGGGTAGTCGCCCAACTCGTCATTGACCAGGCCGAGGTTATTTAAAATTGCGCCGGCAAGCTTGTTATCAGATAGCTCCGTTGCAATTGCAGCACCCGACTGGAAATAATTTTTAGCGGCATCGTAGTCACCGAGATCCCAATTGAGCAGACCGAGCACATTAAGTGTCTTGCCCTCCTGTAGCCGATCTCCATTGTCCTGTTTCATGGTCAAGGCCTGTTGCAGGTATTGATCCGCCTTTTCAAAATCTCCCAGGCGCCAGAAAATTTCACCGATAAAGCGGATAGCCGAGCCCTCCGAATCGGTGTCACCGGCCTGCTGGTAACTCGCACGTAGCTGTTCAAATTCAGGCAGTGCCGCTTCAGGACCCTGTTGCCGGTAAATTTTTTCTGCATCTTTTAACTGCTGTAGTGCGGCCGGTGCACTTGCCCTAGCCTGTATGCCAGGCAAAATGATAAACAGGAACGCCATCAATGGCAGGATCAGGTGCAGGAATTTACCGGGCAGCAACTTCATTTCATTGCCTGTCTTCAATTCTGAAAGCGATATGTTCAGAACTTATGGCCTTGCCTTCGGAAACGAAGGCATCGACACGTACAAAATATTCGGCGCCGGGGTGCAGGGTAAAATTCGCTGGCAATGACCAGTGTGTATCCCAAACGCGTTGCTGTGTAATTAACTCGCCGTCATCGCTGACGATGCGGATATCATAAAACAGACCGTCCGGTACAAGCTTCCATTCAAAGTCCAGGTCTTCCCGGGCGACCGCGCTGTTTTCCAATGGGAAAGTTATCTCGGGTATTGCTGACGACGGTTTCACATAGCGCTCATTGACGGCCGATGGTTTTGCAAACTTATCGGAAGAGGCCGGAGTTCTGCTGGTAGATAACTGGTCTGTGAAAAAACCGACCGCTAACACAAGCAATGCTGCTGTAGCCCAACGGGGTCGCTGCCAGTTTGGGCGTTTGTTCGCAAGCGCGTTGACAGGTTTGAGTACAGAACCTGAGGTCTCTGACTCCCTGGCACGGCCCAGAATACCAATACGTTCCATGCAAAACGAGCAATCGGCAAGATGCGTCTCAAAGGTATGATGATCACGCTCACTCAGGCCCCCATCCATATATGACGCAAGTCGATAGTCATCAGGACAAGCTGGCTGGCGCTCAAAGCTATCCACCGGGTGTTTCAATAAATCTTTTAATTTGTCTTGGTTCATCATGAGCTCTTTAATTTCAACGATCCTATTCGCGCACAGATTCCACGCGTGAAAACCTGACAGGGTACTTTCACGGACACCGACGGGTGTTTTGCGGAATTAATCAGAAATTAGTTTTTAAAATTTTCTTGGAGTTGGTCGAGCGCAGCCTGAATATGCCGCCGCGCCCTGAAAGGATCACCGAGCCTCGTTAGCCTGGCGATTTCTTTTAGCGAAAGATCCTGTTGAAAACGCAGTTTGATCAGTAAGCGCTGGTGAGGCGTGAGCCCGGCAAGCGCCTTTTCCAACTTTTCCTGATCCTGTGATAGCGCCGTTACCTTCTCTGGGCCCGGCCCCGACTCCACTGGCTCAATGGAACTTGCCCTGTTTTGTTTTTGATCCAGGGAAACCGTTTTTGCATGTTGTGTGTACAGGAACTGCATCTGGGCGGGTGAAAGTGTGGTGTTGATACGGGCTATCGAGCCTGCGAGTTGCAATTGATTCAAATCTGGGAAGTGTGTCCGTAAAATTTCCAGACAGGTGTCCATCGACAGGCGCTGCTGAAAGCGGTGCTTGAAAACTTTCTGGTCAAGGTGTGAGAGCTTTTTAATTGATTTAAACAACCTTGGCCGGCCTCTTCGATGTCGACGCCAGTCGATACACAAGTTAGCAACCACTACGCCAAACCAACTCCTGAAACTGGCGGAGCCTTCAGGTTGGTAGTTCACCAAACGGTGATAATTATTGGCAGCGAGCTTCTCGGATATGAACAGGTAACAATCATTGAGACGGGCAGGATCGTAAGCATACTGCCGCGCAATTTGCATGATAGAAGGTGAATATATTTCCAAGAATCGTGCGAAAACCTCGTCTCCGACAGGGGATCTCAACCGCGCAAGTAAAGCGTGGATACCTGATTCTGATGTTGAAAACTCTTCTGTCATTCCCACAAGCCTTCGCTATTTTTTATCTGCCCCTTCATGCGAATAGCTTCCGTGCGAGTTCGGACTTAATGGGCTTTATCTACTTTAAATATAGCAAATGTTTTGATTTTTTTTGGAAAGGGCACATCAATGCGGCTTTCAATGTGCCATCACACGTGTTCGCGAGGAAGATTTCTCAGGCAAAATTGTTTGGGGTCAAAGTAAAATTATACTACTGTGACAAAATTGTGTACTTCCACCCGTCATTTACTAGAATTTTCGAGCGTTTTCTGACACATTACAAAAAGAAAAACACTACAAGTGACAGATTAATCAATAATTAATAATTGATCATTCATTTTGAAAATCCGCGTGTCGGTGGTTCGATCTGATGGGCAGGAAGCCCGAATTTCGCGTAGGCGATGGATGGTCGGGAGCGACCATTGTGTATGGATGCACAGGTGTCGCGAAGGCCATGGACGGTCGGGAGCGACCGCCCCCGGGCACCATTTTTACTGAATTTTCACACAGCCAGACGCCAGGCTATGTCAATATTCAAACGTTGTCTACAAAGCGTACGTTATTACGCACGATATATTCATGAGTACATTAACTGCCAGTGAAGCACGCGCCAAGCTTTACCGCCTGAACCGATTCGAATCTCCGGCAAGCGCAACAACGCAGTCTTGGTTTCATACAGAGATTTCGCCAAGCTCTGGAGGTCATGGGTGTATCGTACGCGGACCGCCAAGACATAGATGCGGATACAGTGCTGAAGAATGCGATAATTCTGGCAATCATCCGATCCCTCGGCAGCCTGGCATTTTTTGCGCCGTGGTATTGCGATACATTGATATTGCAAAACCAAACATTGATAGAGACGTTGGAGCTCAGTCTGGCGGATATGCAATGACCGCTTCGGGTCGTGGTAGTGGAAAAAAGGTCAAAACCCCAAAAGGAGCACTGGACTCGACCCCTGCCGAGAAACACATATCTATGACTTGGGCAATGCGTTTGAAACGGGTATTCGATATTGACATCGCCTAAGAGCGCCTACTTTTGGTGAGACCTGTAGTGAGTGCGGTGGTGATGTCAGAATCATCGCCAGCATCGAAGACCCCGTGGTGATCAGGACGATACTCGCTCACTTGGATAAAAAAGGGGCATTTGCCGGAGACAGTCTGTTGCCGGATTGCCGGGCTTCGCCAAGCCCATCAATGGGCTTGTTGCTTTGAAGGAACGAACCCAATCGTAGCTCTGATTTACCGTTCCCAACCTTGTAACGGCAGGGCTCCTTTCGCCCGATGGTAGGAAATGGTGTGAAACAGAGACAGAATCCAGTTTTCACCGCGTTCAACGTTCAACTGGTGTCACGTTTCGTTGTGAATTGACCAAAGTTTTGACGTTTTGCGAAGTTCAATATACGCTGATTTAGGGTAATACACCTTTTATGCGTCCTATACTCCACTACCCCGGTGGAACCGCTGGGGGCATCTATCGTTTCCTTCCCCCACGACGGCAACCTTCCCCGAATTTCAGGCTCAGGCGGGTCGGGCTTCCACATTACCCTTTTCGAGGCCTGCTTAGCGTTCACTGCACGTTACGGCCTGTCTACTCGCGGAGTCCCTAATGGACCCTCTTCACTGCAAGCTTCAGTCATTTCGTTACCTCCATAACTGTTCTAATTGCTACCGGTTGGAACGACAATTACCGGGTAGGAGTTTCATCTACTGAGAAATGACGCCTTTTCACGGCACACTGAATTATCCGGGCTACTTATTTGCTAATAATCGATGAAACCGCTCAATTAAGGGGCGTGGCTGGGCAGGTCGAGCCCCAGCAGGCAGCTACTCATGCCCTGAAGAACCCCGGTCCGGTAGGATTCCCAGGCCTCCATCCCGTCAAGGTCCGCCAGAAAGGGAGAGTAATAGACAGCGACCGAGAAGAAAATGTCATGGTCACAGGTCGACTCGATTTCGATCCGTTCCAGCCATGACAGGGCCCGTTCAGCTTCTCTACGTTGGGCAAAGACTTCAGCAACATTCAGGGCGCCCCAATTGTTGTCTGCCGTTTCAACGAGTTTTGAGAGGCTATCGGACGATTCCGCTGGCCGTCCCAAGGCATGATAGGCAATGGCGAGAAAGGCTAACCGGTCGCTGTCATTTGTCAGGGACTTCGCTGCGACCACCGCCGTCTCCAAATTGCCCACCAAAATTTGCGTGCGTGCCCAGAGAGAGCTCAGATCTTCATGCTGGGCCATTTTCGAAGGCGCCAGGTCCAAGATATGCTCCAGCTCCGCAATGGCGTCTTCGAATCGTCCTGTCCAGATGAGCGCCCATACCAGATTTTCTCGCACAAACATGTTGAGCGGATCTCGCTGGATATTGCGTCGCAACAAATCGACAGCCTCCTCAATTCGACCCGAAAGCGTCAGTTCATTGACCAGCGCTGAGCGGACCAGCCAGTGATCGGGGTCGATGGAGCGGGCCGTCTCGACGTGCTCCCGTGCACGTGCATGGTCTCCGTTGAAGTAATAGTAGCGGGCCACACGCATGTGCGCTTCCGGCAGGTCTGGACCATACCGGAGCGCCTGCATGGTCGCATGTCGATTAATCTCCCGAAGTCGTGCACCTTCGCCTTCGGTCGGTTCCCAGCCATAAAGGTCTGGTTGTAGAAGGATATTTCCACTTGTAGCGGACAGCCCGGTCCAGGCAGGGGCGTACTCGGGGCTGATCGCCAGCGCCGCCGCGTAACGCTTCCAGGCCTGGAACAGATCGCCTTCCTGGCCGCGAAAATGCAGGTACCGTCCCTCAAGGAACAGTTGATAGGCGTGCGGGTCGACGTCGTTCCCATCGTCCGCATCGGTCAGCACAACCTCAAGGGCATCCGCCACGGAACGCGCGATCTCTTTCTGTACCTCCAGGATGTCCGCTATGCCACGATCGTAAGCTCTGGACCAGAGATGCAAACTGTTAGCGGCGTCGATGAGCTGGGCTGTAATCCGGATCTGGTCGTCTTGCATCCGGACGCTGCCTTCGAGGACATAGGAGACACCGAGTCTCCTGGCAATCTCAGCGACCGGCTGTTCCTCGACAGCGAACGCTGAGGTTCGTGCTATGACCCGCAGCGAGGGGCTCTGAGTCAGGATGTGCATGATCTCTTCGCTGATGCCGTCCGCGAGGTAGGCCTGGTCGCCTCCGCGGCTCAGGTCGGTGAAACGCAGCACGGCGATTGTCTCAGTCGTCGGAGCAGTGGCTACGGCCGTTTCCTCATTGGGGGCACCATCGGGCTTGTGTAAATCAGCCCACCACCACAGCAGGGTGGCCGCAACGACAAGCGCGGCGAAAACTGGCCAGCCAGGCCGAAACGTCCGGGACCGGCTTCGCGCAATGACGGGCTCAGCGCTTTCTTCAAATCGGACGAAAACGTCAAAAATCAGGCCTCGGCGCGGAACCGTCCGGATTATCGTCCGTTGATCATCCCCGAGTGCCCGGCGAAGTTCTACCAGGCATTGGGCGATGGAATCGTCGGTAACTACAACGTCCGGCCAGACGGCGTCCATCAGGTCCTGCTTCGTCACCAGCTGACCGGCGTGCTCGATCAGGTACTTCAGTACGGCGAAAGATTTTGGCCGCAATGGAATCTCTTCACCGCCGCAGGCCAGGCTGCCCCGTTCCAGGTCCAGTTCAAAATCATCATCGAAAAGGTATCGCCCTCGCAGGAATTTCCCGGAGTCTTCATTGGCATCCTGTGATGCTGACAGCAAGTCAATTACCCTAATTTCAGCGGCTTATAGTGAAATTTTAGCAGTTCTTTCAGGTATTTTCCCTGTGCCGAGGCTAGGCTCAGACTTGCCACTTGGCATTCAACCAGTTAGGAGGAAATTATGAAAATGACAATTTTGCACAAATCGCGTGCCGCAGCCCTCGGAATCGTTGCCAGTCTCGGCATGACCGTCTCTATAGTAGGCCACGCGGACAATGACGGTCCGTTCGGCGGCCTGGCTGGCACGGTTTTCGTCGTCCGAGCCGAAATCGTAGCTTCGATCGATCCCGACGAGGTGGGATTCGAATTCGACAACTGCTACTACTTTGATGAAGACGGGATCTGGGTTGATCCGTTGTATCCCGTCTTCGATTTTGACTCGCCAGGAGCTGTAGGACTTTGGGTCCAGCATACCGACCGGCCCAAAATCTCATATACTGCAACGGTCGCCAACCAAGACGAGACACCCGGCATGCTGCTGATACAGAACGGCACCGTGACTCCGGGCCCGGCCAACGGAAAAAAAGCCCGGGTGGTGGCCTATACCACCGTATACTCGATCGATGGCGAAAACCTGCCACTGGTTGAAGTCAAGTCGGTTGGCGTAGGGATGGACACCTGCCCCTTCTTCTGACCGGGGCCTGGCAGTACATGCCCGCCACGGGACTCTCGGTGCGGGCTTTATCGAGTTCGGCGGTCTCAAACCGCCGTCTCGGTCAGATAGAAACAAAAGCCAATTTCCCAAAAGCCAAGACAAAAGCCAAGACAGCCACGAATTGCGCTAGCCAAGTGGGCCACCCATTCATTCTATGTTGCATTCGTCAGCATCAGTGAATTCGAAAAAGAGCCGTTGAAGAGCCGTGAGAAAAGCCCTGACACCCAACCGCGGAGCACTACAGCGAAATGGACAAGATGGCGGGACGGGTTGATGACGACGAGGACGCTGACCATCATCATGGTGGTGGCGGCCAGGATCATGCTAATGAGCCGGATCCGGATCATCAGCACTGAGCAGGCATTAATCATCGGACAGGAAACGATTTCATCGAGACGCAGGAGAAGGTTAAAAATTGCCCGGCATCCTGGACGAACGCGGTTCATAATTCACAAATGAGAGTTATTCGGCTCAAGCAATTGATATTGAGAAGCTGGATAAGATTTTACCTGTGCGCCCGGCGTATGATGTAAGAGGGCTGGGCGAGATCTTTGCCAGACCGTAATAATGTCTAAAATTGAATGGGAGGATATGTATGAAACTAAAAGTCGATCCACTGAAATGTGACACTACAGGTGCTTGCGTAACACAATACCCTAAACTTTTCAGGTTCCAGGCAGGCAGTAAAAAGGCTGAATTCATACCCGAAAGGGTTCCCATCCATCTCGAGTCAGTATGCCTGGAAATAATCGAGATATGCCCAACCGGTGCCATTTCAGTTGAGAAGAACTGAGACACCTGTAGAACTGAGCGGTGAAGAACTGAGAAGATGAAGAACTGAGGAAGAACTGAGACGAAAGAACTGAGACACCCACGCCTTCCAACGACCAGATAAAATCTGACATGATCAGAAACAATCTTCAATCACGATAAATACGCTTTAATCTGGATGGCTCTTTAAAAAGCGGGAGCGAATTGAGAATTCCTAATGAGGCATTGCTGAATTTTTGACAAACCCGCTAAATCCAGACGTCATGAGTTTCAGGTTGTTTTCCCTGCCTGGACTGTAAATTCTTAAGTCCTTTCCGGACAGAGTTGCCTGCCAAGTAACTGGCCTTTGATAAAACTTCTTCCCACCGATTGAGCAAATAACTTGAGCTTACTCACCGGTCCCAAAGCACCAGACTTTCTTTCATTGTTCTGTGGGTGTTTCAGTTCTTTCCTACGACCTGCAACTGATGATCCAGCTCGTGCAACTCGCAAGCGGTCAGGCGTGGGTGCCTCCCGAAGTGCGCGTGAGCGAAGTGAATGCCGGGCGTCTTTCACGCAGCAAAGAATTCGAGCGTGTACGGATCCGGCACAGCGATACCTTCACCTGTTTGGTTTTGCCGATCGACATGCTGGCTTTGCCGATGACTGCGCTGGTGCGTCCAGTCGGACTGCAATTACCGGGTCCGCTCGCGGACAACTTTCTTGATTCACTCAGCGCGGTAATCGGCACCTACCTTCAAGATGGCAATCTGAATATCCATCTTGCCGCCGAGATGGCTGGGCTTTCCAAACGAACCTTTCAACGCCGCCTGGGAGATTTGCAGTTCGACTACAACACGCTGATCGACCAGGTGCGACTGAAGCAGGCACTGTCGCTGTTGATCAAGCCGGATGTAACCGTAACCGAAATCGCCTTTGACCTCGGATACAGTGAACCCGCACACTTCACCCGCGCTTTCCGCCGCTGGACCGCGCTTTCTCCCCGCGAGTACCCGTCGGCATCAGCTCGTTTAGCGAAACCCATGTGGCACCAGATGGCAAGTGTGAGTACTTGCTCTGACTTATACTTTTGCTTCGCCGGGATGCCCGGGGATGCAGATGGGTCCTGCGATGTGTCATTCGCACCGAAGGCGCCGGCAGGCAAAGAAGACAGCTTATTGCAATCCATACCCGGTAACAGCTGCTTCCCGATCCTGAGGACCTTGCGAGCGTTGGATCAAAATGGCAGCTTTGAGCCTGCCGCATAATCCAGATATACTCAGCCAAAGGGGCTCCTTACGAGCGGTCAGCTGCCAGTCGAGTTTGCAGCCACGAATCGGTGGAATTCAACTCAGAGCTGCCGCTCATGGCAGCACTTATAGTAGGTGCTATAGTAGGTGCGCCATATTGTTTTTTTTTGCACAAATATCCTGTTCTCCCAACCATTACCTGAGGTAGTAAAACAGATGAAAATTCGACATATCTCCATGACATTCGCGTTGGCAGCCGCGTTCGTTTTTGCCCCGCTTGCGCAGGCTGGCGACGTAACCCCGGCCGAAGCCCGCGCCATTGCCAAGGAAGCCTACATGTACGGCTACCCGATGGTGGACAACTACCGCGTCCAGTACGCCTACTACGTGGATAAGACCAATCCCAATTTCAAGGCGCCCTGGAATCATCTCAAGAATATTCACAGCGTATTTACACCGGCCGATACATCGGTGCAGACACCCAATTCGGACACACCCTATTCGTGGGCCGGACTGGACTTGCGCGCTGAGCCGATCGTGATTTCTGTACCGGCAATCGAAAAGAAACGCTACTACGACATAGAACTTTGGGATGCCTATACCTACATCGTAGGCTACGCGGGGTCGAGAACCACCGGCAACGACGCTGGTAATTTCATGCTGGTCGGACCGGACTGGAAAGGCGAAACACCTGAAGGCATTAAGAAGGTTTACAACTTCGATACGGACTTTGGCGTTGTCGTGATTCGTACTCAGCTGTTTGACCCCACCGACATCGGCAACGTAGAGAAAATCCAGGCGCAGTACAAAATGCAACCATTGTCTGCTTTTCTTGGAACAACTCCTCCACCAGCCGCACCGGCTGTGGATTTCATCAAACCACTCACACCGGAAGAGCAAAAAACATCGCTGGAGTTCTTCAACATTATGAACTTCGTGCTGGGCTACAGCCCTGTTGTGCCAAGCGAGAAAGCGCTCAGGGAAAGCTTCGCCAGGATCGGTATCGAGGGTGGCAAAACATTCGACCCTGCGAAACTCTCACCTGAAATGAAGTCGGCCATCGAGCAGGGCCGCGCTGATGCCTGGGCGGCATTTGCCGGCGGCATTAAGCAGATGGAAGAAGGCAAAATCACCTCCGGTGATGTCTTTGGCAGCCGCGCATACCTGGGTGATAATTATTTGAACCGCTGGATCGGCACCATCGGCATCTACGGTAACGCCAAAGAAGAAGCGATGTATCCGGTCTACCGCCTGGATAGCGAAGGCAAGGCACTCAGTGGCGCCAACCAGTACACCCTGCATTTTGCAGCCGACAAGTACCCGCCGGTTAACGCTTTCTGGTCGATCACGATGTATGACTTGCCGCAAAGCCTGTTGGTAGACAATCCGATCAACCGCTACCTGATTAATTCACCGATGCTGCCGAACATGAAAAAAGATGCTGATGGCGGATTGACGATCTACATCCAGAACGAATCCCCCGGCAAGGATAAAGAGTCGAACTGGCTGCCCTCGCCGAAGGGACCTTTCGCCGCTTACATGCGTCTGTACTGGCCGAAAGAAGCCGCACTGGATGGTTCGTGGACCCAGCCAAAGCTCATCAAGGCGAATTAGTCCGGTCTCATTGATCGGAATCGGATGTTGAAGCTGCCCCGGATAATGCGTTGTCCGGGGCAGTTTTATAAACAGAAAAGCACTAGCAAAAACCAGGAGCACCTCATGAGAACTTTCCCCCGCACCACCATCAGCCTGGCTGGCGCTGTCATTGCCAGCCTGCTGTTCGCTACATACGCATGGGCCGAGAAAAGCCCGACGATGAAAATGACGACCCCGATCCCGGAGAAGATCACCACGCCCGCCAGGATCGAAAGCCGGCTCGGCACCCTCGAATTTCCGCAGGGCTACCCGACCGACAGCACTGCCGAAAAACTCTATGAGTATCTGGAATTTATGCATGGCGTGGAGGCTTTTCTCTACGCCATGCCGGGTGCGTCTGTCCACGCGGCTGGCAGAGGCATCAAGGGCATGGGCGGAGACAACCAGACGGTTCTGATCATGGAGCAACTGATGGACTCCAGGTCGTTGTTCCTCACCCCCAACACCGAAAGCATCTACAGCATGATGTGGCTGGACCTGAAGGACGGCCCGCTGGTGATTGAGTCGCCGCCGGATATTCTTGGCATCGTCAACGACCACTGGTTCCACTACGTCGGTGATATCGGCAACGCCGGACCGGACAAGGGCAAGGGCGGTAAATACCTGCTTCTCCCGCCGGATTACAAGGGCGAGGTGCCTGAAGGGTATTTTGTTCTCCGCAGCCAGACCTTCCAGAACCTGTATTTCTGGCGTGGCTTCATCAAAGATGGCAGCACCGCGACCGCGGTCGAAAACACCAAAAAGTTCGCCAGGGTCTACCCGCTGGCCGACGCCAAGAACCCGCCGCCGATGAAATTCGTCGATGTTTCCGGCAAGTATTTCAATACCATTGGCGGCAACGACTTCAGCTTCTTCGAGGACATCAACGAGATCGTTCAGACAGAGCCGAACGAGGCCTACAGCCCGGAAATCCTCGGCATGCTCGCCGCTATCGGCATCGAGAAGGGCAAAACCTTTGCGCCCGACGAAAAACTCAAGAAGACGCTCAACGAAGCCGTGGCCGTGGGCAATGCCGCCGCGCGCACCATCGCCTTCAAGCCCCGGATGAAGGAGGCATACCTCAATCCTGGCAGTGCGTGGTTCCACCCTTTTGTGGGTGGCTACCAGTTCCTTTCGCAACCGGGTGTGCGCAACCTGGCCGCACGCGTCCTGTACTCATACAACTACACAGGCGTCACCCCTGCGATGGCAATCGAAATGGTAGGCATCGGCTCGCAGTATGTCATGGCGACCACCGACGCCGAGGGCAATCCGCTGGAAGGTGCGAAGGCATACAAGATCCAGCTGCCACCGAACATCCCGGCCAAGGACTTCTGGTCCTTCGTCGCGTATGACAACCAAAGCCGCTCGGAACTGCAGACCGATCAGCAGTTCCCAAGCATCGGCAGCAAAAACAAAGACATCGTCATCAATGCCGATGGTTCGGTGGATGTCTGGTTCGGCCCGACGGCCCCCAAAGGGCATGAAAACAATTGGGTCCAGACCGTTCCCGGCAGGGGCTGGAGTGTGCTGCTACGCTTGTATGGGCCGGAGAAAAGCTGGTTCGACAAGACCTGGAAGCCGGGTGAGTTCGAATTGCAGAAGTAAAAAGTCTGGAAATGGCCGGCCCGGCGGGGTCTCAATGACCCCGCCACCCGGGCTGCTGGTGCCGTGGATCAACAAGACCTTACGCTCTGGCGAAATCGAACTGGTGAAATAATCCAGAAAATGAAGTCAAAACCCTTTCGAGCGATGCTGATCGCGGTACTCGCGGTTAGCCTTGCTCCAGCCACAAAAGCCGACGAAGGCGGCGTAGCATTCTGGTTCTCGGGCCAATACGCGAGCTTTGCCGCAGTCCCTGCATCCCCCGGCCTTTCGCTGCCGGCGCAGGGGTATTACTACAGTGGTAACGCCTCGGGTGATAAAACCCTTCCGCGCGGAAATGTGGCCACGGCGGGGCTGGACTCAAGCGCCCCTCTGATAATGGTGCAGCCGACCTACGCTCCCAGGAAAAAGCTTTGGGGTGGACAAGTTGCAATCGGACTCGGCTTCGGTTGGGGTGGCAACAAGACCAGCGCTGATTTTGCGATCACCAATCTTGTGCCCGAAATCAACCGCACCGACTCAATTACGGGCTTTACAGATCTGTATCCAATTGCGAGCCTCGCCTGGCACAAGGGCAACGACAACTGGATGGCCTACATCACCGGCGATATTCCAACCGGTGATTACAATCCAAACCGCCTTTCCAACCTTGGAATCGGGCACGGGGCGGTCGATGTGGGTGGTGGCTTCACCTACTTTAATGAGACGAAGGGCCTCGAGTTCTCTACTGTTGTTGGCGTTACCTACAACATGGAGAACAACGATACGAACTACCAGAACGGCATTGACGTGCATCTGGATTGGGCGCTGTCGCAGTTTTTAAACGCGCATTGGCAAGTAGGTCTGGTGGGCTATCTCTACAGTCAAATAACGGACGACTCCGGATCTTCGCCGTTTGCGGAAGATGTTAAATCCAGCATCGCCTCAATCGGCCCTGAAATTGGCTACTCGTTTACTATAAATAAGCAAGCTGCCTACATTAACCTTCGTGGCTACTGGGAATTTGCTGCAAAAAATCGCATCGAAGGCGCTGCTGCATTTCTTACGCTGTCATTGCCGATCGGAGACTAGGACGCGCCCGGATTGGCCGGATGGAATTTAAGGTAGAGGCGAAAGTAAATCTCAAGTAAATCAAGACAGCGATCAGTAAATCAAGACAGCCACATTGGGAAACAAGTAAATCAAGCAAGTAAATCAAGACGAGTAAATCAAGACAGCCACATTGCGGAAGTAAATCAAGAAGAGGCAGCGTGCTGTCCAACCGGATCGCGTATCACCTGCGGGCGGCCAACATCAATATCGCGAGTCTGGGCAGCCATGTGTTCCGCCACGGTTTTGCCACCCGCATGCTGGCACAAGGGCATTCACTCAAGGCCATAAAGTAAATCAAGAAGTAAATCAAGACAGCCACATTTAATCCCCTTCCTACAGTAAATCAAGACAGCCACATTTAATCCCCTTCCTACAATTCCCGGCAACTTTTGCCATGGTGTCCGCCTTGTTGTCTTTGTAAGCTGATCCTATGCCAGAACCAAGATACCGCCAAGTCTCACTCGAAGACACACCCTACTACCACTGCATCTCCCGCTGTGTACGACGCGCTTTCCTGTGTGGCTCTGATCCACTAACGGGCTTTGACTTCGAACACCGGCGCCAGTGGATCATCGATCGAATCAAGCTGTTGTGCTCTATATTTGCGGTTGACCTGTGTGCCTATGCCATTATGAGCAATCACTACCACATCGTGATCCGAATCAATTCTGAAACGGCCAGGCAATGGTCTGATGAAGAGGTCGCCAGCAGATGGATGAAGGTCTTTTCCGGTCCTGAGTTAATGCACAAGTGCCTGAAGAACTCCAGTTTAACCGGGTCCGAACTCAAACGTGTTGCTGAGCTATTTGCCACCTGGCGTGCAAGGCTCGGTGATTTGTCCTGGTTCATGCGTTGTATCAATGAACCCATAGCAAGAATGGCCAACCGTGAAGACCATTGCAGCGGCAGTTTCTGGGAGGGCCGTTTCAAGTCCCAGGCCCTGTTGGATGAACGAGCGCTGTTGACCTGTATGGCCTACGTGGACCTAAACCCCATCAGGGCTGCCATGGCAAAGACGCTTGAGCAATCGGATTACACCTCTATTAAGGAACGCATTGAGAACCCCGACAACGATAGTCTGAGACCATTTTGCGAGAATGAAGAAGACGGTATCCCTTTCCGTCTCAAAGACTATCTTGAACTGGTCGACTGGGGTGGCAGGGAGATCAGACACAATAAGCGGGGATACATAGCTGCTAGTGCTCCGCCCATACTCGCACGGCTGAGGATGGATACATCACCGCTGCTTGATTACCTTGCCAAGGATGCCTTGCCTACGTTTGGCGCACTGGGTCCGGTGGGAACGTTGAGAGCCTTTGCCAAATCGGTAGGACGAAGTTTTATCAAGGGACACGTGTTTGGCGCCAGGCTTTGGCCCGAAAGGGCCTAGACAGGATCAGATTTCCAAGCCTGAGTTCCAGGCTGCCTAAGACTGGCTAGAACCCGACAATTTCTAAATCACAAGCTTAAAACCCAGCAATTTCCGAAGTCATTTATCAGTTTCTAAACGAATAGGTGTCGACTGAAGGTTAAACCGGTCGTACTTGAGTAAGTTTCCCTGGACAAAGTTGTGGCTGTCCGCGCTCTCCCTCTCTGGCTCTCCGCGCTCTCCGCGCTCTCCTGCCCAGTAAGTTTCCCTGGGCAAAGTTGTGGCTGTCCGCGCTCTCCTCGCCCTGGGCAAAGTTGTGGCTGTCCGCGCTCTCCCCTGCCTAGAAAAGTTATGGCTGTCCGCGCTCTCCTTCCGCGCTCTCCCCTCTGGGCAAAGTTGTGGCTGTCCGCGCTCTCCTCCGCGCTCTCCCTGGGCAAAGTTGTGGCTGTCCGCGCTCTCCGTCCGCGCTCTCCTCCGCTCCGTCCGCGCTCTCCTCGCGCTCTCCGGGCGGCGCTCTCCCGCGCTCTCCGCGCACATATTCTACAGTTATGGTTAAATATCGGTTGATAAAAGGTGCGCTGTCATTCTCTCGCACCGACCAGTGACCAGAGGGCTAACCATGAGTGGAGACGTACTTTCTGAGTTGCTCCGCCGAGTTCGCCTGAGGGGAGCACTGTTTTTCAATGTTGAGTGTGTCGGAAGCTGGGTTACCGAGGCGCCAGACTCAGCGTTGATTTCCGGGGCGGTGATGCCTGCTTCGGAACACATGATGCAATATCATGTCGTGCTGGACGGAACGTGTTGGGCCGGCGTTACCGGCGAGCCACCATTTGAAATGAGTTCAGGGGATGTTGTTCTCTTTCCCCAGGGCGATGCTCACGTGATGTCCAGTGTTCCAGGATTGAGAGCCGCGCCCAATATTGAATTCCTGATGGCCAACCTGAAGAAGAATTCAGAATTGCCGTTCATGGTTCGGCAAGAAAATGACCAGGTATTTCAGTCGGACTTACCTCGATCAGGGAAGGGATCACATCCGTCTACCGCCACTTTGCTGTGTGGCTTTCTGGGTTGCGACCGCGGCCCGTTCAACCCTTTACTAGCATCACTGCCTCGGGTCATCCATGCCCGTGCCAGCGAGTTATCAGAAAACAGCTGGGCACACCAGCTCGCCAGACTGGCCGAAGTGGAGTCCCGTGGCAATCGACCCGGTGGTGAAGCTGTGCTTGAGCGGATGAGTGAAATGATGTTTGTCGATCTGGTCAGGCTCTATCTCACCACCATGCCCAACAGCCAGAAGGGTTGGCTTGCCGCGCTGCGTGATAGGCACGTCGGCCGGGTTCTCAGCCTGATGCATAGTCGGCCATCCGAGGCATGGACGCTGGAAATGCTTTCGGACCATGTCGGGCTCTCCCGCTCGGCGCTGCAGGACCGCTTTGTCGAACTTGTCGAGCAGCCAATGATGCAGTATTTGCGGTCTTGGCGTATGCAGCTTGCATCCAACTTGTTGGTGGAAACCAATGCAAAAATGGCGTCCATTGCCCATCAGGTCGGCTATGAGTCAGAAGAGGCCTTCAGCCGCTCATTTAAGAGAACCGTCGGCGTTCCCCCTTCAACCTGGCGTCGGGAGCGATCGATTCAGCAGTTCAGGTAATACAGTCATGAAAGCCGGACAGATGATCATTCAGCTGCACGACTAGTCCCCCCATAATTGCTTCGTCTGGTGCTCGCCCGGCCTCTGTTTGGACAGAGTGCAGGCGCACCGTTGCGACTTTATTGAATTTTTAATCTAATTGGGAGAGACATGATGGAAATGAGTCAAGCATTTGATGAAAACAAGCTTAATGCCTTTGTCGGGCAGGTACTTGGGGACCTGGGAGGCGCGTACAGCGCCGCATTGGTCAAGATTGGCGATCAGCTTGGGCTGTATCGGGAACTACAGAGTGGCGGACCTGCAACCTCTGCGGAGTTGGCCGGACGTACTGGCTATTCGGAACGTTACCTTCGCGAGTGGTTGGCGCATCATGCGGCTTCAGACTACCTCGACTATGACCGGGATACCGAGCGGTTTCGTTTGCCCCCGGAACAAGCCATGGTGTTCGCTGATGAAGACAGTCCGGTGTACCTGATCGGTGGCTTTGAGAATGCTTTCAGTACCTTCGAGAACGAGCCTAAGATAAGAGAAGCGTTTCGCACCGGTGAGGGCGTGGCGTGGGGTGACCAGGCTCACTGCATGTTCTGCGCAGTGGCCAGGTTCTTTCGTCCCGGCTACGTCAATAATCTGGTGCAGCACTGGTTGCCGGCGCTGGATGGTGTGGTTGAAAAGCTGGAGCGGGGGGCCAGGGTAGCCGACCTTGGTTGCGGACATGGGCATTCTACGCTTCTGATGGCGACTGCTTTTCCGAACTCCACTTTTATCGGGTACGACTTTCATGAAGGATCAATTGAAGCTGCCAAACAGCATCGTGATGAACATGCTCTTGATGAAAAGCGGGTGCGTTTTGAGCAGGCAACTGCGAGTGATTTCGAGGAAAATGATTTTGATCTCGTGACATGTTTCGATGCCCTTCATGATATGGGAGACCCTGCGGGTACTGCTGCTCAAGTATTGAAGCAGCTCAAACCGGATGGAACCTGGATGGTGGTTGAGCCCATGGCTGCCGATGAGCTCAGCGATAATTTCAATCCGGTAGGGCGACTGTTTTATGCAGCTTCTACCAGCATTTGTGTGCCTACGGCGCTGGCGCAAAAGGCGGGCCCTGCGCTTGGCGCCCAAGCCGGCCAGCGGAAACTGACGGAGGTGATCACCGAGGGAGGCTTTAGTGAGGTGCGCAGGGCAGCTGAGACGCCTTTCAATATTATCCTGGAAGCACGACCCTGAGGTCAGTATAAACGCCTCGGGAGCGACGTCTCCCGAGGTATTTTCTGTACCGGTGTCGGCGAAAAGCGAGAAACCAGATGGAATCAGTCCGGAATCACTACGATCAGCACCTCGGTGCGATATATACATGGATGGCCGGTGGCATGAAAGCAGCGCTCGAAAGTGGCGATAGTGAGCTCAGAAAGCTTGCGGTGTCTGCTCTGGACGGACAATGGGCGGCGGATCTTGGTGCCGGTTTTGGTATGCATTCGATTCCACTGGCGCGTATGGGTTTTAAGGTGCTCTCGATTGATCAATGTGGTTTGCTGTTGAAGCAACTCGAATTACAAAAAGGCACACTAACGGTTAAATCGGTTGAGGACGACCTTCTGTGCTTTGATCAGCACTTGGAGTGCGCACCCAGTGTTGTTCTGTGCATGAATGACACCATTACCCACCTTGCAAACGCTGATGCTGTCACAGGACTGATTCGGTCGGTTGCAGACTACATAGCAGAAAAAGGGCGTTTTATCATTACATTTCGTGACCATTCAAAATCGTTAGCCGGAACGAGTTCGGTTATACCTGTCAGGAGCGACCGAAATCGGGTTTTCACCTGTCTTCTCGAATACGGCGACTCTCACGTTGTTGTAAATGACATGCTCTACGAATGGAATGGTGTAACCTGGGACTTTAGCACCAGCAGTTATCAGAAGCTTAAAATACGACCAGAATGGTTAGCCCAATGTCTGCAAACAAATGGCTTTTCGGTAGACAGACTTAAAATTCCATCAGGGATGGCTTGCCTTTCGGCTTATCAGCGCTGATTAATGGGCTCCGGAACGCCAGGAAAATACGCCCCCAGGTAATGCATGCCGTGGAACAATTGCGCTGAGGCTGCATTACATGATGGCAGTTTCGGAATTTGCACGTTAACGTGTATCAAACGGCATCAATACAAGCGGGTTGGAAGTAAACCAAACCACATTGGATATATTGAAGGATACATATGACTTATAAACTCTATTCCGGCACGAAAAATGCCTCGAGTTGGGCGATGCGGGCGTGGCTCGCATTACGCGAACAGGCTATTGATTTTGAAGAGCATATAGTCGATCTAAGGAAGCCTCAACGGTTTGAGGAGTTGGCAAAGATCGGTGAGATTTCCCCGTCGAGATCGGTTCCCGTACTGGTCACCAAATCTGCCACCATATTTGATTCTTCTGCGATCATGGAGTTTGCCAGTGAACAAGGTAAGCAGCCACTGCTCCCTGTGAATTCGGCGTTGCGGGCTCGTGTGCGATCCTTTGTTGCGTGGCAACACTCGGGTCTTTCCGGCATCTGCCCGCGGCTTTCATTTGAAAGTGCATTCTATCCTAAGCGACGCGAACTTCTTGACGAAGAAACATCGGACTGCAACCGTCTGTTCTCGGCGTTCGAAAACGAGCTTACGGCTCATGGCGGCCCCTATTTATTTGGTGACTTGACCCTTGCCGATCTGGCTTTCGCGCCCACGGTGGTCCGCCTTGATGCCCATAAACCGGTATTCGAGAACTCGCCACAAACCAAGCGTTGGTTTGAGGCGGTCCTATCGCGTGACTCTGTACGCGAGTGGCTCGAAGAAGCACGCAACCTGCCACATATTTGGTTGGACGGTTACCTGCCGAATTAGACAGGCCGGCTTTACCCATTACGCGTCGTTTGGAGCTCGGACTCTGGCCGTTAATCGCCCCCAGTATTTGCAGGGGGTGTACGACTGCAATCAGCCAGTCAGCAGCTATCCACGAGGTATGGTTTTCCTGCAATTTTACGTCTGCAGCCAACAGTGGATTCTCAGCGATCTGAGTCGGCGGATCATCGTCACTGCCAGCCCAAGGCGATGTTCAATGTATCCGGAGCACTGGAAATATAGCGTTTGTTTTACCTATACTGGGTCAATTCGATGCCACAAAAAAGGGGAACCCATCAAAAATATAAGATATATCTTGATTGCCTTCCTCAAAAGATACCGGTCGCTTCCCTTGTTCGCGGCCGCCTGCTTGGCTACCAGCCCCTTGTCCGCACAAACCAAAGCAGAACTCACCGAGCGCGTGGCGGAACTGGAGCAAGCGCTTTCCGCCGCTCGCACCGCGCTGGATGCGGCGACCGAGCGTGAGGCACAGGCCGCGAAACGCGCCACCCTCGCGGAGGAGCAGCTAGCCCAAGAGAAGACGGCACCCACCCAACCCAGGATACGGCTCGGCGATCTTGCCGTCGGCGGTGCCGTACGCACCAATTTCTACGGAGGCGATTATTCGTCCGCCGGTTTGGCCAGGGATATGAACCGCGGTGAGGCCGGCACCATCAGCCTGGATACTTTTAGGATCAATGCGGACTACGCGCATGGCCCGTGGGTCGGCAAGTTCGAGTACCGCTTCTACCCGGGTTATTCAGCAAGCAACTCGGACGGTTACAGCTTCCTCCATACTGCATGGCTGGGCTATGACTTCGAAAACGGCGATCAAGTGCAGGTCGGGGTAAACCGTGTGCCTTTCGGCCCCGGCCCGTATGGGATATCGCAAAGCTGGTTCTTTGACCAGCACTACTACGTCGGGCTGGCTGACGACATGGACCTTGGTGTCAAGTACGTCGCGCAGCGCGGCGATTGGAGCCTGGACTTCGCTTATTACTATTCGGGCGAGGGTTCCTACCTCGGAGAAAACTTTTCCCGCGACAGCGTCCGCTACTCCTACGACGTCGTCAATGAAACAGGCGAAGGCTACGAAGAACGCAACCAGTTTAACCTCCGCGCGATCTATGCCACCGATCTGGGTAGCGGCCTGACGGTCGATCTCGGTGCTTCCGCTCAGTACGGCATGCTTCAAAGCCATGGCGAACAGGACGACGGCGAACACTACGCGCTTTCCTTTCACCCGGTTTTCAAGTGGTCAAACTGGACGCTCGCCACGCAAATGACCTACTACAAATACGATATTGATGGCTATGTAGATACGACAGACGACGGCATCGATAACCCCACGGATACGCTCGTGCAATTCGGCGCTTACGACTTCCCCACATTTGTGGCGACCCGGGCGTGGGTCGCCGGCGCCTCCCTCAGCTATTACAACGAAATCGATGTGGTGGATTGGCTCGATTACGTGATGCCCTACGTCGAATACAGCTCGATCATGAAGGAAGAACCCGGCTTCAACAATAGCGATCTTTTCATCATCGGCGCGGCTTGGTCGCGCGGCGGCTGGTACATCTATACCGAGGTCGCCGCCTCCAATGGCAACGATTTTATCGGCGACGAATCCGGCTATGGTGACCCCACCAGTGGCGCGACCAATTCAGACGGCATTTTTCAGAGCAACCGCTTTGGTGCCAATCCTGGCGACGAATGGGAAACCCGCTTTAACATCAACCTGGGTTATTACTTCTAAGCCCCCTACGGAGAAACTGCACTTCAATACACATATTCAACGGGATCCAGTATGAACAAAAAAAATCCATCATCCACCAAAGACGCGGCGTCGCTTACCCTTGCGCAGAAGCTCAAGCACGCCGAGAAAGTCGCACGCGAGAAGGCGATCAAAGAACGCGATAAGTTCAAGGGCTTGCAAATCCGGCCAACCCCAGGGCTCTTCGATGAGTCGCAGAAACAGGAGCCCGGCGAAAACAACTGGAGTGGCTTCGGGTTTGATATCCATCCTCACGTGACTTTCTCCGCCGTCATGGTGCTCTCGGTATTTATTGTCATTACCTTGATGTTCAAAGACCAGGCCGCCGCGTTTTCGGCCGATGCCCTTGCCTGGGTGTCGGGTACTTTCGGCTGGTTCTTCATTCTGGCGGCCAATGTCTTTATCGGTGCCGCCCTCTATTTCGCCTTCAGCCGGTTCGGCCGTATACGGATCGGCGGCCCCAAGGCTTTGCCCGAGTTTTCCACCGTTGCGTGGTATGCGATGCTGCTCAGCGCCGGGATGGGGATCGGCCTCATGTTCTGGAGTGTGGGTGAGCCCATGTTCCACTACGCTTCGCCTTCGCCCATGTTTAACGGTGTCGAAGCCAATACGCCGGAAGCCGCCCAAGCCGCAATGGGCCTTACCTATTTCCACTGGGGGCTGCATCCCTGGGCTATCTATTCGATCGTTGGTCTCGGGCTGGCATTCTTCGCATATAACCGCGGACTGCCACTCACGATCCGTTCGATCTTCTACCCGATCCTCGGTAACCGCATCTACGGGCGCTGGGGTGATCTGATCGACGTGCTTTCCGTGCTTGCCACCTTGATGGGGTTGGCCACCTCGCTCGGGCTGGGCGTGTCGCAAATCAACGCCGGGCTGCACCACCTTTTCGGTCTTGGTATTTCGCCCCCGGTGCAGGTCGCGCTCATCGCCGTCATCACCGCGGTGGCCACTATGTCAGTGATGGCGGGACTTGACGGCGGGGTGAAGCGCCTCAGTGAGATCAACATGGGGTTGGCCGGACTCTTGCTCCTGTTCGTTTTGATCGCCGGCCCCACGGTCTATATCCTCAGCGGCTTTACCCAAAATCTTGGCTTCTATATCGAAAACTTCGCCCAGCTCAGCCTCTGGACGGAGACCTTCCGCGATTCCAATTGGCAGGGCAGTTGGACGGTTTTCTACTGGGCCTGGTGGATATCCTGGTCGCCTTTTGTAGGCATGTTCATCGCCCGCATCTCGAAAGGTCGCACCGTGCGTGAGTTTGTCCTCAGCGTCATGGTCATACCGGCGATTCTTTCCTTCCTTTGGATGTCCGTCTTCGGAGGTTCCGCGCTTTGGATACAGACCAGCGGCCTCGCCGACATTTCGGCAGCAGTCAACGAGAATGTCGCCACCGCGATGTTCGTCATGTTCGAGAGTCTGCCCCTCAGCAGCATCCTGTCCGTAGTCGGCATCGTTCTCGTTTCGATCTTCTTCGTCACTTCATCCGACTCCGGATCGCTTGTCGTCGATCACCTCACCTCTGGGGGAAAGCTCGACTCGCCCGTGCCGCAGCGCGTTTTCTGGGCGGTGATGGAGGGTGTTGTCGCCGCCGTTCTCTTGCTCGGCGGAGGGCTTAAAACCTTGCAGACGGCCGCCATCTCCACCGGCCTGCCGTTTACCGTCGTGCTGCTGCTCATCGTCTATGCGCTTTACCTCGGACTCTCCCATGAGGCCTATATCGAAGATGCGGTGAGGAACAAGCTCCGCGACGTGCACGCCGACCACCGCCTCGACGAAGCCATCTCTTCCGCGCATGAAGAATTATTGCAACAAGCGGACCTGGACGCGGGGAAGTCGGCGCAGGATGGCGCATAGCGATACCTAAAGGATGCAACATCCATTTCCACTGGTGGTGTTCATCATCCGTTTCATGTTGTAAGCCAACAGGGTCAATATGCGGGCTAACTGTGCTGGAATTCACAGCTAACCCGCAATTGGGACGATGCTTACCAATTCGTAGTTAAATTGAAACCAATAAAATCGCCAGCGGCAAATGGTGTAATCCTAACTGTCTTATAGGGCTTAGTGAAAATGTAACCACTCAAAACACCGATGGCGGCACCAGCGGCAACATCTCCCCAATAGTGCTTATCTGCTTCAACACGGCCATATGCAACATAGCTGGCACCTAAATAGGCCGGAATTGCGTACTTCCACCCATATCGCTTTTGAATGAATGCCGCACCCACGAAAGCCTTTGTTGCATGTTTTGACGGAAATGAGTCGCAACACCCCCCGTTGGGGCGTTGTTTATCTATTAACTTTTTTAATCCTTCTGTCGCCAATACTGCAGTAACATAAGACTTCAAAAACTGTATGGTTCCTTCTGATCCTTTTTCATAAAAGATAGTGGTACCCAGGGCAGTCAATGGAATTAAATCCTGCAGGATATTGCCAGCTTTCACCAAATTGCCATTGTCACTTTCCTGACCATGACAATTTGCGCTGATCACGAGTGCAGATAAGGCGATTATTGAAATTTTCTTTAGCAAAATTTATGCCTTGGCAAATTCAACTCTTAAGCATACGCTCAAACAGCCCAGGGAAAATGATATGAGTCAATTGTCGGCAGTTGGGATGGGTGGGTGACATTTCTTCCTAAACGGACACGCGCCCGGCGCGAAAGACAATAAAAGATCACGGTCAACAGCGGCCAGTGGCGTGGTACAATCTTCAAGAATCAGTACGATCCCAGGTGACATTCAGTGGTTTTTCCGGTCAGGAATCCGGCGATTTGTTCGTCATTACGGGTCGGTCCAGCCAGGCTTGGATTTCAGTCACGGATACTGGTCTGAAACGCGAAAAAGGCGGTTTATACTTCCTGCACATTAGCATGCTTGACGACGCTTCGTGAAAAAAACATACCGCTTCAGCGACCGGTTTTCCGCCGTCGTGATGGCTGTACTGTTCACCGCGATGCACGTTTGGATATTTCGCGGGCGACGATAGGGGCAGACATGTTGCATCTGACAGGTGAATGCGATTCATGATGAGGATGTCGCAGGATAATTCCATACCGACGTATCGGGGCATTCTTATTTTCTGGCTGCCCCTGCTTGCCACCTGGCTGATGATGTCCGTCGAAGGACCGTTTCTTGCCGCCATTATCGCCCGGCTGGCCGAACCCAAGTACAATCTCGCCGCTTTCGGCGTCGCGTTTTCCTTTGCCCTCATCGTCGAATCGCCCATCATCATGATGATGAGCGCATCGACCGCGCTGGTCAGCAACCGCGCCTCCTACGTCAAGCTCCGCAACTTCACCACACTGCTCAACGGCGGCATCACGCTTGTGATGATCATTCTCGTGTTGCCCCCGGTGTTTTCCTTCATTGCGGAGGGACTGATCGGACTCCCCCCGGAGGTCGCGAAACTCACTCATCTAGCCACTGTCTTCTTTCTGCCCTGGCCCAGCGCTATCGGTTTTCGGCGCTTTTACCAGGGACTGCTCATTCGCAACAACCTCACACGCCGCGTGGCATACGGAACGATAGTTCGCCTCGTCGGCATGGCCGGCAGCGCCCTGTTCCTTTACTTGCATACCGATTTGCCCGGTGCCGCCATCGGCGCCATCGCACCTTCGGTCGGCGTGACGCTCGAAGCCATCGCCAGCCGCGTGATGGCTCACGCCACTATTCAACACCACCTGTCAAACGAAGACGGATCGGAAGAGGGCATGAGCTATCGCTCGATCTTCCATTTTTATTATCCACTCGCCCTCACCTCGATGCTGGCGCTGGGTGTGCATCCGATGATCACCTTCTTTCTCGGACAGTCGCGCATGGCGCTCGAATCCCTAGCCGTCTTGCCCGTGATCAACTCGCTGTTGTTTATTTTCCGCAGCTTCGGGCTTTCCTATCAGGAAGTGGCCATCGCAAAATACGGGAAGGATTTCCAGGGCTACGAACCGGTGCGGAATTTCGCGGCAGGGCTCGGTGTGGCCGCCACGACCGGACTCGCGCTGATCGCGTTCACGCCGCTGGCGGGGTTTTGGTTCATTTCCCTCTCCGGTCTGCCGGTCGAACTCGCGGATTTCGCACGTCTGCCCGTACAACTGCTCGTGCTGATTCCCGCGGCCTCGGTGTTGTTGTCGTATCAACGTGCCACACTCGTCGCGTCCAAACGCACCAGAGCGATCACCCTGGCGACCGGACTCGAGGTCGGCACCATCGTCCTCATGCTTATCGTCTGCATCGCCGTGTTCGATCTTATCGGCGTAGTGGCCGCGGCCATCGCGCTGTTCGTGGGCCGCCTCGTGGCCAATGGCTGGCTCTGGCGCCCCGTCGTCCGTGCCGCGCGTGATATGCGTGCCAAGAACGGGTTAACAGCGTAATTTTAATTAATCAGAAATTTTGAACACCCCGATGCGTGTGTGTATTTCAAACAATATCGACGGCATGGCGTTTCAGGTCGGCCAGCTTCACGATCTTCAACGAGGCGGCGTGGGTTGCCTGCAAGACCACGTTGGGTGCGGTACCGGCCTTCAGGGCTTCCTGCCAGCGCGCGGCGCACAGACACCATTGGTCACCGGGACGCAGCCCAGGGAAACCGAACTCCATGCGTGGTGTCGTGAGATCATTGCCAGCGGCGCGCGAGAATTCCAGAAAATCCGCAGTGACGCGAACGCAAACCGTGTGCGAACCAATATCTGCTGCTTCCGTGTTACAA
Source organism: uncultured Gammaproteobacteria bacterium (assembly GCA_963801195.1). Classification (GTDB taxonomy): domain Bacteria; phylum Pseudomonadota; class Gammaproteobacteria; order Xanthomonadales; family SZUA-36; genus SZUA-36. Next base: position 1,770,056 of record CAWDDX010000007.1, on the reverse strand, counting down.
CACCCGTCACGAAAGAAGCCCGTTATCGGGCTATCGGAGCAGGTGGCGAGCGGTTCGCCAAGCACATTCAGTTTTGCGTCCATGGTCGTTGGTCTCAATGAGTTTGGATTGAGTGTAGCATTTGCAGTGTGCTGCGTGAGTGGAACTGGTGTTCGAACAGGATATGGATTTATTCCTTCACGAATCGAAAACGCTGTGGACGGGCAATGCTGGCCCAATCTGCTGCCGCCATGATAATGGAGTCCGTCAGCGAACCCGCATTGAACGCCACCTTGCCGTGTTCCACACCCACCGATACATCCGCATAGAGTTCAAAGGGCAGTATCGGCTCGCCAAACGGCGGTACCGCGCCGGGCACCAGGCCGACCAGTTCGTCCAGTTCTTCAACACTGGCAAAGCGGGTCTTGCGAACCCCGACATGGCGCCGGACGGCGGTTGAATCCAGCTTTTTGTCGGCGGGTAGCACGAAGAGCCGGAACACATCATCGGTTCGCAGCAGCAGGGCCTTGGCGCCGACGCTCAACGGCTCACCGCGGGCTGCCGCTGATTCTTCCGATGTCCGTGTCGGCTCGTGATGCACTTCGCGGAAGTCGATTCCCGCGGCGTTGAGTCGGTTCCTGATTTTTTCCAGCGTACTACCAGGCATGTCAGTTGACCATTTCGTGATGAAGGCTGCGGGTTTGTCAGTGTCCGGCACCGCTGCTCATATCCGCTACCGTGAAACAAATTTTAACCGTTTTTGCGGCCAAAATGTCGATCCATCAGGGTTTGATTTCCACCCTCGATGATGGGGCTATTGTCATTGCTGTCCCACTTAAAATCAGTGGAAGGAGCCGGGGCGCGTATCCACTACCAGGACACGCCGTAAATCCGTCCTGGAGGCTCGGGCTCGACCTCCTGTTTCGCACGGTCCTGGTAGTGGATACCCACCCCGGCTCTGACACAGAGTTGCCATCGACTGATAAAAACCATTGCGTCCACTGCACGCACCTGGCGGTCCTGGCAAATGGTGAATTGAAGTCCGGACGAAACAAATGTTGCGCAATCCCGCGATTGACCTTTGATTCAGCAACTGGCATCTGGAATAAGTGGGACAGCAGTGGGCTATTGTGCTTTTTATGCAGACGGTGGCCGACCGGACCAGCCGTGAAATGGGTATAATGCTGTGAGATTTGAAAGGTGTATTTTGCTGAAAAGATATCAATTGGTGCTGATCCTGATCGCTAGCCTGTGTGCTGATGCCAGCGCTGCGGTAGAGGTGCAAAGCGGTGATCTCGGGAGCTACCTCAACGGGATTTCGTTCGGTGTTGAGAACGACGGACTGTTCAAGGTTCCCTCGGCGGGCCAACTGATCGAATTCGAAAACGTGGTGCGGCTGGTTTTGCAGGGCGACTATGCGCTGGCAAGTGATGCCGCGCAGCCACTTGGTTACGAACTGGTGGCGTATACCGACAGCGTCTCTGCAAAACTGTTCTACCTGCTGAGGGAAATCAACCCGATCCCGTCACCGTTGGCCAATGGCGGCGGGACCTATGTCTTTTATCCATCGGCTACCTACAACGTCGTGATAAGTGCGCCCCATCCGCGCTCCGATCTGAATACCAACAAGGAAGCGATAACGACATTCTTAAGCACTGATGTTGGTTACCTGATGATGGCGGGTGCACACCGCAGAAGCCACCCGGATGCCAGCAGTTGCCAGGATGTTTCCGACTACCGGCAAAGTGACGCGGTACATAACACCGCTCACTACTTCTACGTGGCCCACAAAGCCGTGGAAGATTTTGACAATACGGTGCATACCATCGAATTACATGGGTTTTCATCCGATTCGCTGGCAACCATCGCTTCCCAGTGTGACACGGGCGGCAATCCGGCTGTGGCCAACATCAGCGATACCTTCCCTGATAATAGTCCAGAAGAAGCCACATTGATGCATGCCCTCTCGACCGCCCTGGAGGAAGGCGGCGAAATAAGTGCATGCATTTACAGCACCCTGCTCGATACCGGCCCGGGTGACAGGTATACCCGGATACTGGGTGGTACGACCAATACAGCGGGCAGGTACACCAATGGTTCGACCTCCGTGTGCGACCAGGCTGCACTGACGGAAAACAACAGTCACAGGTATGTGCACGTTGAGCAAAGCCGGGATGTGCGTGAAACGGCATCGATGCGCACGCTGATGGCCGCCCGCATTGGCGAGGCCATCAAGGATTACTTTACCGAATATCCGCCGACGCCCTTTGAAATCAACGTCGGACTGAACGATGCCTGGTACAACCCCGCGACCAGCGGCCAGGGTTTTTTCATCACCGTTTTCCCCGGCCTGGGTGTGGTGTCACTTGCCTGGTTCACCTACGACACCGAACTGCCTGCAGCGGATACACACGCCAAGCTGGGTGATGCCGGTCACCGCTGGCTCAACGCGCTGGGTCCGCTCGAGGGCAACCGTTCAGAGATGGACATCACGTTTGCGACGGGCGGGCTGTTCGACACGCCGACATTTATTGAAGAAGTTGACGCCGGCCACATTACGCTGACGTTTACGGGTTGCGATTCGGCCAGGATCGATTACCAGATTCCCTCCATCGGGAAAACAGGGTCGATACCGATCAGGCGCGTGGCGGACGACAATATTTCCCTGTGCGAGGCGCTCAGGAAGCGGTAGCTAGACGAAAGCGTGGATCTCGTCGGCGAACGCATCGAGTTTCTGGCTTGAGAACAGGCTTCGCATCTCGGCGCCAAACGCCGGTGTTTTGTTCATGTCGTAGACAAAGACTTCGCCATCAACCTCGGTGTAGTCAAATTTGCCGTAGTTAAAACCGGACTTCTTGCGTATTTCCCTGATGGCTTGTGGAATTTTACCGAGCTCGCCCATGCTGCTCGCCACGCTCGATTTGATCACCGGATTGGGTGAGCAAAACCAGGCTGCAAACTCCTGTTCTCCAAAGAATATATACGTACGGCAACGGTAATCGCCATTTGCAAGTTTTTCCGGGAGAAATTTTTCGACAACGAGTCTGTCATTCTTCCAGACGCCTGAGGGTACATCGGAAAGTCTTTTGAATACCGGGTAATTCAGTGAGTCCATGATTTCCCGTTTACGCCACGGCCGTTCGATATCCGGGTCGTTCCATACCGTCTTACCAGTCTGCGTTGCAATGTTGAACTCATTGACGCCACCGTAATTGGCGTTGGTTTTCACGATCACCGGACCGGGGTAACGATCGTCATTTTTGAGTAGATACTTGCTGATGCTGGTCTTGAGGATGTCCCTCACACCGCCATTGAGCGTGACCGGGTAGCGTTTACCCAACGCGAGGTACTCATCGGGCACGACGGTGGTATCCACATGCATGAATGCAATGTCCGCCGGCGTGTAGTGACAGCCCGCCGTGACATTTATGTCCCATCCCTGTTGCTTCCAGCGCCTTGCCAGCAGCGCCGAGAGGTAGCGCGAATTTTCAATCTTGCTGGTAAATTCATTGGTGATGATTGCGATGGTGCCAGGCATTCAGATTCCTTTTCGTAATTCTTTGCTTGGACCGGCGTGCGGGATCACTGCCGGGGTGTTATAACCTGGCGCGAAAGCGGGCTTCGGAAATCCTGCCCAGGCGGCTCTCGCGCCAGATCATCAGTCCGTTAGAAGCAATCACGACCGCGGCCCCCGCCATAACGGTCGGCAGTGGCCAGTCGCCCCATATCAGCCAGCCGAACAAGGTCGCCCAGACAATGCTGCTGTAGTTGAAGACCGTGACAATCGCGGCCTTTGCATTACGAAAAGCGACTGATAAAAGCCATTGTGCACCGGCGCCTGACAGACCGACACCAACAAGCAGCGGAACCTCGGTCAGCGTCGGCCTGACCGCGATAAACGGCAAGGGCAGGGCCGTGAGAATAACCCCGATGACAAAAAAGTAAAAACTGATGGTCTCCGGGCTTTCGTATCGGCCCAGGTAACGCAATACGATTTGCAGGGTGGCGTGCATCAGGGTGGCCGTCAATGCGACCATGATGCCCAGTGTATTCACCTCGCCGGACGGGTGCGCCATGATGATGACACCAATAAAGCCGATTGCGACCGCGGCCCAGCGGTAGGGTCCCACGGATTCCTTCAGGAAAATAACACCCAGCACCGGAATAAATAATGATGATGTGAAGAGCAGGGCAGTCGTATCCGCCATCGGCATCAGCGAATAGGCGGTAAAGGTGGTGCAGAGACTGATGGTACCCACGGTGGCGCGAATACCGACCAGGGACGGCTTGGAACGTATGACCAGGATCTCACGCCGGCCAAAACCAAAAATCAGGACGAGAAAAGGCAGGCAGGCGATCAGGTTGCGATAGAAGGCAATTTCGATGACGGAATGGTTTGTACTCAGCAGCTTGGCGAACATGTTCATAACCGTGAACATGAAAAATGCGCCAAGTGCGGCAGCCATGCCCAGCAGGACTCTTTCCCTGTGTGGAAGAACGGTCTTTTCCGTTGACATGGTCGCGGGCCTATCCAGCCTGCAAGCTTCTGCCCGGGAGTATTGGGCACGCCGTGCCGTTGCCGGTCACGGCGTGATCAGTCCGAAACTGGTATCGCATAATCAGTGATTGTGCTTTTCAAACCACCCGAGGATATTGACCACCTTGGCGATCAGGTTCGAAGGTCTGCTGGCGATGCCGTGAGAGGCTTCGGGAACACGCACCATGGCGGTATCGATCTTGCGCAATTTCAATGCAAGGTAAAACTGTTCCGCCTCACCGATCGGGGTGCGGTAGTCCGATTCCCCGCTCATCAGCATCGTAGGTGTACTCACATTGCCGACCAGCGACAACGGTGAACGCCGCCAGTACTGTTCCTGGTCCTCCCATGGAAAGGCACCGAACCAGTAGCGTGAAAAGTAGGCCGGTCCATCGGAAGTGAGGTTGAAGCTGGTCCAGTTGATAACCGGTTTGGCCACCACCGCCGCCCTGAAGCGGTCGGTCTTGCCAACGATCCATGCGGTCAGAACGCCGCCGCCGCTGCCGCCGGTGACATACAACTGGTCCGGGTCCGCGACGCCGCGGTTGATCATGGTATCAACCGCCGTCATCAGGTCATCGTAATCTTCGCTCGGGTAATTGTGGTGGATCAGGTTGACGAAATCGGCGCCATAGGAATCACTGCCACGCGGGTTCATGTAGACCACGACATAGCCGGCGGCCGCATACAACTGGTCTTCGACACTGAAACGGGGTCCATAATTGGCGACCGGCCCACCGTGTATTTCCAGAATCAGCGGCCATTTTTTGCCGCCTTCAAAGTTGGGCGGATAGACGATCCACCCTTCAATGTCGCGTCCGTCGAAACTGGAGGCGACATGCAGTTCTTCTACCTTGCCGAGGGTTTTGTGCCCAAGTAAATCATCATTGAGGTGTGTGAGCAGGCGGCTTTGACCACGTTTGTCCATGACGGCCAGTTCCGCGGGTCGCTCAGTTGAGGCCTGGTTGAATGCGATGGCGCCGTTGTTTGCCACGCTGAATGAGCCACCGGCATAGGGACGGCCCAGGCTGGTGCCGCCGGTATTGCCGGCCAACACGTTCAGATCACCGGAAAGTGACAGATGAGCGATGCGGGTCTCACCGCTTTCATCGTATTGGATGATCAATCCCTTGCTGTCTGGCGACCACCCGATCTCTTCAATACTCAGGTCCAGGTCGCCGCTGATCACGCGGCTTTTAGAACCGTCGATATTCATCACATAGGCCCGCGTGTTTTCAAACATTATCGGGCTGTCATCGAACCCCAGGTAGGCGATCATACGGCCGTCGGGCGAGACAATGGGGCTGAAGTCGGGGCCGGTCCGCTCGGTCAGGCGGGTCATCGATCCGTCCGCTACGTTAATCGCGTAGATATCGGATTCACGCGGTTCGTAGGCCCAGTCCGCGTCGCGGTTTGCCGACAGGTAAAGAGTTTTGGAGTCAGTGCTCCAGGTCAGCCTGGAGTTGTGATTGAAATTACCCGAGGTGAGCTGTCGCGGTGTACCGCCATCAGCAGGAATGACAAATACCTGGTCGAACTCGGCCGGCAGGAAACCTTTCTGACCATCGGAACGGTAATTCAGTGTATCGATCACCCGGACCTCTGGCGCCCACTCCGCACCCTCGGGTTTTTTGGGCATCGTGCCGAACGGCTTGGCAGCTTCTGCTGGAACCGGCATCGTGAAGGCAATCTGACGGCCGTCGGGTGACCAGTTGAGGGAACCGGGTGACGCGGTAAGGTCGGTCAACCGCGCTGTTTGCCCGGTGTCCATCCAGCGGAGATAAATTTGTACACTGCCTTCCTCCGATGATGTGTAGGCCAGGCGATTGCCGTCCGCCGACCAGCGGGGACCGAAGAAATTCGCCGCCGCAGAGGCAACCGCACGGTGGTTGCTGCCATCGCTGTCGATGATCCACAGGTTGGATCGCGAACGGTCCTGCATAATGTCCATGGATTTGCGCACGTAAACGACATGCTGGCCATCGGGTGCGATTTGCGGATCGTCCGCATATTCAAGACCGAAAACGTCGTTTGCGACAAAACTATCCGCGTGTACGCTGCCAATGGCGCATACAAGTCCGATTACCAGAAATTGTAAAAGTCGATTCTTGTTCATGTCAGTAGATACCATTATTAAATTATTGTCGTCGTTGACGATCCGTCAGGTGTTGGGGCGCTTACCCCGTGTCGGGCCGAATTGGCGATAGCGCAATAAAACGCGTTTGGGCAGTGCGTGTCGACTACCGTGGTGGGAAGTATAAAAGGGATGGAAGAACTTTTCCCAGTTTTAACGCCGTCATCCCGGCGCAGGTGACAAACGTCATCCCGGCGCAGGTGACAAACGTCATCCCGGCGCAGGTGACAAACGTCATCCCGGCGCAGGCCGGGACCTCCAAATGACTGGCAGAGCGCTTACTAAGGGCTTTTTTAAGATCACGGAAACATCGGGAGGTCCCGGACATTTGCTGCGCAAATTCCGGGATGACGGTGACTGTTGCTAGGAACGTGCCAGATTTTGGAGGTGCTTGTCGCTAGGGACGTGCCAGGTTTTGGAGGTGCTTGTTGGTGGCATGGCGATTGTGGGAAACGGGTTGATTTAGCACTCTGCCAGTTTGAAGAAGGTGCCATCTAAAAGGTTTGAGCTAAACCTCTTTCGCGGTGGGTTTAAAGTTCAGGCTGACCACAAATAAAAAAACCGGGCCTTTCGGAAAGGCCCGGTCAACTCAAACGCTTGAGCAGTTAGGCGTTTGCGTGTCTTTTGGCGTACGCTTCCCGTGCCAGCTTCGTGAACATGAAGAAGCCGACGAACGGCAATGCGATGACATAACCAAGGGCGATGAAAGGAGAGGCCAGGAACAGGCCGACATTCTTGACAAAGTGACCGAGCGTCCGGAGCTTGCTACCTGATGCCGGGTGATTCTTTGCATAGGCTTCAAAGGCCAGCTTTGCAATGTGGTAAAAACCGATAAAAGGCAGCGCGATAACGTAGGCCAGCGCGATGAAAGGTGACGCGATGAACATCGCGACAGACCTGGCCACGGTGCGTGTCTTAGTATGTTCATTAGTATGTTCACCTGCCTGTTCTGCTACCTTCCCCGTTTCGGCCTTTGTGACCGGTTCGACCGTTTTGACCGGTTCAGCACGTTTTTCGGCTTCGGTAACTGCCTTCAACGTGACGCTTTCAATCATCTCCGGTGTGAGGGGTTTGCGTACAAACCCGTTGGCGCCGAGTACCGCAGCGCGGCTTTCGTTTTCTTCCGTGCCATAACCGGTGATCACAACGACCGGTGTCCAGGGGCAGCGTGCCTTGATGGATTCAGTCACTTCCAGACCATCCATGCCCGGCATTTTGATATCGGTGAAAACGACGTCGAAGTCATTTCCATCCATCGTGCTCAAACCTTCTTCACCACTCAATGCGGTCACGACGTGGTAGCCCTTGCCCGCGAGTACCCGGTCAAAACTGCGTCCAACAACCGCATCATCGTCGATAACGAGTACGTTTAGTTTGGTGTTCATGATCTGCTCCTTTTCTGGTCGTGGTGACTTCACTATGTATAGATGCAAGTAGCGTGCCAGATACATAAATCAACGTAAAAAATATTCAAATATCAATAAAAACAATTAGATATGAAACGAGGTATTATCGAGGAGGACGTTCGATGGGTCCGGTTTCCCGGTTAAAGTATATTTTTTATAGACAGGTTCAGAACGACAGGGTCAGATAATTATTAATAATCAAACACATAGCATCTAATTTAATGTGTATGATTAAAATATACACCCTCTCAGTGTTCACCTATCCTGAAAATTCAGTCAATGGCGCAGGCCGGGATGACGTTTGTCACCTGCGCCGGCACGATGTGCCGGCCGCAACGGTTACACCGTCGGCTTCACGTTCGCATTCAAACGAAACAGGTTGGTCGGGTCATAGCGGTTCTTGATGCTCAGCAGGCGCTCGTAATTTCCCTGGTAATTGGAATTGACCGTTTTGGCGCTTTGCTGGTCGACATCGTTGGTGTACCAACCATCGGTGAAGGGTTCTAAGTTTTTCCAGTATTCCTTGATATAGGCAACGTGTGAATCACGGGATTCCGCCAACGGCCATTCGACGGAGGTGAACATGTTGGCGATCGATTTTCGATGCGCGAAGGCCGTAGCGTCCGTCGGTACCCGGCCAATGGCGCCGCCGGAGTGCTGGAAGAACAGCATCGTGCCACGCTCATTGAAGGTCTTGTAGTTCTGAACGATGGTGCTGACCAACTGGTCCGGAATCTCGTCGACAAACCCCGATTTCATATAGGCGCCGGTCGTCCTCGGGTCGGTGTTGTCCCAGCTGCGTTGTATGACCTCGTAATCGACCGCCTTGATACCGTCGGCCAGTGGCTTGCCGGCCTTGTAGATCGGGGCCAGCACCTTTTCCGCCTGTGATTCAGGGCCGGAATAACAGGCATGTAACAGGCAAATACCTTCCTCGGTGCCGGGGTCGGAAGCGACCATGAAATCCAGGTAGAGATCTTCGGGTGCCACCGGCGCATAGTCCGCGTAAACCCTGAGTACGCCGGGCAGGTTTTTCAGCGGGAATACGACATCGCCGCCGATCACGGTCCGTTGCATCGGGTGCAGCTTGAATTCAAACGTGGTGACAACGCCGAAATTACCGCCGCCGCCGCGTACACCCCAATAAAGGTCCGGGTGTTCATTGGCATCGGCATGCAGTAGCTTGCCGTCGGCGGTGACGATATCGACGCCGGTCACGTTATCCAGCGCAAGACCAAAACGCCGCGCCAAGCGGCCAAAACCACCACCGAGCGTCAGGCCGCCGACACCCGTGTGCGAAACCGTTCCGGCGGTCGTGACGAGCCCCTGGGCCAGGCTTTCATGATCCAATCCCGCCAGCAGGCTGCCGCCGGCGATATAGGCGGTTTTTGCATCGACGTCGATCCTGGCGTTGCGGAATGTCGACAGGTCGATCTGCATACCGCCCTCGCAGGTGGATTTGCCCGAAAAGCTGTGTCCGCCGCATTTCACCGCGAGCAACATGTTGCGTTCCCCCGCAAAACGCACGGCGTTCATGATGTCGGCCGCGCCGCTGGGCTGAACGATCAGGGCCGGATGGCGGTCGATCGTCGGATTCAATACCCGTCTTGCCGCATCGTAACCTTCATAGCCCGAGAGCAATAAACGCCCGCGCAGGCTGGCGGCGAGTTCATCGATGGCCGCTTGCTCCAGCAGGATCGGTGCGCCATCGCCGGTGACGGCGTTGACGTCGCCGGCAACCTTGGTCAGGGTCCTGATGGCGGCGGCCAGCGCCTGCGATGTAGGCAGGGAGACGGCGGCTGCGGCGGCGATGGAGGAACTGAGGAATTGACGTCGCTTCATATTGTGGCTCGCTTTTTTATTGGGCTATTAAAACATAGTCCAAAAAGAGGGTTCCTGCAGGGTCGGCTTCGATCCCGGCCTGTATTCGCCAGAAAGGGTCAGTCCCGGGCGGGCAGACTCATTGACCCGGCTCACAAGGCGAGGTAATGATCTATACCTTCGATCTGGTCCTCGGCATGATGATTGACGTAGATGACGGTCGTTTCAGAACCCGCGCAAATCTTTTCGATCAGTGCCAGCATACGTTGCCGGTTGATGTCATCGAGACCGAAACAGGGTTCATCCAGGATCAGCAGTTGCGGGTGTTTGACCATCGCCCTTGCGATCAGCAAAAGACGCTGATCGCCATGGGAGCACTGGTTGAAGGGCTGGGTCGCGCGCGCTTGCAAGCCGAGGATTTTCAACCATTGCAGCGCAATCGCCTTTTGCATGTCCGTCGCCCGGGCATACAGACCGATACTGTCATAAAAACCCGAAATGATGACGTTGAGACAATTCATGCTGACACGGTAGTCCCACTGCAAAGCCGATGATACGTAGCCGATGTAGCGCTTGATGTCCCAGATGCTTTCGCCGTTACCGCGCCGGTATCCAAAAACAAAAATATCGTTGCAGTAGCACTGCGGATGGTCGCCGGTAATCAGGTTCAGCAGACTGGTCTTACCGCTGCCGTTGGGTCCGGTCAGTTGCCAGTGCTGACCCGCTTCGATACGCCAGTCCAGATGCTCAAAAACCAGGTTGTCTGTATAACGGATACACGCATCGCGAATGTTTACCAGGAGTTGGTCCGGTGCTGGTGGCGGCGGTTGTTCGCCGCTAATGGCGGCGGGGATTTCGATGTCGGTGGTTTTCAGGTGCAGCAATTGCGCGATCAATGCCATCGCGGCGGGGTCACGGGTCTCAACGGTGGTTTTCAGGCAGCCTTTTTCAAGCAGGGCGATATGGGTGACGATGTCCGGCAGTTCATCAAAACGGTTGATGACCAGCAACATGGGCAGTTCGTTCGAAATCCGCCGCAAAAGGTCGTTGATTTGCTGGACCGTTTGCGCATCGAGGCCCTCAAACGGTCCATCGATGATCAGCATTTCTGGCTTGCTGATCAATGCCCTGGCAAAAAGCAGCTTGCGTGTCTCGCCGCTGGAAAGTTTTCGGAAACCCCTGTCCAGCAAACCGTCGAGTCTGAACAACGGGATCAGTTTCGCCAACAGACCGGGGTCTTTGCAGACTTCAAAGAGCATCTCTCTCACCGGCGTGCCCTGGCTGACCTGGTCGGTCAGGTCGCTGTCATCGCGGAGACGTTCCCGTTCGATGAGCTCTGCCTGCGTCTTTAACGACACCAGTCCGGCCCTGGAAACTGTGCCGTCACGCTCACCCGAGACCAGTTCACCGGCGCCTGCGACTGCCGCCGCGAGCGCCGATTTACCCGAACCGCCTGGGCCGAGGATGGCCCACACCTGGCCGGGTTCGAGTCGCCAGGTGATATCCTTAAGAGAAAAAGACTCATTGAAGCGCAGGGTCGCTTCCCTGAAAACGATCGACTCAATACCGGTGCTAATCAAAACGATTTTCCATCGTATTTTCAGACCGGTCCGGTTGCGGCCGTGAGTCAGTTGATCCGTTTCATGGCGCTCATATAACCACGCAGTGTCTGGCCAATGGCTTCAACCGGATGACTTCTGATGGACCTGTTTACCTCGATCAACTGCTGGTTGTCCACGCCGTCATCCGGCAGCTTCAGGCCGCGCCCGATGACATCGGCATCGACCCGCGACATAAAATCTGACAACAGCGGCAGGCAGGCGTGGTTGTAGAGATAACAACCGTATTCGGCGGTGTCGGAGATCGTGCGGTTCATCTCGAACAACTTCTTGCGCGCGATGGTATTGGCGATCAGCGGTGTTTCGTGCAGCGATTCGTAATACGCCGATTCCTCCTTGATGCCGGCCGCGGTCATGGTTTCGAATGCCAGTTCGACACCGGCCCTGATCATCGCGACCATCAGGATCCCGTGGTCGAAATATTCCTGCTCGGCGATGTCCAGGTCCGTATTACGGGCCTTTTCAAAAGCGGTCTCACCGGTTTCCTTGCGCCAGGCGAGCAACTTGGCGTCGTCGTTGGCCCAGTCCTCCATCATGCCTCTGGAGAACCGCCCCGACATGATGTCGTCCATGTGCTTGTTGTATAGCGGGCGCATGATGTCCTTGAGTTCCTCAGAGAGTTCATGGGCCTTGAGCTTTGCGGGGTTTGAAAGACGGTCCATCATGTTGGTGATGCCGCCGTGTTTCAGCGCCTCGGTAACAGTTTCCCAGCCCATCTGAACCAGCTTAGCGGCGTATCCCGATTCCACGCCCTTTTCGATCATCTTGTCGAAACAGAGCAGGGAACCGGTCTGCAACATGCCACAGAGGATGGTCTGCTCACCCATCAGGTCGGATTTGACCTCGGCGATAAACGAGGACATCAGCACACCGGCCTTGTGACCGCCGGTGCCGGCGGCGTAGGCCCTGGCGATCGCCAGGCCTTCTCCGCGCGGATCGTTGTCCCGGTGTACGGCGATCAGCGTCGGTACGCCAAAACCCCGCTTGTATTCTTCACGGACCTCGGTGCCCGGACACTTGGGGGCAACCATGATGACGGTGATGTCCGGCCTGACCTGCATACCTTCCTCGACGATATTGAATCCGTGTGAATAGGCCAGGCAGGCATTTTGTTTCATCAATGGCACCACGCCCGCGACGACGCCGCTGTGCTGTTTGTCCGGGGTCAGGTTCAAAACCAAATCGGCGGTCGGGATCAGTTGCTCCGGTGTGCCGACCGTGAAACCGTTTTCCGTCGCGTTTTTCCACGACTGCCGTTTGTCGCTGATTGCCGACTCGCGCAACGCGTAGGACACGTCCAGACCACTGTCCCTGAGATTCAGACCCTGGTTGAGCCCCTGGGAGCCGCAGCCGATGACTACCAGTTTCTTGCCCAAAAGGTAAGCGACACCATCGGAGAATTCAGCGGGATCCATAAACTCGCACTTGCCCAGCTGAGCCAATTGCTCACGCAGGGGCAAGGTGTTGAAATAGTTTGCCATGTCCAGTGTCCTTGTAGATTTACGGCGTAGAAAGAAGGGGTTTACTCTAGTTCAAAACGGCATATAGGTAAACACCAATCTCGGTGAAAATCGAAGTCCAAATACGTCGGGAGCGGGGATGTTGCCGGCAACGCCGGCCGTGTCTCAGGCGCTACACTTTCCCGGAAGCGTTACAGCCATTTGCGGCGTTTGAAAACGGAAATGAGCACGATGACAACCACCGCCATGAGTCCCAAGACGCCGAAATAGCCGTACTTCCAGCCCAATTCCGGCATGTACTGGAAATTCATCCCGTAAATACCTGCCAGCAATGACAGCGGCAGGAACAGAACGGTTGCAATCGTAAGAATGCGCATGACGTTATTGAGCCGGTGCGAGACCAGGTTGAGATGCGTGTTGAGCAGGTCGGTCGCCAGTTCCTGGTTGAGATGACACAGGCTGGTAAGTCTTTCGAAGTGTTCGTAAACGTCGTTGAACTCGTGCTTGTTCAGTTTTACCGGCAATGGTATTGCAGGGCGGTGCAACTGCGTGACCACGTCACGCTGGTTTGCCAGGTGACGGCGCATTTGTTTGAAGGCGCGGTTGTAACGCGTGATCAGTTCGATGGAGTCGTCACCCGGTTCATCAAATACGTGATCTTCGAGTTCGGCCAGGTCTTCTTCCAGGTTCAGCACCACGGGTGTGTAGTTGTCGACGATCCGCCTGCTGATCAGGTAGAAAATGTGGTCGGGGCCCGAGGCGAGTTCCGACGGCTGCGTCCGCACGAGATCAAGAATCGCGCCTACCGCGGGTACCGGGTGGTGATGTCGTGTGACGAGAAAATTAGTCCCGATCAACAGGGATACACCCGCCACATTGATCTCCTCGTCGTGTTCGTCCGAGACCAGGTCGCGCAATATGACGAAAACGAACGTATCAAAAACTTCGATCTTGGGTGGATGCCGTTCACGCTGGGCATCCTGGATGGCGAGGTCGTTAAGGCCAAACCGTTCGCCCAGCAGTTTCTTCTCGCCAGCGTCCGGGGTGCCTGAAACATTCAGCCATATCCAGCTATCGGGTGTGGCATCCCATTCGTCCAGCAGGTCGACGCCTCCGCAGCGCGTTTGTTTTGACTGCGGTTCATAGAGAACAATATTGTATTCAGACATGTTGCTCCGCCGTGGATTTCCTGGCAGCGGTCTGTCGGACTTGACCGATCGTAACGAGGGAAAACCGATTTGAGATGGATTTTTCGATCTTTTGAGGCGAATAGCACGGCTATTTAACGAAAAAGATCGGGAAATCTGGCCAAATTCGGCTTTCCCGCAGTAGATCAGTGTTAAGTCCGACAGGCTGCTAGTCCCTCGTTTCCAACACAAATCAGATGGCACAAGCTGTCATGATAACAGCTTCACATAAATATCAACCAGCGGGTGAACGGGCGGTGGCCTCAAGGGGTGGACGATAAACACATTCGGGCGCATTATAAATATTTTCAAACAGGAGAAGGCACGTGTCCGATAAAGTGGCCACCAGTTTCATGCGCTCCCTGTGCATGGGGCAGATTGAGCAGGACGTCATCTTCCCATTTCCCACTCTCGATGCCAGTCAGAAAGAAACCCTCCACGAGATCGCAGGTGCTTTGGAAAGCCTGCTGGGTCCGCGTGCCGAGGATTTCCGGCATTGGGATGTTGAGGGCGAGATGCCGATGGAATTTATCGACGAACTCAGGGGATTCGGCCTTTTTGGCCTGATTATTCCCGAGGACCACGGCGGCATGGCGTTGGGTAACATGGCCTACTCACGGACCTTGCAGGAGGTGGGCCGGTACGATGCATCGGTGGCGGTGACCATCGGTGCGCACAGTTCGATCGGCATGCGCGGCCTGATATTGTTTGGCAGTGACGAACAGAAGGCCCGCTACCTGCCAAAGCTGGCCAGCGGGGAGATGATCGCCGCTTTCTGCCTGACAGAGGCGGGCGCCGGTTCAGATGCAGCAGCGATCAAGACCACGGCCGTGCAAAAAGACGGCAACTGGGTGCTCAACGGCAGCAAGCTGTGGATCACCAACGGCGGCATGGCAAGTTTTTACACCGTGTTTGCACGTACCGGCGAAGAACACGGGCACGGCAAGATGACCGCATTCATCGTCACCGGCGATATGGATGGCGTCAGCTTCGGCCCGCACGAAGACAAGATGGGCCTGCGCGCCAGTTTCACCACGACCGTTTCTTTTGATGAAGTGAAGGTGCCCAATGACAATGTACTGGGTGAAATTGGCAAGGGCTTCAAGGTCGCAATGCAGATCCTGAACAGCGGACGCACCGGTCTCGGTGGCGGATCGGTCGGCGGGATGAAGCGCCTGATCGAACTGGCGACCAAACAGGCCAATGAACGCAAGACCTTTGGCCAGCCGATCGCCAGCTACGGACTGATCAAGGAGAAGGTGGGGCGCATGGTCATCGACTGCTACACCTCCGAAGCGGTGGTGACGATGGTCGGCGGCCTGATTGACGCCGGTTACACGGAATACGCGGTCGAGGCGGCGATTTCCAAGGTCTATGCCACCGAATGCCTGTCGCGGACCGCCGACGAGGCCTTGCAGATTGCCGGTGGCAACGGCTTTATGCGTGAATACCCCTACGAGCGCATCGTGCGTGATTCGCGTATCAACCGGATCTTCGAGGGCACCAACGAAATCCTGCGCCTGTTCATCGCCCTGACCGCCATGAACGACGTCGCAAGCCAGTTGAAGGAACTCGCAGCCTCGATGAAGGACGTGTTGAACGATCCCATCAAGGGTTTTGGTGTGCTATCCGATTACGCCCGTAAACACGCACATCTGCGGACCGGGATGGGCGGCTCGGCAAAACTCCAGGGTTTGCACCCTGCCGTTAAGTCGGTGGCGGAATCCTTTGAAACCGAGACACGCTTCCTGGCCCAGGCGGTTGACCGGATACTTAGAAAACACGGCAAGAACATCGTCGGCAAACAATTCGCCACCAAGCGACTGGCCGAGATCATGATCGATCTGTTCGTACTGGCGTGCACGCTGAGCCGCGTACAAGCCTCAATCGAGGCCAACGGCGCCGAGAAGGCGGCAAAGGAAATCGATATCCTGCAGATGTTCACGCGCGAAGCGCGATTCAGGATGAAGCAGAATTTCCGCCGCATAGACAACAACGATGATGAGCCGCTTAAGGCTCTCGCGGAAGACGCCTTCGACGCCGAACGGTTTCGCTGGGATACGATTTAAAACAGTGGGGTCAGGTTCACAACCCGTGAAAATGCCAGGAAAGACCAAAGCATTGGAACAGGGTTTTGAACCTGACCCCGGGTTTCCAAATTTAATAAATCGGTTTTTGGCGTTATCATGGACGTTTAACCACGGTTGAGTAAAGAAAGGAGAGTGTCATGGGTTTTGCGCTATCTGACATGCGATTGACGAGCGCCGCATTTACAAACGGAAGTCATATTCCCTCACGGCATACTGGCGTCGGTGAAGATGTGTCGCCAGCAATAGCCTGGACCAATACACCTGCCGGAACGAAGGCGTTTGCGGTGATTTGCCACGATCCCGATGCGCCGCTGGTCAGCGCCGGCGGTACATATGGATTCGCGCACTGGGTTCTCTACAATATTCCCGCTTCCGTCAAGGCCCTCGACGAGGGCAGCGGGGAGTTCACCAGCGGTAGTAATGATTTTGGTAAAACGGGATATGGCGGTCCAATGCCGCCGGTGGGACACGGCAGACACCACTATTATTTCTGGATACTGGCGCTGGATGCGCAGCTCGACCTGGAAACGGGGCTGACCCTGTGGCAGTTGCTGGCGCGTATCGAACCCCACCTGGTCGGAATGAACAGGCTGATAGGAACTTTTGAGCGGGCCTGAGCCGGAGGTTTTGATTTGCCCCCGGTTTACCCGTTGGTTTCGAGTGCCTGTTGAATGATCGCTAACAGCCTGTCGGCATCCTCGCTGTCATAGCGAATTGAGCCGTCGTCGTTGACGAGTTTCCATTCGTTGCTCTCGATGCGCAGCTTGTTGCCCTGGTAACGCGGGTAAAACTCCTCGTAGAGATCATTCAGGTCTTCGATATAGCTGTCGGTGGGTGCGAGCAGACCGCGCTCGCCTTCGCGCACCTTGCCCTCTTTGAGCAACCGCCTTGCAATTCTTGCCTTTAGCTCATCCACCTCGGTATGCGGATAGATCACCAGGTCGGGATCGGGGATGTTGTGTTTCATCGCTTCAAACTGGTGCGAGAGGATCATCTTTTCCGACTTGGAGAGAAAGTTGTCCCGGTAGTTCTTTTCGGTAAAAATGTGGATGTCCTCCTCCTTGATCCGGTCGGTGACGCCCGAGTGCGGAGAGATGGTCATGTACCACCAGTTCCTGAAACGGCTCGAGAGGAAAAAGACCTGCGTATTGTAGGCGTGCTCGCGGCGGTCGCCGTAGTAGAAATTGAGCACAAGTTCATCCACCTCTTCGGGATAAAAAACGTAACCCCAGCGTTTCGCGATCAGCTTGCACAGGGTCGTTTTACCCGCGGAAATATTCCCCATAATGCCGATGGTGCGCTTCAATCGAATAGCCTTTTGGTGCCCGGAACAGAGCGGATAATGCCCTCCACGACTTGCTCGAGCCCGCGCTTGGTGCGGAAATCAATTTCCTCGGTGTCGATGATCAGGTAGGGGTGTCCGCATTTCATGATCCAGGGCCGGTAGAGATCGTTGAGGTTGGACAGGTAGTTGTTTTCAGCCCTGGCGAGTTCGGATTCTCCGCTACGGCTGCGGCCGGTTATCCTCGACTTCAGTGCTTCCACATCGCTTTCCAGGTAGATGATGAGGTCGGGTGTGGGTTTGTTGGTCATGACCAGCCTGAAAAGGTCCTGGTATTTACGGTAATCCTCGTCGGTGATGTACTCGTAGTTGTTCGAGTTCTTGGTAAAGATCTGATCCTCGTAAATGCTCCGGTCCTGGGCGACAGACTGGCCTTCGCGCAGTAGTTCGTTCAGTACGCCGAGGTCCAGCAGCCGCGACAGGAAGTAGGTCTCCTGTATCTTGTAACCCCAGTACTCGGCTTCTTCCTTGACCTTGAGGAACTGTTCCGGGTCCTTGCCGTCGAGCTTCGATCCTTTCAAGCGGTCGTAGGCGCTCACGGCTTTGTAGTATTTCTCGAGGTAGCCGTGCTTTTTCACGTAATCCACCCTTTCAAGAAAGGACACGATCTTGCCGCCGGACCGCTTCTCGAGTGCTTTTGTCAGGGTGGACTTGCCGGCCGCTATATTGCCTGCGATTGAAATCAGAAAGCTGTCCATGTATGTCCCTTGAAAAAGCGGTAACGGAGTGAATTCTAGCTGAACCGGTGAGTTAATTGGGAGTAAATAGAGCACAGTTTTCACCGAACTGTCTTTTACGGACTTTCTTGTCTCCAGGTCACGAACATTTTGAAATAAAATCAATGAGCAACTATGCTTATGTTGAAGCATTACTGAAAGAAGGCGCTGGAAGCGGTTTGTTTTAGTCTTTTATTGCTTCGGGTATTGGTTGGTAACCCGGAACGGACGTGGTGGTTTTACCCGGCTGGTGAGGGCGGCATAGCCTTGACACAACTAGGCAACAACGGGAAGAGAATCATGAATATCAGGCAAGTCTCATTACTGGTCGGTGTCGCGGTCTTAGCGGCTGGCGCCACTTACTTTACAACAGTAGCAAAGATCAGCAGTGACTCAGACCCAACAGGTCCAAAGGACAAGGAAGGCTTAACAATCCGTTATAAAATTAATGACGCCCTCGATGGACTTGAAATAGTTTCAAATAATGGCAAATGGCCATGTACTCGCGGTGAGAATAAAAAGGGTTGCTTCAAAATCAAGAAGAGTGATGCAGGGTTAATCACCTACACGTTTGATAATACTGACTCGGCATGGACGGTAAAGCAGTTCACGATTTGCCAGAGCGAAACGCCAATCACAAATTCCTGTGATGAAGACCTGACACTTGACGAGCAACTTGAGTTTTTCGTAATGGATGACACTACAGGTACAAAAATACTTCTTACACCCAAATCAGGCAAGGTTGTGCTGTCTCCTCTGGGTGATGGTCTCAGGACGTTTTACTTATTCGATCAGAATACGATCAAGCAAGACTATTACTACAACATCGAGGTGTGTTCCGAAGCTGGTTCCTGTTTGTACCTTGATCCTCCGGTTGAAAACAAGGGACGAAATTAGAACCGGATCTGGCTGGCGTTATTCTCCGCCTCGCTGAAAGGGTAGGCTAAGTGGCTGAACTTCGCTACAAGGCGTTTATAAGCTATAGCCATCAGGATGAGTCCTGGGCGAAATGGCTGCATGGCGCACTCGAGTCTTATCGCATACCACGCAGGCTGGTTGGCAAACCGGGGCGTTCCGGTGCTATTCCTGCCCGTATCAATCCTGTTTTCAGGGACCGCGATGACTTATCTGCCGCCCGCGATTTAAGCAACAGGATCACCGAAGCACTGGATCATTCTGAATCTCTTATCGTTATCTGCTCGCCCGCCGCCGCCCGGTCACATTGGGTAAACGAGGAGATTCGAAAGTTTCGGACAACCACACAGGGCCAAAGAATATTTTGCCTGATTGTGGATGGTGCCCCACAACGCGAGCCCGCTGACACGTGTTGTTTCCCCCCGGCACTTTTTGAAGGTGCAGAGCAGGAAAATTTTGAACCGCTGGCAGCAGATGCCCGTCAATGGGCGGATGGCAAGCAGTTGGCAAAACTCAAGTTGGTAGCGGGTTTGCTGGGTATCCGGCTGGACGAACTCAGGCAACGGGACCTGCAACGGCGTCGTAAGGTCAGGGTCATTACCGGCCTGGGTATCGTGACGGCGCTCGCCCTGGTGATCGCGACACTGGTTTCCCAGGTATCCAGGCGACACGAGCGCGAGATGGCGGAACAAATGGCCACATTTATCGTCGACCTCGGGGAAAAGTTGCAATCTGAAACGGACCTCGAAACACTCGCATCGATATCCTCGGAGGCCTTGAAGCACTTCAAGGATCTGGATCCCGGCAAGCTGACGGCCGAGACCGGAAAAAGGGTTGCACTGACCCTCAGGCAGGCGGGCCGCGTCAGCCAGTTGCAGGGAAAACCGGAGGAGGCGCTGCCGGCGTTCGTGCAGTCGCGTGATCTTTTATCCAGCTTGAGCAAAAAAAACACGGAATCGACCGACATCTTGTACGAACTGGGCAATGCCGAGTTCTACATTGGGAACTTCTATCTGTCCCAGGGCGATTTCGCCCGGGCCCGGCCCGCCTTTGAGAAAAACCATGAAATTACCGGTCAGTTGTTGCAAATCGATCCTGATAACCCCGAATGGATGATGGAACGGTCCTACAGCCACAACAACCTCGCCGCGGTGCAGTTGCAAAGTGGCACGGGCGTGGATGAGGCAAGCCTGGCGCATATGCAGCAGGCGATTGATTTGATTGAAAGAGTGATGTTAATGGTGCCGGACAAGACAGTCTATTCGAGTCACTATGCCACCACATTGGCCTGGGCCGCGGATGCGCAGTCGCAGGCCTGTAATCTTGAAAACGCGATGGTGCTACGTCAAAAAGCTCTTCAATTGGCAGAAACCCTGTCCATTTCGGACCCGGGAGACAATGACCTTAAGCGGCGTTATGCGTATGCCATTTCCGGTGTTTCGTCGATCCAGACCAAAACCGGTCAAACCGGACTGGCGGAGCAGAACCTGGAACTGGTGATTTCGATACTGGAACAGTTATCGGCCGCAGATCCCAGTAATATCCTCTACCCGCAGGAAATAGCCTATCGGCAATTCAGGCTGGCCAGGCTGATGGCCGCTAACGGCCGTCTCGAGGAAGCTGCCGCACTGATGTCCGCACTCGAATCAAAGATTGGCATGGAAAGCGGGCTCGCGGAACAAAACGAGGAAATGAGACATGCCAGTATCGACTTTCACCTGGCATTTGCCAAAATTAACTACCAATCCGGAGACAAAGACGGTGCGAACCTACAACTGCAAAAGGCGTTGCAACTGCAAAAGGACAGCTCCGGGCCCGGCGTGCAGGGTCATTCCGGGCAGGCAAGGCTGGAAGAAATGCGATTTCAATGGTGGGAGATCAACGGTGAAGAAGGTTTGGCGGCATTTCCCGTAAAGCCGGCACCCGGTTCGCTGAACACGGGAGGACTGATAAGTTGCGAGGATGCGTTGAGCACCGCAAAGGAATTTGTTATCAAGGGCGAGCCTGACCGGGCTGTCGTGTCGGTCAGGTATCTACAGGAAAGGGGTTATGCCGATCCAGCCTTTATCCGGTTTTGCACGAAGTATGGTCTTTGTCCCGGGGAATCCGTCACACTTTGAATAGAGTGGCTGGCATTACGAGGCGACACTCGGTCGCGATGATGTTTTTATCAGAATAGAAACTGACCGGAGGCGTTGCATTTGTTATTCTTGTCACTCCATTCTAATGGGGGTTGTTCATGACTCTGCAGTGTCGCTTCATCAACATTTTTCATAAAGCCGCCCTGGTGTTCAGCTGTGTTTTAACGCTGTTAAGTTTCAGCATGAATGTCAATGCCCAAAAAACAGCAAAACCGGTTTTGCATGGCAAGCACTGGGTTGCCGTGACTGGCAAACCACTGGCGGCAACCGCCGGTGCGATGACGTTCACGCGTGGCGGCAATGCCGTGGACGCGGCCTGCGCCATGCTGGCGGCCACCTCGACGATGTGGGACACGTTGGGCTGGGGCGGGGAAACCCAGGCGCTCATTTATAACCCGCACACCGGTGAGGTCAAGGGCATCAACGCACTGGGCGTTGCGCCCAGCGGCGCGACCGCCGACTTCTTTCACGGAAAGGGCATGGTTTACCCACCTGAATACGGTCCGCTGGCGGCGGTCACCCCGGGCACGCCCGGTGGCCTGATGGTGATGTTGGCCGAATACGGCCGTCTGAGCCTTGCTGAAGTGCTCACGCCCGCCATGCAAATGGCCGAAGCCTACCCGATTGAAGGTGTCCAGGCTGACAACATCGAACGGCGGCGCGATGTGATATCGCAATGGTCCTATTCCAAGGCGGTCTTCCTTCCGCATCTGGATGCTGAAAACCCGGGAAAACGTGCAGCGCCGGTGGCGGGCGAAATGTTCCAGCAGGCCGATTTACTCGCGACCCTGCAAAAACTGGTCGATACAGAAGCACAGGCACTGGCCGCGGGCAAGACCCGCAAGCAGGCCATCTACGCCGCCTACGACCGTTTTTATCGCGGCGACATTGCCGAGGAGATCGTGCGTAGCTCGAGGGAATACGGCGGGCTGTTTACGATGGACGACCTGGATAAATGGCAGGTTCATATCGAGGATCCTGTAAGCACCAATTACAAGGGTATCGACGTCTACAAGCTGACCACCTGGGTGCAGGGTCCGGTCTTGCTGCAGACCCTGAATATCCTGGAAAAAATTGATCTGAAGAGCATGGGTTACAACAGCGCACGCTATATCCACACCTTGTACCAGGCGATGAACCTGGCGTTTGCGGACCGCGACTTTTATTACGGTGACCCCTATGTGCCGCCGGAAGAACCCGTAAGCGGCCTGCTGTCGAAAGCCTATGCCGAACACAGACGGGCACTTATCGACATGCATAAGAACAATCCCGACACACGACCCGGCGACCCGTATCCTTTCCAGGATGAAGAAAACCCCTTTGCCAAGTTATTAAAGAACTGGACGCCTGTTCCTCCAACCGCCGATGCCGAGGGCGCCGAGGGTTTTCAGCAGGCGATGCAGATGAGCCGGGAAGAAAGCTTCCTGGCCGGCACCACTTCGATCCAGGCCGCGGACGCCGAGGGATGGGTGGTTTCGGTGACCCCGAGCGGGGGTTGGGTGCCGGCGTTTATCGCGGGTTCCACCGGTATCGGCCTGAGTCAGAGAATGCAGAGTTTTGTGCTGACACAGAAGATGAACCCGTTCAACGTGGTGCATCCGGGCCAGCGGCCACGCGCCACCCTGACACCCAGTATCGCGCTCCGCGACGGCAAACCATTGATGGCGTTTTCGGTACAGGGTGGTGATACCCAGGACCAGAACCTGTTGCAGTTCTTTTTGAACATGGTGGAATTCGACATGAATGTGCAGCAGGCGGCGGAAGCGCCCAATTTCACCAGTTACCAGATGCAGAGTTCATTTGGCGCACATGAATCTGAGCCCGGCCGTCTTTCGGTATCGCCATTACTGCCCGAATGGGTCCGTAGTGAGTTGGGCAATATGGGTTATTCGGTCGAATGGGATAAGCGACCCTACAGTCCGATCACCGCCATCTATTTCGATGTGGAAAACGGCAGTATGTGGGGCGGCGCCAGCGACTACGGCGATGACTACGGCATTGCGTGGTGAGCGTGGCAGTGCCGCCAGCGTACGCGTCTACCCCGGACATTAACAAGCTGAACATTAACAGGCTGAACATTAACAAGCTGAACAAGAGGGAGAGGTCAGTATGAAAAGTTTACCGGCATATCAAAAAGGCGCATCCGCCATCGGCACCATTATTATCCTCGTCATACTGGGGTTTGGCGCCTACGTCGCCATTCAGTACGTCCCACAGATGATCGAGTCCAAATCCATTGATTCCATATTGACAAACGTTAAGGATTCCCAGAAATCAGATCCCGTCAAGAGCGTTGCAGCGGCCAAAGAAAAGGTCGTAAAGCTGCTGCAGATCAACGAGATGAATGACATGATGGATGCTTTCACCGTTAAGCAAAAAGACGACGCCATTATCATTGATTTCAGTTATGACAGGGAACTGAACCTGGTCTACAAAACGCGACCAATGCACTACGAGAAAACTTTGCGGCTGAACTGAGCTTCAGTGGCCGCAACATCGGGCGATTCGGGCTAAATTATCAAATCCCTGCAAATTTACTTCAACCCGGTCTGGATCCGCTTGCGGCAAGGTCAATGAATTATCCTTGTATGGTGTTTTTGAGGGGCGGATCATGCCAATGACATCCCGCGAACGCGTGTTGACCTGCATCAACCACGGGCAAGCTGATCGGGTTCCGCTGGTCATCGGTGTCAGTAATGCGACCGGGATAAAGATGAAGCCCTACCAGGGCATCAAGCGTATCGCCGGCATTCAAGCCCCGGACAAATACCTGTACGACTGGCCCGAGTTGGGAACGGCGGAAATCGATGAACAAACGTTGCGCCGGTTGCACAGCGATGTTCGGGGCGTACTCGACCTCGAACCCGAAAAAGTGCGCCGGCGTAATCGCGGGCGCCAACCGCATAGCGATTCTATAGATTCCTGGGGCGGCGGCCAGACTGAAACCTCGCCGGGTGACTGGTATCCGGGTATCCACCCGATCCCCGCAGCCAAAACAACCGGAGACCTGGAGGCTTATGCGGGTTGGCCGGATATGCACGACCCCGGCCGGATTGCCCATGTCAGGGAGCAGGCCCGTTTGCTGGCGGAGGAAAACCAGTACGCCATCATGGCAACGCCCTGGCTGTTGTTTCCCTTTGAGCGGGCCCATGCCATGCAGGGGATGGAAGTGTTCCTGATGAACATGGCCATGGACAGGGATTTCGCCCGTGCGCTGCTGGAAAAGATTGCCCACTACTGCAAACAACTGATGGGGCTTTTCCTCGAGCAACTGGGTGATAACGTCGATATCATCAAGATCGGTGACGATCTCGGCACCCAGGAAAGCTTGATGATCTCACCAAAAATGTACCGCGAGATACTCAAGCCGGTGCATGCGGATTTTATCCGTTTCATCAAGGCCAGGACACGCGCCAAGGTGCTTTTTCACTCGGATGGCGACGTGGCGCCCCTGATCGGGGACTTCATCGAGATCGGTGTCGATATTCTGAATCCCATCCAAACATCGGCGGGTACGATGTCCGACCTGCATTCCCTGAAGAAACGTTATGGCGGCAATATCGTGTTTTGCGGCGGTATCGATACCCATCGAATCCTGCCGCACGGCAGCCCCGCACAGGTACGCGAAGAGGTGCGCCGCGTGATCCAGGCCCTCGGACAGGGCGGTGGCTGTATGATTGGCGCCGTGCACACTATCATGAACGATGTGCCTCCGGAAAACGTCCTGGCGATGGTGGACGCGGTGGAAGAGTTTGGTCATTACCCGCTGACGTAAAAGAGTTTTGTATTTTTGCTTAGGGAACCTCTGATTAATTCTGAGGTTCCCGCGACACAAGGATGTGTCGCCAAATCAGCGGCGCCAAGCCGTTGATTTGTAAGACAGTTGAAAATGACACTTTTCGACTGTCGCACACTGATAATGCCAGGATGGCATTAATCAGAGCTTCCTTAGTTATGTTTTCTTAGCCCGGACCTTGCACCAGTCGGACCCGGCCCTGTTTCCAAGCCATTCCTGCGCCATCTTCCGGGATGCTGATGCAATGTCCGGGCTGGCTTGCTTTGGACTTTTAAATATTCATTGTTGCAGGTGTTCCTGTTGTACGTGCTCCGTTGCGAACGCCAACGCCATGCAGCACCTCCCTTCAAAACACGCCATGAACCCATCCATGGGGGCTCTTCCTCGACATCCTGTCTCGTAAGGTTCTGAAGGGAGGTGCTGCACGACACTGGCTCGGTTGGAGTACCCGGATTTGTGGTCTCAGCTGGACACACGGTGTTCAGGGCTTAAGCTGAGGCGGACAGTGATCTCCCGTCCCAGCGCCCCAGGTCAGGATTGGTTAAAATAAATCCAGGAGCCGGTTGCAATACCGGTTTAAACGTTTACCTGTTCAACCGGGTTAAATCAAAACTTACCCAGGCGTTTTTTCGGCAACATCATTGGTACGAATCGTGCCGGCCCGGATGACCCTCGCATTGATGCCGCGCAGGTTGAGCTGTCGACCGATGCCCGAGTTGACAAATATCATCGCATCTTTGCCAAACCTCGCGACAAACTTTTTGCACCCGGTATGTGGCGGCGCGGTAACTTCTATGATGGCCGAGCCGATCGATAATTTTGTTCCCGGCGGAAGGTTCTCCGGGCTCAGGTCCATGTCGATATACAACTGGTCGCCCGCCAGCGCCCAACGTTGCGGGTCCTGTGCGACCAGGGCTATGACGCGAGAATTCATGATAGTGAGCTGCATTTCCGGGTCGGCTTTACCATCGGCCGTTGAACGGTTGCCGCGTGCCCGCCAGTTGTCTCCGACCAGGCCATGAACCGTATCGAGCCTGCCTTCACTCAAAACTTCCCTTTGCTCGGTTTCAGGCCGCCTCACGATCAGATCCAAACTGCCCCCGTCTTTTGGAGACTGGCGAATACCATCCAGACCGGCATTGAGTTCCTGCTTTGTCAAATGTCTCATCAAACCTCTCCAGGAGCCTGTAGGACTTAGCCGATCGTAGTGAGGGAAAGTCCGACAGGCTCCAGGCTCATTTCATGTAGTAAGGGGATCATCAAGCGCTCGAAAGTATACGATATTGATGTAAAGACCAACAGGATTCTGCGCCTCATTCCCGGCTACGCTCGGACGCCTGTGAACCCGCCGGCAATAATATATCTATAATCACGGTTCATTTTTGGCAGGCAGGCACTCAATAGTATGAAAACAGGCATTATTATCTTTCTCCTCCTGGTATCAGCGAACGCGTTTGGCGGTGGCCAACCCGAGGTACTCTCAATGCGGGAGCGTGCAGCCGCCATCGACCGGGTTCTGGAAGACAAGCTGAGAACCAAACTGCCGGAACTGATGCGCCGCGAAGGATTCGATATGTGGATCGTCATGTCACGCGAATACAATGAGGATCCGATTCTCGAGACGCTGTTACCCGCAACCTGGCTGGCTGCGCGACGCCGAACGATATTGCTCATGTATGATCCCGGCGCAAAAGCGGATATCGAGACACTGGCTGTGGCCCGTTACGACGTGGGTTCGGTGTTCAAGCTGGCATGGGATCCCACCCATCAGCCCGATCAATGGAAACGGCTCGCCGAGATTATTTCAGAACGTGATCCACAAAAAATAGGTGTCAATTTTTCCGATCATTGGGGCCTGGCCGACGGGATATCGGCGACGGACCTGCGCGAGTTCAAAAAAAGCCTGCCAGCCAGGTATCGCGAGCGCGTAGTTTCGGCCGAGAGGCTGGGTATCGCCTGGCTGGAGACGCGTACAGCGCTGGAAATGGCCCTGTATCCGGAGATCTGCCGTATCGCCCACACTATCATCGCCGAGGGTTTTTCTTCAGCGGTGATTGAGCCGGGGGTCACCACCACCGATGACGTAGTCTGGTGGTATCGTGAGAGGATACGTGAACTGAAATTAACCACCTGGTTTCATCCAACGGTATCCGTGCAAAGACAGAATCCGGACAGCTTCGATCACCTGCGCAGCTTTTCCTCGCGACCGGATGAAAGTGTCATACTGCCCGGGGACCTGTTGCACGTCGATTTCGGCATCACCTATTTGCGGCTCAACACCGACACGCAGCAGCATGCTTACGTACTCAAACCCGGTGAGAGCCGGGCGCCCGCATTTCTTGTGGAAGCGTTGCAAAGAGCCAATCGCCTGCAGGATATTCTGACGGCCAATTTCAAGCCCGGTAAAACCGGCAACGAGGTGCTGAAAGCGTCCCGCGAGCAGGCCATCGCTGAAGACATCAAACCTGCTATATATAGCCATCCCATCGGTTACCATGGTCATGGTGCGGGGGCGGTCATCGGCAGGTGGGATGCGCAAGAGGGCTTGCCCTATACCGGCGACTATCCTTTGCACCTCGACACCGCGTGGTCAATCGAGCTGAATGCCGCCTCGTTCATAGAAGCGTGGGACAAGGAAATCCGCATCATGCTGGAGGAGGATGTCTACTTTGATCAAAACGGCGTTCACTATATCGACGGGCGGCAGACGGCGTTCATTTTGATCGCAGCCGGGGATGGGAGTAATCATGAATAACAATAACGCAGTAATCACCCCGGTTTATGCCATTCGAGGTCCCGGGCCCTCCTCGGCAATGGCGGGACAGGTGGTCACTGTACGGGGCGTGGTAACGGGTGTGAGCCGCCATGGCTTTTTTATTCAGAATGAACAAGCCGGACCGGACCC
Source organism: uncultured Gammaproteobacteria bacterium (assembly GCA_963801195.1). Lineage (GTDB taxonomy): Bacteria > Pseudomonadota > Gammaproteobacteria > Xanthomonadales > SZUA-36 > SZUA-36. The sequence continues at coordinate 1,742,008 of CAWDDX010000007.1, read as the reverse complement.
GCATATTTCGGATGCATTATTTGTGTTCAGTCTGAAATGGCCGGCGCCGATGGGCGCGCTTCTTGACGTCAGCGGACCGGTCCAGGATTACGTCAAAGAGGACAATGGCAAACCCGTTACCCAGATCAAGATGGAAAATGTTCGGGTGCTGAAGAAGCAGGGACCGGAGATCAAGCCGTTTGAATTGACCGCTGATAACGTGCCGGGCGACACGGCTGAGCTGGCGGTATTCCTCAATGGCCTGGAAAGTATGTTGGTAACGATAGCTCCGGGCCAGACTTTCATAGCACCGAGCAACCCGTTTGGTGATTATGTCCTGGCCCTTGACGCCGAAAAGCCGTTAGAGGGCGTGATCAGAACGGCCCAGGGTGGCGTGCTCGCCGAGCATGAAAACCCGTTACGATGGTATCCCGGGTTTCGCATAAGCCACTACGCTGACGCGCCGCTGGTCAACGTGGGTGGAAAGCTATCTTCACGTATCACCGGTCCATTGAATTATCGAGTAGAGGCCTACCAGGTGGCGGTAAGTCATCCGATCGAGGTCGAGAATGCGGATGTTCCATTGAGCGTCGGCAGTTTGAGACCTGAAACGGGTCACCTGACCATCATGACCATGAATGGTTTTAACCTGGATATGCACGTAGAGTCCCCCGACCGGGTCAAGAATCCGGGCCAGGATATCGATGACGACTGGGGTGACGGTCGTTTTCTGACTCTGGCAAGCGCAGTGGTCAAGCAGGCCAATGTGCCCGATATCGTGGCCCTGCAGGAAATCCAGGACAACGACGGCGCGGAAATGAGCCTGGTGGTGGATGCGAGTTCCACCTACCAGGGTCTGATTAAAACGATCAGGCAACTTTGCGGTGTCGAATACCACTGGGTGGATATTCCACCCGAAGTCGGTGCGGATGGAGGGCAACCCGGCGGCAGTATCCGGAATGGCTATTTGTATCATCCCGACCGTGTCGATATGGTGAAAGATTCTGCGCGACTGATCGGTGCCACCGAGCCGGCATTCGAGGATTCGAGGAAGCCGCTTGTCGTGCATTTCAGGGAAAAGATAACGGGACACGAACTGGTGTGTGTGAACGTTCACCTTGCTTCAAAACGTCATCAGTTCAGCATTTTTGCACCCGAGCAACCCGGTTTTGACGCCAGGCTACCCATTCGGGTCCGGCAGGCGGAAATAATAGCCGATCAACTCGACGACCTGCGCCGGCAGGGCCTTGATTACTATGTCACAGGTGACTTCAACGATACGGAAGAGAGTGAAACGCTGGCCGCAATCGTGGCTGATGAGAACGTAAACCTGGTTAAGACCCTGGCGCCGGATCAGCGCTACGATTACAACCATCGCGGCAAACTGCAGGTGTTGATGCACGGTATCGTGCCCAAAAGCCTGGCCGAAGGACATAGCTGGTACGAGATTATCCATGGCAATGAGTTGCTTGGTATCAAGCCGGGACGTACAACTGACAAGCCCAGCGATCACGCCTACGTGCTGGCAAAAATCAAACTGTAACAGCGTGCGCTGCAAACCCGGTTTCCTGTGACCGGAAAGTCGGGATATGGTAAAATTGAACGGATAGATCGATACCCCTTTCCCTACCAAAAAAAGAGCACAGCCATGAAAAAGAATGTGATCATAATTGGTGCCGCGGGCAGAGATTTTCATAACTTCAATACCTGCTTCCGCGACAACGGCAATTACAACGTCATTGCTTTCACAGCCGCCCAGATTCCCGATATTGACGGCAGAAAATACCCCGCTGAACTGGCCGGTGATTTATATCCGGATGGAATTCCGATTTACGCTGAAGCGGATCTGACCGACCTGATCAGGGACGCGCATATTGATGATTGTGTCTTTTCATACAGCGATGTCACCTATCAAAAGGTGATGAGTATGAGTGCGCTCGTCAACGCCGCCGGGGCCAATTTTGTACTTCTCGGACCGACCGCGACGATGATCGAATCAACCAGGCCGATGATTGCTGTTGGCGCTGTCCGCACCGGCTGCGGCAAGAGCCAGACATCGCGAAAAATCATCAAATTACTGATGGCCAAGGGTCTCAAGGTAGTAGCCGTGCGGCACCCGATGCCCTACGGTAACCTGGTCAAACAAAAGGTACAGCGTTTTGCCACTGTCGAGGACCTTGCAAAACATGATTGCACCATCGAGGAGATGGAAGAGTACGAACCGCATGTCGTGCGTGGCAACGTGATCTATGCGGGTGTCGATTACGAGGCCATTTTGAGAGCCGCTGAAAATGACCCGGACGGTTGCGATGTCATTGTATGGGATGGCGGCAACAACGACTTTCCGTTCTACAAGCCAGATCTCAATATCACCATCGTCGACCCGCATCGCGCCGGTCATGAATTGAGCTATTACCCGGGTGAGGTTACCTTGAGGCTCGCTGATGTCGTGATCATCAACAAGATGGACAGCGCAGACCCGGCGGGCATACAACTGGTCAGGGACAACATCCGCAAAGTCAATCCAGGGGCTACGGTCATCGACGCCGCCTCGCCCATTAAGGTGGATGACGCCGCGTTGATCAAGGGCAAGAGGGTCCTCGTGGTCGAAGACGGGCCAACCCTGACACACGGCGGCATGACCATCGGCGCCGGCACCGTCGCCGCGCACAAGTATGGTGCGCTGGAATGTGTCGATCCCAGGCCGTTTATCGTTGGCAAACTGGAGGAGACCTTCAAGACCTATCCCGGCATCGGTTCGTTGCTGCCCGCGATGGGTTATGGCGAACAGCAGGTCAAAGACCTCGAAGCCACGATCAATAATACGGAATGTGATTCTGTCGTGATCGGTACGCCGATTAACCTCAACAGGGTGGTCAAAATCAATAAACCCAGCACCCGTGTTTACTATGATCTGCAGGAGATCGGTTACCCGGACCTGGCGAGTGTGCTGGAAGAATTCCTGGGTGGCTTGAAGCTTTCCTGATAGAAAATATCGGTTCAGTCGCCAAGTAGATGCAGGGCTACCTGGCGTCTGTGCCGCTGATGGCGGTGCTCGAACACGTAAATACCCTGCCAGGTGCCCAGGGCCAGGTGTCCGTTTTGAAGCGGAATGCTTAGCTGCACCTGCGTCAGCGCCGACTTGATGTGCGCAGGCATATCATCGGGGCCCTCCGCGGTATGCCTGTAGGGGCCATTGTGCGGTGCGATGCGACTGAAAAAATCCACCAGGTCAAGACAGACGTCGGGGTCGGCGTTTTCCTGGATCGTTAGCGATGCGGACGTGTGGCGAATGAACAGTGTCAGCAGGCCTTCCTGGATGGACTGTTGCCGGCACCAGTCGGCTACCCGGTGCGTGATCTCATATAGTCCGGGGCCGTCGGTGTCGGTGCTTAATATGTGCGTTGCCTGCCGCATCCGCCTAGTGTACTGCATCGTAATTGATGGTGCTTTCAGAGGTTGGCAGTGGCTGTAGAATAGCAAAACACTTGGCAAAATACCGGAAGCACCGTATTGATGAAAACCCGACCACCGCCAAAGCTGGTGTCCACTGAAAACCTGGTGCCGTTCTTTCTCTCGAGCGGTATCGCCCATACGACGGCGGAGCCACTTGCGCTCGGCTTTGGCAATGGTAATGATCAGTACCGCTTGTACCCGTACCCCGGACCCGCCGACGATGAAACCATGGGTGTATTTTGCGAATGGCACACCGAGGACTATTTTGAAGTGGACACCGGTCCACACGTCGCCATCGGCATGCGTGGCCCCGCTGGCCATGATCCCCATCGCGGTCGCGGCCTGGCCATAGGCATCCTGGCCAACCGCATGGCCAATCCGGATGATCCGGATAATTCGGTCCGGCTTTTCAATGGTTGTCCGGACCCGCCGGGAGGGCCTGCTTTTTTTATCGAGGACTTCACCGTGTGTGACGGCACCACACCCGTGCGTGACTGGCAACTGAGCGCCGGTCAACATTTACCCGGCTTGAAAGGATACGGTGTTTACAGGATTGATATCCACGTGTCACGTCAAAGCGTCTGGGCCGGTGTATGGCAGGTGACGGGCAAACGCCCGGGTAATGTTGATTTGTTCCGGGGTGATCTGACCCGGGCTTACGTGTTCCTGGGCGAAACATTTTGCCCGGACCCCGCATTTGAACCTGGTGGCAGTCCTGCCGGGTGGTGTTGCGAGGACCCGCTGGACCGGGGCCGGGGTAACGCCTTCATCGGAACCGGATTTTCCGACCCGCAAACCCGGTCGCGTATTGAAAACATTCATATCGCCCACTGGAAAAACCCGGTATAAAGCCCCGATATAATCATTACATCCCAATAAAGGCCCAATTATGGATTGGACAGTACTCTGGTTGATTCTCGCCGGCTTGATCGTGGCCGGGGGCCTGGTGGGTACGGTCGTGCCGGCCCTGCCAGGTGTACCCCTCATGCTGGCCGGTCTTGTGCTGGCCGCCTGGAGCACCGGTTTTGAACCGGTTGGCTGGGGCACGATCGGTGTTCTGGCAGTGCTCACCGCCATTGCCGTGGGTATAGACATTATGTCTGCCGCCTTCGGAGCAAAACGGCATGGCGCCAGCCCACGCGCCTTTTGGGGCGCTACGCTGGGCGCTATGGTCGGTATGTTCTTTGGTTTGGCAGGTATTCTTCTTGGTCCATTTATCGGTGCGGTTGCGGCCGAACTGGCCTCCGGAAGCGGCGCGCAGCAGGCCGGCCGTTCGGGTTACGGTGTGTGGATCGGGCTCGTATTGGGAACTGCCGCAAAACTGGCGATTGCGTTTCTGATGCTGGGCATATTCATAATGCAATACGTATTCAGCTAAGCTGTACAATCCCGGTTGTAATCATCGCGAGGACGGTTAAGGTTCCTTGAATCAGTCAGTCTGCTGCTCCGCCTGACGAACACATGTTTGCGCATCCGCCAGAGTGGCCGCATTGAGTACGCAATTTTTCTGTTGCAGTCTCTGTTCGCGCAAATCGACGTTTTGCGCCGCCAGCGCATCGTGTTCCAGCGCCGCCTCCTGATAGTCATTCATCATGGCATCGTACCTGGATTCGCAGACAAAACCTTCGCCGGCATCACAGGGGAAAACGTCGAAACAGGTAGCGCTGCTATCCACGCACCTGCCTGAAGCGGGACAAACCTTGTCACCGTCGTCCAGACATACAGGACTTGCCCCATCCGGGCAGGAAGTGTCGGACCAAGCAAGCGACGACAGCAAGACAAGGGCCACGGTAATGAAGATTCGTTTCATGATGACGTCCTTTTGACTGGTGGGTTTTGAGTATCCTGTCCCTGGCAGTGTATCCAATGCCGCCGTAGGAGAAAAGCGGACAAGCAGTTTGTCGGACTTAACATGATCTACTCGGCAACTGCTCCATGCGTTACCCTACCTCCCACATCCATGTGGTCGTGCGAAAAACCCGAACTTGGCCAGATTTCCCGATCTTTTTCGTTAAATAGCGGTGCTATTCGCCTCAAAAGATCGAAAAATCTATCTCAAATCGGATTTCCCTCGTTACGATCGGTCAAGTCCGACAGACTGCTAGCGGGCTGCCTTCTTTTCGTGCTTTGCCCTAAATGTACCCTGCAAAAAAAGGACCCCATTATGGGGCCCTTTTACACGCCTGTTCAGGCTTTTGCTCAGCTGCGCCGGATGCTTACCCAGGCAAAGCCGGTCAGGAGCAACATCAGCATCAACAATCCCAGGTTGTTGAGTGTCGGGATCGCGATCGCCGTGACATCGGTGGTTTCGACAGCCGAATTATTGCCCCCTGTCGGGTCTGAAGCATCACTGGTCACGCTGGCAGAATTGGAAATCGTGCCGCCTGATCGTTGCAACATCACGCTGAGGGTGTAACTTGCCGAAGCGCCTGCCGCGATGGTGCCCAGTTGACAAACCGGCACGCCAACCGGGTCATTCTGACAACCCGAGGTCGATTGGAAAATTGCAACCGAGGGCAGTATATCGGTCACCAGTACATTGGTTGCATCGGAGGGGCCGGCATTGCTGACATCGATGGTGTAGACCAGGACCTGGTCGCTGCCTGAAACGAAGGGATCGGAACTATCCATCTTGGTAATTGAAAGATCGGCTTCTGCAGCAACCGTGGTGTCCTGTGTTGCAGAGTTGTTGTCCGTACTCGACTCGGTGCTTGAGGTCGTCACAGAGACGTTATTGGTTATCAGGCCAGTCGTCGATGAATCCACCATGACCGTCACGGTGTACTCGGCGAAACCACCCGAGGCGATTGTGCCCAGGGTACAATCCGGTACACCAGCCGGGTCTTCGGCGCAACCACTTGTGGATACCAGCGTCACACCGGGGGGTAGGGTATCGGTGACAACCACGTCGTCGGCCGGCCCATCACCGGTGTTATCCACGTGGATCGTATAGGTCAGTTCGGTGCCCGCAGTGACCGGGTCAACATTATCGGTCTTGCTGATCGACAGGTCGGCATCGGGCGCATCCGCCGTGAAAGTCAGGTCGTCAAGTACCGGGAAGGCACCTACAATCTCAAAGTATGCAATGTCTGCCGATGCACGTGAAATGCCGCGAAAAACCCCGGCATTGAAACCGCCCGGCGTGACTGCGTCGGCAGTGATATCGTACGTCTCGAGCAGGTTCATACTGGCGTCATAGGCGTTGATCAACATCGTCGTCGATCCGCAACTAAGGGCGTAGTTCATGAAGCCGCCAACTGCAGCCATCGGTCCATCGTTGAACGCAACACGCAACGTGCCTGGACCATTGTTCGACGCTATGTACGTCAGGGGAGAGCCCCAGGTCCCGTTGTCACAAAGACCCCATCCGTCATAGTTGGTGAAGAAACTGTCGTTTGGTATCCCGTCGACGGTGACGTCCATGGTCACTGCAGCGCCGATCTGGATCGGCCCGGGGACGCCTGAAACGGTCGGTTGCGTACTGAAATCGATAACGGTCGGGTTGGTGATATCGCCTGGTGCTGTGACCAGGGCCGCCTGTGAGTTGACCGCCGAAAATAGAAGGATCGAGGAGATCGTGATGCGAATTATTGCTTTCATTGTTAACTGCACTCCCTTGCAAGTTTGCCCGAGTATAGAGGATTAGTACTGCAATCTCCAACATTTAAGTATTCCAAAAGCCTGAATCCCTGAGCAGTTTGGCAGCGAGCGTGGCGTTTTTGTAGTTGCTTGTCCGCCCCCGTCTGATTCATTGGCGTCACGGAGGCCAACCGGAGATTGGAAAGTATATCGCGCACGCTTTTTGCCGGACCCGGGTCTTAATAAGCATTCGCATCTGTCTTCATGGCTGAGTAGAATGTTTGGCCTGTATCGCTATGCTTCGACCAGGCAAAGTGATTTCAGACAGTGACAGAATTCAGGAAAGGACCCGATTCAATGAGATTACCGGTGATCACGGGGTTCGGCGGGATTAACCCCGCGGGACGTTTATCATTTCATCATGGCTACAAGCGCCTGGTGATCGATGCGATGAGCCAGGCAGAGCAGGATAGCACCTACCGGAGCCTGGCGGGACTGATGGGTGTCGACAAACCCGAAGATCCACAGTCCCGTGACTACATGAGGGAAAACACGCTGATCCGGCGTATCGACCTGTTCGATCCCGGCAGAGTGTTTATCCAGAGCTCCGCCAGGCTGCAACCGCCCGTGGACGGCAAGCCGCTGGTATTTGTACTGAACAAACGTCATCTGCCGGGCGCCATTCCGCCGGGCTGGCACCTCGATTCCATCGATGACAGCACCGTGCGCGTGTCGGTGAGCGAGGTGGATGCCTTGTTTCCGGATTACCGTGTATCGAGGGTCAGCAGTGCGGGCCAGTTGCCAAAGGGCTTTAATCCCGGTGAGCTCTACCAGTCCCGCAATCATCCCCGGGGTCTGCAACTGGCCGTCTATGGCGCATCGGACGCCTTGCGTTCTACCGGCATTCCAATTGAGCGGTTTAAACAGGTGGTGCCACCCGACCAGATCGCCGTTTATTCCTCCAGCGCCATGGGCCAACTGGACAGCGAGGGTTACGGCGCGCTGTTCCAGAATCCGATGTGCGGAAAGCGGCCCTCCTCGAAAAACGTACCGTTGGGTCTCTGCGAGATGCCCGGTGACTTCGTCAACGCCTACGTGTTCGGTTCGGTCGGCGGGACCGGCGGTATGGTCGGCGCCTGCGCCACCTACCTGTACAACGTCCGACATGGTGTCGAAGAGATCAAGAGCGGCCGCAAGCGGCTGATCATCGTCGGTAATTCCGAGGCGCCGGTTGTTCCCGAGGTTATCGAGGGTTACCGGACCATGGGCGCGCTGGCGGAGGACGAACAACTGATGGCGCTCGATAACAGCGATGTGCCGGATTACCGGCGCGCCTGCCGCCCGTTTTCCAGCAACACCGGTTTCACCGTGGCCGAGTCGGCCGTCTACACCGTGATCATGGATGACGAACTGGCGTTGGAACTGGGCGCACGTATTCTTGGCGCCGTTGGCGGCGTGTACGTCAATGCCGACGGCTACAAGAAGTCCATCCCCGGTCCCGGAATCGGCAATTACCTCACCGTGGGCAAGTCCCTGGCGATGGCGCGTGCGATGCTGGGTGAGAAAGGCCTGTGCGAGCGAACGCAGATGTATGCCCACGGTACCGGCACGCAGCAAAACCGCGCGACCGAGTCCCACGTTCTCAACGAAATGGCGAAGGCTTTTAATATCGGTCAATGGCCGATATGCGCAGTAAAGGCCTACGTCGGCCACTCGCTGGGGCCAGCGGGTGGTGACCAGTTGGCGGCGATCATGGGGACCTGGCAGCATGGCTGGATGCCCGGCATCACCACCGTCGATCATATCGCCGACGATGTGCATGCCTCGAACCTGCATTTCCCGTTGCAGCACCTTAATATCGACCCGGCTGAGCAGGATGGCGCGTTTATCAACTCCAAGGGCTTTGGCGGCAACAATGCCACCGGCTTTTTTATCTCGCCGCAATTCACCGAGAAAATGCTGACCCGGCGCTGGGGTGAGAAACACATGCTGGCCTGGCGCAAGCGTAACGATGCGGTCGCTGCAGTTGCCGCCGATTACGACGCGCGCGCCGACGGGGGAGATTTCCCGCCAATTTACCAATTGGGTGACGCGGTGGTCAGGACCGACGATCTTGAAATCAGTTCGGGCGAGATTCGCATTCCCGGTTTTGGCAAAGCCGTCGATCTGAACCTCGCCAATCCTTATGAGGACATGACTGCAGACAAATCGTAGAAAACGGCCGTTGCCATATCGACAGACTGGTAGACCCGCTAAACTACTGATATGTCATCGGTTGACCGTTGTGCAGCAACAGGTTTGACAGGCAGATGAAAAACCCCGGCTTTGGGAAATTGATAAGAAAGATCAACTGGTATCCGCCGTATCTCGGTATGGGTATCAGGGTGAAGTCATTCCGTGAGGATTTCACACGCTTCGAAGTCGAGTTGAAGTCCAAATGGTTTAATAAAAACCTGTTTGGCACGCACTTTGGCGGCAGCCTGTACGCCATGTCGGATCCGTTTTTTGTATTTATCATCACGATGAACTTTGGCAGCGGCTACATCGTGTGGGACAAATCGGCAAGCATCGAATTTCTGAAACCTGCAAGGGGCACCATCCTCGGCGTATTTGAAATCAGTAGCGAACGTCTGCAGGAAATCCGCACGGAGGTCGATGAACTCGGCAAGAATACCTATCATTTCGAGGCAGACCTGGTCGATGAGACCGGGCAGGCGGTCGCCCGTGTTTCGAAAGAAATCTACGTGCGATCGAAAGCCGGACCCGTGAAGTCGTAAGCAAGGCTTCCAGACGGCCATAAAAATTAACGCTTTCGGGCTACAGGGGCTTTTCGAGTTCTTTACGCATTTCTTCAATTTCCTCCAGGTGTTTGACCGACACCTCCGGAAACTGCAAATCCAGGCTTTTCAGCGCTTCAACAACAATCTCCGCCACCTGCAGACGCGCGTATTGCTTATCGTCTGCCGGTATCGCGTACCACGGGGCCCACGGACGGGAGGTCGCGTTCAATGCCTGTTCATAGGCGTGCATGTACTCATCCCAATGGCCGCTTTCTTCGACGTCACCGGCTGAAAACTTCCAGTTTTTTTGTGGTTCATCGAGTCGTGACAAAAACCGTTTGCGTTGTTCGGTGCGGGAAACATTCAGCCAGAATTTGAGCACCACGGTGCCGCTGCGCGCCAGGTGTTTCTCGTGGTCGCGGATGGATTCGTAACGCTGTTGCCACAGTTCATCGAGGTCGACCTTGTAGGGTAGTTTCTGACCGCCGAGGTATTGCGGATGTACACGCACCACCAGCACTTCTTCGTAATAACTGCGGTTGAAGACACCGATCCGGCCGCGTTGCGGCAGGCTTTTAGCCGTGCGCCAAAGGAAGTCATGGTCCAGTTCCTCAGCGCTGGGCTGCTTGAACGAAAACACCTGGCATCCGCTCGGGTCGACACCGCTCATCACGGCGCGGATGGTGCTGTCCTTGCCGGCGGCGTCCATCGCCTGGAATACGAGCAGTACCGAATGCTTATCCGATGCGTACAGGCGGCGTTGCAGGTCATCCAGTTCATCTACCAGCTTGCCCAGCTTTTTTTTGTATTTCTTGTCCTCCGGCACATCTTCGACGTGCGTGCTGGCATCCGCGAGTCGGAAATCGCCGTTGAAAGGTACAAGACAGGTTTTTTTCACTGCTTCGAACATGACCGGGTTCTCCTGGTTGTATTGAATGCCGCGGACAACGCGCCGGGATCGCCATCGATGTTCTCCGGGGCATCGAGACCGAGCAAGGATACCATCAACGGGTAGATGTCGATATTCCTGACCGGACCGAGTGTCAAACCGGGCGTGATGCCCGGACCGCAGGCGATAAAGAAGCCATGCATGTCCGGGTCTTCGGGCGCCCAGCCGTGGTCACCGGCGTTGATTTTACCAACCTTGTCCGGGCTGGACAGCACCGCGTATCCCGCTTCGGGCATCAGTATGACATCCGGGAAGCGCGGGTTGTTATCAACATGCCACGTTGCAGGTGCGTCTTCGGGCAGGTAGGCGTGACCGTGGTCCCAACTGGAGTTGACCGCGGCGACAATCCCGGCGGCCCGCTCCGGGTCATCCGAAATTAAATGCAGGAAAAGGTAAGATCCGCTTTCAATGATGACGCTGTCGTCGATATTTACATGCTCGTTAAGCACATAGGGTGCCTGGTTTTCCAGGTAAGCGCCCTGGCCGTGATCGGAGAGGACGATGATATTGATGCGGTCGGCGAAAGGCAGATTTTCAATCCCGTCCAATAGACGACCGATATAGCCGTCAACACGCGAAATGGCCTCGATGTTTTCAGCCGAGTCCGGTCCGTACCAGTGTGAATTGTCATCGATGTCCTCAAAATAGAGGGTGTAGACATGCGGCCGGTTCGTCTCCGGTTCAGTCAGCCAGTCCAGTACCTGGTCGACGCGTTCCCGCCCACTGATTTTCTTGTCATAAGTTCGCCAGTGCGTAGGTGAAATACCAGCCACCGGTGCCTCGGTGCCGACAAAGAAAAATGCCGCCGAAACCATACCCTGTTTCTCGGCGGTTACCCATATGGGCTCACCGCCATAGAAGCGGCGATCCCCGACGGTTTCACGTTTGCGCAGTGAATACCAGGTATTGCTCGCCGGGTCCGGAAATTCGTTGGCCACCAGGCCGTGGTGCGCCGGGTACAATCCGGTTGCGATCGAATAGTGATTTGGAAAGGTCAGGGTTGGAAATACCGGCAGCAAGCGCTCCGCCTTTAAACCGGCGGCGGCGATATGATTTAGGTTGGGTTTCGGGTAGTGGTCCATGTAATCCCAGCGAAAGCCGTCGATGGAGACCAGTATCAGGTACGGCTTGTTTTGCTGGTTTGCGGCATTGACACCGCCGGTGCCGTGAGGCGTGTCTCCTGGCACCCCGGTTTGTGCGCTGCAGGCGCCGGAAATGACGAGTATCAACAGGGCCTTTATGACCTGACGGAAGCGAGCATGCCGGGGGGGGTGGATGCCCCCTGGTTTATTGCAAGTCAACATGAACGCGAACCTCGTGTATAACGGTACAGGTGTGATTGCCTTAACGCCGGAATCCACCCAGTATCTCGAAAAACTGTGGTTTCAAACCGGCCAGGGGGGCTTTGAGCTTGTCCAGTTCGGCAGCAGGCGCATGCACTTCGAGCCGGGTCAAGTCGGCAATTTTCAAAGCCTCCTGGAGTAACGCACCGACATTTTCGAGATGTGCGAGCAGCGCCGCGGCGTCCTCGTAACCCTCCCTGCAGTGGGCGACGTCCCCGTCAAAACTGAAAGCGTAGAACATGCACCCGGGCTCGGTGAGGGATTTTTCAACGAAGTCTTCACAACCCGCCTTGAACGCATCCACCTGGCCTTCGTGGATGTTGAAATAAGGCACCAGCGTGCAGCACGTATCCTGTTTTGTCATCTTGTTGTCCTCGGTTGTTTCATAATTTATGTGATATCACGTCGATAAAAACAGCAAGCAGTCCGGCAACAAGCACATGTCATCCCGGTGTCATCTGCGCCGGGATGACGATGGCATGTTCAAAGTTCAACCTGAACCCTAAAACCCTAACCATATTTGCGCTCGTGTGTTTTCAAGGTCGATTCGACCTTTTCCAACGCCTTGAGAATCCGGTCGTGTATCGGCGTGTCGTCGTCCCCAACCACCAGGGTCGCGGTATGCGCGGCGCACAGGTTCTCAGCAGTCTGCCAGTTTTCGGCCAGCTCAGTGGCCCACTCGCGAAACTCCTGCACCGCGCCCTGGCGCTTTTGCAATACCCTGGACAGGGTCAGGTGAAAACTGAATGACTCAGTCAGGCCAAAAAAGCGCAAGAGCAGTGGCAGCCTGATGTACATGAAGGTATCGTCGACGTGTATGGTTTGTGATGATCGATGAAAAACAAGTACCGACGAAAAGTGCACATTCTCGTCGTCTGAAATGAAATCCACCCCGCGCGGCACGGAAAACTCCAAATCATCGGCGAATTTTGCCTGTGTTTTTGGATCTTCGATTAGCCCCGGCTGCCATTCCAGCGAGGGAAACCGTGACAGGTGCCGTGCCGTGCCGTAATGGCGGGCCCTGGGATAGTTTTCATGCATCCATTCGACGTGAATGGTGTGAAAAGGGTGCAGGTTCAGGACCGCTACGACGTCCTTGCCTTTTCGCGTCAGCTCGTCCACTTGATCCAATATGGAACCGTCGAGGGTATAGGAATCGAGAAAGACAAATTTACCGCTTTTCAATCTTACCAGCGAAGCCTGGGTGCCGATGTCGATGATTCCGGCAATTTTGAACGAACCGCGAATATTCCGGAAATCGTCCGAGATTTGAAGTAGCCTGCTGCCCATTGAATTTTCCCCGCTGTAATATGGATGGCTAACAGTATAGTCTTTAATGAAAAAGGGTCAGGTTCAATTTCCCTGAGTCAGAGTTTTCGCCTTCTCGATGTATTCGCTGGAAATGGCGCCTGGCCCCCTTTTCCCTCTTCATTCAGCTTCCAGTTCCGCCAGTGCGCGCAGCGCACTGGAAAATGCCGGATCCCGCTTGAGCGCGTTGCGATAGTTCCCGATGGCCTTGTCTGTGTTGCCCGTGTGTCGGTAGGCGAAGGCCAGGCTGTCCCAGGCACGGGCGGAATCAGGATACAAATCGGTATTGATAAACAGAAGACCCGTAAAGGCAGTGTAAATAATCGGAAAATATTCATTTCCATCCTTTTTGAAACTGGAAGATTATCCGGTCCCCGTTTATCTTGAAAAGACGATTGTTGGCTTCATTTGATTTCGTTGATCCATCGATTTCTTTGGATCAGAAACCATCAGGCCGCATTTTTTCGATGAAGCCGGCATCCATCCAGTAGATATCCGAGTTACCGTTTTCAGGGTTGTCGAAGGCTGCGGTCAATTCCTGAAGTGAATAGACCTGGCCGTGTGCAACACTGTCGGCGGGTTGCCGCGTGGACATGAAGAAAAAATATTTACCGTCCCGGGAGACGAACGACGAGTATTCCTGTGCGCCTGGCGTGTTGATTTTATCGCCGAGATTGAAGGGTTCGGACCATTCGTCCTGCTCGTTGTGGTAAACGATGTAATAGTCGATTGAGCCGAGGCTGTCCGCCCGGCCATATACCGAGACGATGAGATAACTTTCATCCGGCGACACGAAGGCGTTGAACTGCGTTTTGCCGCAATTGACATTTTCCGGCAATCTTTCCGCCACGCTGTAATTCCCGTCCACCAGCCTGGAACGGTAGATGTGCTCAACGCCCGGATCATCGCTGACCCGGGAGAAGTACAGCGTTCCATCGCTGGTGATCGAAGGGAAGGTCTCGGACACCGGCGTGTTAATGACATCATTCAGTTTTCCCGGTTTCCCCCATCCCCCGGGGACCCTGTCCATGACCCAGATGTCCATGTTGTCATTACCCGCCCTCGGTGCCGTTACAAAAAACATTCGTGTTCCGTCCGGTGAGATTGCGGGTTCAAGATACCGGTTGTTTTTATCCGCAGCAAATCCGGCAACCCTTGGGTCATCCCATCCGGTCGCCGACTTTTTTACAACCAGGACAGTGGATAGGTCGAAGTTTCTCATGTTCACCGAGGAATAAAATTCCGAACCATCCGGCATCATGGCCAAATCGCGATTGTTGAAGCCGTTGGAGATGATTCCGGGAGCAAACAGTTCGGCCTTGTCGCCGGGTGGGCTCTGGCCAAAATACGCACTGCCCGCCGTAACGTCGGCGGCAGATGCCAATTGTGACAGGAGACAAATAAGCGTGCAGGATATCAGCGACAGAATAAATTTTCGTGACATGGCAATCTCCTTAAAGCCGTAATCACATTATACTTGGTGGGATGGAAAATGATTTGCGCTTCAACGCCGGCATCGACGGTTTGCTGCAACCCTTCGGCCTGCAGTTGATTGGGTCCATGCCGGTCAGCTTCGAGGATCGTGTACCTGATATTGCCGGCCATGTGCGAGCCCGGCAATTATTACTTGTCGGTAATGGTGGCCCTTCATTCTGGCCGGTATTCAGCCGCTCGGCTGAGTTTGGAGATGGCCAGGCCGATCCATTGGATCGCTGGAGCAGGCGGGTAGGAAACCGGCTCGCCGCCGGCCTGGACGGGCGGGCGATCTTCCCGTTCGATGGCCCGCCGCACCCGCCTTTTCTCGCCTGGGCGGGTAAAACCGGGCGGGTGGCCCCGTCGCGTTTGTCGCTGTTCATGCACGAACGCTTCGGTTTGTGGCACGCCTATCGTTTTGCGCTGGCGCTCCCTGACCGTCACGCCAAGACACCGGGCGGAGCTGATTTTGAGTCCCCCTGTCTGAATTGCGACGACAAACCGTGCCTCGATGTATGTCCGGTCGATGCCTTCAATGGCCCAACATACCGGTCAGACCTGTGCATGGATTACCTGGTCAGCGAGAGCAAAAGCGCGTGCCGTCAAACGGGATGTGCGGCACGCAGGGCATGTCCGGTAGGCAGGGCGTTTACCTATACGCCGGCGCAGGCGCAGTTTCACATGGAGGCCTTTGTAAGGTCGCAGTGAAAAGGGGTCAGGTTCAATTTCCGGCGAAAGCATCAAACAAGGCGAATGCGCTGGCACAGGAAAATTGAACCTGACCCCTTTTCGCCCGGCCCGCGGTGGGGCCGGGGTCAATCGAGTTTATTTTTAATGCAAGTTCAATCAGTCACCATCGGAATCTTTTTTGACTTCTTCAACTTTGTCCTCAACGGCCTTTTTTGTTGAGTCATAGGCTTCGCTCGTTGCATCGGCTGCATCTTTGGCCATGTCCTTTGCGGCATCGGCTGTTTTATCGGCCATTTCACCAGTAGCATCGGCTGCATCTTTGGTCATCTCGCCGGCCTTATCATAGGCGTCACTGGCCATTTCGCCGGTTTTGTCATAGGCGTCACTGGCCATTTCCCCTGCCTTGTCGTAGGTCTCGCTGGCCGCATCACCGACTTCACTGGCGGATTCAGCAACGGCATCGGCGGCGTCTCCTGCAGCCTCGCCTGCTTCTTTGCCGGCGGCTTTGACATGTTCGACCGCCTCAGAGGCTTTCTCGGCCGCGGCTTCATTGTGACCGCTATCAGTCTTGCCACAGCTTGCCAGGGCAGCAGTCATTAAAATCAATATCAATAATGTCAGTTTTTTACTCATCGTCTTGGACTCCAATTATTGGCCCCGAAAATGGGGGATACAAAGTTAACCATACAATATATAGAAACACTATTCCAAAATTGCTATTTCTGGTCTGGCTCAACGTCCGGGTTCATGCCTTTTAAAAATTTAAACAGGTCGCTGTCGGTGGACAGGACCAGGGTCGAATTATCCTTGATGATGTCCTTGTAGGCCTGCATGGTCCGGGTGAACTCGTAAAAGTCAACGGACTCCGGGCTCTGGTTGTAGGCTGCGGCATAAATTTCAGTGGCTTTTGCATCCGCCATGCCGCGTATTTCCTCGACCTCCCGGTAGGCTTCGGACTGGATCTTATTCAGATCGCGCTCGCGGTTACCGCGAATCCTGGCTGCCTCGCCATTGCCTTCCGACAGGAACAGCTCCGCAATCTGCCGGCGCTCGCTGATCATACGATCGTAGATCTTAGGCCGTACGCTCTTGTTGTAATTAATACGTTTGAAACGGATGTCGAGCAGTTCAATGCCAAATACCTGGACCTTTTCAGCCGCGGCTTTGAATATCTCAGCCTCGACCATTTGACGTCCTTTTTGGATCGGTACGAGAGAACCCATTTTCAGCTCTTCCTGTGTACCGGACAGTAGCGCGTCGCGCAGCGGAACACGGTCCTTGGTGGTGCGGATGATCTCGATCAATTCGTGTTTTGCGACTGCGTTGCGCGTCTCGCTGCCGAGAATATCGTCGAGACGGGATTGCGCACTGCGCTCATCGCGCAAACGCAAAAAATATTGAAGCGGATCGACGATCCGCCAGCGCGCATACAGGTCGACAGAAATGTAGAGCTTGTCCTTGGTCGGCATATCCGTAGGACTGCCGTCCCATTCGAGTATCCGTTTGTCGATCGGGTTCACCACCTGGATGAACGGAACTTTTACCTTCAGGCCTGCCGTGGTGACAGGTTCACCGACAGGTTTGCCAAACTGGGTGATAATCATCTGCTGTACTTCGCTTACGGTGTAGACCGCATTGAACAGGATGAACGCCACAAGACCCAGGATTACCAGGCCGCTGATCTTCAGGATCTTGCTCATGGCTGTTCTCCCTTCTTCTCGTTGAGGTTGAGCAGCGGCAGGATTCCCTGTGACTGTTCATCGACGATGATCTTGGATTGGATTCCGGGCAAGACTGCCTGCATGGTCTCGATGTATATGCGGCGCCGGGTCACCTCCGGTGCCTTGCTGTACTCGGTGAACAGGGCGTTGAAACGGCTTGCGTCACCTTCGGCTTCGTTGATCCTTTTGAGCCGGTAGCCGTCCGCCTCGCGGATGCGCTGGTCCTTTTCGCCCTCGGCGAGCGGGATGACCTTGTTGTAATCGCGCCGCGCCTCGTTGATCAGCTTTTCCTTTTCCTGCTGGGCCTGGTTAACCTCGTTAAATGATTCCTGCACGGGTCCCGGCGGGTTGATGTTTTTTAACTGCACCTGGTCGATGCTGATGCCCATGGCATATTTGCTGGAGAGTTGCTGCATCTTGGTCAGCGCCTCGGTCTCGATTTCCTGGCGGCCAATGGTAATGACCTCGTCCACGGTGCGGTCACCGACCACTTCGCGCATGACGGATTCCGAAACATTGCGCAGGGTTTCGCGGGGTTCACGGACCTCGAACAGGTACTTGACCGGGTCATTGATACGGTACTGCACCACCCATTCGACCAGCGCAGCGTTCAAATCGCCGGTGACCATCTCGGTTTCCAGTTTTTCATCCGTCGGAACCTGGTACGGGTCCTGTGCGCCCGGTGTTGCAAAACCGAATTCCTGTTTTAATTGCCGTTTGACCGGGACGATAGATGCCACGTCTATGCCAAACGGAAACTTGAAGTGCAAACCCGGCGGGACTTCTTTTACATACTTGCCAAAACGCTGGATGACAGCCACAGAGTCACTGGGCACGGTGTACCAGGCCGTCCAGATTGCCAGTGCGATAAGCACCACGAAGGCAAAGCCGAGGGGTCCGCGTGGACCACCGCCCGGTGCTAATTTTCTGAGTCGTTGCTGCCCCTTGCGGAACACTTCTTCAAGATCGGGCGGCGAACTGTTGCCGGGACCACCCCATCCGCCATTACCTTTTTGCCAGGACATAAATATAGCCTCCAATGCGTTTGTATCTCAGGGCTTATTGTATACCACCCAGATAAAACAAAAGCTTTATTGGGGGGACTCCTGCGGTTAGGATTCGCGGCAGATATTTCAAACAACAGGCTTAACCATGAAGAAATTTTTATTCTCGGCGTGTGTGCTATCCGTTTTCTCGCCACCGGTTAACGCTGACCTGACCCGGCTGATTCCTGAATCAACCCTGCGTGTCATAGCCGCAGAGGTATCCGGTGTCTCAGCCAAACGTAATCTCGATACGCTGACTTTGTATCACCGTACCCGCGCCAGTTCACAGTTTCGCCAGGCGTCTGAGCACATCCGCGACCGCTTGACGGCGTACGGTTTTGACAATGCCGTCATGCTCGAGTATCCGGCCGACGGCAGAACCCTTTTTGGCACACAGAAATCCCGTCCCGCGTGGGACGTCGAGTTCGCCGAGTTGTGGGAACTCGATAGCGACGGTCAACGTTCGGTACGCCATGGCAGTTGGGAGGCGATGCCGTTGTCGCTGGCGCAGGATTCAATTTCCGGTAAAACCACTGCCGCGCTGGTCGATATCGGAGCCGGCATAACCGACAGCGATTATGCGGGCAAAATCATCGAGGGCAGACTGGTCCTGACCAGCAGTCAGCCCGGTGCGGTGGTGGACCGTGCCGTGGGTGAACTGGGCGCCGCCGGCATTATCTCCTATGCCCCCAACCAGAAAACCGCCTGGTGGAAGGAAGATGACCGCCTGGTGCGTTGGGGGCATATGGGAACGTTTGCCAAGACCAGGAGTTTCGGTTTCATGATATCGCCGGGCGAAGCCCGGAAATTACAGCAGCGCCTGGCTGCAGGTGAAAAAGTCATGTTTTCCGCCGAGGTGCGCGCAAGCCAGGCCCCGGGAAAATATTCATTTGTCACGGCCGTAATTGCGGGGAGCGATCCGCAATTGCAAGCCGAAGAGATACTCTTTACCTGCCACCTCGATCACCCGCGTCCGGGTGCCAACGACAACGCATCCGGCTGTGTTTCCATACTCGAGGCCGCCAGGACCCTGCAACAAATGGTCAGTTCCGGTCGTTTGCCAACACCCCGGCGCAGCCTGCGTTTTCTGTGGCCGGCCGAGATCGAGGGCTCGTTGATTTACCTCAGCTCACTCAAGGATACCTCTGATATCAGGGCCAATATTCACCTCGATATGGTTGGCGGCGGTCAACAGACCAAGTCGGTATTCAGGGTTTCCGGCGGACCGATGTCCCTGCCGACGTTTATCGCCGATGTGGGGCATGAGATCGGATATTTCGTCAATGACCAGACGCTGCGTTACGCCTCCGGCGAGGACGTGGACTTTCCGTTGGTATCCAGAGAGGGCAGCAAAAACCCGCTTCTTGCGCAGATGGAGGGTATCAGTATGGGCAGTGACCACGAGGTCTTCAACGACAGCAGTTGGGCCATTCCCGGAATTTACCTGCACGACTGGCCGGACCGCTATATTCATACCAATTTCGACAGCGCCGCCATGATCGATCCGACCAAGCTCAAACGCGCCGCTTTTATGGCCGCTGTGCAAGGTTGGTACCTGGCCAACTTTGATACGCAAGATGTCGAACCCGTTCTACAACTGCTGCGCGCCAACGCGCTACAACGTGCCCGTGACCGACTGGTCAACGCACCCGCGCTTGATTCGGCTGACCGGGTGGCGGTTGAAGCGGTTTACTCCGCGGTCGAGCTTGAGAAAGTCAAGAGTATCGCGCAATTTGCCGGCGTGAATGAAAAGCAACTGCTCGAGGCCGGCAACTATATCGAGGCGTTGGCTGAACTGACCGATGCCGCCGGGATCGGTACGTCTGCCGATGAACGTGCCGGGCGTGTTTATCAACGCAATCCCGATATCAAAGGCCCGATGCATGCCTTTGACTACAGCTACATCGAAGACAAGCTCGGTGTCGGGGCAACGTCTGAACTCGCGCTTGAGGAAGAAGTGGCTTACGAGGCGCTGAACCTGGTGGATGGCAAACGCTCTGTAAACGTTATTCGGAACTGGCTGATAGCGGAGTTTGCCCCGGCGGTGTATCCGGTTCCGATTGGCGATGTTCAGGCCTATCTTTCTGCACTGGAGCGCATCGGTGTAATACGCTAGGAGCCTGTCGGGTTTGACTGATCATAGCGAGGGCAAGGTGAATTGATGCCCAGCATCAAGAGAGGGTACCCTGGGGTAAAAGCCGATTTGAGTCAGATTTTTCGATCTTTTAAGGAGAATAGCACCGCTATTTGACGCAAAAGAACGGGAAATCTGGCCAAACCCGGCTTATCCGCACGACCACATGGATGTGGGAGGTAGGGTAACGCATGGAGCAGTTGCCGAGTAGGTCATGTTAAATCCGACAGGCTACTAGACCGGGCGGTACCTGGTTGAAATCTTGAAAAATGTGATCACCTCGAGCAGGTAGTTCGCACGGTTAGCCGGCATAAAACAGTTGGTATCCGGACTGCTTTCGACCACAAAAAGCCGCCCAGGCGAAGTACAATTGACAGGGTAAATTAACCCGTAGCGCACGCCGGGAGTTCGAATTCGATCGGTCACCGGCAGTCATTCCGAGGCGCACCGATGATATTGACAATCAGGAAAGCAAAAGTCGAAGACGCGTCAGTTGCCTGGGAAATACGCAACGCGGCAATTCTTGGTGGGTGCAGCGAATTCTATCCTGACAAACTGTTGGAAGTCTGGACCAGCGGCGATATGACAGAAGAGTTTGTACAGTCCGTCGACGAAAACTTCTACGTCGCATGTGCGGGAGGCAAGGTCATTGGAACCGGCATGATCGACTGTACTACCGGAAAACTGGATGCCATATTCGTCCGGCCCGATATGACGGGACACGGAATCGGTAAACAGATCATGCAATTTCTCGAAGGTGTCGGTCGTACCAATGGTTTGAAAGCGCTGACACTTGAAGCAACATTGAATGCTGCCCCGTTTTATAGACGTTGCGGGTTTATTGGCGAAGCTGCAGGCGTGTACAAATCTCCCCGTGGCATTGAACTCGACTGCATTCCAATGACAAAAGCACTATTGCCATTAATTTCAGAGTAACGGCTTCTAACCGAAAACTTCAGATTAAAAAATCGATGCAATGGCTTGGAAAGAGAGCCGAGTCCGACTGGTGCAATGTTCGGGTTAATCCCATTTAAGCGAATTTGTCACTTTTTGTTTTTCCGGTGCGTCCATGAATAAGTCATCATAGGCTCGGGACCCGGATTTAAAAACTTGTCCCATCGCAGTGTCTGTTAACCCCATGGGAGTACAAATTGCAAATTTCCAGAGACTCACTCATCAGCCTCATCGTTTTCTATGTCTTGCTGATCGTTTGCACGGCGGTTGGATACTGGCTGATCTACAGGGTAGGGAGGGCCACTCCCATCATGCTGGCTGTGGGCGTTGCCACGATTCTGACTTGTCTTATAAGAAGGCGAGACCTGGCCACATTGGGCTGGGGTTGGGGAAGCTGGAAATATCAATGGATGAGTTATCTGCTCCCCCTGTTTATCTCGTTTGTGGCTTATTTGATCATCTGGGTTGCCGGCTTTGGTGGATGGTATAACGCCGGGTTTGTGATTCAACAAATGCAGGAATACAACCTGACCGGATGGAGCGATACGGGTGTAATTATTTTTCACCTGGCCATGACAGCGACTTATAGTTTTGTCCTGTTGCTACCTTCGGTTCTTGGTGAAGAACTGGGTTGGAGGGGTTTTCTGGTGCCGGAACTGGCCAAGTTCATGTCTTTTACCAACGTGGCAATCACCAGCGGATTGACTTGGTCAGTGTGGCATTGGCCACTGATTTTCATGGGGCTGTATGGAAATGATGGGGTTCCTTTGTACTACCAGCTTTTCTTTTTTACCCTCTTCATCATCTCAAATGCAGTCATCATGACCTACCTGCGCTTCAAGACCAATAGCCTCTGGTCGGCGGTGATATTTCACATGAGTGGAAATGTTTTCCTGCAAAAGGTATTTACACCCCTAACAATTGAGACTGATAGTTCTGCATGGTACGTGAATGAGTTCGGTGTCGTGCCGGCATTGGTTGCTTTTGTGATTGCGGTCTATTTCTGGCAAAAAGGGAAGGCGGAATTTGGCGATTTGAGTGCATGGAGAAATACCGTCAATGGATGACATTCGGAAATCGGGGACCGGCTCATGCTTCCAATCATTGCTTGAAACTGTGGCCGAAAACGTAGTTGCTTCGCCGGTTCAAAGCTCGACCGGAAGATTGCGCAGGCGCCAACTCACAGTTGATAAAGGATCGAGTTCAACAACTTCACAATATCCACCACCAGTTCTTCAGCGGAGCATTGAACTCTGCCGGTCAACCAGGCCGTTATGAGGCTTATCAGCATCTCGGCCATTCCCTCAAAATAGAACTCCTTTGAAATATGAAATGGGTAATTTTCTGCGTTCTTTTCCAATTCCTTTGCCAGAGTTTTGACGGCCACTTTTCGTGTCGTTCCGGTAAATACATGACGGGCCAGAGAACGGTTCTTCCAAAAGTGTTCAAGAATGGCTTCGATTTCTTTTTTATTGGTGTTTTTTTTGGCTGCGTAAGCAAGAACGCTCATCGGCCACGCCAAGCTATATAGAAGTATGTCGTCCTTGGAAGAGAAGTGCTGGTAGAAAGTAGAACGCCCGACTCCCGCGGTGGAGACAATTCCATTGACTGAAATTTCTCCGTATGGTTTGCTCAAGACGAGCTTAAAAAACGCATCCGTCAATGCTGTTCTCGTGCGCTGAATCCTTACGTCTTCTGATGGATCAAATTTCGTCATAGATTCATTTAACCAGACTGAAACCATAAAAACTCAAAGAAAATACAGGATACAAGACAATACATGCTCATTGTCCAGCAACCCGGGTTTCATCCCTGCTAGCCTTGCCTTACAACAAACAACTGCAAATCAAGGTGGTGTATGTCCACACAAATTAACCACTGGTGGCAATTCAAAATTCTGTGGAATTGGATTGATTCTGGTCAGTGCACTTTCATTGCTTGCCATGAGCCATCATCCTTATTCAACCGCATCTGAAACCAAAGGCATCATGCAGGACATCGTTAGCTACTCCAGTCTGGCTGGCATGGTGCACGGCGTCATGATCCTGGTTGTGATGGCGTACACGATTTTACTCTTGCTTTATAGTCAGGCTCGCAATTTGCAAAAAACGCTGGTAGCGTCAGGGTTCTGTTTCTTTATCACTGGCAGTATTTTGCTAATCGGTGCGGCCATTGTAAGCGGCTTTATTTCGCCGGAACTGGCAATCAGCTACATGGACAGGCCGGACACTCAACTCGACAATTTTGAGGCGCTGTTGACACTTGGCCACGTAAGCAATCAGGCATTGGCCAGAAGCGGATCTGTGATGTGGCTGGCATCTTGCCTGTTTTGGTCCATTGAGCTTTTTTCAGCAGATAAATTTGAGGGGGCTTTGTCAATCCTCGGTATCTTCCTGTCGGTATCAACTGGCGCTGCATTAGTCAGTGGGTATTTGGATTTGTCAGTATCTGGAATGACCATGATCGTGGCCGCCATCGCCATCTGGTCAAGCGGACTTGGTTCACTCTTGATCTACCAATCAAGGATGCAGAAGTAGTTTCAACAAACAGGTTCAACATTCGCTTGCATCCGGAAATTGGTGTCGGACCAGCGCAATGTCCTGATTTGAACATGCTTCACCCGCCCCCTAGGCTTTTTCCGGCAACATCCTGTCATATTCGCCAGTATGACAATCACACCATGTGGATCAATCTATACATAGAGTTCAAAACGTTCAGGGAAGAACAAAACAAGGATGTGTTAACGCGACAGTGATGTCAGAAGAACTTTGGGGGACAGGAGTTCCGCCCAATTCCAGGCTTGGCTGACAAAAGGATTTGACAACCAGCCTCGGAACTTAATAAGAGAAGCTGGTACACAGTTTAGTTTCTTAGGGGAAAAGTCGGTTTACCTTGGAATGGGAAAGTGACTTTTTGAGACGCGTTACTTTTAGGGGAAATCACATGCTTAAAGCAACTGATAAATCGGTTCGGATACCGGTTTTTGAGGCATATCTTGAAAAGGCGTCAGCGCTGGAACTGGCCCGCCGGTCAGTTTTCGGGGCACCGGTATACACGGTCATTTCTTTGATCATGCTGGTCGGAACGCCCATGCTTATGGACTATGGATGGTGGTCTCTTGCAGAGATCGTCCTGCTGGTCCTGCTAGGTGCGGTACGGGTATGGTTTGCATTGGGGTTTGCTGACCGTTACGAAACTGTCGGTGAAAGGGCCGTGCTCGAATACAGTATTCTGACGGCCATTCAAAGCCTGACCCTGGGTGTCCTGTCCGCCATGGTCATCTGGCAATACTGGGCCAAAGAGGAGGTTATACTGACCATTGTTCTTTCTGCCGGATGCATCGCCGCCGGGACCAGTGCCCTGTCCGTCAGGCGCAGCGCCCATATTATTTTCCTGGCTTGTGTGCTGGTGCCGTTTGGGTTTGCGGTTTTCCTGGTTGGCGGGTTCGTCAAGGCCCTGCTTATCGTCGGATTCCTGTCATTAATGGCCTTCCTCGTGCAGGATGGCGGCCAGGCCAGGAGTGCTTATTTTCAGTCGTTGAGAGACGGTTATATCGACATGATAAACCGTCGCCGCGAGGCCATGGAAAACAAGGCCCGAAGCGAATTCCTGCGAGACATCGGTCATGAGATGCGCACACCTGTGAATTCAATTATTGGAATGACAGCATTAATGCTGGATGAGAGACTTCCTCCAAAAGTATATGAATTTGCACAAAAAATTCTTCAAAGCGGTTCGTCCTTACTTGAACTGGTTGGAAATATTCCCGGTAGCCTTCACAGCGGTCTTCACTTGACGGAATTTGAGTCAGGCTCAATAAATTTGCGACAGTCCATTAGCGAAGTGACTGAATTGTATGCTGCCGCAGCATCTGCCAAGGACTTAGAAATCATTTCGCAGCTTGATAACCTGCACGAGGAACTCGTGACCTCTGATACCAGTCAACTTGAGCAAGTACTGGCGAATGTGTTATCCAACGCTGTGCAGTTTACCGAACACGGTACGATTACCCTGAGTAGCTTCAGCCAGCCCTTAGGCGACGGTACGATCTTTATCGAGCTGTCAGTTGCAGATACGGGTCCTGGCATTCCGGCCAAAATACTGCAATCCATATTTAGTCCGTTTGACCCCGATGGTGCTAAAAGCAGTGGCAAATACGGTGGCAGTGGTCTGGGCTTACCGCTATGCAAGGGGCTGGTCGAACAAATGGGCGGCGACATATGGATTGAAAGTACTGAAGGTGAGGGTACCATTGTCAGGTTCACCATGCGCATCGACCTGGACCCATCTTTTGAAAACGTGCTGGAACTGCCGGTTGAAAAAGCAAGAAACACCTCTGAACAAATCGCGAATATTGACCTCTGCGATGCCTATCCGCACAACATACTGATAGTTGATGATGACGATATACACCGCCAGATCATGTGTGTTCAGCTGGCCAAGTTCGGTTACCAGGCCGACGAGGTTGGAGACGGCGATGAAGCGATTGCCGCTGTCGTAAAAGGCAACTATGATTTGATCTTTATGGATTTGCGCATGCCGAACATGAGCGGCATCGAGTCCACGCGGTGGATCCGGGAGCGCTCCAGCGACAGGCACGCCGTACGAATCATTGCATTGACCGGCGATGCGACAGTTGAGGCCCGGCAGCGGAGTATACTTGTCGGTATGGACGGTTTTTTGACCAAACCCGTTGACCCCGAAAAAATCAGATCCGTATTAAAATACACCAGGGTCGAACACGCCAGGGTGGTTCATTCCTAGAATCGTTAAACCGGGACTGTTAATAATTCAGTGTATCTGTCTACCCGAACCCCTTTGATTGAAAGGATGGACAATTATGGATCACGGAGACCTTCAAGCAATTGCCGAAGCAGCAGAGCCGCTTCTCAGCCACGGGTGACAGAATTGTATTCCCGTAAGCCGAAGGCCTGTCTATTGTGCTTTTTTCACGTGTTGGGCAACTCGCTCAGTTACGTGTATTGAAAGGACCATAAACCAGTTACCGCAGATCTCAAGCAGATTTACCAAGCGCTTACAGAAGAAGAGGTTTTGGCGGTGCTGACCGGCTTTTCAGAACGATGGAGTGCCATGTGCTCGAGATCAGCCGTTCATGGCACGCCAATTTGAAAAACCTGAACCAGCTGTTCAACTTCCCGGTGAATATACATAAGGCCATTTAAATCTTCGAGCGTGGACCATGCCGATTCGCAACTGCTAACCGGAACTGAATAGATTCTTGATCAAATTTGAAGACGGCTTGCTGGACTTCATTCAACCGAAGACTGCTACACAGAAATACCTGCTCACTCGCTCAACCAGGCAAACGGTTTGTTATTGCTGACTTTGTTTGGTTTCAGCCCGAGATTGCGGCATGATCAAAATTCATTTACATAATGCTGGACGTCCAAAACGGCAGGACGCAGATGAGCCGACAGGCTTTCGATATCTTCCCAGTTCGCGTCCCGGGCAGCCTCTTGCAGCGCCAAACACAAATCCGCCAGACGGTTGGCGCCAACCGTGCGCGCCGAAGATTTAAACTTGTGTGCATGGAACATGATCTGTTCGCTATCGTGTTGTTCATACGCTTCTTCAAAACAGACGATCATCTCATCGGTTTGCTTGACATATTTTTGTAACATATTCAATTGTGCGTCGTTATCATCGCCGAATATATTTCTCAGATTCTGTGGGTCGACGGCACTTCCGTTGCGGGGAAATATTTCTTCTGCCGGCACACTTTCAATTGCTTTCCCATTGACCTGAGACGAATCTTGAGTCGAGTTGTCAGGGGTTTCATTTTTGCCCTCACCAGGCAACCATTTCAGGATCATCGAAAACAAATTATTCGGATCGACCGGTTTGAGAACAACACCATCCATACCCGCCTCTTCGCATGCCCGGCGGTCATCCTCGAAAACATTGGCTGTCATCGCCAGTATCGGAATATTCCGCGTTTTCTCGGGCATTGCCGACATCGAACGGATGAGACGCGTTGCTTCCAGGCCATCCATTTCGGGCATCTGGATATCCATGAGGATCAATTGATAATCGGCACCCTGGCGGACCAATTCCACGGCCTCGCGACCGTTTTCCGCCGTATCCACGCGCAGACCCACATCCGTCAAAAGCGCAACCGCCACTTCCCGGTTTATGTCATTGTCTTCGACCAGCAGTAATGGCGTACCCGAATATTTGTCCCTCAAGATGATCTCGGCATTTTCCATTGCCACGGTTGGACCCTTCGCCCTGTCCCTTGAACCTTTATCCAGCCAAACGCTAAACCAGAAAGTGCTGCCGGCACCCAGTTCGCTCTCTGCGCCGGTTTCACCCCCCATCAACGCAATAATGCGACGGGTAATGGCCAAGCCCATTCCAGTGCCACCATACCTGCGCGTGGTGGAAACATCAGCCTGTTCAAAAGCATTGAACAACCCGGGTAGAATAGCGGGATCAATACCAATTCCTGTATCCGTCACATTGAATCGTAACAGCACCTGGCTGTCTTTCTCTTCCACCGCTTTGATCTGCAATGTGATTTTGCCGTTTTCGGTAAACTTGATGGAATTTCCGATGTAATTCAGCAACGCCTGCCGCAGTCGGGTCGCATCACCTTTGAGCCAAAAGTGATTGACATCTGAGTCGATGACCATCTTAAGATTTTTGGTTTGCAGTGTTTGCCGAGTCAACGATTGGATACTTTTAACCAGGTCCTCGAGCTTGAAATTTATTTCTTCAAGCATCAGTTTTCCGGCCTCGATCTTGGAAATATCCAGGACGTCATTGATGATGGCTAACAGGTGTTCTGCGGAAGAATCAATCTTGGCCAGTTGCTGCGCCTGGTCATGCGGTAACCTGTCGCGTTGCAACAGATGGGTAAGCCCGATAATGGCATTCATGGGCGTGCGGATTTCGTGGCTCATATTGGCCAGAAAATAACTCTTGGCCAGGTTTGCCGAATCCGCTTTTTGCCGGGCTTCTGCCAATTCCAAAGTACGGCTTTTCACCAGGTCTTCCAGGTGATGGCGATGCACATCGAGTTCATGCTCAAGCCGTTTTCGCTCGGATATATTTTTCTTAACCGCTACGAAGTGGGAGGTTTCGCCACGAGAGTCACGGATGGGTGAAATGATCGTGAATTCAATATACTCCCTGCCATATTTATCCCGGTTGTGGAGTTCGCCCTGCCAGATCTCACCTCTGTTCAGTCTGTCCCACATTTCCTGGTGTCTTCGCGGTGGCGTACTGGCCGATTTGAGTATCCGCGGGTTTTTACCTATGACCTCCTCCCTGGTATAGCCCGTCGACCTCGTAAACGCCCCGTTGACATACTCAATTTCGGCCTGGAGATTAGTGATCATCACACTCTCCGGGCTTTGCTCCACGGCCTGGGCGAGTTTGCGCAAGTCACTTTCCATGGCTTTGCGATCGCTTATATCGCGGGTAATCGCCACAAAAACAGGCGTGTCCTCTTCCATGAGTTGAACGTGAGTCTCGACCGGATACAAGGTATTGTCTTTGCGTCGATGCGTGGTTGTGAATACCACTTCCTGTTCAAACCCCAAACACAGCGGCTCAAGCAGTTTTGCATAAGCTCGCATGTCGAGATCCGGTTTTATGTCAACCGGCGTCATATTTTTCATCTCATTCAAGGAATAACCGAGGTTTGATAAGGCACCCTCGTTGACTTCAACGAATCGTAATGTCTCGCTATCGATCAAATAGATTTCATTCAGTGATTGCGCGATCACCCGGCTGAACCGGGTTGCTTTTTTCTCGAGACGTCGACGTTGTCCTATTCGCGATAGCTCTTCGGCGATCAGTTTTACCGTCTCCACGTCATTGGCGGTGTAGGCGTTATCCTTGTTGCCAACGCCCATTAAACAGACTACCCAGTTATTTATCACAATTGGCAAACTGATCAAACGTTTCAGTCCGGGATGTCCTTCTGGGAATTTACACCCGTGGTTACAGGCCGGGTAATCATTCAGAACCACAACCTCTTTCGTACGCAGGGCCTCTGTCCAGATACAGGCGTCATCCACCGTCAGGGGGCTGTCCGGGGTCGCATCGCATTGGTGCGTGAACGTATAATCCGTGGGGATAAAGGAGTCAATGTGCTGTTCATCTGTACTAACAAAACGAAAAAATGAAATACGACTGCCTGTAAGCTTCTCAACAAGGTTTAATCCGTAAAGCACAAACTCATTTTCTGTCAATTTCTCAGCTTTCGTGTTCAGGTCCTGCAGTGCAACGGCACGCTGCGTCTGCAAGCGCAGTAATTTATCGTGCGTTTTGCGTCCGGTGATGTCACGACCGACACCCAGCACACCAAGCAGCGAACCGTCCGGTTTGTACATTGGCACCTTGATGGTTTCAACCCACGCGCCCTGACCGGTCGGGGGAAAGCCAATTTCTTCTTCATGGATGCTGGCCTTGCCGCTATGCATGACCAGCCGGTCTTGCTGCGTAAAGGCATCCGCCCGTTTTTTATCCACAAAGTCGAAATCTGTTTTGCCAATAACCTGATCTTCTCTTGAACCAACGTATCGTTCAAATCTTTGGTTGCAGGCCAGGTAACGGCACTCCGAATCTTTAAGCCACACAAGGTCCGGCAGCGTATTGATCAATGTTCGCCATTGAGACTCGCTGGCCCGAAGTGCATCTTCAGCATGTTTTGACTGGGTGATATCCGTGATGGTGCCTACCAATTGGACGGGTTTATTCTCACCGTCTATCAACAACTCACCCATTCCGTGAACCCAACGCTCCACGCCATCATCTGCCCGGATAATTCTGTAGTTCTTGTCGAAGCGCTGACGTTTTTCAATGACGTTGTGTGTGAGATAAGTCTTCATCCTTGATTGATCATCAGGATGAATTAAGGCGAGCCACTCATCGAAGGTATGCTCCCTCCCGTTTGAGACACCCAGAATTTCGCCCATCACGTCAGAACAGGTCCAGGTGCCTGCCAAAATATTAAACACATAACTGCCGAGGCCGGCCACTTTTTGGGTCTGAAGCAGCAGTTTTTTGCTTTCTGACAGAGATGTCTCTATTTTTTTACGCTCAATTTCAACTGAAGCACGTTCGGCAAACAACCGCACCAGTGTTTTACACAACTCCACATCCCGGAGAGGAATACTATCCATTACCGTCAGGAAGCCAATGGCTCTTCCGTTTCTATCCAATAAACAGGCGCATATACAGCTTGAAACATTCCAATTTTTCAGAATAACGTCTTCCGGGAAGTGTTTCTGCGCGTCATCGGCCAGAGCAAAAATATCACCAGCGACGGCTTTCGAACAGGGTGTTTCATTTAGTGCGAATGAAAACGGCAATTCAATTGGCTTGTCGCGATGGTAGCCGCTGATTACCTTTACGTTGTCTCCGTCTTCCGAGATTTCCCCAACCAGCACGTAATCCGTGTCCATCAACTCTGCAAGAAACCTTGCCAACTCGGAGAAAAATTCTGTACCGGCAAACGCCGTCAAACCGCTTGCCAGGAATGTAAGGGCATCGTTGATCAACTTCTGCTGCGTCACATCGTTTGAACTGGATACGACCGAGGTCACCTTGCCATTTTTTACAACCGGGGAGAGACGAACATCAAAATAATGGATGGTTTCATCCGGTTCGTGGAAAGCAGTCTGAAAGTTAACCGGTCGTGCAGTCGTTAACACGGTCTGGAACTTTTGCTGCATGGTTTTCCGAAAAGAACCGGGGATAAAGTCGCTGATTTTCCTGTCTAGCATGTCCTGGGTACTAAAACCGGGAGCGGCCTTGTTGACAGACCGGATTTTCATATCGCGGCTTAGAAACATGACCTGATCGCATGTGTCTTCCAACAACGAGCGCCACTTCTTTTGACTCTTCCACTGTGGTTTGTTCGCCACGTCCATCGTGCTGGCCGCCTGCTTTTGCTGTTCCAGTAATTCCCGGTTTTCAATCTCCAGCATGGCTTTTTCTATCACCGGGACCAAGCGGTCCAATTCATCCTTACGCACAAAATCCTGGGCGCCGCACCTTAGCAGTTTTATAACGGCTTTGGTGCTGGCCAGGTCGGACATGATGATAAAGGGTAAATGGGGGTCTGTTTGTCTGATGAGGTCCAATGCCGCCTCAGCACCATGCCCCGGTGTGCCCAGGTCACATAAAACACAATCCCAACGTTGCTGCTCCAGGGCAACTTGCAGGCCTGCGGTATTATCCGTACTTTCACACTTGAGTCCGGGCCAATGCTGTATGACCGCCTTTTCAATCAGCAAAGCCGCTTCGATTGATTCGTCAATAATCAATATTCGTGACGGTGTATGCATTTCCCCCCCCTCGATGGATCGGCCTTCAGAAACCCGGGATTCTCCGACCATTCATGGTTTGATTGTTCATCATCATCTCTCCAGCAAACGCATAAAAAAAGGCAATTTAATCATCACAGATTACCCTGTGAGGTGAATACTGATTAATCTACCAGTTTTTCACGGAATTTCTGACCGACTGTATTCAGTCAACACGCCTTTTTCAGTCGGGGTGTTAAGCACGATGAGATGCGGGTGCTGGTTGGTCCCGGTTGCAAGTCTGGGCAAAGTGCCGCAGACTGCGTTCAGGCTGATCGGGGATGGTTGTACCGGTATATTTACCTGTCCCTACTGTCAGTTCTCACAGCATACAGGCTGCAGCAATGGCCGATAATTTAGAGGCGTCGCGAGAGCGATGGAACTTTCTATGTATGCTTTATCCGGGGGTGCTGTGGCCAACTCACAAGTAAGAAATTCTGTTGGTATTAAATATTCGCTGCTTTGGCATTGCGGGGTGAGTGCTTTGGTTTGTCTGATCGTGATCATGTTCGGAACACGGGTGGCCGATGCCATCGCAGGCGCGGTGGATGAAACAGTCATCATCGGGGCGTGGGTTGGATGGCTCTCGGCGGCCAATTGGCACGCGCGTTCCAGGTTCAACGAAAACATCAATTCACCAGCCCTTTGGAGAACATCGAATGGGTAGTTCCGGGGTTTCGTTCAAAACGGATTTCAACCCACCCGTCCGCAAGCCTGCGACAGACACGGCATACCGGCCCGCTCAAAGTGAACGCGCCCAGGGGGGGTACTGGTTGCGAAGGCAGGACCGTCCCATCAGGGCGCGTATCGTCAATCCGAAAAAGGAAAGAAACAAGCTCGCCAGGTGGATCCTCATTTGGGCCGTTGGGATTCCGCTCGCTGGAATTTCAATCGCCTGGCTTGTATTGTTGATCATCGACCTGTTTACCACCTAGCAGTCTGTTGGACTTAACATGATCTACTCGGCAACTGCTCCATGCGTTACCCTACCTCCCACATCCATGTGGTCGTGCGGATAAGCCGGGTTTGGCCAGATTTCCCGTTCTTTTGCGTCAAATAGCGGTGCTATTCTCCTTAAAAGATCGAAAAATCTGACTCAAATCGGCTTCCCCTCGCTATGATCGGTCAAACCCGACAGGCTCCTGTGAATCCACCACGGACGCAGAAATTTGACGCACAAATGGTGTAGACTGGTGTAATAGATGATTGGTAAATGTGAATCTGATGCAACGTCCCCGAATCTTCCTGGCAGATGACCAATTGCTTCTTGTCGAAGCATTTCGCGGCCTGCTTGAATCCAGATATGACGTCGTCGGTACGGCGTCTGATGGCAGACAAATGCTGTCCATGGTGTCAAAACTAAAGCCGGAAGTCGTTATACTCGACATCTCCATGCCTAATCTCAATGGTTTCGATGCGGGTGAAAAGCTCAAAAAGCTATACCCCGAGATCAAGCTGATATTTCTCACTGTCAACGAAGACCCCGATATGATTACCGAGGCATTTCGAATCGGCGCCAACGGCTATCTGCTAAAAAGCTCGGCAGCCTCCGAATTGTTCCAGGCCATCGATGCGGTGCTTGGTGGTGGCAGCTATATAACACCCATCATTGCCAAGGGCATGATCAACGCGTTTATCAAGAACCCCGGTGGCCACAAAGTTCATGGCTCACTGTCCTTGCGCCAGCGTGAGGTTTTGCAGCTGCTCGCCGAGGGCAAGACCATGAAACAGGTCGCTTCCGCCCTCAATATCACCGTCAGAACCGTTGCCTTCCACAAGTATCAAATCATGGAAGATCTTGATATCAAAACCAACTCCGAGCTCATCCAGTACGCCATAAAACACGACCTGGTATCCTGAAAGACCGCTCCGGAATCGCTTGATTCTATTCCCGTATTTTTACGCAAAAATTCTGTCATTGTTGCCAGTAACCTCGTAAGAGGCTTTAACAGATGATGGTTTCGTGGTTTTTATCACGGGAATCAAGAAGACAGGGGGCGCTGCAGTAAATTTATCAGCAGTTCCGACATTTCAAACATTAGGGGAGTACTACTAAAGCGGTTCGATACCATGGGTTCATAGGGATTTGACTCGTGGTACTGAACTCATTCCGGGATAAACGCCTTCAGTTAAATAGACACTTTCAGTCCTGGTCGGGTGGCCTCCAACGGACCCTTTCAATGAGTTTTTTACACTTCGGACAAACCCATAACACCTTGTTGCTGTCTTTACTGACCTGGTGATGGGTTGGCGCCAGTTCCCATTTGTGAGAACAAGCGAGCTGTTTGAAGAATTCGAATTTAATTTTGCTCTCCTAAGGACACTCGACGGGGAGTGAATTGTTGCAACAACAATACCCTCTTTTCCCGGAACTGCCTACACGCAAAATTACCAGCAATATCTGGCAGATTCAACAGTAGATCATGTTCCGCGTCAGGCGCATCGTATGGGTAGATAGAAATCAACGGAATGATTTTGTCGAGCCGTGAAACTGGACGTCCACAGAAAAACTCGACGCGTTGACCAAGGGTGATATGACAGGTTGGACGTCTGTGTTTATAGGTAAAAGGGGAAACATGAAGACTCTTGACCAACAATCGGGTATTACGCTGACCGAGCTGCTGGTATCGCTTTCTGTCATCGTTATCTTGATGACGTTAAGTGTACCCTCGTTTTCCGGATTTATTGACAAGCGAACGGTTGCCGGGTCGACCAACCTTATCGGCGCCTATTTTGAAAATGTCAGAATGGAATCCGCCAAACGAAATAGCTGGATTACCATTACGTTCAGAAAGCACGCTGATGGGGTCAATTGGTGTTTTGGCGCTGAAAAGGGCAAGAACCAGACATGTGATTGTCTGGAGGCCGCTGAAACCACGGATTGCAGGCTTGCTGCCGGCGATAAACCCATGATTTTGTCCAATACCTCCGATCCCGGATTTTCACAATTGCAGATAACGGCGGCCTTAACAGACAATGACCACTTTCACATAAACCCGGTACGCGGCACCTTCAGCCACTCAGATAAATTGGTCATTCAGGTCAAAAACAAAGCCGAAGACTTCCTGGTAAATGTTGCGGTCACACCCACCGGCCGGGTGAGTAAATGTTCGCCGACGGAATACAAACTTGTTGGTTTCCCCACATGTATTTGATGATCAAACGGCCATTTCGACGGGTTCATTCAAAGGGCTTTACGCTGGTTGAACTGATGATTGCCTTGGCCATCTCGCTGGTGGTTTCACTGGCCACGGTGAAACTTTCCGCCAATGTGTTCAGTTCCAATACGCAACTGATACACATGACACAATTGACCGCGGAATTACGTTCGGCCATGCAGATTATTTCACGGGATGTCCGCCGCGCTGGTTACGATGCAGACGCCCTGGCCGGTTTTCTAAGCACGCAAGCTATCATGAGCGGTATCACTGTCGGCGATGTGGACGCAAACGGCGCAGCCGACTGTCTGCTTGTCAACTACGACGATATCAGCGAAGAGAGATCTGACCAGGTTGCCAACGTGGTGTACCGCCTGAGAACGATTGCCGGGGTCGGGCGAATTTCGGTCCATTACGGGGAAAACAGCAGTTGCGACACGTCGATCACCGATGCCGGTTGGACAGATATGTCGGACCCGCTATTGATGAATATCACTGCGCTGCAATTTGTGCATAACGACAGCCTTACCGATATTGCTGAAAACCTGAGCAATGGCCATATGATCCAGGTGGGGGTCGAACAGGTCAGTATCACGATCAGCGCCGCACTCATAGCCAACGCAACGATTAGCCGGTCTATCACGGACGAGGTACAGATCAGAAATCAGTACCTCCGGGTTTAACCCAAATTGTGGAAGCCACATTGATCCATTCGAATAATGGACGCACTTTGCAACTGTTCCGAGACATGAAGAAACAACGCGGAGCGGCTTTGTTGCTGGTGGTCATTTTGTTGATCGTGATGTCGACCATGATTTTTTTCAACGCCCGGATTACTGCTTACGAGCAGATCATTTCCGGCAATGACCGGCGCTCCAAATTGGCAACCCATGCAGCGGAAGCAGGCATCAGTCATGCCAAGCGTTTTTTTACACGCAACATCAGGAAACTGAATTCGCTTGAAGAGGATGGCTGGTTGCCGGGGGCCGCCGGCGCCAATCATCACTGGCTGCCTTGCAGGGACGTGGCCGACCCGGTCCCGCTGCCTTGTTCCGCCGTACCCCCTGCAGCCGAGGGACGCGCCGACGGTTTCGTTCGTGAAAATGTCTTTTATTATGTTGAAGACACCAGTGCACAAACACCCAACACCTACCTGCCGCTGGGGGCACTTGTGCTGGAACTGGATGAAAGCGATCCCCCCGCTGCGGTAGAACTTTATAAAGTCCAGGCCCTGCTATGCGCCATTGACTACGACCAGGACAAGTTCGACCCCGGTAATGCCGCAACCCTTGCCAAATGCTCCCCCACCGGCACGCCATCGGATATAAACGCAGCCATCAAGGTAGTGTCGACAGGTTATGCCGATGCCAATATTACGGCCGATGAAGGTGGCGCCGAGGCGATAATCACGCAAATACTGGCCAATGTTGAACCGGGTGGTGGCCCCCCGGCAGTTCCCATCATGACGTTCAACTCTATTTCTCCGACGGGTACGCTCAATGTTGTGGTCGCTCCAAACGCGGGCGGCCTTGGTGTCCCGGTTTCCATCTGGTCAAGACATGATGCGAAACTGGAACCGGAAGTGCCGGATGCGGATGGTAACCTCAAAGCGGCCACCGGTAGTGTCGCCACCTGTGAGCTGGAAGAATTTCTTGCTTCCAGGAGCACTGATCAATGGCACTCGTGGACGGATGCCGCCGGTGTCGAGTATGTCACCTGCGACAGTTGCTCGTGCCCCGACAAGGAAGCCCTGGGTTCACTCAGTCATACGCCCGGCTATGACCCGGGGCGTGAATTTTTTGATGTTGTCGATAACGACCCGGCCTATCCGGATGATATTTTCGAGTTCTATTTTGGTGTTGCGCGTTCGGAGTACCATGTGGTCCGT
The DNA here is from genome assembly GCA_963801195.1 of uncultured Gammaproteobacteria bacterium. GTDB lineage: Bacteria > Pseudomonadota > Gammaproteobacteria > Xanthomonadales > SZUA-36 > SZUA-36. The sequence continues at coordinate 1,705,213 of CAWDDX010000007.1, read as the reverse complement.
GATGCGGCCGATACGATCCTGGCGGATTGTTCTACGGTTGATACCAGCCTCGTGGGACTGGTCTGGGTGGATGGTCAGTGTAACCTGGCGGGTAAGGAGGTCGGTACTGCAACGACACCGGTTGCACTGGTAGCGACCGGCGGCGTGACGATGAACGGTAATACCGTATTTTATGGCGTACTGGTTATAACTGATCCGGATACGCCCCCGGAAGACCAAACCGAAGACAGTATTCCCGTATCCCTTGTCGGCGGCCCGATTCTCTATGGTGCAATCATCAACGATCCGGGTTCCGCCGCATTGGCGGGCAGTTTTACCGTAGTCTTTATCGAGGACATTCTCAACAAGATCCACCCCTTGATTATTCTCGGAAACCTTGCAGGCAGTTGGTCCGATCAGGCGACCTTCGACTGAGGTGGGACAATGATTCATTCACACAGGCCCATAAAATACCCGATCAGCCGAGGCTTTACGCTCCTGGAGATCATGATCGCAATTCTGATCATGGCGATCGGCATGGCCGCGATAGCGAATCTGCAGGGCAAACTGACCCGCTACAGTACGGTGGCCAAGCAGCGCACCATCGCGATGAACCTGGCTGAGCAACAAATTGAAACCATGCGTTCGTTTTATACCATGGCTGATACCGGCGCTGGTTCGTGCAGCACGGACCAGGTGGGGTTTGATGACCTGGAAACCTGTGCGAATGGCAGCACGGTGAGCGTGGGAAACATGCAATTCACGGTTGCATGGACGATTGACGCCTATGTGCAGAATGCCGATGGGACAACAGAGGTTTTCACGGGCGATTCGGGTGCTTTTCGGCCCGATCTGAAACTGGCGGCAATCACCGTGAGCTGGGTGAATGGCCTGGGCGATTCACAGGATGTCGAACTGGTCGATATTATTGACGCGACCTCCATTTTCAATACGGGTCGTGTGTCTGCAAGGGTGGATTCAAATACGCCACCCAGGGTTCCCTTCAATCCCGACGATTTCCCGGGCGTCGTGGAAATCGCTTTGGGCTCGGATAAGCTCAAGGGCTCGACCACACCCAAACCACAAATCACCAACAAGGGCGAAAATGTCATCACCAAGTTTGACGTGGTGACATTTTTAACCACGCAAGATAATGCATACCTGCAACGGCGCGAGGAATTCAAGGTCGCAAACTGCATTTGCACGATGAACGCAAACCTGGGTACCGCTGACCCGCCGGCTCTGTGGAACGGGAGCTTCTACGCGTCCGGGGAAGAAGTCAGTAAACGCACCGGCAGCGTATCGGCAAACGTATCCGGTCAACCCGCCGAATGCGCCATTTGCTGTAAGGACCACCACGATGCAAGTGGTGCTGCCGATAGATACGATTCATTCAGGCCGGCATTCAGCGGCGACGCCGGAGGTTTCAACTTTTCTGGAGACCATGCGCATTACCGGATCGTTAATGGTGAAAAAGTACTATCGAAGGAAGGCGATGACTACCTGGAAGCCTGCCGTTTCATTCGAAAGAATGGTCTGTTCACGCTGACAACCGATCTATTGCAACAAAACCTGGATGTCTTCAAGGCGGAGTATCCAACCAATTTCAATTCCCAATACAGCAATTCCGTCATTAATTTCGTGACCGATTTTAGCCAGGCGATCAGCATACCCGGCTACCCCGCGATAGTGCCGCAGGTCAGCTATAGCGTTCCCTGGTGGCTGAATTGGTGGGGAATATCCTTAACCAGCGCCAGTTCCATCAAGCCGGCGATGTCCCGGGGCATTTACATCGATTACATCAATGCTGATCTATTGAAAAAAATCAGATGTCTGCAGGCGAACGGTGTCGGGGAATTCAGCGATTTCTGCGACTTGTTGAAAGATCCGCCATGGCTTGAAATCATGCCATTTTACGATGTGGATGTGACCGCGCTGGCCAACTGGAACAGGGGGTCGTCAGCCATTACAGTTACAAACTCACCGATCAGTGACATAGACCGCACCGCCTTCAGTCGCGGCGAGGTCGGGGTTGCACAAACGCATTTTAATGTCCTTACCGACGTCAGCGCACACATCGAACTTTCCAATACCGGTTTAACCGATACCAACCCGATCGATCCGGATGACGAGTTTGAAAACACTGAAGCCATGCCGGTGAGTCTTGATATCGGTGGTTTGCCCCGTACGAACGGCGCGTTGGTGTATGGGGACATCAAGGCAGGCTCGAACCAGATCAACATAGAAACGGTGAGAGTGAAACAAAATCCTCCGGCTATGAGTTGTGAAATAGAGACCATCGTTGAAAACAACAAGGCTCGCAAAGCCTACACCTGTGATCTTTACCCTGTTCCGGTGATTGGAACGATATCGGTTTCGGACTATAACGGACTCAAGGTGACGGGCAGTTCCACCACGGTACTCAACCGCAAAGTATGCACTGACAGCACGGCTTTCAGCGGTGTACAGGTCACCGGTGACAATACCGTGGCCAACCCGGATTCGGGCATCACGGGTGAACTTACGATCTTTACTTTTTCAAACATCAGTCAAAATGTGATCTTGCACATGACCATTGTGGCGCAGGCAGACAATTGCCCATGAGACATGCAGAAGCAACACACTCGCTGATGACTGCTTAGAAAGAGGGCGGCATGAAAGACCTTAAAAGTGGCTTTACTTTAATTGAGCTGATGGTTGTGGTGGCTGTGATTGCAATCCTGGTCACGCTTAGCTATCCATCCTACGCGCGATTTATCCGTAAATCGGAGCGTTCAGAGGCCAAGGCGGAGTTGCTGGACTGGGCCAATCGCCAGCACGCCTGGCGCGCAGATCACATCAGCTACAACACCGCTTTCAATCCTCCGAATACCGTGAAATATACCTATTCAATGCTCGACACCACGGCTACATCGTTCACACTCGTCGCGACGGCGCAAGGTGGCCAGGCAGCAGATGAGGAGAAAGGAATTGATTGCGTCACCCTGACGCTGGATGAAACCGGCGAGGTACGTCTGCCGGTCGAATGCTGGAAGTAAATCGCGCGCCTGTTCCAGTCTTGACCTGGTTGCTGGAGGCGCGTGGTCTGGCACCGTTGTTGTTACGTCCTATTAAATAGCGGCTTTGTTACCCCGGGGCTGAAGCATTTCGACCGTCCCCCATTCCATGGCCGATATTCAGTTCCGGGATTTTTATACACTGTTTTATTGGGTAGGATCGGCAGGCACGGCACAAAAGACTGTTGTACATTGTGTTCGAATACCAATATGAAGTGCAGGTTCATCCCGCGTTGGCCCGGGTAGAGCGGCACGTGACCTTACCGAATTTTCGGGCAAGGCGCCATGCGCTTGCGTCAGGTCAATTTGGATCGGGAATGGCCGTGATAAAATCATAAAATCAGTTCCTGAACGGGACAGAAATCATGCAGACCATTCCAAAGATTGTGCTCAGCAAAATGTATAACCGGACCAGCCTCAGAAATGAGGATGGCCGGGTTCGATTTTCAGTCAAGAACCGCCTCAGCCCCGCCGTGCTGACGGATATACCGCAAGTCAGGTTAAACGGCCAGCAGGTGCCGCACGACAAAATTACAATTTCTGTCGATGCCGGCAACACGATGCCTCTCAGGCAGGTCAACCCGGACCGTCCCCTGGATTTTCCACTCGGAGTACTGATCGGTTTTTGCCTTGACATCGAACCCTTGAGTGAAGGGCGGCATGAACTCGACATGGTGTTTGACGTGACGCCGTTTGGTTTGTTGAACCTGGAAGTGAACGACACCCTGAAGACGGCGCATGTCGAGCCCGGAAATATACCGCGTGACTGTGCGGACGACTATGGTGAAGAAATTATCCATGCACGCCAGGATTTTATTCGCGAAAAAACCGCGACAGAACTGAAACACATCGCTGGCTATTCTTTCGATCCGCACCTTACCCGTGGAAACATCGAACACTTCACCGGCGTTGCGCAGGTACCGCTGGGGTTTGCCGGTCCGCTGCTGGTCAATGGTGAACACGCCAGGGGTGAATTCTACGTGCCGCTCGCCTGCAGTGAGGGCACGCTGGTCGCGTCCTATAACCGCGGCATGAAAGTGCTGTATGGCAGCGGCGGGGTTAAGTGCACGGTGGTCGGTGACAACATGCAAAGGGCGCCCGTCTTCGTCTTCGAAGATGCCGTCTCAGCGCGCCGATTCTCGGAATGGGTCAAGGCGAATCGTCCTGAAATCAGGGCCGTGGCGGAAGCCACCGATCCGTTTGTCAGGCTGGATTACATCGATCACTACCTGGCCGCCAAGTTTGCCTACTTGCGGTTCAATTTCACTACGGGTGATGCGGCGGGTATGAACATGGTCGGCAAGGCGACGTTTGCGGCGTGTAACTGGATTCTTGAAAACTGTAACGAAATAGCTATCCAGCGTTTCTTCCTCGAGTCAAATTTTGCCACCGACAAGAAGGCTTCGATGATCAACATGTTGAAGACCCGCGGCAAGCGTGTCGTCGCAGAGGCGGTTATAAAGCGTGACGTCCTGCTGGATATCATGGACGCCGATACCGAGTCACTCTACTACCACGGCAAAGTCGCCAACATCGGCACGATGATGTCCGGCGCAAACAACAACGGCTGCCATGCCGCCAATGCGGTCACCGCGGTTTTCCTGGCGACGGGGCAGGACGTGGCCAACGTCGCGGAGTCTTCAATGGGCATATTGTATTCCGAACTCACGCAGGAACACGATCTTTACCTTTCCATAACGTTGCCGTCACTGATCGTCGCGACCTGTGGCGGCGGGACGGGTCTGCCCACCCAGAAGGAGGCCCTGCAGGCGATGGGTTGCTATGGCGTCGGCAAGGTCAACAAGTTTGCCGAGATACTGGCCGGCACGGTGCTGGCAGGTGAAATTTCACTGGCCGCCGCCATTTCATCACTGGACTGGGTTTCCAGCCATGACCAGTTTGGGAGAAATGACCCGCGGGTGGCCGACTAGCGCGGCGATCGCAGACATCCGCGGTCGCGCAATCACGCGGTCCGCTGTCGGGCAGGTCATTCCACCTTTGGCCCCCGGGCGTGCGATCATGGTGCATCTGATGCACGATTCCTGTGCTGAAACGGCTTAATCGAGCCACTTATAATAGTCCCCCAAAGCCGCAATCTCTCACTTTCTCCGCTTGGTATGCAATTTGCATCTACTGAAGCCATGTACTCGGCATACCCCGCTGATGCATGACTGCAGAGACTGTTTTTGACTGGAGGGATCATGAAAAACATTGAGAAGTCAGCCGACCCGAATTACGGCATTTCACGTTTCGATGACGACATCCGCAACACCCACGGTTGGCGGGTCAGCCTGCGCCGTTACGGGAAAATGCTGGTGGAGAACTTTCCTGACAAAAAGTACGGTGGCCAGAAAAGGGCGCTGCAATTGGCCCGGCAATACCGCGATGAGTTGCTTGGCAAATTTCCGCCAATCAGTCGCAGAGAGGTGTGCCAGATCAAGCGCTCCAACAATAAATCCGGCATCAGCGGGGTTTGCACCTATGCCAAGTCCTACAAGCTGCGTGATGGTACGGTAAAAGAGACGAGGTACTGGGAAGCCAGTTGGCCCGGTGATGATGGCAAAAATGTCAGCATTAATTTCTCCGTCAACAAGTACGGGGAAGAACTCGCCAGAAGCATGGCGGTGAGGGCCAGAATGCGCGGCCTCGAAGGCGTTGAAGGGCCGTTCTGGGTGTGTGAGCGCGGCCAGGTCAACACTACGGAACGAAACCTGAAGGTCAAGGATTTCAGAAAACCGGACCGGCGCGTTGCCTAGACGACTGGTGTTATTGGTTTTCCAGCACCTCGCACAGAGCAACATTATCATTGGCGACACGCTGGATGGGAATGCTGCCTTGCCGGTTAATCGAAGGGATGTCGTATTGGATCAAACCTGAATAACAGTCCTCGAACGTGAGGTTTATGGTGCCGCCATCCTGTTCGCTGACCTCGGTGGCGGTATCGAACAAACCGCCCGATGTAATGCTGACGTTTAGCACGGAATGGCCACCTTCAAAACTGCCCACAGCGGTCAGCCACCGGTGCCCGGGGTCGCCCAGGTTGCTTTGCGCATCTGCCGGGGGTAGTTCGGTATCGTAGGTAAACCACGCCAGCGAAACGACGCCGAGCGCGGGAAAAACCGTGATAAAAAACCCCTGGCCACTGGTCGCAGGGTTATACCAGGCGTCATTCAGCCCGGCGTTAATGGTGAAAGCATTGCCGCTAGCGCCATTTCTGATAACCACGGCATTGGGCGTGAGCAAACCGCCGGCGCCACTGCTTATAAAGTTTTCGATGAAGTTGCCTTCGGCGTCATACATCCTGACCGAGTGCTGACCGCCGTTGCCGACCAGGATATTGCCATTGGCATACTGATCGATGCCCTCGACCTTGCTGATGCCCGCGAGGAAAATATTGATGTAATTACCGCTGGAATCGAAGCGCTTGACCGACCCGCCATCGTAATCCGACACCAGCAAGTCCCCGCCGGAAACAAACGTGATATTGGTCGGACCAACTAAATTTGAGTTAATGAAGAGACCCAGGTCATTGCCATTGGTATCAAATTTGCGGACATAGTCGCCGTTATATGATGAAACATACAGCTTGCCGGCGCTATCCCAGTCCAGGCCAATGCTTTGGGAAACACCGACATTGGTGAACTCGCCAACAAAACTGCCATCCAGTTGATAGCGCAGAACCTTGCCGTTGCCGTTCCACTGCAAGACGTAGAGCAGGTTGTCGGCCCCGATTTTCATCCTTGTCGGTCCGCCTGGCACCGCGGCAAAGACATCGATGTAGGCACCCGTTACGGCATCATAACGGGTTATTTGATTGCTGCTCAGGTTTGAGATTAGCACGGTGCCGGCAGCATCAAGAAATACGATATCCTGCGGCCAGCCCAGGTTTTCATCGATGAAAACCTGGGGGTTGTCTCCGTGTTCATCAAATTTGAGGATTTGCCAGGGCGGCTTGTCGAATTTGCCGGCATCGCTGACATAGATTTCGGTGCTTTGAGCAAGCAGCTTCGAAGCAAACAGAGTCAGCAATAAAGTGATAAGCATTCTCATTTGCTGGTAATGGTAACGCAGGACCCTTGAAGAGATACGCCGGATTTTTCTAAATGCGACCATCACCAACCGGTCTCAGCCAAAGCGAAGCGTGCGCGAGACATGGGTATATAATCACGGTCATGTTCTGAATATCGTGGAGGTAATCAGCCCATGTTCAAGTCTGCCAAATGCCCTTCTGTCCTGGTTTTGACCTGTATTTTCCTGGTGTCATCAAGCCCCGCCCGTGCCTCAGATGACGGCAGTTTCATGCGCACGCTTATCCCGGCGGTTGCCTATGGCACCACCTTCTACATGCACGACCATGATGGCCGAAACCAGTTCTACGCATCTTTTTTTACCAACCTGGGTGCGACCTATGCGCTGAAAGCGACGATCAGCAAGGAGCGCCCCAACGGTACAGATGATAAATCGTTTCCGTCCGGACACACCTCGGTGGCCTTCCAGGGCGCCGCTTTCATACATAAAAGGTACGGTCTGAAATATGCCGTGGCCGCGTACGTCGGTGCGACATACGTCGGCTGGAGACGTGTGGCAACCGATAATCACTACACGGTGGATGTGGTTGCAGGTGCTGCCATCGGTATCGCCAGCAGCTTTATCTTCACCAAGCCATACAAGGGGTTCGAGGTTACGCCGCTGGCGGACAACGGGGTTTACGGCCTCGCAATCAGCAAGCACTGGTAGCACCGGCGTGCAAACCGGGGTCTTAAAAGTCGGGGTCAAACTGCCATGCGTAACCCCGATCGTTACGGACTATTTTGTGTACTCGTCAATAATCTGCCCGATCGCATGTGCGCAGACTTTGCAAAACCGGGTGGTGCGGGTAAACATGATGCAGTTCATCTGCGGGCGGTACATGCCCGCGGATTGGTAGTTGGCCCCTTCAAAGGCGCCGACCGCGTCGCGGTATTTCGCCTTGGAGAACATGAGCTCGGTGGTTTCCTGCACGGACTGGAACAGGGCGTTCATTTCCGATTCCGGAACATTGTCCCTGCGCATCTGTTCGCGCTCCGCCTGTTTGGCCATGGCGTATTTATCGTAAGCGTCCTTGGGCCACGGTGTCGGTATGGGTGTATCGGCGTCGACAAGTTCACGCCATTTCAGTTTATCCGGGTCGAGCAGGGCGGTGACATTCGGTTCATAGGGCTCGATCACTGTTTCCGGCGTCTCGTAGGCCACGGAACTGGTGTAGTACTCATCGGCCAGGCCGGCGAAATGATGACCGAATTCGTGGACGAAAATATAATCGGCCCATTCGCTGTTGGCGGCAACGGTCGAATACAGACCGTAGATACCGCCACCGCCATAGGTATCCGTGTTTGTCATGATTTCAACGAAATCATAGGGCGCGGATGAAGCAATTCTGCGCATGGCCTTGTTATCGGTCGTGAGAACGTATCGTTCGCTGCGGAACGCGTCGTAAGTGACACCGAGCGCAGTGTCACGATAGGTATGGGTTGAAGGCCGTGATACACCCGAATTCGCGCTTGCCGGGGCCAACGCCCAAACATTGAAATCGCCGCGTCTTTCCTTGAAGGGTGAAGTCGAGAACAGTACCTCGGTCAATTGCTTTGCGCGGGTGACGAATGACTTGTGTTCAGCGGCGGTGTAGCCGTCGCCGAGTATCAACAGGTCGACCTTGGTGGCGGGATCGCCATTGTCTTCTATCGCCACGACCTCGCCGGCCCAGGCCGCTGATTCGTGGTGTACGAGGTAGTCATCGGGGTCTATGGCGATGTGCCATATCTGTTTGAATTGATTCTGCGCGTCGCGCTTTTTCAGCACGATTTCAAATGGCTTTTCGGGGTTCGGAAACCGCAATGACTCGTGAAAGGTGCGGTGGGTGTCGCGGGCTTCAGCAGTCGTTTCCCACTCGCCATAAATACTGCTGAAACTGCGTGAGAACAGCACCTTGGCAGTGCCGGGATCGACGACCTCAAACAGGTACTTGCCCCTGAGCGTGTGATCGAGGGGTTGACGGGTATTGCCGGGGAATGGCAGAGGCTCGAGTACGACCTGCTCGAGGCTGAAGACCTCGGTCTCGAAATTGCCGGTGTGATAATAATCGACACGCAGTGTTTGTGGCGCAGCGATGGCGCCCATGGACATAAGAAAAAGGATTAAACCAAGGATATAACGTTGCATGTTTCACTCCTGTTTGCGCTGCGCCGGCAACCGGCATGTGGTCAATAATCCCTGTCGGGAAAACGGAAGCGGCTCAAATCGGGTTCGTGTTCGCGTTCACGGCCCAATTCGATCTCGTAGATCGCCTGGCCGAGATTCTTCAGGAACGGTAGACCAATTTCGGCGTATTCGTAATGGTCGTCGTTGAAAGTCTGGTTTTCATTGGTGTAAATGGTAGCCGAGAGGATAAATTCGATGTTGTTCTTGAAATCGACAATATAGGCTGCATCCGTCAGAAAACCGTAGGCATCACCGGGCTTGTTGAAAATGCGGATATGGGACGGGATCGTTTTCGCGTCACCACCGTACATCAGGAACTTCACGTAACCTTCGGGGTATTCTTCCGCGTTGGCGTAAGCACCGATGCCGCTTTCTCCCGGGTACATCGACATGTAGCGGTACAGGAAGCGGTAATCGTCCTCGCTGATATCAAGGCGGCTTTCAGGTTTGGCGCTGTCCGGAAACACCAGGTTTTTAATAAACTCGTGCTGATCAAGCAGGGCATAGGCGTTCTTGCCGGCAAAATCCTTGGGCCGCTCGAGTCGTTCTCCATCGACGATTTCAGCCAGTCCGAACAATTCGGGCCGTGTTCCGCGATAACTGACCTCGCTGTGAACACCGGGTTGCTCATAGATGACTTCTTCCCCTTTGACAAACCTGACCGGGTTGGTCCAGCGGTTCTGCTCCTCGCTCAGGCTGCTTTCCAGTCGATGGATGATGCGCGTGTCGAAATACTCCAGCTTGCGCAGCCTCTCGTTGATGGCCTGTTGCCCGAGTAATTCGTAGAGACGGTTGTACGCGTCGTTGTCGCTGACCAGCAGAATTTTGCGGATGTATTGACCGACCGACGGCAGACCGTCGGGAGAAGTCTCATCGGTTTCCGCCACGCTTTCGAAATCCTTGTCCGCACCCGTCAGCATGGTGGTGTCGCGGTCCAGGCCCGGTTGGTTCAAACGATCGAGTTTTTCGAGTGCGAGCGCCGCCACCGGTAACTTCACGGTGCTCGCGGGGTAGAAATACTCAGCCGGGTTGACCTTGTAAATAAAGCTTTTGAAAACCGGCTTGTTGTCGGCATCACGGTCGATCTGCGTATAGATGATTTGCACGCGATACTTTGCGGGCTCATTGAGCACGGTGGCAAAACGTTCGGGTTGGGACTCCAGCAGCGCTTTCAGCGAACCGGGCCATTTCGGTGTCTGCTCGCAGGCGGTCGTCATCGCAAGTAAAAAAAAGATCGGCAGTAAACGCATCGGGTGATTCTCTCAATTGTTGTTGCGGGCAGTGTCATATAAGCACCTTTTGGCTATTATGGGCCAATTCAACCACCACTGTGAACCACCATGGCCAACGCGCATTTTTTTCCACCCATCGAGCCGTTCGAAACCGGCATTCTCAAGGTCAGTGTCCCGCATGAACTGTACTGGGAGCAGTGCGGAAATCCGCAAGGTGAGCCGATCCTGTTTTTGCATGGTGGCCCGGGCGCCGGTTGTTCCGAGCAGGATCGCTGTTTTTTTGATCCGGGCCATTTTCGCATCATATTACTCGATCAGCGTGGCAGCGGCCGTTCCCACCCGGTCGGTGAATTGACCGATAACACCATGGCCGGCACGGCACGGGATATCGAACAACTGCGCACATACCTGGGTATCGAGCACTGGCACGTGTTCGGTGGTTCCTATGGCTCGACGATCGCGCTTTACTATGCGCAGGAATTTCCGCAGCGCTGCAAAAGCCTCGTGTTGCGCGGCATCTGGTTGTTGCGTCAGGAAGAGATCGACTGGTGGCTTTACCAGATTCGCATGATCCAGCCCGAACTGTGGCGGGAATTTGCCGGTTTCATCCCTGAGGCAGAACGTGGCGACCTGCTCGAGGCCTATTGGAAGCGGCTGACAGGTGATGACCGCGAGCTGGCCCTGCAGGCGGCCAATCACTGGGCCTTGTATGAAATATCCAGCTGCACACTATTGCCAAACCCGGAATTTGCCAGCCATTTTGCTGACCCGGATACGGCCTGGGCCGTTGCCAGGCTGGAGGCGCATTATTTTCGCAATGTGAAGCCGGATCCCGACACGATGTTGCTGGACCGTGTGGACAGAATCCGCCAGATTCCGGCCTTCGCGGTGCACGGCCGTTACGACATCGTCTGCGCGGTCAAGAACCTGGTCGATCTTGCCGAACGGTGGCCTGAACTGGATACCGTGATATCACCGGATTCGGGTCATTCATCCCACGAACCCGGTATCACGAAAGAACTGGTGGCCGCGACCAACCGTATCGCCAGCACAGGCAGTCCTTGCCGGTCTTAAAAAATGGAAGCGATCAGGTATATTTCACGTAACCTCCGCGCCAATTGATAGCACCGTCATCCCGGCCTGCGCCGGGATGACGGTGCCAATGCGGAGTTCCGTGACGGTGCCAATGCGGAGTTCCGTGACGGTGCCAATGCGGAGTTCCGTGACGGTGCCAATGCGGAGTTCCGTGACGGTTCTAACATTGTCGTTTGAGGTGCGCTGACAGCGCTATGTAATGTTCAATCAGCCTGCTATTGAATCACCTGCAGTAGATCCCGCAAGGCGATGACCGTCGCTTCCACGCCCAGGGTGACGGATTCTGCGGGGTTTATCTTGAACAGGGGCGAGTGATGGGAGGGCACGGCGGGTCCACCGGCTTCCTCGGCATCAAATGCGGCCTGCGGTGTTCCGCCCACCTGGAAATAGGTGCTGGGGATATAAGGGTCGGTGGTGAAAAACGGAAAGTCTTCCGCACCCATGCCCTCGCGTTTTGCTTCGTAGAAGATGTCCTCACCCAGGTCTTTGCTCCAAACTGACCTGAGATGCTGGGTCAACTGCGCGTCGTTGATTGTTGGTGGAACGCCTTCATCCGAAATGATCACCTCGGGCAACAGGTCTTCGGGCAGACCCGCGACCCGGCCCATGTTTTCCGCAACGCGCTTGATGCCATTGAGCAGCAGTTCACGGGTTTCAAAATTGTCATTGCGCACGGTCAACTGCAGGTGCGCCTCGTCGGAGATGATATTGTGCTTGGTGCCGGAGTGAAAGGAACCCACGGTAATCACACCTGCCTCCCGGGGGGCGAGTTCACGGCTGACGATGGTTTGCAGCGCCATGACGATCTCGGAACCCAGCACGATCGGATCGATGCCGCGGTGCGGGCTGGCGCCATGTGTGCCGATGCCATGGACGATGATATCAACCGTATCCGCGCCGGACATCGGTGAACCGACATCGGCGACCAGTTTACCCGTGGGTACGCCGGAGGCGACATGAAAGGCCAGCGCATAATCAGGCCTGCCAAACCTTTGCCACAGATCGTCCGCCATCATGGCCTTGGCGCCGCCGACACGTTCTTCCGCCGGTTGCCCGATCAGCATCAGTGTACCGGTCCATGTATCCCTGGTCGCGGCCATGATGCGTGCGGTGCCCACAAGGCTGGTGATGTGTACATCGTGGCCACAGGCGTGCATGACCGGCACTTCGTTGCCGTCCCAGTCGATCTGGGTCACGGTGGATGCATTCGGCAACCCTGATTTTTCCTTGACGGGCAGTCCGTCCATATCCGCGCGCATCATCACCAGCGGACCGGGGCCGTTTTTGAGGATGGCGACAATACCCGTACCACCAACGCCCTCGGTGACTTCAAAACCTGCTGCGCGCAGTTCTTCGGCCAGCCTTGCCGCGGTCTTGACCTCCATCATGGAGAGTTCCGGGTTGCGGTGGAAATAGTCAAACAGGGCCGCAAGGTGCTGGTCGTAGTCTGTGTCCACCGCGTCGGAGAGTTCGTCCGCCGTCACGGATTGCATAAACAAGGTACCCGCGAAACATAACGTAAGCAGCAAGTTAGATTTGGGAAATCTCATCATTTCGTCCTGGTTTTTACTAAAAGTGTGCGAAGACTAGCAGAGTGCTCAGAACACGGAAAGGACATTTTGTTATGCTTGACATCTGCACTGAAAGTCAGTGTCAGGCATATCAATATCAATGACCGCTTTGCAATTCACAACGGATGGTCAAACCCAGTGTGTGCGAATAAACGCTTCCGGCAAAAACCGGAATTCCATGCTGTCGCTGCAGAACTGTGTTTGGCATCCAGGTGAGCGAGCATGTTCTCAATAACTGCCGGGTCGTCGGTACTGGCAACGTGTCATATATCACCCACACATTGACTACAGATTTCTATGTCAATGATGAAAACACGATTCAATCACGTTGATACCTTATACGGGATAATTCAGGGGGCGCCCTTTACCGTTGTCAGACCCAGCGCATGCCAGTTTTGCATACCACCACGGTACCACTTGATCTTGTCAGCAGGGTAACCATACTTGAGCAGCGTCTGGATGTTTCTGGGCGACTGTCCACACCACATACCATTGCAGTACAACACCAGGGTTTTCACATTTGAAAAATCCCAAAATACATCCTCCTCGATTGCACCGAAACGATTTGTTAGGATTCCGCCGATGGTAATCGGGTTAGACGTGTCTTCCTTCAACAGAGTCCATGGAATATTGACAGAGCCTGGAATCGTACCCTTGGCCACCCAGTCCGGCGTGCGTGAATCAATGACCAGGATATTGCTGCCGGGTTTGGACGCTGCGACGAGGTAATCGATCAATTCCAGTTCACCAATGGTTTCAACACCCGGTGCCAACTTGATGGGCCGGATGCAAAACGGCGGGCAGGGCCTGGATGTCAGTGCGTAATCCGCCTCGATGGTGTTTTCATTGTCCTGGATTCTCTCAATTTTCACCGCCTTGCCATTGTGAATGACTTCAATCGATGACAATTCGGGTGTAATGCCTACCGGTTCAGCCATACAAACCGATACGGAAAAAATAAATGTCACAAACAGGCTAATGGTTAATATTCTCTTCATCTCAGTCCTCCGTTTTTCAATTGAAGAGTATAGGTAAAACTCACACTGTGTTGCTAACATTCTGCATAGCATTGAACATCGTTTTACTCCGGCATCGTGGTTAAACCACCCCGAATTTCGATATCCAGCAACTGCACCTTCAGTATGCCGTAGGCAACAATGGAAATGTACAGCAGCGTCGAGCCGACATGGATTTGGTCGAACACCGTCGCCCCACCTTCAATCCAGCCCGTAGCCGCTGCGAAATACACCGAAGACCGGGCGAGACCGGCCCGCATGCCGATACTTCAGGCGTGGTATATCCAGGGTCTGCCTTGCCTGCCGGGAGGAGAGGCAGTCGTTTTTTCACCGTGGACGGAGCCGATCATATCTGCTCCGCAGCGGATTTTTCTGCCCTTGGGAAAGCCTCTTAGATGGTAGTCCACGCCCTATAGAAAGGGGGCATCATCGGGGTCGTTTTCGGTCTCGACACTGGCCCTTGGAGGTAGTTTGGCCATTGCCTTGCGTAGCATCTCGACGTGTTCGGACTCCTCGTCTCGAAGCTCGGTGAACAGTGTCCTGACCTCGGGGTCAGTGATGCCCGGCAAGGCCATGTCATAGAAGTCGTAGGCCTTCTTCTCAGCGGCGAGCCCAACCTCGAACGCCTGGAGCGTGGACATGCCGCGGCGCGGCGCCCCCATATCCGGGGCCTCGACATCGTAGAGGTCGGTGAGCTTCAGTTTCATGGGGGTCTTACCGAACAGGGCCATGCGCCGGGAGAGCAGCTCAGTGCCGTGCTTGGCCTCGTTCTCAGCCATCGTGGAGAAGAAGGACCCAGCATCATAGCCACCAACGTGGCCGATCTGTGAGGCGAACATTTTGTAGCGCTGGTGTGCTTCTTCCTCGATCAGAGTCGCGAGGTCGAGGGCGTCCATTAGGCTGAGCTTGGACAGGTCTAGACTGGTGGACATTGAATTGGACTCCTGTGTTGGGTTTGACGTTGTGAAACAGCTCGTCGGCTGAGTCTCAAGTGATTCGCACCAGCCGAGTCCCGTCTGCGGGCCCAGCTGCTTATTAAGCGTGCAATTATAACACCGCGGAGCGGATTCGCGCGACATTACGGGCTCGGACGCTGTATAAGTTTGACTCACCAGCATGTTGGCGATTGGCCGGAAACGGTCCTCTGAATCAGGCACTTTTTTTTGGTCTTGGCGACCGCTTCCGGCTGGGTTCACAGCCAAAACCGGTGATGAACAAATCAGGTCTTACTCCGACTCCAAATGTTATGGCCCCAAAGTTACAGAGAATGCAAGGTTTCAAGCATGGCAGGTGATCACAGGGACGTCTGCAGAGGTCGTGGGGTGCCTTTCACACGATCTGCCAGCAGACACAATATTTCAAACATCAGGGTCGCACCGACCAGGGCAGTATTTCCTGTCTGATCGAAAGGTGGGGAAACTTCAACGACATCGCCCCCGATCAAGTTGAGTCCGGCCAGTCCGCGCAACAGCGCCTGCGCCTCGATGGTCGTGATGCCCCCAATTTCTGGTGTGCCAGTGCCAGGTGCATAAACCGGGTCGAGTCCGTCTACGTCAAAGGAAATGTAAGCCGGGCCATCGCCGACCACACGCCGCGCCTCGGCAATAACGGCATCGACACCAATTTTTGTGAATTCCTCCATGAATACGATCCGCATACCGGATTGTTCAGAAAAATCCCAGCCGTCGCGAAAGGACTGGGCGCCACGGATGCCGATTTGAATAGTACGTTTCGGATCGAGTACGCCGGCCTCTGCGGCCAGCCTGAACGGTGCGCCATGGTGGAATTTGCACCCCTGGAATGGGCCCCAGGTGTCGGTATGTGCATCAATATGGATCAGGCCAACAGGGCCTGAGCACCCCAGGGCTTTCAATATCGGATAACTGATCGAGTGGTCTCCACCGACCGAAAGTGGAACGGCGCCGGCATCGACGACTTCCCGCATGAATGATTCGATTTCTTCAGTGACTATTGCCGGATCGAACATTGAGCTGAAGCGGATATCGCCAAGATCGGCCACCCGGCAAGCTTCGAAGGGATTGAAGCGGGTGACGTGGTGAATGGTTCGTATCAGTGATGACGAATTGCGTATCTCGCGCGGGCCATGACGGGCACCCGGGCGATTGGTGACGCCACCGTCGTAGGGCACGCCGATCAGCGCAATATCAACCTCGGCGGGTTCATACGCCAGGGGACAACGCATAAACGTCGGAATTTCTGAAAATCTTGGCGCCTTCTGCGGGTCAAAACTGTCTGAATTGGAGCTTGTCATTTAAATATCCATTCAATAGGCAATGGCTGCACCAAGCAGCGGAGTGATCATGGTTGTTAAGCCGAATATTTCACCAAGGTGGACGAGAAAATGACAAATATCTTTTTTCATGGTGATACAGGCTATTTTTGGCATTTACGAACATTACAGTTTGCCTTATCCGGTTTTGCACCGCACCTGACTTCACATTTTGACCGCTCCGTCTCAAGGCAAAGCGAGGCTATGCTTTGGCGAATGATTGATAAAACTATTTCGCCAGTGACAAAACAAATTCCGGATACCTGGTGAATTATCATGGTTAACAGCAAGATTACCACGAGGTTGACAACAATTAACGGAATCCGGCCTTGCAGCGTCTGATGCCAAAGTGATCGATATTGGATTACTGTTCTAAGATTTGGGTGAGAAACTGGTCAGCGGTTGGATAGTTTCATACAATTTTCGGAAATCCGGGTATTAAGCCGGATTAAATAGTGGTCCGTGTGGTAACACGCCATTCGTTCCAGTGCTTCGGGATTCAAATGCCCAAAATGCCAGCCCTGATCTTCGATGTTGACGGAACACTCGCGGACACCGAGCGCGACGGCCACCGCATCGCTTTCAACCGCGCGTTTGTAGATGCAAACCTGGACTGGTGCTGGGATGAAGAAACCTACGGTCTGCTTTTGAATGTCGCCGGCGGCAAGGAAAGAATCCGCCATTTTATCGATGACTTCCAGCCGGCTTTCGATGCACCGGCTGACCTGGACGGGTTTATCAGGGATTTGCATCGATCCAAGACGAAACACTACGTGTCACTTTTACAGTCTGGTGCTATTCCCCTGAGGCCAGGTGTTGGGCGTTTGCTGTCTGACGCACGCGTGGCCGGTGTGCGACTCGCCATTGCGACGACCACGACGATGGAAAACATAACGACCCTGCTGGGTTCGACACTGGGCGTCGAAAGTATCGGCTGGTTCACTGTGATCGCAGCGGGCGACGTTGTGCCCAACAAAAAGCCGGCAGCGGATATCTATCAATACGCACTCGATGAAATGGGTCTGTCCGCTGCGCAATGCATGGCGTTTGAGGACTCGGAAAATGGCCTGCTGTCCGCGATGCGCGCGGGTCTGAAAACGATCGTGACCGTGAACGGCTACACCCGGAATGACAACTTTGACGGTGCGCTCATCGTGCTGGATAAACTGGGTGAACCGGACGCTCCGTTCAGCGTGATCGCCGGTGATGCCGGTGATGCGTCCCATGTCGATGTGGCGATGATCAAGCGCCTGTTCGAAACCCGGCCTTTCCCAGGTCTTAGCCGGAATCGCTGATGAGTCAGTGCACCTGCGGCCTTTCCCTGGGCCGCTGACCGAGACCGGAGAGGCTCGAACGCAGCATAGCCAAACGCAATGGGCTTACAAGCCTCAAACAACCCATAAATGTATTGGACTTAGATGCCTGACAGCTCGGTGGGCAATATCATTTTCGGACATGGTTACGGGCTATTGGTTACGCGGCAGTCAGGCGGAAGAACCCTCCCAATAGTCGCAATCAATCGCCGTTATTAGGCAATTGAATTGTACTCCAACATCAGAAGAAACTAACATAACAAGCATAATTCGCAAGGAGTTATTTATGGATCTGCCTGATCCGGTACTGTTGGCCCGCATTCAATTTGCATTCACGGTCAGTTTCCACATCCTGTTCCCCGCGTTTACCATTGGCCTCGCCAGCTACCTCGCGGTGCTGGAGGGTTTGTGGCTTGCCACCCGGCGTGAAGTTTATCTGCAAACCTACAAGTTCTGGTTGTCCATTTTCGCGGTGGCGTTTGCCATGGGTGTGGTCTCAGGTATCGTGATGAGTTACCAGTTTGGCACCAACTGGGGGCCGTTTGCGGAGAAAACCGCGCCGATCCTGGGGCCGTTGCTGGCCTACGAAGTGCTCACTGCCTTTTTCCTCGAAGCCGGATTCCTCGGCGTGATGCTGTTCGGCCTCAACCGGGTCGGTCCGCGACTGCACTTCGCAGCGACCCTGCTGGTGGCGGTTGGCACGCTGTTTTCGGCGTTCTGGATACTGGCCGCGAACAGCTGGATGCAAACACCGGCGGCCTACGTCCTGGAAGGCGGACGGTACTTGCCGGAATCCTGGCTGGGCGTGATTTTCAACCCTTCGTTCGGTTACCGCTTCGTTCACATGGTGCTGGCGGCCTACCTCACCACGGCCTTCGTGGTCGGGGCGGTGGGGGCCTGGCATTTGCTCAAAGACAGGTCCAATAAGCCCGCGCGGGTCATGCTGGGGATGGCCGTTTTGATGGCGGCGCTGGTGGCCCCTACGCAGTTGCTGGTCGGTGACATGCACGGCCTGAACACGCAGGAATACCAACCGGCCAAAGTCGCCGCGATGGAAGGACATTTCGAAACCCAAAGAGGCGCGCCGTTGATCCTGTTCGGTCTGCCGGATATGGAGTCGGCCGAAACGAAATACGCCGTCGGCATTCCCAAGCTCGGCAGCCTGATTCTGAAACATGATCCGGACGGCGAGGTCACCGGGCTCGACGCGTTTCCGCGCGAGGACTGGCCCAACGTACCGGTGGTTTTCTGGAGCCTTCAGGATCATGGTCGGCATCGGCATGCTGATGATCCTGTATGGCTTGACCGGAGCCGTGCAGTATTTCAGAAAACGGCTGTTCGAACGCCGCTGGTATCACCGCTGGGCGGTGTTGATGGGGCCGTTGGGTTTTGTGGCCGTGCTTGCGGGCTGGTTCGTCACCGAAGTCGGCCGTCAACCTTACCTGGTTTATGGGCTGTTGCGCACCGCCGATGTCGCCTCACCGATCGGCGCGCCCGGTGTGGCGGGCTCGTTGCTGGCTTTTATCCTGGTTTACCTGACGGTATTCGCGGCGGGCACCTTCTACATTCTCCGCTTGATGGGGCGGACGCCGGGAGGAGGCGAAGCTGGAGTCGATCAGGAAAGGACCGCTGCGCAGCGCCGGTCCGCGCCATGCGGCGGACACAGACCGGGTTCAGAATAGGAGGATTTGATGATGCCTGACCTGCCGACAATCTGGGCCGCACTGATCTGTATTGCCCTTCTTGCCTATGTCGTGCTCGACGGATTCGATCTCGGTGTCGGCATCCTGTTTCCGCTGGGGCGGAACCGGGAGGAGCGCGACACCATGATGAATTCCGTCGCCCCGGTCTGGGACGGTAATGAAACCTGGCTGGTGTTGGGTGGCGGCGGTTTGTTCGCGGCCTTCCCATTGGCCTATTCGGTGTTGCTGACCGCCTTTTATGCGCCGGTCATCGCCATGCTGCTTGCCCTGGTGTTACGTGGCGTTGCCTTTGAATTCCGCTTCCGTACCGAACGCTGGCGGCCGCTGTGGGACCTGGCCTTTATTGGCGGATCGACCCTGGCGGCGTTCTTCCAGGGTGTGATGGTCGGCGCGTTCGTACAGGGCGTGCGGGTTGAGAACGGCGCCTATGCGGGTGGCTGGTTCGACTGGCTGACGCCGTTCACGCTGCTCACGGGTGTCTCGCTGGTAGCAGGCTATGCGCTGCTCGGCGCCTGTTGGCTGGTGATCAAGACCGAAGGAACGCTGCAAGAGCGTATGCGCCGCTTGCAGATTCCGCTCGGTGCGGTGGTGGTCGTGTTGATCGGACTGGTCAGCTTCGGTACGGTTATCGAAAACGCCATGGTCCGGGAACGCTGGTTCGCGCTGGGTTCGTTGTTGTTCCTTTGGGTTATACCGGTGGTGACCGGGGCAATTGCTGTCGCATTTTTCACGGCGGTGCGGGCGCGCAGGGAAGTTTTGCCATTCCTGCTTGCCCTGTGCCTTTTCGGAATGTCTTTCCTGGGGCTGACCTCCAGCCTCTATCCCTATCTCATCCCGCCGGGTATCACCTATACCGCAAGCCGCGAATGCCGATGTCAGCCTGGCGTTTATGTTGGTGGGTGCGCTGGTCCTTTTGCCGGTGATACTGGGCTATACGGCCTATGTTTACTGGCTCTTCCGCGGCAAGGTCCGGCCGGGCGAGGGCTACCATTAATGGTTGATTCGCAGCGCCAGCCACTGCTGAAAAGACTGGGGTGGTTTGTACTGCTCTGGGTGGGAGGCGTGCTGGCCGTGATGCTGCTCGCCTGGCTGGTCAGGTTGTTCATTCCCGAGTACTGAAAAGGGCGCCAGGTCTGTTTAATCGCAACGCGATCAAATGAACCTGGCCCCTATTCACGCAGTCATGGCCGCGCGCAGCTGATCTGCGATCGGCAGTTTGCGGATACGGATGCCGGTCGCGTTGAATATCGCATTGGTCAACGCCGGCGCGGCGGGTGGAACGCCGATTTCGCCGACGCCGGTCGGGGTGGCGTCGTAGTTCATGACGTGGGCTTCGAACAGGGCAGGGACACGCTCGATCTTCATCAGCGGGTAATTGTTGAAGTTGCGTTGCACGACCTGGCCGTCACGCACGGTAATCTCGAGTTCAAGCGCCGTGCTGAGACCGTCGATGGTGCCACCCTGCAGCTGCGCTTCGACGGCGTTCGGGTTGACCGCGAAGCCGCAATCGATGGCCGCGACGATACGTTCGATGGTCAATTCGCCCGTGCTGCTGACCGAGACCTCGATCGCGTGTGCTGCGTAGCCGCCGAAAGTGAAGTGTGAGGCGATACCGACACCGTGGCCCTTGGCCCTGGCATTGCCGTAGCCGATACGTTCGGCCACGAATTTCAACAACCTCGACAGACGGCCGGGTGTCATCACCGGACCGCCGTGGCTGCTGTAGTCCTGCTGCTCGACGAGTCCCAGCATTTCCAGTCTCAATGCCAGTGGATCCTGGCCGCTTTCATGGGCGATCTCGTCGAGGAAGCTTTCAATGACGAAGGCATTGACCACATGCGCCGGTCCGCGCCAGGAACCCCGCGGCAGGCCGATGGTATTGTTGAAGTACTCGAGTCTGAAATTGTCCACCATGGCCTTGGGGAAATCATCCGGGTAGAGTTCCGCTTTCCACAGGTCTTCATCCGGCACGTCCTCGCGGCGGTAATATTTGCTGCCACTGGCCAACCGCTGGCTCCAGGCGGTGACCCGGCCCTTGTCATTGAGACCGGCGGTCAGTTCATGTGTGCCGCCGGGGCGGTAGAAATCGTTTTTCATATCATCTTCGCGGCTCCACTGAAGCTTGATCGGCCAGCCGGTCTTCATCGAGATGAGGCAGGCCTCGGCAACGTAATCGTTGCTGAGCCGCCGGCCGAAAGCGCCGCCGGCGCGGGACATTTCCACCTTGATGTTTTCACGTTCGATGCCGGTGACGGCATTGGCGCTGCGTGAGGCGCCGGAAGGCGACTGCGTCGGTGCGATGATGTGCGCCTTGTCTTTCTGCACCCAGGCGTAACAATTCTGTGGTTCCATAGGCGCGTGGGAAACAAACGGCACCTCGTAGCTGTGACGCACCACCTTGCCGGCCGCGGCCAGCGCCGCCGGAAAATCGCCCTGGTCGTAAACGATCTGCCCTTTGCCTGCCAGCATCTCGCGGTTTTGCTGCCAGAACTTTTCACTGCTGTCATCGCGGCTTGGACTTTGCGACCACTCCACTTTCAACGCTTTACTGCCCTGCATGGCAGCCCAGGTGGAGGTGGCTACCACGGCCACACCGTGGGCCAGGATGAAGTAGGGTGCGCCCATCGCAGGACCCTCGATCGGGAAAACCTCCAACACGCCCTTGACGGCCCTGGCCGCGCTGTCGTCGACACTTGCAACGGTGCCATTGAGCACGGGTGAACGCAGGATCACGGCGTAACGCATGTCGGGCACGTGGATATCGCTGCCAAACTGCTGCCTGCCGGTGATAATGTCCCTGACCTCCTTGTTGTCGTGGGGTTTGCCAACGATGCGGTAGTCGTCCATGGGTTTTAGCGCGGGCGCGGTTTCCGGAAGGGGCAGGGTGGAGGCCAGCTTGACCAGTTCACCGTAAGCAGCCTGCTTGCCGGCAGATTCGCATATGACCACGCCGGAGCGGGTGGTGCATTGATCTACGGGCACGTTCCACATTTGCGCAGCGGCCTGCATCAGCATCAACCGACCGGTCGCGCCGACCTCGCGCATGAAGGTCCAGTTGTTTGTCAGGCCGGTACTGCCGCCGACAAACTGGACTCCGTACTTCCAGGTATACCCGTCCGCGGTTTTGACAATGCCCAGAGGCATGGATTCGATCCGGACCTTCTGCCAATCGATATCCAGCTCCTCCGCCACCAGCATCGGCAAAGTGGTACGCAAGCCCTGGCCGATTTCCGGCTGGTTGTTGCCGATGATGACATCACCGTTTTCGAGGATGTTGATAAAAAAACCGATCTGCGAACTGCCATCATTGATTTCATCCGCAGCAGCAACAACGCCGGTGAGCGGCAAGCCGAGCAGAAAGCTGCCGGAAAGCGTGGCGCCGGCGATGATGAAACGGCGCCGGGAGAGGTCGGGTTGGTGTTTTTTTAAAGCGGTGTGATTGCGGCTGCCCATGCTATTTCACCTTGGCCGACAACTCGGCCGCCCGGTGAATGGCCTTGCGGACCCTGACATAGGTGCCACAGCGGCAGAGGTTGTTGATATTGGCGTTGATGTCATCGTCACTGGGCTTGGGGTGGTCCTGTAAAAAATCCACCGTGGCCATGATCAGACCGGGCTGGCAGTAGCCGCACTGCGGTACATCCTCCTCCAGCCACGCCTGCTGCACGGGATGCAGTTGATCGTCGCCGCCGGCAAGACCCTCGATGGTGACGACCGACTTGCCTTCCAGGCCTGATACCGTGGTAATACAACTGCGCCTGGCCTTGCCGTCGACGTGTACGGTGCAGGAGCCGCAACGGCCGATGCCGCAGCCGTACTTGGTGCCGGTGAGTTGGAAAAAATCCCTCAATGCCCACAACAGGGGAGTATCCGGTTCACCATCAAATTGAACGGATTGGCCATTGACGCGGAAAGAAATCATCTGGTTGCTCCTCTGCTGTACACCAGTAATCCTAACCCAATTGCGGCCGGGAAATTTCCCGGCCTCCATCGGAATATCCAGTGTTTGGCTCGTTTCATCCGATACCGCGTTTCCTTGTTGCCGGTCAGATTTGTGATCGTGTGTTCTAAGGCCTTTCGGGCGTTAATTTATCCAGCGATGCTTTGCGAATTGCTTCGAACTCATCACCCGGATACCAGGCCGGTTTAACGTCCGCATCCGCCACCATCGCGGCCAGGCGAAAGGCGAGTTGTGCGTCTTCAACCAGGCCCTCGAGATTCCAGTTTTCGTCGACCTCGTCGGCCGGGCTGTGGTACTTGTACTTGATCCAGTCGGCATACTGCTGTTCGCCCCATCCGGGTTCGTGGCCGATGAAATCGACGCCGGACTTGAACCAGATGGCCGGCACGCCGACACGTGCAAAACTGATCTGGTCGGAACGGTAGAACCAGCCCGCCTTGACGTCCTGTTCACCGCGAATCGTCCGGCCCTGCGTGCTGGCCGCTTCTTTCAGCCAGTCGTCCAGTTCGGATTTGCCGAGACCGTAGACCATGACGTCGCGGGTTTTGCCCCAGACATTACCGAGTTCCAGGTTGATGTCGGCCGCGATCAGACCCGGCCGCACCACGCCGCTGTTGACGAAGTAACGTGAGCCGAGGCTGCCTTGTTCCTCGACGGCAGGAAACAGCACGACGATACTACGTCTCGGTGCTTCGGGTAGTGCGCTGAACGCACCGGCCACGGCCAGAGCCTGCGCGATCGCCACGCCGTTGTCGAGCGCGCCATTGCGGATCGTGTCGCCGGTTTCGTCCGGTTCACCGATGCCGAAGTGGTCGTGGTGTGCCGTCAGGAAAACCATTTCGCTGGAAAGTTCCGGGTCACTGCCCGGCAGGATGCCGGCAACATTGGCCGTGGTGTTGGTGCTCACGTCTACCGTCAGGTCGACGGAAGTCGTGACACCCAACGGTACCGGCTTGAAGTCGCGAGAGCGCGCCGAGGCGATCAGTTGTTCGAGGTCCTGACCGCCGAGCGCGGCCAGCGCTTTTGAGCCCTCCCAGCTGAGCCAGCCATTGAACAGGGTACGTGGTTCATCACCGGCTTTCAGTTCGAATTGTGCGCCGATATTGGAGGCGCGCACCACCGACCACGGGTAACCGGCGGACGCGGTGGTGTGTATGATGATGGCGCCGGCGGCTCCCTGGGCTGCCGCGCTGGCAAACTTGTACGTCCAGCGCCCGTAGTAGAGCTTGCGGTCACCGCCAAACAAGTCGTCGTCCCAGTCAGGATCGTCATTGAGCATCAGCAAAATCTTGCCGTTGAGGTCGGCACCCTTGAAGTCATCCCAGTTTTCCTCGGGTGCCTGGATACCGTAGCCGACAAATACCACCTCGGCATCCTTTACCGAAATCTCGGGCTGCTGGACCCCGGCCATGATCATGTACTCGTCGCCAAAACGGAAGCTGGCCGATGAACCGTCAGCAGATGTGAATTGCAGGTCTGGCGGGTCGTCCACGGTCAAGCCGATGATCTCCACGGGCTGTTCGTATGACCCGTTATCGAAAAAGGGTTCAAAACCGGATTCGGCCAGGCGGTCCGACAGAAAGGCGCGCGTCTTTCTGTCACCCTCGGTGCCTGCGCCACGGCCCTCGAACTCGTCACTTGCGACGATGCTGACGTCGGACAACAAATTCTTTGCCTGGATGGTTTTCCCGGCGTCTGTAAAACCCGCCGGCAGCCCCGGTTCGGCGGTCGCTGCGACATGGCCGGCGGCGGGTGGAGGCTGCGTGTCGCAACCGGTGATAAAAACAAGAAACAGAAGGGTGCAAAGTAAGCGCATTGAATTCTCCGTGGTGACTTTTCCCAGGGACCGGGCGGTCCGTGTTCGTCAAAGCCCTGGACGTTGGTGTATCAGTAAAACCAGAGGTCAATTATAGGGAAACACGGGCCTGGATGACAGGTTTGCAGGATCTTGATCGTGCTTGTTAATGAATAAAGAAAAACGGCCGCTGAACTATTGCGGTGGATTACGTTCTTCATTGGATGTAACTTATGCACTCAAGATTCATGCAAGTGGTCACATTGGCGGTTCTGAAAACCAGGGAGTTAAAAATGACTATCAATCGTTCAATTCGGGTTATCGCCGGTCTTTTTATACTGATCTCCGTTGCGCTGGGTGCGCCGGCCAGCCCATTGTACGTTTCTTCTTATTGGTTGTGGTTCACCGTTTTCGTCGGAGCCAACCTGTTCCAGAGCGGTCTGACAAAGTGGTGCCTGATGGAAAAAATACTCCGGAAAGCAGGCGTTCCCGAAGCTTAATCCAGACGCGATTCAGTTAAGCAACCCTTATGTATATAAACTTGTTTTGACATCCGTACAAACGGCAGATATAATTGATATGTCAAGTATATAACAAATATTAATCAAGGAAATATCAAATGTATTCAGCTACGCCTGCAATGCAGCTGGTGATGGATTTTTCCAGGCTCCAGGCAAAAATACTCAAACGGGTTGATTCCGGGTTAAGTATTCATGGCATCAGCTTTACCGAATACCTGGTCATGTGCCAATTGAGCAGGGCTCCGGCCAATACGATGCGGCGGATTGACCTGGCAGAAAGTATTGGTTTGAGTGCGTCCGGCATTACCCGTCTGCTGATCCCGATGGAAAAAATCGGCCTTGTTAAAAAAGAAGAGAACCCGCGTGATGCGAGGGTCAGCCTGGTCAGGCTTTCGAATGCGGGCGCGCAAATGTTTAAAGATGCTTCGGTCAGTTTCGGACACAGTGCAGATTTGATCATGCAGGCCATTGATGACAAGCAATTGGAGCAGCTTGCCCGCATAACCGAAAAACTTCTATGAAGCCGGTCAGTGGAAAACATACCGGAAAAGACAACCGCAAACGGGGACAGGAAATGAACAAGAGATCAAAGAAACTGATTTTGAGCGAGTTTATGCAAAAGGTCTGGAACGAGGGTGATTTTTCCAGCCTGGCGCGTTTGGTCGCGCCTCGATACCATGTCAGCAAAGACGCATATGACCCCTGGAGCGATCAGGTTATCGGTCACGAGACTTTCAAAAAGAGAGTGCTATATTCCAGGGATGCCTTCCCCGATCTGAATTTCGATATCAGGGAGATGATTGAAGAAAATGACCGTGTCGCCGTAAACTGGGTCATGTCGGGCACGCACCTGGGTGACCTGGCGCTTTTACCGGCGACCGGCCGAAAGTTTTCAATTGAAGGTATGAGTTTTTACGCGTTTAAAAATGACAGGCTGTGCGGCCATACGCAGTCGTTTGACCAGTTTGGGTTTCTCAAGCAAATGGGCATCTTTGGGCCGCCCGCTTAAGGAATCTCTGATCTACTCATGAACTCGTATCTTGCGTCCAAAATATTCAGCTTCTGCGTTGCAAAACTCGGCAATAGCCGGCTATTACGTGCGATTTGCGCCTTGAATCTGAATATTTTGAATCGCAATCTTCTTCGCTCAGAATAAATCAGAGGTTCCTTAATGACCCGGGATTGCTTTTGCCAGGATTTGTGAATCATAAATAATCGTCGACCGGAACAGCTTGCAGCCGTTTGTCGGTCGCCAGGAAGGTCTTTAAAATGGCCGTATGACCCTGTCCGCCAATGACGATGATTCGCTCACCGGGTCTTGCCGCCTTTTGTATATTGGCGTACATGCGGAAGTTACGCTGCCACCAACTCGCGCTGGCGTCAGCGCCCGCCCAGCCGTCTCCGGCACCGATGGAATTGGTCGCCAGGTACAGATTCATATTGGTGCGATCGAGCGCGGGGTCGTTGCAGCGCTGCAGCAACTGGCGTAAGTCCATGCTGGCACGGGCCGCATCCTCCTGCCGGGTGATGTCGGCGATCATTGCATCGAACTCGGTCATGCCGGGCGAGTCATGCTGTTTTGCGTAAGCGAACATGGCCTCTGCCTCCCAATTCAACTCACGGTGATCAAAGCTTTGCACCGCTGTTAACCCCGATAAACGGGCGGTGCGGAAACCCAGCTGATAAATCTCGTTGGCTTCGAGTTTGTAATTTCCAGCGAGGTATTCCGTGTAACGCCGGTTTATCCCGGTTTCGTTGTCCGGGTTGTACTCCAGCAATATCTGCGTCGGTTTGAAGGCCGCCAGGCGTTCTGCAAAGGCCTGCAGGTACGCCTGGGATTCATCACTGAAGACGTCGAAGTCCCTGACCTTGACCACGTCATTGCCGGGGTTTGAGAAATGGAATGTGCCGATCAGCATGACCTGGACGGGTTCAGCGGCCCGTGCCTGAAAACTGAAAAGCAGGATAAGTGTTGCAACAAGAAATCTGTTCATGTCGTTCCTCTGCTGATTGATTTGGCTATTTTGACGCAATATTGCGGCATAGGGTTGCCGTTAACAGACGTGTCGGGCGGTGGCTCGGTATCAGAAGGCACCGCTAGTGCTGGCACGACTGGAGAACAACACCGGGCAAGCGGCATTTCTGGAGTTTGGGCAGGATTATTCCAATTCGCCTGACAAAATCACGCCCGGATTGCTCAAAGTGCTGGAAAAAGTTGCAGATCCTGAACAAACGGCGCTGTTCGAATCGATGCCGGGTGAATGACAATATCCGGCTGGTGCGTTCAGCCCCTGGTGTTCATCCGGAATGAACCGTGTTCCCGGACCCGGATGGCGCGGCCAAATCCGCCCGTATCGAGCTTGGCCTCAAATTCGTATTGCAGTTCTTCATTGGGCGAATCCATCAGGTCCATGACCAGGCGGATACCGGCCAGCAGATTCGCCGTGGCCGTCAGCCTGACGGTTTGTTCCGAATAGCCCCCGATGACCGGGAAATCCCGTCCTACGCCCTTGAAGACGTCGTGGCCCTGGACGGAAACCGTGTACACGATGCCTTCCAGGCGAAATGAATCCCGGTTGGGGTTCAAAATGTGCAGACCGATTTCGAAAGTTGGAACACCGCCTTGAGAGGGCAGCGCCCGGAATGAACTCAAGGTAACGGTGGGTTGCTCATAGTCCGGGTCGAGGCTCGCACAGGCCTGCAGAAGCAGGATGACGAGGCACAAAAATAATCGTCCGGGTCGTTGCATGGTGATAGGTATGTTCATTCCAATTCTGGCTCAGGATCGTTTTGGGTGCAGTCATCATACCGACAAGCGGAAAAGTAACACAATAGCCGCAGCTGCATACTGGATTCGAAGTTCCCGGAGCCTATTCGTAACGCAATGCGTCGATCGGGTTCATCCGTGAGGCTTTCTTTGCCGGGTAAAAACCGAAAAATATGCCGACGAAGGTGGCCGACGCGATGGCGACAAAAATGATCGGCACATTCAGTAAAACGGGTATTTCACTGGTCCTGCGGATGACTTCGCCGGTTGCCACGCCGATCGTGACACCAAAGAAACTGCCAATCAGGCAAAGCGTGACCGCTTCGACCAGAAACTGCGACAGGATATCGTGGCGGCGGGCGCCGACCGCCAGTCGCAAACCGATCTCGCGGGTGCGCTCCGTCACCGACACCAGCATGATATTCATGATGCCGATGCCGCCAACCAGCAGGGCGATCGCGGCGGTTGCCGCAAGCAGCAAGCCGAGGGTGCTGGAGGTCTCGTTCCTGGCGCGGATGAATTCCGAGAAATTCCTCACGGAAAAGTCGTCCTGCGCGCCCGGTGCGATTTTCCGAAGTTCACGCAGAAACTCGTTGAGTTCAACCTCCGCGATCTGCATCTTCCGGTCGAGATTGACCGTCAGGTATATGTTACCGACGATATCCGGCACCGAACGGTCACCGCGGCCGGCGATACGCATACGTGCGGTTGAGATCGGTATAAAAACGACGTCATCCTGGCTTCGGCCCCAGCTGGATTCTCCCTTGGCCTGCAGGGTGCCAATCACCGTGAATGGCACGTTCTTGATTCGAATCCTGGCGCCGATGGGCGAGGCCCCGTCAAAAAGGTTTGTGATGACATCCTGGCCCAATATGGCCACCTTGCCGCCGGAGCGTATTTCACGATCCGTGAAATTACGCCCTTCCTGGATCACCCACTGCCGCACTTTGAGATAGTCGGCATGAACGCCGGTGACGCCCGTGGTCCAGTTTTTATTGCCGTAAACAATGGGCGCGGTGCTATTGATACTGCCTGAAATTCCTTCCAGGAAGGCAAATTTCTCCTTGAGACGTTTAATATCCTTCTCGGTAAATGGCGCCTCGGTGCCTTCACCTGAATGTCGTCCATGGGACATTGATGAGCCCGGCCTGATCGACAGCATATTGCTGCCCAACTGGTCGATGGCCTTCTCGATCTCGGCTTTTGAACCACTGGAGACCGAGACCATCACGATCACCGAAGCGATACCGATGATAATGCCCAGCATGGTCAGAAAACTGCGCATGGCGTTTAGCTTGAGCGCTATCAGGGCGATGTTGATTGTCTTTAAGATTCCCACCTCAGGTTTTCCGCCGATGCTCGATGACGGTATCATCGACGATGCGACCGTCCCTGAAAAGGAGGTTGCGCCTGGATTCATCGGCCACTTCCTGGTCGTGGGTGACGACGATGATCGTGATGCCCGATTCGTTGAGTTCACGGAAAAGGTCCATGATCTCCATGGAAGTCCTGGTGTCCAGCGCACCGGTCGGTTCATCCGCGAGGATCACGGATGGCTTGTTGGCCAACGCACGCGCAATCGCCACACGCTGTTGCTGGCCGCCGGACAACTGGGTTGTTTCGTGACCCATGCGGTCGGCGAGACCCACCCGTGCGAGGCAGGCTTTGGCCTGCGCATTGGCATCACCGATTTCCCGGTTACGCGAATAGAACAGGGGTAATTTGACATTTTCGAGCGCGCTGGTCTTTGGCAGCAGGTTAAATTGCTGGAAAACAAAGCCGATCGTGCGGTTTCTAAAATCCGCCAGCGTATCGGCGGGCTGCCTCGACAGGTTCAGACCATTGATCAGCAGGTCGCCGCGCGTGGGTACGTCGAGCGCACCGATCAGGTTCATCAGGGTAGACTTGCCGGAACCTGAGGGACCCATGATGGCCACGTATTCGCCACGCTTGATCGTCAGGCTGACATCGCGCAGGGCGTGGATTACTTCACCCCCCATGTCGTAATCCTTGCAAACAAAGCGACATTCGATCATCGCATCCGAATTTGTGTTCGTGTCCGGAGCCATCGGTGGTGTTATTTTGCAACCTGGCGGATACGCGTCACCACCTGGTCGCCCGCCTTGATGTCCTGGCCAATGACCTGGGTGAAATTGTCATCACCGATGCCGAACCTGACGGTCACAGGTTCAATGTCGCCATCTGCCGACTGCACCCAGAGTTGCCCTGATCGGGTCTCCGACGCCTGCCGGCGGATTTGCTGGTACTTTTCGAACTGCTCCGTTGTCAGGTGCTTTTCAAATACCGCGGAAACCTGCTGTCGCATCCGCTCACGCAGCGCATTCCTGTCGATGTCGCCCTCACCTGAACCCTGCCCCTGGAATTGTGCGCGCATGCCGGCATACAAAGTATTCAATTCCGTGTCGATTTGCTGCACCTGGGTATCAAGGAGACCGAGGGACATCTTCAACCGGGCCATGTCCGGTCCACCGTGCGGCGCGCCGCCCGCGGCGTCTTGACCCTGGCTGGCCTCGAGTTTTTCGGCCAGTGCAGAACCGGCAGCGGGCTTGAAACGGATGGCTTCGTTCGGAACGCGCAAGACATTCTGACTGTTACCGGTGACGATTTCGACGATGGCCGTCATGCCGGGGAGCAGTTTCAAATCGGCATTCCTGGCAGTGATGATGACGGTGTAGGTCACCACGTTATTGGCCTCGTTGGGCGCCAGGCGCACCTGGTTGACCTGCCCGGTAAAATCCCGGTCGGGGAACGCATCGACGGAAAATGTCACCTCGTTGCCTTCGTGCACATTGCCGATATCGGCCTCGTCAACATTCGCTTCAATCTGTATCTCGGCCAGGTCCTGGGCAATATTGAACAACAGCGGCGAGGACAGGCTGGCGGCCACGGTCTGGCCGGGATCGACTGCACGCTCGATGACGACCCCGTTGATCGGCGAACGTATCTTGGTCCGTTCCAGGTCGATTTCGGCGGAATCCAGCGATGCCTGGCGCTGATCCCTGGTCGCGAGTGCGTTTTCCAATTGCGCCTTGGCCATGGTCAGTTCGGCCTTGGCGGATTCATAGGCGGCGAGCGACGTATCCAGTTCCGAAGTGGACAATGTGCCTTTTTTACTCAGCGGCACCGCACGTTCGTATTCGAGTCTTGCACGTCGCAGGTTAGCCTCTGCGCGGTCGATGTTGGCCTGCTGCACGATGACGTTTGAGCTGGCGACCCGCAGGTCAGCCCGGTTCTGCAATACCCTGGACTCAAACGATTGCGGGTCAATGATGGCGAGCAACTGGTCCTTGACGACCGGGGAATTGAAATCGACATAAATTTCCCGGATCTGACCGGACACCTGCGAACCGACCTCCACGGTAATCAAAGGTCGCACCGATCCGGACGTCGCCACCGTGCGCTTGATGTCACCCGTGGTGATGGCCGCAGTTTCAATTTCCTGGCCTTTTGAGGTGGTATTTTTATCACCGCCCAACCAGAATATCCCCAGCACTGCGATTGCGATGATCAGGAGTGTGATTTTTAGTTTTCCGGACATGAATTTTCTCGTCGATATCAGCGACAAAGGGGAAAATGATTCAGGATGCAGAGGATAAGAGTACGGGCTGGTTTTTGCTATAGCCAAGTGATCATAATGGCAGTGTCCGGGTGTTTATTTACATTAATTTACGCCCCAATCAATCGAGGGATCATTCCATGAAAATCAGCGAGATGAACTGGATGCAGGTGGAGGCGTATCTCGAGCGGGATGACCGCGCCGTCCTGCCGCTGGGCAGCACCGAGCAGCACGCCTACCTGAGCCTGAGTGTTGACAGCATCCTGGCGGAAAAAATAGCGGTCGATGCGGCCGCAGAACCGGGTGTTCCGGTATTTCCGGTGCTGGCCTATGGCATGACACCGTATTTTGGCGCTTATCCCGGTACCGTCACCGTGCGTATGGAGACCTATGTGCGCCTTGTCCGCGACCTGTTGGACAGCCTCTTGAGAAGCGGGTTTAAACGAATCCTGATTGTCAATGGCCATGGCGGCAATGCTCCGGTCGAGGGCCTGATCATGGAGTGGATGGCGGACAATTCGGGCGTCATGGTCAAGTTCCACAACTGGTGGCGTTCGCCGCGGACCTGGGCCGCGGTCCAGTCCATCGACCCGGTCGCCAGCCACGCATCGTGGATGGAGAACTTCCCATGGACCCGTTTGCCGGGTGTTGTCATGCCGGAGACGCAAAAACCATTGATCGACCTGGGCGACAGGGCGCGGCCGGTGGGTGACGGGATGCGGGCTATCTATGGCGACGGCAATTACGGCGGTTACTACCAGCGCTCCGATGACGAAGTGCTGACAATTTGGCAAACCGCCGTGGCTGACACACGCACGTTGATCGAACAGGACTGGGATTGAGGAAATCGGGTCAGCATGCGCAATGCGTAAGGGGCCGGCGATGTCGAGGTTTAAAAAATATACCCGGTCTAGCGTGAAAACGGAGCGTTGAACCCCAAGATCAAAAAGTCCAGACGCCGGGCGACGGCATGGCCGGATGGAATGTCCTGGCTCTGTCCCGGATGACCACTTTGAAATAGAACACAGGAAATTATGATGAAGATACTCATGGTACTCACCTCGCACAGTCAACTGGGAAGCACGGGTTTGAAAACCGGCTTTTGGCTGGAGGAATTCGCGGCGCCGTATTACGTTTTCAAAGACGCCGACGTTGAAATCACCATCGCCTCGCCCTTGGGTGGGCAGCCACCGCTGGACCCCAAGAGCGATGAGCCTGATTTTCAAACCGATGCCACGCGGCGGTTTAAAGACGACCTCGAGGCCCAGGCCGCACTGGCCAACAGCCTGGAACTTTCGGCTGTTTCGCCGGATGATTACGATGCTGTGTTTTACCCCGGAGGCCATGGCCCGCTGTGGGACCTGGCCGAGAACCGGAACTCGATCGCCCTGATCGAGGTGATGGCCGCGGCGGGCAAAACGGTTGCTGCCGTGTGCCACGCGCCTGCCGTATTCCGGCATACCGTGGCGGCCGACGGTTCGCCGCTGGTCGAGGGGAAGTCAGTCACCGGGTTCAGCAACAGCGAAGAAGCGACGGTCGAGTTGACAGATGTTGTACCCTTTTTACTGGAAGATGAGTTGCAGGCGCTTGGTGGAAACTATTCCAAGTCTTCCGATTGGCATCCGTATGTTGTCACCGATGGCAACCTGGTGACGGGCCAGAACCCGGCCTCATCCGGGGAAGCTGCGCGAGTGGTGCTGGCGAGAGGAAAGCATGCGGGAATAAACAAACACTGACGGGGAACGACTATGTCCTGGGTTTTTCTGACTATTGCCGGCCTGTTCGAGATCGGCTGGGCCGTAGGGCTCAAGTATTCGGACGGATTCAGCAAGCCCGTGCCATCGCTGTTAACAGCGGTGGCGATGGCATTCAGTATCTGGTTGTTGGCCATGGCGATGAAAACCATTCCGGTGGGCACGGCGTATGCGGTGTGGACCGGAATCGGTGCGGTCGGGGTGGCGATACTGGGTATAGTCCTTTTTGGCGAGTCACGCGAGTTCCTGCGTGTATTGTGCCTGTGCCTGATCATCGCGGGCATCATTGGCCTGAAGCTGGTTTCCTGATGAACGGCAGCCGGCCATGTGTGCGGGTATAAATTCCGCTATGATCGCGCAGGCAAATTGCCAGAGTCATCGAAACACAAGGACCGACACGGGAATACAATACGCCGATGGGAAATAGAGCCGTACTTTTGACCAACCTGGGATCGCCCGACAGCACCGAAGTTTCAGCGGTGCGGCGCTACCTTAACCAGTTCCTGATGGACCCCTACGTCATCCAGTTGCCCTGGCTGCTCAGACGCCTGATCGTGAGCCTGTTGGTTTTACCGACCCGGCCCAAAGCGTCGGCGCACGCTTACCGCAGCATCTGGTGGGAGGAGGGCTCGCCTTTGGTGGTGTTGTCGCAGCGCCTGCTCGAGGCGGTCAGAAAGAAAACCAACGTACCCGTGGCCATGGCCATGCGTTATGGCAATCCGTCGATCGAGTCACAATTGCTGCACCTGGCAAAACAGGACGGCATCGGTGAAATACTGCTGGTGCCGCTTTATCCCCACTACGCTGAGAGCACTGTCAAAACCTCGGTCGAGGAGGCAAAAAGCGTCATCGCCCGGCACGGTTTGAAAGTGAAGCTGAGCGTCATGCAACCGTTCTACGAGGAGCCTGCCTACATCGACGCATTGCTGTCCAGCACCTCGCCGTGGATCAACGAGGACAACAATTTCGATCATGTGCTGTTCAGTTATCACGGCTTGCCGGAATTACACCTGACAAAGGCCGATCCGACCGGTGCACATTGTTTGAAAAGTGCCGACTGCTGCCAGGTGGCTTCACCCGCCCACGCCACCTGTTACCGATTCCAGGTGTTGCGCACCACGGAGCGTTTCGTGGAAAAGGCGGGTCTCAAACCGGACCAGTACTCGGTCGCCTTCCAATCCAGGCTGGGCAGGGCGAAATGGCTGGAGCCGAGCACCGTCGATACGCTGGAAAAACTCGCACACAATGGCGTCAGGCGACTGCTCGTGATGTGTCCGGCATTTGTCACCGACTGCCTCGAAACGCTGGAGGAGATCGCCCTGCAGGGCGCGGAGACATTCAAGGCCGCCGGGGGTGAATCCCTGACCCTGATCCCGTGTCTGAATGACCATGAGCATTGGGTTTCGGTGATTACGCGCTGGTGTGAAGACTACCCTTCGTAGCCGTTTTTTCAATTGGCCTGTCAACAGGCCCTGAATATTCGCTTAAACAGCGATACGGATTGCCGCATGCCGATGATCGAGGAGGTGGTTAACAGACCGGCCATCATCGCGCCGGTGACACCACAGGTCAGGACATCCTGGCCGGTCAGCCACAAACCCCTGAAACGTGTGCGCGGCCCCAGCCAGGTTTGCCGGAGACGCAGCGGGTCGTGATCGAGGCCGTACAGTTCGCCGTGCCGGTAAGCGCAGAAATGATCGGTGGAAAGCGGGGTCGATACCTCGTAGTAATCGACTTTGCCTTTTAGTTGCGGCAATTTTTCATAGAGATGCTGCAGCAGGCGTTTGCCAAGCTCCGCCTTGAAGGCATCGTAATCTTCACCACGTTTGCCCCAGCTGCTGCCCTGCCACTTCTTAAACCATTCAAACGGCGCCGGTGCAACGATTTCGATGGTCGCGGTGCCGGGCCGCCTGCGTACATAGTCCGGATCCTTGGCCGAAGGAAACGAAATATAAACCACGGGGAAGGGCGCCTGCGGGTCATTCATAAAGGCATCGACGGCAGCGTCAAAATCATGACCCGGATAAATCCAGAAATTGGTTTTGGGCAACCCCAGCGCCGCGGCGGTTTCTTTCAGACCAATGTAAACACCCAGGTGTGCCATACTTGGTTTGACGCGCTTTAGCAGGTGTTGGTATCCGGCGCTTTTCACCGCTGCAACTGGAAGCAGATTGCCAAAGGTATTATCGATACCCGCTGATGAGATCACATGGCTGCAATTAATGCGGTGACCGCCGGCCATTTCGACACCGCTGACCCGTTGGTCCTCGAGCAGGATGCGTTTGACCCGTGCGTAGGTGAAGACCTCACCGCCGCTCTTCCGGATTTTTGGAATGATCGTCTCGGCGATGTTCCAGCTGCCGCCGATGGGGTAGAAACCACCGTACATGTAGTGACGGGCAATCATTGCGTGAACCAGGAACGCCGAACGTTTCGGCGGCAGGCCCATGTCACCCCACTGGCCGCACAGTACCGCGATGAGATTCTCGTCCCGTGTCAGTTCGCTCAATACTTCGTAGGTGTTCCGGAACAGCAGCGATGGCGTCTTTAGCTTCAGGAGCGGCCAGGCGATAAAACGCTGCCAGGGTCTCAGAAGCTTATTCACGCTGTAGACCGTCAGCGCCTTGCCCACCTGGTTGAGCAGGTCCATATAGCGGTCTATGGCCTTTGCCTCGGCGGGGAACCGGGCGAGCAGGTTCTCACGAAACTGTTGTTTGCCGGCGATCGCGGAAAATACCTTGTCGCCGATATAAAAACGGTCATATTCATCGTCCATCGGCGCCCATTTGAGCTTGCCGCCGGAAAGAAAATCGAACATCTTCCGTGTGCGGGTTTCAGCACCGACATCGCCGATATAATGTACGCCGACATCCCACTCGTAACCGTTGCGGTCGTAGGAGTGCGTGTAGCCCCCGGCGGTGTAGTGCTGCTCAAGCACGCAGACTTTCCAGCCGAGTTCGCTGAGCAGCGCGGCCGTCGTCAGGCCGCCGATACCGGAGCCTATCACCACGGCATCATAGCGCCCATCCAGGCGGTTGGCCCGGTAACGGCGGCCAATGCGGATGGTGCTTGGAACGGGACTGCTCACGCGAGCAAGGATTACCAGTTCAGCAGATAGGCGAATATCAGTGGTGCGACAATGGTGGCGTCTGACTCGATGATGTACTTGGGCGTGTCAATACCGAGTTTGCCCCAGGTGATTTTCTCATTTGGGACCGCACCGGAGTATGAACCGTAGCTGGTCGTCGAATCGCTGATCTGGCAAAAATAACTCCAGAACGGGGTGTCCGTCCTTTCCATATCCTGGTAGAGCATGGGCACTACGCAGATCGGAAAGTCGCCGGCGATACCACCACCAATCTGGAAAAAACCGACACCCAGGTCGGTCGCCTCTTGTGTGTACCACTCGGCGAGGAAGGTCATGTACTCGATGCCGCTCCTGGTGGTCGAGGGTTTGAGCTCACCCTTCAGGCAATACGATGCGAAAATATTGCCCATCGTGGAGTCTTCCCAGCCCGGTACGATGATGGGCAGGTTCTTTTCCGCTGCTGCCAGCATCCAGCTGTTTTTTGGATCGATTTCATAATACTGTTCCATGACGCCGGACAGCAGCAGTTTGTACATGAATTCGTGCGGAAAATAGCGTTCTCCCGCGTCCTCCGCGGTTTTCCAGATATCATGGATGTGGGCCTGGATGCGCCGGAAGGCCTCGTGTTCGGGGATACAGGTATCCGTGACCCGATTGAGGCCCTGCTCCAGCAAGCCCCATTCCTGCTCGGGTGTCAGGTCGCGGTAATTGGGCACCCGTTTGTAGTGCGAATGGGCGACCAGGTTCATGATGTCCTCTTCGAGGTTGGCGCCGGTGCACGAAATGATCTGCACCTTGTCCTGGCGGATCATCTCGGCCAGTGACCTGCCCAGCTCGGCCGTGCTCATGGCGCCTGCGAGTGAAATGAGCATCTTCTTGCCTTCCGACAGGTGCTTCTCATATCCGCGCGCGGCGTCGACCAACGCGGCGGCATTGAAATGCCTGAAGTGCTCAAGCATGAAATCCTTGATTTTTGCTGATTTATCCATCGCCTTTTAAACTTGCAGCCTAGTAGTTATCCGTCAAAAACAGTGGCCGGACATGGTGCAAATCCGCCATCCACTTCTACATAAAAGCGCGCTTGTCCGGTCTCCGGAAAAACTCACTTGTCATAACCCAGTATATTGAACATATCCCCGACCGATTGCTCCGCACGGTACATGTAATCCACGATATTACCCTTCTTGTCCTTGTCGATGATGACGTGCTTGGGTGCTGGAATCAGGCAGTGCTTGATCCCGCCGTAACCGCTGATCGCATCCTGGTAGGCGCCGGTGTGGAAAAACCCGAGGTATAGCGGCGTTTCATCGTCTTCATCATAAGCCGGTAACAGTACGTCCTGGTTAAGATCTTCCGAGTTGTAGTAATCCGAGTGATCGCAACTGATGCCGCCAATGTGGGCGCGCATATACTCGTTCTGCCACTTGTTGATCGGCAACAGGATGAATTTCTCATTGATGGACCAGGCGTCCGGAATGGTGTTCATCAGGCTGTTGTTGATCAGGTACCAGCACTCGGTATCGTTCTGTTGCTTCTGCTCCAGGACCTCAAAGATGATCGCGCCGCTTTCGCCCACGGTGTACTTGCCGAACTCGGTGTAGATGTCCGGGTCGGGTACTTTTTCAGCCACGCAGGCGCTTTTGATGTTTTTGATGATCTCGCTGATCATGTATTCGTAATTATATTCAAACCCGAGGTTGTTCCTGATTGGCAGTCCACCACCGATGTTGAACGCGCCGAGTGTCGCGCTCTGTTTTTTCAATGAGATGTAAAGTTCGAGCGCGCGCTGGAATTCCCCCCAGAAGTACAGGTTATCCCTGATACCGGAGTCGACGAAAAAATGCAGCATTTTCAGTTCGACACGCTTGTTGTCCTTGATTCTTTCTTCGAAAAATTCCTCGATCTCGCTGCCGCTGATACCCAGTCTCGAGGTGTGATAGGGCGATTGCGGTTCTTCCTGGATGGCCAGGCGCATACCGACCTTGATGATGTGATCACCCGCGACTTCCTCCAGTTTTGTCAATTCGTTCTTGGAGTCGAGCACGACCAGGACGTTTTCGAAGCCCATTTCATAAAGACCGACGATTTTTCGCAGGTAATCGTTTGTCTTGTAACCGTTGTTGACAATGGAGATATCCGTGTCGATTTTTCCATCGCGGTACAGGTCGAGGATCAGGTCGATGTCGAATGATGAGGATGTCTCGAGGTGAACGCCGTGTTTGAGCGCCTCGTTGATGACGTGTGCGAAATGATTGCACTTGGTGCAATAACAGTAAAAATAGCGCCCCTTGTAATCGTTTTTCTTGATCGCCCGATTAAACAGGTTGCGTGCTTTCTTGATCTGGTCGCCAATTTTCGGCAGGTAGATAAAACGGAATGGCGTGCCGTATTTTTCAATCAGGTATTCCAGTGAAACACCGTGAAAAGTCAGCGATCCATTACGAAGATCAAACCCTTCCTGGGGGAAGTAGTAGGTCTGATCGATGAGGTCAAAATAGGATTTC
Source organism: uncultured Gammaproteobacteria bacterium (assembly GCA_963801195.1). Taxonomy (GTDB): domain Bacteria; phylum Pseudomonadota; class Gammaproteobacteria; order Xanthomonadales; family SZUA-36; genus SZUA-36. Next base: position 1,665,754 of record CAWDDX010000007.1, on the reverse strand, counting down.
TTCATAAGGTTTCTGACCCGGTAGTTAGTGGATAAATACCCGTTGTAATGAGGGTTTAAGTGCCCTGTCCCAATCCGCTGCGCTGCTACTGAAAGCCGGTCCACTGGTGGGGGAGTCGTTATATCAAATCGTGGAAAGTTTTAATAGCAATAATTATGGCGGCAACGCACATTAACGGGCCAGCGGCAGACACTGCCGATCAAACCGGGCGGGGGCCGGAGTAAAGTCTCTGGCCCCGGCCTGGTCTTTTAATCGATGGCGGGCACACCCCGACCGGGCGTCCAGGGCACACCCGCTTCGTCCAGTGCCTTGCGTAGTGCGGGTAATTCGTTATCGAATATGTTTTTAAGCGCCGTCTTGATGTCGCTGAATTCCTGCTCTCCAATTTCCAGGCTTTGCACGTGCGTGGGAGTTGGGCCGTAACTTGAGAACGCGGTACCCATGCGGGCAACACTGACACGCTGGCTGACGCTGACCAGTCCCGGGTCACCGGCCAGGTCACGTTTTTCATCCCCGGACAGTTTCACTTGCAGGCTCATCACTTCGAGTTCCATGGACCGCACGCGTGCCCTTAACGCGCTGGGTGCATCAGATCTTTGCAGGGTTTGCTTGACCGCGGCCAACTCGGTCAACAGGTTTTTCATCGCGGCGGCAGCCCCGTCGCTTTGACGCATCAGGTTGTCAAGCTGCTTTGCAAACGCCACCACCTCGGCCGGGGCGGCCGTTGCCAAACTGTTCTGGCGCATCAACTTCACGTGGATGCCGGTTTGCAGACCGGTTTCGGTGATGACGCCGTTAAGCCGTGTCGCGAGGCTGACCGTGTAATCACCTGGCGCCACCAGTGGCCCTGAGAAAACAATGTAGTTCTCGCCCGGTTTATCCGTCCACGGACTCGATTCCGGGTAGCGCAGATCCCATGCGACCCTGTGGAAACCGGCCTTGGCCGGACCTTCCAGCTTGCGGATCACTTCACCGTTACCGTCAATCACCGTCAGGATAACAGCGGGTTCTTCTTCGACCGCCTCAGCGCGCAACGCATCCCAGCCGGGGTAGGGTGTATCCCCGCCCTGTTTCTCGATCTCCTTCTCATTTTCGCGCCGCTTCTCCCTGGCCGTCTGGATATCCCTGGGAAGGTAATAGGTAATCATGGCACCGAATGGCGGGTTGTCGGCAACATAATAGGTATCACCCTGCGAGGCCTTGCTGCCCGTCCTGAACTCACCCAGCGGCATGCGCTGCAGATACCACAAGGCATCACGCACCGGGAACAGCATCGTATCAGAGGCCAGGTTTTTGGCAGTTACGCTGCGTAACGGCGTGTAGTCGTCGAGAACGAAAAAACTGCGGCCGAAACTCGCACCCACGAGGTCGTTTTCACGTTTCTGGATGGCCAGGTCACGGAAAGCGACATTCGGCGTACCACCGGACAACTTGGTCCAGGTAACATTGTCGACAGTGAAAAAGACACCGAATTCGGTGGCGGCAAACAGCAACTCCGGTTTGACGTGGTCTTGCACCAGGCGCCATGCCAAGTGGCGTTCGGGCAGACCTTTACCGATGTTGTTCCAGTTCTTGCCGCGGTTCGGACTCATCAGGATATACGGTGAAAAATCGCCCGACTTGTGGTTGTCTACGACCACATAGACGGTATCGGCGTTGAACAGGTCGGCCTTGATGTCATTGACAAAAAAACCGTCCGGAACACCCGGCAGCTTGTCGATCGCGCGCCAGTTTGCACCGCCGTCTTCGCTGACCTGGATACGGCCGTCATCGGTGCCCGCATACAACAGACCCTCAACGACCGGTGATTCGGCAAGCGAGGTGATGGTGCCGTACCTGGACATGGCCATCAGGTCCCATGCCGAGTCGTAGCTCCATACCCGGTCCATCATCGGTAGTGCCATGCGGTCGCGGGCATGGCTGAGGTCACCGGATATCGGGGTCCAGCTGTCTCCGCGGTCTTCGCTACGCCAGACGCGTTGGCTGGCGTAGTAAAGCCGTTCGGAACGATGCGGACTGATCAGGATGGGGGCGTCCCAGTTAAAACGCTCGGTTTCCTCCCCGGCAGCGGGTTGTGGCTGGATATAGACAATCTCACCGGTCTTGCGGTCGAAGCGCATCAGGTTGCCTTCCTGCCATTCGGCATAGATGATATCCGGGTCGGTCGGGTCAGCCGCCGACTGGTAGCCGTCGGCGAACAGGGTAACGAACCAGTCGCTGTTGCGGATGCCGTGGACATTGTCAGTGCGCGATGGCCCACCCTGGCTGTTGTTGTCCTGGGTGCCGCCATAAATATTGTAGAAGGGTTCGTCGTAGTCGACGGTGACCTTGTAAAACTGCGTAATCGGCATGTTGTCGAAAAATTTCCAGTGCTCCCCGGCATCAAAAGATTCGTACAAACCGCCATCGTTGCCGACCAGCAGGTAGTCCGGGTCATCCGGGTCAAAAACCACCGCGTGGTAATCCGTGTGTACCGTTTTGTTTTCGAGCGCCTTCATCGTCTTGCCGCCGTCCACGGTTTTGTACAGGTCGGGCGCTACCTGGTAAAGGGTATCGACATCAAACGGGCTGGCATAAATCTCCTGGTAGTAATGCGGCCCAGTGCCGCTGTATACCTCATCGCTGCGTTTTTCCCAGCTTGCGCCCGCGTCGGTAGAGCGCCACAGGCCACCGGTTCGCTGCGCCAGTTCGATGGTCGCGTAAACGACATCGGGATTGACCGGCGAGATGCTCAGGCCGATTTTGCCCTTGTCTTCCGTGGGGATGCCATTGGTCAGTTCGCGCCAGTTGCGACCGCCATCGATTGACTTGTAAATGCCCGATTCGGGTCCTCCATCCATCAGCGCGGCAACGTTCCGGAAACGTTGGTGCAGGGTGGCGTAGATGACGTCCGGATTGCGCGGATCGAGGCGGACTTCATTGGCGCCGGTATATTTACCGGCCGAAAGAATGAGGTCCCATGTTTTTCCGCCATCGACAGACTTGTACAAGCCACGGTCACCACCGGCCGACCACAATGGCCCCTGTGCGGCGACATAAACCACGTCTGAGTCGCGCGGATCGATGACGATTTTGCCGATGTGCTGGGAGTTTTTCAGACCCATGTTTGTCCAGGATTTCCCGCCGTCCAGGCTCCTGTAGACACCGTCGCCGTAACCTACGTGACGACCGCTGACATTTTCACCGGTGCCGACCCAAACCGTTTCGGTGTCATTGGGGTCGATGCTGACGCAGCCGATGGAATAGGACCCCTCTGAATCGAATACGGGTTCCCAGGTGGTGCCGCGGTTGTCCGTTTTCCATACGCCGCCGCTACCTGCACCGATATACCACTGGCTGCGGTCTCGCGGGTTGACGGCGATATCCGCAATCCGCCCGGCCATCAGGGCGGGACCCACGCTGCGCCACTCGAGTCCTTTGAGGCTCGCCTCGTTGAGACCCGGTTTCGGCTTTTCATCTTTTTCGGCAGAAACAGCCAAGGTAGATGTTAAAATTAATAGTATAAACAGTGCATTGCGAACTAAACTTGACATCATATCTCCTTTGCGTGCGTATCAGCAGCACGCGTGGTTCAGGGTGTATCCGCTTCGATAATTTCGTAACTGGTTTTAATTTCCGCGAGGGCAGCCATCTGGGCGGAGGCGGAACAATATTTTTCCATCGCCAGTTCGATGGCGTGTTTGACGCGGTCCTCCTTGATTGCCACGCCCTTGACGACAAAATGCATTTCGATATGGGTGAAATATTTAGGCATCTCTTCGCGGCGTTCCCCGCCCAGTTCCACCCAGGCGTCGATGACTTTCTGGCGTGCCTTTCTTAGTATCATGACCACGTCAATACAAGCGCAACCGCCGGTGCCCAGCAGCAGCAGTTCCATCGGTGACAACGCGCTTTCGCGGTCGCCATCGATGACCGTACTGTGACCACTGCCCCCGGTGCCGATAAACCTGAGGCCGCCGGCCCACTTCACAATATGATTACGCTCCAAGATCGATCTCCATTATCCATTCAGGCGCTTGGTTTTCACTGCCCTCACAATATGCTTACATCCAAAAACCGGCGGTGAACGAAGAATCTGCTACCATTTATTACGATGCAGTACACTAGTGATTCCTTCAGCGGGCGATGATAACAATTCCGCAGGCAAACCGGCATCGAATTTGATGGGAGACAGACAATTGTCCAGTAGAGCAGAGGTTGAATCCATTGTTTTGAAGTTTTTGGAAGCTCTGAATATCGATGACGCCGGCGGTGTGCCGCTGACAGAACACGTCGAGTACCATGGCATGTTTTCAGATATTCCCATCAGTGGAGAAGCCGATGTGCGCGAGTATATCGACCAGATTGCGCCATTTATGCTGAATGAGACATACGGAAAGATGATCATTGAAGGCGGTTCGGTCGCCGTAATGACGTCTTTTGACTCGGTCAACGGCGTGCACAATGAAGGGGCTTTTTTTTTCGAGGTCGAGGGCGACAGGATCGGCGCCATCCGGGCGGTCTTTGATACCCGGCGGATGTTTGCTGGCAAGGAGTTTTAGGTTCGATCAGCCTGCGGGGTGCCGTGGTTCAACAAGCGGGGAACCCCGATGATATTCGATTTGCATTCACATACATTGCTGTCCGATGGTGTGCTGACCCCGGTTGAGCTCATTGCCCGCGCTGTCGAATACAACGTGGATGTCCTGTCCATTACCGATCATGACACGATCGACGCCTACGACAAAATGCCGCTGATCCATGCACAGATCAAACTCGTTGCGGGGATAGAACTCTCTACACAGTGTGCTGCGGTAGGTATCCACGTTCTGGGTTTGAATATCGATCCGGGCAGCGATGCGATCGTTGCCGCGGCGCGTATCCAGGGTGAGACACGTCTGCAGCGCGCCAGGCGTATTGCCGAAAACCTGGCCAGGAAGGGCATTGGAGACGCGTTTGAAGGGGCTATGAAGCTGTCGGTGGGAAGCTACATCGGCCGGCCGCATTTCGCCCGCTACCTGATCAACATCGGCAAGGTCGATTCGATGCACACGGCTTTCAAAAAGTACATGGGTGACGGCAAGGCCGGAGATGTGAAAAAACAGTGGGCGGAGCTGCCGCAAATTATCGATTGGATACGCGATGCAGGCGGTATTGCCGTGCTCGCCCACCCGCTGAAATACAAGTTGACCCGCACCCGGTTGAAACGATTGCTCGATGTTTTCATCGCAGCGGGTGGCCAGGGCATGGAAGTGGTTTCGGGTAAGCAAACACCGCAGCAAACCAGTGACATGGCGCAGTTATGCGAACAGAAGAAACTGCTGGCGTCCTGTGGTTCCGATTTCCATATGCCAGGTAAACCCTGGGCCGAACTCGGCAGGTTTGCACCTTTGCCCGGGCGCGTTGTACCGGTCTGGGATCGCTTTTAGGTCAGACATCTGCACGTGGCGTCCTGGCAAAGCGCCTGGACAAACACGGTGGCCCGATCGATCCGAAGCCAAACAGGTGACAGTGCTGTTAAAGGCTGCAGTTTGGTTCTATCATGTCACCGTTCGTAACGGATTAATTAGTCTCAACCCATCCACAGCCACCGGAGAACACCATGACGCTTTGCCCAGTTGCACTAGCTGTTGGCTGCAAGAAATGTCCGATATTTTCAATCTGCCCCGTCAAACGCGTGATCGGCGACTACACACCGTCCAAGGCAGTGGCGTCCGAAGATGCGACGCCCGGAAAAGCGTCGGCCAAGCCCCCCTCAGGCAAGAAAACGGCGACTGGAAAAGCCGGTTGAAAGGAGGCCGATGAACGGTGGTTTGATTTGGCCCGGATGCATTGCTGTCCCACTTAAAATCAGTGGAAGGAGCCGGGGCGGGTATCCACTACCAGGACACGCCGTAAATCCGTCCTGGAGGCTCGGGCTCGACCTTCTGTCTCGCACGGTCCTGGTAGTGGATACCCGCCCCGGCTCTGACACAGAGTTGCCATCGACTGATAGAAACCATTGTGTCGACAGCACGCACCTGGCGGTCCTGGCAAATGGTGAATTGAAGTCCGGACGAAGCAAATGTTGCGCAATCCCGCGATTGACCTTTGATTCAGCACCTGGCATCTGGAATAGGTGGGACAGCAGTGGCCCGGATGATATTATTTAACAAGCCGTTCCAGGTTTTGTCACAGTTTCGGGAATCCGGGGGGAGGCTGACCCTGGCTGATTATTTCAATGACCCCGCGTTGCGCATCGCCGGCAGACTCGACTATGATTCGGAAGGTCTGCTGTTGCTCAGTGATGACGGCCGCCTGGTGCAAAAAATATCGCATCCGAGGTTCGAGCTCGAAAAAACTTACCTGGCGCAGGTCGAAGGCGAACCCGGCCGGGAGGCCCTTGCTCAACTGTGTAACGGCGTACCGTTAAAAGACGGTATGACCCTTCCGGCCAGGGCCCGGCTCATCGACGAGCCAGGCGGTTTGTGGCCGAGAAACCCGCCGATACGCTACCGTGCCAATAAACCCACCAGCTGGATAGAACTGACTATCAGTGAGGGTCGCAACCGCCAGGTGCGGCGTATGACGGCGGCAGTCAATTTCCCAACCCTGCGCCTGGTGCGGGTACGGGTGGGTGATTGGTCGCTGGGTGACCTGAAACCCGGTCAGTGGTCAGAAGCCTGAAGCGTGTTAACCTGATCAATCGGCTGTGGCGGGTTATGTTCCGCAAAATGTCTGGCTGACGACCTGTTCGGGGCGTGGCGGGGTCGCATAAACCGCGTTGTCGCTGTCGTATTCAAAAGGTTTCGCGAGAATATCCACAAGCTTGTGAAAGTAGGTGAAATCCTGGTGTTTCTCCGCCATGTCGATAGCCTCTTCAACAAGGTGATTGCGTGGGATGTAGGCGGGGTTGACTGCGTACATGGCCGCCTGGCGTTCCGCAGACGGCAGGTGTTCCCGATCGAGTATTTGCTGCCAGCGTTCCAGCCACGGCGCGAAAGCCGCGGGCGGCTGGTACAGTGAGCCGACACCACCGCCCGATGCCGTTTGCGATGCAACCCGGTCGGAAAGGTGGCGGAAGCTTAGGGTGAAATCGGCTTTTTCAGCCTGCATCAGCTTCAAAAAATCCTGGATGAGTTCCACCGAATCGGCCGACTTTTCTTTCAAACCCAGTTTTTTCAGCATGATTTTTGTAAATTCGGCCTGGTAGGATTCCGGAAATGCATCGACGGCGGCCTGGCCGGAGGCCAGCGCCTTGTCGGGGTCGTCATCCAGAAACGGCAACAGCGCCTGGGTCAGCACACTCAGGTTCCAGTGCGCGATGTAAGGCTGGTTGCCGTAGGCATAGCGGCCACCGTGGTCGATTGAGCTGAAAACCCTGCCGAGTTCGAAATCATCCATGAAGGCGCAGGGACCATAGTCGATCGTTTCACCCGACAGCAGCATGTTGTCGGTATTCATGACACCGTGGATGAAACCCAGCGACTGCCAGCGCGCAACCAGGCCGGCCTGACGCGCGACCACGCCGTCGAGCATGGCACGCACCGGGTTCGCCGTCTGCGCAGCGGATGGGTAATGACGCTCGATGACGTGCCCGATCAGTGTTTTGAGCGCGTTTTCATCGCGTTGTGCGGCAAAGTACTGGAAGGTGCCGATACGGATATGGCTTTGCGCGACACGCGCCAGCACCGCGCCCGGCAAACGGCCCTCACGCATCACCCATTCGCCGCTGGTAACCGCGCCCAGCGCCCGGCTGGTGGGTACACCCATGGCCGCCATGGCCTCACTGACGATGTACTCACGCAGCACAGGGCCCAATGGCGCACGGCCGTCGCCACCACGGGAGTAGGGCGTGCGTCCCGAACCTTTGAGCTGGATATCGTAGCGCAAGCCGTCATTTCCGATGACTTCACCGAGCAGGATCGCCCGGCCGTCCCCCAGTTGCGGGTTCCAGCCGCCAAACTGGTGTCCGGCGTAAACCGTGGCGAGCGGCTCGGAGCCTCCAGCGATGTAGTTGCCGGCGATGAAGTCGACACCCTGTTTGGATTCCAGCCATTGCGGGTCAAGCCCCAGTTGGCGGGCCAGGGGATGGTTGACGCGAATCAGACCCGGCCCGGATACCGGCACGGGTGCCTGGCGCGTATAAAACCGTTCGCCAAGCCGTGCGTAGCTGTTGTCAAAGGGCAGGTGTGTTCCGGAATGCATGATTCCAGAATACCCCAGTGTGTCTGGCAGACGCCAGAATCAGGCTAGGATTTTTTCTTGGCTTTCTTTGCGGCTTTCTTTTCTTTCGGAGATAACAGGGGTTTTTTCTTGGCCTCTTTAACGCTTCTCTGTTCTTTGGACATGTTCAAACTCCGGGTGAGGATGGAGGTAAAATTATATTGCAGGTCGCGGACAATAAATACACATCAAATGCATTTGCAGCCAACACGTTGACCTGACTTGAAGGTATCAACCTATGCCAGAGAGAAAAAGCACACGGTTAAATATGAATTTAGCCTATGGCGCTTTGTCGGTTTCGCGTACGGCCAGTACGTCGCAACTGGCGCTATTGAGTATACCCGTGGCGGTAGATCCAAGCATTCCGATTATACCCTTGCCGTGAGGCGCGACAACGATCAGGTCAATGTCATGTGCTTTCGCAAAGCGAAGAATTTCATGCCTTGCAGAATTTGAGGTGATTATGACCTCGGTCTTGATGTTTTGATAATCCAATGTGCTTTTCAGCTCATCAAGTTTGCTGATACAGTGCTTGGCTGGGCCGTCCTTGATTTCGGGGTTATATTGAAATACGGAGGCGAGGGGGCCATCGTCCAGCGGAAAGTGTTCTATCACGTGCAAAATTAATAGCTCGCAGTTGTCCTGTTTTGCGAGATGTACGGCCCGCTTCACAGCTATCAGGTTGATGTCGCTAAAGTCGGTTGCAAGCAGAATTCGCTTATAAATGCTCATGAAAGTCTCCGTTAAGCCTTGTGCTTTCTAAATGCCGGTCAGACGAATGAAGCTGCTGTCATTTCATTCTTCTACCAGTGTTCGTCGCCTATCAATCTTAGAACTTCGCCAATTGTTTTATGGGACTCCAGTGGGTGACGCAAAGGCTGATCAAGATTCAGTTTATAACGATTCCGTCGGCCTTCTTTGCTGACATCTACGACACCAGTTGTAATCAATTTTGACAATATCCTCTGTACCGCGCGTTCGGTAATTCCAACCTGAACTGCTATTTCGCGCAAAGTGGGTTGCGGTTTATGGTTCAGGCAGACGAGCACATGTGCGTTATTGCTAAAAAAAGACCAGTTTGCAATGTTGTTGTTGATGTTGTCCATATCTCTCTTATTTCAATCGATAACCGACATCCGTAACGTGACAGAAATGTCGTATTAAATGCTAGAATAAGACTCCCAGAGGTTTGATGTCAAACGGAGGAGGAAGAGCTCATGCAACAGTTTGGACATGTACTTTTTTTGCTTGGAATCATTTTCGCATTTGTAGCGGGAATGGGCTTTGAGCATCCATGGCTACCCGTGGGATTGGCGTTGTTTGGTGTGTTTGTTGGATTGGTGAATATCGGCAGATGTTGATCCCACCAAGTTTCTCATCATGGGTATTGCGCTGGAAGTAAGTGCTTCGGCTTTCAAGCAATTTGCTTTCATTGGTGCGGCGATGTCCGATGTCATGATTTTTGTTGGCGGCGCCCTGCTGGTGGTGGCCATGCGGACACTTTTCCGTTTCGGCTTTATCCAATTTATGGAAAACACACGAATAAAGCGTCGAATAGCAGGTAAGCGTGAAATTATCCGGAAACCGGGGTCTGTCAAATTTGGTTTGGGCCCTGATGCTGCTGATAGGTATTAGTGCGCCGGTCATGGCTTTGGCAGTCACTTCCACCCCAGGTGAGATGACGGACCTTACTGGCACCTGGCTGGGAATGTTTGCCGTGGCAGTCTTCTTCGCAGCTTATGCGCTGATCATCAGCGAGGAAGCCATCCATCTGCGTAAGTCAAAACCGATCATGGTTGCAGCCGGACTCATCTGGCTGCTGGTGGCAATCGCATTTATTCAGCAAGGAGATCCGCTCGGCGCAGGCGTGGCTTTTAAACACGATCTGCTGGAGTTTGCGGAACTGTTTCTGTTTTTGCTCGCCGCCATGACATATATCAACACGATGGAGGAGCGTGGCGTATTTGATATTTTACGCGACTGGCTGGTGGTAAAAGGCTTTTCCTTCCGCCAGATTTTCTGGCTCACGGGTTTGTGTGCGTTTTGCCTGTCACCGATTGCTGACAATCTGACCACCGCCCTGCTGATGGTGACCGTGGTAATTTCAGTGGGTGGCGATAATAACAAGTTTATCGCCATTGCCTGTATCAATATCGTGGTTGCAGCCAACGCCGGGGGCGTTTTCAGTCCATTCGGTGATATCACGACATTGATGGTATGGCAGAAAAATATCATTGATTTCACCGGTTTTTTTGCCTTGTTTGTCCCGGCAATGGTGAATTGGCTGGTGGTGGCATTCGATACTGAGTTTTGCCGTGCCGAAAGTTCAGCCGGAACCTCTTGAAGGCAGGGCCGAAGCTGAAACATGGTGCATGGGTCGTGGTCGGCCTGTTCCTGTTGACCATCACCATGGCGGTAACCGCTCACAATTTACTGCATCTTCCGCCGGTGGCGGGAATGATGACCGGCCTGGGTTTCCTGAAACTGTTTGGTTATTACCTGCAACGTCGCGATGAACGCTATGCATACATCGCAAAATCCATGCTCATGGGCGCAGCGCTGTCCATCGATTCAAAGCCAGACAGAAGAATCAATAGGCTACACGGCCCATCTACGATATATACCGTAACTTGCAGCGTGCGGAGTGGGATAGCCTGATGTTTTTCTACGGCATTATTATGTGTGTTGGTGGCCTGGGTGCGTTTGGTTACCTCGCAGTGGGGTCTGAGTTGGTGTATGGGGGTCTTGGGCCCACCACTGCCAATATCCTGGTCGGCATCACTTCTGCCATTGTTGACAACATCCCGGTCATGTTCGCGGTGCTGGAGATGAACCCGGATATGAATCAGGGTCAGTGGCTGTTGGTCACCTTGACCGCTGGCGTCGGGGGTTCGATGTTATCAATTGGCTCCGCTGCCGGGGTTGCTGTCATGGGGCAGGCACGCGGTATTTATACCTTCTTCGCGCATCTGAAATGGGCGTGGGCCGTTGTTCTTGGTTATGCCGCGAGTATTATGACTCATATGTGGTTGAATGCCCCGGCATTCGCAACATGAGTATGGACGATCTTACAGACGTAATTATTCTTCTGACGGCGGCGGTCATCGCTGTGCCATTGTCCCGTTTCGCAAAGCTCGGCACCGTGCTTGGGTTCTAGATAGCCGGCGTTGTTGTTTGACCATCGATACTGCACCTCATCGACAAGCAAGCTGAAATCGGCCAACTGGCCGAACTGGGTGTCGTGCTCCTTAATGTTTGTCATCGGCATCGAACTGAAACCTTCACGGTTGTGGTTGATACGGCGCCTGGTTTTCGGGTTGGGTACAAAGTGTACCCTGGGATTCATCAACAAAAATTCCATTTAGGTCAATCGATTCAATTAGATACAGTGAGGCCCGATGCCGACTGGTGCAATATTCGGGCTAAGGTCTGCGGTACTGATTGGACCGGCAATGGGTGGAGCAAAAACCTCAACAGAGTGGTTAAGGGCCATCTTAAAGCGTGTCAGTCGCTGATTAATCCCTCCCACATCCATGTGGTCGTGCGGAAAATCCGAATTTGGCCAGATTTCCCGATCTTTCTCGTTAAATAGCGGTGCTATTCGCCTCAAAAGATCGAAAAATCTGACTCAAGTCGGCTTTTACCCCAGGGCACCCTCTCTTGATGCTGCGCATCAATTCACCTTGCCCTCGCTTACGATCGGTCAAGTCCGACAGGCTGCTAGCAGCTTGAATGTTGAACGTGACACCGTCCCGGCCTGCGCCGGGACGGTGCTTATAGAGTAGTTCGGAGCGCGCTGTTGGAGGTGCATATATGGGTGGAGAAATTGAATCCGACCGGTTGTCACCGGTTTTGCTATTCTGAACAACATGAAGCGTCGAGCACACAAGCCGCAAAATAGGCCACAAACCCAGCCACGTGATGTCGATTTTGAAATTGATCATATCGATCCGCTCGGGCAGGGGGTTTCAAAGCTCGGCGGGGCCATTACTTTTGTGCCCGGGACACTGCCGGGTGAAAGCGGTGTCGCAACCGTGTACAAACGCACCAAGGGGGTACAGTTTGCGCGTCTGAAGAGCCTGCGCAGCACTGCGGACAACCGTATCGAAACCGATTGCCCTCATTTTGACCAGTGTCCAGGGTGCCAGTTTTTACATACCGGGTATGCAAGCGAATTGGGCTATAAAAAGACGACCCTGCAGCGTTACCTCGATACCCTTGGGGTCGACGGCGAAAGCATCGAGGTGGTCCCCGCACCCCACCGCCTCGGCTACCGCAACCGCGTGCAACTGCATTACCGGCATAAGTACATCGGCATGCTGGATACCGTCAGCAACGAGGTCCTCGAGGTGCCGCAATGCAAAATCATGCGGCCGGAGCTGCAGGCCGCCTTTAACCGGCTCTACACGGGTGACTGGCTGGAGGATCACCCGGGCCACGGTCACTGTGAACTCTATTTCAGGTCGGGCGAGGTCAGTATCCTGTGGGACGGGAACTATGCGCATGGCGGTTTTTCCCAGGTATTTGATGCAATGAATCTGGCGCTCAAGGCCCGCGTACAAGCACAGATTGAAGCCCTGGAGGTGAAGCGTCTGCTGGATGTCTTCTCGGGTAACGGCAACCTGTCGGATGCGTTTGCCGCAGCGGGTGGCGAACGCGTGCTGATCGACAATTACACCGATCCTGCGGGTAATGAGATCCCCGGAGATTTTTATCAGATGGACGTGTATGCAGATCAGACCCTGCCTAACTTCATGCGCAGGGTGGGTGGTGCGGATTTTGATGCCCTGCTCATCGATCCGCCACGCCGGGGTTTCCCCGATCTTGATCGCTGGGTGAAAAAGATCAAACCCCGTTACGTGTTGTATGTCAGCTGCAATCCCGCCAGCCTGGCCCGCGACCTCAAGGGACTTGAGACGCGTTTCCGGTTTAAAGCCATACAGCTACTGGACCTGTTTCCAGCCACTGCCCATTTTGAGACGCTTGTCGTGCTGCAGATGCGTTGAAGTTTAGTGTCATGACGGCGCAGGCCGGGACCTCACACCATTTCCGTGATCTTAGAAGAGTCCTAAAAAGAACGCTCTGCAAAACTTATGGAGATCCCGGCCTGCGCCGGGATGACGGTGGTAAAAATACAGTTCTGAGAAGACAGTTCTAAGAAGACAGTTCTAAGAAGACAGTGCCAAGGGTGCCGGCATAAAACCCGGGATCGGTGTCATCAAAACTCCCAGAGCACACCAATCGACGGAATGATGGGAAACCAATATTCGGTTTGTTGAATGATGTTTATCTCCCCGTTCGCACCCGCCTCGATACCATTATCGGTACAACAGGGGTTGTCCCGGTTGGTGGTATTGGTGACTTCCAGGAATCCGGTCAATTGTCCTATGCGGACGTCAAACTGCCTGCTGATGCGAAAATCCAGGTTTGCAAATGTGCCGTATCTCTGTGCATTGCGTGGCCCGGGTGCGAGAACGGGGTAAACGGAATCATCCGGGTAAGAAATCTCCAGCCCGGTGGTCGGCCAGCCCGTATGTATCCTGGTCGTAAAACCGGTTTCCCAGGCGCCCCTTTCCCATCCCAGGCCTAACTGCAACGCGTGCATTTGGTCCCAGCTTCGCAGTTCGGAACGGCCATCTATGGAATCGGTCGCCCTGGAAAGTGCATAGGATGCCCACCAGCTGAAGTTTTCGTTCAAACCATATTCAACGCTGAACTCCACCCCCCTCACTCTTGCAGATGCCGGATCCAGCCGGACCCGATCGGGCTGAAATTCCGGAGCCATTTGCTTGGGGTCATAAAGATTTTCAAATCGGGGTGAGAGTCGATTGTATTTTTTGTGATAAGCCTCCACCCGGAATTTATAGCCGGCTGGCGTCATCCACTCGTAACCGGCAACAATCTGGTCTGAATACTGGGGTGCAAAAAAGTGGTCGATATCGTCTTCGACCTGGAGTTCATCGATGGCCTGGGACTGGTAAAACCTGCCGATACTGAGACGCAGGTTCTTATGCTGCCCAAAAGAATAGCGCATGCTTCCCCGGGGGCTCAATTGGCTGGCGTAGTTCGGTTCCGTATAGGTTTGTTTGTCCCAGCGCAAACCAAGCTCAAATGAAAAATGATCGTTGAGCTTAAATCGATCTGAAAGGAATGCCGCATAGGTGTTTCCGTTCGGATTCGTATTGATCTGGTACGCTACGGGGTTCTTAATACCCGGATAGATTTTGGCGACTCCGAAGTATTCGGCCCGGCCATCGTAGCTGTACACTGCGCTTTGATGGCTGAATTCCAGGCCCCAGCGTAACAGGTGGCCGTTTGGGCTCTCAAAACGCATTGAGTGGCGCAGGGCGTTTATACGTATTTCCCTGTAATCGTGAACATCCGCGACCATTTCAAAAATGTCCCTGACCGTAGCTGTGCGCTTGTTTGAAAAAAAGCTTGATGAAACGGTCGTGTCTGCCGACAGCCTGCTACCCCGGTTGTTTTCCATTCTTAACCAGGCAGACTTGCCATTGGTGTGGCTGACGGACTTTTCCAGCTCATCGGGATTGGATTCGGTGAAAATGGTGATGGCATCGTCCGTAAACAAACCGTTGAGCGATATTCGCGTATTGTCGCTGGGGTTAAATCCGAGGCTGGCAAAAACATCAAAATACTCCGGGTCGCCATACTCCGGGTCGAGGACGAGATTCAGGTTGCTTCGCCGGGCAGATACCAACCAGTCATAGCGGGATTCCCTGGTGGAACCTGAATTCAGCAACGAGGTATAAAAAAAGCTCAGCCCCAGTTCCGTGTGCAAGGCATTTTCGGGTATTTTTGACTCCAACATCGTGATACCGCTCATATCATCTCCGTACTCAAGCGGTAAGCCGCCCGTGTAGACTTCGATGCTGGATATGGTACGGGCGTCTATCGTACTGAAAATACTATGAAAATCCCGAATGTGAAAAGGCTCGAGCAACTTCGCTCCGTTGAGGTAGATACTTGATTCGTTCAGCAGTCCTCCCCTGAAATAGGACCGGGAGGAGAACCCGCTCGACGCAATCCCCGGTAGCCGTTGCACGGCACGGATCGGGTCTTCACTGGAATGGGGCAATGCCTGGATAGCGGTTTGTTCGATGATGAAGCGTGTGTCGGAGCGCAACACGTATCGACTCGCGGAGACGGTAATTGTTTCGATCTCCGGTGGACCTGGCCGCAAGTTGATAACCAATGATTGGGTTTCATTACCTTCGAGATTGACGACGGACCTGCTTGTACCGTACCCCGGTAATTGCACGTCGATCTCATATTCGCCTGCTTTGGCGGGAAATAACTCATACAGACCCGGGCCAAGTGTTTCGAGGCGGGTTATTTCAGGATCGGCCGTGATCAATAAGTCGTCTGCCGATGGCAGCGTGGCGTGGTTGCGTATGATCACCAGTAACGTGGGCTTTTGTATCCCATCCGTGTCATTGTTAGATTTAACGACCAGGTATCGGCCGTCCACATTTTTGAGTTTCAGTCCGTGGGGGTAAAGGATTTCCTCAATGACCTGCAGCGGTTCGCGGCTGACGGGTTCATTGACAACCAACATCGTGGCTGGAATGTAATCGGTGCTGTAGATGAGATTGATGCCCTGCTTCGTGTATTTTTGCAATACCTCGAGCACGGGCCTGCCTTGAAATGCAGGCGCCTGCTGACCGCCAGGATTTGCCGGGAAACAGGTGTCGGGGAAAAGACAGCCGGTAAACAGCAACACTGCAATTATGGTCAGGGTAGTGAAATACGCCTTTTCCGCCATTGGTCCTTCTGCCGGGATCTATAATCTGCAAAGTTTACAGTATTTACCCTGGGTACCTGTCCACAGCTGCGGGAAAACAGGTGTTTCCAATGCAACGGGAAACGGGGAAGCTTTCGATGGGTTTGGCTGCGGGCGTACTACGCTTTTTTGGCAAACTTGGCAGAATGCATATCTGTCGCAGAAAACTCTGAATGGTCAACTGATTCGAGCACTTTCGCTATGCGGAACCGCTTTCTCTTACGGACCAGGCTACTGATGCGACCGATGTATTCACCCAACATTCCTACTGCAAACAGCAATAGGCCCATCAGGAAGATGGTGATGCCGAAGAGTGTGAATACGCCTTCGACCTCCGGACCGTGGAATATCCTGCGCACGGCGAGATAGACAACAAACAACAGCGACAGGATCGATACGACGATACCAGTGTAAGAAATCATTTGCAGTGGAACGGTTGAAAAACTGGTAACCAGGTCGAAATTAAGCTGGATCAGTTTAAATAGTGAATACTTGGATCGGCCGGCTGCACGCTGTTCGTGTGCGACAGTGATTTCCCCGGGTCTCGCAGCGTACAGGTAAGCCAGCGCGGGTATAAAGGTTCTGGACTCATTTGAGTGCGCGATTTCAAGGGCGATGTCCCTGCTGTAGGCCCTGAGCATACATCCCTGGTCGGTGATGCGGATATTGGTGATTTTTTCACGCAAGGCGTTCATCAGGCGGGAGGCGATATGTCTCCAGGCCCTGTCATTGCGCGATGCCCTGATGGTCCCGACATAGTCAAAACCCTTGTCCACCTCGTCAACGATCGCAGGAATCTCCTCGGGCGGGTTTTGCAAATCTGCATCCAGCGTAATGATCGAAGCCCCATTGGCATGTTGAAAACCGGCGATAATGGCTGCGTGCTGACCGGCATTCGAGCTCAGAAATATGACCCGCGTAACATCGGGGCGCCGTTCAAATTGGCGGGCAAGGATGTCTGCAGAATTGTCTGAACTGCCGTCGTTTACAAAAAGGACTTCGTAACTTCGAGCAAGCGCATCGAGTACCGGGTAGAGACGCTCAAACAGCAGGGGCAAAACCTCCTGTTCGTTGTACACCGGTATCAATATGCTCAGTGCAACGCATTTGTCACGTTTCAGGTGTTGTATACGCTCACTGGAAAGTACATACGGATATAAATGGTCCTGGCCTGTCTTCACGGTGCACCGGCAATTGTCAGTCTTCGCGATGGATTAGCAATCGGGTGCTTGATGATAACCATCCTGCCGGGACCCTCGTAAACGACGGATCCATGCAATTTTTTGAGGTGCTCGTTATCAATGGCATCGATGTTGGCAATCAGCGCCGCCGCTCCAAGCGCCCGCCATGTTTTTTCGAATTCGTCGAAACTCCCAATGTAATTGTCTGGTTCCGAGTCGATACCCAGTTTCAGTTCTCCCGAATAATCAACCATTTTGATGGGTTTACCAAGGTAAAATGCCGCGGATTTGGAAAATGTCCGGTATGAGAAAACCGGTGTGCCGTCCGGGACGGATGAGGTAATGGCATCGGCAAGCTTGCGGCTGGATCGTGATTCAGACAGGGAGTTCAGACCGAGGTTGACCAGTTGCATTGACGCAAGGGATAAAACCGCGGCTATCGCAAAGGCGTTTAACGGCGTCTTTTTGAATACAAAGAGCGTTGCCGCCGCAAGCCAGAACAACAGGCCGCTCGCCAACAGCCACGGTTGGTAAGCCAACCAGCCGGATAGCGGGTAGAGCCTGGTAGCGACGCTTTCCAGGTTCAATGCAAGAAGCACCAAAGCCAGACCCAAACCAAACAATATCCAGCGGTCACCATCCGCCGATCCGGTGCGGGATATCTGCCCGCCTGAAATAACCGCAATGACGGGGAAGATGGGAAGAATGTAAGCCGGCAACTTTGATTGTCCCAAGGAATAGAAGATAAATGTGACGATCACAAAGACCCACAGAAACCGTTCGGGATTAAAGGCGCCCGGGTTGCATGGCGCCCATGAGAAGCCCGGTCTGATGATGGATTTTATACTGGTTATTAGCCAGGGACAGACCCCAAGTATCAGGAATGGAATGAAATAGTAAACAGGTCCCTCACGACCGTGAACCTGGCTTGTGTAGCGATCAAAATGTTCGTGTATAAAAAAGAACTTTGCAAATTCCGGGTTTTTATAGCTCACGGCGACGAACCATGGGGCTGCAATGAGCACATAGAGCAGAACACCTTTGAACAGGTGCAGCTTTTTCCACAAGTCCGTGTCGCGTTGCCAGATACTGTATGCCAGGACTGAGATCGCGGGCAGAACCACTGCGATCAGCCCTTTTGTCAACGTACCGAGTGCGAGCGCGGCCCAGGCCACCAGCATCCAGTTCCGGGTTCGCTTGTCGTCATCGCGGTCTGTCTGAGCGATCACAAGACTGCCGATTCCAATGATAATGAACGCAGTAAGAGACATATCCAATGTCAGAAGATGCGCAAACGTGACGACCATCATGCTGCTGATGGTGATAAGAAACGTATAGGCGGCTGCTCTTTTTCCGTATAGCCGGAATGCGACCCACATGACAAACAGCGCCGTGGTCAGTCCCATCAGCGCCGTAAACAGGCGGGCCGTGGCGTTGCTTTTACCCAGCAGTTTATATATGACGGCCGTGCCCCAGTACTGCAGGACGGGCTTTTCAAAGTACTTGAGACCGTTCAGACGTGGTGTCAGCCAGTCGCCGGAATCAACCATCGCGGCAGGAATTTCGGCATACCGGCCTTCATCCGGGTCAAACAGGTCGCGGTGGCCCAGCATGCCGAACCACAGCAACAGAATTAGCGATGCGGCCACGACGGCATAAAACGAGTTTTTCGTTATCCCAAACACCATATTTGAATTCCGTTGCCCGGTTCGGTTGCTTCAATGGAATGCGCAACGATTGTGTTGTGCATGTTGAATGGTTGGACTGTGGCGCGCGAAGAATCATTCAAGCGCGGCTTAAACGATCGCGATCAGGTCACGTGCAATTGCATGGGATGAGAGGGCCAACGGTGATGGGTTGGAAACTATTCGCCTGCTGAGAGAAAAATTGTGCCGTCTTGTTGATGCCAGGAAAGTTCATTGGTTTGCAAAACAATATCCATTGCCAGTAACGGTGTGTCGTCAATGCTTCCGTGCATGACGGTATTGCGGGCGATATCTTCTGCCTCTTTTGTGTCGAACAGGATGTCCTTGCCCGTTTCCCTGCCAACCCAGTTAAGAAATTCATCCAGGGTTTTTCCCTCCAGCACGAAGGCCGGTGCGAGTTCTTCTGTCCACTGCCAGTCAGGACCGTAGGTCAATATCGCTGTATGGCTGACCTGGTTGGATTCACCCAGTGTCGTCTGCTGGCCTTTTTGTGTGATAAAAACCTGGTCGTTATTGTCAATTGATACCGAACCTTCACGCACTTTGACTTCCACGCTGTCCGCATCGGTCGAAACCATGAACTGCGTTCCAATATGCGCTATGGAACCGAACCGCGTCACGACACTCAACGCTTCCTGGTCCTGGCCACGGACGTGTGGGATGTCCACATAGATTTTCCCTGCGACCAGTTCGATTTCGGATTTCGAACGCAAATGGAGTTCTGTATTCTGATCAACTCGAATCGAGTTTCCCGCGCCCCAGGTAATCGACGCTCCGGAATTGGCAGCAGTCAAAAGAGATTGTCCCGGAAACACGTAATTACCGCTGTCGAAAGAGGCTGGTTGAACACGCCCGTTATCTTCAAAAACGGATACGTTGCCAAGCTGGTTTTCGACAAAACCCAGCGCTCCCGCGTCCCCGGCTAAGCCCTGTGGCTGGAATAGCAACGGGCGAACCAGTATGGCCATCAAAATCGAGGCGGCTACGGACCAATAAACGATGCGCTTTTTACGCTTTCGACTGGCGCGCAATGTCTTCCAGTCATCGAGCGTATGCCGGTAGACGGCCAGCTTGACATCGGCAGGTGGTTTTGGCCTGGCGACGACGTTCCGGAACACCGACTCAAGCGGGTCGTTACCGGGTTCGATGTTTTCTTCTTTACTGATTTTCACGAGCAGTGCGCTGTCGCCCTCAAGCTTATCCGTATAGTATATTCATGCAATTTCGCCATGGTGTTTCTGAAAAGCCAATCGGGCCCGAAATAAAATCGATTGTGTGGCCGCATGACTCATGTTGAGCCGCTTGGCGATTTGCTTCAAAGAAAGACCGTCAATATATTTCCACTCTATAACGTTCCCATAATCTGGTGGCAGATTGTCCAAAACTTTGTGGATCAACCTGGTCGTTTGATCACGCTGATAAATATCTTCCGGCTGATCCGGTGAAGTCGCATCCTGCGACTGCAATATAAAGTCCTTGTCAGGCAATTCACTTTCCAAAATGACCGTCTGTTTGTATCTTGACCGCGCTTTCAGATAATCATAAATCTCGTTTTTGCAAATTGAACACATCCATGTAAACAGTGCAGATTCGCCTCTGTACTTGTGTAAATTCAGCAATGTCCTCGACAATGTGCTCTGGACAACTTCCTGTGTCGCTTGCCTGTCGCCTGACAATCGTTCAACCGCGAAGCGATACAGTCGGGGGAAGTAGTCCTCAAAAAAACGCTTGAAGTCATCCTCGTCCCCGGCCAGGAGTTCTCGCGCCCGCTTTCTATCGTTTATATAAGTCGGCACGAAGCACTTTTTGGCTGTGTATGTGGTTGGACTGCAATTGAAAAAAAATCATTCATAAAGTGTTAAATTTTGGTCCTTTATACCGGAATTGCACGGTCAATCTGTGTCAAATTTGGCATCCCTCCAGTTGACGGGCGCAAATTCAGGTGTGTTTGGAACAGCTAACCGGCTGGCACCGGGCAAGACCCGGAATAGTTGCACCTTCTCCTTCGCATTAACAGTTAATACATGTTCAAACCACGGTGCCGACGGAAATGGTATGAGCTTACCCGTCGCGGTCAAATCTGTTTCATCGGGTCCCGGCAGGTCCGCATCCCCGACAAGCAGATAATCACCTTCGTTTATCGCACCCGAATGAATTTTTTGATACAACTCCCGACTGGATTTTACATAGTCCATCGGCGCGCCCAATTCATACAGGGTCAGTGATCTCGGCCATTTGAAATGTACCAGATTACCCGGCTGACGGGCCATGCTGTTTTTTATGACAGCAAAACCATCAACATGTGCGATATGTCCGGAGTATAAAGGCAGAAATATCACCACCGCCGTGCTCCAAAAGAGCATCAGTGCTACTGCCCACACCCTGAATCGTTTAATGGAATGTTCCAGCGGCAGTTTCGACAGGCTCGCCAGGCCAAAAATACCGAGCGCCAGAAAAGCCGGCGCTGCGGGCAGGATATATTTCCCCTGCTTGGATACGGAAAGCGAAAAGAACAGAAATGTATAAACCGCCCAGCTAAACACCAGCCTCTGGGGAAATTTATCCAGCTTTTTCAGCACGGCCCATAAACCGGCGGGAATAAAGATTGACAGGGGCAGGAGACCGACCAGAACCGACTGGAAGTGGTACCACCATGGTTGCTCGTGACCGCCAAACCCGCTCAGATAACGTCCGAAATTCTGGTAAACAAAAACAGCCCGGATATAGTCCCAGCCATAGTAGTAGGCGGATGCCAAATACCAGGGTATCAGCGTCAACAAGAGCAACAAAAGCCCGCGGACCCAGGCCAGGGATTTCAACTGGATCAGGAAATCAAACATGAATGCGCTTCCTGCGGTGCCGGCCTGACGGTTAAACACCGAGGCAAGCAATATTTCCAGCATCATGGCCGGCAGCGTGCAGGCAATTCCGACCGGCCCCTTTGCAGCCGATGCAAGGGCAATCCCCAACCACAGCGACCATGGGAAATGACCGCAATTTTGGCCGAGTCGCAATGCGGTGAAACCAACAAAACTGACCAGCACGCCCGTGATCAGGAGCGGGTCTGTTTGAGCCGTAAAGAAGTGCCACAGAATCGCCGGCAATGCGGCGCCGAGGATGGGCATGATATGGGCTGGCCATTTTCTGAAAAGCAGTGTTTGCAACCTGGAGAGATACAGGATCCAAACGATCAGGGAAATATAACAGGGCAAGCGGATCGCAGCTTCGACCGGCAGACCGAGCTTTACAAAGATGATAGCGAGCCAATACAACAATGGTGGGTACTCCACATATGGAATACCGTTTTTGATGGGAATCAGGTATTCGCCCGCGGCCATCATTTCGGAAATTACCTCGGCGAAGCGCGGTTCCATGGAAGGAATCAGGGCGTGATTAAACAGGCCAATTGCATAAACGATCGACAGGCCTGTAATCAGCAAGGTCAGTGGGGATGTCGATCTGATTAATTGCTTGATTCCTTCCACAGCTCTTCCATTTTCCGGGGGATTGTTCTGATGACATCTGGGGTTGATGTGTGCATTGACATCACACAGATAGCGCATATCAAGGCTGTTGGACTGCGAATTTCAAAAAATCATTCGCAGGGGTGCTGACGGTAAACGTTTCCCGGCCGGGTATGGCTTTTTTTCACAATATCGTTCGTGGAGGATTTGATATTGATGGATCAGATTGAATGATTTGTGTTGCATGCACAGTCTAAGGAAATAACGCTGCGCGAAAGCCGTGGCTGTATTCAATCAAATCGCAGCAGATGGATAAGCAACCAATATGCCACAGTTAAAATATGGATTTCTGTTTAATCATGATGAGGTGCACCAGGTGGCACACATCGCCCCCATCATGCTGGCACTGCGCAAAACTGACCCGGAATCCACCATCACGGCACTGGTGTCATCCGTCGCCCAGGCCGAGGCCATTGAACACATCGTAAAAGGCGCCAATAGCAAAAATATTGACATAGAGTTGCTCGAGCTTCCTGCCAGGCTGCAACGGTTTTCAAGGTCGCTCAACAAGGTATTGCCGGCACAACGCATCATGGTATTGCAACGGTTCAGTAGTTATTTCTCAACCTTTGATTGCCTGGTTGTTCCCGAGATGACAAGTACCCTGCTAAAAACCATGTTCAAAATGAACAACACGCCATTGATCCTGTTCCCGCACGGCGCGGGTGACCGCGCCGTAGGGTTTGGAAAGGAAATCAAACGCTTCGATTACGTGTTGCTCGCCGGTTCCAAAATTCGCGACAGGATGCTGCGTCAGAAACTGATACGTCCGGACAACCACCAAGTGGTTGGTTATCCGAAATTCGATGCGGTCGAAGCGTTCGGTTGCAAAAGGAAAAAATTTTTTGATAACAACAACCTTACAGTGGTATATAACCCGCACTTCGATGCAAAACTTTCATCGTGGTACCGGTTTGGCGCAGACATACTCGAGTTTTTCGCAGCCAGGCCGCAGCTTAATCTTATACTCGCGCCACACGTCATGCTTTTCAAAAAGAGGGCGCATGTCTCGCTGCAAAGTCAAAGTATTCGGCTTACAAAAACCATCCCCGCAAAGTATTTTGATTTGCCCAATATCCATATCGACACGGGTAGTTCCCGTAGTGTCGACATGTCGTACACGCTGGCCGCCGATGTTTACCTGGGTGATGTCTCAAGCCAGGTATACGAGTTTCTCATCCAACCACGCCCGTGTGTGTTTTTGAACAGTCATGCAGCAAAATGGGAAAATAACAGCAACTACAAACACTGGAATCTCGGCACCGTTGTCGACTCCGTTACTGCGCTTGACAGCCTGTTGAACAGTTATCCCGTGGCCTTTCATGACCACTTTATCGAGCGCCAACTGGACGCCATCCGCGAGACCTTTGATTCGAAGGAAATCAGTGCCTCCAGCCGGGCTGCAGCGGCAATCCAACACTATATCCAGGAACACCCCGGAATCAAACAAAGCCCATCCAGGACGCCGATCAGGAAACCGGCCAGGGTGCAGTTTGCTTACGACACGAGAACTGCGGGACTGTTGAATTAAGCCGCTGAAACATGTTCCTTTTTTGAAATATCAACGATCGATCGAGGTTGGAACGAGAGAGAATTTTTGAAGCATTTGGGGTTTGCTGCGCTGCGGCGTTGGTTTCAGGATGAATCAATCCGGCGTATTTATACGGTAGCGGGCACCCTGTTCCGAGGGAGAATTCTGGCTGGCTTAGTCAGCCTGCTGTATCTCGCTGTTGCGGCAAGAACGCTCGGCGCGGCACAGTTCGGCATACTCATTCTGATCAATCTCGTGGTGGTGACCATCGGTGACCTGACCGTTTTTCCCGGTTGGTACGCCATTATTCGCTTTGGCTCTCCCGGGTTTGAAAACGCGGACTCCATGGAGTTCAGGAAACTGCTGAGCTTTTCCATTTGCCTTGAACTGTGCAGTGGAGTTGCCGCGGTAATGCTGGCTGCGGCTGTCGCGCCCCTGGTTGCTCCGCTGCTCGGTATCCCCACGCGCTTGATGCCGGTCTTGCTGGTATTCAGCCTGGCTGCATTGAGCTCGGCCCGGTCAACACCTGCCGCAATCCTTTACCTGGGTGAGCGATTCAATACGCTTGCAATACAGCAGGCACTCGCCGGACTGGTCCGTCTTGCAGGTGCTGTCGTGGCATATTTGAGCGATACCGGCCTGTCCGGTTTCGTGTATGCCTGGCTGCTGGCCAATCTCGCTGAAGCAGGTTTCATGTGGCTGTTTGCGCTCATTGAGCTGCGCCGCAGGAGCTTACTGAAATTGACAGTTGTTTCACCGTTGGGCATCAGCAGAATATACCCCGATATCTGGCGTTTCTCGATCGCTACAAAACTCAACAAATCGCTTGAAGACATCAGCCCCCGCATAACGCCTTTTGCGGTGGGCCTGGTGCTTGAACCCATGGCGGTGGGTCTTTATCACGTTGCATTTCGCCTGGGGATGTTGCTGGCACAGCCCGTCATCGTCCTCGTTGGCTCGGTTTATCCGGAGTTAACCAGGCTGGTCAGGGACAATGACCTGTTGGGGCTGCGGCGGGTTGTTGTGCGCAGTGGACTGGTTGCAGCCATCATTGGGACGCCGCTTTTTCTGATCTACGTGTTGTTTGGTGACCTGCTGCTTGAATGGATTGGCGGGGAGGGTTTCGGACAGGCCTACCCGGTGCTGGTAATGATCGCGGCAGCCCAACTCATCGGCCTGTTGGGGTTTCCGCTGGGATCCGCACTGCAGGCGGCGGGGCGACCCGGCCTCGTGCTCCGCGTCAACCTGATTGCAATCACTGTACTGTTCCCCGGTTTGATTGGATTGTTGCATGTTTTGGGTCTGATCGGCGCCGGTGTCTACGCAGTCACCTTGTCAACGCTGGTCGTGAGCGTTCTGGGGACACACTGGTGGAAGCAGTCACGCAGGCACGAGGCGTTGCTTCCGGAAAGCTTTGGCCTGGCGAACAAGCTTTAAAGCTCGTATTCCGATCCGTTGCGGGTAAACGCGACCATCGGTAGTTGTTGGAACGTGTTGATGTCGTCAAGCAGCGCCCAGGTTACCTGGCCTGTTTTCAGCTACTGCACATTTTAAGACCCTTGTGTTCATGCAGATTCGATAGCCTGAAGCGGTTAAACTTCAGTGGTACCCGTCACGGTTCGCCGGATTTCCGATTACCGCTTGAAAATCCCTGCTTTTGTTACAAAGGAAATTGCTATATTCTCGTCATATCCCAGCAAATCGGCACAATTTGTGGAATTATGAGCCAACGGCGTATCTACGAGTTTAATTACACTAATTTTTCAATCATTCTTCGCAACGCAACCAGGGCGAATCAGAAAATTGAAAAAAATGACAGGGATGCCTGGGCGAATTACGTCAAAAAGCACAATGTCCCGGAAGGCGCCATGTTGTCGCGCGGGAAAACCGGAACAATGTCTGGCAATGTCGATAGCGTCATCGTCGAGGGTGCTGGAAGCGACGATGGGTACTACGTTTATTCGCAGGATGAACAGTTCTGTTTGAAATTTGAACCGGGCGATGAGTGAGGGTTTACGAAAGCACCGGTCCCTGCAGTCATTCACGGCGCCGCCGCAGTAATTACACTGGCTAATTAAGCTCCCAGGAAAACGCCGGGTATACCGGGTAGTTCAACTCGATGCCGGTTTCGCCTGAGGCCACCTGTTCACGCGCCTCGGCGCGCAAGGCATCGAGGTCAGCCGGCACCTGGTAGCGGTAATCCCGAACCTCGTCCCACAGGTCGTCGGGGAAGGTCTCCGTGTCACCTTCCTCGTAAGCCTTCAGCATCGGACCAAGGACCGCATACGCCTGGTAAAGACGATCGGCCTGCAGTTGTTCAAACGCATCGATGTCATCGAGCAGCGTTTGCAGGTAGGCGTTATTTTCACCCTCCGAAACGGCCACCGCCGCGTCTTCATATTGCCGGAAATAGTCAATGGATGCCGCCATGCTGATGCCGGCGGCATTGGCCCACTGGTGCCGGTCGTTTGCATTGACGACCTCGCCGCTGACGGGGTCAACGATCAAAACGGTGGGTGTCGCGTAGTACACCGGGATACCCAGGCTGGTGATGACGTCCCTGCCTGTCTCCAGGTAACCGACGTCGACGAACAGGGTTTCATAATTGTCATTCACAAGCGTATCCAGCGGTGCCGTAAAAAGACGCGAAGCCAGCGCGCGGCTGTCATGACACCAGTTGGCGCCCAGCACGATTAGCAAGCGATTGTTGTTTTCCTTTGCGACCACCATTCTTGCAGCGAGGTCAGCCATGGGATTGGCGGAGGGCACGTACAGTCTCCCCGAAATGATGGCCGGAAGTTCCGTTTCTTTCGCTGCCGAATCGCCGGCTGTCCCGGTCTCGGAGGCCACGGATAAACCCACCGTAAGCAAAAGCCACAGCAGGCCGCAGACCATTTGTTTTGTCAAGTTCATACAGATGAAATACAGCGTATGGGGTGCCGTTGCGACTGCACCCGGCCTACTGCCCCAGCCACGCGTCCATTTCCGGTTTGTGCTGCTTAACCTTGGCCATGCACAGGTCGATACCCTCCAACGTTTGTGCCAGGCTTCTTGGCCCGCCGGTCAGTGTATCGATACGCCCGGTGAAGTAGTCCTGCACTTCGGCCTGTTTTTCGGTGCTACAGAACGCCTGACCCATGGCGGTCATCCTGCCCCAGCGCTCTTCGGGAATGCGCACCAGGATGCGGTCCATGTTCTGCTTGAACCACGACCAGGTGGCGTCACGGGTTTCCGGCATCCGCGCCTGCGGAAAGAGGATGCTGTAAATCTCGTTATCACGCAATTCGTTTGAAAACACAAGTTCGCGAATCCCGGCTGCTTTTTCGGGGTCCTTCGTGTTTCCGATGGCGTCCAGTAACCGCCCGCGGACCACCGCATCGGTCGAAGTCGTGAGCAGGTGATGCAGGTGATCGACAAAGTCGTTACCCAGTTCGTCCACAGCAACCATAAGCGCGGTGCCGATGATGATCGGGTTGACGGCATCGGGGTGGATTTCACCATCTGTTGCAAAACCGCTGTAGGCTTGGGCCATACTGACCAACTGCGTTCGCAGCCCGGGTTGTTTCGCAGTTTTTGCCATAAACCCGACCAGGGCGTTCTGTAACCTTGCCCGGTCGAGGTCAGCAGTTGTTTCCAGACCGGTCGCTTGCAATTTACCGGAATACAACTCGGTGAATCGTGACTCGAGAGCCTGTTTCTGTCCATCAGACGCCATTTTTTCATACATGAAATTCATCTGTTCAATCGGTGCGGTCGCCACTTGCCAGCCCGGGCTGGCGATGAGTTGCGGGACAATTGACATCAGCGTGCCAACATCCAGATCACCCGAATTGAATGCGCCCGCCAGGCTGCCGGCAACGGCCATCATTTCATTGGTGTTTAGCTTGCCGCTGGCCTCGAGCAGGCTGGTCCAGTCCTCCCGGCTCAGGTTGAAGCGGTAATAGCCGGCACTGTCCGCGTTTGGCATAATCCATTCAGGACAGCCTTGTGGAAGTTGAAAGGTTTGCTCGGGATCGGTCAGCACCAGGCATGTCTTGATGTCGTCATCGGTATAACCGAGACGCAAGCACACGGGAATTTGCCATTGTTGATCCGGGTTTCCTTTGGAACCGAGGGGGAAATACCGGGACTGGGTTAACTGGATGTTCAGGTTCTCGTCCCGGCATTGACTGGTGACTTCAACCAGCGGCAAACCCGCCTGTTCGAGAAAGGAATTGAAGGCCGTGATAACGAGTCCGGGATCCTGTTCGGTCGAGGCGGCGCCCAATTGGCTAATAAAATCGTCCGCAGTTGCGGTGCCGTATTGAAATTCATCCATGTAGTTGCGCACACCCTGGCGAAAATCCTCCCGGCCAATAAAGTTTTCAAACATGGAAAGCACTGCGCCGCCCTTGCTGTAGGTGATGCCATCGAAGGCGCTGGCGATGTCGTTGTTGCTGAGTATCGGTTGTCGGATCTTGCGGGCGCTGACCAGCGAGTCATCGGCCATGACGGCAAGTCCGCGTGACAGCAGGTCGCGACGCCAGTTTGCATCCGGTTCGGCGATGTCCATGGCCACGTGGGCCATCCAGGTGGCGAAGGATTCATTCAGCCAGATATCGTTCCACCAGGCCGGTGTCACCAGGTCACCAAACCACTGGTGGGCCAGTTCATGTGCCTGTACCAATTTGTAAAGGCGCTTGCGTTCGGGCGTGGCGTTTTCGTCAAACAGCAACAGGGGTTCGCGGTAGGTGATAGCGCCGGCATTCTCCATTGCCCCGGCGTTGAAATCGGGCACTGCGATGATATCCAGCTTGGCCCACGGGTAGGGTGTGCCGAAATAACTCTCGAGCGCTGTGACGATGGCATTGGTGCCTTGCAGTGCATATGCCAGTTGCTCACCCTTGCCCTTGACCGCAATACCGCGAAGCGGAAGCGGATGATCGCGCACTTCAGTGGCCGGCAGGTCCGACCATTCCATTACGTCGAAATCGCCGACCGCAAAGGCGAGCAGGTAGGTCGGCAACGGTTTGGTCGGTGCAAAATGTACGACCCTCATACCATCGATCACATCACTGCTAAGCTCGGGTGTATTGCTGATGGCAACCTGGCCTTCAGGCACGATCAACGTGGTGGTAAACGGTGTTTTGAAACCCGGTTCGTCAAAGCCGGGGAACGCCAGTCGGGCCGATATGGCCTCAAACTGTGTAAAGGCGTAGTCGTTGCCGCTTTCGGAAACCTTGTACAGTCCTTCAAGGGCCTTGTTGAACGGTGCGCTGTATTCGATTTCCAGCTTAACCCTGCCTTCAAGCGCTCGTGGTGAGCTGATCCTGACAACGCCGGAAGGATCGACCTGTTCGTATACGGCGCTGAAAGTACTGACGCCATCGGTCAGTTGCACGCCGCGGGCCTCGATATTTTTGCCGTGCAGGTAGAAGTGGTCTCTGCTGCCGGTTATATCCAGTTCGATGGTGGTCTTACCACCGAACGTTTCCTGTTCAGGAATGATGGTCAATTCCAGTTGATAGGCAACAGGCCGCACCTCGGCAGGCAGTTGCCCGAGCGGGATATCGTCCTCTGTTTTGTCGATATCGTTCGCTGCACTGGCGACGGGTGTATTTTTTGATTCCTCGACTTTGTCTTGACAGCCCGACACGGTGAACAGAACAGCCAGGCAAATGAGCAGCGGGCGGGAGACGGCAGATGACATGCAGGAAATCCTTTAGGGATATTAACTCGACGCAGTTTACTCATCTTGCATACTGCGGTCGAGCGCATCGGGGAAATTGTCTTTGATACAACGGCTTCAGCGCCAATCATCAACGCCGATTGAATACACCGACGTTGTCTGAATTCGAAAATATACCGGGGACAATGCGAAGCTTACCAGCCCGAATATTTCACCAAGGCGGACGAGTAAATCCCAAATGTCCATTTATTTCATGGTGATACAGGCATTTATGGTCTTTTGCAAAAATTACAGTTTGTCCTATCCGGTTTTGCAGCGCATCTGACTTCGAATTCGCCAGTGACAAAGCAAATTCCGGATCCATGGTGAATTATCCGGGCTAGGAGCCTGTCGGATTTAACATGATTTACTGCGGAAAAACCGAGTTTGGCCAGATTTTCCGCTCTTTCTGGTTAAATAGCGGTGCTATTCTCCTCAAAATATCGAAAAATCTGACCCAAATCGACTCTCCCTCGCTACGATCGGTCAAATCCGACAGGCTCCTAGTGCGGCGAGAACCCGAACCACTCGGGAAATATCACCAGGATCCCCAGCACAATCATCTGCAAAATGATAAATGGCAACACGCCGTAATAGATATCGGTGGTTCGCACCTCGGGCGGCGCAACCCCCTTCAGGTAAAACAGGCTGAAACCGAACGGCGGCGTCAGGAATGACGTTTGCAGGTTCATGGCGACGAGGATGGCGTACCAGACCGGGTTGATGTCGAGGCCCGCGGCGATCGGTGCGAGGATCGGCACCACGATATAGGAAATCTCGACGAAATCGATAAAAAACCCCAGTACCATGATGATGGCCATGGAAAGGATCAGAAACCCCCACTTTTCACCCGGCAGACTCAACATGAATTCCTCGACGATATAGTCACCGCCGGTATAGGTGAACACCATTGAAAAGGCCGTGGCGCCAATCAGGATCGCAAATACCATGGCGCTGATCTTGACGGTTTCGAGTGAGCTGTCCCAGATCATTTTGACGGAGAAGCGGCCGTACAGCGTTGCCAGCAGGATCGCGCCGACACCGCCGACCGAGGAGGATTCCGTCGGTGTTGCAACACCCGTGAGGATCGAACCGAGTACCAGTATGATCAGAACCAGTGGCGGGACGACCGCCTTGAGCGCCTGGAACACCTGGTGACGCTTGGATCCGGTCATCAATTCCAGCTTGATCGGTGGCGCCAGGTCTTTTTTCAATATCGTGATGATGACGATATAGGCAATGTAAACGCCGACCAGTGACAGTCCCGGCCAGAGTGCAGCCTTAAACAGGTCGCCAACCGGTTCCTGGAAGACATCGCCAAGGATAATGAGCACGATAGAGGGCGGGATGATCTGCCCGAGTGTGCCAGCGGCGCAGATCGTGCCGCTGGCAAGCCGTTTGTCGTAGTTGTATTTCAGCATGACGGGCAGCGAGATGACACCCATCGCGACCACGCTCGCGCCCACGACGCCTGTGGACGCGGCCAGCAGGGCGCCGACGATGATCGTCGAGATGGCGATGCCGCCGCGTATCTCACCGAAGAGAAAACCCATCGATTCGAGCAGACGTTCGGCCAGGTTGGATTTTTGCAGCACGATTCCCATGAAGATGAACAACGGGATGGCCATCAGGATGGTGTTGTTCATGATCGACCAGATGCGGTGCGGCATCAGCGAGAACATCTCCGGACCCTCGTGCAGCAGGCCAAAAAAGACGGCCACGCCGCCGAAAGTGAAGGCCACGGGAAAACCGACCAGTAACATCAGCAGCGCCACGGCGAACATGATCAGACCACTCATGTTTCGACTGCCCCGGCGCCGTTGATTGTGAATGCATCACTAAAAAGCATATGTAAAATCTGCCGCCGTCGAAAACAGCCGTTACAGAATTTCATTTTCAATACTCCGTACACGCGGCGCTTCGAGGCCCCTGAAAATATTGATATTGTGAATGACAAACCCGGCCGCCGAAATGATCAGGAATACAAACGAGGTCGGGATCACCAGCTTGATCAGCCAACGGTGGGTCAGGCCACCCGGATCGCCGCTGATCTCGCCCGACGTATAGGCTTCGGTCACGTACCAGATGGAACCCTCGATGATCAGCAGGCTCAGGGGCAGCAGAAGCAAAAGCACGCCGCCAATGTTGACCACGGCTTTCCAGCGCGGCGTAAACCGGTCGTAGAGGATATCGACGCGGACGTGCCCGTCTTCCTTCAGTGCGTAGGCGATGCCGAACAGAAACACCATGGCGAAGAGATGCCATTCCATTTCTTGCATCGCAATGGAACCGGTGTTGAAGAAATAGCGCATGATGGAATCGTAAAATACGTTGAGCAACATCGCCAGGTTCAAGATTCCGGCGATCCAGCCCATCAGGTCGGAGAAGCGGTCGAAAAACTTTTCCAGCTTCAGCAGCATGTCATATCCTTGAGAACAAAAAGAGACCCCCGGCTAGCCGGGGGTCAGGTAAGACCTATTCGTCGATATTGTCCTTGAGATAGGCGTAGTCGGAGATCTCGGTCCATTTACGCGCCATCTTCATATAGGCCCTCTGTGAATCGAGGATTTCCTTGAAAACAGGGTCATTGGCGGCGCTTTCGGCCAGCAGTTCGTTATTGGCCTGTTTCATGGCGTTGATGATCTCGGGTGAAAATGTCCGTATCTGGACTTCCGGATAATCTTTCTCGATAGACGCCCAGTTGACGGCGCTCTCGTGGTAGGAGCGTGCGTACATGTCGTAGGCGGAGTATTCCATCGCGATGGTCAGAATTTCCTGCAGGTGTTTGGGCAGGGCGTCGAACTTCTCCTTGTTGACGAGGTATTGCAGTTCGGTCGCGGGCTCGTGCCAACCGGTGTAATAATAGGGTGCGATTTTCTGGAAGCCCATGTTGAGGTCGAGGGATGGTCCCACCCACTCCAGGGCGTCAATGGTGCCGCGGTCAAGCGCCGTGTAGAGTTCACCGGGCGGGATGTTGGTCACCACGACACCGAGCTTGGAAAGGACCTCGCCGGCAAAGCCGGGTATACGCATTTTGAGACCTTTGAGGTCATCCAGAGTGTTGATTTCCTTTCGGAACCAGCCGCCCATCTGGTTGCCGGTGTTGCCGCCAGGGAAGGAATACACGCCGTGTTTGTCGTAGACCTTTTTCATCAACTCCATGCCGCCGCCGTAATAAAACCAGGCGTACTGTTCGGGCGCTATCATGCCGAACGGCATGGTGGTGAAGAACATCGTGCTGGCGTCTTTGCCCTTCCAGTAATAGGAGGCTGAATGACCCATTTCATACTGGCCGGCGTTGACCATGTCGAGGATGCCGAAAGCGGCCTTGTGCTTATTGGCCGAGTCGATGCGGATTTCCATCTCGCCATTGGACATGATTTTGACCAGGTCGGCCATCTTGATAACCGCGTCGCCGAAGATGGGGAAACCGGTTCCCCAGGTCTGGGCCAGCTTCCAGACGATGGTTTCTTTTTCGGCTTTCTCAGCTTTCTGGACGACTGGCGCCGTTGCCTGTTGTTTCTCACCACACGCTGGCAGGATCACCAGGGCGATGATGGTCATCAGACCGATAAGAATTTTTGTTGAATGTTTGACCTGTTTCATTGTATTTCCTTGCGTGCAGAGGGATTAATAAGGTACAGCTTTGAAATGTCCGGAACTGCGCCCGGTATTTCAGGTGGATTACCCCCGGCAACTATTGTACGAAATGGCGGTGATGTCAATGTTCTTACAATAATGTTTTCAGAGGTTTAGCGTTTTTGATCGTTGATGGCATACGCTGACCGTCATGTAATGATTGCAATTAATATCACGCGCAACTAAATTGCAGTGTTATGAAAGTTCTGGTTACTGGCAGTTCCGGTCACTTGGGTGAGGCGCTGGTTCGCTTCCTGGTTGGGGCGGGTCATGATGTGACCGGCCTGGATATCAGGCGATCGGCCTTTACCAGCGTGGTGGGCTCGGTTGATGACAGTGAAACTGTCCACAAATGCATGCGTGGTGTGCAGCTTGTTTACCACGCGGCGACGCTACACAAACCCCATGTTGCTACCCATTCAATGCAAGCCTTCGTGGATACAAACGTTTCCGGTACGTTGAGGCTTCTGCAATCGGCGGTGGCACACGGGGTCGGGTCTTTCGTTTTCACGAGCAC
Source organism: uncultured Gammaproteobacteria bacterium (assembly GCA_963801195.1). Taxonomy (GTDB): domain Bacteria; phylum Pseudomonadota; class Gammaproteobacteria; order Xanthomonadales; family SZUA-36; genus SZUA-36. The sequence continues at coordinate 1,631,964 of CAWDDX010000007.1, read as the reverse complement.
CACCAGCGCCTTCGGCGATGCCTTGAGACCCCCAACAGGTACGCCCGCCGCCTGGGTCACCGAGGATATCCAGCCCATACCGAAAAACATCTACGGGGTGACCAAATTGGCCGCAGAGGACCTGTGCCTGTTATTTCACCGCAAACACGGACTTAACTGCGTTATCCTGCGCACGTCACGGTTTTTCCCGGAAGAAGATGATGACAGGCTGCAACGTGACCGTTACGACGGTGAGAATGCCAAGGCCAACGAGTTCCTGTTTCGCCGGGTTGAGCTCGAGGATGTCGTCAGCGCCCATATCGCAGCGGCGCAGAAGGCCACGGCGCTGGGTTTCGGCAAGTACATCATCAGCGCGACCACGCCCTTCCTGCCGGAAGATTTGCTTGATCTGAATACCGATGCGCCGGCGGTTGTGGCTAAAAGATTCCCCGGCTATGTCGAAATATTCAATCGGCTCGGTTGGGCGATGTTCGATAAAATCGACCGTGTTTACGTCAATACCGCAGCCAGGAAGGACCTGGCCTGGCGGCCCAGGTACGATTTCGCCCATATCCTGACATGCCTGCAAACGGGGGGGTATCCAAGAAGTCTTGTTTCGCAACAGGTGGGCGCTAAAGGTTACCACGACCAGGTCTTCGTAGACGGGCCATATCCGGTTCAGGATTGATGCCAGCGGATAATGGCCGGCATGGGAAAAACAGGTATCCGGTACCTTGAAGTAATGCTGTCCCGGGGGCCGTCAGTTTTGCTGCGTTGCTTTCTTTATCTCTTCAATCGCGTTTTGAATGCAATGCTCACCCTCGGCAATGGCCTCTCCGGCGCGTTGAAAATCCAGCATCCCGATATGCGCCAGTCGCGGTGATATCACGACCTCGGCCGGGTCACCAGCCAGCCTGCTGCGGGTGATCCGGTCCTGCACGATGTTGATGGAGTTGGTAATCGCGGCAAACAGGCCGGGTGCATCGTTTTTCTTGCCGTTGTCCGGAAAAATCGCGCTTGAATACTCGATCGTCGTCTTCTTCAGGTTTTGCAATACGCCCTTTTTCTTCTCCGTCTCAGGTTCCGGCTCCGGTTTTATCTGGGCGCGGCTTCTGATGACATCCGAGTTCAGGTTGATCGCAATCACGACATCCGCGCCCATTGCCCGGCAGAAGGTCACCGGGACAGGATTGACCAGGCCGCCGTCGACCAGCCAGCGGTTTGAGTGGCGCACGGCCGGGAACAGACCGGGCAGGGCCATCGATGCCCTTACCGCCTCCGCCAGGTTACCCTCCTGGAACCAGACTTCGCGGCCGTTCTCGAGGTCGGTGGCTATGGCCGCGAAGGGTTTGGGCAGGTCTTCTATCTGCAGGTCGGCAGCTGCGACATTCTCATGCAAAAAGCGGCAAAGCCGGTCGCTGTCGACAAACCCGGACTGGCCGAGCTTGACATTGAAAAATCTGTAAACGTCCGTCCGGGTCGAGTTGAGCACCCAATCTTCGAGTTTTTCGAGGTTGCCAGCCAGGTAGCTTGCACCGATCATTGCGCCCACCGAAGTGCCGCAGATAATGTCAGGTTCAATGCCCTCGCGCAGCAGAGCCTTGATGATGCCGATGTGCGACCAGCCACGCGAGGCGCCGCTGCCCAGGGCCAGTCCGATTTTTAGCGATCCCGCGGATTTGTTCAAAGCAGCTGATCCGGTCTGTTGACGTACCCCATTATAGGTGATGCCGGGGCCCAGGACGTAGTGGTTCCGTGGGTTTTCAGACTCACGACCTGTCTTGTCCTGAACAGCTCAGAGGCTGTCCAGCTGCTTGACGAAAATGACCTTGTCATCGCCTGGCGCAAAAAAGTCCTGCAGCGTTGCGGCGACCCGGTAGCCCATACGTTGATAGAACGCCCGGGTTGGCGCATATTGATCACGGCCGGAAGTGTCGAGGAACATCTGGCTGGCCCCGGATTCAAGCGCGCTGCGTTCAACCTCCCGTAACAGCCTGCCGCCAAGCCCCTTACCCTGTTGTGACGGCGTCACCGCGATCCAGTAAAGGTCATAGCTGGATTCGGTTGCCGGAATGGGTCCGAAACAGGCATAGGCCAGTAATGTCCCGGGGCTTTCCGTTGCGTCAGAAAAAGCGAATTCGTAGCCACTGGCGGCGCCCTTTGCGAGTGTTTCTTCAACCAGTTCTACCGCGACCAGCTGTTCCTCTTCCGAGAAGAAGCCCGTATCCCTCACCAGCGCATGTACCGCCGCCGTGTCACTTTGTTGTGGTGCGTTACGCCATGACATCAGTTTTTCCCCACGTGCTTACGGTTGGGTTTGTCATGAATGCCCAGGGTATCCCATAGCCCGGTAAAGAAATGCCGCGCATTGATGCCCAGCGTCTGGGTTTTGTACCCACCCTCCTGTACAACCAGTGTCGGGATACCCAACTCGCCGATTAACCGTCCGTTTTCACGAAAGTCTTTTGCCATCAATTGGAATGACCCCGTGGGATCTCCCTTGGCCGTGTCCAGCCCAAGCGCGAGTACGAGGAACTGCGGCCCGAACTTCCGTATCCTGTCGAGCGCGCTCACAAGCACTTTACGATACCGTTCGCCATCGATATTTTCGGGTTGGGGCAGGTTCAGGTTGAAACCCTTGCCATCTCCTTCTCCCTTCTCGTCATCAAACCCCGAGAAATACGGATACGAATAGCGCGGATGCCCGTGTATGGAGACCGTATACACGTCCCGGCGCCGGTAGAAGATATCCTGAGCGCCGTTGCCGTGGTGATAGTCGATGTCCAGCAGGGCAACCTTGCCGTACTTGCTCAATTCATGGGCTGCAATGGCCGACGAGTTGAAATAACAAAAACCGCCAAAAGCCTCGTATTCTGCGTGGTGGCCAGGTGGTCTTACCAGGGCGTATGCCGCCCGGCTGCCATCTAACAGGCATTCGACACCGGTCAGTGCGCAGTCAACCGCGCCCCGCGCCGCCTTGTAGGCATTTGAATTCAGTGGTGTAAAGGTATCGATGCAGTAGTAGCCGGCACGCAAGGGCAGTTCTTTTGGAGGCCTGGCGCGGTTACGTATCGGAAAAACGTATGGGTAGACAGACTTGCCGGGCGGCACGTTGGCGCAGGCCTTGTCAAGGAAGCGGACAAACTCCGGTTTATGCACCTGCTCGATGACCCCGAGTCCAGACTTGCGCGGCTGAACCGGCGAGAACAACTGCGTCTTGTCAAGCTCTGTGGTGATCGATTTGATACGGACCGGTGCCTCGACATAACCTCGGTCATTCACATGGTGGATCGAGTGCCGGTCGTTGACGATCAGTGCTATCCGGCGTTGCCTGGGCCAGAGGTCTTCTGAGGGGATGGCGGTCTTGATGTAGCGCGGCTCACGCAGCCGGACCGGATGATCCTTGACGGAGCGGACGATTTTTTCGATATATTCGGGCGGACAGACCGTGGCGTACTTGCGTTCCAGTATTGCCCTTATAATTTTCCTGGTTTGCGTGCGCCCGAGAGGTTTATCGTCCTGCCCCAGGTTGTCAAATACCAGGTAGGGCGGGTCGGTGTCGTTCTCGTCAAGGGGCGTTTCGTAAGCCGTGTCTATAATTGGCCGTGCGCCGAAGCGCTCGTAAAATCGCAGTCTGGCAATATTTTGCTTGCGAGTGGCCGGGTCAGGTGACAACGCCGGGTCGTCGGGCAGGCATTCGAAGAAAAGACCCAGCACGCCGAGTTGCCAGGCCTCTTCGCGAACCCGCGCATAAAGAGCGCCGCCTATACCCCCACCGGTTTCACCACGGCCGGTACAAACATAGTCAAGAAAGCAAAAGTTCAGGTCGGGTGCATGCAATAGCATGGCAAATCCCCTCACCGTTGCATCACTGTCTTCGGCGACCAGTAGTATGGAATGAAACCGGTGCTTGAGCGGATTGGCCAGTTGACTCGGAAGCTTGGCAATGTCCTTTTCGCTGAGTGCATTGAACTGCACCCTCAACATGGCCTGGGCCTGGCTGAGGATCGAGCGGTTGGTGGGCGTGGTGACGTCAAAAACCTTGTGAATACGGAACATTGTTCAGCCTTTGCCAACAGAAGAAATACGCTTTGGCCGTCCGGCAGTCAACGTTTCCACCGATGGGCCCGTCTCCAGTCCCGCGGTCACGACTAGTTCAATGAGTTGCTCGTAGCCTATGCCGGCTCGCTCAGCGGCGGCCGCAAAACCCGCGTCGCGGGTCAGACAGGGATTTGCGTTAACCTCCAGCACCCACGGGTTTCCGTCGGAATCGACACGTATGTCCACGCGTGCATAGCCATGCATGCCAAAGCTTTTCCAGCACCTTTGCGCCACCCGTGTGAGCGCGTCATGGAGGCCTTCCGGCAGGTCAGGAAAAATTCGCGGTGTTGCAAGGTATTCGGGCGCATTCTCCTGCCATTTGGCCGCGTAACCGACGATTTTCGGCTTGCCGGGCGGGAATCCGGAAAAGCCGATTTCCGCGATCGGCAGGACATACGCATGGCCGGCCCGTTCCAGCACCGAGATGTTGAATTCCCTGCCATCGATAAATTGCTCCGCAAACCATTCGCCGCCATGACGGGCGATACTGTCGGCGATGCGGGTCTTTGCCGCACGGGTGCCGTCGATAACGCAACCGTCATCCATGCCAAAGGATGCATGTTCCCAGACAGATTTGACGATCCAGCGGCCGTCACTGTCATCTCCCTCGGCGTCCTCGTCAATACAAACGGGGGTCGGGATAGCAGTCAATCGCATCCATTTCTTGGCCAGCTGCTTTTGCGAACTGAGATAGATGGCGTCGCCGTCCGAACCGGTGAACGGCACGTCTGCCGAACGCAGCAGTGTGGGCAGGAAATGGATCATTCTTCCGTCGCCACCCAGCGACTCAACCAGGTTGAACACCAGGTCCGGTTGCAGCGCCTTGACCGAAGCCAGCGTAGCGCCGAGGTCGAGACCGGCCCGCATGGTGGAAACCCGTAAACCGAGTTTTCTGAGCGCAACCGAAACCTGCTCAGCCTGGATCAGCGTGTCGAGTTCGTCGGCGCGGGCAACCGGTCCGATCGCTTCGTGCAAAACCAGCACGGTCAGTGGAGACAGCTTCATCGGCAGATGTCCGGCTCGGCTATGCGGCCAGTGTACGTGCCTGGCCAGCCAGGCCATAACGCTTCATGGCGGAATGCATTATGGTCTCAATCAATTCAAGGTAGGACACGCCTACCATGGTTGCCATGATGGGCAGGTCTGAATGTTCAGGATGGATTCCAGCCAACGGATTGACCTCGATGAACCCCGGTTTGCCTGCTTCATCCAGGCGTATGTCGATACGTCCGGCATCCCGGCAACCGAGTGCCTGCCAGGCTTGCAATGCCAGCGATTCGATCGAATTCCGGAGGTTGCCGGGAGTCAGCAGGTTGTAACGCACCAATTCCTCACACTCTTCCTTGTTTCGATATGAATACACCTCGGCATCCGCTTTCGACAGCAGGTGGATTTCCAGCGTGGCAAGGGCCTGCGCCCCGGTACCCGTACCCAGGATGCCAACAGTAAATTCTCTTCCGGGCAGAAATCGCTCGACCAGTACCGGTTGCTGGTATTGCTCAAGCAGCCGGGCGCAAACATGCCGCAAACGGCTCATGCTGGTGGTTTTGGAGTTTACGTCCACGCCTTTGCCGGTGCCCTCGGCAAGCGGCTTGGCAAACAGCGGAAACGGCATTTTAATGCCAGCGACATCCGCCAGTTTTTGAACGACCACATGATCCGGTGTCGCAACGCCCGCGGCGCGGACAACGTCCTTGGTCATGCCCTTGTGAAGGGTCAGGGCACAGACCAGTGTATCCGAGAACACGTAAGGCACCTGGTAGGCGTCAAGCAGCGCGGGAACCTGGGCTTCACGGCCAATGCCGTGCATACCTTCGCAAATATTGAAAACCAGGTCCCAGCGGTCACCGTTAACGAGACGGTCAGCCAGTTGCTTCAGGTTGCCGATGCGGTCCACAGCAAAACCCAGTTCCAGCAAAGTCCGCTCGATACTGTCGATGGTATCGACACGGTCAAACTCGGCCGTTTCCAGTTCGCTGTAGCCTTCGGCGAGCCACGCGTCGCGCAAATCGTATGTCAGGCCCACGGTCAAGCCGCAGGAATTCATTTCTCTCGTTCTCATGACTTTGTCTCTTCCGTCGGGAGTTGAGGGGCGCCGGAGTCGGGGTAGCGGTAGGTCCCACCGTCATAGCTCTTAAGCAGAAGGTCAGATCCTTCATAGCCGATAACATAATCCGGAGAAATAGGTATTTTGCCGCCGCCATCCGGCGCATCGATCACGAAGGTGGGCACTGCGTAGCCGGTCGTGTGGCCGCGCAGACCACGTATCAGTTCGACGCCCGAGGACACCGGGGTGCGGAAATGTGCAGATCCCGAGATCGGATCGGCCTGGTACAGGTAATAGGGCCTGACCCGTATTTTCAACAGGCCCTGGACCAGTCTTTTCATAGTTTCCAGGTCGTCGTTCACGCCTTTGAGCAGTACCGTCTGGCTACCCAGCGGGATGCCGGCGTCAGCCAGTCGGCCACAGGCCTCCGCCACTTCGGGCGTCAGTTCATCAGGGTGGGTGAAATGCAGGCTCATCCACAACGGATGGTAACGCTTCAGGATACGTCGCAGCGAGCTCGTCACCCGCATTGGCTGGACGACCGGCTGCTTGCTGCCGATGCGCACGAATTCCACGTGCCTGATCTTGCTCAGACGTTGCAGTATGTACTCCAGGCGGTCGTCGTCGAGGCTGAGCGGATCGCCGCCTGAAATCAGTACGTCGCGGATGACCGGCGTTTGTTCAATATAGTTGAGCGCCAGCTCAATATCGGCTTTCTTTACGCTGCGTTCGCCGGCGGAACCGACCATGCGAGCGCGTGTGCAATAGCGGCAGTAGACGGAACAGAAGTTCGTTACCAGCAGCAAAACCCGGTCGGGATAGCGGTGGACGAGTCCGGGCACCGGGCTGTGCGAGTCCTCGCCAAGCGGGTCATCGTTTTCGCCGCGAGAAATCACGTACTCACCCAGCACCGGAACAACCGTGCGACGCAATCCCTGGGACGGGTCGAGCGCACTTACCAGGCTCGCGTAGTAAGGCGTGATGCCGACCGGCAAAGACCCGGTATGGCGTCTTATGGCCTCGGACTCTTCTTCTGAAACATCGATCATCCTTGCCAGGTCTGCCAGGGTCCTGACACGATGGCGGTTTTGCCAGCGCCAGTCATTCCAATCACCCGACGTGGCTTCGGGATAGAATCTGCGCCGGAACTCGGCTGACTGTTTTGAAATGACGAACGCGGAGCGCTCGCGTCGGATGACGCTGAGATTGGAAATGTTGCTTGATGGAACTATGACTTGAGGAGCTGGTTTGGCGGGATCGGTAAAAGCACGCGCCAATCCGGGAGGTTCCTCCGCGAATTTGTTGATGGTTTTCATTCACATTCCTGTGATGTGCAGATGGGCGACCTGCAAACAAAAACCGGCCCGGCCCTTCGGGTCGTATGGGGCAATACCCCTGGATTTGCGCGAAATATAGTCCTATTTACCTTTATGTCAAGATATTTTTGCATGCGGTCCGGTTGAAGCGGGGTCGAAAAAATTTCCGTCGGGAACACAAGGGCATACGGGTTGCTGACACACCGCGATTCAAGCAGGCGCAGTCGAATCTGGTTGCGCGGGCGAGTTTAGGCGATACTTTGAAATAATGCAGAAAAAGGATAAAAATATGCCACGTTTTATACGTCTAAAGCTGTTACTGATCACACTGCTCACGCTCGGCGGCTGTTCGGGTAATCCGCCTGCCGGAACCGGGCAGGCGGTGTTTCAGCATGAATTTACCGGCACCGCGGTGCCATGGACGCAGAATGGATTTGATGATCAGGATGGCAAATTCACCTTCGCGGTATTCTCAGACCTGGCCGGTGGTGAACGCGACGGCGTTTTCGATGTGGCCATAGAACAATTGCGCCTGTTACGACCGGAACTGATTGTCAGCGTCGGCGACCTGATTGACGGCGGCGATGTTACCCGCGAGCAGCTTGTCGAGCAGTGGGATGTATTTGACCGGCGTGCCGGCCATGCCCGCGCACCGGTTTTTTACGTTGGCGGGAACCATGACCTGACCAGTACCGAACAAGGAGATGTGTGGGAAGTGCGCTACGGCAAGCGGTACTATCATTTTATCTACAAGAATGTCCTGTTCCTGTTGCTGGATACGGAGGACAACCCGCCTGATTTTCAGCGCCATCTCAATGCAATCCGCCTGTATGCACTCGCGGTGTTCGAATCCGGGGGCGAGGAGGCGTTTGCCGCCACCGAGTACGGTCAGCTCGAGGAGCGCAAAAGCGGTCGAATCGGGACCGGGCAGGCAAAGTACTTCCGGCGCGTGGTTGCACAGCATCCGGAGGTCCGATGGACATTCGTGCTGATGCACAAACCCGCCTGGGAGCGTCCCGGCGAAGAAAATTTCTCGCGCATTGAAAAAGTTTTGGAAGGGCGCCCCTACACGGTTTTTTACGGACACGTTCATTCCTATCTTCACACCGTGCGTCACGGGCGTGACTACGTCCGTCTCGGCACGACCGGCGGGTCGCACGCACCCGATGATCCGATGGCCATCGACCAGGTATCGCTGGTAACCGTCTCCGCAGAGGGTGTGGATATTGCCAATCTCCGCCTGTCGGGTATATTTGACAAGACCGGCAAAGTGCCGTTGAACGGTGATGAACTATGTCTCGAAAATTGCGCAAAGAAATGATCCGCACCAGCCTCGAAACACAAAGGCTCAGGCTGAGGCTGTTTACCCCGGATGATGTGCGGGCCATGTACGACCTGAGTTCGGACCCGGAGGTTGTCAAGTATGCCGAAGCGGCGCCGTTAAAGGATTTGCAGGAAGCCCGGGAGAAGTTGGAAGCTGGTCCGTTGTCAGACTATGCAAAGTACGGCTATGGACGATTTGCCGTCGAGTGGAAGGAAACAGGCGAAATGATCGGGTTTTGCGGCATTAAGTACATCCCGGAAATCGACTTGCCCGAGGTCGGTTACCGCTATATGAAAGCCTACTGGGGCAGGGGTATTGGCACCGAGGCAGCCCGCGCCTGCGTCGAATTTGCCCGGCATGACCTGAAGATCAAGAAACTGGTGGCGTTGATCATACCCGAGAACACCGCATCGATCCGCGTCGCAGAAAAACTGGGTATGTGCAAAGGTCCACTCATTCACATATACGGTGTGGACGCGCTGCAATACGAGTTGCTGCTGGGCGATTCCTGACGGATTCCAGCGTTATGCCGGAAACCTGCCCGGCAACGGCCCGGATTGTGGCGGAGTGCGGATGAACGGTTTCCCGCCACTGGTCTTTGAACGGTATTATATATTGCGGTTGCGATGACTTCGGCTCAATCAGGTACACGAAAAGGATTGCTCAGACAAATACGATGACGGACAGGCAATGTCACCCCTGTGCAGCCTGCTGCGAAGGCTGGCTCACAGCAGAAATTAACGGTGTTCAGATGAAGCCCGGCAAGCCCTGTGTCCACAAGGTGGAAAAGGGTTGCGGGATCTACGAAAGCCGCCCGCACAACCCCTGCGTGGTATTCAGGTGCGGCTGGTTGGCGGGTGACCACGATATGCCTGAGCACATGCAGCCATCGACATGTGGCGCAATCGTAATGTTCGACCGTTTGTGGCACGGCCGAAAAGTCATCCGTGCTGTTCCGACCGGAAAAAAAATACCGCCCGCAACGCTCGAATGGCTGATGGCGCTGTCGAGAGCGCAGAACCTGCCGTTACTTTTCAGCGAGCATGAATTTGAGAACGGCAAATTCGTGCGCAAGAAAAAAATCGGCTACGGTCCGCCTTCATTTATCAACGCGGTGAAAATGGAACCGGGAGCCGAAGACGTATTCATGGTCTGAGTGGTTCATCCCCGGTCGTTGCCGGGCCGTCAGTCCTCAATTTCCCATTATCCTGTCGATGACCTGCAACAGTTCATTTTGCACATTGCACTTTTCAATAAAGGCCCTCGCGCCGGCTTGCAGAACCCGTTTCTCGATGCTCTTGTTGGCCCAACCGGTGATCATGATGACTCTTGCATAAGGGTGAAACTGGATTATTTTCTTGAGTACCGCCTCGCCGCTTTTGCTCGGCATCATCCAGTCGAGCATCACAATGTCGGGGCGGAGGGCTTTATATTGCTCAAAAGCCTGTCTGCCGTCTTCCGCAAAACCAATGACCTCGTGTCCGCCTTTCTGGACAATAACACCCAGCAGGTGACGTGTGAACGGAGAATCATCAACGATCAGTATTTTCGCCATTTTCTTTCCGTGCCGGAGAAAGCCCGGTGCGGACTTTCCCTTATCCGCTACCTGACCAGTACAGGAGTTGTGCAAATTTTAGCACAGCAGGCTCCCGGACAGGCCAGCGGCCTGCAATGACGGTATTTGTGCTTGGAATCACCTATCATTCGCGAATGTTCAAGCAACTTTTTGCGATCATCGCACCGATCATCATTTGCGCCGGAATCGGTTACCTCTGGGCGCGCAAGGGTATCGACTACCCGGTTAATTTCGTAACCCGCCTGGTGATGAATATCGGTGCGCCGTGCCTGATTTTGTCGTCCTTCAGCAGGGCGGATATCGACATCGGCAAGATGGCGGAAGTCTCCGCCGCGACGGTGATCGTCCTCTTGATCATGCTGATTTTGGGAAGCCTGCTGATACGCGTCATGCGCTTGAAGGTCAGTACCTTTTTACCATCACTGCTGTTTCCCAATATCGGCAATATGGGTCTGCCGGTGTGCCTGTTTGCCTTTGGCGAGACCGGACTGGCCCTCGGCCTGACCGTCTTTCTGGTCATTTTTACCCTGCAGATGTCGCTGGGTATTTTACTCTCGGCGGGACGCGGAAACCTGGTTGGCCTTGTGCGGCAGCCAGTGCTTTGGGCAACTGCGGTTGCCGTGACCCTGGTTGCAACCGGCAGCTCGCTGCCCGTCTGGCTGGACAATACCACGGGCATTCTCGGTGGGGCTACCATCCCGCTCATGCTGGTGACACTGGGTGTCTCACTGGCACAGCTAAAGGTCGCCGATTGGAAACACAGCCTGCTGTTCAGCCTGGTGCGGGTGTTGGGCGGTTTTGGCCTGGCCGTGATCGTGGCCGGGTTGCTGGGTCTGGAGGGGGTCGACCGCGGTGTGCTTATCCTGCAGTCATCCATGCCGGTGGCCGTGTTCAACTACCTGCTGGCGTTGCGCTACCAGCGCGAACCGGGGGAGGTGGCAGGCATGGTTGTCATCTCCACGCTGCTGGCGTTCGCGCTGTTACCGCTAATCGTCAGTTTTATCCTGGCCTGACAAAGCCCCTGAGAATATTCCGAGCGCTTATTCCGCTTCCCTCGCGCCCTCCAACAACTCGTCAATGGCTGCGGCAAAAATTGCGTAGGGTTGCGCGCCGCGAATGAACCTGGTGAGATGCACCTTGTTCGGGTCATTCGGATCGGTCAGCCCCATCACGAAACTCGGTGTCCCGGAAACACCCAGTTTTTGACCCTCGGCCTGGTCCGCCTTGATCTGGGCATTGAATTTCTTACTCGACAAGCAGGCATCAAATGCCTCGGAATCCAGTCCGAGGGAGTTCGCCATGGCTTTGAAATCGTCGTCAGTATTGGCCTTCTGATCGTTGAACAGGGCATCGTGCATACCCCAGTAATTATCCTGATCGCCGGCACACAGAACTGCTACTGCAGCAACTTCGGCCCGTGGATGCAAGTTCGGGATAGGGTACTCCCGCATCACGAAGCGAAGCTTGCCGGTATCGATGTAGTCTTCTGCCAGTTTCGGCATGACCGTGGTTGCGTGCCGTTTGCAATAGGGGCACTGGTAGTCACTGAATTCGACCAGTGTTACGGGTGCCGTGTCCTCACCCAGTTGCGCAAACTTGTCACCCAGTGTGATGTCGGTCGGTTTGAAAGCCTGTCGATCCGGCGCGGCACGCGCGCCTTGTTGTAAGAGCTTTTTGATCTCTTTGATGTCTTTCTGTATCTGTTCCTGACCTTGCTTGAGCGCCTGAATTTCTTTTTTGAGTTCAGCGTTGTTATCTTTTGCGACCGCTCCTGAAATCGACAGGGTAAACAGCATAAAGATGAACAATGCGCCTCCGGTGAATCTAATCATGTTTTAACTTCCCCGAGTGTGCAGATTTGTCTCTAAAGTTGTTAAAGACATATATACCTTACAACATAAAAATGGACTGCCAATATAAATAATAATTCAGTGGTGGGCCAGATGATTGATTTTCACAAGCTTCCCGGTCACGCGCACGCCTGCCGGGGCGGGGCTGATGCAGCCGATACGTCCAAAAAAACCGCGCATGGTGTTGGTCTGCTGCGCACGCTGATAATTCGATCTGGAACCCTGTCGGGGCATGGGATAAAACCCCATGTTTTATAAGAATAAATTTATCCGGACTTGAACCCGGGCGGCCTTTTCTCTAGAATGCGCCCGGTCATCTGCAGCCGGCTTGCCCTGTAGCACGGCTGTGACGGCACAACACGCGTTATTTAACTGGATTTTCCTGATAGCCGATGTCCATTGCGGCAGCGGCGATACCCATTTACCCAGTCTGTTCGGCTACGGGCCGAGAGATGTTTATTGAACGGAATTTTATTGTGATTACGACTGCTAACCTGACCATACAATTTGGCGCCAAGCCTCTGTTTGAAAACATTTCCGTCAAGTTCGGCAATGGCAACCGTTATGGCCTGATCGGCGCCAATGGCAGCGGTAAATCAACCCTGATGAAAATCCTCGGTGGTGAGCTCGAGCCTTCTTCCGGGCATGTGAAAATCGACGTGGATGAGCGCCTTGGCAAGCTGCGGCAGGACCAGTTCGCGTTCGAAGCGTTTACAGTCATCGATACGGTCATCATGGGTCATGCGCAACTCTGGAGGGTTAAGCAGGAGCGGGATCGAATCTACTCCCTGGCAGAAATGAGCGAGAAAGACGGAATGAAGGTCGCTGAACTGGAAGTCGAATTTGCCGAACTCGACGGTTACAGCGCCGAGGCGAGAGCCGGTGAACTGCTGCTGGGCCTGGGTATTCCGGAATCCCAGCATTTTGGTCCGATGAGCGAAGTCGCGCCCGGTTGGAAACTGCGCGTTCTGCTGGCGCAGGCATTGTTTGGTGACCCCGATATCCTGTTGCTCGATGAGCCGACCAATAACCTGGATATCGACACCATCCGCTGGCTGGAAGAACTGCTAAACGCGCGCAGCAGCACGATGATCATCATCTCCCATGACCGCCACTTTCTGAACAGCGTGTGCACACACATGGCGGATCTCGATTTCGGTGAACTGCGTATTTATTCCGGCAACTACGACCAGTACATGACCGCATCGACCCAGGTGCGCGATCGCCTGCTGGCCGACAATGCCAAGAAGAAGACGCAGATCAACGAGTTACAGGCCTTTGTCAGCCGCTTCAGCGCGAATGCGTCGAAGGCGAAACAGGCGACATCAAGAGCGCGACAGATCGACAAGATACAGTTGGAAGAGGTCAAGCCCTCCAGTCGTGTGAGTCCCTATATCCGTTTTACGCAGGACAAGAAGCTCTACCGCCAGGCGCTCGAGCTCGAAGGCCTGACCCGGGGTTATGATGGTGAAGCCTTGTTCAGTGACCTGGACCTGCAGATCGAGGTCGGCGAAAGGGTGGCGATTATCGGCGCCAGCGGTATCGGCAAGACCACGCTGTTGCGCACGCTCATCGGCGATCTCGAAGCCGATAGCGGCCAACTCAAGTGGTCCGAAAACGTCAATATCGGTTACTACGCGCAGGACCACTCGGCAGAATTTACCGGGGACGAGAACCTTTACGCGTGGATGGCCCAGTGCGCGCAACCCACCGACGACGAACAGGTGATTCGCGGTACGCTGGGGCGTTTATTGTTCTCTTCACACGAGATCGACAAGCCGGTCAATGTAATTTCAGGTGGTGAACAGGGCCGTATGATGTTTGGCAAACTGATGTTGCAACGGCCCAATATCATGCTGCTGGATGAGCCGACCAACCACCTGGACATGGAATCCATCGAGTCACTCAACCTGGCCCTCGAGCATTACCCGGGCACGCTGTTCTTCGTCAGTCACGACCGCGAGTTTATCTCGTCGCTGGCGACCCGGATCATCGAGATCACACCCAATGGTGTGAACGATTTCAAGGGCAGCTATGACGAGTACCTGCGCAGCCAGGGCATCGAAGAAAGCGGCCTGCAGCGCGCGGTCGCCTGAGCGGTTTCCGGGATACGGGGTGAGGGAACTGTTTCCCTGTTCAGGAAACAGTCTGGCGAACCCTTGTTAGCCCAGCTTACGCGTTGTGCGCGTATCCGCCGAGCAGTTTTTTCAGGTCTTCGACCAGTCGCCGTACGGCGCCGGTCAACAGCACGAATTCGGCATCCAGCCTGGCCTGCGGGTCTTCACCCCACTGTTCCACGGCTTCACCCTGGATGAACTTGACCTTGCTGATTACGGCGTCCTGATCGATGACACAGGTCATCACCTCGTCGAAGACAACCCCCAGGTGCGTGATCTTCATTCCCTCGACGACGTGCTGGCGTATCGAGTGGTCCGACAGTTCGAATTCGCGCCAGGTGACCGTCGCTTTGCTGTCCGAGACGTCCTGCATGCGGCACTCGCGGCCGAGGGATAAACCCAACGGTGCGTCACCCATGAAGATACCGGTCAGCAAATCGGCCGGCAGATTGTTAAAGGTCAGCGGGATACAAAAAAACTGATCGAAGCAGGCCCGCAACTGGTCGATCACCCATTCGGCCTTGGTGGCCGTGCCGGCGTCAATGACCAGCAGTGATTCCGACTGGATGTAACACGCGCGGTTACGTTCCGATTTGACCAGTGATTTTGATAACAGGCTGTCCCTCGTTTCCTCTTTCAAGCGGCGAACCTCACCACGCGTCGGTTCCATCTTCATACGTGTGCGGAACTCGGCCAGTCTTTCTTCCAGCGCCTCGTTGACGGCGGCAACCGGCAGTACACGGCTCTGGGTTCTCAACTGCAGCAGGTCTGCGCCGTTCAGCCGCCGGCACAACAGGCCATTTTCATCGCTGCCCGGTGACTCCCAACCGGCGCTGCGTTCGGCAAACGGACCGCAAGGCGAAAAAGTGTTAACCGAGAGGGCCTCCGACAGTTGCTCCTCGCTTTCCGGCCAGGGGCTGGTGACACGATAAAAACGCAAATTTCGAAACATTGATAACATCCTGAAACGATAGGGCCGGGCATTATAGACCAGAAACAATGGCCGGGGCAGGCATTTGACACCGCAATCCTGTGACGGCAGCAGGATCGCCCCGGCGGCGTTTTCCGGCGTCATCCCGCATGTGTTCAGATGGGGTTTCAAGGTATACTAAAGCCTGATACCAGCAACGAACAATGAGGAACAAATATGGCTACCTACGAATGTAAAGTTTGCGGCATGAGCGTCAACGCCACCTGCGGTAAATGCGATGCGCCACTCGAAAACAAGATGCTGAAGGTCAACGAGACCACCGAAGTCCAGGTTTCCGAATGCCCGAATGGTCATGGCAAAATCAAATCACCGCTGTGCTGCGGTCAGGATATGACCTGCACGCTTTAGTACGCTGTTTCGAACGGGTACAGCTAACGGTTACGGTTACGCGCGCGACGCAGTTCCTTCGGGTGCACGACGCGCCGTAGCTTGTCAAAAACATGGCTAAGCGCCCGCCAAGGGTGACGCATGGGCATGCGTGGTCCGGCGTAGCGCATGATCTCGCGGACGTGTTCACGCTTTTCTCTTTTATAGCAATGGACCGGACATTTGGCGCAGGTTGGTTTGTCCTGGCCATAGGGGCATTTGGACAGGCGTTCTTCCGAATAACTCATCAATTCTGCACAGCTTCCGCACAAGCCACCCGTCTGGTTTCCGTGGTGGTCTTTGCAAAATATGCTGGTCATGACCACCAGTGTCTTGTGTTCAGATTTCAACCTGCCGGTCAGTATGTCCATTGAGCGACTCTAGCATGCCGCCACCATGGGTTAATTGACGCGGGTCAAATGCATAGTTAATAAATCCGCGGATAAAAGGGTCAGCTTAAGTGTTGCGAAATACATTCCCGGCCGCCGTTTGACCCCCTTTAATCCCGTTTTGTCTCCAGTGCAAAAGAAGCGGGGTGGACTTCCGGGTCCGCCCCGCCGGTTTCGTGGCTGATTCGTTCAGTCACTTTATCCGACCCCCGACACAGGGGATCAGAATGAAAAGTTCTTGGTGATGGTGAATACGAGATTGGTATCGGCATCGCCATTGAGCAGTGTCGAGTCGCTGTAGATGACAGCGATAGCATAATCGAAAATATCGACGTCCTTGATCGTCAGGTTGTTGCCATAACCGGCTTCGTAATAATTGCCGTCGAAATCATCTGCAAACATACCGACCGTGCCGTAAAAGCCCTCGTAGCTGGCGGTCATGGAATAAAACTGGTAGTTGAGCGTGGGACCGGTAAAGTTGTCGTATTTACCAATCGCCGCGTCAAACGAAAGAAACTTCCACGACGCACCCAGGTTCAGTTCCAGGTAGTCGTCATCAAAATCATCCGTATAGGTGTACCAGGTGCCGCCGACCGAAAAACCGAAATCACCAACCTCGAAACCGTAAGCGCTGTAGAGATCGACCTCAAGTCCATCACCGACATCGGCAGACCAGACGCCTGCCGAGAAACCGCCGGCGCCAAAATCCACACCACCAAACGCGGATGAAGATTTCTGCGGGATACCGCGGAAGATGTATTCGCTGTTATACCCCAAATTGGCCGACCACTCCTGTGCAAACGCATTTTGAACTTGTAATGCAAGCAGCAATGCGACTGCCGTTCCAACCGTTTTTCTTAACATTATTCCTCTCCATTTAGCCGAAAATAGGTGGAACTCAAGATTGAGATGCCAGCCACGGGCTTCTTAGATGCAAGAATAAGGCCACTTGTTAATGTTATTTATTAACATAAAGATAGGATTGTCTGCGCCCGGGAGAGATTCATCCATGCTTCATCTCGATGCGTCCATGCACCGTTTTGCTGCATAAGCGGAATACGGAGCCGGGAGCGGGTGGGGCAAAGGCGCCGGGACGGCGAAAAATACCTGGACTGCCTGAAACAATACGAGACGCCGGCCGGACTTCTTCCGCTCTTTTCAACCCCGGTCGTTCAATACCCGTTACAAGTGGGGCCTGATCAGGTATTTTTCGCCGGTGGCCTGCCTGGCGTACACTTCGATCACGGGTACGCTCAGCGTTTCGAGCAGCGAAATCTCCCTGCTGTAATGACTTGCAAAGGTGGTCTTGAGCCCGGCCGCGACCCTGGTGCGCATTTCCATTATTTTCGCCATGCCGGCCTTCTGCAAAAAGTGGGTCAGCAACCAGCCACCCATGCCCCAGGAAAAGCCGTAGTTAATGTTCAGCGTGGTCGGGCTGCGGTCGAGGAACCCATAAACATAGACCTGTTTGTACACGTCCGAGCCGTAGCGGTTGTATTCATTCATAGACAATTTCGCCACCGCTTCCATACAGCTCAGAATACTGCTGGCAAGCCGGCCGCCACCGGTCGCGTCGAACGCCAGCGTCGCGCCCGTCGCAGCCAGGGCGGCGGTCAGTTCGGTGGTGAACGATTCGGAACTGGAGTTGCAGATGTATTGCGCGCCCAGTTTACTCAGAATCTCTTCCTGTTCCACCTTGCGCACAATGTTGACCAGCTCAATTCCATCTTCCTGGCAAAGCCGGTTCAACATTTGTCCGAGGTTGGATGCCGCTGCCGTATGCACCAGCGCCTCGTGCCCTTCCGCGTGCATGGTCAGAACCATGCCGAGGGCCGTCATCGGGTTTACAAAGCAGGACGCGCCCTCAGCAGCGGTAGTGCCCGCGGGCAGTTCCAGGCACGTGTTGGCCTTCATGAGACGGTAACGGGCATACATCTCGCCACCGGCCATGCCGACGGTTTTTCCCAGCAAGGCCTGGGCGCCATCGGACGAACCCGCGGCGATCACCGTGCCCGCACCTTCGTTGCCAACCGGCAGCGACTGCCCCATCCTCGCGGCAACCAATTTCATGAACATGGCGGGGATGTCGGCCGTGACGACCGGACGTTCCGCACTGCCGCTGACCCTGGCTGTGCTTATATCCGCCGGACCGAGCAGGAGCGCCAGGTCGGAGGGGTTCAACGGTGTCGCCTCCACCCTGACGATCACCTCGTCAGGTCCGGGCTCGGGCATCGTAGTTTCATGGAAAGAAAGTTCGAGTGTGTTGTCTTCGCTGACCCGCGAGCGGAGTTGTAAGTTCTGAAGTGTTTGCGGCATTATTTTATTCTCAGCTACTGGCGAGCATCCATTTACGCAGGCGGTTGGAGTCACCGAAAGGGGTGAGTTTGCCGAAGGAGTTCAGCAACACGATGGAAACCCGCTCGCCCTCGATATCGGCCCGCATCACCAGGCAGCGCCCGGATTCGTTGATGTAACCGGTCTTGCTCAGGGCGATGTCCCATGTTTCATTTTTCAACAGACGGTTGGTGTTGGCATATACAAGCGGACCGCGTTTGGCGTAGGGGTGTACTTCGATACGCGTCGTGGTGCTGGCCGTTACGATCAACGGGTAGGCTTCGGCCGCTGCGACCATTTTGGCCAGGTCCCGGGCCGTGGATTGGTTCTCCACGTTCAATCCGGCGGGATCGGCAAAATGACTCCGGCTCATACCGAGCTCAGCAGCCTTTTGATTCATCTCTTCTACAAACGCCGTTTTACCACCCGGAAAGTTCCTGCCCAGAGCAGTCGCCGCGCGGTTCTCGGATGACATGATAGCCAGCAGGATCATTTCGCGGCGCGTCAGGCTGGCGCCATACTCGAGTCGCGAACCGGTTAACTGGACCAGGTCGCGGTCATCCCTGGTGACGGCAATTTTTTCGTCGAGATCGAGACCTGAATCGAGGATGACCATGGCGGTCATCAGCTTTGTAATGGATGCGATGGGGCGAACCGTATCGATATCCTTACCGTAGATGACCTGGCCGTCGGCGCCGATGACCAGCGCGGAGGCCGAACGTAAATCCGGACTGCCTTTGAGGCCGGTGAAATGGGACGCCTCGGTTATAACGGGAACCGCTGATCCAAGCAGCAGTGCAACAAACAACAACATTGTCCTGGCAATACGCAAAGTTCCTCTCCTGGCCGATTGTTTTAGCGCCGGTTATCCGGTCATGATCGGCGTGTAGTTTGCCTCAGTTACGCACGATTCACCAGCGGCGGGGGATTCGTGCACCGGCGGCGGTGGGGTAGGCCGGCCATTTTCTGCTTGGTTGAACAATGCGTTCCTGTTGATGCTCTGCCGGCCCCGGAACCTTTATTAATCACCGCGGTGCCGCACCGATGTATCTGTCATCCTGTGATTTTCGTCCGCCGTCGATTCGTGCTTGATATACAAGGGTTGCGGGTTGTTGTCGAGACGCGGGCAGAATTAATTTAGAATCGAACCAGGGTCAGAATCTTTTACGGGGTTACCATTTTATGAGCATATTGAATTCAGGTTCAAACGGGGCGTTTACACCCCTCGGTCTGTACACGGCCTGGCCGGAAGAGCGTTTTGTCAATACCGCTGCCCCCTGCTTGCGTCACGCGGACCTGTTGCAGTTCCTGCACGCGTTGGCATCAGGTTTTCCGGACAGTATTGAACTTGTCGAGGTCGGGCAATCGTTCCTCGGCCGTCCCATCCAGATGCTCAAACTGGGCAGCGGGCCAAACAGAATACTGCTGTGGTCACAAATGCATGGTGACGAACCTTCAGCGACGCCCGCATTGCTCGATATCGCCAGCTACCTGTTGCAGCGCGCGGACCAATCGGAAGCGCGCATGGTCCTGCAGAATTTCACGCTGTTGATGGTCCCGATGCTGAACCCCGATGGCGCCGAGGTCTACCAGCGACGCAACGCCCAGGGAGTCGACATCAATCGCGATGCCCTGCACCTGGCGACACCGGAAGGCAGGCTGCTCAAGCGCATCCGTGATGAATACGAGCCCATGCTGGCGTTTACCCTGCATGACCAGGACAGGCGAAAGGCAGCGGGTAAAACCGGTCACGTCGCAAATATTGCTTTACTGTCCGTTTCAGGTGACGAATGGCAAACCCTCACCCTCGGCAGACTCCGCACCAAGCGGGCCAATGCGGCCATCGTCGAGGCGCTGACACCTTTTATTGCTGACGGGATTTCTCGCTATGACGAGGAATGGAGTCCGCGGGCCTTCGGTGACAACATCACGGCCTGGGGTACGCCGGTGCTCCTCATCGAAAGTGGCGGATGTCCGAAGGACCGCGAGATTACCGAACTGACACGGCTTAACTTCGTTGCCATCCTCACCGTCCTGCATGGCCTGGCGCGCGACGATCTGGCCGGGTATGACCCCGCCGTCTACGATGATTTACCACTGAACAGGGAGGAATCCTGGTCAGACGTGGTGATCAGGGGCAGCTATATCCTGCAGCCCGGGATGACGCAGGCGTATCGCGCTGATCTGGCATTCGATGTTCTGCAAAGTGACCGGCAGGCCGCAGGTTGCTGTGATGACCCGCGCGTTCCCTCGCAGATTATCCTGGTTGGAGACGCCTATACCCATGGCGCGGGAACCAGCATCGAGGCTTTTGGAAACGTGCTGCTGGCGCCTTTCAAAGTCGGTGTTCGTGGCTGGTCAGAGCGTCATTGGCTTAAGCGGGAGTGCCTGTCGCAACTGGCCCGCCTGGGTGTCGGGACCGTTTGCTGGGAAGTCGGTGCGGACAATAGGGGTGATGCACTGGCACATGCCGCGAAGATGAACGGCCGTGGACTGCCTGACATCGAAGTCGTGAGTGGTGCCGGCGGCCTCCCCGAAACCGTTCTGAATGGACCGCCATCGTTGCCCCCCGGGCGCGCCAACCTGGCTGCGATTTTGAAGGCACTGGGTACCGAAAGTCCTGATTGCAGCGCTTCGTTGGCAAAACTGTGGGTGCCTGCTGCGGGTGACAGACCGGAAACACCGCCCCTGATCATGGACCGGCCGGCATCTTTCCTGATGGTCTCAGCCGGTGCCGACGGGCAAATTGATCTTGCCGCGAGCCGCCTGCTCACGGTGTGGCTGGACGGCTATGAGGTCACGGAAAAGTTGACCGGGGATTAGCCCGAATATTTCACCAAGGCGGACGAACAAATGACAAATGTCCATTTATTTCATGGTGATACACGCATTTTTGGCCTTTTGCTAAAATGACAGTTTGTCCTATCCGGTTTTGCAACGCATCTGACTTCACATTCGCCACTGACAAAGCAAATTCCGGATCCTTGGTGAATTATCCCGGTTAGCTTTTTGCAATCTGACTTATTTTAATGTGAATTATTATTAAACTTTAATAAATATTTGTTTTTTATATAATATATACATCGCGAGATAAGACATAAAAACAAAACCCATGGCGTAGGCAAGCGAGGCGTTGACAGGGCTTAGCCAGGACGTGAAAAAAGTGTTTACCAGCCACTCCTTCAATGTGACGACACCATCCGCCGATGTCCACTTGACGAGGTATAGCAGACGCCCGACGATGCCGGATAAAAAGAAAACCGTGATTGCGTTCATGCCATATACACGGAATGGTCCGGTTCCCCTTCGCCAGCCCCTGACATCAATGAGGTAGTAGGAAATGGCCAAAAACACCGTTGCGATACCGCTCATAAAAAGTGCATAGGAACTGGTCCACAGGCTCTTGTTGATGGGCAACCAGTGGTGCCAGCCAGACCCGATGGCAATCGCCAGGACGCCGCCTCCCAGCATCCACCAGACCTTTTTATTGTCGGCAAAATCCTGTCTTAGCAATTGGCCGGTCAGCACACCCAGGAGCGTGGTCGAAATGGCGGGCAGCGTACTGAAAATACCCTCGGGATCCCAGGTTTTTGTCTGTGACCACATGTGGCCCTCGAGTACGAGGTTGTCGATCCATGCGGAAAAATTCGCCCCCTCAGCATAGGAACCGGCACCGACGCCGGGTACCGGGATCCATTGCATGGCCGCCCAGTAGATCAACATGAGCGCGACGGTCCAGAATGCCTGCGTTTTCACATTACCGTTCAGAAACAGGATTGCGGCAAAAAAATAGCAAACCGCGATACGTTGCAAAACACCCGGGATGCGCAGGGACCCGACATCAAAAAATGGAAATCCGTTCAGGAACAGGCCAAGCGCGAACAGGATTAACGTGCGGCGGACAATCTTCGCGTAGAGGATACGGACGGGCAGGTGGTCTGCCTTCTTCGCCGCAAGCGCCATGGTGATTGAAACACCGACGATATACAGAAAAAACGGAAATATCAGGTCGGTGGGTGTCCAGCCATTCCACTCGGCATGCAACAGCGGCGGATAGACGTAGGTCCAGCTTCCGGGGTTGTTGACCAGGATCATGGCAGCGATAGTCAGGCCCCTGAAAAAATCCAGGCTCAGCAGGCGGTTGCCATCGGTCACTGTGGTTTTATGCCGGTCCAAGATTCAATAAGCCGCAGTATACGTGTTTCATTCTTTCAACAGTTTTACCTGGTCTTTAGCCAGGCTGATGCGGCGTTCCTTGTAGAGTCTGCCGAGCGCCTTTTTATAATTTTTTTTGCTGACCCCGAACTGCTTGTAGATCAACTCCGGCGAACTGTAGTCGGTCAGTGTGGATACACCGCCGTGGGATTCAAGAAACGCGATGATGCTGTCTGATAAATCGTCGCGTGCCTGCCGGTTTTGCTTTTGCAGGCAAAGGTCTATTTTCCCGTCGTCGCGGATGGCCTTGATGAAACCACTGGTCTTGTCTCCGGGCTTGAGCTGTCTGAAGACCTCGCCCTTGTACAGCAGGCCAAGGTGGGTGCCGTCGACCACGGCCTTGTAGCCCATCTCGCTCTCACTGACGATCATCAGATCCACTGCTTCTCCCGGCTTCATGTTGCAGGCAAACTCGTCGAGGAATTTGTGCAGTTTCGTGGTGCCGATGACATTTTGCCGTGGATCCAGGAACAGGTAGACGACGTAGTATTGCCCTTCGACCATCGGTGTGAGCTGCTGGCTGACCGGTACCAGCAGGTCTCTTTCCAGGCCGCAATCCATGAATGCCCCGGCCCTGGTGACGGTCACGGCCTTCAACAGGGCGCACTCTCCGACCTGGGCCTTTGGCGTTTTGCCGTGGGCTTCGGTATCTTTTTTTCCGGGTGATGATGGTTGCATGGGTGTAGGTTAACGCACAAACCTGCGGATGTCGTGCGGCCCGCGCGTCTATACCGTCAATTCGTTGGACACGAAGGGCGATAAGGCTTATAAATGACCATCCCGAAGTGACGGATATGAGGAGTATTCTCAATATTCATAAACTTGTATCTGGCGCCAGAATGTCCGGCTTCTGCTTTGTGAATCGCGGCAACTGCGCCATGCGTTGCCGCAAGCGCCTGCTCTTGGTGCGCTGGCTCCCGCTCCCCTGCAATCGTTTGTAACAGCTGACTATAATGTGCGAATTGCGTCTTGAATCTGAAGATTTGAATCGCAATCTACTTGGTCCGGAATAAATCAGAGGTGCCTGGTGTCCTGTCCCGCAAATAAGTTCCGTTTCAGAGCCCCACAATGGGCCCATTGCGGGGTTCCCGCAGGGCGCGACAATAAGCGCCCATGCGCGTTGTTGCACCTCGTCGCAATCGCCACGGCTATTACGCCTCGGCGCACCTGGCGCCTGGACGCTTCTTGTTGGACTGAAATGGCAGTTGTTTGCGGGACAGGACACTAGCATGCGGCACTGGACTCAACTTGGCGAAGCACCAATCCCTGGTAGCGACAAGACCCTTGTTCTGTACCGTGGCAAGGATGATTTCTCTATCAAGATATCCAACGGCTTCGAATTGATGAATTCCCGCAAGCACGCGTCCGAGGACGCCTTGGGCAGTCTGCCTTGCAAACGCCTGAAAAATTGCGTGAGCGCGCGCGTGCTGATCGGCGGTCTTGGCATGGGGTTTACCCTCTCTGCAGTTTTGGCGTCGGTTGGATCGCAGGCCGAGGTGACCGTGGCGGAACTGATACCCGAGGTCATCGATTGGAACCACGGCCCACTGGGTGAATTCAGCGGCCGGCCGCTCGATGATCCACGCACCCGAATTTTCGCTGGGGACGTGGCAAAACTGATAAGGAGAAGCACCGGCTGTTTTGATGTCATCGCACTGGATGTCGATAACGGTCCCGAGGGATTGACAAAAAATGCGAACGACTGGCTGTACACGATGTCCGGAATTACAGCCGCCCGGAATGCACTGGCACCCGCCGGAATTTTGGCTTACTGGTCCGCCGATCCGGATCACGCGTTTGAAGATCGGCTCAGGCGTTGCGGGTTTATGGTCGAAGAGCTGAAAGTATTCGCACACGGCAAGAAAGGTACGAGGCACACCATCTGGCTGGCCAGCGTGGATGCCTGGTGAATCGCATCGCAGTTACACCGCGTCCGGTTTTATTTTTTACTTGCCAATTGATCTCTGAAAGGGTAGAAAAGTGTTTGAATTGGAACTATGGGAGCCCAGCATGGCAGGTGGTTGGAGTAGTGACGGGGCTGTGCAGGATCAAATCGACGCCACAATTGATGATGCTGTTCAACGTGCCCGCAGTGCCTTGCCCCGTGGTCAGAGCCTGGCAAATTGCGAAGAATGTAATGCGCTTATCCCCAAGGCACGACGCGATGCCATGCCCGGCGTGAGGCTGTGTGTCGGTTGCCAGGAGGAAAGCGATAGAAAGCAGGTTAGTAAAAGTGGTTATAACCGTCGCGGAAGCAAGGACAGCCAGCTTCGATGACTTCTTGTTTCATCCCCTGTGCACCAACGCCTTTGATGACCGGTCGAGTCTTGAAGCGGGTTGGTCAAACACGCGCGGAGTCGTTTCAGCTCAGCTGGAACCGGTCAAGCGCTTGTCCGAAATTGCCAAGAAACCAGAGCACTCTTCAACTATGCTTGCAGCTGTAACATACAAACCTGCCGAAGGTTTAAGTGTGTCATGTCAGTACCTGTTGGCAGTGACCACTCAATGCATATATGCTGACGCATAAGGTACCTGAGCATGGAAACAAGTCAAAACTTCTCAAATACTGGCGGGCGCTTACGGCCAACGCCGGTGAACCGCTCGCTGGCGATCAAATCTGAAGGATATGCCAGCCTTCTGGATGCCCTGGAATATGCCGCAAGCGGTGAAAGTGGCTTTAATTTCTATAATCAGCGCGGTGAGCTCGAGTCTGTCCTGAGCTATTCCGAACTGCGTGATCAGGCCAGGATACTGGCGTCCCGTTTAGCGGGCCTCGGTTGCCAACACGGGGACCGTGTCGGTATCGTCGCCGAGACTGATCCGATGTTTCATCGTTTCTTTTTTGCCAGCCTGTATGCAGGTTTGATTCCAATCGCTTTACCCGCAGGCGTGCAACTGGGCGCCCGCAAGGCCTATGTGAACCAGATTGCACGAATGTTGAAAAGCAGTGGTGCAGCCATCGCGGTTGCCGGTCCTTCACATGCTGCTTTCCTCGAAGAAGCTGCTACGGGTCTGGACCTGGTATTTTCAGGCACACCGGACGATTTCGATGCACTGCCCGCAAACCGCGTGGACATGGCCGCCCCATGCGCCGGTGACATTGCCTACCTGCAGTACACATCCGGCAGTACGCGCTTTCCGCGGGGTGTCGAGATTAACCACGAAACGGTTCTGAATAATGCCCGCGAGATCGCCGCCAACGGCCTGAAACTGACCAGCGGGGACCGCTTTGTATCATGGCTGCCGTTCTACCATGACATGGGGCTCATCGGTTTTATCCTGCTGCCATTGGTCACCCAGACATCGGTGGACTACCTGTCGCCACAGACATTCGCGATGCGGCCGAGGTTGTGGTTAAAACTGATATCGGATAATCGCGGCACTATCTCCTCCAGTCCGACCTTTGGATATGCATTGTGCGCACGCAGGTTGCGGCCGAGTGATTTTGACCGCTATGACCTGCGTAGCTGGCGCGCGGCCTGTGTCGGCGCGGAGCAGATCAATCCGCTTCCGTTGCAGGAATTTGCCGCAGCGCTTGCCCCCTGTGGTTTCGATGAAAATGCGTTTGTTGCCTGTTACGGTATGGCGGAGTGTGTGCTGGCGGTCAGTTTTGCGCCACTCAACCTCGGTTTGGGCGTGGATTACGTTGACCAGGACACCATGACAAGCAATGGCAAGGCCTTGCCGGTCGATCCATCGGCCAGAAATGTCGCGAGTTACGTGGATTGCGGTGCGATGTTGCCCGGTTTCGAATTGTCCATTCGCGATGATCATCACAACGAGGTCGGGCCACGTCAGTGTGGTGAAATCTACCTGAAAGGCCCCAGCGTCATGAGTGGCTATTTCCAGGACGAGACGTCCACGCGTGCGGTGCTCAGTGAGGACGGCTGGCTGGACACCGGGGATATCGGTTACAAGGTGAACGGGCATGTTTACATAACGGCGCGTAGCAAAGACGTGATCATCATCAAGGGCCGCAACATCTGGCCCTCAGATATGGAAGTCGTGACCCAGCGTATCGAAGGCGTGCGTCTTGGCGGGGTCGCCGCTTTCTCGGTGCTAGGCTTTGACAGGGAAGAGGTCACGGTCATGGTGGTGGAAACCCGGCTCAGGGACGTGGACCAGCGCAAGCGGCTGAAACAGCGAATCTCCGAGCTGATACACATGCACTTTGGCGTAAACGTCATTATCGACCTGGTCAAATCCGGATCTCTGCCACGAACGACCTCCGGCAAGCTGTCCAGGTTTCGCTCACGTCATGATTACCTTGAGCGGCAGCGGAGTACCGCAGCGCAAGCTGGGGTCATTGACCAGCGTCAACGCAAAACCGCGTGAAAACCGGTCCTGTGAACGGGGCCCGGTAATCTCAGTCCCCGCTGGCCGGCGAGGAAGCCTGAACTGGTGTCAGTACCTTGATGAGTCCGGCGGTCAGCGATTCGATATCACGATTTGGCCCACCGCTAAAACCCAGTCTTACCACCACCATGTCCTTCGAGGGAATAATGATGACGCGTTGTCCCTGGAAACCGTTCATCGAGTAGGCATCGGCTGGCAGGCTCGGCCAGGTCCGCTGCAGTTGCCGGTTTTCCGGATCGGCGTTCAGCCAGAAATGCGCACCGTAATTGTGCAGCGGGTTATTGGGCGTTGGCGTGGTGCTGTAACCCATCCAGCCTTCGGGCAGCAGGCGTGTCCCATTCCACACGCCGTCCTGTAAACACAGTTGGCCCAGCTTCGCCCAGTCCCTGGCGCTGGCGTACATATAGGATGAACCGATAAATGTGCCATTATTGTCGGTTTCGAGTGTCGCCGTATGGATCCCCAGCGGGAGGAACAGACGGTGTTGGGTGAAGTCGTAATACTCCTGCAGATAACCGCCCACCGACCGCCGGATGATACCCGACAGTATGTTGCTGGTGCCGGATGAATAGGACCAGAGACTGCCTGGTTCGGCCACCAGTGGCTTTGCGGCCGCAAAACCGGCGGCATCCGCCTCGACGGTCAACATACGGATGACGTCACTGTACATGGAATACGTTTCATTGAATTCCAGGCCGCTGCTCATCCGTAACAACTGGTCAACGGTGATGTCACCCCGGGGGTCAGCGATTTCCTCGTGCCAAAGCGGTACCGACGCCGTCTGGGTCAGGCTTAGTTTGCCGTCACGGACCAGCACGCCAACCAGTAAATTGATCACGCTCTTGGCCATGGACCAGCCTGGCAGCGGTGTCCTTGCATCGACTCCCGTGGCGTATTTCTCAGCGACCAGTTCGCCCTTGTGGATTACCGCAATGGCCTTGGTATTGAGCGCATATTCCGGATCGGATTCGGTAAAGGCCGCCTCCAGCAGGGGTTGCAGGCCGGGGTCCACCGGTGCAGGCGCCAAACCTTCCGGCCAGGGCAACTTGGGATCAGGATTGCCCGGATCGGCCACCCGAAGCTGCCTGTCCATTTCGTCGCGGCCTGGCCTCAGCAGGGTACACCCCGTACCCTCAGTGAAAATCGCCCGCCGGGGGGATAAGCCGAAAATCTGTGCATCCACCTTGTGGTTTGGGGTATCGATCTCGAAATCCACATTCGACAGGACCGTTGCCGCCGGAACCAGGACCTCTTCAACAATCTGCTGCCCGGGCATGTTGCTCAGGAAGTAACCGGAGCAGATGTTCTTGGCTGAGAAACCACTGGCGGCGCTCAGTACCGTGGACAGGTAGGTGCCCATATAAACCATCGCGACGAGCAAAACCAGAGCAAAGATCAAAATCAGACTTTTTCGCATGCTTTGCCACCTGTTCCCAAACAATCCCTGATCATAGGTCAATAATTGGATCCACGTCACTACTGTCCCACTTATTCCAGATGCCAAGTGCTGAATCAATGATCAATCGCGGGATTGCGCGACATTTGTTTCGTGCGGACTTCAATTCACCATCTGCCGGGACCGCCGAGGCGGCGCAGTGTCTTGTTTCAGGACACGGCGTGAACCCATCCCTGGGGCCCCGGGCTCGACTTCCATGTCCCGCACGGTCCAGAAACAAGACACTGCACCCCCTCGGCTATGTGCGTGCTGACAGCGCGGTGGTTTCAACAGTCGATGGCAACCCTGTGTCAGAGCCGGGGCGGGTATCCACTACCAGGACCGTGCGAGACAGGATGTCGAGCCCGAGACTCCAGGATGGATTTACGGCGTGTCCTGGTAGTGGTTACCCGCCCCGGCTCCTTCCACTAATTTTATGTGGGACAGCGGTGGATCCACGTTCAATATTTCCACGTAAACGGCAACAGGTGGCCCACGGCACGGGTTTATTTGCCAGAAAGCTGCAGAGCCCTTAAGATGTCGTGCTTTCGTGACTGGCCGGTCATTTATTCAATCCAAGGGACGGTACATGAGAACCCGGATTTTAATGTTATTCAGCTTTATGCTCGTGCTCTCCTGCGAGCCTGCTTCAGAACCCGTTGGCCAAGTGTCACCTGTCCGGGCCGGTCCGGTTTCATTCAAACCTCCATCAACCACTGTGAATCAGCCTATGCCCGAAAAACGCTTGCATGAAATAACCCAACATGGCGATACCCGGGTTGATGAGTATTACTGGTTACGGGACGATACCCGCAAGGACCCGGATGTGCTCGCTTACCTGGAGGCAGAGAACGCCTATTTCGACCAGGTCATGGAACCGCTTGCCGGGATGCAGGCGAAAATTTTTGCAGAAATGACCGCCCGTCTGGACCCTGACGAATCGAGTGTGCCTTACCTGAAGCATGGCTACTGGTATTACTCCCGCTACGAAGCGGGACACGAGTACGCCATCCACGCCCGGCGACATGGCAGCATGGATGCCGAAGAGGAAATACTGGTGGACGGTAACGGGCGGGCAAGCGGACGCGATTTCTACCGGCTCTGGAGCCTGGAGGTCAGCGATGATAACCGCTACGTGGCGATTGCCGAGGATTTCACCGGCAGACGGGTCAATGAAATTCGTGTCCTCGACACCAAAAGCGGGGAGTTTCTGCCGGAGGTCATCGGCAACGCCGACGATTCACTCGCCTTTTCGGCGGATGGTCAATATCTTTTTTATCTGAACAAGGATCCGGAAACGCTGCTCGGCTACCAGTTGATGCGGCACAAGCT
This sequence comes from uncultured Gammaproteobacteria bacterium, assembly GCA_963801195.1. Taxonomy (GTDB): domain Bacteria; phylum Pseudomonadota; class Gammaproteobacteria; order Xanthomonadales; family SZUA-36; genus SZUA-36. Next base: position 1,602,236 of record CAWDDX010000007.1, on the reverse strand, counting down.
GGGTGCCGGGGTTTCTGAGGACGCGCTAGTCTACGAGGAACCGGATAATACGTTTTACAACGGGGTACAGCGAAGCCGTTCGGGCGAATATATATTCCTGGTGCACCAGAGTACGGACACCACGGAAGTCAAATGGCTGGCTGCCAACGAACCGTTGGAAAGTTTCAAGCTATTTTTACCTCGCGAAACCGGTCATGAATATGAAATCGATCATGCCAACGGCAGGTTCTTCATACGCAGCAACTGGCAGGCAAAAAACTTTCGCGTGATGATGACAGACCTGGAACACAGCGGGGATAAATCCAGCTGGAAAGAGGTGATACCGAACCGTGATAACGCCATGGTGCGGGAGATACAGGCGTTTGACCGTTGGCTGGTGGTCGGGGAACGCAAGGACGGTCTGCGCCAGGTCCGGGTCATGGCGCTCGACGGCAGTGTAGACCGTTATCTCGATGGCGTTGAGGCGGCGTCTGTCATGTGGCCGGATCAAAATGTCAACACCGATACCGACACCGTCCGCTATGGTTTCTCCAGCATGGTGACACCTGACCAAACCTGGGAAATCAACCTGGTAACAGGCGAAAGCAGGCTGTTGAAAGCGGACCGGGTGCTGGGTGGATTCTCGAGCGACAATTACCGCAGCGGGCGTATGATGATAAGCGCACGTGATGGTACCAGCGTACCTGTATCACTCGCATACCATAAAGATACGAAGCTCGATGGCACGGCGCCCGCACTGATTTATGGATATGGTTCCTACGGTATTTCAAGCGACCCATGGTTCCGGGGTTCCATTTTCAGCCTGCTTGATCGCGGCTTCGTATTCGTGATTGCACATGTGCGCGGTGGACAGGAAATGGGTCGCGCCTGGTATGAGGACGGCCGCCGGATGAACAAGCGGAATACATTCACAGACTTTATCGACGTGACGAAGGCCCTGCAACTCAAGCCGGTCATCGATCCGGCAAGAACGTTTGCCATGGGCGGCAGCGCCGGTGGTCTGCTGATGGGGGCGGTCGTCAACATGGCGCCGCAGTTATACCTCGGTGTTATCGCCAGCGTACCGTTCGTGGACGTGGTTACCACCATGCTGGACGAATCCATACCCCTGACCACCGGCGAGTTCGATGAATGGGGCAACCCAAAAGAAAAGGACGCCTATGAATACATGTTGTCCTATTCGCCCTATGACCAGGTCAAAGCGCAGGATTACCCGAATATGATGGTGAATACCGGCCTGTACGATTCACAGGTACAATATTTTGAACCGGCCAAGTGGGTTGCAAGGCTGCGCGACCACCGCACCGACAGCAATACGCTGATCATGCACATCAACATGGACGCCGGGCACGGCGGTGCTTCGGGCCGTTACCGCCGCTACGAGGAAACGGCAAGGGAATATGCTTTCATGGCCGGCCTTGCCGGTTTGGAACATTAAAGAATATATTTGCAGATCGCGGGTTTGTGTCAATTGAACTGACTCCGATCAGTCTCGAAACTGGATGACGTGCTTTCATGATAAAAAAAATTGTTTTGACCGCTTTTTTACTGCTTCTTATCGCCTGTGACGAATCTTCAAAAGCGCAGCCCTTATCGCCGGAACAGGAATCCGGGGCCGAGCCGTCCCTTTCCGGAGCGCAAAGCCTGGAGAAATCACTGACCGATCTTGCCGCCCGGACGGGCTTAAAGATCAGACAACCATGGACGGGTGACCTCGATGTCATGGCTGAAAAGCGCACGATTCGCGTATTGACCGTTTATGGCCTGGGCCGGTATTACATGGATGGGCCCCAGGAAAAGGGCATGACCTACGAATGGTTCAAAATGTTTGAGGATTATATCAATGAAAAGAAGGGGACGAAACATCTGCGGATTCACGTGGTAGTCATCCCGGTTGCCCGGGATCAGTTGATCCCGGGTCTCATCAGCGGTCGTGGTGATATCGCGGCAGCCGGTCTGACCATTACACCTGAGCGTGCCGATGTCATCGACTTTTCCAATCCTGTATCCCAGGAAATTTCAGAGGTTCTGGTGACCGGGCCTTCCTCTCCCAAAATCGCAACGATCGATGATCTCGCAGGACAGGAAATCTTTGTAAGGGCATCGAGCAGTTACCGGTCAAGTCTTGACGCATTGAACGTGAGCTTCGGACAAAAAGGTCTGGCCAAAATCGAAATCAGGGACGCCCCCGCACAGTTGGAAGATGAAGACCTGCTGGAAATGGTCAACACGGGTATGCTCGAATGGGCCGTCGTCGATGATTACAAGGCAAAAATATGGGCCGACGTATTCGCTAACCTGACCGTTCATGATGAACTCGTGTTCCGCTCTGGGGGACAAATTGGATTTGCCATGCGCAAGAACAGTCCGCAGTTGGCAGGCGTCCTCAATGAGTTCCTCAAGACGCATAAACAGGGTACGCTCAAAGGCAATATCCTGATCAACCGCTACCTCAAGGACTTTGACTGGGCAAAGAATGCGCTGGCCGCTGATGACTACCGGCGCTTCCAGGACGTGGCGGACATATTTTTGAAGTACGGCGAGGAGTACGGAATCGATTACCTGATGGCTGCCGCACAGGGTTTCCAGGAGTCACGTCTGGATCAAGCAGCCAGGAGCCAGGCCGGCGCCATTGGTATCATGCAGTTGTTGCCGAGTACTGCCGCGGATTCAAACGTCGGTATTCCCGACATCAGCACCGCCGAGCCCAATATCCACGCCGGCGTCAAATATCTGGACTTTATTCGCAAGCGTTATTTCTCAGACCCGGAGATGGATGTTTTCAATCAGACCATGTTCGCCTTCGCGGCTTATAACGCAGGTCCGGCGAGGGTGAGAAAACTGCGCGACAGCGCCGTGGAACAGGGATACGACCCGAACGTTTGGTTCGGCAACGTTGAAGTCATGGCAGCGGCAGATATCGGGTCGGAAACAGTCCAATATGTCGCCAATATCCTCAAATATTACTTTGCTTACAGTCTCTCGATGCAAAAACACCTCGAACGTGAACAGGCGCGTGAAGATGCGGGAATTAAATAGGCTTCAGAGTTAAGGACGACTGCCTGCCGGTCTATTGATCAATCGCAAATGAGACGTTAACCGTGACCTTGTAAGTGTTTTCACCAGCGGCGACGGGCACCGAATCGGCTGCACGGCTCATGGCCATTTCGCCCATGGGCATGGGCCTGGGGTTGTAGGACTGTTCGGAAATTTCCAGCACCCTGCCTTTGCTGACCCCGGCCGCTTCCGCGAGCGTATCGGCTTTGACGATCGCATTCTTCACCGCCCTGGTGCGCGCCTGCGTGATCGCCGCGGAGGGGTCCGCGTTGGTAAAGGTGATGTTACCGCCTTCATTGACACCCAGGCTGACCGATTTGTCGAGGATTTTGCCGACTGCGCTGATATCCCTCACCCGCACGGTCAGACTGTTGCGCACCGTGTAACCGGTGATCCGTGGTGGTTCACGCTCACCGCTGGTCTTCTGGGACGGGTAAAAGTAATTGGGTTGAATGCTAAAACCCGAGGTCTGCAGATCGCGCGCCTCGATACCTGCAGCTTTCATCGCTGTTTGCACATCGCTCATGGCCGTCGAATTTTCGTCCAACGCGGCGCGGGCAGTTTCGGCCTGCCGTGTGACGGTCAGTGTCAGCACCGCCATATCCGGCGCCAACTCTGCACTGCCTTCTCCGCTTACGAGGATACGCGGGGGTGAATTGCTGTCATCGGCCGCTGCGGCTGCACTCAGGGCTGAGGCGAAAAGAGTGGTGATTAGCAATATCACGAGCCTGGTTTTGAATATGGATTTCATGATTCCGGTGTTCCTTTTATGTTTGGTCATAATTACGCCGTGATTGACACGGCGGTTTGTCCCTTGACAATGGTTGAGCCAACGGTTGGTTTTTCAGAAACCGATCACGTCGTAGGCGTGCTTAAGGCGACCGGCGAGCACTTTCATCACGTAAAGCGAAAAATCCGGCACGTGACGCATCAGTGCGTTGAAGCTGGCCTGGTCGATCAAGGCCAACCGGCAATCGGTTCTTGCCGTTATGGTCGCACTGCGGACATTTGAATTTATCAGGGCCATTTCACCCACAATTTCACCGGGCAGGGCGATGGCCAGTGTTCTGTCGCGAATGGAAATGGCGACTTCACCCTTCATCACCACGTACATGTGGTCTCCTTTCTCGCCTTCGACAGCAATTACCTTTCCGGCAGAATATTCCAGAACATCCTCTGAATCTTTGAAAACTTCCAATAAATTCATACGTCCAATCCTGTGTAAGTCAAGCTTTAGAACCGGAGTTATACCGGTGATTCAAGCTGATCCCAATCGCATGCTGAAATACTTGTTGACTGCCCGTAGCCGGTTGGCCAGCACCGCCATGATCTGAAGCGAAAACTCGATATTTTCTTTCATCATTGCAGTCAACTGATCGCGATCCAGACGTGCCAGCTTAACGTCGGTCAGCGCCTTTGCCGTTGCGCTTCTTTCGGCTGAATCGAACAAGGCCATTTCACCTATGATGCCGCCCAGCTTTTCGACTTCCAGCAATTCGCCACCCAGGCTCAGTTCGACCTCGCCGGACACGATGACGTAAAGGAACTCGGCCGGATTACCTTCCGGATAAATGACGCTGCCGGCCGCGTGTTCCTCGATTTCTTTCCAGTTACGAAATTTATTCAGAAACTCCATGTCATCTCACTTTTGCGTAGGTTATTAATAATACACCACTCAGTGCCAAGCCGGTTCCTGCGTGTAGCGCTGATCGGAGTTGACATCCCAGCGGAATTTTGCGTCGCTCGCAGGCTTGAATCCGCCATGAAATGATTCGGGCTGGCGAGCAGGTGCGGGTAAACAAAATGCGCGGCATCGAGCAGGTCTCCGTAGCGTTATGGTTGCCTGGCATATTTTGCGATGTATGATAGCCCAGAGACGTGTCAATGTGTGTAGAGTCTGTTAACAGGCCGTGGACGAATTGGATGTCAATCTGAATGAATTTCATAAAACACTACCTGCTGGCCCTGCTGGTATTCAATCTTGCCGCCTGCTCGAGCCTGCAAACGGTGAGCGTCGAGGGCGCCATGCAAACATCCCCCCCGCCAGGCGTGGATTATGGCAGCCTGATCGAGGTAAAAACCCTTGCCGGACAAACTGCAAAGTTTCGTGTCACGACGATCAATGCGGACGGCCTGGGAGGACACCAGGGTTTTTACCGCTATGAAAATATGTCGTCTCTCAAGGTCGAGTCGCCCAAGAACAACAACACGGATGTCGCCACGATACTGCTGGGTGTGCTTGGCGTGGCCGCGTTGGTTTTTCTCATATCCAGTGCCGATTCGGTATCCGTGTGCTCACCTGCGCCTTGTGACAGGCCGTAATCCGGCAATAAAATTTCCGTAGCGCAGGTGCATCACGCAGCGCACATCAAAGGCACCTTAACCTGATAATTCACCAAGGATCCGGAATTTGCAGTGTAGCTGGCGAATGTGAAGTCAGATGCGTTGCAAAACCGGATAGGACAAACTGTAATTTTAGCAAAAGGCCAAAAATGCGTGTATCACCATAAAATAAATGGACATTTGTCATTTGTTCGTCCGCCTTGGTGAAATGTTCGGGCTAAAAAACCTCGACGAGATACATTTCGCGCTTCAGCAGACCATGTTCGATGACTGAAATCTGCCGGCAGCGATGCTGCAATTGCGCTTCGAATTCGGTGCTGCCAAATACCGCTTCGAGCGATTTGGCGTTTGTTTTCATCGCTTCGTGCAGTTTGCGCAGGGAGGCGAGGTACTCACTGGTCAGATCGGTCTTTTGCAGCGGTTGCCAGTCCGAGGCCATCAACATGCGATCGTATTCGTCCCTCACACCGACAAACGGCGGTCCCACGCTGCAGGCTTTCTCGAGGTCCGCAGCAGAAAGGCCATGCGCCGGCGCGATAACGTAGAACAGCATTTTGCAACCGTCACGCGCTACCCGCCGGCATTCCTTGAGCAGGGCCAGTTTCTCCGGCAGGCAGCAAAGGACATCGGAATGACAGATGCGCCGGAAGGTGCCGCTTTTAAAAGGAAGCGCGGCGCCGCTGGCTGCGACGGCCCGGCACCGGCCTCCAAGGTTCTCGTCAAGCGCACGTTGCCGCGCATACCGGAGTGATTTCACCGGCACGTCGAGCAGGGTGACGTCACAACCGCTGCGGCTCGACAGGTAGATACCCGGCCAGCCGGTACCCGCGCCTATCTCGAGCAGATGGCTGCCGGGAACAAGTCCAAGCGTCCGGGGTATCCTGTCCGCCTGCGATTGCGTGGTCCAGCTCGTACCGCCAAAGTCACAGCCAAGGACCTCTCTTTCCAGCGCCTGCATGGCGGGGTGTGTGTGCTGCTCGTGCTGTTTCTCAAAGTAACAGCAGCAGGATACTGCTTCGGATGGATCAATCATTCCGTATCTGTTCAGGACGTCCCCGATGTCAGCCCTGTTTGCCGCCGGTCATCGTCGTTGCCCACTCCGGAAAACTACCCACATCGATACCAAATACCTGTATTCCCCAAAAATAGGTGACCAGCGTTACCACGATAATGCCCGCCAGGTTCAGCAGGAAGCCGGTCTTGACCATGTCGATGATCTGCAACCTGCCGGTCCCGAAAATGATCGCATTGGGCGGCGTGGCCACCGGCAACATGAAGGCCAGCGAGGCGGCCAGCGTGGCCGGTATCATCAGCAGCAGGGGGTTGACCTTGATGGTGACGGCCATACCGGCGAGGATCGGCAGGATCATCTCGGTGCTGGCTACATTGGATGTCAACTCGGTCAAAAACGACATCAGGGTAACAACGACCGATGTAAGAATCATCGGGTCGGTCCCGGCCAGGCCGGATAACTGCTCACCGAACCACAATGACAAACCCGAGACGACGAAGCCCTTGGCGAGGGCGAAACCACCACCGAACAGCAACACGATATGCCAGGGCAGGCGGTTGGCGGTTTCCCAGTTCATCAGCCTTTCGCCCTTGTTTGATTTTGAAGGGATGATGAACAGGAGGGACGCAACTGCAATGGCGACCGTACCGTCATTGATGTATTCCGGGTGATCAAAAAATTGTGACCATCCGGGTATGTTCACAAACCCGATCTGAAAACCCGATCTGAAAACCCACAGCAGAGCCATGATGTTAAACAGGATGAAAATAATTTTTTCCTCCGCTTTGGCCTTGCCGAGCAGTTGGTATTCTTTTCTGAACTCGGCGCGGTTCACACCCTGCCATGGCTGCTTCGGCCGATACATCAGAAACAGCAGAACCCAGGCCACAATGAAAATCAGTACGGTGATCCAGATTGCAAAAATAAGCCAGTTGGCAAACGATATTTCCGGCATGTCTGGAAATATGATGTTGGCGATACGTGCGAAGGACAGGTTGGGTGGTGTTCCGACGAGCGTGGCTATTCCACCGATCGAAGCTGAATAGGCGATACCCAGCAACAGGCCGACGGAATAGGACCCCAGTTTTGCCTTGCCGACGATTTCTTCAAGCTTGTAGATGATCGAAAGCGCGATGGGGATCATCAGCATGGTGGTCGCCGTGTTCGACATCCACATGGAAAGGAAGCACGTGGCGACCATGAATCCCATCAGGATTCTTCCCGGGCTGACGCCAAAGAACATCAGGACCTTGATCGCGATGCGTCTGTGCAGATCCCAGCGCTCCATCGCCAGGGCCATCAAAAACCCGCCCAGGAACAGAAAAATGAGGTAGTTGAAATACATGGTGGAGATGGTTTTGCCGTCCACTACACCAAATAACGGAAACAGGGCCACGGGCAGTAAAGCCGTTGCCGCAAGCGGGATGGCTTCGGTAATCCACCAGATGGCCATCAGGATGGCGATGGCCAGGGTGTAGGTGATGCCTGGATTTCCAGGGTCCAGGTCAACAAACAGGATAAGTGAAAGGCTGATCAGTGGTGCGATGACGAGCGCATAAATTCTGACTTTTGAGTTTTCGTTGTTTGTTTGCATAAGCTACTTTCTTGTTTTATCAAATCATGCGAAAAGCTTCAGCTATAGCGTAACTGTAACAGTATGCGGGGTTGCAGGTAATGGCAAACTGTGAAAAGAGGCCAGTTTGAAACTTGAACATAGCACCGTCATGACGATGCTTCGTTCAGACCCAGTTCCCTCGGGTGGATGACTTAACTCATATGCTTAACCAATCATTGTGGGTTACGCTTATGGATCACTTCCAAGCCAAGCCATGGAGAAAATCGTGAAATGGAAATTTATTCTTGCAGGCCTTCTGATTGCGTGTGTTCTCTGCCCGGCAATCGCGGCGGAAGTGTCCTTGACCGAGACCAACAATGGCAATCTCGTGATGCAGGATGTGCCGGCCATTCCGGCCTCATTGGTGGCGAGTCTGAATCGTTACCAGAACGTACGTTCCGCCAGCTTCCTGGACTGGACACTTGACGGTCACGGGATTTACATTTCGACCCGATTTGGCGATGTCAACCAGGTGCACGTGGTCAGCCACGCGGGTGGCGCCCGTGAGCAACTTACCTTCTTCGACGAACCGGTCGGCGCGTTTCAGCGCCAGCCCGGCGGATTGAGAATGGTGTTTACGATGGACGCCGGTGGCAGTGAGTTTTCACAGATATTTTTGCTCGACCCGGCCAGTAATGACGACCCGGCCATGTTGACCGATGGCGCATCGCGAAATGATTCAGTGGTCTGGGACCGAAGCGGTCAGCGGATTGCTTACCGCAGCACCCGCCGTAACGGCGCATCCAACGATGTCTGGATGATGGACGTGGCCAACCCTGAGACGGCACGCATGTTGCTGGCGTCACCGGACGGCACGGGCTGGTCCGCATCTGAATTCTCAGAAGATAACCGCAAATTATTGATTAGTAACTATATTGGAAATGCTGATTCAAGAATTTACCTGTTGGATATCGAATCTGGTGAACTGCGTCTTTTGGCGGGGGACGCGGACAATCCGAGCACCAATTTCCCGGTCGCGTTCGACCATGCAGGGACCGGCTTCTGGTTTGTCACCGATGTCACAGGCGATTTCAGGCAGTTGGCCTGGAAGTCCCTCGAGGCGGATTCCGACGCCGTCATTGTCACCGCGGACATACCCTGGAACGTCGAGGCGGCTGAACTGAGCCATGACCGCAAGCGCGGCGTGTTCTCGGTAAACGTGGACGGCATGTCACAGGTTTATGTGCTCGACACCCTGAGCCGCAGATATGCGCCGGTGAGCACGATTCCCACCGCCCTCGTCGGTGGCATGGAATTCAGCCCCGACGACGGTAAACTGGGGCTGACCCTGAATACATCAAAAACTCCGAGCGACAGCTTTGTGTTACAACTGGGACCGGATGCACTGGAATTCGGTGAACTCGAGCGTTGGACCTTCAGTGAAGTGGGCGGCCTGGATACCGACAGTTTCATCGAACCTGAACTGGTCCATTACCCAACATTTGACAGTGCCAGCGGCGGGCCCGAGAAGATTCCGGCCTGGTTGTACAAACCGGAGGGCCAGGGACCGCACCCGGTCATCATCGTCATCCACGGCGGACCCGAAGGACAGTCACGGCCATCCTTCAGCAGCACCTACCAGATGTGGCTGGACAAACTCGGCGCGGCGATCATCCGCCCCAACGTGCGTGGCTCCTCGGGTTACGGTAAACATTACATGTCGCTCGACAACGGCTTCAAACGCGAGGATTCGGTCAAGGACATTGGCGCGCTGATCGACTGGATCGCCACACGGCCGGACCTCGATAAGGACCGCGTGGCTGTTTACGGCGGCAGCTACGGCGGTTACATGGTGCTCGCCAGCGCCACGCATTACAGCGACCGTCTGAAGGCGGCGGTCGATGTGGTCGGTATCAGCAATTTTGTCACTTTCCTCGAAAACACCCAGGATTACCGCCGTGACTTGAGGCGCGCCGAGTACGGTGATGAGCGCGAGCCGGCCATGCGAGAGCACCTTCAGAACATCAGCCCTTTATCCCACGTGGACCGGATCAGCATACCGATGCTGGTGGTTCAGGGTCAGAACGATCCGAGGGTGCCGGTCACGGAGGCGATCCAGATGGTCGATGCCCTGCGTGCACAGGGCCAAGCGGTCTGGTACATGAAGGCGATGAATGAAGGACACGGTTTCCGCAAGAAAGAAAACCGTGATGTGCAGCAGCAGGTCATGATGATGTTTTTCGAACGATACCTGGACCCTGCAAGCCCATAAGCGCACGGCGTCAATGGCGGCCGTCAGCATCGACTTGTGCCGGCCGCTCAGAACCGCGGCGAAGCCCATGTCACTGACCCGGTTTGGTGATCAGGGCGGACAGGCAGGACGGGGTCTCAATTACCACGTCCGGTTGCAGTCGCCATTGCTGCGGGTTCGCACCGCTATGGGTCACCACGACGGAGATAACATTGCTGGATGATCCCAGCCTCTGAGCCAATGACCTCGAAAACAGAACATCGGCGATGTGGTCGCCCACATAGATGATGGTTTTACCATGCGTATCGCCGAAGATTTCCCCCAGGCACTTCAGTCCGCCATCGGGCGCCGGCTTCTGCTGATGATCGGGCAGGCCGTCGTAGCCGATCACCGACCTGAAAGCCGAATCGATACCATGCGCCTGCAACACCTGCCGGATGTTGCGTGAAGCGTTGGCTGAACAGATACCCTGGGGTATGCCCGAAAGATGACGGACCGTTTCGGCCACGCCATCAAACAGCGACACCGGTGTATTGTCGAGCATCTGGTAGGTTTCCCACAACGGGGCGGCGTTTTCGATCTCTTCTTCGGTCATTTCAAAAAAATCACGATACAGGTCACGCCAATGGTCAGCAGCATGATTGGCAAAATGGTAGTTCGTTTCGCTTGCCAGGGGGAGCGGCAATCGGTCGCCGGTCAACCGTGGTGCAACCCGGGCCAGGATCTGCCTGGTGATGGCTATATTCTTGGTGGCCGAATTGGCCAGTGTGCCGTCGAAGTCCCATAGGATGGCATCGGCATTGACGGGTTTTTTAAGGTCGGACATAGGACTGCAAGTATATTGCATATGATTATTTAAAAACTGCAAATTCGGCACGAACACCATCCCCGTGCCGCGTGCTTCACACGACAATGCTTGATGTAAATCAGCGACACGGTTTTTCGAACGGTGTATTTTGAAGATTCATAATTTGCCGATCGACACATATCCCCGGCAACGGTCCATATGCAAACCAAACGGTGCGCCGGAAACCTTATTCAAATACGGAGTATGACCCATGAAAAGCCTGATATTCCTGTCTCTGTTTACCGTGGCTGCGGTTTTTGCCACGATGGCGGCAGCTGAAGATGCGATCTATAAGCCCTTCGTCGTTGCTTCCGCCGGCCTGGGAACGCTGGATGAAAAAACCCAGTCAACCCGGCTTGCGCTTGAGGCTGCCGGCTTTGAAGTGTCCGGGCAGTACTCGCCGGTCGACGGCACCAATATCATCGTCGTGACCAATGATGCGTTGAAGGAAATCGCCGCAATGTCGGAAAAGGGCGGTTATGGCGCAGCCCAGCGGGTCAGTGTGACCGAGGTTGGCGACACCATCGAAGTTGCCTTCGTCAATCCCGTCTATATCCAGTATGGCTACCGTCTGAAGGGCGACATGCAGCCCGTTTACGATGACCTGGCCGCGGCGCTTGGCAGCGTCCGCTCCTGCGGCGCGGATGACAAGAAAATGACGGCCGAAAAACTCGGCAAATACCATTACACCATCGGAATGCAATATTTCGATGACCCGTATGAATTGGGTTCCTTTGACTCGTATGAGGAAGCGGTGGCAGCGGTTGAAAACGGCCTGGCCAAACCGGGTGACGCGCTGACCCAGATTTATCGTATCGATATCCCCGGCAAGCAACAGACCGTTTTCGGTGTGGGTATGAAAATGACCAACGAGGACGAAAAAGACATCGACTCGGCGTTCCAGATGAGCATCGTCGATTTTGAAGGTTGTAAAAAGCGCGCCTATTTCCCGTATGAAGTCCTGGTCGATGGCAAAAATGTCGAGGCCCTGCACATGCGTTTCCGCATGGCCCTGCATTTTCCAAACCTGAGCATGATGGGTAAGCATGGCTTTACCAAGCTGATGTCGGCGCCAGGCGCGACCGAGGACGTACTCAAGGACATGGTTAACGCCAGGTAACACGGACGGAATTGTCAACCAATTAAGGGCTGGTTTAAAAAGACCGGCCCATTTTTTTGCCAGTGAATCATCCTCCAAAAGAAGGAATCAATAGCGGGCCGTACCCCAGTAATTAAACGTCGCCGGTTTCCAGCCGGGCAGGTACATGGTTTTCATATCGGCGGATTTGAAACCCGCATGCTCGAGAAGACCGGGGATAGGACGGTTGAGGTTGCACCCGCCGGAGAATATCTTCCACACCGGGTTCAGGCGTTCCTGCCAGCGCTGAATATTTGCATCCGGCGCCATGCCGTGCTCGCAAAAGATCAGCCTTCCGGATGGTTTGAGAACGCGCCGCACTTCATCCAGGGCCGACTGCACATCCGGGATCGTACACATCGTGAAAGTCATCAGCACCGTGTCGGCGCTGTTGTCTTCCAGCGGAATGGATTCCGCACCCGACTGGATAAATTCCACATCCAGGTGATGTTCGGCCGCATTTTTGCGTGCAATCGACCACATTTCTGCGGACGGGTCCAAACCCCAAAGGTGTTTGATTTTCCGCCCGTCATAGAACGGGATGTTGAGACCGGAACCGATACCGATTTCCAGCACCCGTCCCTCGGCGAGCGGGACCACCTTCTTACGCTGGCGCATGGCCGGGTTTTGCCGGCAGGTGAAATGCACCAGTTTTGGCAGCAGGTATTTTTCATACAGTCCCATGGGGTGCAGGATATCACTTACACTGCCAGGTTTGATCATGCGTAATGATTATCAATCGCATGTCATTAATTTAAAACGTTTTCTTAATGAAAAGTTTATGGTCCAACAGGTAAGCTTGCCGCAACATGATATTTGCGTAAAAAAATGAAAATGGGACATGCCGGCAGTTCTGGGGCGGATTTTGATCCATTCACGGGTTCTCGGGGGATCGATAAAGTCCTGTGTCACGGGCAATCTGAAAAGGAGTTTAACGATGTACCCCCGGTTCAATTACATGATATTAACGAATACCTTATGCGCTTTAATGCTTCTTGCTTTCAGCGGTATTGCTTTGGCTTATCCGAACTACAGTGGCTGCAAAAGCTGCCACGGCGGTTTTGACGGCAGTAACTATACATCAAAGACCGACGGCGCAGCCTGGGGTAAAAACCTGATGAAAGGGCACGAGACGTTTGTCGGTGGAACCTGCAACGCCTGCCATAAGGACGGCAGTAAGGGTTCGGTTTACCTGAATTATTCGATCAACAGTACGCTCTCCAAGAGCTGCGTGGGTTGCCATGGACGCGAGGAGGACGTGAATGGCAGTTGTGTCAACGCTGGCGGCATGCAAGTGGAATGCGGCGCCGGTGCCGGATTGCGCCAGGCGCACGAATTGAACGTGGGTCCCGGCACCTGTACGTCCTGCCACTCCGGTGATCCCGCACCGATTGGTGAGCAAGTAAACCCATTCTATTACGGTAAATCCAGCGTGCAGATGAAAGACGCCTGTGACGCCGACGGTACGGAAAGCCGCTACGGTACCTATGGGCTGGACAACGACGGCGATGGGCAGATAGACGGCAACGATGCTGACTGCCAGGCGGCAACCAACAACCTGCCGACCCAGCCGGGTACATTGTCGGCTTCCGCGATTTCCAGCAGTTCGGCGACGGTTAGCTGGGGCGCCTCTGCCGACGCCGACGGCGACACCATTACCTACCAGGTGGACTACCGCCAAAACGGTGCTGTCAACTGGAGCAATGGCGGCAGCACAACCAGCACCAGCCGTGCTCTGAGTGCTTTGAATTCTGAACAATCCTACGATGTACGGGTAACGCCCAATGACGGCAGCGGTGACGGACCGGCCCAGACAGCGTCCAAGCTGTTCCAGACACAGGCGTCTGTTCAGCTAAGTTGCATGGACCAGGGCGCCCTGGCCTATGACAATTGGACAACGACGGATGCCGGCGGCACAGGCAACTTGCCCGCAGGTGCCCTCAGCGCCGATTATGTTCGCTGCAAATCGTGTCATGGCTGGGATCACCTGGGTATGGATGGAGGATACGTCAGGCGCAGCCGCAACGCCGACCGCCCCAATGCGGGCGCGGGCGACGGAGACCAGACAAGCCGAAATATCAGCCTCGCAGGCAGGGGCAATGCCGAAGTGACAGCCGATATGCTCTGGCATACCGGCAGCGGACGCCTATTTACGGAAGGTGCAGGCAGCTGGGTGCCGTTGGATGACATCCGTACCGCCGCCAACACGGCAGCGCATTCCGAAGGATATACCCTTGGTAATCAGCACCCCGACTTCAGCGGCGGTGGATTGACGCAGGAGCAGGTTGATTGCCTGGTGGCATTCCTCAATGCCCCGGACGCCGAGGCCACTGCCTATTTCAGCCAGGTCGATCCGGGCACCGATCCGGTCCTGTATTCGATCGTCGATACCGCGAATGCGGCTGCCGGTGAATCCTATTACAACAACAACTGCGCCAGCTGCCACGGTGACCCGGCAGGTGTTTCACCGGTGGGTGCGCCGGAAGGCGGCATCCTCGCCTACCTGGCGGGTGACGGCAAGTTCAGTGAATTCGCCCATAAGGCACGCTGGGGTATCCCCAATACCGACATGACCCGTGCAGCCATGGGTTCGCCGGATGCGACCGATGTTGCCGATATGATGTTGTGGTTGCAGCAGTTGGGCGGCAGTGGCTTCGCGATCAACCCGGGTCTGAGCGGTAACTGGTGGGGCGGCGCCTCGCGCGCCGGGGAGGGGTTCCTGATTGAAGTCGCAGGCGACATCTTCGATGACACCATCCTGGTCGTATCGTTTTACACTTACGACAGCATCGGCAACCAGGTCTGGTTGATCGGTTCAGGTCCGGCCAATGGCAACACGGCTGAATTTGAACTCTTCCAGCCCGAAGGCGCCATGTGGGGTGCCGCGTTCGTACCCGGTGACAGGACCGAGGTGCCCTGGGGCACGGGAACCTTCAGTTTCAGTTCCTGTGGGTCGGGCCACATCTCCCTGATGCCGAACGGCGTGATGCAGGGCAATGGCTTTACCAATCTTGAGTACGATATCAATCGGGACCTGCTCATTCCAGGCATTGCATGTCCCACCCCGACTCAATAGCTGACTGAATCGCTGTAGCCCGGGTGAAACAACCGGGCTGCAGCCCTTACCCAACCGGCGCAGTGTCGAGATCAACTTCCCGGCGCACCCGTTTAACCGGTAACATGTATGTTATGGCCTCGCACAATCGGCGTGAACCGAATGGTTCGAATTGACTATTTTGAATAAAAATCGAGCATCTGTCTTTGGTGAATATGTGAATCAGCGCTGTTCCTGCACAATTGTTTAAATCGATGAACGGGAATATTTTCAGCTTGAACCGATTCCGAGGCGCACGGGCCGATGCACACGGGGAGAAGGTATGAGCGACAGCAACTGGTCTACATGCAACCTCGGTGACGCGATGCTGGCCGGGGAGTCACTGGACCGCATCACGACGCTGTTCCTGTCAGAGTGCGTCAACCCCGATGAATCAGAAGACATGGCCGTATTTATTCGGCACGTATCGGAAGGCCGCCTGCATTGCGAAGTCCACGTCTATTTCTCACCGGCGGCGTTCAGGCTGGCAAGAATGCTCGAAGCCAGGCCCTGTTCGCGGCCATCTCCAGCGGGCCTGGGGCTGCTGGCGGGTTCGGAATCGTCGTGGTCCGTTCTGTTTCCCGAAGGTGATTCTCAGCGTCAGCGACCGCCTGCTTAAAGCCCATACATGAGTCACCCGTCAAACCAACAAATTGGGTCATTTAATATCGGCTTTAAAACACCCGCCTGAACAGGGCACGGCCGATAAAGCGGGCCTTGTTGCCCAGGGTAAAGCGCTCCAGGTTGGTTTTCACGAAACCTTTCGTCATGCGGGTGCGCTTGGAATAATCCACTTTTACATCGACGATGACCGGTTTGTTTTGCGCGGCAAACGATAAGGCCCTGGCGATGCCGGTCGCACACGCGCTGTCGCTTTCTATGCTGATGAATTCACAACCGGTGGCCAGCGCGACGCCCTCGATTTTCACCTCGTGCAGAACCGTGCAGGTCTTGCGGTTGTAGGGAATCTCCTGGGCCTGTGATATCTGTGACAACTCGCCATCGTTGAATACGAAGTAAACGCCGCCAAGTTCGAGCGAAGCAGCGGTCAGGGTTTCCATGCAGGTCATCAGGAATGCACCGTCACCGATGATGCCGACCACCTGTTTGTCGGGATTGGCCAGTTTTACCGCCGTAACCGCGGGAGTGCAGTATCCCATGCAGTTGAAATCGGTCGGCGAGATGAATCCGCGCGGGCGGTTGACCGGCATCAGTTCTGCGGCGAGAAATGTATGATTGCCGTCATCGCAAACCACGATGGCGTCGTCATCGAGTTGGTTGCGAAGTTCGACAAAGAATTGAGCGGGGTTAACGCGGCCCTTGCTGTCGTGCTTAAGCCATTCATCGAGATAGGCCGCCTTGTCCCGGCGGATTGCGGCTTTCAAAATGGTGTTGTCAGGTTTGGGCGCCCCGATCGAGTGAAGTGCGCCAAGCAGTTCTGCCATCACCGCCTTTGCATCACCCTCAATAGTGACGGCAGCCGGGTAATTGGCATTGAATACCGCACCGTTGATATCGACGTGGATCAGGTCCGATGGTGGATTGACGCCGTAACTGGCGGTCGCAATCTCACCAAAACGATTGCCCACCGCCAGCATGCAGTCGCAGTCTTTAAAGGCATTTTCGCCGGCCGGTACTGCCGCGTGACCGATACCCAAACCGGTGTGCAGCGGGTGACTGGCGGGAAATGAACTCAAACCTTGCAGGGTCGTGGCGACCGGCGCGCCGAGGAAGTCCGCGATCGCGATGGTCTCGGCACTGGCATCCACGGCGCCCCAGCCGAGGAACAGACCCGGAGAAGCGGCCGCGTACAGCATTTGCGCCGCCCGTTGAACGGCCGCGTGATCCATGCCGGTTTCGGCCGGTTCTACAACATATGACGGGGTTTCTGATACCTCGCCGGGAAACAGTTGAATATTCACCGGCACTTCAACAAACACGGGTCCGGGTTCACCCCGGGTGGCGATCCGGTAAGCCTCGTAGATAGCCGGAATAATCTGTTCATGGGTTTCGATTTTGTAGGTCTTCTTGGTGATCGGGGCGAGCAGGGCGTGCTGGTCCATCTCGTGCAACTGGTAGGTTTTACCGCTGTCCGTGCGGATGCCGCCGGCAATCACGAGCATCGGGATACCGTCCAGGAAAGCTTCCCCAATACCGCTGGACGCGTGTGTGACCCCCGCCGCAGGCACGATCAACAGCGTACCGATGTGGTCGCTTGTGCGGCTGATCGCATCGGCCATAAAGGCCGCACCGCCCTCATGCGTGACCAGCACCGGCTGGATCAAATCCGACTTGTTCAGTTCGTCATAGGTTTCGGTGTTGTGTACACCCGGGATACCAAATGTGTACCTGACACCTAATTGCTCGAGAGCGAAACGTACCAGCCAAGCGCCTGTTTTTTTCATGATGTTTACCGTCGAAATTGATAGCGTTAATTAAGGGGTCAGGGCCTGACCGGTGATGGAGCGTGTGGCCATACGGGCATTCAAAATACAATTGGATATAAAGGTGCCCTCGAGCGATTTTAACCCATTGATGCCGCCGCCGCCGAAACCGGCCGCCTCACCGGCGGCATAGAGGCCGGGTATCGGTTGGCCCTGGTTCGAAAGCACGCGGCTTTCGAGGTCCGTCTGTATGCCGCCCATGCTCTTGCGACTGACGATGAATTCCCTGAAAGCGACCAGCGGCATCGATTTTTTTTCCATGATCTTTGCAAATTTGCAGGTCCGCGAACGATCCCCGCGCCAATTCCTGACCTGGGCGATACGTCTGAGCTGGTCATCGTTGTGAAATTCGTGGCCGAGATCGATCTGGGCATCGTAGTGCGCAATGGCCTGCCTGACATTTTCAAGCGCGACCGTACCCCTGCCGACGGTCTGGCTGCTCGTATTGAGACGGTTCATTTTTTCGACCAGTTCTTCCAGGCTGCTGCCGGTAACGACGTCCTCGCATTCGTTCACCAGGTATTCCAGCAGCTTGCGGTTGCCGATCAGGATATCACGAGCAAGTTGCACGATTCGCCGGTCCCGGAATGCCGTATTGCTTTCCGCGCCGGAAACTGCGATTTCTTTCATGGCGATTTTCCAGTTCATCACCTGCCAACTGTAACCGTAAGGGTCCTGGGCGATGCGTTTGCACAGCAGGTGGGTGTCAAAGCCGGTCACCAGTGGCAGCGGGCCGAAGCGTTTGCCGGTCGCATCCAGCCACAACGCGGACTTCGGCGGGATCAGGCTGAGGCCTTCCCGCGGCATTGTGGGTTGGGGGTGATGAATACCCGCCGCGTAGTTCCACATTTTATCCAGGTGGGTGACGCTGCCGTCGATGCGTTTCACAGCATCGTGCAGCGTGCCGTCCGCGTAGCGGTGCGCGCCGTTGAGTAAGTGTTCCGGCGCCTGGCCCCACGACCGGTCCCACTCCTTTTTGACCCGTTCAATATCGCCGTTGATGCCGCCGCTGGCCACCAGCACGATGGGCGCCCCGATCTCGAAAGGCTGTCCCGTGAGCTCAGAATGGCCCTGTAGACCGGAAATCTTTTGGTTTGTAGTTAGTATTGATTCTACTTTATGATCAAACAGATATGAAATATTAGTAGAATTTGGATGAGACTTGAGTTCCTCGATAAGCGTCAGCATCAGGTGCTGACCGGTACCCCAGATAATATGGTAACGGGGTAGCGAATTGCCATCGCCGAACTCACCCCGTTCCACCCAGTGGGGGATCGGGAAAAATTTTATCCCACGTGGTTTGAGCCAGTTGTAAATGTCATCGACGCTGCGGTTGACATAAAGCTTCGCCCATCGTCTTGGCCAGTGATCCTGCTCTGCAAACCGGGCGCAGGAATACCAGTCCCGCAATGCGATTTCCGGATTGTCATGAATGCCGTTCAAACGTTGTATGGGGGTGTTGATCAAGGTCATACCGCCGAGGGATTTCATGGCCAGTCCGCCTAAATTCTGCGCTGAATCCCGGTCGATGATGACGACGTTCAAATTCTGCTCGAGCATCTCGATGGCGGCGGTGATTCCGGCCAGCCCACCACCGACAATGGCTACGTCAAAGCTTGGTTTTTCAGGCACTCGTGGTATCCCCGCGAAGCAAAATTGATCATAATACAGACACGTATGAAGACACTATTTGCACACAGGAATTGTATCCCATGAGCGACTACCATTTCCCCTACAAAGATGCCTCCTTTTTAATCAATGACCTGATCGGTTTTGACCGGATGTGCCAGGAAGCAGGTCTTGAAGACGTGAACGGTGAACTCGCATCCGCCATCCTGGAGGAAGCTGCGCGTTTCGGCACTGAAGTTTTTGCCCCGCTGAATGAAGTGGGTGACAAGCAGGGTGCCAGGCTTGAGGAAGACGGGGTGCACGAAACCCCGGGCTTTGCCGAAGCCTACCGCCAGTATGCAGACAACGGTTGGGCCTCGCTCAACGCCCGTGAGGAATACGGTGGTCAGGCCATGCCGAGGGTGCTGGGGGCCGCGAGCACCGAGATCTGGTATTCCGCCTGTACTTCTTTATCGCTGTGTCCCTTGCTGACCACCGGTGGAATCGAGGCCCTTGAAGCCCACGGCACGGATGAACTGAAAAGCGCTTATCTGCCCGATATGATCAGCGGTAACTGGACCGCTTCGATGTGTCTGACCGAATCCCAGGCGGGTTCGGACCTGGCGGCAGTGGCTTGCAAGGCGGCGCCGGAAGGCGATCATTACCTGCTCAACGGCCAGAAAATATATATCACCTGGGGTGATCACCAGATGACGGAAAACATCATTCACCTGGTATTGGCCCGGCTGCCGGATGCACCGGCCGGTGTCAGGGGAATCTCCCTGTTCCTGGTGCCAAAGTTCCTGTTGGATGAAAACGGCCGTCCCGGTAAGCGTAATGACGTGTACTGCGTTGGCCTTGAACACAAGCTGGGTATCCACGGAAGCCCGACCTGTACCTTGAATTTCGGTGACAACGGCGGTGCAACAGGCTACCTCGTCGGTCAGCCTAACCAGGGATTGGCTGCGATGTTCACGATGATGAACGAAGCCCGCCAGGGCGTCGGTATCCAGGGCCTGGGCGTTGCCGAGCGCTCCTACCAACAGGCCGCCGCGTTCGCCAAAGAGCGTCTGCAGGGTACACGCAGTGACGGTTCACGCTACCCGATTATCGAATTCCCGGACGTGCGGCGTATGCTGATGGTGATGCGGTCAGCGACCGAGGCGATGCGCGGCCTGGCCTATGTCGCGGCTGCTGAGACCGATCGTGAGCACCAGGCCAAAGATCCCGAAAAGGTGGCAAAACACACTGCGCGGATCGGCCTTTACACCCCCATCGTCAAGGGATGGTTGACCGAACTGGCCCAGGAAGTCACCTATCTCGGCAGCCAGGTGCACGGCGGTATGGGTTATATCGAGGAGACCGGCAGCGCACAGTTTTACCGGGATGCGCGCATCATGACCATCTACGAGGGGACCACGGGTATCCAGGGGTTGGACCTGGCCGGCCGGAAAACCCTCGGCGACAACGGCGAGGCGCTTCAGGACCTGCTCGACGAAATACGGGCCACCGCTGTGGCCATGTCCGCCGTTAGCGGTCTCGAGGTGATGGCCGGTGCCTTGAAAAAGGCGGTCGATGAAGGTGTGCAGGTGCGGGCGTGGTTGCTCGAAAACGGTTCGCGGGATCGAAATGCCGCCGGCGCGGCCAGCGTCAACTTCATGATGTTGATGGGATTCCTTTGTGGTGGTTGGGTGATGGGCCAGTCGGCACTGATAGCCGCGCGGAAGCTGGAAGCCGGCGCAAACGATGAGTCCTTCCTGATGGCCAAGCTGACCACGGTGCAATTTTATTTCGAACACCTGCTGCCACGGGTGAACGCCTATACGGCAGCGGTCATGGCAGGTAGTGAAAGCATGATGGCACTCGCCGCGGAGCAGTTCTGAACAACGCTCCGGCTTGTTGCTGTGTATTGACGGATATGCACTTATGAAGGACGAATGGCTGGCCCGTTGGGCGCGGGGACAAACCGGCTGGCATGAAGCCGGCGGCAGCGCAGCGCTGCGCAAGTTCTGGCCACGGCTTGCCCCGGGCAGTCGCGTGCTTGTGCCGCTGTGCGGCAAGTCGGCGGACCTGTTATGGCTTGCGCAACTGGGCTGTGATGTTACCGGGGTTGAGCTCTCGGAGGTCGCAGTGCGGGAATTTTTCTCCGCTGCAGATATCCCTTATGAAATTGAAACGGTCGGCGGATTGCTGCGGTTCCGGGGTCTGCAGCACCGTCTTTCCGTTTACTGCGGGGATTATTTTCAGTTTAGGGCTGAACCCTTTGATGCCGTTTACGACCGGGCAGCCCTGGCAGCACTGCCGGCCGGACTTCGGCCCGCGTACGCGGAACACACCAGGACACTGATGAAAGCGGATGCAACACACCTGTTGATTACGCTCGAATACGACCAGTCACGGGCAGACGGACCGCCGTTTTCGGTGCTGGCTGACGAGGTCACGACCTATTGGCCGGAGCTGCGCAGGGTGGGAGATAAGAGTGCGTTGAAGAACATGCCGCCCAAATATCATGAGGCGGGGCTCAGCGAGTTTGTCGAAGCTGTTTGGCTGTCCGGACCGGGTTAACACCGGGACAGGCTAGCGTTGTAGCAGATCCACACGTGTCGGTGTTAAGAACTGTGCGCCCTGTTCACCGAGGTGTTTTCCAAAAGCCTGTCTGACCCTTGCGTGAAGTGCGGAATCGAGACGGTAGTTGCTGTGGCTGGCATTGATGACGGTGTTTTCAAACTCCGCATAATCCTTGAAGCGCCGCGGCGTATTGAAAAAGATTTCTTCAACGAGCCGGAACAGACCTTCATCCACCGCCTTTTGAATCGCATTGAAAGCCGCTTCACGGACGTCCTTTTCATCGTTGAACAAGCTCAGGATCCGGTTGAAATCACCCGCGTAGACGGGTTCAGAAATATAGGCAAACCCACCCGGCTTGAGAACTCGCCAGATCTCGCTCAGCGCGTCAGCCATCGACGCTACGGGCACGTGGTGCAGCGACTTGAACATCAGCACGATATCGACTGAACCATCTCCGAGTGGAATATCCTGAGCCCCGGCGAGAACAAATTCCACATTGGGCAGGTCCGGGGTCTGCAGGTTGTTCCGATGTGCAACTTCGTCTACTTCGAGCGCGGTGATCCTGCGGTTAAAACCCGAGTTGGCGATGTCGCGAGTCTTTTGTGCCGTACCGCAACCCAGTTCCAGGATGTGCTTGTTGTCCAGCACCAACAGCCGGTTGTAAATGTCGGCCTCGGCACAGTTCAGCAGGATCTCAGGCGCTGCGATTCTCATTATCTGGCTCATTCAGACGTGCGCCGCGACCATGACGCGTTTGTGGTAACGCAGTTGCTCGTAAGCATCCGCTGGCGGTTCCAGCACGGTGGCATGTGAAAACCCGACTTTTTCCAACAGCCACATCAGGGCGTCGAGGCTGGGTACGAGGCAGATACCTGTCACGCTGGCTTCGGGCCCCTCGGTATCATCCATCTCGTCGACTATGCCAAAACTGCCCTTGAGTGGCCGCACATACTGATAGCTGCCGTAATCCACAAAGCCGCTCATGCCCGGCACGATTTGTGTTTCGATGATACAGAGGTTTTTGCACAGGCTGCGGCACACGCGCAGGGCGCCGACCGGGTTTTCCAGGTGATAGAGCAAGCCCAGCATCAGCACCACGTCAAACTGCCCGAGCTGTTCAGGGCTCTGGTCATGTA
Organism: uncultured Gammaproteobacteria bacterium; assembly: GCA_963801195.1. Lineage (GTDB taxonomy): Bacteria > Pseudomonadota > Gammaproteobacteria > Xanthomonadales > SZUA-36 > SZUA-36. The sequence continues at coordinate 1,579,183 of CAWDDX010000007.1, read as the reverse complement.
TGTCCCCCTGTTGGAAACTCAGCTGATCCATTGCGTAGATCCGTGAGATCAGCGTGCTGTCATCGACGTGTGACTGACGGGCATCGACGCCCACGACCGGGGCGAAACCGGCGCGCACCATGTTGACCGCAAACCAGCCCTGGTGCGAGGCGATATCCAGTGCGGATAAGCCTTTTTGTGCGGATCCGAGGTTCCTGTCCAGGTACGATTCCAGCATCTGCCAGCGGGTATCGTGTATCGCGTGGATATCGGCATCGTGATAGGTGGAAGTCGAACTGCCGTCGGGCAATTTATAACTGTAAAACCACTCCCTCGCGTGTGCCTGTTCGATCAATGTGGACATTGGAAACTCCGGAATGAAAAGAGCGTTGCGATTATGCCAGCAGGTCAGCTGCAGAGCCAGCTTGAAAGTACGATCGGTGTCAGAAACGCGTCGCCTCCACGAGGTGGCCGACAATCATTTCCACCCGGTTCCAGGCCTGCGTGTCCAACCTGGTGGCAGACTTTGAGACCGCCTGGCGAGGTACCATAAGCCGGCTCCCATCAATAGGAATGCGAGCTGACCCAGGACGAAATACAACCAGCGGCCATGCAACAGCGGTACAGCAATGCTGGCCACGGCAGAATTGGCCAGGGTTTGCATAAACCCCTGCATCGAGGCCGCTGTGCCGCGGTGGCTCGGCAGGCAATCCAGCGCCATTACGGTTATCGCCGGCATCATGACGGCGAGCCCGGTGACGTATAACACGACCGGACCGACCACCGTAAAAACACTGGCCGGGGCCAGATTGACGGTCACGAGATTGAGCGCCGTGGCGATCATCATGACCAGTAACCCGGCGGAGATGGTACGTTGCGCGGGCCAGCGGTGGGACAAGCGGCCGGAAATGGAAGCGCCGGTCACCATGCCGGTAACCATCGGTATAAACAGCCAGCCAAAATCGTCACTGCCAAGACCCAGGAAGTCGTAAATCACGGTGGGTGCGCCGACGATATACAGGAACAGGCCACCAAACGACAGCGCCAGGCTCAGTATCAGGAACAGGAAGCGCCGGTTGAGAATCGCCGTTGCATAGACCTGCATGACACTGATAGGACGTATCGAGCGACGCTGATCCATGCGCAGTGTTTCGGTAATGAAAAATCCCATTAGTAGCAAAGCACCACCCATGATGCTCAAAAACCAGAAAACACTGCGCCAGCCAAATTGATCATGCAGCCAGCCACCCAAAACAGGCGCGATCGCCGGGCCCAGCGCAAACAACAGCATCACCTGCGACATGGCGCGGTGTGCCGCCTGTGCATCGTGGGCATCACGGATCATGGCCCGGCCTGCAATAAATCCGCCGCTGGCTGCGAGTCCCTGCACGACACGCAGCACCATGAAAGATTCGGCGCTGTCAGCCAGGGCACAACCGATGGACCCGAGGGTGTACAGGAACATGCCCGCCAGGATGACCAGGCGGCGGCCGTAACGGTCGGCCAGGGGCCCCCAGACAAGCGTTGAGATGGAAAATGCCAGCAGGTAAACCGCCAGGCTTTGAGAGAGTATTGCACGGCTGATGGCAAACTCGGCCTCGATATCAGGAAAAGAGGGCAGGTAGGCGTCGATACTGAAAGGCCCGATCATAGCAAGCAGCGCGGCAATTACGGTCAGGTAGTGTTTGCCGGGCTTAGCCGGACTGATTCCTTTGCCGGTCATTTGCGCTAACGGACTCCGGTGATATGCACCCATCGATGGTGCTCAGGTGGACCGCAAACAAACGGCCACTCATGTTACTGAGAAGCCGCTTGCTGCTCCTGACCCAATATACCGGCTCTCTACCGGCTGTCAAAAAGATTTTTACTGATCCGGTTGCTGATTCTTGCGTGGCACGGCCTGCATGAAACAGCCGTGGCTCTTGATCTCCTCGAGACGGCAACTCCAGTAGAGTTCGCCGTTGTACACGGTCATGTCCGGGCAGCCATCGCACATGTTTGCACGTCCGTCCGCCATCAGGTCCACTGGCTGGATGATCGTGAAGGTCTGCATATGCAACTTGTCGCGAAAGGAAGCATCTTCCTGCCCCATGGCACGGATGAATCTTTTGCCGATCTTTCTCATACCGCTGTCGACCAGCGAAAACAGCGCGGTCGTGGACTTGCCGCGTTGCAGCAACCTGGGTGTCGAGTAGCTCAGCCAGGTACCCTTGAACAGGTGATGGCCCATCTGCAGGTATTCCATGTATTTCGGGGAGACATAGCCAAAACCCCGCTTATTCGTAGCCATACGGGCGCCGATCAGCCACTTGGTTGATTTTGGGTCGACCGTGCCGCCGAGGTAGGCGCTGGGTTCAAAATCGGGGTCCACTTCACGGATCTTCGCAACCACGTGCCGGGCCTCGACGAGACTGTCGCCACCCCAGGGGGTTTCTTCATAATTGTCGTACGAGGAGATTTGCTCGCCATTTGCGTAAAAGTCGAAATCACCGGTGAGGCTGGGGCTGCGGAACAGGATAAACACCACGGTATGCACGATATCCGGATGTTGCAGCGCCCACTCCATGGTGTCCTTGACCTGGTCGAGCGTATTCACGCTGACCGTCTGGTTGAAAGAGCAGGTCAGTCCGCCCTCATCCGCCACCATCCTGGCAAATTTGGTGCGAAGCTGGTTGTGCTCCGCCTCCGTGGAGGCTTTGGAGTCCTTTCTGACCTGGGTGGTGTCGATATGGAAGGTGAATCCCGAAGCACCGGCCTCCTTCAGTTTGTGCAGCAGCTTCTTGCTAAGCGCCAGGCCGTTGGTATTGACGATGGGTTTCCAGCCGCCTTCGCGGACCATGCGGACGATTTCGACGATCTGCGGGTGCATCAGCGGGTCACCGCCCGCGAGGCTCATGCAGTCGCTCTTGCGCTGGCTTCTGAATACCGCCAGTTCGCGGGCAATCTGCTCCAACGATTTGTGATTGTCGATGTGGGGCCGGTAGCAGCCTTCACAGGTCAGGTTGCAGGCATCGGTCACTTCCAGCCAGGAGATACCGTTGTCATTCAGCGTCCATGGAAGCCGATAGTATTTCTGTGGCGTGAGTGCCGGTGCTTCCGGCATCGGATCGACGCGTATTTTGAGGGTATCCGCCTGTGTTTTCACGACTGCTGCATTCATGGTTTGACCTCTTCTCCATTGTTTGATTGCCAATGCCGGACGTAAGAAAAAACCGGCCGTCCGTCATTCAAGTCCGACAACAGCTATATTTGATTTATATGATTTTGCATTATGGTTTAAAAAAGCATGCAAACAATGATATAGGTCATGTTTTTGACTCGGGGCCCCGGGACAGAAAAATGGCGTATCGATGGTTTTCCGCTGCTAATATGCACCTGAACTGACCTAAATCACCACACTCAGGTAGCATTGCGTTTATCGTTAACGCCTGCACTATATTCTCAATGATCGATCTGATTGATGTACGGAGATGAGGCATGACTTCCAAGAAGACCCCGCATAAATACGTTTACCTGTTTGGCGAAGTTGAAGAAGTATTGGCCCGCGTTGACGGCGACTGGGAGGCCTTGCGTGGATTGCTGGGCGGCAAGGGTATCAATCTGTTTGACGCCACCAGCCTGGGCATCCCGGTGCCGCCCGGTTTCACCGTGACGACCGAGGCGTGTAACGATTACCTCGCGGCCAAACAGAAATTCCCGAAGGGTATGTGGAACCAGGTACTGGAAGCCGTTACCGAGTTGGAGAAAATCACCGGTAAGCGTTTTGGCAAGCCGGACAACCCGTTGCTGGTGTCCTGCCGTTCCGGTGCCAAGTTTTCGATGCCGGGCATGATGGATACGATCCTCAACATCGGAATGAATGACGAAATCGCCGCCAGCATGGCGAGGCTCACCAAACGCCCGCGTTTCGCCTACGATCTGTACCGGCGTCTCGTGCAGATGTTCGGTTCCGTGGTGATGGGTGTACCCGACGAGGTTTTCGAAGCCGTGATCACTGCACAGCGGCGTGAATCCCACGTAGTGAGCGACGCCGAACTCAACGCGGACACCTGGAAAGCCATCACGGCGAGGTTCAGGGAGATCATCCTGACCTATACCGGCCGGGAGTTCCCGACCGACCCGTTTGAGCAACTGCAGCAAGCCACCGAGGCCGTGTTCAGTTCATGGAACGGCAAACGCGCCATTGACTACCGCAATGCAGCGGACATACCCCACGACCTCGGTACGGCGGTCACCATCCAGACGATGGTGTTTGGTAACCTCGGCGAGGATTCGGCCACCGGCGTGTTCATGTCGCGTAACGCAACCAACGGCGCACCCACGCTCGAAGGTGATTACCTGATCAACGCGCAAGGCGAGGATGTTGTTGCCGGAACCCGTCCCACGCTGCCCATCCGGCGACTGGCCAAGGACATGCCGAAGATGCACGTGGAACTGGAGCAGATTGCCCGTTTGCTGGAAAAGCATCACCGCAATATGCAGGACATGGAATTTACCATCGAGCAGGGCAAGCTGTGGCTGTTGCAGACACGTGACGGCAAGCGCACTGCGCAAGCCGAAGTCCGTATCGCGGTCGATATGGTCGACGAGGGCCTGATCACAATTGCGGAAGCCGTAGCGCGGGTCAAGACCAACCAGGTCGATTTTTTCCTGCATCCACAACTGAGCACAGAAGCGGTCAAGGAGATTCAGCCGATTGCGCGTGGGCTGAATGTTTCCCCCGGTGCCGCGGTCGGTATCATCGCATTTGAACCGACGCTTGCCGAGCGCTGGGCCAAGGAAGAGGGCAGGGACGTCATACTCGTAAGACCGGAAACCCGGCCGGACGATGTCCATGGCATGCTCGCGGCAAAGGGCGTGGTGACCTGCAAGGGCGGTCGCACCAGCCACGCGGCATTGGTCGCGAGACAGTTCGGTAAACCCGCGGTAGTAGGTGTCAGCGATATTGAAATCGACCTGGACAACCACGAGATGACGGTGGGCGGCGGCCTGGTCATCAAGGAAGGCGACTTCCTTTCCATCGACGGCAACACCGGGTTGATCTATAACGCCAAGCTGGCTACGCAAAGACCCGATTTCAACGATCCCTACCTGCTGAAGATATTGTCGTGGGCCGATGACATACGCGTGCTCGGTGTACGCGCCAACTCCGATTATCCGGAAGATGCGCAACGTGCCCGCCAGTATGGTGCCAAGGGTATCGGCCTGTGCCGCACGGAGCACATGTTCTTCCAGGAGGAGCGTCTGCCCATCATGCAAAAAGTGATCGTGGCCAGCACCCGGGCGGAGCGCAACGAGGCCATCAGCAGGTTGATGCCCATGCAACGCTCTGATTTTGAGGGCCTGTTCCGTGCCATGGACGGCTACCCGGTCATCATCCGTCTGCTGGATCCGCCGTTGCATGAATTCCTGCCATCGGCTCACGACCTGATGATGGACCTGTCCGATCTCAAGTTACGGATGCAGCACCTGTCCAATCTCAAGGACCTGGATCGCGCCCTGGAGGAAATCGAGGAAAAACGTAAGCTACTGCAACGCGTCACGGCGCTGCACGAGTCAAACCCGATGCTCGGCACGAGAGGCGTGCGCCTGGGTATCACGATGCCCGGATTGTACGAGATGCAGGTACAGGCGATATTTGAAGCGGCCTGCCGGTGTGCAGCCGACGGTGTCGATGTGCGGCCGGAGGTGATGATTCCACTGGTGTCGCACGAAGGCGAGTTCAACCGGATGCGCAAGACCCTCGAGGAGAAAGCGCTGCGGGTGATGGAGGAGCACGGCGCCAAAATCCCTTACCTGATTGGCACGATGATCGAGATCCCACGCGCGGCGCTAACCGCGGGAAAGATCGCCGAATCCGCGGAGTTCTTCTCGTTCGGAACCAATGACCTGACCCAGACGACCTATGGGATATCACGCGATGATGCGGAATCGGGCTTCCTGGTGCAGTATCTGCAGTCCGGCCTGCTCAAGGAAAATCCGTTCGCCAGCATCGATGCTGACGGTGTCGGCCGCCTGATGAAAATCGCCATCGATGAGGGCCGTGCGGTACGCAAGGAACTCGAGATCGGTGTCTGCGGCGAACACGGCGGTGACCCGAGAAGTATCCACCTGTGCCACAAGCTGGGTGTCGACTACGTGTCCTGTTCACCGTTCCGGGTGCCGATCGCACGCCTGGCGGCGGCGCATGCAGCACTGGAGGACGCGGGCTAGACTGCTAGAAGGTGCCCGGATAGAGCCCGCCGTCGATCAGCACATTCTGCGCCGTGATGTAGGCGGCCTGCTGGCTGCACAAAAAAGTGCAGGTGGCGCCGAATTCATCCGGGTCGCCGGGTCGCCTGGCGCCGATTTTTGCAAAGAGGCTTTGCTGGAACGCTTCCTTGTCCACGCCGGACTGTTTGGCCCCGGCTTCCATCACCGACCACAACCGGTCGGTGGCGATGTAGCCGGGTAAAAGGTTGTTGATGGTGACGTTGTACTGGGCTGGTTCACGGGCGATACCGGATATGAACCCGGTCAGACCGGCGCGCGCGCCATTCGACAGACCCAGCACCGGCACCGGCGATTTTACCGCCACGCTGGTGATATTGACGATGCGGCCGAAGCGGCGTTCGATCATGCCGTCGAGACAACGCCTGATCATGTCGATGGCGCTGTACATATTGGCGTTGACCGCGTCGAACCAGTCTTTCTGGCGCCAGTCCCTGAAGTCGCCGGGCGCCGGTCCGCCTGCATTGTTGACGAGGATATCGGGGGCGGGGCAGGCGGCATACAGTGCGTCGCGGCCTTCATCGGTCGTGACGTCGGCAATGATCGCGGTGGCCTTGCCCCTATCAGCGGCATTGATCTCATCGGCAGTGGCCTGCAAAGGGCCAATCGAGCGCGCACTGATCCAGACATCGACCCCTTCCGCGGCCAGCGCTTGCGCGCAGGCCTTGCCGAGTCCCTTGCTGGAAGCGCATATGATGGCCTTGCGGCCGGCAATGTTCAGATCCATAGGATTTATTCCTCTGTTGTTGCCGCCCTTCGGGCACAGGTGCGGGCAGCCGGGTTGTGCATAGAATTATAGCCAGAGAAAAGAGATCAGGTTCAATTTCCCGCAAATTCAGGCCACGTCATCGTGGCGAAAGCCGGGATGACGGTGCCACATTCAAAGTTCAAACTCCCTTTCCCCATATCAACCGCCACGGCCCTGCGAGATAATAGACCGATGAGAAACGATGCGGACCCACTCAGCTACGAATACGACTTTCAACCGGCAAAAGGAGAAGCCGTCGATATTCTGCCCGGCCTGAAATGGCTGCGTCTGCCGTTGCCTTACATGCTCGGACATATCAATGTCTGGTTGCTTCAGGACGAGGGTGGATGGGCCGTGGTGGATACGGGTATCCACACGCCTGTCACGCGCAGTTGCTGGGAGCAGGTTTTTGGCGTGCAACTGGACAATTCACGGGCAACCAGGGTCCTGGTCACGCACCTGCACCCGGACCACGCCGGTTGCGCGGGCTGGTTGTGCGACTTATTCGACGTCGATCTGTTCATGACCCGCGACGAGTACCTGCTGTGCCGAATCCTGGTTTCCGATACCGGATTGCCGGCACCGAAAGAGGGGCGGCGCTTCTACCGCTCAGCTGGATTCGCCGAAGAAAATATGATGCGCTACATCGAGATGTTCGGTGCTTTTGGCAAGGTCGTTGCGCCGTTGCCGCAGGCCTATGTACGCCTCAACGAGGCGCAACCCGTTCACATAGGTGTACAGGAATGGAGGGTCATCACCGGCCACGGCCATTCACCCGAACACGCTTGCCTGTACAACCCGGAGTGTAACGTATTGATCTCCGGCGACCAGATACTGCCGACCATATCACCCAATGTGAGCGTCTACCCGACCGAACCCAGTGCCAACCCGCTGGCAGGCTGGTTTGACTCGTTGCACAGGATGAAAACGCTGTTGCCGGATGATGTGCTTGTGCTGCCGTCGCACGGCAGGCCGTTTCGAGGTGTCAAGGAACGTCTGGATGCCTTGATAAGGGAACATGAGACGGGTCTGGAAAAACTGCGTCAACTGTGCCGCCGGCCACAGCGAGCGGTGGATGTTTTTCCCTCCCTGTTCAAGAGCGAGATCACCGATAGCAACCTGATGATGGCAACCGGCGAAGCCGTTGCGCATTTGCATTACCTGTTGTACGAAGGCGAGCTAAGCATGGATTTTGATGATGATGGGGTTGGGTGGTATCAGACAAGGTGATTGGTTAAGGGCCCAGAATAAATTGTTAAAATAGCACCGTCATCCCGGCGCAGGCCGGGACCTCCATAAGATTAGCAGAGCGTTTATTTAGATCTTCTTCAAAGTTCACAGAAAACGTTGGGAGCTCCCGGCCTGCGCCGGGACGACGGTGTTTGTATTTATCGACACGGTTCTAGTTACCTATCGGTGACCCCGGTGGCGTTTTAGGTGCCGGGCTTGGTTTTATCCTTTCCGGATCGTTCATCATGGCCGTAATCGCATGACGGGACTGTGCGTAAAACGCGGTCCAGTCGCTGTCTGTTCTGAGGACGCTTTGCCTGTCCAGCCACTTTGCCAGTTCCTGAAGGGCTACAAAGGCCTGCGCACGGACCTGGTAATCCGCCGCCGCGTCGGTGGCCAGGGCCATCAGGCGGTCCAGGTACTGGCCGTCGGTCAGACGCTGTATCGCGCCGGCTACTGCATCCTGTGGCTGCCCGTACCAGCTGGCCCGGCCGAGCGACTCCAGTAACGCGCCGAAATCGGGTTGTGACGGATCCGTCATATGCTGGACATTCAAACGCGCGGCGCGTTGCTGATTGAGTAAAACGTCCAGTGTCAGGCTGACGGCGCTTTCCGCCGGCGCCAGGGGGTCGAAAGTCACACCGGTCGTGCGGCTGAAAGACTCCCGGTCGAGCGGATAACCGGGGGGCCGCGGCGGTATGATGTCTACCAGCGACTGCGGCAGCTTCAGCACGCCGGGGTCGAGTGTGCCGAGCAGTGCGTTGATCGCGGCCCTTTGTTTTTGCGCCTCCACCTTTGACGGCGTCGCTTGTCCGTCCCCGCGGATGGTGTAGTTGAAATACTGACCGCCAACGAGTTTGGCGACCGCCTGGACCTGGTAGCGGTGCAGAAGGTAAATGGGCACCAGCACTTCCTCGAGAGTGGCGAGCGGCCGCCCCGGCCTGATGTTGTTTTCCGAAAAATGCTCAAGTGCGTAAGCGCGCACCTTCAGCAGGCGCTCGAGTTCGGTGATGGCGTCCGCGCCGTTATCCCAGAGATTGCCGTAGGGGTTCGCGGTGCCGGGGTCGCGCGAATCCTCGTCGGAGACGTAGCGCAGACCGGAGGCGATGGTCTGGTCGAGGATCTGCTTTCGCTGCACAGCTTCATCGACGCCTGCGGGAAAATCCTGGTATGCATAGAGTACTGTGCGCTTGTCCCAATCACCGATCCCGACCGTATAGGCATCAGAAAAATCGAGACGATTTTCCGCATTCAGACGGATCAGCGGGAAAGGGTAATCCATGACCGAAGAGCGGTTGTCGGTGCTGGCCGCGAAATTGTGCTCCATGCCGAGCGTGTGACCGACCTCGTGTGCGGCCAACTGGCGTATCCGCGCCAGCGACATCTCCAGCATGGTGTCGGGTACGCTGCCATCCTTGTAAGGCGCCAGCAGGCCTTCCGCGATCAGGTAATCCTGGCGCACGCGCATGGAGCCGAGGGTGACATGCCCCTTTATTATTTCACCGGTGCGCGGGTCGACGACCGAGTAGCCGTAGGACCACCCGCGCGTCGAGCGGTGAACCCATTGAATGACGTTGTAGCGAACGTCCATCGGGTCCGCATCCTCCGGTAGCAGCTTGACCTGGAATGCATTCTTGTAGCCGGCGGCTTCGAAGGCCTGGTTCCACCAGGCGGCGCCCTCCATCAGTGCGGAGCGCACCGGTTCCGGCGCGCCCGGGTCGAGGTAGTAAACAATAGGTTCAACGGCCTCGCTGACGGCCGCCTCGGGGTGCAGTTTCCGCAGGCGGTGACGGATGCCGAAGCGCTTGCGCATGGAATCCCCGACCGGAACCGCGTAATCCTGAAAAGCGCTGTCCCATGGTGCGCCGATAATACCTGCCCTGGGGTCGTATGCCAGCGGTTCGTAATCGTCGTCCGGCAAGCGGATGAACGAGTGGTGCAGATGGACCGTAAAGGCGTCCGTGTCCTGGACCACGCCGGCCAGCAGATCGCTGACGGCATTGCCCTTGTCGTCATATTTGGGTTCGCCCGTATAGGTGACGACGGCTTCCACTTCGGTGTTGTCGGGAAAGGCCCGGGTGCGCGGCAGGAAAACAGCGGACCGGGTGGGGTCGACTTTATAGCTACCCTGTTGCGTCCGGCTGAGGCGGGTGGAAATATTGTGCGCATCACGCAGGAAAAAATCGGTGGCGTCCACGATCACCGTGCCGCCCGTTTCGGCCACGACTTCAAAGCCCCAAACCACCGAACTGGCAAACGAGCTTTCAACCGCTGCCTGCTCGGCCGGGTCGTCCGAGAGGGCCCTGAAAGCGGTGTTTTTTTGGACCATCAGTATCTTTGGGCCGGAGCGCTGAAATTCGACCAGTCGCGTCGCGCCGAGCTGACCGCGATCGAGGCCGAGGTCGTTCGACCCGACGCCGCGCGCCAGCGAAGACTGGTAAATGAACTCGCCGTCAAACCTGTCGATCTGCAACAACAGCTGACCATTTCGCTGATCCCAGTAGAGATCGAAAAAGCCCTTCAAATGCTGCAGGTCTCTGACTTTTTCCCTGATGCTGCTGACACCCGCTTCCGGCGGGTTTTCGTGCCTGGCCACTGCTAATTGGGAAAATGAAAAAAGGATGAAACAGGCCGACAGCCAGAATTTGATTCGATGCATTGTTTTCCTACCAGGTTGTCAATTTTTATCGGGGTTATCTTATCCGAAAGCCGCGCGCAAGGTTTTGGAAATTACAGGTCCCTGGGATGACCGGCCCGGGCCACGGAATTCAGCGCATCTTTCGAAAGCGGTCGCTTATCCCCGCATACCCTCACAGAAAATTGGGTTGTACGTTGTCATGGCCGATTAACGGTACCGTATTGAAAGCGCTCACCTCGAAACCTTGCTGCGGGGAGTTCAGCGCGATGGCTATCCGGTAGTGGCCACTCATCGAAATCCGCCAAAACTGCCAATTGCGCGCATCGTCACCGAGCTCCTTCTGAACCCGGAATTCACTGAGATCGTCTGCTATGAAATGAAAACTGAATTTACTCAACGGCAGGGCAAGCCCCATGCCACGCGCCTTGATATAAGCTTCCTTCAGTGTCCAGTAATCGAAAAATCGCTGTTTTTGTTTATTCTTGGGCAGTGCGGCAAGATCCCTGATTTCCTGCTCTGAAAAATAACTGGCGAGGCTGTCAAAGGCGGCACGCGTGTTTCTTTGCGTATCCTCGACATCCACACCGATATCAAAGCCGGGTGCGATTGCGCAAACAATCAGGCCCTTGGCATGGGAGAGATTGAAACTGGTAGTGAGTTTAAGCTCCGGGTGACTGACCTGAGGTTTCCCGTAACTGTTTTTCGAGAATTGCCACTCGCCCGGCTTGACCGGGTAATACTGGGAAAGACAGGAGCGGACCAGCGCCCGCGTCAACAGGTATTGATGGCGGTGGCCGGTAAAGTAAAGACGTGACATCTGTTCCGTTTCGGAATCCGTCAGCAGTGATTGGTAACGGCACAACAATGCGGCGTCCGTTATCTGGTCGGACCAGGAAAAATAAAGGTGAATCCGATTGCTGTCCCGTTTCATTTCAGCACCGTTCCTTGCTTTGAATTCAACTCGGCTGTACCCACCTGCCAGCTTTTCACTACCGGGAAACTAGCCCCAGCGGCGGTGCATCCACAGCCATTGCTCAGGATACTCCCGAACCCAGCCTTCCACCACACCGGTGACCAGTTCGGTCGTACCGCGGACGTCGACATCGCCGTTTTTATCCCGCGGCAGAACCAGTTCATCGGTGATTTCGAGACGAAACCTGCCGCCCGGCAAACGCACGGTGCGGGCGCCGTGTACCGGGCAATCGTAGCGCCGGGCCAGTTTCGCCAGCAGGGTGTTGGTCGGGGCTTCGCGGCCGAAAAACGGCACCATGATGCCGCGGCGGAACTTCTGGTCCACCAACAGACCGACATGGTCACCCCGTTCCAGTGCGCTCATCAGTTGGAATGATGCTCCGGCGCCCGAGGCGACCAGGTTTGCGCCGAACTCTTTGCGTGCATCGGCGACGTGTGACGCGGCGTACTTGTTGTTTGGCCGGCGGTACAGCGATTGTATATCCAGGCCGAATCTCGCGGAAACCAGCGGCAGCAACTCAAAGTTGGCGATGTGGCCGGTGAACAGGATGGCGGGCTGGCCATCGTCGCGCAGCTTGATGAACTGTTCGGCATTTTTGATTTCGATACGGTCCGATTCGGTGTGGTCCTCATCGAGGTCAAAAATTTCGTCCAGGTAGATGTACTCCAGCAGGGTCCGCGCGGTCTGCGCCCAACTGTCACTGGCGAGTTTCTTGCGCTCCTCCAGGTTTTTTTCCGGAAAGGCGATGGCGAGGTTGTCCATGACCACCTTGTGACGCCAGATCTTCGGCCCCAGCCAGCGGGCAAAGCCCTCAAACATTTTGGCCGCGGTATTAACCGGAATCAGGCGTACGATTTTCATCAGCAGAAAAATCAGCTGCGCCGTGAACCAGTCACGGAAGGCAATGAGCGATTTTACGAGACGGTAACGCAGGGGCAGTTTCATCGGGCTTCCCGTCGGCGTTCCGGCAACTGCTGGAAGCCGGTCATTCTCAGGGCGTGACGATGATCTTGCCGAATACCTGGCGGTTCTCGAGTCGCTCCAGGCCCTTGCCGATGTCCTCCAGTGGAATCTTCAGGTCGACGACCGGCTTGACGATACCGCTCGCCAGTTTCTGCAGCGAGGTTTCGATGTTGCGCAGGTTACAGCCAAAACTGCCGATCAGACGCAATTGCCGCTGAAACAGCTGAAACAGGTTGATCTCGGCCTTGATGCCGGTGGTCGAGCCACAGGTGACCAGGCGCCCGCCGATTTTCATCGAGAACATGCTGCCTTCCCAGGTATCCACGCCGACGTGTTCGAAGACCACGTCAACCCCCTGTTTCTTTGTCAGTTTTCGCAGACGGCCTTCGAAACGGTCGGTCTTGTAGTTGATCGCATGATCAGCCCCGAGATCGAGCGCCTGCTGTGCTTTCTCGTCGTTGCCGACGGTGGTGTAAACGGTGCAACCGATGGCCTTGGCCAACTGGATGGCGGCCGTGCCGATACCACTGCCGCCGGCGTGTACCAGGATGCTTTCACCGGGTTGCAGTTTGGCGTTGTCGAACAGCATGTGTTCAACCGTGCCAAAAGTGATCGGTGTGCAGGCCGTGGCTACCGGGTCGAGACCCTCCGGTGCAGGCACGAACAGGCGTGCCGGGAAATTCATCCGCTCCTGGGCAAACCCGTCGATGTGAAATCCGAAGACGCCGCCGACGTTTTCGCAGAAATTGTCGCGGCCATCAATACAGGGTTTACATGTACCGCATGTGTTGGCGCCATATAACGCACCGATCTGACCGACTTTCAGACCCTTGACATTTTTGCCGAGAGCGACGATTTCACCGGAGGCTTCGGCGCCCACGGTGATCGGTAACTGGCGCTTGGCGAACGCCATGCCACGCCAACCCCAGACGTCGATGTGGTTCAGCGCGACCGCGCAAATGCGTACCTGGATTTCGTCATCGCCGGGTGCTGGCGGCTCATCGATCTCGGTGATTCGAAGGTCGCGCTCGCCATAGTTTCTTAGTGCTCGCATAGGTCAGTCTGCCATTTTTCAAATAAGGTAACTCAACGTTGTATCAGCAGGCCGGCGGTCAGACCGCCATCGATCGGAAGGATGCTTCCGGTGATATAACCCGCGAGTGGTGAAAACAGGTAACTAATAAGGCCGCCGACCTCTGCGGCTTGTGCAAAACGCCGCAAAGGGATCTGGCTTTCCAGTTTTTCCCGGTAGGACGCGTAGGGCGCCAAAAGTTCGGTATCAACATAACCCGGTGAGATGTAGTTGGCGGTGACACCTTTGCGCGCCATTTCAACTGCAAGCGTCCTGATATAGCTCAGCATCGCGCCCTTGCTGGCGGCATAAATTGCGTTGCCGGACACTGCCAGCTGCGAAGTCACCGATCCGATCGTCGCTATTCTGCCGGATTTTGCGCGCATCATTGGTCTTGCAGCGGCGCCGGCAAGGCGTGTCATTGCCCAGAAATTGACCTGGAAGAGTGCCTCGGCCTTGTCCTGGTCGGCAAGTGCTGCGAGTGTGTCGTAAGAACCGCCCGCATTGTAAACCAGTCCGTAAAGTGACTCGGTTTCGCCTATCTGCCGGGCAAACTGTTCTACTTGATCACGATCGGAAAGGTCAACCTGGTAACTATTGACCGACTGCGCCGGATACTCGAGCTTGAGGTCCTCGCACAATTGCAAAGCCTCGGCCACCGAACCCCGGTAAGAAAACGAAACGTCGTAGCCATCCGCGGCCAGCGCCCTGACGATGCCGAGTCCGATACCCCTGGCGCCGCCTGCAACGAATACGGTTTTTCCGCTTGCTGTAGTGGTCATTTGCCGGGCTCCTGCTTAGCCGGGTTCCGCCGAGAAAATCAGGCAGACATTCTGGCCGCCAAAGCCAAAGGAATTGGACATGACCGAGTTAACCGCCTTAACCCGTTTCACATTGGGTACGACATCCATCAGGATATTGGGATCCTGCTCATTGCAGTTGATGGTCGGGGGAATGACGCCGTTCTGAATCGTCAGCAGAGAGATCGCGGCCTCGATGGTGCCGGCCGCGCTCAGGGTATGCCCGATCATGGATTTGTTTGAACTGATAGGTGTGTTCGCCAGTTCGCCGCCAAGTGCCGAGGACAGCGACAGGTATTCCATCTTGTCGTTTTCCGGCGTGCTGGTGCCATGTGCGTTGATACAGTCAATATCGGCCGGCGCCATGCCCGCATCGGCCATTGAACGGTTGATCGTATCGATGATGGCGGAACCGTCCGGCGTGGAGCGCGTGCGATGAAAGGTATCGGCCCTTTCACCGGCGCCGCGGACAACGCCGAGGATTTTAGCACCGCGCGCCCTGGCACCCTCATAGGATTCCAGCACCAGCGTGGCCGAACCTTCGGCCATCACGAAGCCGTCGCGGGTTTTAGAAAATGGTTTGGATGCCCCTTTCGGGTCATCATTTTGGGTAGAGAGTGCCGACAGCAGGTTGAAACGGACCACCATTTCCTCGCAGATTCCGCCGTCGGTTCCGACGCAAAGGGCGGCATCGGTATCACCGCGGCGGATGGCTTCTACCCCGAGTTGTACGGATGTCGCACCGGAGGCGCAGGCCGTGGTCAGCGAAATCGGCTGACCCCTGGTGCCAAATTCATCGGCGAGGTGTTCGGCGATACTGATAAACTGGAATAGCCTGTAGTAGCGGTCAAAATCACCTGCTCTCACATTTTTCAGCAAACGGTCATAACCCTTGTCCGCGGCGCCGGCCTTTCCGCCATAAACGATCATACGCTGATCCCAGTTGGTTTCCGCCGGCGAATTGGCCACGAACAACGGGCCGGGAAAAGAACCGCGCGAGCCAATACCGGATTGTGTGATCGCCTCGGCAGCTGATTTCTTGGCAAGCGTAATGGAGTGCACCGGGGCACAATAGGGTTCTTTCCCCTGCCAGTCGATGGTGCCGGCAATCTGTGTGCGCAGGCCCTCGGTTGGAAAGCGGTTGATCCTGCGCACACCCGACACGCCAGCGGTCAGGTTGCGCCAGTTGTCCTCTTTGCCTTCACCCAGCGATGTAACGATACCGATGCCGGTTACGACAACAACCGGACGGCCCTTGTGATCTTTTACACTCTGACTCATGATCATGCACCTCCCCGCAACGCCACACCGGGTTTTTCGACCAGTGCCAGGCTTTCACCCCGCCAATGACCCCAGGTGCTGATCAGCACACGCTCCGGACTGCCGGAATACGCCTTTTCAACGCCGCTGGAATCAAATGGATCAAAGAACGCGCCCCTGGATATCGCCAGCGACGCCAGGATCACGTTGACCGGAAACTGGGCTTCCAGGGTGTTACCCAAAACGGTCGTCACGCCACGTATGACCGGCTCGATACCATGCCCGGTAAGGCCGTTTAAGAAGTCGTGTTCCTCTTTCAGCTGTGGCTGGACGCCGCAGCATGCCGACAGTATGGGCAGAGGACCGGGTGGTACACGATTACTTATTCGTTTGAACAGACCTTCAGCGACCTCGCGTGCCGCACCGGGTTGGCGGTTACTGCGGTCCGAAACCACCTGGCTGATCCGGGCATAGGGTTTGACACCGCGGGCCTCTGCGTGCTGCCGTGACTCGAGCACCAGGAAGGCGCCTGCGCTGCCCATGATCATGCCGCCATCGGTGTCCTCACGGGACCAGACCGGAGTATGCCCGCCCTGCCATAGCGTATGGGCGAACTCCATCAGCATCATCATGTCCGCACGCTCGGCAATGTAAGCGCCGCCGACGAGAAAGATTTCACCTTGCCCGTGCTGGATCTGCGCAACGGCCGTTTCAATAGCCGATACGCCGGCTGCCTCTTCACCCATGAAAGTACGCGAAGAATCAGTCACACCGTGGACGATGGAAATGTTGCCGGCCATCAGGTTGGACAGTTGCGCCAGGAACAGGGTCGGGCGCAGTTCGCTGTTCAATGCGGCGTTCAGTACCGGGCCGGGGTTGTCGGCGCCGTCGAGCTTTTCCATGATCACCGCATCGACTTCCAGGTCGCGCTCACCGCCACCGGCGGCGACGATCATATTGGTCGCAGCCAGCAGTTCCGGTTGGTGTGCGACACCGGCATCATCCAGCGCCAGCCCGGCGGCGTAGGTGCCGAGGTGCTGCCACGGCCCCATCTGGCGTTGGTCGCTTCGCTTGGGGATCTGTGTGTCGATTTCGATTCCGACGACCGGATGCACGGGGTAGGGCGCCTGGCCCACGGAATCGACCGACGGTACGGGTATTTTTCCCGCGCCCAGTTGCGCCCAGTGGCTGTCGAGACCCTCGCCCAGAGAACTCACAAGCCCGATCCCAGTGACCCAGACTTCTGTTTTTTCAATACTCATTGATTGTCACTCGTTTGATGATTGGCTTTTGCAACCCCTGATTTATTCTGGACACAAGATATGGGTCCATGAATGGATCAGGGGTTTCTTATCTGTTTAAACCGGTCAAGCATGTTGTTTTTCAGGGCTGCATTCGGGAACGGCATAATCCGGAACATCAATTGGCCGTCGCAAATCTTCTTGCCTTCACGCGAGATACGCGCCCTGGTTGCCGCGAACCCCGAGCCGTCATGTTCCAGCTCCGCCTCGACACGCAAAACCTCGCCAGGTTCGACGAAGGTGCGCATTTTAGCGCTGGTGACATTGGCCAGGAATGGCATTTTTTCAAATTTCATGCGCGACAGCAGCATAAAGCCGGATGCCTGCGCCATTGTTTCGATCAGCAGCACACCTGGCACCAGGGGTGAACCGGGGAAGTGGCCCTCGAAAACCGTACTTTCCAGCGGTACGTCTGCACGCGCCACGATCCTGCCGTTGTCCGGATCTAGGTCCTCGACAACGTCGATCATCTGGAAATATTCAAGTAGCATGAAGTCGCTATGTTTTAAGCTTCTTTGGCCGCGATGAGTTCGTCAATCCGTTCGCACAGCTTGCTCAGGATAAAATACTCATCGACGGATGCCTTGTTCTCATTCAGCTCTTCGGTCCATTTTTCCAGCGGAATTTTAATACCGAAATTCTTGTCGATGGCGAAAGCAATATCCAGGAAATCCAGGCTGTCGATTCCAAGGTCGGTGAAAGCATTCTTTTCAGGTGTGATTTCTTCCAGTGGAATGTCGCTGGTTTCAGAGATTATCTCTGCTACAGCCTCAAATGTTGTCGCCATATTTAATACCCGTTTCAGTGTTAATTAATTGAATGTCATCATAACGTGGCGTCATGCACCGTTTCAACGATACAATCAGTTAAACGCAGATGGCGTTTGGATCGTCAGATTTCAAACTACGCCATCGTATTGTATTGCTTAAAGGCAATGTCGGCCACACATTTACCAGTGTTATTCCGGTTAATGACCGGATTGAAATCGGAGACATCCATGACAGGTATAGATATTGAGTCCGGATTGGCAGCGTTCTTTGAGCAGGACCATCGCGATTGTGATGCCCGTTGGGCGGATGTCGAGGAACTCCTGGACACCGAAGACGTCGAGGCGGCACGTCCGGCCTGGCAGAAATACGAAGCAGGCTTGCGCCGGCACATCGCGATGGAGGAAGAAGTCCTGTTCCCGGCGTTCGAATTGGCCAGTGGTATGGCCAGCGGCGGTCCAACCGCCGTCATGCGCATGGAACACCAGCAGATGCAGAGACTCCTCGAACAGGTTAGCGATGCCATCAAATCAGGTGATACCCAATTGGCCCTCGATGTCGGTGATACGCTGCTTATGCTGATACAACAGCACAGTGCCAAGGAGGAGACTACGCTTTACCCGATGGCTGAGAATTTACTGGCCGGGGACTGGGCCGGCATGGAGAAGCGTCTCGCAGAATACTGATTGAATTAAGACCCGGTTGAAGTGGTTACAGGCTTTCCTGTGCCCGGCCATCCAGCCGTGTAGCAAAAGCTGTTTTTTAACCTTATTTGACTTTATGTTAGAGAACGCGACGGTAAGTCACTGATAATTCTATTGGCCCGGACCATCCTGCCGTGCAAATTCCCGAAACTGGTATATAATTTTTATGTACCAAGTCCAGAAATTGATAGTGGTCTTGAGTCTTAAACGGGAAGTTGGCAGAGAAATATTCATCACACCACGAAGTGTGACCCACCTGCTTCCCTGCCACCCTTGGCGTTTTATCTGCGCCTGTATCGTGGTTGTGTGCCAGCCGGGAGGAAGTTTCGACCTGTTTTTGCAGATACGGAATTGGTACGTATTTAGTGACAATCGGAATTTGAACCCGGTCGTTTGGGCGTCCGAACGGCAAGGTTACCACTAAGGTATAAATCAGTGATCAAGGATGTTGTTCTCGATTCAGAGAAGCATCCTTTTTTTACATTATGGGGCGGGGATGCTTCGACGATTAAAGACGGTTGAAAGCTTTTTCCCGATTTAATTCCGGTCTGAGCCTTGAGGCCAGGGACGGATAGCCAACCAAAGAACCCCGCTTTGGGAGGGTGGGTGTTCCGCGATTTGTTCTTCGGTGCCAACGCGCGGGAGACGACGATGTGACGTTGACCATGACAACCCCTTCCCCAAAAAATGTCACGGTCGGCGTTACATCGTTTTTTTACACAGTTTTGACCAAGTCGGAGAATTTGGCACTTGGGTCAACACTTGTTTTGTCGCGTGTATTGGGCGGTCCTTGAGCTTGTGAACTTTATCACCCTTCATGACAAAATCCACATCCAGCGGTTCGCCGGCGCGAATGCTTGAAAGATTATCCATAATTCGTTTGAAGCCGGCGGGGTGGATGATGCACAATCAATTATGAAGATTTTACTGAACTGCATCTTGCAACGTCTCCTGCTTGTCACTTTGATCGCCGTTATCTCACCGGTTGCCATCGCGTTTGATGATGCGGATGCCGCGCGACTTTCGGAAACCACGCGGCGGGGCATGGAGCTCTGGCACGTACCCGGTATGTCGGTGGCTGTCGTCACGAAAAATGAGATCCTGTTTCAGGAAGGATTTGGCCAAACTGCCCTCGACAATGGACACAAGGTCGATACACACACCCTGTTTGCGATTGCCTCCACCACCAAGGCGATGGTGGTCGCCGGTCTCCTGATGCTGGTCGATGAGGAAAAGCTGTCCCTCGACGACCCGATCATCAAGTACGTGCCCGAATTGCACTTTAAAAACCCGGAACTCTCGCAACAGTTGATGGTGCGGGATTTGCTCGCGCACCGCACCGGTTTGCCATCGACCGATTTCTGGTCTTTTTTACAGGACATGCCGTTGCAAGAACAACTTGAGCGTCTGCGCTACGTGCCGGAGGAAGCCCCGCTTCGCACGCGGCTGATCTATCAAAACACCATGTTCGAGATTGCCGGTTTGCTCATTGAACGTCTCAGTGGCCAGCATTGGTATGAATTTCTGGGCGAGCGTTTGTGGCAGCCGATCGGCATGCTGGAAACCCGTGCCTACCGCTCCCGGATTGGTGAAAATCAAACACATGTAACGCCTTACCTGTACTATGAAAACAAGCTTGTCGTTGCCGACTGGGATATCCCCGCCGACTATGCCGATGCGGCTGGTTCGGTCTGGTCTTCCATCCATGATATGAGCCTTTGGGCCCAGTTCCTGTTGCGTGATGGTGTCACCGGAGGCGGTGACCGATTGATTTCGGAAGCGGGGATGCGCCAGATGTTCGAGCCCCAGCAGTTGGCAAGCCCGGAGGATTTCTACCCGACTGTGGAGTTGACCAAACCACACTGGCGCACCTATGGCCTGGCCTGGTTTCAGCAGGATTTTCAGGGCAGGATGATCGACTTTCACACCGGCAGCCTGAATGGCCTGATCGCCATCATCGGCCTGGACCGGGCTAACGACGAGGCCGTGATTGCGCTCGGCAACCGCGACCACGCCGAGATGCGTCACGCCTTGCTCTGGGAGGTTATGGACACCAGCGGGGTTGACAATCGGCGCGATTGGAACCAGGAGATATTCGACCTGTACGCAGAGCGCCGCGAGCAGGCGCAGGCACACTGGAACGAGACAAAACAGAAACGGCTTAAAAACACAAAACCCGGATTACCGATCGACGCCTATGCGGGACTCTACCGTCATCCGGCGCTCGGCGACATCCGCATCGAAGGGTCCGGTTCCAATATGCAACTCAGGACCACGCTGGTCAGCTTCGAGATGAGCCATTGGCACCTCGATACCTTCCTGGTGGAATACAAGGTATGGGAGTTTCATGAGTTCGCCACCTTCAACATCGATCCGCAAGGCAGTATTACATCGGTCAATGTCTTTGGAGAAAAATTTGATCGCGTAACGGCGGAGTGACTTTCCCGCTGATATCGCCCGATTGGGACTCGGCTCTGTTTCCAAGCCATTGGATCGATTTCTGAATCTGGAGTTTTCGGCTCGCATTTAAAAAGTACAGTTTGTACCCGGGCCCAGTCCTATCCCGACCCTGGCTGGTCCAGCCGCGCCTTTCCTTGGGCTTCTGTCCACCCGTAGCGCTCTTCGGTTCTCAGTCCAGCCCGGCATCCAGCCGCGCCTGTCCTCGGCAATTGTTCCCGACATTGCCCTACCCCTGCATGGCCCAGGCCACCCTCTCGAGCGGCTCCCGCTCTTACCTTGTCCCTGCTCTCGTGCGCCATCTTCCGGGCTAGATTCCCTGGCTATACTGGCAAGGTCACTCCAGACCCCTTGCCAGGTCCTTTTTCAGATCCTCGATATCCTCAAGACCGACCGAGACACGTATCAACCCGTCGGCGATTCCGGCCTGCTCACGCTGCCCGCTCGTCAGCCGGTTATGGGTGGTGCTGGCCGGGTGGGTGATGGTCGATTTGGTATCGCCCAGGTTGGCGGTAATTGAAATCAGGCGAGTGGCGTCGATCAGTTTCCAACCCGCCGCCTTACCGCCTGCGAGTTCGAATGACAACAGGCCGCCAAAGCCCGATTGCTGTCTGCTGGCGAGTTGGTGCTGGGCGTGGCTTTCCAGCCCGGGATAGAAAACCCGTTTGACCGCGGCTTGCTGCTCCAGCCAGCGCGCCAGTTCGAGTGCATTTGCACTGTGCGCGTTCATACGCAGGCTCAAGGTCTCGAGCCCTTTCAGGAAAACCCAGGCGTTGAACGGACTCATCGCCGGACCGGCGGTCCGGAGGAAACCGAAAACCTGTTCACCGACAGTGTCCTTCGGTCCAACGACCGCACCGCCTACGCAACGTCCCTGGCCATCGAGAAACTTGGTTGCAGAATGGATCACGATGTCGGCGCCGAGACGCAGTGGTTGTTGCAGGGCAGGGGTACAGAAACAATTGTCGACGACCAGCAGTATGTGGTGCTGATGGGCGAGCTCGGCCAAAGCGCTGATGTCGGCCAGTTCCGTCAGCGGGTTGGACGGGGTTTCCAGGAACATCAAGCGGGTTTCGGGGCGTATCGCCGCGGCCCAGTCATCGATATCCGTCAGCTTGACAAAACGGGTTCCGATACCGAGTTTGGCCAGGTAATTGGTGAATAACATGGTCGTTGAGCCAAATATGCTGCGTGACGAAACGATATGGTCACCGCTGCTCAGCAGTGCGAGACAGGTCGACAGAATGGCCGCCATACCGGAAGCCGTGGCCACACAGGATTCTGCACCTTCCAATGCGGCCAGGCGTTGTTCAAAGACCTTGACGGTCGGGTTGGTGAAGCGTGAGTAAATATTGCCCGGTTGTTCACCGGAAAAACGCGCCGCGGCCTCCGCTGCTGAAGCAAAGACATAGCTGGATGTCGTGAAAACCGGCTCACCATGCTCCCCTTCTGCCGTGCGTACCTGGCCGGCCCTGACTGCCAGGGTGTCAAAATTGTACTCGTTTTCAAAATCCTGCATGGGGCTTGCTATCCAGGTCGAAGTGCTGCGGGCTCAATATTCGGGTTAACTGTCTATCACATCGCTGTCAACTTACAATATGCATTAATTATTTGCATCAAAGCAAGGAATACCAGGACATGAAAATCGTCGCAGATATGAGTCTTTACCCGTTGAAGGATGGGCCTGTTCCCAACATCATCGAATTTATCGAGGCATTACGGTCCCAGGATGGCATCGAGATCGTGACCAACCAGCTTGGAAGCCAGTTACATGGTGAATTCGAAGCGGTGACCGGCGCCATCAACCATTGCATGCGCAAAGCCATGGAGGCTCCCAATACGGTGATACTTGTGGTGAAATACCTGAACATCGATGTAGACCTTAAGCGGACACCCAGCCTGACGCCGCCGGAGCCTCATCGATAAGTCACCCAGACCGGAGCACCGGCCACGAGGGGGGGTAGGCGGCCAAAGCCCCAGCCTGGGTGAACGAACACTGCTTGTACAAAGAACTCAGAATTGCTCCGAGTTTATATAAACAGCCGTGTCTTGAACGCTGTGAAAACTTACAGTGTTTGCGGTGGGCCGGGATTATTGCATCAGTATCCTGGAAGATGGTGCGCGAGAGCAGGGACAAGGTGAGAGCGGGAAGCGCTCGAGAGGGTGGCCTGGGCCATGCAGGAGGTAGGGCAATGTCGGGAACAATTGCCGGGGACAGGCGCGGCTGAATAAACGGTCTTGGTCAGGAAACCAAGCCGTTTTTAATGGC
The DNA here is from genome assembly GCA_963801195.1 of uncultured Gammaproteobacteria bacterium. Lineage (GTDB taxonomy): Bacteria > Pseudomonadota > Gammaproteobacteria > Xanthomonadales > SZUA-36 > SZUA-36. The sequence continues at coordinate 1,555,752 of CAWDDX010000007.1, read as the reverse complement.
GTACTGGATCAATTCTGAATTGGTCTTGATGTTGAGATCTTCCATGATTTGGTATTTGTGGAATGCGACCGTTCTGGGCGTGATATTCAGACTCGTCGCGACCTGTTTCATGGTATGACCTTCTGCCAGTAATTGCAGGACTTCCCGTTGGCGTATGGTCAGGTTTCCATGTGCTTTCTGACCGCCGGGATCCTTGATAAATGACTTTTCAAGGTCCTGGGAAAGCTTGGGCGTGACATAGTTTTTCGAGCTCAGCACTGCATCTACGGCTTCGAACAGTTCGGACGCGGCTGAATTTTTGAGCAAATAGCCATTCGCCCCGATCCTGAAAGCCTCTTTAACCATTTCCGGGTCTTCGTTGACGGTTAAAAACACCAACTTGACCTCAGGCAGTAGCTTTTTGAGCTTCTCTCCGGCTTCAAAACCGTTCAAATTGGGCATGGCGATGTCCAACAACACGACATCGGGATTCAGTTTTGTCACCATTGACAACATTTTTCGACCATCGGTCGCAGTACCGACAATTTCGTATTTTGATTCGAGCAATTTACTGAACGCTTCGAGGAGGAGTGAGTGGTCATCAGCTAGAAATATTCTTGGCCGCATCATAAAACTTCCTGTCACCTTTATAATTATAATTTGCGATTGCACGAACAGCGCTGTGCAATCAAGTCTGACAACCCTTTGAACCTGAAAATCCCCATGAAAATAACAAATCCCTGTCCATGGTTTATAACTTATATCCCTGTCCGCAGATTATAACTACTATACAACAGACAATATGTAAACAGGAGTGCTTCGGTGACACAAGATTGCGATGCAGAACAATCGGGCAAAGCCCAAATCCTGGTGGCCGAAGATGACCGCATAGCCCAGATGGTTTTGATGAAAGTACTGGAACAGGAAGGCTATAGTGCAGACTTCGTGGCCGATGGCCTGGGTGCGCTTGATGCGCTAAAGCAGGTGGATTATGACCTGGTCCTGATGGATTGTTTCATGCCGCGGATGGATGGCTTTGAAGCAACACGGTTGATCAGGGAGGCCGGTGCCGGAGATTTCAACTGTAAAATCCCCGTCATCGCAATGACCGGCCTGACCGGACAGGAAGACCGGCGCCGCTGTCTTGAAGCCGGCATGGATGCGTATGTCAGCAAACCGGTGAACAGGAGTAAACTCATACCGGTCATCGAGCGCTGCCTGGGCAGAGACGTCGATCATTCGGCGTTTCCCCAGGAGACTGAACCCGACGGAAAACCGCCATGGGATGACGCCTTCATAGATACGATGATCGAGGGTTTTGTGGCGGACATACCGGATGTGATCCACGCTTTGCAGCGTTCACTCGTGTGCCGGGATTTAAACGCGCTCGAGCACATCGGTCACCGCCTGCGCGGTGCCTGCGACATCCTGGAGGTGCCAAAATTGTCTGCCAGGGCACAGGCGCTGGAACAGGCGGGGAAAGCCGGAAACCTGGACGATGCCGACACAATGGTGAGCGAATTGATCGCCGAACTGGAAAGAGTGATGGCGGTACTTGGAAATCCGGCAGATTGATCAACCCCGGTCCGGTCTTGCCCTGGTTCTGTATTTACGCAATAGTTTGACCAGCGCCCGCGCCAGCAAAGGAAACATGGCCATCAGGCTCAGTGCGAGAATCAGGCCCGGTGTAAACACCGCCGACAGGCTGAACTGCTCTATCTCACCCAACTGGCTGCCGGTATAAGAGAGGATCAGCATGACCGGCACCATTCCGAAGAGGGTCGCCAGCATGAAAACCGGTACGCTCATGGAGGTCAGGCCCATCAACAGGTTCAGCGACCAGAAGGGAATCACCGGTATCATTCGCAGGCCGAAAAGGTAAAAGGCGCCTTCGTTTTTGAGACCCTTGTTGACCATGTCTATCTGTGGGGCAAACCTCCGCCTGACCAGGTCATGGAAGAGGAAGCGCGTGCTGTAGAGCGCCACCGTTCCGCCCAGGGTGGATGACAGCAAAGAAAGTATGAACCCGTTCAGGGTGCCAAAGACGATCCCGCCGGTCACCGCCAGTACACCGGTAACCGGCAACGAACAGGCGGTCCCGACCAGGAAAACCAGGAAGAAAACGGTGGCGGTTGATACCGGCGATGCCTCGAACAGGTCCTGGTACATGTGGATATCGAGGTACTTTTCACCGCCACCGGCAAAGTACAGGACAATCATGCCGGCGATAACTATCGCCACTGCTATCTTTTTTACCGGCATGCGACCAATCCGGGCTTGCTTCCGGGAATATCCATGCAGGTCCCTTTACGGGAACGGCGCGGTAAAAGCCCGGTCGGTCTGCCCACCACAGCATCAGTGCAAAACATTTATCGTACCGGCCTTGCGTGTGCGGAGCCGCGCAGGATCGCGTTCATGAAAATCACGTTCAGCCCGTCCAGGTACGCGCGCACGTTAGGGTCCTGGGTGAATCCGATGACAAAACCCCTGCCGTTCGACTGGACTACGACAAACGGCTTGTAAGCCAGTTGTTTCCGGTTTTGTTCCCAGATGTATCCACCGGCCAGCAGTTCGTCCGCAGGCTTGAATACCGCGACGTTCACACCCTTGTCCATTTTGACCGGGGTATAGATATCGGAACCCCTGACCAGCACGTTCAGCGTCGGGGCGACACCTGCGCCCAGCCAGTGGTCCGGATCGACCGTCGTCCTGACGAGCACGCCGGCGACCGAATCGGGCCGGTCCTTTTCAGGGGTGAGCAAAGCCCGGTAGTCGTCGCCGCTGGTGATGTACCGGCCCTCGACCGTCGTGTCCTTTGACTTGTCGTCCTTTTCTTTGTCAATTTCGCTGGATTTGACCAGTTCCTCGTCCGCTTCAACCACGGCGTCCTCCCTGCGGATCGACAACAGGTCAATGTCCGGGTCGGCGAGGTAACGGTTGGCGTTGCCGAGACCGATCAGCACACCGCCCTTTTTGACCCAGTCCTTCAGATTGGCGGTGCCCTCGCCACCGAGTGCCGCGGCGTAACTGCCGGTCCAGCCGCTTTCAGGCAGGATGAGTACCTGGTAACGGCTCAGATCCGCACGCCTGAGCTGTTTGATGCGGATCGCCGTCAGCGGATAATCGAACTGCCGTTCGACGATGAACCGCGTGTTGCCGGCGCTGTAGGAGGAGACCGGTTCATCCCAGGCAATGGCGACTTTGGGCGGATTGAAACGCACCACGTTTTCGCTGCCGAAATTCGGTCCTTCGCTGACCCAGCTGTGATCGACCGCGACAATCTCAGAACCGGTCGATGCGGCGAGGTTCGCCAGGGTTTCCGGCAGCGTAACCGGGTTGTCTGCGACTTCTATGATCAAGGTGCCCGCCGGGTATTTCCGGTCCGAAAGGGTGAACGCCTTGTCGGTGCTCTTGACCGCCAGTCCCTGTCTCAAGGCGTTGGACAGGAGCCGCACGGCCGGTGCGGACCCCCATGGCACAAGGTAGGCGACGGCGGACGCAGCGCCCGTCACCGCGGCAGGGCGGATGAGTTGCGGCGCCACGGCGCTGAATGAGCCGGAGGCGGAACGATTGCAGGAATCGGAACGGACATTCATCATCAGCGGCAGTGACCAGGCGGTAACGTCGTAGATTTCATCGGCGAGGTTCTTGGCGCGGCGGCGCTCCTGTTCAGCGATAAAACCTTTTTCCATCGGTACATTGGAATCCATCAGCGTACGGATAAAGCGTTTTGCCGGTTGCGCCGTATTGATAACGTAGCTGCCCGGTTCATAGGTCTTGCCACAGGCGCCGAACGACGCGTCTGAACGCGCGACTTCAACACCTTGCATCGCCAGCAGGCCCGCCAACTTGTCGGCGCCTGCCTGGTCCGCTTGCCTGGGGAGTATGTATGAACGGATATCGTCGCTTTTCCCTTCATCGATTGCGCTGACCCGGTAGTTATAGAAATCGGTCAGGAATTTCTCGCGGTTCGCCGCCGAAATTTCCGCGGTGCCCAACGAGGTTATGAAGTGATTGCGAATGGTGAAAGGGTAGGCCAGCGTATTGCCGTCGTACTGCCGGACGACCAGTCCGCGCGAAGACGCCTGTTCGTAGGTCATTGCAATGCTGCCGAAATACGATGGCCAGCTGGCGCCGTAACCGGGGTAAAAAGCGTCAAATACCTCCCGTGTGTAATAGTCCAGACCAAAAGTGTCGAACCAGCGGGCGTTGTTCTTGCCAAAAAGCGCCAGGCTCGCACGCTGGTCGGCAGCCAAATGCGGGTTATACGGGACCGCTTCCGGGGCAAAATAATATGTGCTGTCCGGACCCATTTCGTGCGCATCGACGAAGGCGACCGGATACCATTCCTGCAAAATCCTGACCCGGCCCCTGGTTTCCGGTTGAGTCATGATGAACCAGTCCCGGTTCAGGTCGAAAAAGTAGTGGTTGGTCCTGCCGCCCGGCCACGGTTCATTGTGTTCGGCGGAAATTCTGTCCGGGTCCGGCAGCAGACCTTCCGCAATCTCAAATTGATGTATAAACCTGTCGCGGCCATCGGGGTTCTGCATTGGGTCAATGACCACCACCGTATCGCGCATGATGTCCGGCACCCGCGGATCACCACGCGAGGCGAGCAGGTGGTAGGCCGTCAACATCGACGCCTCGGTGGATGAGATCTCGTTGCCGTGAACCCCGTAGGACAGCCAGGTCACGGCCGGCTGATTCCTGATGATGTCTTCGGCCTCGCTGCGCGTGGTCTTGCGCGGGTCGGCCAAACGCTGCATATTTGACTTGATCGCATCGATACGCAACATGTTTTCGGCTGATGTCACCACCACGTAAACAAGCGTCCGTCCCTCCCAGCTCTTTGCGTAGGGCGTGACCGTGATCCGGTCCGGTGCCGCCGCTGCGAGAGCTTCAAAATAGCGGATGGCGTCCGCGTGCCAGGTAATCTTCTCACCCGGTTTGTAGCCGAGTACAGTTTCGAAGCCTGGAATGGCTGGGTCGTAATCCGCGTCCGGCCAGAACACGAAATCATCGCTGGCGCTTGCGTAGTCCATCAAAGCAAAAGCGGTCAGAAGGACCAGGGTCATTCCTGAGAGTTGTAATATCGATTTCATGTTCTCTCCCTGTGTTGAATCAGACCCTGTACGATCAGGTACTGTGCGGTCATATAAATGGACATGACCAAAATACGTTCGCCGGGTATTGCCAAGACAAATTTATTCACCGCGATCAGGCTGTCGGACAATACGAACAGCATGGCGCCTGCCGCGACCAGTTTGAAACTGGCCGTATTCGTGCCTTCCCGGCGTTTGTGCGCCCACACACCCATGCCCAGGAGCACCAGTGCATACACCAGCACCGGGATCTTCAGGTTTCCCAATCCGGGGTAAATAAACCACACAAGCGCGACGCCGTAAACAACAAACTTCATGATGTCCAGGAATTGCAGGCCACCGCCGGCAGCACCGGTTTTCTGGTAGGCGATGATATAGAAAATGTGGGCTACCAGGAAAGATGCCAGGCCGGCGACAAACCAGTCGCCGGAGATCAGGAAAACATCGCCTGCCCATGAAAAAGCCAGTGCCAGGATGACCAGCTTCCGCCAGGACGGGTAGCCACTGGTCGAGGTGGCGAAGTACATCACCAGCATAATCATCAACAGGGGTTTGGCCGTGACGTAGAGTATTTGAAAATCCAGCAACAGACCGGTCAATACCCCTGCAGCCGAAATCATATACAGAATCCGCCAGTGTGGGTTCATACCTGCCAACCTTGTTCTTGCTCTTTGTGAGGGTCAAAATTATAAACCCATTTGCTGCATGTCCGTGGTATCGGCGTGGTATCGGACGTAAAATCTAACGTTAAAGTAGATCCAGATTTCTCAGGGAGTTTCCATGTCACGTGTAACGGTGATCGGCGCCGGTTTTGGCGCCCTGACGGCAATCCGCAAGCTGCGCGCCGGTGATGCCGGTCTACAGATTGACGTGGTGGCTCCGCAGCCCGAATTTGTCTACTTTCCGGGCACTATCTGGATACCGACGGGTCTGCGCAAGCCGGAAGACCTGGTGGTGCCGCTGGATAACTTTTTCCGTCGCATGCGGGTGACCTATCATGAGGCCGGGGCCACCGGTCTGCGGGATGGCGGCCGCACGCTTGAAACCAGTGCGGGTGACGTGACCAACGATGGTCTGATCATTGCCTCAGGCGGGAGATTCTTGCGTAAATTACCGGGTATCGAGCATTCGATTACACCCTGTGGCGGCATCGCGGTCACCGTTGGGATACGTGACCGCCTGGCAGCAATGGAGGGCGGCACGATCGCTTTTGGTTTTGCCGGCAACCCGAATGAGCCCACGGCGATGCGTGGCGGACCGGTGTTCGAGTTCCTGTTCGGCATCGACAGCTGGTTGCGTCATACGGGGCGCCGTGACAACTTCAAACTGGTGTTCTTCACACCGGCGCCCAAACCGGGCGCCCGCCTCGGTCCGAAAGCGGTCGATGGCATCATGGCCGAAATGGAACGGCGTGGGATCGTCACCCACCTCGGTCACAAGATCAAGGCTTTCAAGGCTGACAAGGTGATCACACAAGGGGGTGAATTCAGCGCCGATATGATCCTCTTTATGCCGGGTATGACCGGAAACCTCTGGTTTGACAATACCGATTTGCCACGCTCGCCCGGCGGGTTGCTCAAGGTCAATGCCTTCTGCCAGGTCGAAGGCATGGACAGGGTTTATGTGGCGGGCGACTCCGGCAGTTTCCCCGGTCCTGAATGGATGCCGAAGCAGGCGCATATGGCGGACCTGCAGGCGGGCGCCGCTGCCGCCAACCTTCTGCGGGAACTGGCCGGCAATCCGGCCTCCGAGACCTTCAAGGCGGAGTTGCTGTGTATCATCGACAGCCTTGACAAGGGCATGCTGGTACAACGCACGGAAAAGCGGAATTTCATCTTACCGTCGATGCGGGCCCTGCACTGGGTCAAGCGGTATTTCGAATGGGCGTATTTGCGTAAGTACCGCTAGAAAATTGCCGGCGTTTTCGCGTTGAGTGAACCTGACCTTTTTTGGCTGGCAACTAGGAGCCTGTCGGGTTTGACTGATCATAGCGAGGGGAAGCCGAAATGACGAGTCCGAACAAAAGCCGGACCGCTATATCACGCCGGCGCAATACCAGGCGAACCTCACCCGTTTTATCGAAGAAACCCGGCAACACGGTGCCGAACCCATTCTGCTGACACCGATCACACGGCGCAATTTCGATGACCGGGGGAATATACCCGAAACCCACGTTTACACGCCGTTTTGTATCGAAGTTGCAAATGAAACCGGGGTTGAATTTATCGATATGGATGCCCTGACGCGTGACTATTTCCAGGCACTTGGTGACAAGGATTCCGTCGTGCGTTTTATGCACATACCCCCCGATACCCACCCCAATTACCCCTTCGGCATACGTGACAATACCCATTTGAATCACCTGGGCGCCCGCGAGGTGGTGCAGTTGTTCCTGGCCGAGCTTAAAAAACGTGGACATCCGCTGGCGGCGAGACTGCGTGCGCCGGACCCGAAACATTTGAAGTACCAATATTGAGCTATTTTTTACCGGGCAGGCAAGGCGGAAATCAGAAGGTCAGACGTTCAGGCATCCGTTCCGGCCGGCTTGCCCGGGTGAGCCGGATCACTATTCAACGGGTTTGGCGCGCAACTGTTTTATCGAGCCGCGTTTTTTCTTGGCATCGATCCGTCTTTCCTTTGCCGCCCGTCCGGGGCGGGTCGGAATCCGTTTGCGTGGCACCTTCACGGCGCCCCTGATCATCTCGGCCAGTCTCGCCAGCGCCTCGTTGCGGTTTTTTTCCTGTGTGCGGTGGTTCTGGGCCTTGATGACGATCACGCCTTCTGCCGTGATCCGCTGATCGCTGTTTGCCACAAGGCGCTGCTTTACGGTCGCGGGCAAAGATGAGGCGTTGATATCAAAACGCAGGTGGATGGCCGAGGACACCTTGTTGACATTCTGTCCGCCCGCGCCCTGTGCGCGAATCGCATTGAATTCAATTTCGTCATCACCGAGATTGATCTGGTCGTTAATCTTCATCATACGTCATTGTAGGCAAAAATTGGATCAGGTTCACTGCTGTCCCACATAAAATCAGTGGAAGGAGCCGGGGCGGGTAGCCACTACCAGGACACGCCGTAAATCCGTCCTGTAGGCTCGGGCTCGACCTCCTGTCTCGCACGGTCCTGGTAGTGGCTACCCGCCCCGGCTCTGACACAGGGTTGCCATCGATTGTTGAAACCACCGCGCTGTCAGCACGCACATAGCCGAGGGGGTGCAGTGTCTTGTTTCGGGACCGTGCGAGACATGGAAGTCGAGCCCGGGGCCCCAGGGATGGGTTCACGCCTTGTCCTGAAACAAGACACTGCGCCGCCCTGGCGGTCCCGGCAGATGGTGAATTGAAGTCCGCACGAAACTAATGTCGCGCAATCCCGCGATTGATCATTGATTCAGCACTTGGCATCTGGAATAAGTGGGACAGTAGTGGATCAGGTTCATTTTTCAGAAATTGAAATATGAACCTGGCCCTTTTTGTTTCAAGCTCTTGACGACACGGCGTCCGGCCATGTGCCGCTGATGACGTATTCGTATGCCTGCTGGAGGTTGTGTCTCGCGGCTTTGCTGATGTCGTTGCCAAGGCCGAATTCGTATGCCCTGATGGTCAGCAGGTAGGCTGGCGGCGGTTCGCGTTGGTTGATCTGTTGAAACACGGCCAGCACGGCGGCCGGGCTCATGGCATGGGTGGTAAAGCTGTCGTCCTTTTCAGGTCTGAGGCGTTGCAGTTCATATGGCGCCCGGCAGGCAGTGCCGGCGTCGATGAACAAAACGCAACAGCGGTTTTCCAGGTCCACGGCGTGTTCGATCTGCAGCTGGAAATCGGTCAGCAGGTCGACACCGTCAAATGCACCGCTGTCACGCCGGTAATCGTCGAGCATGTCATACATGGCGGGGCCGAGGGCGTCGTCACCCCGCGAGGGATTGCCGTAGGTGAAGATAAGGACAGGGGCGGATGATTGCCGATCGTTCATACCTTTTAATCAGATCGTTCTGCTGATCCGGCCGTCCACCCGTTTCTCAAGCCGGTCGATGGGCTTACCGTTATCATCCAGCAGGTTCAGCTCGAGCGGCATTTTTCCGATCGCATGGGTTGCGCAGGACAAGCAGGGGTCATAGGCCCGTATCGCAACCTCTACCTGGTTGAGCAGCGCTTCACTCAGCCGGTGTCCGTCGAGGTACTGGTTTGCGACTTTGCGGATGGACTCATTCATCGCCTGGTTGTTATTGGTGGTGGATACGATCAGGCTGGCCTTGCGCACGATACCCTCGTCATCGATTTCATAATGGTGAAACAGCGTTCCGCGGGGTGCTTCAATCACGCCGGTGCCGCAACACTGCAACTCGCCCTTGGTGCGCAGGTCGCTGCCGGTGAGATCGGGGTCATTCAGCAAGTCCGCAATCGCTTCGGTGCAGTGCAGCAGCTCTATCAACCGCGCCCAGTGATAGGCCATCGTCGCCTGTACCGGCAGGCCATTGCCGATGGCTTTGAAATCCTTGCGTTCGGCCTCCGCCAGTGGTGTGGTGAAAAAATCACAGTTGTTTACCCTCGCCAGCGGACCGACGCGGTACCAGCCTTCATCCTCGCCGATAGACGTGATGAACGGAAACTTCATATAGCTCCAGTCCCTGACGCCCTCGTGGATGTATTCCTCGTAATGCCGGTAATCGATATGGTCGAAAATAGACTTGCCCGCATGATCCCTGGCGCGCATTCCACCGTGGTAGATTTCATATGCACCGTCCTTCCTGACCAGGCTCATCATGTTGCTTTGGATGCCGGCGAATGCCATGTGGTAATCGTAGTGTTCAAAAAAGATTTTCTTGATCAACCCGACGGCGTCCCGGGCCCATTGAGTGACCTGGGCAATGTCACCTTTCAGGTAGTTGACTTCATCCGCGCTCAGGGACTTGTTGACGCCGCCAGGTATGGCGCCGGTGCCATGTATACGCCTGCCGGCGGTCACGCGGATGACTTCCTGCCCGTATTTGCGCAAAAGGACTCCCTGTTTCGCGATCTCGGGACTGTCCTCAATCACACCCACGATGTTGCGGTGATGCACGTCATCATCAAAACCGAACAGCAGGTCTGGCGAACACAGGTGAAAGAAGTGCAGTGCGTGTGATTGCAATGTCTGGCCAAAGTGCATCAATCGGCGAATCTTCTCGGCGGTCGGCGTGAGTTCGCTGGCACCGGTGATCATGTCGGTCGCCTTTGCCGCGGCGAGGTGATGACTGACCGGACAGATGCCGCACAGGCGCTGGACCAGAACGGGCAACTCCCAGTAAGGTCTGCCCTGGATGAACTTTTCAAAACCACGGAATTCGGTAATGTGCAGGCGCGCCTGCCTGATGGTGCGGTTTTTGCCCTGCAACAGCGTGACCTTGCCATGTCCCTCGACACGGGTGAGGGGTTCGATGACGATGCGCGTCATGTTGCGGGGGTCTTCTGCTGTTTCAAGGGCTGATGACATAGTCAATCGTAGTGAATCATTGCATACGGGAAGTCAATTACATTGCCGGCAATAACATCGGTCAGAAACTTCCACATCGTGTCAGCACCGGGCGGGCATCCGGGCAGGCAATAGTCAACCCGGACAACTTCATGGATTGGATGCACCTTGTCGAGTAACAGGGGGATTTCGACGTCATTGGGCACGTGCGGGTTTTCCACACCAATACCGCGTATATAAACCTCCTCGAGACATTCCTTCAGATCAAACTGGTTACGCATGGCTGGGATACCGCCGTTGACCGCGCAGGCGCCGACGGCGACGAGGATCTCGCAGTTGTTACGAAACTCGCGCAGTACTTCAACATTATCGACATTTGCGACGCCACCTTCGATCAGGCCAATGTCGCATTTGCCAACCGTCTTGATATCGGTTAGTGGTGTACGGTCGAACTCCACCAGCTTGACCAGTTCCAGGATACGTTCGTCGATATCCAGCAGCGACATGTGACAGCCGAAACAGCCACACAATGCCGCGGTGGCGACGACCAGTTTCTCCTTTGCGCTGCCTTCTGTTTGCCGTTCATGCATCCGATTCACCGTTGAAAAATGACTTTTTCACCTGCAGATTCTTGCTGGCATCACCGACAACGTTGATCGGTTGACTGTCGTACAGGCGCTTACCAAAGGGGACTTCATAACCCAGGTACTTGGGCAAAATTGCACCCGTCGGACATACCGATACCGCCTTGTCGTTTATCGACAGCGTGGTATCGCCGGCCCTGCCGCTGGGTGAGTTGAATATGATGCGGGAACTGAGGCCGCGCCCGCTGATCGAGAAGACGGATTTTTTGTCGACATCGCGGCTGACGCGCACACACAGGCCGCACAGGATGCAACGGTTGAAGTAAAAAACGATGTCCGGGTGTGAAGCATCGATCAGGCGTTTTGGGAAAAAATGTGTGAAGTGCGGACTCAGCATACCGGTGTGATAGGCGACCGCCTGCAACTGGCAGGATCCGCTTTTTTCACAGGCGGGGCAGGTGTGGTTGCCTTCGACAAACAGCATCTGCAACAGCGTCCTGCGTATATCGACGAGGGCTTCAGAACTGTTATCCACGTCCATGTCTTCATTGGCCGGCAAGGTGCAGGCGCACTGGTGTTTGCCATTGACGTCAACCACGCAGACGCGGCAACTGCCATGCGGTGGGAAATCCGGGTTGTGACACAGGTGCGGGATGTATTCACCCGCCCTCAGGGCGGCGTCCATAACGGTTTCACCGGGTTCAAACGGTATCTCCCTGCCATCCAGCTTGAATGTATTGGGTGTACTCATCTTTCGTACCTTATGTGCGCCGCCTCGTCATCGCGGCCGGTGATGTGCCGGGAAACCTCGAGTGCCGCATCGAGGTCGAATGCCGGTTCATAACTCCGGTTGAGCAGGCGTTTTGAATAGGCCGTGGGAAAATTTTTCAGGGTTTCGAGTACCGGGTTGGGTGCGGTTGCACCGAGGCCGCAATGCGCGGTTTTCTTCATGACTTCGCCAATTTTTTTCATTTCGTGCAGGTCGTAGCTCGTCGCGTGACCCACCAGGACCTTATTGAGCAGGTTTTTCATCAGGTTACCTCCGACGCGACAGGGCGTGCAGAATCCACAACTCTCGTGGCAGAAGAAACGGCTGAAATTCTGCACCATCTCCAGCAGGTCACGCTGCTGGCCGAATATCATGAAAGAACCGCCGGTCGGAACATCTTCAAAGGCTATCTTGCGGTAGAACGCCTGTGGCGGGATCGTCAGGCCGGCGGCACCCGATACCTGCACGGCCTGTGTGTCTTCAGCGCCGCAATCCGTCAGTATTTCGCGGATGGAGACGCCGTATGGGTATTCATAGATACCGGGGTGTGCACAATCGCCACTGATACTCAGCAGCTTGGTGCCGCTTGACTGCTCGGTACCGGCGGAGCGGAACCAGTCGGACCCGAACACGGCGATTCTCGCCGCGGCGACGAAGGTCTCGACGTTATTGACGACGGTGGGCTGGTTTTTATAGCCGCAGGTTACAGGGAACGGCGGACGGTTGCGGGGGATGCCGCGTTTACCCTCCAGCGATTCGATCAGCGCCGATTCCTCGCCGCAGATATAGGCGCCGGCCCCCATGTGGATCTCGATATCGAAATCGAAACCCTTGCGGCCCAGGATATCTTTACCGAGAAGTCCGGCGTCACGTCTTTCCTGCAACAGTTTCTCCAGGGCCGGTCGCAGGTAGAGATATTCGCCGCGGAGATACAGGAAGCCTTTTTTTGCACCGATGATGCCCGCGCACACCGTCATACCCTCAAAAACGACGTTGGCGTAGCTTTGGAGCAGGATCCTGTCCTTGAAGGTACCCGGCTCACCCTCGTCGGCATTGCACACGACATAGTGTTCACGGCCCGGTGCATCACGGCACAGACGCCACTTGGTCGCGGTCTTGAAGCCTGCGCCACCGCGTCCGCGTAAACCGGATTTGTCGATTGACCCGAGCAGTGCATCGCCACCCTTGACGGCATAAGCCTCGATGGCGCTGCCGCGGGTGATCACATCGTCGAGGAGTTTGTCCCTGCGCCGTATGTTGTCCTCGATGACGAAGAATTTCTTTGGCCACCTGGCAACGGGAATACCCGCCTCGATGAGCCCGACCATCTTATGGATTCGCTCCTCATCCAGGCGCGAGACCGCCATGCCGTTGACCAGTAATGCCGGGCCCTGGTCGCAGATACCCGTACACGAGGTCAGAGCAACGCTTACCCGTCCGTCGGCCCTCGGCACACCGGCTTCGACACCGAGCTTTTTACACATGCTTTCGAGCAGTGGCAGGCTGCCGAGCATGCGGTCGGTGATGTTGTCGCTGAAACGTATATCGAAATCGCCACGGGCTTGCGTATGCAGGAAGGCGTAGAAATAGATCAGCGAAACGATTTCCACGCGTGGCAGTCGCAGGCGCCCGGCGAGCAGTTGTATCGCCGCTTCGGGAACATAGGAATACTGCTGTTGAATGCTGCAAAGGTGTTGCAGCAAGCTTTCAGGCACCTCGTCCGTTTTGGATAAAAGCCCGTTTACGAAGCTTTCAATGTCTGACATGGCGCGTGCGATCAATAGCAAATACAATGGTACCGCGACGCCAATAAACCACTTTCATCTCGGCATTCCTTCTGCTGTATTTAACAGGACTCGAATGAATACACCAGGGTCCAAGTAGAACATCAATCAACTGAAAATTCACTGATCTGGGTCACTTGATTTGACGGTTTTTTGGCCTGAAAACTCCGTCGTTTTTCAACGCCGCCGCGGAATAGGGATCAGGTTCACTGCTGTCCCACTTATTCCACACCCCAAGTGCCGAGGCACTGCTAAATCGCGAAATTGCGCGACTTTTGCTTCGTCCGGACTTCACAACTTCAGGATAAATATAAGCACCGTCATCCCGGCGCAGGCCGGGACCTCCAACAGCACACTCCGGACTACACCATAAGCACCTCCAAAGTGGAGCAGTGCCTTGTTTCAGCACAGATTTACAGCGTGTCCTGGTAGTGGCTACCCGTCCCGGCTCCTTCCAATGATTTTAACTGGGACAGCAATGGGTCAGGTTCATTTTCTCGCAACCGGTACTTTCACCTTCCTTGGTATTGATGCGGGAAATTGAACCTGACCCTTTTTCCATACCTTTCCCCCATATCATTCAGCTACAATTAATCCGGCCACACGCGGCGCGTTCAAAGCGGAGGTTTGACAGTTGATGGAACTCAATACAGCCTGGGAATTCGGCGCCGCCCTCGGGCTCGGCGTACTCATCGGCCTGGAACGGGAGCGCACCCGCGCGGACAAGGAAACGTTTGCGGGGGTCAGGACGTTTTCACTGGTTGCGTTGCTGGCTGCGCTTTCCGTCTACGCGAGTGAACTCTCGGGGCTTCCCTGGCTTGTCGGACTGGTCTTCCTGGCGGTCCTGGCGCTGGTGATAACGGCTTATAACGCAACCGCCCGGAGCGGAGAGATCGGCGCCACCACCGAAGTCTCCCTATTGATCACTTTCCTTATAGGTTGTATCTGCGCCTGGGGCCAGGTTGGTATTGCGGGTGCCGTCACCGTTATCGCGATGCTGTTACTGGCTCTAAAGGGCTGGCTGCACAACCTCGCCAGACGCATCGAACCATCGGATGTCGAAGCGACGCTCAAGTTTGCCATTATCACCCTGATCGTATTGCCGCTGGTACCCAATACCAATTTCGGTCCCGAGGGACTGGAAGTCATCAACCCTTACAAGACCTGGTTAATGGTGGTACTGATCGCGGCGCTCAATTTCATCGGTTACATCCTCGTCAAGGTGCTCGGCCGGGAACACGGCTTCGGTATAACCGGGCTTTTGGGCGGTCTCGTCTCGAGCACTGCAGTCACCCTTGGGTTCTCCCAACGCAGCCGCAGTGAACCTGAGCTGGCACCGGTCCTGGCGCTGGCCATCCTGTTGGCGTGGACGGTGATGTATTTCCGCGTCGTGGTGGAGGTTGGGGTCGTCAATTTTTCCCTGGCCATGAACCTGGCGCTTGGCATGCTGCTGATGGGTGTGGTCAGTCTCGCTATTTGCTTGCTGCTGTGGCGCAGAGGCCGCAGTACAGCGACAGCGGAGGTCGAGTCGGGGCACAATCCTTTTGAACTCGGTGGTGCAATCAAGTTCGGCGGGCTGTTTGCCGTGGTTATTTTCATCGCCAGTGCAGCCCAGGCCTGGTTTGGAGACAGTGGTTTGTACGTGGCGGGCGCACTTGCCGGCCTGACCGATGTTGACGCCATTGCGCTTTCGATGGCCAACCTGGCCCAACAGGACCCGGCCAGCACCGGGGCAGCCGCCCGGACCGTTGTCATCGCGGTAATATCCAACACCATGGTCAAATGCGGTATGGCGATCTGGCTTGGCGCGCCGTCCATGCGCCGGACAATGATCCCGATCACCGCCGCACTGGCCTTTGCGGGGGCTGTCGCAGCCTGGCTGGTCGGCTGACCCGCGAGTTGGACAACTGGGGGAAATTGAACCTGAGCCCTTTTGGCTGCCGTCATTTGAACAGGGGTTTCAACGCATCAATGGGCAGGGCCTTTACCGTTCCCTTGTAGCCGCTGACATCTTCGGCCTGTAGCAACGAGTTGTAGATCGCCTCTTCGGTAGCTTCCGCGACGGCCTGGAACAAGGGTGATATTTCATTGTTGCTCAGATCGGTGATGGTCCTGACCTTGACGCCTTCCTTGCGCCTGACGCTTTGGGCGTTGGAAAACGCGATAACGTAGTCGCCGGAGCCATTGCTCATGCTCGCACCCGTGCGCGCCAGACCCGCGATGGCGCGTTTGGCCAGTCTTTCCAGGTTACGCTCGCTGAGCGGCGCATCGGTGGCGACGATGATCATGATCGATCCGTCGGCACTGGTGTCATCGCGGAGTTCGTCCCTGAGGTAATACTGCTCCAATGCCTTACCCACCTGCACACCGTTGATTGCCAGCACCCCGCCAAAGTTGCTTTGGATCAGCACGCCCACGATGTATCCGCCGAGTTTGTCCGGCAGGAGCCGGCTGCTGGTGCCGATACCGCCCTTAAAGCCAAATGCGACCGTGCCCGCACCCGCGCCCACCACACCCTCCTGAACGGGACCACCTGCAGCCTTGTTGATGGCTTCGATGAAATGTTCCTTGCCCAGTGCACGCGCCCGGATATCGTTCAAAAAACCGTCGTTGGTTTCACCGACCACGGCGTTCACCGAACCGATGTCCTCATTACCCGGTTGTGCAAGCGTCCACTCCACCACAGCGGCGATACCCTCGGCGACGTTCAGGGTGTTGGTCAGGGCGATCGGGGTTTCGATTTCACCGAGCTCCTGCACCTGGCTGAGCCCCGCGAGTTTGCCGTAACCGTTGGCCACGTAAATGGCTGCGGGAACCGGTTCCCGGCGCAGGTTGCCGGCGGCAGGGATGATCACCGTCACACCTGTGTTCAGGCGCGTGCCCTCGCGGAGCGTAACCTGGCCGACCTTGACACCTTTCACGTCGGTGATTGCATTCAATTGCCCCGGTGCCAGGATACCCGGTGCGATTTCGAGATCACGGGCGCGCGGCTTATCACCGGCAACAGCTGATGCGGTCAGCAGAAACATCGCCGATAGCAGTCCGAAAAATTTGTTCATCAAGAGAGCTCCTGACCTCGTCAATTGTTGGCGTCTTTAATCAGTTATTCGCACCGATATTGACGATTACCCGCTTTGCATCACCGCTGAACTGCAGCCGCTTGTCCATGGCCGGTGTCAGGTAGACAGTGCCGTTTTCATCGACGACGGCGACCTCACGCAGGTCGAGTGCGCGCGCGACGTCCGTCCATCCATCCAGGCCGGCGACCACCAGTGCCGTGGCGACCGCGTCCGCCAGTATGCCTTCATCCGTGATGACGGTGGCCGAGGCAATGTCCTTTGCCGGCCAACCGGTCGCGGGGTCGAGGATATGCGGATATCGTTTGAGCTGATCCTGGCGAAAACGCTCATAATTGCCGGAGGTAAAGATTGCCTCGTCACCGTGGACCTGTACGGAGCCGACATCGCCACCGCCGGGTTTTCTTACCGCCACGCGCCAGGGCCTCTCGCCGTGGGTGCCCATGGCCCTCAGGTCGCCGCCGGCATTCACGATGGCGTTTTCGATACCCATGGCGCGTAGCCGTGCGATGGTCAGATCGACCGCATAGCCCTTGGCGATACCGCCAAAGTCCAGTTGTACGGCGGGGTTGTCGGTGCTGACCTGCATGCCGACGATATGGATGTCATGACTGGAGGGGTGACGGTCGAGGATTGCGTCGATTTGAGCCTGCGTCGGTGGCGGACCTTCGATCGGGTAATCGGAGGTATGGAAACCCCACAGTTCGATCAGCGCGCCAATTGCGGGGTTGAATCGCCCGCCCGTGGCCGTTTCCAACGTCTGTGAGCGGCGGATCATCTCGATGATATCGGCGTCGGCGGTAGCAGACCGGCCTTCGGCAAAGGCCCGGTTGATGTCCGTCAGGCGGCCCGGCTCCCACGCGTGCCAGTCACGGTGCATGGCCTGGAACATCTGTTGTATTTCGGCAAATGCGTGGCTGGCTTCCTGCGTGGAAACGCCCCACAGCTTGATCTCGACGATGGTGCCGAACACGAACAACTCGGCGCTTTGCTCCCCGTCACGCTCGCAGGCGGCGAGCAGCATCAGGCACGCGAGGAAAGCTGGGGCGAGCGTAAAAAATACCGGGTTTTTGCTCTGACCCCAATTATTCTGGCCCGATTTAATCTGGCCCGATTTATTCGGAGGAGCGGACTTAATGATGACGGGATTTACCTTCGTTTGAGCATTCGGATTTACCCGAACAATCCTCGCCGGTACAACCGGCACAACTCGCTGGGCCTTCGCCGCGGCGATGGCTCAGGCCAAAGCCGATGAACAGCACGATCAGTAACAGCAGTGGCGCGATATAGCCTTGCATGTTCTTATAATAAACCCGCGAAGCCCATGAACGCCATCGACAGGGTACCCGCAATAATCAGCACGAGACCGGTGCCCTTGGCGATATCCGGCACATCTGAAAATTCGACGGTTTCTCGGATGGACGCCATCAACACCAATGCCAGCGTCAGGCCAAGACCTGCACCGATGGCGAAGGTCAGGCCCTGCAGAAACCCGTAACCGCGGTTGGTCTGGAATATTGCCAAACCCAAAATGGCGCAGTTAGTGGTTATCAGCGGCAGGTAAATACCCAGCTGCCGGAACAGGGCGGGCGACAGTTTCTTGATCGCCATCTCGACGATTTGCACCAGGGATGCGATCACGATAATGAAGGAGATGATACGCAGGTAGGGCGCCGTTTCCAGGATATAGGTATTCAGGAACCATGCGCTCAGGGCGGTCAGCACCAGGACGAAAATATTGGCCAGGCCCATACGCAAAGCCGTCTCGACCCGCGCGGAAACCCCCATGAAGGGACACAAACCCAGGAACATGGCCAGCGTAAAGTTGTTGACCACCAGGGCGGAAAAAAAGATCGAAAACAGCGATTGGTTACTCATGATTGTGTAACCTCCGCCAACTGCTCTGCTTTGTCTTTCTTACGTTTTTCCACGTATCCCATTGCCAGCAAGATAAAACCAAGGGTGAGAAAGCCACCGGCAGGCAGGACCATGATGACCCAGGGTTCAAAATTCGAACTGAATAACGGAAACCCGAGAAAACTACCGACACCGAGAATCTCGCGAAAACCGCCCATCATCACCAGCGCGATGGTAAAACCGACACCCGTACCCATGGCATCGAGCAGGGACCGGAATACGGTGTTCTTGGACGAAAAGGCCTCCTGGCGTCCGAGGATCATGCAGTTGACAACGATCAGGGCGATGAACGCACCGAGTTCCTTGTGTTGTGCTGGCGCATAGGCCTGTAAAAGCATATCGGCGAGTGTCACGAAGGTCGCGATCACCAGGATATAGGCTGAAATGCGGACTTCGCTGGGTATGAAACGTTTGCAGGTCGAGACCAGCACACTGGAGCAGCAAATCACGAAAAACGTTGCGGCGCTCATGGCCAGCGCATTTGCCACGCTGTTGGTCACGGCCAGTGCCGGGCACAAACCCAACATCTGTATCAGCACCGGGTTCTCGTTCCAGATGCCCCGTATGAAATCCTGGGATGGTGTTGTTTTTCTCACTGTCTTACTCCGCTGGTGCTGCATCGGCGGGTGAATTCGGGATGCCTTTGTCCAATATGGGTTGCCATTCCTCGAGCGCGTGGTTGATGATGCCAATGACTGCTTTCGAGGAAATCGTCGCACCGGTGATGGTATCGACTTCATCAGGCTGGCCCTTGCCAGCGCCTATTTTTACAGGGACAAGTGGTGTTAACGGGCCTTCAAAAAACTGATCGACGAAAGCCCGGTCTTTGTAAATCTTGTCTCCCAGCCCGGGTGTTTCCTTGCTGTCCAGTATCTTCATTCCCGTTAGTTTGCGGGTGTCAGGGTCGATGCCGAAAATCACCATGATGACATCCTGGAAACCCGATTCGCCACGTGAAATGGCGACGCCATGGATCTGGCCACTGCTGTCATGTCCGACATACAAACGTTTGAAATCACTTTCCTTGGCACCAGCGGGCAATGTCATCGACAGCTTGCCGTCGACCAGGTACCACGTGTCGTATCGTTCTACGCCCGGCAAAACCTCGTAGACGGCCAATTTCAATTGCTCGGCCTTGTACTTGTCGATGATCGGCTTGGTATGCAGATTCACCAGCACGATCAACAAACCGGCCAGGGCGCCCGCGATGGCCAGCGTGGCCACCAGGCGAAAGGTGGATACCTCTTTTGGCGCCGGTGAATTCTGTGCGTCTGCCGGCTCGCTGTTTTCCACCTGTATGTCCACGTCGATGTGGCCCTGGTTGTTGTTTTCCTGGTTCATTTCCGCACCTCCTTCTTCTTTCCGGCGGTGCCGAAAAGCTTGGGCTGCGTGGCGCGGTTAATAAACGGGACCATGGCATTCATCAGCAGGATCGCATACATGACACCTTCCGGCAGACCGCCCCAGACCCGGATGACCACCACCAGGAAACCGATGCCGATACCGAAAATCCAGCAACCCTTGTTGCTCAAAGGCGAGGTCACCATGTCGGTCGCCATATACCAGGCGCCGAGCATCATGCCACCCGCAAAGAGCATGAATACGGGCGGGAACTGCGATATCCCGATGGCATAAAAGAGACCGGCAAAGATAAAAGTGGAAAGCAGAACACTCACCGGGATATGCCAGTTCAGATGACCCCGGTAGGCGAGGTAGATACCGCCAAGGATGATGAAAAGCGCGGAGGTTTCACCAAGAGATCCGCCGGTTGTTCCGATAAACAGGTCGTAAAGCGGTGTTACGACCGGGTTGTCACCGAATTTGAGATTACCCAGCGGTGTCGCCGAGGTTGCCGCATCGACCACCGGGCTCATGAAGGGCAGGGCCAGGTTGTCGCCCTGTAGCGTCCACCAGTGCTCCGTCTTCGCCGGCCAGGTGGTTATCGCGACCGGGAAGGCCGCTTGCAGAAAGGCGCGTCCCACCAGCGCGGGGTTGAAGATATTCTGTCCCAGACCGCCATAGATGATCTTGCCAAATCCCATGCCGAATATACCGCCAAGGAACGCCATCCAGAGTGGGAATCCCGGCGGCAGCGTCAAACCCAGCAAAAGACCGGTAATCATCGCTGAACCGTCTGCGATGGAGCCGGGTCTGGAACCGAACAAACGTTCCGTCAACAGGCAGCCGGCCATGCTGGCAAGCAGGACCAGTATCGCACTGGGGCCGAAGAACCAGATTGAACCGGCAATCACGGGTACCAGGCTGATCACCACGGACCACATGATTTTGATTGTCGAATCGGGTGATCGAACGTGCGGTGACGCGGTTATTTTGACTTCCGTGTTCATATCGCACCGGTTTCCGGGGCAGGGCTCATTTCAATCATGGTTTGGGCAATCTTCTCATTTGTGTTTTTGACATTGCAAAATATTGGGACAAGGGAATATTGGACGGACAGACAAACGAACAGCAACCGCACAACATACAATCATTCAGGTGCGCATCCCTGACCAGCGCCTCGTAACGTTCCGCCTTTGCGAGTTCCCCCATCCACTGCGGATTCAGGAAGATCGGACAGGCATCGAGACACTTGCCGCAGCGGATGCATGGCATGATGTCCTGCCGTTTGCACTCGTCCCGGGAAAGCACCAGGATACCGCCCGTGGCCTTGAGTATCGGTACGTCGAGATTGGACTGTGCCTGTCCCATCATCGGTCCGCCGAAAACGATCTCGGCCGCGTCTTCGGTAAAGCCGCCGCAATGTTCGATAACGTCACGCAGTTTTGTTCCAAACGGAATTTTCCAGTTGCCGGGCTGGCGGATGCCACGGCCCGATACCGTGATGATACGTTCGATCAGTGGATGCCCGGTTTCGAATACCGCGGCCACGTTGGCGGCCGTTGCGACGTTCTGGACCATCGCACCGATGGCGCTCGGCAATGCGCCGGATGGGACCTCGCGCCCCATGACTGCCTTGATCAGCATTTTCTCGGCGCCCTGCGGGTACTTGACGGTCAGCGGTTGCACCGTAGCGTCGAGGTCGGCGGGCTTCGTCTTGCGCATAATTTCAATGGCGTCGGGCTTGTTGTTTTCGATGCCGATCACGCAACGTGTAATACCCAGTGCCTTCAGCGCAATGCGGATTCCCTCGTAAACCATTTCAGGTTGTTCGAGCATTACGCGGTGATCCGAGGTCAGGTAGGGCTCACACTCGCAACCGTTGATCAGCAGCAACTCGACCGGCTGGTCTTTCGGCGGGCACAGCTTGACGTGGGAAGGAAAAGCGGCGCCGCCAAGACCGACGATACCCGCCTTGGCGATTTCCTTGGAAAGATCCGTATCTTTCACATCCTGCCAGCGCGGCACCATGCGGTTCCTGCGCATCTGCGACGAACTCTGGTCCACCTCGATACGGATGGAAGGTGTCATCTGGCCGTTGGGATGCGGCCAGAGTACGATCGATTTCACCGTACCTGACGCCGTGGCGTGCACGGTCGAGGAAATAAAACCGGACGCTTCCGCGATGACATCGCCGCGTTCCACGTGATCGCCGGGTTTGACCAGGGCTTTCGACGGAACACCAATATGTTGTGACAGCGGCAATATCACTTCTTTCGGAAACGGAAACCGCTTCGAGGGGATCCCCGAAGTGATTTCCTTGTTTTCCGGCGGATGAACCCCGTGTTTAAAACTCGGTAAACCTTTCATGTCAGGCCCGGATAACTCAGTTGAAAGGTTCAGCGCGCTTAATCAACTTATCCAAATCTTTTTCCTTTGGATTCAGCGGATCACCCGGGTGTATGCACTCGGCAGGGCAGCCTTCGGCCGCTACCACCAGTTGCTTGAAGGTTCCCGCCTTGGCATCGGCGATGTATGCCTGCTGGTCGTCGTTGTAGACAAATACTTTCGCATTGATCTTCAGACAGTCATCACAGGACGTACAGCGCAGCGTGTCGATATAGGGTTCGTTACCCAGGACCTCGTCTTCCGGTTCAGCGGGTGACGCCTCAGCGACCGCTGCCGGAGCTGCCTTGCCTGCAGGTGCGGAGGCGGGCGACGCCGTTGTCGTTGGCGCCTTTGTGGGTGCCGAAATACTGAAGTCTGCCGGGGCCTGGAAAGCGGGTCCATCCCAGCTTTCCGCTTTTTCCAGCAACTCCGCAACCGTTGCGTTTGCACTGCCCTTCAACAGGCCTTCGGCCATCCGTCTGGCGATCAGTAACGGGTATTGGGTGGTCAGCTTGGCAATTTTCGCCTCGTATTCCGCCGTCAGCGCCGTAATCTGCGAATCCAGTTCCTCGGCCATGCTGCCGGTCACCGCGTCGCGCATGTTCTCCGACACATCCAGGCCGGCGATTTCCTTCAGCTGTGCCCAGTGGCGCAGACGTTCATTGGCAAGTTTTGCGATCTCGTCAGAGACGGTGACCTTGCTCAGATGCCGGTTGGCATCGACCGTGTAAATGAAGGCTGTAAGGTCTTCACGCTCATCCTCATCCATCTCCAGGTACTCATGGAAGGGTACGAGGTCTTCCTCGCCGCCGGGCTTCTTGAAGTGCTTGCGGAAACGCGCTTCACCCATGGCCCAATCCGCAGTGGTGACCGGCAATGTCAGCTTCTGCTCGTCGCCGTTGTCATCGAGAAAGGACAGATCATAGGTCGTCCAGGTGTCGTGCGGTGACGGGTTGCCCTCGAGATCGAGACACTCTGACCAGGTTGTGCCCTGGTCCGGATCGAACACGATATTGGGCACCGCGCGGCTTTCCAGGGCCAGCCTGGCAGCGTCGGGTGCGCCGAAATCAGCCAGACCCCACTCGGGAGGACAAGGCGTGTTCAATATGAACAGCGCAGGCCGTCTTGCCTGCAGACCTTTCAGTACGTTTTGAATCAGGTGCGAAGGTGTGGCCTGCGACGACTGCATGACGAAGACGCCGCGGTGGGCCATCGCGATAAGGGCAAGCTCCTTGCGGACCTCTTCCTTGCCGTGGTGTTCCATGCCGTACTCGGCCATGTCGGATACCTGGCTGGTAAAGCCCGAGGTACAGGCCTGGCCACCGGTGTTGGAATAGACCTGCGTATCGACAACGACCACGCGGATCGGCTTATTGGTCGCCATCACCCGTGAGAGGTTCTGGAAACCGATGTCCATCATCGCGCCATCTCCACCGACCGCGAACAAGGGCGGGCAAAGGGTGAATTCATCGTTCGTGAACTGTTGCCATTCGAATTCCGAGAAAAACTTCTCGTCTGCAGCAGCGTCGTAAGTTTCTGAAATCAGCTTCTCGGCGCGGCGCAGGCTGATAAAGCCGTCGGCCATCTTGCGCATATGTCCTTCAAAAACACCGACTGCCACGGATGGCGCGTCCTGGAACAGGTGGTTTACCCAGGGGAACGGGTAGGGGTTGTACGGGTAGGAAGAACCCCAGACCGAGCTACAGCCCGTGGAGTTCGTGAAGCCCAGATGCGCGCGGCCACGGCCGCTCGGACCCTCCTGGTAACGCCACTTGAGGTCTTTCAATTCCTCGATGGTTTTGCGGATCAGCAGCACCCGCTCTTTCTTGTCGCCGCTCAGTGAAACCGCAAGTGCTTCTTCATCCGCGTTGACATCGTCGAGATCAGTTCCGGCGATAATCAGCGCATGGGCTTTCTCATCCAGTTCGCCGATCAGCCGGGTCAGTTCTTTCACATGCGCTTCGACACGCGGTGTCATGAACGCATTGACTGTTGATAACAGGATGTGGATGGTGGTTTTCTCACCGCAACCCATACACGCACCATCACCACCGGTCATGGACATGTAGTTGCTCTGTTTCAACAAAAGCGACGACATCACGCCGATGCCTTCGTCGAGGCTTGAAATCTTGATGTAGTGATCATCGGTTTCGGGCAGGTTACGCCACAGTTTCCAGTTCGACTCCATGGTCTCCTGGTATTCATCTGTCTGGCGTACGCTCTTCAATGCGCCGTCTGTGCAAACGGCAACACAGATGTCACAACCTTTACAGGTTTCCGGGTTGACGGTGATCGATAGCAAACCACCTGAACCCTTCTTCTTGTTTTCAGGCAGATCGAAGAAAGGTGCCGTCTTGGCGAGCGGGAAATCCGCAACGGCCGCATAGACAAGATTGTACTGCGCATCGACTTCAGCACGCCGTTCGGCATCCCAGTTCGATTTGCCCGCAATTGTCGCATAGGCCTGCGAAAGGACATTTGCATAAGTTTTGAACGTACCGCTCGTCATGATCTTGCGTGACTCGTTACCGAGGTTCTTGATCAATTGGGAAAAACGCGACAGCGGATTTTCCGGTGTCGATACCGTTTGCACTGCGGCATCCAAAACCTCTTCTACCGTGCTGACCACGCCCGGGATCGCGGAATCGGGACACTGGGTCCAGCACTTCGCGCAACCGGTGCATTTTTCCGGTTCAAATTCAGGTACATTGAAACGCACCGCAGACATGTTGCGCATACTCGAGGTCGCCGCGGGTATGGCAGAGATGGCGGTAAACGGATCCGCGATAATATCCTTGCCGGTCTTGTACTGGACACAAACCTGGTTCCAGAAATCCGCCTGGTTGCCTAGTCCGGATGCAACGTTCATGCCGGCCATCGCGTGCGGGATCAAGGGCAGTAATTCTTCATGTCCCTCGTCGAGGAAGTCTTCGAGTTCGAGCTTTTTGACTTCGTCGAAACCGCGGGTAATGACACGTACGTTGTCTTCAACGACACGTTCACCCAGGTGACCGAACTTCTTGTTCAGCTGTTTGCGGATACCTTCGAACAAACGTTCCCGCGTCAGGTCATGGGTTTTCATCAGCGGCGCCGCGTGGAAGAACGCACCCATAAAAGCCACGCCCTGCATACGGAAACGGAGTTCGGCCTTGGAGGCTTCAGACAGCGCGATATTGAAGCCATCAACGGCATAGACCTGGATATTCCTCGCGCGGATTGACGCCTGCGCGGTTTTCGGGAAGCTGTTCCAAAGCTCTTCACCCGAAAGTTCGCTCTGGATGATGAACACACCACCCTCGCACAGGCCGGCGAGCGGGTCGGAATGCAGGAACACGTTGGGATCGGGCGACAGCACGACATTGACGTGCTTGAGCTCGCAATTCAGACGCACCGGTTCATGCGACAACATCGCGTAGAAGGTCGTGGGCTGGCCTTTCTTTTCCGACCCATACTTGGGGTTGGCCTTGATGTGCATGCCGAGCAACTGCGCGGCGGTCATCGCGAGGTTTTTACCCATGGTGATGGCGCCCCAGCCACCCACAGAATGGATGCGGAGTTCAACCGAGTCTTCGGGGAAAAGATTCAAATCACCTGCGGATGGCAGCGCCAGGTCACCCACGTGCGGATAGTCTGTAAGTATCTTCTCCTGCCATATTTGCATCTTTGGCAGCCGGGTATCTTTTTGAATGAATTCAAAACCCAGGTAGAACTGACGCTGTTTGCGTCCGTCCTCGAGCATGTTGTTGATCGCAGCGACGAGATCTCCCGGTTGCAAATCCCTGCTGCCCATACCAAAGCACGCCGAATACAGATCGGGTATCTGGTCGGGCAGGAGTGCCGCCAGGCCCGCGTATGGCAATGAGGCGCGATGGTCATTGCCGGCACGGCCGTTTTCGGCCGCCTGCGCCATGGCTGCGCGGACTTCGCGAATCATCGGCAGCTCGACTGCCAATGGCTGATCGGTCCGCTCCATCACGACCACGCCCTTCTTGCCGGCCAGCATATGCGTCAGCAAATCAGCCGGGAACGGCCGGAACATGACCATGTCGACCACGCCGACCTTGATGCCGCGTTCCTTGCGCAGGTAATCCGCCACGACCTCGGCGTTACAGATCACCGAACCCTGGCCGAGGATTACGTACTCTGCATCCTCCATTTTATAGCCCATGATACGGCGGTATTCGCGCCCGGAAAGCGCGGCGTATTCGGCCATCGCCTGGTCGGTCAATGGTGCTATGTGATCAAAATAGAAGGGGCGCTGAGCGGCTACGCCCTGCGCATACGATTCCTGGTTTTGCACCGTACCCAGCATTGCCGGGTAGTCAAAATTGTAAAGCTCCGGAATACGGCGGCGTTGTTTGCCAAACACGGCCCGTTGCGCGCCGGTGGGTGAATCGATGATATCTGCAGGATCGCCCAGGTATTCCTTGACCAGATCACGCTCCGGCTCAAAGAACGTCTCGATCACGTGGCTCGTCAGGAAACCATCCTGCGCGCAAATGCCCGGATTCAAGGAAAGCTCGGCAACCCGGTGAGCGATCAGGTTGAGGTCGGCAACGCTTTGCACGTCCTTGGCGAAAATCTGGAAAAAGCCCGTATCGTCGACGGCATGGTAGTCATCATGGCCGGCGTGAACGTTCAGGGAATGCTTGGTCATCGCGCGGCAGGCCACGTTCAGCACATAGGTCAGGCGTTTGCCGACCGCCGCGTAAAGCGATTCGTGCATATAGGCGATGCCCTGGCCGCTTGAGAAGTTGGTTGAGCGCAGACCGATCATGCTCATGCCGGCCGTCACGCCGGCGGCGGCGTGTTCGCCTTCAGGTTCGAAGAAAATCAACTGTCGGCCATTGACGTTCTTTGTGCCCTTCGCGACCGCGGAGGCCCAGCCTTCGCCCATCTGCGTGGACGGTGTGATCGGATATGCACCGGCCGCCTCGCTTCCTGCGGTTTCCATGGATACCACCGCGGCGCTGCCGTCATCGGTTTTAAATACGCCGGGATACTTGACCTCTTTCATTACCTGACTCATACGACTTTCTTCTCCAGCTCAACCAAGCTTTCTGCGAACTGCTGGCCTTCAACCCAGACGATGGCCCCGGTGGGGCAGCGTGAAACTGCTTTCGGGTCGGTCAGCTCGTTCTTTTCATAATTGATAACAGCCAGGTTATTGATCAGTTCGATCACCCCTGGCTCCGAATCTGCAACACATCGGTTGCAGGTGTTACAGGCGACGCTGCAGAGGTCTTCTGCTGCATCACCCTTGAGTAAATTCTTACATTGGACGATCAGTTTCTGCTCGATGGGCATCAACTCGAAAAGGTCCTTGGGACAGGCCACCACGCAATCATTACATGCGGTGCAGCGTTCGGGTATCACCACCGGCAGCAGGTCTTCGTTCATGAAAATGGCATCGAGCAGGCAGGCCCTTTCGCAGTCGCCAAGACCCAGGCAACCCCAGTTACAGGCCTTGCCGCCGCCCGCAACCGCCGACGCTGCCTTGCATGATTCCAGTCCTGCATAGTCCGAATTGCGCGCTGCCTCGTCCTTGCCGCCCGCACATAGCAGGCGGGCCACGCGTTTGCTCGCCTCGCCGGCATCCACGCCTAAATAACCGGCAACGTCACTGATGTCATCCGGCCCCATGACCGTGCAGCCTGACGGCTGAAACTTGCCGTTGACCAGGCCTTCGGCAAAAGCGCGGCAACCGGGCTGGCCACAGGCGCCACAGTTGGAGTTTGGCAGAAGTTGTTCCACCTCGTTGATGCGCGGGTCTTCCCAGACATAGAACTTCTTGTTCGCCATCGCGATCAGGAAGCCAAAGAAGAGACCCACTCCGCCGAGTACCAGGGCTGAATCCAATATGGGGTTTCCGGTCATCAATCAGTCCCTTCGCCTAGGCGGACAAATCGGCGAGGTTGGTCTGGCTCAAAAGCCAGGCGGAAAGTTTTCCGGCCGGGTCCGATGCCGCCTCACCCGCAATTTCAGGTGGTACCGACAGGGATTCAAGCAGGGTGTAATCCTCCGCCTGCTGCGCCGGGCTGATGCCACCAATGGGGCGCTTTCTGACTTCATTCGGAAAGACGATGGAAACAAAGCGCTCGTAAGTGGTGGAGCCTGCGGATGGATCGTGTACAAAGCTAACGGCCGTGTCCGGCAGAAATGCGGCAACCGCGATTCCCTTGTAGGCTGAAAATGCTTTCAGGTCGGCATCGCCGGTGATCTGCTGAACAAATACACGTGGGGATATGACACGTGCCAGGGCCGCTGCGGGCGCATCACCGCTGACCACGAAAATGATTTTCATGTTGGTGTCGAGCAGCGGAACGATTGAAGAAGGCTTGAAATCCGATCCCGAGACGTTCACAACGAGGGCGGGCGCCAGGGCCCGTTCTGAACTGTTCCACGTTGCGTATGGGAATCTCAGCAGCGACTCTGCATGCTTGTCTTCCTTGTAGGCGCCATTCCTGGCCATGTCGACGACCCGGGCCGCCGAAAACGCGCGGCCGATGTGTGCGAGCCTGACGCTCAGTTGGTGTCCCAGCCCCCTGCCGGGAATCGTGTCGATGACGAACAGCTTGTCACCTTCCTCCAGCAGGCCTTTCAGAATTGCCTGGGCAGCCCGAACAGGCTCTTCGGCTTCCGCCGCAATACGCCTGGCCTTGGGGGCAAACGAGTCAAAACGTTCCATGTTGACCTTGCCCTTGGCGAAATAACCGAGCGCTTCGGACCGGTCGGCTTCGGCATCACCGGTACCCGACAGCAGACCGCGCACCTGGTCATAGGTAACGCTCAGGGCGGCATGAAACTGATCTATGCGTGAGCGCACCGCTTTCAGCGCGGAGGCTTGTTGTTCTTCAAACTGCATAGCGGTCAAACTCCTTTTCAAGTCTTTGAACCTTTTCTTCCGGCGTGGCGGGCGGTACCGCGCGTACGTCATCGTACACCGGGAAACTGTCATCGCGGAAGAATATACCCAGGCGCAACATGTCTCTGCGCTGTGCCAGGGCGCGCGCTTCATCGAGGTCTTTTGGATCGTGGACACGGCTTGCTTTGAAAAGCTTGTCCAGGCCGGGCGGGTTGACACCGTTCTCGTGTACCAGCAGTTCGGTCAGGTCGGGGTTTTTGACGTTTTCGGCAAATACGTCCGAAGTGAACTTCGGGCAGCGCTGCAGGATCCGGATAAAAGAAAACCCGGGGTGAGCAAAACCCGCCTCGAGTGTAGCGTACAAGTGCGCCGGCACCCAGTCGGCCGTTTGTGCTACGAAAGACGCGTTTGAAACACCCAGTGTCGCCTGTAAGGGGTCGAGCGCCGGCAACAACGAACCGCGTGGCGAGGTATTGGAGGTGTGGCCCTGGGGCGTCGTCGGCGAGGTCTGGTTCTTGGTCAAACCATAAATGTTGTTATCGAGCAACAACACGGTCATATTGGTGTTGTAGCGCGTCGCATGAATCCAGTGTCCGGCGCCGATGGAAGTGCAGTCGCCATCGCCCATGACAACGAAGACATCCAGTTCGGGCCGTGCCAGCTTGAGGCCCGTTGCAATTGGCAGGGCGCGTCCGTGAATGCCGTGGAAGCCATAGGCATTAACATAGTGGGGGAAACGGCTTGAACAACCGATACCAGAGACAAACGCCATCTTTTCTGGTTTGAGCTGGTGATTCGCCAACAGCCTTTTAATCGCGTTGAGGGCGCCAAAATCGCCGCAACCCGCACACCATTTACCTTCACGTTTCTGGTAGTCATCCGCCACCAGGCACGAGGATGCGTCGTCTTCAAGAGCCAGCAGGGAAATTGGAATACTGCTCATTGGGACGCTCCTTTCTTACTCATTGCGATGATGGAATTATAAATATCATTCGGTCTTAGTGGCTGCCCCGGACAACTCGTCCAGCAATCCACGTCGACCAGGGTATGTGCGCGCAGCAGCCACGCGAGTTGGCCATAGCGGCGTGTTTCTTCGGTGATGTAGGGGTCGCCTACGGTGTCGGAGTAGTTGATCTCCACCGTCATGACTTTCTTGAAGCGGTTGAAAATCTTTTTCAGGCCCGGCTCCAGCGGTGACAGGAACGTCAATTGACAGGTTGAAATCTTGAGGCCTTCCGAACGCGCACGGTCGACGGCTTCTTCGATGGCGCCCTGGGTCGAACCCCAGCCAACCACCAGCAGATCACCTTCTTCATCGCCGTGAATTTCGGGTGGTTCAAGCGTGGATTGAAACACGGCCAGTTTGCGGCTGCGCATCTTGCAACCGCGCTCATTGCTGGCCGGGTCGTAGGAAACATTACTGAATTCATCGTGTGCAAGACCCGTTACCGTGTGTGCGCCACCCGGTGTGCCGGGTATGAAACGACGCGACAGGCCGGTTTCCGGATCCCAGTCGTAAGGGCGCAGACCTTCCGGAATCGGTGACAGATCGGCGGGCTCCTGTTGCCAGCGTACGTCGAAATTGGGCCGGGTAAACTGCTGCACACCCGTTGCCAGGTTTGCGTCGGTAAGGACTATTACCACGCAACGGAATGTTTCCGCGATGCGGCGCGCGGTGATCATTGTGTGAAAGCATTCCTCGATCGAGCGCGGCGCGATTACGACGCGGGGTGCATCGCCGTGCTGGCCAAAAAGCGAGGACAACAGGTCGGACTGCTCGACCTTGGTCGGCAGGCCGGTCGACGGTCCGCCGCGCTGGACATCCAGTACCACCAGCGGTATCTCTGTCATGATGGCAAGACCGAGAAACTCGGTTTTGAGTGCCATGCCGGGCCCGGAAGTGACCGTCAGTGCGACCTTGCCGCCATACGAGGCGCCCAGAGCCACGCCGGCGGCGGCAATTTCATCCTCCGCCTGGTGCACGATACCGCCGTAGTTTTCGATAATGGAGGCAAGTTCGTGTGACACCGATGTCGCCGGTGTAATCGGGTACATGGCGCACAGTTCCATGCCGGCGGCGACCGCACCGAGGGCGGCGGCCTGGTTGCCGTTCATGACGACACGTTCCTCGGCGGCGGGAATGGTTTCGATGTTGAATTGGAAATCCAGGTTTTCACGCGCCCAGGCCATGCCATGCTTGACCAGTTCGATATTGATCTCGGTAACCTTGGCCGGCTTTTTCTTAAAGATATGCGCGATCTGTCTTTCGATGATCGATACATCACGCTGGTAGATTTCGGCCAGCATCCCCAGAGCGAACATGTTTTTGCCGTGCTGCGGGTTGTCCACCAACTTGAGGGTTTCTTCTTCGATCGGCACCAGGATGAAGCGGTAGTTCTTCGAGGACATCTCTTCCATCGCTTCGGCATAAAGCTTGCGGATCGCTTCGTCCTCATCTTTCTCCCATGCACTTTCCAGAAGGATGATGCAATTGTCATGGAAGGAATCGAGACGGTGACGCGACAGGCAAACCTGGTCGTTGAAGGCGATGGCCAGTTTTGACTGGTCGCCCCAGTTGGTGACCTTGTGTGACCCGAAGCGGACGATATTGCCCGAAGTACTGGTGACGGTATGGTGCGGCGGTTCGATTTCCGCAGGAATGATTTCCACGGTCCATACGCCGTTACCCATCTTGGCGCATGTCTGGCCAAAGATTTGAGCGCACTTTTGCGCACCTTCACCTGAGTTGGTGATAATCTCGACTGTATGTTCCGGAACGTCTGTGACCGTCACATTATTTGTAGTGTCTAAAGCTGGCCTGTCCAATTCTACTTACTCCCAGTACCCGAGGAATTGAAAATAAAACTTCCACGTCTTCC
The DNA here is from genome assembly GCA_963801195.1 of uncultured Gammaproteobacteria bacterium. Taxonomy (GTDB): domain Bacteria; phylum Pseudomonadota; class Gammaproteobacteria; order Xanthomonadales; family SZUA-36; genus SZUA-36. The sequence continues at coordinate 1,523,625 of CAWDDX010000007.1, read as the reverse complement.
CAATGAAGATATAAATTCCAATTTTGGATGATTCGGAATGCATAGTAGGGCATGACATATGTCAGCAACTTGATATTTGTCAATTAATTTGAGATTGGCGAAATTCTTTATAATACCTTTCTTTACAATGAGGACAGGCAAATGGCAGGTGTCGAAGGAAGAGTTGCGTTGGTCACGGGAGCGGGGCGCGGCATAGGGCGTGAATCCGCCGAGCTGCTGGCAAGCCGGGGTGCGCGGGTAATGGCGGTGGCGCGCAGCGAGGACGAATTGCGCGAAACCGGTATGGACTACACCGTGGCTGACCTGGGCACGGCTGATGGGTGCGAAAGCGCCGTTGCCCAAACGCTGCAACGGCTTGGGCCGGTTGAAATCTTTGTCTGCAATCATGGCATTGGCTCCGCTCACGAGAGGGTCATATGGGAACAGGACAGGGCAACCTGGGAAGAAACCATGCGGATCAACCTCGATGGCCCGTTTCACCTGTCGCGCCTGATATTGAAACACATGGTCGAGCAGCGTTACGGACGCGTGGTGTACACGAGTTCGACAGCCGGTCAGGTCGCTGAGTTCGCCGGTTCTGCGTATAACTGCTCCAAGCACGGCCTGATCGGGCTGATGCGTTCGGTGGCACGCGATGCGGGTGCTTATGATGTGACCTCCAACGCGGTGCTGCCGGGATGGGTGCGTACCGAAATGGCCGAACGTTCGGCACGTGCAGAGGCAGCGGCGGCAGGCATCACAGCGGAGGAAGTCTGGCGGCAGCGCGAGTCACTTTACGCGCCGGGCCGGGTTGCCACACCCCGCGAGGTCGCCGAAATGATCGCCTTCCTCGCCTCGGAGGAGTCGAGCGGTGTCAGCGGCCAGGCGATTACCGTCGCGCTGGGTGGGCTGAGTTGATAAAAGGGGTCAGGTACATTTAATCGCGATGCGATTAAATGTACCTGACCCCCTTTTGAGCTAGCGGATTTGCCGGTGCCAGTTACTCACCAACAGTTCGACGTCGATCTCTTCACCGCCCTTGCTCCATTTATCGGCAAAGTCGACATCCTGCGAGTTTGGCGGCGGGTTGGGCAGGTTCATCTGGAAACGTACCGGCATCGGCACTGCCGCGCCCATCGCGACGACTTCGCCGCGGCTTAACGAGGTGATGGCGGAAAATGTGCCGCGGGCCGAATCCGGCACCATGTCGCGCAGGTATTCCTGGTCGTCTGGGTTGGCGATACGCAGGCACAGATAGGTACCGCACTGGGCCAGCACCGTTTCTGAAACCTCGTGCGGGCGCTGGCTGACGATGCACAGGCCGACGCCGTATTTACGCCCGGCCTTGGAGATGTGTTCGAAGGTGCGGCGGGCTTCCCTGTAACGTTTGTCATCGCCGCGCGGAATATACTGCTGCGCCTCTTCGCAGACCAGCCAGATCGGGAATTCCAGGCATTTCGGATTCCAGAAATTGAATTCAAAGGCCAGGCGGCCAATCAATGCCGTGACCATTGGCGCCACGTCATAGGGAACGGCGCTGAGATTCAACACCGTCACGTTGGCCTTGGGTTCACCGAGGCCAACAAAGTCACGCATCAGATCGACCAGGGTAGCGGTGGACGTACGCAATTTCGGTTTGAGCATGAAGTCATAACGGGTGTCGTTCATCATGCTGTTCAGACGCACGAGCAGTTGATCAAATTTCCCGTATAGCGGTCCCTTGACGCGGCCGAAGTCTTCGGTTTCCTGGTTGGCCAGTTCGATTTTATCGCGCATTTCTTCCAGCGAAAAATACACGGGGGAGTCGACCGTGATATGACCCAGGCCGGCATTTTTGTTGGCTTCTATTCGCAAATCACCCAGCACATTGCGTACGTAGGCGCAACTGTAACGAGGCGTGCATGTCATCCGGGTTGATCAACAAATCAGCCAGGTCCGAGTAGGTCAACAACCAGTAGGGCATTTCCAGCTCAAGCGCATCCATGCAGCGCACCTTGTTGCTTGGAAACGGAGATGATGCGAGTGCATCGGTTCGCTTGACGCCGTATTCGCCATGCATATCCATGATGATGATATGCGCATTGGGCATGAAGCGCAGCGCCGACTGGATCAGGCTGGTCACCGTCCAGGATTTACCGGAACCCGTCTGGCCGAGAATCGCGGCATGCCGGCCGAAAAAATTTGAAGCATCCAGATAGACATCAATGGATTCGAACGAACTCAGTTTACCGACCTTGTAAAAAACCTCGCTGAAATCGGAGAATATCCGCTCCAGGTTCCAGCTGGACACCATATGCAGTTCTGCACCAACGGTCGGGAAATGGTGGATGCCACGGTCGAAATTGCCGTTGCTGTCGAATTCACCCAGCGGTGAAAGACGGATTTTGTAGGTCTCGCGACCATCGGTTGCAAATTCCGTCCACATGCTCTCGATCATCGTGAGGATCTTGGTGCCCGACTGCTTGACCATTAAGTAGGAGCCGACCTGGCCGATCCGGACCTTGTCCATGCCGATCATTTTGTCGGTGGAAAGCCCTTCGAGGTCAGTCGTCAGCCTGGCAACAAAAAAATCGCCGGTGACTTCGATAAGGTTGCCGAGTACATTGCTGTTTTCATTCTTCATGGTGGCAGTCTCCTTAAAAACGCGTCCGCTAATTCCTGGCGGGTATCGCGCATGTATTTATTGTTCCATCCATCAGCCCAATGTGTGACCGAATCCGGGTTTCCAGCATCAAAGGGTACGCATAAGCCATGGTTTTCGCAAGCTCAATGATGGCGAATCGTGCACTTGGTATTAAGTTTTTCAGGTAAGCACACGATTCTCATGAAGATTGTTTGCCCCAACGCTTACAAATCCACGAGTCTTTTGACCGCCTCAACGCAGCGTGTCATCGTGCTTGGCGAAACAAAAACGTATGACGTGTTGATCGGGAGGCCGATCGTAAAAACGGATACCGGGATGGCGGCAACCTTGTGCTCACGGGTCAGGCGGGCGGCAAATTCCGTATCCGGTTCGTTGCTGATTTCGCCTGTAATCTGCAAGCTGAAAATAGGTTCCCGCTGAGGGCGTCATGGCGAAGCGGGATGCGCGCCATCAGCCCGAGAAACAGGTCGCGTTTTTGCCTGGTAGAAATCGCCCTAAGTTCCGGTGGTGTTGCGGGCATTCGGCCAGGAAATCCGCGATGGCGTATTGCATGGGTGTGTTGGTGCTGAAATTGATGAACTGGTGTATGCGCAGGAACTCGTCCATCAGGGTTCGTGGCGCGATGCAATAGCCTATTCGCCATCCGGTGGCGTGATAAGTCTTGCCAAAGGAGGAAACCACGAAGGATTTTCGCGGCGAGATCGGGGTAGCGCAGCAGGCTGTGGTGCTGCTTGCCTCAAAACAGATGTGTTCGTATACCTCGTCGGATAAAAGGTGAATATCGCGGCCGGCGATCGGCTTCGCGCAGCTGCTGGATGTCCGCGTCAGACCAGGTGGCGCCGGTCGGGTTGTGCGGTGTGTTGAGTATGATCAGGCGGGTGCGGGAGTTGATCGTATCCCGGACCTGTTGCCAGTCGATGCTGAAATCCGGCGCCTTGAGCGCAATGTGCCGGGTAATGCCGCCATTCAACGTGACGCCGGGCTCGTAGGTATCGTATGCCGGGTCGAAGATGATCACTTCATCGCCCGGGTGCACCACGGCGGTGGTCGCGCAGAAAAGCGCCTCGGTAGCGCCGGGCGTGACCGTGACTTCGGTGTCCGGATCGACCTCGCAGGCATATAGATCCCGCACCTTGGCGGCGATCAGTTCACGCAGACGGGGTACACCGGCCAACGGCGCATACTGGTTGTGGCCGTGTGCGATGTGCCAGCCGACACGCTCACGCAGAGTCTGCGGCCCATCGAAATCCGGAAAACCCTGCGCAAGGTTGATGGCGCCGTGGTCCATGGCCATTTTTGACATGACTGTGAATATCGTGGTGCCCTTGCCGGGCAGCTTGTTTCGCAACATGTCACATTACCCTGGTTCGCGTTTGCGGGAGGTATTTGAAAGTATATATGATTCGGTCAATGGCTTGAAAAAAGGGTTCAGCTACATTTGATCCTGTCAATATTGACACCTCCCAAACCCAGCGCCTTCCCAACAACGAGCACTGTCATCCCGGCGCAGGTGACGCCCCCTTCGCACACCAATCCCAAAATCAAGCACCGTCATCCCGGCGCAGGCCGGGACCTCCCAACGTTCCCATGATCTTTAAAGAAGCCCCTAACCCGAATATTTCACCAAGGCGGACGAACAAATGACAAATGTCATTTAATTTCATGGTGATACACGCATTTTTGGCCTTTTTCTAAAATGACAGTTTGTCCTATCCGGTTTTGCAACGCATCTGACTTCACATTTTGGCCTATCCTTCTCAAACCATAGCCGGGCTATGGTTTTTCGAACCATCGATCAAACTGTTTCGCCAGCTACGCTGCAAATTCCGGATCCCTGGTGAATTATCCGGGCTAATAAGCGCTCTGCCAATCTTATGACGGTGCTTATCAGTTATAGCCCTGTTTTTAACATTGGAACTACTGTTATCATCTACCCGCCTTTTTCAAATTAGAGAAATATAATGTATCGCAAAATCACACATCGTGCTTTCCTGCTGGTTCTAGTTCTGCTGTTCCATCCACAACTTTTTGCCAGTGATGAAGCTGCCGCGGACGACGGCACACTCAAAGGTCTTGAGTGGCGCGAAATCGGTCCTTACCGGGGTGGCAGGGTGACCACCGTAACCGGTGTCGTGGGGAAGCCGTTGCTGTATTACATGGGCGCAACTGGCGGCGGGGTCTGGAAGACCGAGAACGCCGGCTCGACCTGGGAAAATATTTCAGATGGCTTTTTCAAGGTCGGTACGATCGGTGCGGTCGCGGTGGCTCAATCCGATAACAACGTGTTATACGTCGGCACCGGTGAGGCGCCCATCCGCGGTGTTACCACCTCCGCCGGTGACGGCATGTGGAAATCCACTGACGCGGGCAAGACCTGGAAGCACATCGGCCTGGAAAAAAGCGGCCAGATAGCGCAGATAGAAATCCACCCCTACAACCCCGATATTGCCTGGGTCGCAGTGCAGGGGCAGATCTGGGCGCCGAATGAAGAGCGCGGCGTCTACCGTACGACCGACGGTGGCAAAAGCTGGCAGCACGTTTTAAAAGTCAGCCCAAACACCGGTGCGACGGATCTCAGTCTCGACCCGACCAATCCGCGCATTCTCTATGCGGCCATGTGGAACCATGGGCGTAAACCCTGGTTCATCCATTCCGGCGGTACCGATGGTGGTATTTACAAATCTATTGACGGCGGTGACAGCTGGAAAAAACTTGAGGGCGGCCTGCCCGAAATGGTTGGCAAGATCGCGGTCGACGTATCAGCCAGCAACCCCGACCGTGTTTATGCCCTGATCGAGGCGGAACCGAAAAAGGGCGGCCTGTGGCGCAGCGATGATGCCGGCAAGACATGGACGTTGATCAATGGTCACCGCGTATTGCATACGCGCGCCTGGTACTACATTCACCTGACCGCTGACCCGGTGGATGAAAACACCGTCTACGTGATGAACGTGCCGTTGATGAAGTCGGTCGACGGCGGTAAATCGTGGGAAAAAATGAAAACCCCGCACGGCGACCATCACGACCACTGGATCAATCCAAACGATAACAACAACATGATCAACGCCAATGATGGCGGGGCGACCGTCACTTTTGACGGCGGTAAAACCTGGTCGAGTATCATGAACCAGCCCACCGCGCAGTTTTACCGGGTGGCGACCGATAACCTCGTACCGTTCCGTATTTATGGCGGCCAGCAGGACAATACCACCGTCGCGATTGCGAGCGAGAGCGATTACGGTGGCATAGGTGTCGAAGATTACTACGATGTGGGCGGGGGCGAGAGCGCGCATATCGCTTTTGATCCGGATGATCCAAACCTGGTGTACGCAACCACCATTAACGGTACATTGACGGAATACAACAATACAACCAAGCTCGTACGCAGCATCATCCCATTTCCGGAACAGGTTTATGGCAAGGACGCCCGCGACCTTAAATATCGCACCAACTGGAACGCGCCGGTCGCGGTTTCACCGCACGACCCTTCAATCATCTACTACGGCACCCAGATGGTGCTACGCAGTGACGACCGGGGCGCGACCTGGACCGAATTCAGCCCCGACCTGACCCGCAATGACCCGGATAAACAGGGGCGCAACGGCGGACCGCTGACACCGGAGAACGTCGGTGCCGAGTTCTACAACACGATTTTCTATATCGTAGAATCGCCCCACGAGAAAGGCCTTATCTGGGTCGGCAGTGATGACGGCCTGGTGCATCTCAAGCGTGAAGGCAGTGACGAATGGGTGGACGTTTCGCCGAAACACCCGGGCGAGGCCATGATAAATTCGATCGAGATCAGCCCGCACGACAAGGCCACTGCGTACCTCGCCGTCACGGCTTACAAGCTCAACGATTTCAAACCCTATATCTACAAAACCACGGATTACGGTAAACACTGGACGCGTATTGATGCCGGTCTGCCGGCGAACGCTTTCGTGCGCGTGGTGCGTGAAGACCCGGCGCAACGCGGGCTGTTATATGCCGGCACCGAACTGGGTATGTTCGTGTCGTACGACGACGGCAAAAACTGGCAGTCCCTTGAACTCAACCTTCCACCGGTTCCGATCACGGACCTCTCGCTGCGCCACGACAAGCTGGTTGCAGCCACACAGGGCAGGGGTTTCTGGGTGTTGGATGACCTGTTTGTCGCGCGCCAGGCAAACGCTGATATTGCTGCCGGGGCACTCCATGTTTTCACCCCGGGGCCGGCCATGTTGAGTCCCGGAAGCGGCAAGGCAGGGCCGTTTGAAGCCTCCAACCCGGAAAGCGGGGTGCCGCTGTATTATTACCTTGACGTCGAGAGCAAGTCACCTGTTGGTATCGAGATCATTGATCAGGCAGGCAACACCGTTCGCCGATATTCCAGTGAAAAAAATGATTTCGAGCGCTGTAAAATCAGCAACATGGATCCACGTTTACCCTTTGAACTGACCTACCCGGAAGCCAAGAAAGGCCTGAACAAATGGAACTGGGACCTGAAACGAGAAGGACTGAAATGTACGGAAAACATCACTTTGTTTGCCGGCTTTGACGGTCCGCGTGTCGCACCGGGTGACTACACGGCCCGCATCTCGGTTGGTGAAGCCTCGCAGACCGTGTCTTTCGAGGTCAAAATGGATCCGCGTTTCAAAGCTTCGAACGAGGAGATACAAACCTGGTCCGAAACTTTGACCGAAGTCGAAAACCTGGTCAACGCGAGCCTGACGGGTCTCGAAGAATTGCGCCGGGCCCAACAACAGATCGAGGAACTGATGGCGGACTATCCCGATGACACGACACTGCAATCAACCGGCGCCGCCGCAATTGAAAAGATACGCGCATGGGATGGGAAGATTATCCAGGTCAAGCACCAGACCTACGAAGACGAGGACGCCTGGGAAACCATGCTGGCCGGGCAGCTCCGCTACCTGATGGATGTGATCGACGAAACCGGGGCGCCCGTGACGGGCGGTGCCTTGTTGCGTCTCGAAGACCTGAAGGCAGAATGGTCACAGCGGCGTGCGGAAATGCAATCGATCAGGAAAGACTATATCGACGTCATCAACGAGTGGGCACAACAAAAAGGTGTTCCATATGTGACGCCGCCGGGAACCTGAAGAAGGTTGTTTTCCCCCAATAAATCAAATTCAGCAAAGTCATCCCGGCGCAGGCCGGGATGTGAATTCACATCCTCCGAACGTTTTCGTTATCTTTAAAGAATCCTTTAACAACCGCTCTGCTAATCTTTTGGAGGTCCCGGCCTGCGCCGGGATGACGGTGCGTACTAATGCGAAGCGTACCAATGCGAAGCGTACCAATGCGAAGCGTACCAATGCGGTGCGTACTAATGCGAAGCGTACCAATGCGGTGCATACTAATGCGATGCGTACCAATGCGGTGCGTACTAATGCGGTGCGTACTAATGCGGTGCGTACTAATGCGAAGCGTACCAATGCGGTGCGTACTAATGCGGTGCGTGCTAATGCGGCGGCTGGTAACGCGTTGCTTTTACTTCAGTGCCCCGCACCCATTTTGTACTTGATGCTGCCGGCGACCGCGTCGGCAAAGTCATCCAGGTTTTCATAATTCATTTCTTTGTACAACGCGACCAGTTCCTCGACCCCTCGCCGCATGGCTTCGATCTCCTGGTGGGTGCGCCCGCAACCGTCACAATAAAGACCTTCTTCGGTGCATTCGCCGTTACATGGTTTGAATTTCATCGTCTATAACCTCCGGATTTGGTTGCGGCGTCGGGTGCTTCGCCTTAAATAGGTCGTGATCAAAATCTTATGAATGTAGAATATTTAATATTCTGCTACGGGGTATTTTAATGCTTCACCAAAGTTTATCCATCGCATTGACCGGTAGTGGCGGTTCAGGTGTCATGACCATCGGCAGCCTGTTGCTGGAAGCGGCGGCAAAAGCTGGCTGGTATGGCTTCATGAGCCGTTCCGCAGGTCCCCAGATCAGGGGCGGGGAGGCCGCAGCGGTGGTTCGGCTTTCAAACGGGCCCACCGAGTCAGCCGATGACGCCTTCGACCTGGTGATAGCCATCGACCCCGGCAGCCTGGCCCGTTTTTTGGCCGAAATACCGCTGCGGACTGACAGCCTCGTTATCAGCGATTCGGAGGCCGGCCGCAGGGGCGGTGAACTCCCCGAAGTTGACGCGCGGGTACTCGATCTGCCGATGCTGCAACTTGCAAAAACGATCGATGGTGGCCGTGCCAACATGATCGCCCTCGGCGCCGTCGCAAAAATGATCGGCTTGCCCGAGGCCACTGTCAGTTCGGTGATTGAGAGAATGCTGAAGGCCAAGGGTACGGCCATTGTCGAGGCGGGTCTTGCCTGTGTGCGGACAGGTATTGAGGCGGCTGCCGGGCTGCCGGACTTCGCTTCCCCGCCGCTCGAAAACGCAGCGGACGTAGAACGCTGGATCATCACCGGCAACGAGGCCGCCGGATTGGGTGCAATTCGCGGCGGTATCCGCTTTGTTGCGGCATACCCGATCACCCCTGCCACGGAACTGCTGGAATGGCTGGCGGCGGCGTTGCCAAAAGCCGGCGGCGCGCTGGTCCAGGCCGAGGATGAACTGGCTTCGATCAACCAGGTCATCGGTGCGTCCTTCGGCGGAACACCGGCATTGACGGCAACCTCCGGTCCCGGGTTTGCCCTGATGACCGAATCGATCGGCCTGGCTGTGTGCGCGGAAGTGCCGCTGGTGATCGTGGACGTGATGCGCTGCGGGCCGTCGACCGGGATCGCGACCAAGAGCGAACAGTCCGACCTCAATATTGCCCTCAACGGATTGCACGGTGACGCACCGCACCTGGTTTTGGCGCCGACATCGGTGACCGATTGCGTGTTTGCAGTCCAGTGGGCGGTATACCTGGCCGAGACACTGCAAACCGCCGCCGTTGTTTTATCAGACCAGTCGCTCGGCCAGACGCGCGCCGTCATACAACGCCCGGCCGATGTCAGTTTTATCGCCAGGCGCCGGGCGCCCGAAAAGCTCGAGGGGATTTATCACCGATATGCGGTGAATGATTCCGGGGTCTCGCCGATGACGGTCCCCGGCCAGGCAGGTGGCCAGTACACGGCTGACGGACTCGAGCACAACCAGGCCGGCACGCCTTCCAGCCTGCCCGAAGACCACTATGCGCAACTTGAAAAACGTGAACGCAAGATCAGGGAATTCGACTACACACGGCACTGGGCGGACCTGGAAGGGTCGGGTTCAACGGCCGTTATCACATGGGGCTCCGCCACCGGTCCGGTGCGCGAGGCGCTGTCGCGCCTGCGCCGGCGGGGCGAGGAAATCCGCATGATCAGCGTGCGTCTGCTGGCACCCGAGAGGCCGGTGCAAATGGCCGCGGCGCTCAAAGGCGTCAGGCGCCTGTTGGTCGTCGAGCAAAGTCATTCGCGACAGTTTCACCGCTACCTCCGCGCCGCCTATGATTTACCCGCCGAGGTCAGGGTGTTCAACCGTCCAGGACCGCTGCCGTTCAGACCCGATGAAATCATTCGCCAAATATCCGCATGGGATAAGGAGGCAAGCGCGTGAACGAGCAAAAACCGGTTTTGCAGCTACAGCCAAAGGAATACAAGTCCGAAGTCAAACCGGTCTGGTGTCCCGGTTGCGGTGACTTCGGTGTCCTTGGCGCCATCACCAAGGCACTGGCCGGTCTCCGGATCCAGCCCGAAAACGCGGCCATCATTTCCGGTATCGGCTGTTCCTCGCGGATGCCGACCTACCTTGGCACTTACGGGTTCCATGGTGTGCATGGCCGCGCCCTGGCGGTGGCGACAGGTCTCAAGACCGCGCGTCCCGACCTGACTGTGATCGCGACCGGCGGAGACGGCGACGGTTTTTCAATTGGCGGCAATCATTTTCTGCACACCTGCAGACGCAATCCCGACATGACCTACATCGTCATGGATAACCAGGTCTATGGCATGACCAAGGGTCAGGCCTCGCCGACCACGGACCCCAACTGGCAGAAAGGCAAGCTTACACCGGCGGGTACCGGTATTAACCCGTTCCAGCCGCTGGCGATCGCGTTGGCATCGGGTGCCAACTTTATCGCCCGTTGTTCAAGTTCGGATTCAAACGGTACGGCCAGGGTGCTGATGCGGGCCATCGCTCATCCCGGCTTTTCATTGGTGCAGGTACTCAGTCCCTGCGTGACCTTCCGGCCGGAACAACGGGAGTGGAAGAACCGCCTCATTCCCGCGCCCGAAGCCATGCAGGCGACTTCTGATCCCGCCGAGGCCGGACGTTTGTTGTTGACGGACGAGGGCTTCTATACCGGTATACTTTACATGGGCGATCGGCCTGTCTATCAGCCCAGGCTTGAATCCACGATCGAGAACATTGACGTGTTTGATGAGGAGTTCCGGTTATGAGTGAAAGCAACCACGATCCGGTAAAGACCATCGCCAGCGCGGAAGAACTGCTGGCCTATTCACTGGCCATGGAAAGCGAAGCGGTTGAACGCTTCAACGACCTCGCGGAGCAGATGGAAATACACCACAACTACGAGGTGGCTGAGCTGTTTCGCAAGTTGGCAAAAATCGAGGGTTTACACATCGACAACGTCAAGCGGGCCGCAGTCGGCAAAGAACTGCCCAGGCTGCTGGCCTGGGAATACGAATGGGAAGGCGGGGAGTCGCCCGAAGGCGGTGCAATGGAAGAGGCGCACTACATGATGCAGCCCTGGCACGCCATTGAACTGGCCATGCACGGTGAAATGCGGGCGGCCGCATTTTTTCGCCACGTGGCGGAGACCACAGGCGATGAAGCGGTACGCAAACTTGCGCAGGAACTGACGGAGGAAGAGGAAGAGCACGTGGTTTTGCTGCGCAAATGGCAGGAACGCTTTCCGAAACCGGAGAAAGGCTGGGACGTGGACCTGGACCCACCGGCAATGCTCGAGTAATGATGCAGGGTGCCGGCAGGCAAATACTCTGCCCGGATCAGCGGGCGCTTGCAGCACCTTGTTGTTTGCGCCACGCGGCGGGGCTTATGCCGGCCCACCTGTGGAATGCGCGCACGAAACAACTGGAGTCGGCGTAACCGACAGACGCGGCGATGTCACCAATAGGCCGGTTGGAGCTTTCCAGCAATTGCTTGCTGAACGACTCCCGCACGGCATCGAGTTCAAGTCTAAAATTGGTGCCGGCGGACTTTAAACGCCGGTGCAATGTTCGTTCCCGCAATTTGAGCGCATCGGCTATATCGCCGGCCGAATACCGGTTGAGCAAAAGGCCCTGTTGCAGCACGGCCGGCATGATTGCGCGAATTTCACTGTTATGCGCCCGGTGAAGCGTGTCTGCTTCCAGTTCTAGATGATGAAAAAGCAAGCGGTCTGCCGTTGGCGGCGAAAGACCCAGGTCCTGGACGGGAAAAACGATACCGCAGGTATCCGAGTCAAACAGTACAGCCGAGCGAAAAAAACGGGAATAGGGTGCGGTCTCAGGCGGTCTGCTTTTGACCATCAGCACCTGCGTGGCATTCCATTCCCTGCCACACAACAGACGCATCGTCCCGTACATGAGGACGGTCGACAGGTCGCAGATCTGGTCGAGTCCGGAGACCGTCGGTTGGTGGACTGAATAGCTTAGCCGGCAGTATTCATCTTCAACCAACAGGCTGCAGCTGGCGCCCTCGTCGTGGAGGTCCAGATTTTTTACCAGCGTATTCAGCGCCTGGCCGACCGTGGATGCGCTGCGGGCCAGGAATCCCACCACACCCAGGTGCGACGGGCCGGCCATTTGTCCCAGCAACAGTCCAAAGTGTCCGCATTGCGTCACCGCGGCACACTCCGCCAGCAGTTGGCCGCACTTTGAATAAGAGACCCTGTGCTCAAGGTCCGAAAACTCGTCACGCCTTAAACCGGCACGTTCAAAGACGGGGTCCGGATCGCAGCCGAGTTTCAACAAAAGGCTGGAAATATTGACCATTGGACCGACACGTACCGTCGCTTCCCGCCTCGCGCTGCAATTACTCAAGAAGTCCTCCTGCAACAGATTTCAAGATATTCATCATGATCGGCAATAAAGCTGCATATGCAAACAGTATGTCGCAAAATGCACACTCCCATCAAGCCAAAAACCTTACTTTTATACAGTTGTCATGGTTGGCAGACTGCATGTTGCAAACGTCAATAGAAGTCATCACTTCCGGCCAATTCAATGTCAGTTCATTCACTTGAAGGAGGATTCAAAAAATGATCGTTCAAACCTGGTCGAAGAGACTTAGTTTGCTGGTAGCAGCGTCTTGCCTGTTTTCCAGTCCATTGATTTTTGCACAGACGGTGACGGGTGAACTCGGTTCACCGAGCGCGACCACCACCATCAGCGGCAAACAACTGCCGGCGCCCGATCCCGCATTCGGTGGCGTGATAAAGGATGACGCACTACAGTCAAAATCGTGGTGGGCGCCACAGATCGTGCCGCCTGCCGACGCACCCAATATCCTGCTGATTATCACGGACGACGCCGGGTTCGGCGTGCCGAGCACCTTCGGTGGTGTCATCCCGACACCCACGATGGACCGTATCGCAAAGAACGGTTTGCGTTACAACAACATTCACTCGACCGCACTGTGTTCACCGACACGGGCCGCGCTGATCACCGGCCGCAATCATCACTCGGCGGGTTTTGGTGTTATCGCCGAACAGTCCACGGGCTTCCCGGGGTATAACAGCCTGATCTCCGAAGACAAGGCGACCATCGGCCGGATTCTGCTGGACAACGGTTACGCCACTTCGTGGTTTGGCAAGGATCACAACACCCCGGCGTTCACCGCCAGCCAGGCGGGTCCGTTTGACCGCTGGCCGACCGGTCTCGGCTTTGAATACTTCTACGGTTTCGTCGGCGGTGACGCCAACCAGTGGCAGCCGAACCTGTTTCGTAACACCACCCAGATCTATCCTTTCGAAGGCAAACCGGACTGGAACCTGATTACCGGCATGGCCGACGACGCCATCGAATATCTGAATCGCATCAACCAGATCAGTCCAGACAAGAAATTCTTTCTCAAGTACGCCCCCGGAGCCTCGCACGCGCCCCATCACCCGACCAAGGAATGGGTGCAGAAGATCCACGACATGCACCTTTTCGATGGCGGCTGGAACAAGCTCCGCCAGCAGATTTACGAAAATCAAAAGAAACTCGGTGTGATTCCGGCGAATACACAAATGGAGCCGTGGCCGACAAAAGTCTTGAAGAACTGGGATGATTTGACCGCACAGGAGCAGAAGCTTTTCATCAAGCAGGCTGAAATTTTCGCCGCTTATGTAGCCTACAACGATTATGAGACAGGGCGCCTGGTCCAGACCATCGAGGATATGGGCAAGCTCGACAATACCCTGATCATCTACATCAACGGCGATAACGGCACCAGCGCCGAAGGCGGTCCGTTGGGAACCCCCAACGAAGTCGCATTCTTCAATGGCGTCAACATGATGCCGGTCGAAACACAGATGAAATGGTACGATGTCTGGGGCACCGAGCAGACTTACAACCACATGTCCGCAGGCTGGTCCTGGGCCTTCGATACACCCTTTACCTGGTTCAAGCAAAACGCCTCAAAACTCGGTGGAATCCGGCAGAACATGGCGGTCTCCTGGCCGACACACATCACGGACAAGGGCGGTCTGCGTGAACAGTTCATGCACGTCATCGACGTCGTGCCGACCATTCTCGAAGTAACCGGCATACCCGCACCTGAAACGGTGGATGGTATCAAGCAGGCACCGATCGAGGGTACCAGTTTTGCCTATACCTTCGACAAGGCGAACGCAAAAGAACCTTCACACCACAAGGTGCAGTATTTTGAAATGATGGGCCAATGGGCGCTGTACGACGAGGGCTGGTTGCTCAGCACCAAGGTCAACCGTGCACCGTGGGAAGCCTTCGGTGTCGCCAATCCCGACCCGCTGAACAACCAGGTGCTGGAGCTTTACGACCTGAACACGGATTTCAGCCAGTCGCAGAACGTCGCCGATCAGTATCCGGACAAGGTGAAAAAGATGAAGCGGGAATTCATAGAGGAAGCGAAGAAGTTCCAGGTCTTCCCGTTGGATGCATCGGTCGCGGGCCGGCTCGTCGCCCCACGGCCAAATATCACAGCAGGTCGTACAGAATTTGTATACACCTTGCCGATGACTGGATTGCCGCAGGGTGATTCGCCGTCCCTTCTCAACGCCTCCTATACCATTACTGCGGACATTGAAGTGCCCAAAGGCGGCGCGGAAGGTATGATCCTGACCTCCGGCGGCCGTTTTGCCGGTTACGGTTTCTACCTGCTCGAGGGCAAGCCGGTGTTCCTGTGGAACATTATTGACCTGCAGCGTATTAAGTGGGCGGGTCCGGATGCGCTCACACCCGGTAAGCACAGCATCGTATTCGACTTCAAATATGAAGGTCTGGGCACCGGCACACTGGCATTTAACAACATGAGCGGACTGGCCCAGCCCGGCACCGGTACGCTGTCGGTGGACGGCAAGATAGTCGACACCAAGCGGATGGAGAAAACCCTGCCAATGATCCTGCAGTGGGACGAGGCCTTTGATATTGGCTCCGATACGTTGACCGGTGTCAACGACGCGGACTACATGCCGCCGTTTACACTGACCGCCAAGCTCGACAAGCTGACAATTAATGTCGACCGGCCAGTCTTAAGCCAGGCGGATATCGACAAACTGAAGACGGCCCAGTCGAACAATTCATCCAGCGAATAGCTGAAAAATCTCTTCGACTTTCGTGTCATCACAACCCTGGCGGTATTGCCGCCAGGGTTTCACGGTATCCTGCTAAACCTGATCTGATGGTACTTCCGGGTTTGCGACAATGAACCCTGTTCCAGGTGGAGCACGCTGGCTGTCGGACTGCGATCTGACCTGACACGTCGGGCCCGCGAAATTTAAGCAGACCCTTCGATTGCGCGTTTGAGAACTTCGTCGACGTCGTTGACGAACTCGATGTTCAATGCCTCGCGCGCCTCTTCCGGAATATCCTCCAAGTCGCGGCGATTGCGTTCCGGCAGCAGCACGGTGGTGATGCCGGCGCGCATGGCAGCCAGTACTTTTTCCTTGACGCCACCGATCGGCAGCACCAGTCCGCGCAGGCTGATCTCGCCGGTCATCGCAACTTCGCTCCTGACGTTGCGACCAATGAGCAGCGACGCCAGCGCGGTGAAAATCGCTACGCCCGCGCTCGGCCCGTCTTTCGGAGTCGCACCGGCCGGTACGTGGATGTGGATATCGGATTTGTCCAGCAGTTCCTGACCAATACTCAGCTTCTCAACACGCGCCTTGATCAGCGACAGCGCCGCCTGGGCGCTTTCTTTCATGACGTCGCCCAGGTGACCGGTGAGGATTAGCTTGCCGGTGCCGGGACTGCGCGAGGCTTCGATAAACAGGATGGCGCCGCCCACCGGCGTCCAGGCCAGACCGGTGGCCACACCCGGTACACTGCTGCGCATGGCGACCTCGGCCTCGAAGCGCGGCGCACCGAGTATCGCGGTGAGGTCCGCTGCCTTGACGGTAACCGCACTGCTGTCGCCTTCGGCAAAACGCACCGCGATGTTGCGAAATACCCTGCCGATTTCACGTTCCAGGTTGCGAACGCCGGCCTCGCGCGTGTAGTGTTCGATGATCTCGGTGATGGCCGCATCCTTGATCTTCACACGTTTCTGGTCCAGCCCCGCGTCATTGAGCTGACGCCCGAGGAGATAACGTTTCGCGATCTGCAGTTTTTCTTCCGTCGTATAACTGGAAAGCTCGATGATTTCCATGCGGTCGCGCAATGGACCGGGGATCGTATCGAGCATGTTAGCAGTGCAGATAAACATGATCCCGGAAAGGTCGAATGGCACTGCCAGGTAGGTGTCGCGGAAACTCGAATTCTGCTCCGGATCAAGGACTTCCAGCAGTGCTGACGCCGGGTCTCCCTGGAAACCACCGGCCCCCAGTTTGTCGACTTCGTCGAGCATCATCACGCAGTTGCGGGTTCCTGCGCGTCTCAGGTTCTGTATGATATTGCCCGGCAGTGCACCGATATAGGTGCGCCGGTGACCGCGAATTTCTGACTCGTCGTGAACACCGCCCAGGCTGAGACGTACAAAACGGCGTCCGGTGGCGCGTGCGATGCTCTGACCCAGCGAGGTCTTGCCCACACCCGGCGGGCCGACGAAGCAAAGGATCGGGGTTTTACCTTCGGGATTGAGCTTGCGCACCGCCAGGTACTCGAGTATTCGTTTCTTGATCCTGTCGAGCCCGTAGTGGTCTTCATCCAGTATATGCCGCGCCTCGGCAATATCGATAGAGGTCTTTTCGTCCGTGCGCCACGGCAGTTCGATCAGCCAGTCGAGGTAACTGCGGATCATGGAGTATTCGCCCGCGCCTTGAGGCGTGCGCGCCAGGCGTGAGAGTTCCTTGCGTGCCTGTTGTTCGACTTCCTCCGGCATTTCAGCTGTATCGATCTTGCTTTCCAGTTCGGCTACTTCAGCCGCTTCGGATTCGTCCTCGCCCAGTTCCTTCTGAATGGTTTGCAATTGTTCGCGCAGCAGGTGCCTTCGATTCTTCTCATCAAGCGAGTCACGTGTGCGCTGATCGATTTCGTTTGAAACCTTCAGGACGTCGATGCGGTGATTGATCATGTCGAGCAGCTGGTCCAGGCGCTCCTTGAGGTCGAGGGTCTCGAGTAACTTTTGCTTTTCAGCGGTTTCGATATCGATCTGGCTGGCGACGAAATCAGCCAGGTTGTCCGGGTTTTCCATGGCCATCAGGGCGGCCTGGACGCCTTCGGGCACCTGCGGCAGCATCCCAAGGATTTCGATGGTTTTCTGCCTGAGATTGTGTGCGCGGCCCTCGATATCGGTATCGGTGATGCTGGCTGCCTCGATCAATTGCACACGGGCGACAAGATAGGGGTAACCGTCGAGGAACTCGAGAACACGGAAGCGCTGCACGCCCTGGCAAATTGCGTGATGGGTGCCGAGTGGCGTAGTGATATAACGCAACACGGTGGCCGTGGTGCCCATCTCGTACAGTTGATCCGGAACCGGGGCTTCCTCGGTCTCCTCACGCTGCAACAGAATGCCGAGCGGCCGCTGCAAGCGTGCCGCGTCCTGCACTGCCATCAGCGAGCGCTCACGGTTGATGTTCATCGGCATGATCGTACCGGGAAATAGCACCGTGTTGCGCCAGGGCATGATGATCAGCGCATCTTCCGGCGGGGCAGGCGCCGCTGGGCGTTTAACCGGTTTATCACCGGGCGTTGGATTTGACTCCGGTTGTTTGCCGGAATCCGTATTCAATAGTTTCTGGTCCGTAGTCATGACATTGTTTGTGTTTGCTGGCTTCAGGGCTGATCGAACTTGTCGAACTGCATGATCAGGTAACCATCCCGGAATTCGCGTCTTAAGGTGTCGGGTCTGACGGCCGGTATGACGATGCGTCGCTCGAATCTGCCATAAGGTATTTCGAGACGGCATACCGCCTTTTGGTCACGGGCGAAAGGGAATGGGCAAAGCGCGCGTATCAGCAGGGCACCCGGTTCCGGCACGATTTCCACCTGTTCCTGCGGTACACCGGGCAGGGCAACGATCACGATCAATTCCTGCTCGTTTTCGTAAACGTTGACCGGTGGTTGCCAGGTCACCCACTCGTGACCGGGGGCAGCCAGGTGGAACATCTGTCGCTGCATGCGCTCGGCCTGGTCGAGCAGGTCGGATGCCTGGGTCCACATCCATTCAATCGTCTTGTGTGAAGTCATCGAGATCCATCCTGATACACGCCGTTCAAGAACCGGCAAGGTGGCTTAGACAGGAGCCCGTACACCGGTTGCTGGATAACGCAACGTTTCCTTTAAGGAAACCGCTGACACTCTAAAAATGGTGGACGCAGCGCAAACTTTCAAGAGCCGGGTGCAGATCGTTTTCCCGGCCGGGTAGGTCAACCGGATAACCTGGACGGCCTGGTTGTCCAGCAGCGTTGAGTCTCCGTCTATTTGTAGGACTCGAACAACGCGGTCATGAAGTCCCAGGTCTTGCCGATGGAAGCAATCTCGATTTTCTCGTCAGGCGAGTGGGGATACTTGATGGTGGGGCCGAAAGAGATCATGTCCATGCCAGCGTATTTTGAACCGATAATGCCGCACTCGAGCCCCGCGTGGATCGCCTCGACCACGGGTGCCTTGGCAAAGCGCTTTTCATAGACCTCGATACAGCGCGCCAGCAGTTTGGACTCCATGTTGGGTTGCCAGGACGGATAGGCGCCGCTGGTTTTGCCCTCGGCGCCCGCCAGGCGGGCAACCGACAATATTCGTTCGCCGATCAGGGCCAGGCTGTCCATGTTGGAACTGCGCTGGTTGGAGAGTATGACCAGCTTGCCGTTTTCCGTATTGACCTTCGCCAGGTTATTGGACGTTTCCACCAGGCCGTCGATGTCCTTGGACATTGCCGTGACCCCGTCGGGATAAGCCAGCATCAAGTCAATGGCGCGACGTGTGGTGCCGGCGCTTGCGGCTTTGAAATCGCCGTGTGCGGGGGTCAGTTCAAGAGTCAGGTTCGGATCGGTTTTCCGGTATTCGGACTGCAGTTTCTGCTCCAGTTGGCCGATACGGGTTTGCGCCTTTGCAGTGTCCTGTTCCGCTATCAACAAGATGGTCTCGCAATCGCGCGGGATGGCGTTGCGCGTCGTGCCGCCGCTGACCGATGCGATACGTACGTCGGTCTGTTGGGAAAGCAGGTTTATAGCCCTGAATGTCAGTTTGATGGCGTTGGCCCGGCCCAGGATGATGTCGATTCCCGAATGACCGCCGGACATGCCCGATGCCTCCAGTTTATAGGCGTCGTAGCCGGGCAGGCTTTCGCCTGTGACAAAGGGCAGCACGACGCTGGCATCCTCTCCGCCGGCGCAACCGACCGTGAATACCCCCTCATCCTCCGAGTCGATATTGAGCAACTGCTTGCCCTCGATAAAACCCGGTTTAAGCGATGATGCACCTGTGAGTCCGGTTTCCTCGTCGGTGGTGAAGAGCAATTCGAGGGGCGGGTGTCCGAGGGTTTTGTCCGTGGCGGCGACCATGGCCATGGCGATCGCAATGCCGTTATCGGCGCCCAGTGTTGTCCGGTCGGCAGTGAGCCAGCCGTCGTCAGTGTATACGAGTTCGATTGGGTCCTTGTCAAAATCGTGATTCGAGTCCCTGGTCTTTTCACAGACCATGTCCATGTGACCCTGTAAAACCAGGATTTCCGAGTTTTCATAACCTTGTGTAGCGGGCACCTTGATGACGATATTGCCGGCCTCGTCACTGCGTGCCTGCAAGCCCTTTTCAGCGGCCCATTCCAGTAGCCAAACGACTATTTTTTCTTCTTTTTTGGATTCCCTTGGAACCTGGCTGATCTGCTCGAAAGCACTCAGAATCTGCTTCGTGTAGGCGTGTTCAATATTCATTTGGTCCCCACTCCCTGGAGGCATGTTAACGGTTTGCCTTTACCATACACCCCAATTGCAAGGGGTAAAATGACAAGGATCAAGACCGGCGCAAAGGGTGTTTTATTTACTCGCAGGAGGGATCTTTTCGGATATTATTTGAACGCCGGGGCGTTTAGGCTGGGACGATGGAAAAAGTTGTCAATTACCCGGGTCGAGCAGCTTGCGGACATGTATGATGGCCGTTGCCCAACTACCATTGTTTGTACCAGCGAGTTTTGATCATTGCATGAATTCCATTCACGACACCCTTCAACAGGTCTTTGGCCTGCACGAATTCCGGCCGTACCAGCAGGAAATCATCGAACAGGTACTCGGCGGCGGAGACGCTTTCGTGCTGATGCCAACAGGTGGTGGAAAATCGCTTTGCTACCAGTTACCGGCCTTGAGCAAGGCGGGCATGGGGATCGTGGTTTCTCCACTGATTTCGCTGATGAAGGACCAGGTGGACGCGCTGCGGGCCAACGGTGTCAGGGCCGCCATGTACAACTCCAACCTCGATCCAGAGGAAACAAGGTCGGTACTTTCAAGGCTTCATAACGCCGAACTCGATCTGCTTTACGTGGCGCCAGAACGTATGATGCGGCCCGATTTCATCAGTAGCCTGGCGCAGGTTCCATTGGCGCTCATCGCCATCGACGAGGCGCATTGCGTATCCCAGTGGGGTCACGATTTCCGACCGGAATACGCGGCCCTGGGCGCGTTGCGGCGATACTTTCCCGACGTGCCATTGATTGCGCTGACGGCAACCGCCGACCCGCAGACCCGCGACGACATCGTCAACGTGCTCGGTTTGCACAATGCGCGGCTGTTCACCACCAGTTTTGACCGTCCGAACATCCGCTATACCGTACTCGAAAAGCACCGGCCGCAGGCCCAGTTGAGCCGCTTCCTCGCCGGTCGGGCAGGTGATTCGGGTATCGTTTATGCCTTGTCCCGGAAACGGGTCGAGGAGATCGCCGGGTACCTCAACGAGCACGGACATTCGGCGGCAGCCTATCACGCGGGACTCTCTGCACGGACCCGCCGCGATGTTCAGGAACAGTTCATCCGCGACGATGTATCGATCGTGGTGGCGACGGTGGCCTTTGGCATGGGGATAGACAAGCCCAACGTGCGTTTCGTGGTGCATTACGACCTGCCACGGCACATGGAAGGTTACTACCAGGAGACCGGCCGTGCCGGCAGAGACGGCCTGGCGGCGGATGCGTTGTTGTTATTCGGCACCCAGGACGTTGCCACGGCGCGTTACCAACTGGATCAGAGCAGTCACGACAACCAGCGTCGTATCGACGCGCACAAGCTCAACGCCATGGTCGGCTTCGCCGAGAGCCTGACCTGCCGAAGACGCGTGCTGCTGGGTTACCTTGGCGAGCAGATGAGCGCGGACTGCGGCAATTGTGACGTTTGCCTCGATCCACCGGAAAAGTACGATGCCACCGAGGCGGCGCGCAAGGTGCTGTCCTGTGTTTACCGCGTGGGGCAGAGTTTTGGTGTCAAGCACGTCGTCGATGTGCTGCGTGGCGCGGACAACGAAAGGATACGCAAATTTGATCACGAACGCCTGACGACCTTCGGCATCGGTGCGGAATACAGTGCGGCGGAGTGGATGTCGATCGTCCGCCAGTTGATCCATCGTGGCTATCTTTTGCAGGATATCGCCGCCTTCTCAGTACTGAAACTGACGCCCTCCGCGCTGGGTTTGCTACGTGGCGAAGAAACGCTGGAATTGGCCAGGCCGAGGTTGAAGGAAACGGTCAGGAAAAAGAAAAGGAAAGCGGGGCCGGTCGAGGACCTCAGCGAGGATGACCTTCGGTTGTTCGAAACCCTGCGCGAGATACGCAAGCAATTGGCGGAGGAGCAGGGTGTGCCGCCCTACGTGATCTTCGGTGACGTGGCGCTGGTGGAAATGAGCCGCGAGCGGCCCTCGACCCCGGCCGAGTTTCTCCAGATCAACGGCGTCGGTGAGGTCAAGCTGGAACGCCACGGCGCCGTTTTCCTGGATGCGATTGCTTCCGATGAGGTGTGATTGTGGAGATTTTGGCACCGTCTTCCCGGCGCAGGCCCGTCATCCCGGCGCAGGCCGGGACCTCCCTAAGATTTGCAGAGCGTTTACCAGAGGATTCTTTAAATTTAACGGAAGCGTTTGGAGGTCCCGGCCTGCGCCGGGATGACGAATTCAGATGAAAAAAGTAGCGGTCACCGGTGCATCCGGCCACATAGGCGCCAACCTGGTCAGGGAATTACTCGGCCGGGGCTATGAAGTTGTGGCACTGGTCAGGCAGAGCAGTCTCGCACTCGAAGGTCTGGAGGTCACCAGGTTCGACGGCGACATACTCGACCCGCAGAGCCTTGGCAGGGCTTTTGGCGGGGTTGAGCAGGTCTATCACCTGGCCGCCTGCATCTCGATTCAACCCGGTGACAAGGCAAAGCTCGAATCGGTCAATGTGGGGGGCACGCGCAATGTTTTACAGGCCTGCCAGGCTGAGGGGGTATCAACCCTTGTCCATTTCTCCAGCATCCACGCGCTCGACCTGCAACCGCTGGACCGGGCGGTGACCGAAGATAACCCGTTAATCGACGCGCGCAGCGCTCATGCGGGCCATTACGATGTTTCGAAGTCCCGCGCGGACGCGCTGGTGCGGCAAAATGGCTGCAGGACGCTTGCGACACGTATTATCTATCCTACCGCGGTGCTGGGCCCCAACGATTTCAAATTGTCGTTGTTCGGCCAGGTCATCAACAAACTGGCGCGTGGCAAGCTGCCCATGCTGGTGGCGGGTGGGTTTGACTGGGTCGATGCCCGCGATGTGGCCTGGGGTGCCGTCGAGGCGACTGAAAGGGGCGCTGACGGGGATCGTTACCTGCTGTCGGGGCATTACCTCAGCATGCCGGAGGTCGCGGCGGTCGTCGCCGGACTGACCGGCACCGCAGCCCCGCGGCTGACCTGTCCGCTTTGGCTGGCTGGTCAGTTTGCACCGCTGATGAGCGGCTGGGCCCGTCTCGCGGGTGACACCCCGCTGTATACGCGTGATTCGCTCGCGGCACTGTCTGCGAACACGTCTATGAGCCACGCGAAAGCAAAACTTGAACTGGCTTTCCAGCCAAGGCCTTTTAGCATCTCAATGGCTGATGCATTACAGTTTTATACTAATCAAAAACAATATGATAAGTAATATATCTAAGGTTATTTATTGAATGAATTTCGAAACCCTCATGAGCCAGTATTTTAACCCGGTGGCCTACGGCACGCTGATCCTCGCCGTGCCGGTCTTCCTGCTGCTGTTCTTTGTCAAAGCACCCTATGGAAGACATATCCGTGCGGGCTGGGGCCCGTCGCTCGATAGCCGCCTGGGCTGGTTCGTCATGGAATTGCCTGCGGTACTGGTATTTGGCGGCATCGTGCTGTTTTACGCACGCTTGAATATCACCGCGGTTGCATTGTTCCTGCTCTGGGAACTGCATTACTGCCATCGCGTTTTCATTTATCCATGGACATTGAAGAAGGGCAGGGAGATGCCTTGGTCGATCGTGCTGATGGCGCTGGTATTCAATACCACCAACGGTTATCTCAATGGCTGGTCCATCGCCGCTCAAGGCGACAAGTACAGCGATCTGTGGCTGAACAGTCCACAGTTTTTGATCGGCGTGTTGGTGTTTTTCAGCGGCATGGCGCTGAACAAGGTCTCGGATCGACAGTTGTCACGCTTGCGCCAGGCCGGGGGTCTGGACGGCGCTTACCGGGTTCCCCATGGATTGGCGTATCGCTGGGTTTCATGCCCCAATTACCTGGGTGAGATTATCCAGTGGACCGGTTGGGCCATCGCGACCTGGTCCCTGGCAGGCTGGGTATTTGCGATCTGGACCATGGCCAACCTGGTGCCGCGGGCATTGGCGCACCACCGCTGGTACCGTGAGACGTTTGCAGATTATCCGGCGGAGCGGCGTGCACTGATCCCTTTTTTGTTCTGAACGCTCATCATCACTCGCCGCTGAATCTCTCTTCCAGGGCCTTCAAGCGGTTGTTCAGGTCTTCCAGTTGTGATTCCAGTTCGGTGACCCGGTCTTCCAACCCGGTTGAAAAACCGGCGCTGACCGCTGGCCGGGATGGCGCGGGTACATCCGGCTCACCCGCCAGCAGGTGCGCGAATCGTCCTTCCTTCTGACCGGGTTGTTTCGGTAGCGCGGCGACCATGGAAGGCTCGCGATCGATCAGTTGCTGGAGCGCATACTGGACATCGTCGAGATCACTGAAATCGAACAAACGGTGCGAGTTGGTCTTCAGCTCACCGAGGGTTTGCGGACCGCGCAGCATCAGCGTGCATATCAGCGCAATACCCTGGCTGTGCAGGTTCATTGTCTTGTTGGCAAGGTGCTGGTATTTCGGAACACGCGCACCCCACTCTTCGCGTACCAGGTCCATAGCCTCCAATTCACGCAATGTGTGGCCGACCTCTCCCTCGCTGTAATTGACGACCGGGTAACGGGAGGTCTTCTGGTTACAGGCATTGCGGAGCGCGTTGAGGGTCAAAGGATATTGTTCGGGCGTGGTTTCCTTCTTTTCCATGAGACAGCCGAGAACCCGGACCTGGATGGGTGTTAATTCGTTCACTTTCATGCTCCGTTGATGGTAAACGACATTCTACCTGAACCTTTGCAAGGAAAAGACCGGTGGTGCATACACCGCCGTGCCGCCAGTGCGGTCCACGGATAGAGCAGGGTATTTTCACACCATGGGTGTAATGGGCCAGGACAAGTCGTGCCGGCCGGGTTGTGCCACCCGGGTATTGTCAGGAATGCGGGTTCCTGATGCCGTGGCCCAATTGCCAGATTCCAGCGACAAACAGGGCCAACGCAGCGGCGGTGGTGGCCATGACCCGGTAGGTTCTGTCATCAACAGCGACGACCCCGCGAAGGGCCGTATCCATCAGCATGACCAGTGCGACGGTGGGTAGCAGGCGCAACATCAAGAACGGCACGATTTTCATCGGCCCCGGTTCCTGCCAGGGTCGAAACGCCAGAAGGATCATTGGCAGCGTCAACAGGTAATAGTGCAGCCAGACCAGCGTTGAAGTGAGCACCGGTATGATGCAACCCATCGCGATCAGAAGCGTGTTTTCCAGGAATTCCCGGTCCTGGCCGGCTTCACTTTTCCCGGGTTCAGGATTGCGTCTTCGCCCCCACCACAACAGGACCAGGCACAGCATGCACAGGAACAGCGCAGTAGCAAGCTGTAACATGGGACTCGTGTCGCTGAAGACCTGCGTGATAATCGCGTAATTGCCGCCCCTCTCACCCGGACCGCCGTCTACGAATTGTCGAATATAATCAAACCACTCCAGCCAGGCCGATGTGTTACTGAGCCACATTGATGAAACCAGCACGGCCAGGATCGCCCCGGTTGCCATTCCCCCAAGCAATATACCCAGCTTCAAATATTGCCCGCGGACAACCCACCCTGCGCCAAACAGCAGGGCCACCGGCGCGATATTGGGCTTGAACATCACCAGCAAACCGGCGATCAAGCCGGCGCCGAACAGGTGCAAGCCCTCGGTACTCCGACTTTGCAACCACAGGATCAGGCCGATTAAACCGAGCTGGAACCCGTTGACATTGGCTACGTTCAAATTGGAATAAAGTGGCGTGAACCAGACGAGTACCGGCAAAAGTATGGCAAGACTGGTTGCCGGCGAATATCCCAGCACGCGGCACGTGACAAGGATGAAGGCGGTTACCAGGAAAAGTGAAAGCAACTGCCATCGCGTCAGGTCGTTTTCATAATTGCCGCTGGCGAGCAACCCTGTCACCCAGTAGAGAAACGGTGTGGCGGTCATCTGTAATTCTTTGAGATACGCCGCGACCTGTTTTTGTTTTGGTGCATCTTTCAGCAAATCTGCCTTGTTGCGGTACTCCACGGCCAGTTTATATCTCGATGACGGTTCGTAAATGTCAACCCGGGTATCGCTTTTAACCGCGTCGGCTGCGACCCAGGCGACATAGTAGTCGATGCCGGGTGAGTTTTTTGCATACAGCCAGGTGCCGAGAAAAGAAAGGGCGACCAGGGTCGCCAATACCAGGGTAAGCGGGTCCCTGAAATAGTGACCCGATCCTTTGATTAACGGTTTCATGTATCGGTATTTTTAATCTTTTTGGCCGCTTTAACTATTTCCAGCACTGGTTGTGAGCCGATAAAAACCTCACCGGTTTGACCGTGAATAGACAGTATATCCCCTGTGTGGATAATACTCTTAACTTGCCCGTCGGGTCCCATCAGCCTGGCCTTGTCTGCGCTCACCCGGAGTTCGGACACACCCAGTACGGCAGTGTAAGACTTGTTTTCGATGCCGTGGACACAAACCGCCGCGTGCGAAGTCGAACCGCCGCGTGAGGCCAGTAGACCTTCAACCGACAGGATAAGGGGGATTTCATCAGGAACCGGGTTCTCCAGCACCAGCAAAATACCATCGGATTCGCGATCACCGGCGTCGGCTTCCGCTGCGAGACGGTGGACATCGGCCTCGTTGAAGGCGACTTTGCCGCGGAATGCGCCACCGCTGATACCGATACCGCGTCCCGCAGGCTCCCCGGGGTGATCGAAAGTTCGCGCACTGAAGCGGTTGTTCACTTGAGCGCTCCTGACCTGCAGAACGCTTAACACACCGCGGTCGACGGTAAACTCAATTTCCGCATCCGAGCCAAGGAAACGCCGCAAGCGGGCACCGGCGTGGTTGAGTTTGCGTTCCAGCATGGGTGCGAGGGTGTGCAGGCGCTGCACTGGTTCAAAAGACTTGGCGGCCGTAATGCCGCCGACCAGGTCGTCGCCGCTGGCGCTGAACTTGACGTCGCCGGTAAATTCCCTGAATCCCGTGGTCTGCATCCGGGTGTGGGGTATGACGCCTGTCAGTGAGATTGACATCTCGTCGATACCCGGTTTCAGTTCTTGCCGGTTGCTGCGGTTGCCCGAAGCCATTTGCTGCACGATAACGGCCGTATGCCAGCCTTCGCTCAGGTTCTTGATGGAGCGGTATTGCTTTGCCCGGGTTCGGTCCCAGGAAGCGTGGATGGCAGCCACTGCCGTTTGCAACTGGAGCTCCGCATCGTTGAGTATCGATTCGAGCTCTTTGGCATATCCGGCCTCGCGTATGGCATCCTTTGAGGCTTCGACAACCTCGCGCATGGCGCTGCCGGACAGGTCGGTCTTGAGTGTGACCCCATGGCTTTGCTTGGCCTTTTCGACCAGGTCAAAGGCCTCGAGATCAAAGCTCCAGACCGCCGCCGAAAAAGAGACGAGAAAACGCCGGTAGGCATCCCAGGCGTACCACTCGTCTTCCTGCGCCAGTGCTTCTGCAATGCTATCGGTCATACCGACAAAGACAACGGTCGCCAGCATGCCCGGCATCGAAAACACCGAACCGCCGCGGACCGCTAGCAGCAGGGGCGCGTCAGGGTTGCCGAGACTCAAGCTTTGGCCTTCGTTGTGTTCGATATCCTTTTCCAGCAACCGCAAGTGCTGTGTGATCTCACGTTCGAGTTTTTGCCGCTCGCGCTGGTGCAGTTCGAGGCGTGGCAGCACGGTCGGGATGATGAAACCGTCGCGAGTGGGAATGCCCAGGTAGGCGATGTAGATCAGGCCGCTGCCCTTGCCGCCATAACGGGCTTGCAGGCTGGCGGCCTGCCGGTTCTCGACCCGGTGCTTGATATCACTGATATGCGACAGGTGAACGAAATCCCACGGGTCTTCACCGGTGCCGCCCGGTTCCGGTTTCGTCATGCCGCGGACACTCTCTGACAAAAAGGTTCGTGCAAGGTCGGAGAAATGAACCAGGCTGTTGAGGTCGTGCATGGTGCGCTGGAAATTGGCCAGTACCGCACGCATTTCGTCGGAGCCGTAACCGAGGTGCTCGGCCATGACTTCGTATGCATGGCTGACCCGGTGCACCAGACGGTGGTAATTGCGCTGAATCTGCTCCAGCACATCCAGCAGTTCGGATGAACTGCGGGTGGGGTTGACCAGCATGGCCGACAGGTCCCAGAGTTCGCGTGAAAACAGGCCGTCACGGTCCAGGTTGCCCGCGCAGAGATGGACGATGGACAGGCATTCCGCCAGCCTGACGCCATTATCCATGTAGTCCGAGGCGACGTGCCTCAGGGCGAAGAACCCCAGTTCCTCGAGGATACAGTCAAGTTGGTGCAGCAGATAACGCTGGGTGTTAAAAACGCCGTCGCCGGCCAGTGATTCCAGTTCACGACGCAGACTGCAACTGCGTTCAAAGGCCTCGAACTGGTTGCCGCTGGTATAGCGGTCAAGCACATCATCCAGAGAGAGGAAAAGTGCATCCTGATGGTCGTGCCGTATCCTCGAGCAGAAGGTAGTGACCGCGTAGCGCGCCAGGTCCTCGACCTTTTCGGTCTGGAATGACCCGTCTTCCGGTTGTTCTTCCTGCAAGCGGTGCAATGCGGACTCAAACGGTTCCCGTGCATCGGCCGTCCAGACGCCATCGCGGAGCTTGCTCATCAAGCTGCGCAGGCGGTGCTGGTAAACCCACTGGTTATGCGCGCGAATGCCCTTGATGACCAGTGACTCGAGTTCCTCTTCCAGCGTATTGGTTGATTCGCAGCGTTGCAGTTCACTGGCGTAGATTTCACGCCACTCGTCAAGACGCCTGGCGATCTGTGCACTGCCGAGCAATTGTTCGAGGTCGGAAACGATACGTTTGACCAGTTTGCTGACCACCGGGTTTGAGCGCGCTGTCTCGTCGGTAGGGCCGGGTGTTTCACGCTCCGGTTCCGGGAAGTCCGCCGTACCCGTCTCCAGCCACTGCGCATAGGCGCGCGCCAGTTTGAGCGTGTGCTTGCCCATGGCATGGTGGGTGCTTCTGCGAATCTCGTTGGTAATGGCGCTGCCGCGTACATGCACCTCGGCGAGATCGATGGTGTCCTGCCAGACCTCGTCGATCAGCTTGGGCTGCGACACGAGCCCTGAAATACTGCGCACCAGGATGCTGGTGGGCAGACGCAGACGTTCGGCGAAGGGGCCGTTCATAAACTCCGCCAGTTCCTGGCGCACCCGGATAATCTCGGGTTTCAGGTTCTTGGCGCCCGGCATCCCGCGGTATGAACTGCTGCACAGGCGCGCCACCAGGAAACGCAGAACATACACGGCTTCGTGGCGGCTGCCGCAATTGTTGAGGCGTCTCAGCAGGCCGGCCAGGTCACGCAGACGGGCAACCTGGATGGTGGGCATGTCGTCGACGTGCAGGTGATAAATCTCCCGCTCGAGGTCGATGACCTCGCCCTTGAAGCCTGCCAATTCGGCGATCAGGGCGTCGGTGATCAGCGTGCCGTGCGGCAGGCGCAACTGTTTGATGACTTGCGCCGAATCACGGCGGAGGGCGTAAATCGATAAACTGCCGTGTGCGTCAAAGGGCACGATCAACGTGTTATCGGCTCTGAAAATACGGTGGTTTGCAATTTCGAACATCCGGTAACGGCGGCCGAGCAGGGTCATTGTTTCCAGGTAGCGGCGCAACGCTATCTTGTAATCCTGCTCGTGCTCCTGCGCGGTTCCCGGGTTAAGCCAGGCCGCGACCAGGGCGGTGTTCAGACTATCGATTGAGGTCTGCTCCAGCGCACTGAATGATCCCGCTTCGGCGGGTACGAACGTAAGGCCGGTTAC
Organism: uncultured Gammaproteobacteria bacterium; assembly: GCA_963801195.1. Taxonomy (GTDB): domain Bacteria; phylum Pseudomonadota; class Gammaproteobacteria; order Xanthomonadales; family SZUA-36; genus SZUA-36. The sequence goes on along the minus strand of CAWDDX010000007.1, from coordinate 1,493,840 downwards.
GAGGGGCGCGGGTGCGGCAAGCGGTTCATCAAACTGGTTGTAGATCCCGGTGACTTTGCGCAGAGCCGCATAAAGGGACAGTTCCTGTGCCTCGAGCCGCTTGGTCACCTCGCGCAGTGCGTCAAGGTAGTCGTCAAAGCGGCTGCCTTCGATGGCGACATGGTGTGCGCTGGCGAGACGTTCGATGATGACCAGCATTTCCTCCCGCAAAAATTCGTACAGTTCCTGCCCGCGCACATGGGCAATGCCACGGGCCATGGCGAGGGAGACCGACAGAATCCCGTTCATACCCAGGTTCTGCTTGCGTTGCATGACGCGTATATCCGTTTTCTCGTCCGTTTCCACAGGCAGCTTTCCGCGTCTTTTCGCCGTTGATAATTCGAGTTTGAGCAGGGCCCGGTCGATCTCGAACAGACCCCAATCGGCAACATTCATGTGCTCGAACAATGGCGCTGCAAACTCGTGTACATGATCAACCGCGTTCAGGCAGCCCTTGCCGTCATAACGTTCTGTGCGTTTGAACAATTCCAGCAGGGCTGTGTCATTGGTCGAATCGACTTCGGTGCGTTTCACGTCACGATTGAAAGCAAAGACGCCGGGTTCCACTTCGCACATCATTTTCCCGTGTTTTTGCACCGCTTCCAGGTATTCGGCGCGTTCGAATACGGCGTCGACGAGGTGGACCGCTTCACCGGTACCGGACGAGGTGCCGAGCGGGGTAGCGCCATGAAATAACATGCGAACGCGACTTTCCGGTTTTGCGCCCGGCAAAGCCAGTTGCACGTCGACACCCACCGTCGGGATTCCCGCATTGGTGGGTTCTTCGCGTGCCCGCAGGTGTTCGACGGTGGCGAAGTCGGGCAATTCCGGCTCGCGCACGTGTTCATCCAGGATACGTTCCATCTGGGTCGTGACGGCCTGGTACTTGACCAGCCGTTCCGTATTGGCGCCGCCGCCCGCTTTCAGGCCCAGTGCGTTGGTCGCCAAGGCGATGTGCGCCTCCATGTCATCGTTCGGGCTTTTCGAGCGGTGCGAAATAACCAGGTTCAGACCCTTGCCCAGCGTGACCAGTACCGCCAGCAGTGTTTCGTAGAGTGAACCGATCTGGTTCGCCTTGACCAGCACCGTGTTGATCAGGCCCTTGTCGGCGGCCATTTCGATCGTGCGGTCGTTGGTTGTGACCAGGTCGTCGCCAATCACCAGGACACGGTCGCCCAGTTTTGCGAGCAATTTGTGCCAGCCTTCGATGTCGTCTTCGGAGAAGCCGTCCTCGATCGAAAGCAATGGGATATCATATTCAAAAATCGCCTTTTCATAGATCGCGAGAACCGCGTCACGGTCGAGGACTTTCTTTGAATGGTCGCGCCAGAAAAGGTACATGCCGATACTGTCGGGTACGTCAAATTCCTTGCGGTAGGCTATTTCCAGTTCCGACAGTGCAGGGTCAAGAGCGATAGCGACATCGATGCCGGGGCGGTAACCGCATTCCTCGATGGCCTGTTTCATCATGGCCCAGAGCCGCAGCTCGGGCAATTCATAGGTGCCACGATCCACATACGGTGCAAGCCCGCCTTCAAGACCGATGCCCATGACCCGGCAGCCCTCGGCCTTTTCGAGGATCTCCTTGAGCCGGTTTTGCAGACGCACGGTCATTTCCTGCGCCTCCTGCGAATCGACCGCGCCTAAAATCAGGAACATCGCCTCCTGCATGCTGATGTTGGATTCGGGGTACTCCTTTTCGGTGTGCCGTCCACCCATGCCACAGTTACGGAACTGCCAGGGCGCCCTGACGATGCCCAGGCGCGGATGGGTCGCCTCCTGCATGCTCCGTTCGATAATCCGGGTCTTGGCCGCAGCGGCCTTGGCGGCCCATCCGGTCGCTTCGGGCAGAGCTTCCGCCGCGTCTTTTGCACGCTTTTCGCGGCGCCGGAATTCACGGTACTTGCCAGGATCCGCCAACAGGAAATCAAGCCCGGTGACGATGCCGAGACCGAGCACCAGGCGGCCGAGGTTGAGTGCAAAAGACATATCCTGTAACAAACCGGCGGCCAGCAGGATCACGGCCAGCGGCAAGGCCACCATTGCGACCCTCAGGCTGGCGCGCGGACCGGCGGCGGCGACGGCCAGGTTGTAGGGTGCGTCCGGGTAATAATTGAGGCCCTCGCGTTTGATACCGACCGCCCGTCCGTAGGGTATCTGTAAAAACAGTTGCAGCAGGTATCCGAAGCGCGCAGACGGGGATGCCGACAGGCGGGTTTCAACGGCGTTCTGGATCGAATCGTTGAGCGCCCTCAGACGCGCCGCTTCGACGAAGTGACCCAATTCGTGCAGGGCGATGGCCGAGTGGAAGACCAGGTAGGTGAACAGCGCGGAGACAATGGTTTCAGGACTGACGAAGATAAAGTGTAAAACCGCTTCCTTGGTGGCGGCGGTTTCGGGGATCGCCAGCACCGAGGATATGAACGCCACGTGGAAGGATACCAGGATGTGGTTGGCGATCACCCAGCCTTCCTGGAGGTTGGCGCCTTGCCCGGTTGTACCCGCATACGAACGTCCGGTTGGAGTACCGGCAAGAAAAACTCTTACGTGCCTGAGCAGTAATGCGGTAAATTTCATAGGGCCCGTACTCAATTTTCAGGGAACTATAGGCACGCAGTCTGATCCCAACAATGATCTGGGTCAATCGACCGCTGATGAATCCGGGGCTTTGCCGGCGGGGCCGATAAGGTATGATGCCCTACGTAACTTTCGGTCGTTGCCGCGACCGCGGGAAATCATGTCGTTTTTCCAGCTGTCTGGTGACGTGTGTCATGCGCTGACCCGGCGGTTTGTTTATTATTGTTTTTTCTACAGCCAGTGGCTTGCCTGCAGGGGGATTAAAGATGCAAAAACCCGAGACACCTTCGGAAAGGATCAACCGGATCATCGATGCCGGAACGCCGCTGCTTTACGTGGCGACCTGGGAGGAAGAGCGTCTCGAACGGCTGTTGCAATCCGCGTCGAAAAAGTTGTTTGGCGACGACCGCCCGGTCTGGCAGTGGACGGCCGCACTCGGGTTTACCAGTGGTTCAGGCCAGGACCGGGGCCTGGTTGACCCCGTCAAAGCGCTGGCGTTCATCATACACGCGGAGACCAACGCCCTTTACCTGATGAAAGACCTGCCCGCGCTGGTCGACACAAACCCCGGGCTGGTGCGTGCGTTGCGGGATGCCTATGACGCCCTGTCCTCGAGACCCGGTACGCTGATAATCTCACACCCGACAATCAACATACCGGCCGGTCTGAGCAAGGAAATCAGCCTGCTCGAAATGGCCCTTCCGGACGTAACGGAGTTACACGAACTGCTAACCGCGCTGAACGAGGCCGGTGCCGCTGACCAGCGGGTTTCAACGGAGTGGCTCGAGCGGGTATCGTATGCCACCCAGGGTTTGTCATCGAACGAGACCCGCGACCTGTTCCGCCAGCTCGTGAGTGACGGCGTACAGGATATCGACGCGGCCCTGTCCGCGATCAACCGCGCCAAGGCGCATTTGCTGATGAAGGAAAATTGTCTCGAAGTCATCACCAAAACCTACGATATCGACCAGATCGGCGGTCTCGATAAACTCAAGAGCTGGGTGATATCAAGACAGAAATTGTTCACCAAGGAAGCACAGGAAGCCAATATCCAGATGCCTGCGGGTATCCTGATGATGGGTGTCAGCGGTTGCGGGAAGTCACTGGCGGCCAAGACCATTCCGTCTGTCTGGGGCTTGCCGCTGATCCGGCTCGACATGAACAAGATCATGTCCGGCGGCTGGGGCGCACCCGAGGTCGCGTGGGAGCGGGCCATACGCGCCGCCGAAAACGCCGCGCCGGTGGTTCTGTGGATCGACGAAATCGAGAACAGTTTTGGCTTTCTGCACGATACCGCGACGAGCGGCAACATGACCATTTTCTCGTCATTTTTGACCTGGATGCAGGAAAAACCACAGAATGTTTTCGTGGCGGCCACGGCCAACCGGATCGAGATTTTACCGCCGGAAATGATCCGCAAGGGGCGTTTTGACCAGTTGTTCTTCGTCGATCTGCCCGAGGCGCCGGCACGTATTGCTATCCTCTCGATCCATATTCGCAACCAGGGCGCGGATCCGGAACAGTTCGATATGGACCACCTGGCCAAGGTCATGGCGGGCTGGACAGCGGCCGAGATTGAACAGATGGTCAAGGCGGCCAAGATCGATGCCTTCACCGCCGGGCGTGATATCAATTACGATGACCTGATTCACAATATCTACCGGATTGTACCGTTGTCCAAAACGATGTCAGAACAACTCAATGCCTTACGTATATGGTCACACAACCGCGCCACCAAGGCGCATTGATGTATCCGGGTGTGCGGCCCGCCTGCGCTGCCGTGGCGTTGGATTGCAAGTGATGCCCGCCCGACAATGAACTGCCGTGAAAGGTCATGAAAAGTAGTAGCTGGTTCGTGGCAACGGCGCTTGTCCTGCTGGTGGGTTTTTTCCTGCTGCGCACGGTGCGGCATGACGATGGGGCAGGCCAGGCGCAGGGCACTGCCGTGGGCGTGGAACTTCAACTGCCCGGGCTGGACGATACCGCTTTTGAATGGATCGCAGCAGGTATTTTCCGCAACGAGGCGGCGGGACAGGTGGATAACCTGACGTACTGGGGCGCCGGGGAGGATTTTCCCTCGCTTGGTATCGGTCATTTTATCTGGTTCCCGACCGGCGTCGATGCGCCTTTTGACGAACAGTTTCCGGACATGGTTGCCTACGTCAGCGAACTGGCGCCGGCCACTTTACAGACACCGGATTGGCTGCAGGAATTGCAGCCTTTTGACGCGCCGTGGACCGGCAAGGAACAATTTGACGCAGCCTGGCCGTCCGCCGAAATGGCGGCGTTGCGCGAATGGCTGGCTGCCACGCAGTCCTACCAGGCCAGGTTTATCGTCTCGGCCTTCGAGCGGCGCTGGCGGACGCTTGAACTTCCCCCCGGGCAGAAACAGGGCCTGACGGAATTGCTGCAGCACCTGGTGGAGACACCCGAGGGCCTTTTCGCGGTGATCGACTATTACAACTTTAAAGGTTTGGGGAATAACCCGCGCGAGCGTTACCAGGATGAAGGCTGGGGCCTGGTCCAGGTATTGTCTGCAATGAATAGCGCCACACAGGCCGGGGATGCCTGCCAATCCATTGTCGCCCGGTTCAGGGATGCCGCCGCCGATCGCCTGCGTTTGCGCGTCGAGTTGTCGCCGCCTCAAAGAAATGAATCGCGCTGGCTGGCTGGCTGGTTGAGACGTCTGGACGCATACCCGGACAAGACCGGCAACGACCGTTTCGGTGCCTGTGGATTCCGTGTGACGCCCTGGGTGCAAAACCCCGACAACAATGCGATGACGGTGATCTGGCTGAGTAATGCCGGCCGGCCGGGGCAGTTGACCTTGTGGAAGCAGGACAGTCCCGCGAATTCGGCGGGAGCCGTTTTCGCGTCCAGGCCGGTTCCCGCCGAGGCACTTTTTTATCACCCCCAAGAGACGTGCGACAACCCCGGTTGCAGGCGGCCGCAAGTGCCGTTTTTGCATCAATTGCGAATCACCGGTCTGCAAGCGGGCGCCAGCTACCGCTACCGCGTAACACAGGACGGTGTGCAGGCCGGTGGGTCCTTTACGACGCCGGCAGACGATGAACGGCCTTTGCGTTTTATCGTCTATGGAGACAGCGAGACCGAACCCGAGTCGACGGGTAAAGCGGTGAGCTGGCCCGGCGCTGACAGAAGCACGAGGATCCGCAAATACCTTGTCGACCAGACCACCGGTTACCGCTGGAACCTGCAGGTGATCCAGGCGCGGCAACCGGCGTTTGTCGCCATCGCGGGTGACCTCGTCCAGTCGGGCGGTGAGCAGCGTGACTGGGATGAATTCTGGCTGCACAACGCCGGTTTGGCGGCATCCACGGTGCTGGTTCCCGCAATTGGAAACCATGACTATTTTGGCGGACCGGGTGAGCTGGGCAAGTATTCGACGGAGGATTCCGAACGCGCGGTGCGAAAATTCCAGACCTATTTTGACCTGCCATCGAATGGCGCAAGCCTCACCTCGCAGGATGAGCGTTACTATGTCCTGCGCTACGGCGTGGTGACACTGATCGTGCTGGACACCAACGACGGTCTGCCCGGCCGCGGCGGCACGGATACCAACTGGAGGCTGCGGGGCGCTGGTGACGGCGGTTACGCCCCGGACTGGCAGGAAGGTTCGGAACAATATGCCTGGCTCGTGAAAACGTTGCAAAACGCGCAGCAAAACAGCCGTTTTACCTTTGTCATGTTTCATGGCTCACCCTATACATCCGGCGTACACGGCCGAGCACCTGGTGAAACCAGCCACAGGGATATATTGTCCGCACAACCGTTGCAGGCACTCACCCCGCTGTTTATGCACTACGGCGTTGACGCGGTTTTTGGCGGCCACGACGAGATGTACGAACACTCGGTTGTACCCGGCACCGAGATTTCTCCCGGTGGGCTCGAAAGTGCGCAGGAGATTCACTTTTACGATGTCGGGATCGGTGGCGACGGGTTGCGTGGTCCGGTGTCAGACGTTCCCAATCCCTACCGGGTTTTTCTTGCAGATAGCGATGCGCCCGAGCGGTATTCGCCGGACGGCGTGCTTATCGACGGTGGCAAACACTACGGCCACCTCGAGGTGAATATCGGGCGGGATCCCGAAGGACACTGGCAAGCCAGGATGGATGCCGTATATGTCTTCCCGGTCACCCGGACGGACGGCAGCGCGGTTGGCTTTGAGCGACGCCTGTACGCGGATTCAGTCGTACTGACGGCACATTGACGGCTTTTATTTCCGCTGTGTCCTCAATCTGCTATGTTAGTGATGGAATCTCGATCCGGTTACTGGAAAGCACTTTATGACCTGTCTTGTAAAAATGCGGGCGGTCCGGGAAGAACTGTCGGCCAACGAGAAGAAGATTGCCGACTTTATCCTGGAGAACTCGGCATTGATAAGGGACTACTCCTCGCAAAGCCTGGCGGCATCGGTCGGCGTCAGCCAGTCCAGTATCATCAAGTTTAGCCAGAAGCTGAATTACCGTGGCTTTACCGATCTTAAACTGGCCATCCACGAGTCCGTCATCAAGAGCGATGGCCACAATGAGACGGATGTGAACAGTGGCCTGGCTAACGGCAGGACAGACACGGTGCCGGAGCAGTTATACAGCATCAAGAGCGAGGCGTTGTTGATGACGATGGAACTGAATGACGAGCAGCGTATCCAGTCCGCGGTCAGACTGCTGGAAGAGGCTAACCGTATCCAGATTATTGCGCTCGGGGCGGGCTCACTGGTGGCGAGGAATTTTGCCAGCATGCTGATACAGATCGGCAAATCAGTGATCGCAGAGGTGGATACCTACATCCAGTTATCCAGCGTGATGACCCTCGGAAAGGGCGATGTTGTATTCGTTATTTCTTTTTCCGGCCAATCTTCAAAGATGATCCAGATTACCCGGCAGGCGAAAAAGGCCGGCGTTGCGGTCATTTCTCTGACCAACTACAGTGCAAATCCGCTTCGTTCCCTGGCCGATATCCCCCTGTTTTCGGTTGACATGGATGGTGGTTTTGAATTTCCCCAGATCATATCTACCGCTTCGCAACAACACGTGGTGGACGTGTTGTTCAGTTGCCTGCTTAAACGCGACAGCAAGGCGCGGGAATTGCTCGCACTCAGCCGTATCGCCGTTGAGAGTCTCTGAGCCGGATCAGTTCAGGTCCTTGTCAATCCAGAACTTGGTCCCCTGCAGGGTGGCCTGCAAGGCCAGGCCTGCCTTGGTTATCTGGTAAATGCTTGTCCCCGGCATCACGGTTGCGGATGCGCCCGCGCCCGCGCCCTGGGTCGATGTATTCGCATTGGCATCCGCCTGGCCCGAAAAATCCCAGCCTGCGGTCTGGAATTCTTCCATCGCTTCGCGCGTGTGGAATACAAAGACCACGATGAAATCCTTGATGCCCATGCCAATACCGCCGCCGGCTGAAAACATTTTCATGTAAATATCTTTACCCGTCAGGTTGTTGTGCAAAATACCGCCGCCATTCTGGGTTGAAACCAGCAGCACATTGACACCAAGACTGGAAAAGACCGCATAACCCTTGGCCGACTTCAATTCCTCGCGGGTGGAAGGTTTTTCCGCGTAGAGTTTATCCAGCGCTGTTTGCCGCTCGTCCTGCAACTCCTTGCGTTCCTCTTCGGGTGTTTTTTTGTTGAACAGGGCCTGGCCGGAGAGCGGAATGGTCAGCACAATGGTGGAAATCAGGATCAGCATAAAGTTTTTCATATTGCGGGCACCGGTAGGTTGATATTGCCATCAGGAATTTTAGTACGACACGAAAATAAAAACACTTATTAACTTCGGACAGCCCGGCGTGAGACTCCATGGCGTCGCCACGCGGTGCTTTTCTCTCAAGACGTGATCCCGTCCGGTGTGTCGAGGTTTATCAGGTCAGCATAGTGCGGGCGTGGACGGATCACCGTTACCCGGTCACCCTCCACCAGCACTTCGGGGACCAGCGGACGGGTATTGTACGAGGATGCCATCACCGCACCGTATGCGCCGGCGTTCTTGAACGCGACCAAATCACCGGCCTCGAGCGGCGGCAGCAAGCGGTCACGAGCAAAGGTATCACCCGTCTCGCAGATCGGACCGACGACCTGGTACACCTCCGGCTCACCGTCACGAAGTTGGCCCGCCACGATTTCATGGTATGCATCGTACAAGCTGGGTCTGAGCAAATCGTTCATGCCCGCGTCGATAATCAGAAAGCGGTCCCTTTCGCCCTGTTTTATATAGATGACGCGTGAAATCAGGATGCCGATATTACCGACGAGTGAACGCCCGGGTTCGACGAGGATGCGGCAACCCAGGTCGCCGAGAATGTCGTTCGCAAGCCTTGCGTACTCGCTGACGGCGGGTGGGCACTGCTTGCCGTCGGCGTAATCGATGCCCAGGCCGCCGCCGATATCGAGGACCGAAATGTCGTGACCGAGAGCGCGCAGTTCGGTGGTCAATTCGGCCAGGCAGCGGAAGGCCTGCTCAAATGGCATCAGTTGCGTCAGTTGCGAACCGATGTGCATGTCGATTCCCTGCACCCTGATGCCCGGTAGTTGCGCTGCGCGCGCGCAGGCCTCCTTTGCACGTGTCCAGGGGATGCCGAATTTATTGCTGGCCTTGCCTGTTGATATTTTCGCGTGGGTCAGGGCGTCAATATCCGGGTTGATACGAAAAGCGACCGGGGCCACTTTGCCTTCGGCCTGGGCGACCGCGTTCAGCAATTCGAGTTCGGGTTCGGATTCGATATTGAACTGGAAAATATCCTGCTGCAGGGCAAAACGCATTTCATTCGCGGTCTTGGCGACACCGGAATAGACGATTTTTTTAGCCGGAATGCCGGCCAGCAGGGCCCGCCTGAGTTCACCTTCGGAAACTACGTCGGCGCCTGCGCCCATGTTCCCCAGCGCCCTGATGATGGCCTGGTTGGAATTCGCCTTGACGGCGTAACACACGAGTGTGTTTTCCGGGTTGAATTGTTCGCTGTATGACAGGTAGTTTTGCCGCAAAGCCGATGCCGAGTAGCAATAGACCGGTGTTTGCAGTTGTTCAGCGATCTTGTCGACCGGCACATTTTCGGCGTAAAGTCGCCCTTCACGATAGTCTGGAAACACCATGGGATCAATCTCGTTTAAGGTAGAAAAAATAATATATCATTATAAAGCGCTTTCGCTGGAATATATAATTACCGCGTTCAAAATACTGACAGAAACCCGGGAATCAAAATAATAAAATGTCTACCGAATGGTTGTCTGTTGCAAACCCCGTCCAAGCCGCCGGCGTGTGGCGTCGCCGTCTTGTTTCTTCGCTCCTGCTTGTTGCGGTTTTGCTGGCTGCCGCGTGCGGACAGCAGGCAGCGCCCGTCGAACAACGCCTGGTCATCCTCGGCTTCGACGGCATGGACCCGGTGCTGGCCGAAAAATGGATGGATGACGGTTCGCTGCCCAACTTCCGCAAGCTGGCAGCCATGGGCGGCTTTCATAAGCTGGCGACCAGTAATCCGCCGCAGTCACCCGTCGCCTGGTCGGAATTCGCCACCGGCAGCGGTCCGGGTGAACACGGGATTTACGATTTTCTGCGCCGCGATGCGCAAACCTATCTGCCGGATTTCTCCATTTCCAAAGTCGTTCCGCCGCAGGAGTTCCTGTCTCTGTTTGGCATGCAACTGCCGATGGAGGACGGCGAGATCATCAACCGGCGTCTCGGCACGCCGTTCTGGAGCGCGGTCGAAGGGCAGGGCGGCCGTGCCACGGTCCTGCGGGTGCCGGTTACCTTTCCACCCGACCCCATTCACCGCATGATGGCGGGTATGGGGGTGCCCGACCTGCTGGGCACCCAGGGCACCTATACGATCTATTCCACGCGTCCGGCAACACCCGCCGAAACCAGCAGTACGCGCTACGTTTTTATGCGTCCCGACGCCCGGGGTCACATCGAGACCCGGTTCGAAGGCCCGCCGCACCCGCTGAAACCGGAAGCGCCTGCCCTGAACACCAGCCTGTCGCTCGAACCCGCCGGCGAGGGGGTCCGGGTCGTGCTGGGTGACGCGGATATCCGGCTGTCAGCGGGCGAATGGTCCGACTGGATCACGGTGGATTTCAACTATTTCGGTCCGGCTTCGGTGAAGGGGATCGTTCGCGTATACCTGCTCAGCACTTACCCGCGTGTACAACTCTATATGTCACCGATCAATATCGACCCCCGCGACCCGGTTATTCCCTTGTCGTCCCCGGCGGGCTACGCCGCGGACATGGCGGATCGCTTTGGCCTTTATCACACCATAGGTATGCCGGAGGAAACCTGGTCGCTCAACGAGGGACATCTGACCGATCATGCGTTTCTTGAAGTTGTACGAACAACATTACACGAACAAGAAAACATGTATTATGATGCACTTGATAATCACGACAGTGATGTCGTGGTTTCCGTGTTTGTCCAGACCGACCGTGTTTCGCACATGTTTTACCGCGGGATCGATACGCAGCATCCGCTGTATGAGAAAACCGATGCCGAAGCTCGCGACGCGATCCACTGGATCTACACACAAGCCGATCGTGTGCTCGGGGAAACCCTGCAACGCATGGGCCCGGACGACCGCCTGATCGTGCTCAGCGATCATGGTTTCGCACCCTTCAGGCGGGCGCTCAATCTCAATCGCTGGCTGCTCGAGCAGGGTCTGCTGGTGCTCAGGGATGGCAACCTCGAATCATCGGTCGGTTTCACCAGCGTGGACTGGTCAAGGACGCGGGCCTACGCTTTGGGTCTGAACAGTGTCTACATCAACCGCAAGGGCCGCGAGGCCGCCGGTATCGTGGACGAGGCTGAAGCAGCGCAAATCAAGCGACGGGTCATGTCCGGCCTGCCGGAACTACAGGACCCGAAGAACGGTCTGCCCGTCGTCAGGGAGGTGTACGACGGCGAACTGATCTACCCGGGTAACGCAAACTCGGATGCACCCGATCTCGTCGTCGGCTATGAACCGGGTTACCGGGCTTCCTGGCAAACCACACTGGGCGCGGTTCCCCTGAGCCTTGTGGATGACAATGACAGGAAATGGAGCGGTGATCACTGCATTGCACCGGATGCGGTGCCCGGCGTGTTGTTCACCTCTTTCAGGACGGATCTTGCACCGCAGTCGATCCGGGATATCGCCCGCTATGCGCTGGAATCGTGGAAACCCGCACCGTGAGCAGTATCCGAGTACCGTCCGGCCTGTATTACCAGGCCCGGTTTTTTGCCGCCACCAGCGGTCTCTGGCGGCGCCTTTCCGCGCTCGAGTCACTTGCTGTCCGAACCGAAACCGCGCCGCTTGACATCGTCCACCCGCTGTATATCGCCGGCTTGCCGAGATCCGGCACCACCATTGTCACCGAGATGCTGGCGCGTCACCCGCACCTGACCTGTCATCGCTACAGCGATTTTCCAAATATCTGGACACCTTACTGGCGCAACCACCTCTTGGCGAAAAGCCGCTTCAAAACGCCGGAAGTGAAGGAACGGGCCCACGGCGACCGTATCCTGGTCAACAACGACAGCCCCGAGGCGGTGGAGGAAGTGCTGTGGATGTATTTCTTCCCCGGCCAACACGACCCCGCATCGAGCCAGGTGCTGGACGGACGGTCGCGAAATGAAGAATTCGACGGTTTCTACAGGCAACACATTCTCAAGCTGCTGGCCGTGCGCAAGGCAAAACGCTACCTGTCAAAAGGTAATTACAATATCGCCAGGATACGTTACATCCTTTCACTCTTCCCGGACGCGAAATTTCTGATCCCGGTGCGCGACCCGCTGGACCACGTGGCATCGCTGATGAGGCAGCACGCGTTGTTCAGCGGGGCAGCCAACGACGATCCCAGGGTTCCGCTGCAATTGGCCATGTCGGGCCATTTCGAATTCGGCCCACGGCGGGTCGCGGTCAATTTTGGTGACCCGGAAGCTACCGGGCCCATTACCGACTGCTGGCGGCAGGGCCACGAAATCGAAGGCTGGGCGCGCTACTGGGCGGAGATCTATCGCTATGTCATTGGCGAGTTTGAAGCGTTTCCGGAGGTGCGCAAAGCCTGCCTTTTGTTCCGTTACGAGGATTTGTGCGCACACTCGGCCAGCGTTATCGACGCCATCCTCGCGCACTGCGAACTGCCGCAGAAAGGTTTTGAGCCCGCACGCGAGGAATACATCTCACGGCTGACGGCGCCGGATTACTACACGGCGGACTTCACGGCTCACGAGCGAGGCCTGATCGCCGGTCATTGTGGCGCGGTCAATGAAAAGCTGTCAAAGTTCTGCCAGAATCCCTGAAAACCCCTTCGTCAAAGGCTGCGTTACATGTCAAAAATAACCACCGTCACACTGCTGCTCATCACGTTGCTGGCCATGGCCATGCCGGCGGATGCCTACATCGGCCCGGGCGCCGGCATCAGCGTGCTGGGTTCGTTGCTGAGTATCCTAGCGACCATCTTCGTGGCCATCGGCGCGATATTGTTATGGCCGTTGCGGACCTTTATGAAACGCAGAAAGGCCCGGCGTGAGGAGGCCGCGGGTGTGGAAGCCGACCGCACTAACGGAGACGGTTAGGCTTGCAAATGGGTCTGTTTGATCTTCCGGCGCCTGTGTTTGGCGCCATCGACGGCATGCTCGCCATGGCGTTGCCGGCATTGTTAAGGCTGGCGGTCTGGGCGATCCTTGCGGGTTGGATCACGATGTGGGTTTACGGACGCTTTTCGAACCAGGAAAAAATCCGCACACTCAAGACCCGGCAAAAACAGCAGCAAAATGCCATCGCCGGATTCGACGGCGAATTTTCACAACTCATGCCGCTTATCCGTGATGCGCTCGCGCTCGGCTTCAGGCAGCTTGGTCTGTCACTGGGCCCGGCATTGCTCGCAACCGTGCCGGTGGTGTTCATCATCGTCTGGGTCTCGGGCGAATATGGTTATGAACTCCCGCCGGCGGGAAGCGAGATACTCGTCGTCGCCGAACCGGCGGGTGGTGAGATCTCGTGGTCGCCCGCGCCGGACGCCAGGCGGCATGAAAACGGCTGGCTGGTCAAATGGCCAGCGCAGGGGCAATCGCTGACAATCAGCGAAGCCGGCCGGGCATTGCTGACCCTGCCGCCCGATCACGCTGTAGCGGTGATTCACAAGAAGCGCTGGTGGAACCTGTTGATGGCCAATCCGCTGGGTTATCTGCCGCAGGACGGCCACACCGACAGCGTGCATCTCGCACTGCCCGAAGTGGTGTTGATCGGTGCGGGACCGGTCTGGATACGTGGCTGGATGTTCAGTTTTTTCGGAATCTTTCTGCTCTCGTCCATCGCATTCAGGCAGCTGCTGAGGCTGGACTAGCCCTAACATTGCATCAGTATCCTGAAAGATGGCGCAGGACAGGCGCGGCTGGGTGCCGGGCTGGACTGAGAACCGTAGCAGGGCTACGGCTGGAAGGAAACCCAAGCCCAGGCGTGGCTGGACCAGCCAGGGCCGGGATAGGACTGGGCTCGGGTACAAACTGTACTTTTTAAACGCGAGCCGAAAACTTCAGATTCAGAAATCGATTCAATGGCTTGGAAACAGAGCCGAGCCCGACTGATGCAATGTTCGGGCAAGGAGCCTGTCGGATTTAACATGACCTACTCGGCAACTGCTCCATGCGTTACCCTACCTCCCACATCCATGTGGTCGTGCGGAAAAGCCGGGTTTGGCCAGATTTCCCGTTCTTTTGCGTCAAATAGCGGTGCTATTCTCCTTAAAAGAGCGAAAAATCTGACTCAAATCGGCTTTTACCCCAGGGTACCCTCTCTTGATGCTGCGCATCAATTCACCTTGCCCTCGCTATGATCGGTCAAACCCGACAGGCTCCCAGGAAACGCTTTATTAATGCCGTTGTAGTGTGTTAAAAGGTCTCGGATGAGAAAACCTCACGAAAAAAATTCAGTTCCCGCATTGTTGCTTTCAATAATCCTGATGCTGGCGGTGACGGCCTGCTCCAAGGAGCCCGGAAGTGCGGACACCGTAACCGTTAAACCGAAAACAGCGGGATCTACGCCGCCTTCGGTGTTGTTGATTACGCTGGACACGACACGTGCCGACCACCTGGGTATCGAGTCGGACGCCGTCGCCACGCCCACTCTCGAGGCCCTGGCAGCGCGCGGTCTTTATTTCAACCAGGCCTATTCTGTGACACCCACGACCCTGCCGTCGCACGCTTCGATGTTGACCGGTCTGTACCCGGCGGATCACCACATCCGTGAAAACGGGCGGGTGCTGGACAGCAAGCTGGACCTGTTGCCGGCGCTGATGAAAGCTCGTGGATACACCACCGCGGCCTTTGTTTCGGGTTTCCCGCTGGCCGGCCAGTTTGGCCTCTCGAGGGGTTTCGACCACTACGACGACGTTTTTCCGGAAGACGCCGCCGAGCGTAGCGCCGGCGCGACGACCAACGCGGCGCTCGCCTGGCTCGAGGGCAAGGACAAGCCGCTTTTCGTCTGGGTCCACTATTACGACCCGCACGAACCCTATCAACCACCCGAGCCGTTTCTTTCCCAGTACCCGGGCGAACCCTACCTCGGTGAAATTGCCTACATGGATTCTGAGGTCGGGCGTCTTCTCAAAGCGTTCGAACAGAAGTTCCAGGGCAAGCCGCTGGAGATCGTCGTCGCAGGTGATCACGGTGAGGGCCTGGGTGAACATGGCGAAATGCTGCACGGAAACTTGCTTTACCAGGGCACGATGCGTGTGCCGCTGATCATTGCCGGTTCCGGGGTCGAGACCGGAATATCGGAGCGCGCGGTCAGTGTTCGGCAGGTATTCGACACCGTGCTCGGATTCGCGGGCGAAAATCGCCCGAACAGCCTGCTCGGAGACGCTGCCGGGCCGGTGCTGGCGGAAGCGCTGAAGCCGTATATGCAGTATGGCTGGCAACCGCAGTTCATGGCCGTCGAGGACGGTATCAAGGTGATCCGCTCCGGCGACATCGAGATATACGACGTAACTGCCGATCCGGGCGAGACCAACAACCTCGACGGCGCGGTCGAGCCCGACCCGGCTGTCTGGGGCGCCCTCGACGACTACGCGACCCGCGCCCTTGACATGCAGGCCGGGACTCAACAAAACCTCAGCCAGGAAGCCCTGGACAAGCTGGCCAGCCTCGGCTACGTGGGCTCGACCGGCAGCGCCGGCATCCGCGACAACGCGCCCAACCCTAAGGATATGGTGTATCTTTTCCACGACATGGATGTCGGCGCCGGGCTGTTCATCCGCAAGGATTACGCGGCGGCCATTCCTGTGTTTACGCGGATCCTCGATGCCGACCCGTACAATTTCACGGCCGCGCTGCGCCTGGCGGTGGCCTGGTCGGTAACCGGCAACGACGCACAGGCTCAGGCGTACTTCGACCGCGCCAGGGCCATCGATCCCGGCTCCGTCGATCTGCGCCACTACCAGGCGATGCATTACATGAAAAACCGGCAGTGGGACCTCGCCGGCCCGCTGTTCGAATCGGTGCTGGCCCAGGCGCCGGATCAAATTCCCGATCTCGAGGGCCTGGCCTCGATTTACACGCGCCAGGGCGAAATCAACAAGGCGCTGGACGTGTTGCAGCGAATTGTAAAGATCAAGGAATCGCCCGGTCTGGAATGGGCCCGTATCGGCCAGTTGAGGATGAAGCTGCACGATACCAGCGGCGCGATCAGCGCATTTGAAATCGCGCGAAGATTACTGGCGGAACAATTCACGTTCCACCTGGAACTGGGAATGCTTTACATGGCCGCATCCCGTTTCGATGATGCGGCGGCGAGTCTCGACAAGGTCTCCACTCAGCACCCGGGTTATGCCATGGCGCTTTTCAAACGCGCCCAGGCCAGTGTCCTGCTGCGCGAGGCCGACCGCGAGGAACGTGTTCGCCAGGCCTGGCTGCACGCGGATAACGCGACGCGTCCGCTGATTGAGAACGAACGCTTGTTTCGTGGCATCCAGTATCGTTAAAAGCTGCGTATGAACGGCTGCGTAAACCTGCCGGCCGGCGAAGTTGCGGCGTAAAGCCGGCCTTCATGATGGTCTCAAAACGCAAGGGGTGTTATCGGTCAGCGGTGTAAAAAATAATATATTATTATGTTCCCGGTTCGCCGGAATATAAAATTACCAGAATCAAGAACCCAATAAAAAATCCAGGTGTCACGGGAAAATAATGTCTGCTCAATGGTTGTCCGTTCTACCCCCCATCGTCGCCATCGCCGTCGTACTGTGGAAGCGTGAGGTCATTCTTGCGTTGTTCCTGTCGGTGTTTACTGCGGAACTGCTGCAGCAGACTTCACTGTTGAGCAGCATTCCCATGGGGGGTCTGATGACACTGGAAAGGATCGTTGCCGTGTTTGACGACAAGGACAACGCCCGTATTCTCATTTTCAGCATGATGATCGGGGCCTTGCTGGCCTATATCCGCGAGTCGGGCGGAATATCGGCCATGGTCAGTTCGATCATCAACAGGGGTATTGCCACCAATCCCCGGCAGGCCGCCATGCTGACCACCGGGGTCGGGGCGGCAGTTTTTGTCGAGTCGAACCTCAGCGTGCTGACCGCGGGTATCCTGTCACGGGGTCTGTTCGACCGTTTTGGTCTGAGCCGGGCAAAACTGGCGTACATTATCGACAGTACTTCGGCGCCGATTTGTATCCTGATCCTGCTGAATGCCTGGGGCGCCTATGTTTTGGCCCTGCTCGGCACCTACGAACTTGGGATGCCGGCGGCGCAGGTTCTTTGGGGTACGGTTCCTCTCAATTTTTACGCGCTTGTGACACTGGTGATCGTGGTGTATTCCGCCTGGACGGGCAGGTACTTCGGTCCGCTGGCAAGCAGCGCAACGATCAAGCACGAGGACAGTCCGGAAAACCTCGAGGTTGAAGCAACGCACCCGAGTTATATGCTGATTCCACTGCTGGTGATGGTCGGGGGTATGGTCGGATTCATGCTGTGGACCGGTGACGGTGTCATGGCCAACGGCAGCGGCTCACGTTCGGTGCTTTACTCGGTTGCGCTGGCATCCCTGGTCGCCTACGTGATGATGCTCTCGAGCGGCAAATTCACCCACATCAAACTGGTCAAGATCGGTTTTGAAGGCATGGGTGAAATCCTCCCGCTGGTCACCATCGTGCTGTTTTCACTGGCGCTGGGCGCCAGTCTCAAGGAACTGGGCACCGGTGTATTCATCGCCGGCCTGGTCGGTGAGTTTCTGCCCATTTACCTGATCGTACCGATGATGTTCCTGGCGGGTTCGCTGATCTCTTTTTCAACCGGGACCTCCTGGGGTACTTTTGCCATCCTGATCCCGATCGGCATGCCGCTGATCCAGGAACTGGGTCTGCCGCCGTCACTGGTGTTGGCGGCCATCCTCGGAGGCGGTGTGTTTGGCGACCATTGCTCGCCCATTTCGGACACCACCGCGGTGTCTGCCATTGCGTCCGGTTGCGATCTGCTCGAGCACGTGAGAACCCAGTTGCCGTACGCTGTGGTGGCCGGCTCGATTACAATGGTCATGTATTTTGTGGTGAGCCTCGTTTACCTGTAAACGGGGTAGGACCCGCCTGTTTGGGAAAGGTGACCTGCCGTCAAACAACCCGTCTTGAGGATGAGAAATTTTTAAATGAAACACCCTGAAATTGACAACACTGTGCAACGGGCAGGTTTTCGAATGGTTCGGTTGTCGGCCTGTTTTTTGTTGGCGTTTTGGATCTCTACAGCCGGTGCCCGGGAAGGCAAAAATATCAGTGAAGCCGAAGTGGCGGAACTGGCCGGCCGGGCGATGTCGGCGTTCGATGTTCCGGGTATGGCCATCGGTATCGTCAAGGGGGACAAGGTCCTGCTGTCGAAAGGTTACGGTGTCCGGGAAATCGGAAAACCGGGCCCGGTGGACTCGGAAACACTGTTCAAGATCGCCTCCAACAGCAAGGCGTTCACGACCGCGGCACTGGCCGTGCTGGTCGATGAGGGCGTGATCGCATGGGACGGCCTGGTGATCGACTATTTGCCGGAATTCCGCATGCACGACCCATGGGTGACCGCAAACTTCACGGTGAAGGACCTGCTCACCCACCGCAGTGGTCTGGCGCCGCATGTCGGCGACATGATGCTCTGGCCCGAACCCAATTTGTTCACCAGCGCTGACATCCTGCATGCGCTGCGCTATTTCGAGCCGGTCAGCAGTTTCCGCACCAGCTACGCCTATGACAACCTGCTGTACATTGTTGCCGGCGAAATTATCCCGCACCTAAGTGAAAGCTCTTGGGGCGAGTTTGTCGAGGCGCGCCTGATGCGCCCGGCCGGCATGCAACGCTGCTTCGCCGACAGCATTCCAAAAAAGGAGATGCGAAACCTCGCCGCCCCGCACGGTGTGATCGAGGGTCAGCTGAGGGTGATCGAACGTAGCCGTATCCCGTCCCGGCCACCGGTGTCCGCTGCTGCGGGCGGTGTCGTCTGCAGCGTGGACGCCATGCTGACCTGGGTCAGGACCCAGTTGCACCATGGCACCACGCCCGCCGGGCTCGAGTTATTCAGCGCGGCACAGAGCGCTGAAATGTGGAAACCACAGATAATCCTCGGCGTCAGCGAACGCGATTACGAGCTAAACCGGACCCACTTCAAAGCCTACGGCCTGGGGTGGCGGCTTTCGGATGTAAACGGCTACCGGGAAGTTTCACATACGGGCTCTTTGGCCGGGATGAAATCCTACGTCGTGATGCTGCCGGAACTGGATCTCGGCGTCGTGTTGCTGACCAACGGTTCGAGTTCGGCGGCGCGAACGGTCGTGATGAACACCATTGTCCGTTCCTTCATGCCGGTCGAGCCCGTGGACTGGTTACAGATGATGCTGGATGAAAGGGCGGCGGAACAGCAGGCGGCGACGTTGGTGAATGATGAGAGGGCGCTGGCGGCGGTTGAAAACGAGGCCTGTTGTCTGCCGGATGAATCCCGGTTTACCGGGCTTTACCGCGACCCGTGGTTTGGCGATGTGACAATTACCATCGAGGACGGCCGGTTGGTCTTCGCCGCGTTGAAATCACCCAAAATAAAGGGTGTGTTGAGCCACCACACCGGCAACAGGTACATAGTCCGCTGGGACGACCGCACGCTCGAGGCCGACGCCTATGTCCAGTTTGAAACGGATGGGGAAGGCCGTGTCACCGCTATCAGCATGATGAAACTGGATGATGGTGACTTCGATTTCGAGGACCTGAAATTGACAAGGGTGGAGTGATGAATGCTCATATCCCAGCTCGGTACCGCGTGCCGGGGTGCCCAGGCTGATGCGGCCCACCATGGCAACGGTCCGGTTGCAGGATATTGCCGGCAATTACCGCCTGGCCGACAGCCTCGCACCGGCATCGCAAAGCATCGCTGTGATCAAGGCGAACGCCTATGGTCACGGCATGCTTAAGGTCGCGCGTTGTCTCCAGTCGATGGCACCCGCCTTTGCCGTCGCATCTGTGGATGAAGCCGTTCGCCTGAGGGATGCCGGCATCGGCAAACCGATCCTCGTGATGCAAGGCATCAGCCGCGCCAGTGACCTGGCAGAGGCGGCGGCTGGAAGGTTCTGGCTTATGTTGCACACACAACAACAGGTGGAATGGCTTTTGTCCGCCAAATTGCAGGATTCGGTCGGGGTATGGCTGAAAGTGGACACCGGCATGCATCGGCTGGGTTTTTCACTGCACGACCTCGACCGGTTGTGCGACAAAATGTGTTCATCATTCAATACCAGGCAGGCGCCGGTTTTGTGTACCCACCTGGCGTGTGCAGACAACATCGCAGACCCGATGACCAGGCTTCAAGTTGAGACTATCCGTGACTGCGCAGGCAAATTCCACCTGGATTTGAGTATCGCCAATTCAGCCGGCATCCTTTTCTGGCCGGAGAGTCACGCGCATTGGAACCGGCCGGGTTACATGCTCTACGGCCAGTGTCCGAGCGGTTCATTTGGCGGTGACCGGCATGGCTTGCTGCCGGCCATGACGCTGAACTCGGAAATCATCGCCATCCGCGATATCGCTGCCGGTGAGGGTGTGGGTTACGGCCAGGACTGGGTCGCCCAACGGCCATCGAAAATCGGCGCCATTGCGATCGGTTACGGCGACGGTTATCCGCGCCACGCGCCCAGTGGCACGCCGGTGTTGGTGAATGGCACGCGCGTGCCGCTGGCCGGACGGGTTTCGATGGACGCCATCTGCGTCGACTTGACGGACCACGCCAACGCGCAGGTCGGTGACCCGGTGGAACTCTGGGGTCAGAACCTGTCGGTCAACGAGGTCGCCGCGGCCGCTGGTACGATTGGATATGAGCTGCTTGCCGGTCTGACGGGCAGGGTGCCTTTGCGCCACGAGTCCTGAAGGACTGGCGATTTAATGCTCATTCGCACGTGAAATCGTCGTTACCGGCAGGTTTGCAATAATCCCCCCAGCCGTCCTTCCGCCAGTATTCGACGAGCTTCAGTTCCGTGACGAGGGTCTTGAACCCGGGCAGTTTACGGTAGGCTTCGGTTTCAGGAAAAAAAGTAAAGAAATCACCCCACCAGCCGAGTTTGACCAATTTCGACAAAAGCGCAAAAAACTTATCCGGCTGGTTCAAATAGGACATGGTATACGGGTCGGCCATGGCAATTTTCATCTGCTCGGGCTTGAGTTCGTCCCGCCCCTTTTCAAGGACATCAAACCACGTCTCGATGGTTGCCCTGAATTCGGCTGGTAGTATGTCGCTCGCTGCCAGCACCTCACGAGCCTTCTGCTTTTGTCCATTTAGCCACAGGATCTGCGCGTATTCAGAGACAATAAAAATGAGGTCCGGGCCAAGCACGTAGGCTTTTTCCGACAACGGTAAGGCCGCGGAATAATCGCCTAGTGCCCAATAGGTTTGAACAAGGATATGATGGTAAATTGGAACCTGCGGTTCGAGGGCGAGCAGTTTTTGGGCAAGCGGCAGCGCGGCCTTTACCTTGCCGACGGCGAGCAGGAATTCGACATAATCTTCAAGGATCACCGGGTTGTCCGGATCGATCGAGAGCGCCTTTAGGTATGCCTTTCCGGCATCCCTCCACTGCAGGCGTGTGCGATTTACATTGGCAAGTGCTCCCAACGCCTCGACCGAGTTGGAATCGAGGATCAATGCCTTCTGAGCGGCTATGTACGCCTTGGCATAGGCACCGGCGCTTTCCATTGGTTCGTCCATGTAAATCCAGTTCGGTGCCAGCGCGAGCGCCTGTGCATAGACCGCCCAGCCGGGGGCGAATTCCGGCTCCATTGTTGTCACCTTCTCGGCCAGGGAGAGCGCTTCCGGAACACGCCGGGACTTATGGGCATCGCGGGCCTTGAGGTAAAGGTCGTATGCGGCCATGTTTTCGGTTTGGTTGGCAGCGTTGGGTTTACTTTCCCCACCCCCGAAAGAGACCTTGAGCGCGTCGGATATGGCGTGGGCGATTTCGTCCTGGACCATGAAAATGTCGGTCAGTTTGCGGTCATAGGTTTCGGACCAGACGTGGAAGCCGTCATCCGCCTGCACCAACTGCGTGGTGATACGCACCGTTTCTGCACCCTTCCTGACGCTACCCTCGATCAGGTAATCGACACCGAGTTCCTTGCCGATGACCCGCATATCCTCGTTCCTGCCTTTGAAAGCGAACGATGATGTACGGCCCGCGACACGCAGCGAACGGTTCTTGGCGAGTACGTTCAGAATCTCTTCGGTCATGCCGTCAGAAAAAAACTCCTGTCCGGGATCGCCTGACATATTGACGAAAGGCAAAACCGCGATCGTGGTTTTCGCTGGCTGGGCTTCGGGGGTGCTGATTCCGGGTTCTTCATTGTCCGGATAAAACCGTTCAACGAGGAGGAACACCACTGCCAAAGTGAGTCCGCCGATGATGAGCTTGTTGATTTTCTGACCGGTCCGGGGTGTGATCGATTCATACTGGTCGGCGTTGGCGGTTTTCATCAGGCCTTCCGGGGTCAGTTCAAACGCCCACGAAATAATCAGCGCGATCGGGAAGCCGATGGCGAGCAGTACGATCACGACCTTTGGCAGCCACAAGGGAAGGTTCAAGGGATCCTGAACGACGTCGACGAACTGGAGTGCGATCCAACTGACGATGACGTAAGCCAGGCCGACCCTGAAGACATTTCGTCTTTTCAATTCGGCAAAAAAATTATTCATGGACTTTCAACTTGCCCCTTCGGATTGCTGCAAAACACTAACATAAGGTCGGGATATTGGCGAGAAACATTCGGCTGCTCAAAAATGGCGTTCCACATTGAAGAAGACGACCGGTTTGACAGAAAAATTCAGTAAGCCAGGGCAACCATCACTCTGAAACGATGGAATAATTTCATATCAATTTGAATTTATTGTCGGCCGATGGAAGCTCTCTCGATCAGATCAACGAGTATGCGTTCGACATTGCTGCCACCAATGCCAACACGCGCCCCGGGTGAAATCGAGGCAAGCGTTTGTGCGCAGCTTCCGTAGTCTTCGGCCACGAAGTCGCTCAATGCTGAAACCAGGGCCAGGGAAACTTCGCGGTTTGTGCCGGCGGATGAAGCCGCAATGACTTCGTCACACCTTTTGAGTCCTTCAATATCACCGGCAGAGGCGTACAGGCCGGCCACGTGCAGCGCGATAAACGGATGTCCAATCATTGGCCAGACGTGTTCGATGTGCTTCAGGACATCACCGTGTAATGTTGTTGCTTCACCACTTGCCAGGTAATCCCGCAGCAGGAAACCGCCACAGTCGGCGAGCGTCAGGACCGGGCCACAGGTTGTGGTTGCAGGTGCACAATATGTTTCATACCTTTTGATCGCGGCGGCACGCGCGCCCGTTTGCCATTCCGAGAGTGCCAAATGCCATTGGACATGACCGTACATCTGGCCCCCGACAGCACCGTGTCCATGCTCTGCAAGCCAATCCTGGAGGACTTGTGATGATTCTTCCGCCGCACCCTCATCGTGCAACAGGTGCGCCATGGCGTGGATGGTATAGAGCGACGCGGGACGAATTTTCAAAGCCCGTTCGATGAGTGCGCGCCCGCGCTGATGATCTCCCACTTCGCTCGCCGCAAAACCGAGGCGTGCGAGATAGGCCCAGTCGTCTTCGAGACCGGATTTAACCGATTCGAGCAGATCGAGAACGGCCTTCAGTTTGTTCTCGCCGCCGTAGAAGAACAAGTAGCCGCCCAGCTGTGAAACAACCAGGAGATCGTTGGGAGACTTTTTGACATAGTCCCGCGCTTTTTCTACTGTGTTGCCGGCATCGTCGATCAGACCGAGAAGGGTGCCGACGTGATCGCGTTCCCATTCGCTTGTCCTGGCGGCTGAATCCAATGCCATGGTCCTGTAGCGACCGGCGTCCGGACCCTGACTATCCATTTCAACGAAATAGCGGGCGGCTGCCGCCATGGCGAAATCGCCGTCGAGTTCGAGCGCCCTGTCGAGCGCTTGCGTGGCGCCGGACTGCGAGCCGAGTATCAGGTCGATCGCCTGGTTATAAAGCGCTGCCGCCTCGGGCGAGTGACTGCTGAGAATGTTGCCGGTCCTGGGTTCAATTACGGAATTGTGCGACATTTGCTTAGCCCGAATTTCAGTTTCATGGTAAATATCAGCACCGTCATCCCGGCGAAATATTACCATCGTCATCCCGGCGAAGGCCGGGACCTCCATAAGATATGCAGAGCGGTTCATTGGAGCTTCTTGCAAGATCACGGTAACGTTGGGAGGTCCCGGCCTTCGCCGGGATGACGTGCGCCGGGAGTGGCGTGTCCTGGTAGTCCATGCCCCCCCTGCGCCTTCCACTGAATCTAGGAGCCTGTCGGGTTTGACCGATCATAGCGAGGGGAAGCCGATTTGAGTCAGATTTTTCGGTCTTTTGAGGCGAATAGCACCGCTATTTAACGAGAAAGAGTGGGGAATCTGGCCAAACCCGGCTTTTCCGCACGACCACATGGATGTGGGAGGTAGGGTAACGCATGGAGCAGTTGCCGAGTAGATCATGTTAAATCCGACAGGCTCCTAGCAGTGACAGTCGTGGGTTTGAGGCTAAAAAAGTCATATGTAAATGATAGTACACCGCGAAACATCTGCCGTTACCTGATCCGCTTGATGTTGTACATCAGGTCGATATAGGGCGACTCGCGGGACCCGTACAAGGGGATAAACGGGGTCACGGATACGCCGTTGAGTGTGCCCTCGTAGTATTCGTCGTTTTCATCCATATAACGGAACACCGAAACGTCGTGGATCACGTAAGGTTGGCCGTTGACATCGCCGATGTACATCAGCACGTGACCCGGAACGTAAATCAGGTCGCCGATTTCCATTTTCTTCAGGGCGTCAAGTTTCTCCTGGCGACTGCTTTGCGGTGTGAAACGGGTGTTCTGGCCGTAAGTGCCTTCGCCCTGCTGACCGGTGTTGCGGGGCATGAGGATGCCAAATGTCTTGTAGACCTCCATGACGAAACCGGTGCAGTCCCGCGCGTTGTAGGAATGACCCCAGCCGTAGCGTTCGCCGAGGAACTTGAACGCCTGCCGGATGATGTTGCCGCGCGTGAACGGAATAAAACCCCGCTTGACATCCTTGCTCCGTGCGATCAGGGCCGGCATGATCTCCAACTGGCCCTCCAGGTTGCGCCGCGGCAGCAGGACCGTGTAGCTGGCGTAGGGGTTTTGACCGTAAAGGCTGTTGCCGATGGTATCTTTTGAGGCCAACGGTACCTGTACTCCCATTTCGAGCTGAATTTCTGACAGGGCAGGGTATTCGGGGTTGTAGGTTGTGGTTATCCTGTCGCCCGTGACGACAAGAAAGTGATCCGGCTTGCGATAGTGTTCGATGGCCTGGCGCTCGCCAATCGCGATTTGTTCGTCGCGGACCCAGGCCGCGTAGTTGTAAGACTGGACGAAGGACCATTCATTATCGGTGCTGGTATGCAAAACGGCCACGGCATCACCGGGGAACAGGCCGCTTTCCTGGAAGCGGTCGAGGTTCTGGTCCTCCCGTGTCCTGTAATAGCGGTCATCGGTGGGATAGGTGCGCATATCGGAGCGGTTGACAACCAGTGCAAAGCGCACATCGAGGTTTGCGGGTATATTTTGCAATCCGAGATTTTCCGTATACAGGCGGTATTGATCCCTGCCCAGCAATTCACCGGCAGGGTTGTACAATTCGGCATCGCTGGGTTTGCTGACCGCGACGATACGCTTTCTTATCTCGGCGCCCGTCAATCTTTTTGGAAACATTGCCAGGTCGACCATGTGGGTATCGCTTGTAAAAAGCGTCTTGTTGAAGCGCTCGATCGCCGTTGAATCTGCGAGCAACTGGTCTGCTTCCTGTGTCCTGTTCAGCCAGTAATCTGCTGAAAGTTGTGTTTCAGTGATTCCGATGACGTCCGTGGACCAGTCCCCCGGCGGTGCGTCTTCTTTACCCGCAGGAACAGCAGCGCTGCACACGATCAAAAATAAACTGCCCGCAAAAAGTCCGATTATTTGCGCCGAAAATAATTTATGGTATGCGATACTGTTCAACGGTTGCCTGCTGCGGTTTGGAGGACTGGTGCGGTGAAGCCACACATGAAGATTGCTTGACATGAATCGGATCACCTTGAAAACAAGCCTAAAGAATGGGCCTGAAGAATGAGCCCAAAGTATGAGAAAGTATGACTCATTCTAAAGGTGCACGATTGTCACTGCAAACCTATACTCCGGCTTGACACAAAAGAGAATTGACGCAGATGGTAAAACAGGTAAAACCCGCAAAACTGAAGGCGGGCGCCAGGATCGGCGTGGTCAGCCCGGCTTATTGGCTGGAGCCGGAGCGCCTGGAGCGTGCCCTCGGCGTGTTCGCGGAAATGGGCTTTGAGATGGTTCCGGGCGGCAGTGTCGGGCTCCGCGAAAACCAGTGCGCCGGAACGCCTGAACAAAGGGCCGAAGACATCATGGCCATGTTCGAGGACGATTCGATCGAGGCGATCATGTGCGCACGCGGCGGTTATGGCGGTAACCGGGTATTGCCGCTACTCGATTACGATGCCATCCGGCGAAATCCCAAAATATTTGTCGGCTTCAGCGACATCACCGGCTTCCTGACGTCCATGGCGCAACAATCCGGCTTGGTCACTTTTCACGGCCCGATGCTGACCACCTACGGAAAACAGACGATTCAGTACAACCTGGATACCTTTCGCGCGGTATTATCCGGCGAGGAAAACGTCAGGGTCGCCTCAGCGCCCGGTTGCCAGGCGCGTTGTCTCAAAGCGGGCATCGCAAACGGCCCGCTATGGGGCGGAAACCTGACCCTGCTCATCGAAAGACTGGGTACCCACGACCAGCTCGATACCGCGGGTTCGATCCTGTTACTGGAGGATATCGATGAAAAGTTGTACAAGTTCGAGCGCATGATGTTGCATCTGAAACGCAGTGGCAGCCTTGCAAACATCAAGGGTCTGGTCATCGGCGAGATGCTGGAAATGGGCGATAGCAAGATACCGTTCGGCAAGACCACCGACGAAATCGTGCTGGATGTCTGTGGCGACCTCGATATTCCCATTATCAGCAATTTTCCCTGCGGTCACGGTGAATACCAGGCGACGCTGCCGATCGCCTACGGGGTGGAGATGCACGCGGAAAAAACGGCCCCGCATATCCTGATCCCCGGGTCAGCCGTTTGTTGACCGGGATAGAAAAACAATTCGGGATGCTACTGAATATAAAGAGGAACACGAATGCTTAACTACATCTGGTTCGGAATGATGGCCATCAGCCTGATCGCCGGCATCATCACCGGCAGGATCGACGCGGTCACCGAAGCCGCCATCGGTATGGCAAAGACAGCGGTGGAGATTTCCATCGGGCTCATCGGCATCATGGCCCTGTGGCTGGGTATCATGAAGATCGCCGAGGCGTCCGGCCTGATCAGGATCATCGCCAGGGGTCTGAGACCGATCACCATCCGCCTGTTTCCCGACGTCCCCGAAGATCATCCCGCGATTGGTTCGATCGTGCTGAACATGTCCGCCAACATGCTCGGACTCGGCAATGCCGCGACACCGCTCGGTCTGAAAGCCATGGAAGAGCTGCAGGAACTCAATCCGCAGAAAGACACCGCCACCAACGCCATGGTGATGTTCCTGGCGATCAATACGTCCAGTGTGCAGATCATCGTACCGGCGACCGTGGTCGCGCTGATGGGTGTGACCACCAGCCAGATATTTGTGCCGACGATACTGGCGACACTCGCATCGACCATTACCGCAATTTTAATGGCCAGGCTGCTGGAGAAACGGAAAATGTTTTCAGTGGAAAGCGGGTCATGATCGAGTCGATCGTTGGCAGTCTCAACGCCGGAGCAAGATACATCATCCCGTTGTTGCTGGTCGGCATTCCGCTTTACGCGATCAGCGTAAAAAAGGTCAAGGTTTACGAGGTCTTTGTCGAAGGCGCCAAGGATGGGTTCACCATCGCCGTCAGGATCATCCCCTACCTGGTCGCCATCCTCGTGGCCGTCGGCATGTTCAGGGCATCGGGTGCTTTGGACCTGTTACTGGACTTGCTGGCCCCGCTGCTGAACCTGATCGGCTTTCCGCCTGAAAACCTGCCGCTTGCATTGATGCGTCCCTTGTCCGGCAGCGGGTCGCTGGGCCTGCTGACCGATCTCGTCAATGAGTACGGCGCCGATTCAATGCCTGCAAAAATAGGCGCCACCATGTTCGGCTCGTCCGAAACCACTTTTTACGTGCTGGCTGTCTACTTCGGCTCCGTATCCATCACCCGCAGCCGCCATGCACTGGTGGCCGGCCTGACGGCCGACGCGGTAGGCGCGCTCAGCGCCGTGTACATCTGCAAGTTACTTTTCGGTTAGTTGCCGTAAGGACCTTTTCCGAGCCAGCCGGTTAATTACTGGAGGTCGGGTTTCGATCCCTGGCCATTTTGGCTGCGTAAGCGTTGAGCTACCGACAAAAAACGCCGAGCAAAAAAACGAAAAAAACGACGAAAAAAAACGCAACAAGCGAAAAAAAACGCGAAAAAAACGCGAAAAAAAACGAGCCAACAAACAAAAAAAAAACGCGACACCCACAAAAAAAACGCGAAAAAAACGCGGACAGCAAAAAAACAGCAAAAAAACGCAAGAAAAAAACGCGACACCCACATCCCATCGATCATCCTACAAGATTCAACGCAACTTAGCCCTATTGTCACTACAAGCAACTTTTTACACTAAGCTGTATGCCTCAACCCAGAAACCGTCAAGTCTCGCTGGAAGACACGCCCTATCAAAAAAACGCGACACCCACATCCCATCGATCATCCTACAAGATTCAACGCAACTTAGCCCTATTGTCACTACAAGCAACTTTTTACACTAAGCCGTATGCCTCAACCCAGAAACCGTCAAGTCTCGCTGGAAGACACGCCCTATTACCATTGCATCTCCCGATGCGTCCGGCGGGCCTTCCTGTGTGGCAAGGACTCCCACACCGGCTTTGATTTTGAACATCGCCGCCAGTGGATCGTCGATCGCATCAAGCTGTTGTGTTCCCTATTTGCGGTTGATTTGTGCGCCTTTGCGATCATGAGCAACCACTACCATGTGGTGGTGCATATAGATGCAGAACAAGCAAAACAGTGGTCTGATCTCGAAGTGGCCAGACGTTGGCTGCAGATATTTTCCGGACCAGTGCTCATGCACCAATTCCTCGGAAATGCAGATCTGACCGAACCTGAGCTGGACTATATTGCGAATCTTTTATCAACCTGGCGTCAGCGGCTTGCTGACCTGTCCTGGTTCATGCGTTGCCTGAACGAGCCCATCGCACGATTGGCGAATGCAGAAGATCACTGTACTGGCCGGTTCTGGGAAGGTCGGTTTAAATCTCAAGCACTGTTGGATGCACGCGCCGTACTGGCATGTATGGCATACGTCGACTTAAATCCCATTCGTGCAGCGATGGCCAAAACACCGGAGCAATCGGATTACACATCCGTACAGGAGCGCATTCTTCGTCCGGAGGATTCCTGCCTGAGACCGTTTGCAGACAATGATGATGACGGCATCCCGTTTGGACTCAAGGACTACCTGGAACTGGTTGATTGGGCAGGCAGGGAAATTAAACGCAATAAGCGGGGATATATTCCGGCTCACACACCACCCTTACTGACGCGTCTAGGGATGGATACATCACCTGTACTTGATTACCTGAGCAAGGCGGATCAACCGACATTTTCTGCGCTCGGGACTGTGAGTATGTTGAAGTCGTTTGCTCGGTCGCTTGGGCGAAGTTTTGTAAAAGGCCAGGCGCTTGGCAGACAACTCTGGCCGGAAAAGGTATAAGCAGTAAACTTCAGTAACAATCTCGAGTCTTCGAGTTACTAAACATTCCACAAACTGGCAAATTCTGGCCGGTTTGCGCTCAAAAAGATTTTATTACGCAGTTTTACTGACCGCGCCAACAAGATTTGATTCATTTGTACATAAAGCAATAGTGAATTTTGTTGAGATTATTGAAATTTATTGTGTTGAATCATGGATGTCTCGATTTCCCCATATTTCGATTTCCCCATCGATTTCCAATCTCGATTTCCAATTATGGATGTCTCGATTTCCTTCTTTGAAATTATGGATGTCTCGATTTCCCTTTTTCTCGATTTCCCTTTTCGATTTCCCTTTAAATTATGGATGTCTCGATTTCCTTTCCTTTAAATTATGGATGTCTCGATTTCCTTCGATTTCCTTTCGATGGATGTCTCGATTTCCTTCCCTCAGATCGGCGATGTCCCGCCCGAACAACGCCGGGCCGATTATCTTGCGGATGGCCTCGATGATGGAACCGTGGGTGTCACCGGTGATGTCACCGGTGATGACCCCCGCTCAGAGCAGCGCATGGACAAAAGCGTATTGCTTTTAATGTTCTAGAAATCGAGCATCGTCAAATTATCGATCTTGCTGATGCCGAGACCGGGCTTGTCGGTAATCCTGATCTCCGAGTTGTTGTATACCACGCCGCTGGTGACCGGGTCGAACTTTGCCAAAAAGGGTGTATCCAGGTCGACCTTGGTGATGACCGAGGACTTCGCCACCGCGATGTGGGCCGCTGCGGCCACTCCGATGCTGGATTCCAGCATGCAACCGATCATACAGTTGACGCCGTAGATACCGGCGATGTCGGCGATCTTGATGGCATTGGAAATACCACCGGTTTTCATTAGCTTGATATTGATGATGTCGGCAGCGCGGTTCCTGATCAATTCCAAAGCTTCCTTGGGTCCAAATGAGCTTTCATCGGCCATGACGGGGGTGTGAATCCGTTGCGTGACGTACTTCATGCCATCGATGTCATCTCCCCGGACCGGTTGTTCGAGCAGTTCGAGATGCACGCCGCTGTCCTCGAGCGCTCGCATAACGTAGACGGTTTGCTTCGGTGTCCAGCCCTGGTTGGCGTCGAGCCTGATCAGGGCGCGTTCATTGACAGCGGCATAGATGGCCTTGATGCGTTCGATGTCCAGCGCGGGGTCTTTACCAACCTTGACCTTCAGTATTTCGAAACCGAGGTCGATTGCGGAAAGGGTGTCTTCGACCATCTTGTCGATGTAATCCACGCTGATGGTGATATCGGTGGTGATGACGTTTTCGCCGCCACCGAGAAGTTTATACAGGGGTGCGTTGTACAACTGGCCGTAGAGGTCGTAGATCGCGATCTCGATGGCAGCCTTGGCGCTGAAATTCCTGACGATCGCGTGTTGAACGATATGGGTCAGGTTATTCAGATCGGCGATGTCCCGCCCGATCAACGCCGGGCCGATTATCTTGCGGATGGCCTCGATGATGGAACCGTGGGTGTCACCGGTGATGACCGCCGTCGCCGGTGCGCTGCCGTAGCCGGTGTGACCGGTGTCGGTTTCGATGATCACCACCACGTCTTCAATTTCCTTGACGGTGCGCATCGCGGTTTTGAAGGGTGTTTTCAACGGCACGTTCAGCATACCGAAGCGGATACTTCGAATTTTCATTTCATGGTCACCATAATCTGATGGATAAGTGCCGCTCGTTGCCTGTCTGCAACCGGCCCGGACGTTTTGATACTATGTTTTAATATTCCCCAAATGCGCCGGGCAGGGCGGAAATATTCAGCTATCAAGAATAAATTATTCTAAAACTGTGTATCCCACAGCACAACAAACATTTTTGTCACCGCCGTTCAAACGGTCTGGCAGTGAATATATAATTCGCACAGGGCAGGCCTCTAGCCCCCGGCCGCCGCCGGCGATTCATCCATGGACTGCAGCAGTTCGAGCTTTTCAGGACGGTACTTTTCCAGCAGTGCATAGAGGATGGCGACGGTCTCGGCGTCGAACTCGCGGTTCACCAGCCAGGGCCGGAAATGCATCTGGAATGCACGCACCACGTTGCGGGACTGCTCGTCGTGCATACCGTTCAGCTCGATTTCATAGCCGTATTCGTGTAAAGCGGTCTGCAATGTCAGCGTCGGCGGCTGGTGCAGCCGAAACTGTTCCCAGTACTTAAAGACGGTATCGTCGTCGAACCAGGCGCCAAAACCAAGTTGGTAGAGCCTCTGCCACGGAAAGCGCGGGCCCGGATCGATTTTCCGCTGTGGTGCGATATCCGAGTGGCCGACGATGTCGGTCGGTTTGACCTCGGTGTGACGCGCCGTGATGCCCTTGAGCAGATCGATCAGCATTTGCATTTGCGATTCGGCAAAATCCGGGTAAAAACAGATGGTGTCCGGTGCCTGATCGGTTGCATCCGCTGGAGTCGCCAGTTCCGATTTGCGGCAGTAGGTCTGGTTGACTATCTCGATACCGACGGACATGTCATTCAATGCGGTTTTGCCCGCCCAGTAACTTTTGCCGGCGTGCCAGGCGCGGTCTTCTTCCGGCACCAGCTTGTAGAGCTTCAATTTGTTATCCGTGTAACTGGCATCGTTGGGTTCCGGTACCAGGTAATGCGAACTGACGGGGTTGCCGGAGTCCTTTGTCAGGATATTGAGTGAGTCCTGGAAATTGCTGCTGGTGTGATGGATGACAATGATCCTGACCCGCGTGTCCTGGTTAACGGATGGAACCACCACGGCATTTTGCGAGGCGCAGCCGGACAAAAGCACGAGACAGTTTGCCAGCAGGGCCAAAAGTGTCGCCGGGGCAACCAAATGCCTTACGCAATACCTGGTGCGGGGTTCTATTTCAGTCATTCATGTTCCATCGTTTTGCGTGGCTTGGCCCGTGAATCGCGGAATACTCCGGAATGCACCGGCAAACCTTGATTTCAAGGTCGAAAAAATAGCACAAAGGAATAAATAATTCTTTACTTTCTCGCCGGTAATGCTATTTTAGCCACAAAGCAATAACAATTTCTTAACTTAATCATTCGAGCGGGTACTACATCATGACGAGTCAATCAATGTTGAGAAGATCGCTAGTAAAAGAAAGCAAGGCGTTATGGGTGCTGATGTTGGTCGGCATCATAGCGGCATTTTTTACCACACCACTGCTTGCGCAACAGACCGGTGAGATCGCCGGTAAGGTGACCGATGCGAGCGATGGTTCGCCCGTTGCTGACGTCAGCATTGAGGCAACCAGCCCGAATTTGCCGGGCATGCGTACCGATACGACATCGGCCAACGGTGACTATTCGCTGCCGTTTTTGCCCGTGGGCACCTATACCGTCACCTATACGCTGAAAGACGGTTCAACCCGGGTTCGTCAGACCGAAGTGCTGTTGCAGCAGCGGGCGTTCATCAATCTTGCGGTAGATTTTTCCGCGAGCGAGGCCGTGATGGAGGAGGTCGTGGTTGTTGGCACAAGCATGTTGTCGGCGACGACCGGTGATGCATCCATTTCAGCAGCGATTAGCAATGATACGTTTGACGCCTTGCCAGTGGGTCAGGAATACCGCGACCTGGTCAAGTTGATTCCAGGTGTGCAGTACTCCGAGGACACGGTTCGTGGCCCGAGCGCGGGCGGCAGCGGCCAGGACAACACTTACCAGTTTGACGGCGTCGACGTTTCTCTACCATTGTTCGGCACCCTTTCTGCCGAACCGTCCACCCATGACATTGACCAGGTGTCTATCGTCCGCGGTGGTGCGAAGGCAATCGGCTTCAACCGCTCCGGTGGTTTCAAGATCAATACGATCAGCAAATCCGGTACCGACGAGTTCCATGGCAGCGCCAGCTACCAGACACAAACGGCAGGCATGACCAGTTCCCGGAAAAATGATACCGCCCAGGATTTCGACGAGGACAAATCGTGGATCGTGGCCAGTATCGGCGGACCCATCATCAAGGAAAAACTGTATTTTTACGGTTCCTACTACCGTCCTGAAGTCAAACGTGACAACGGCGCCAACGCATACGGTGAAGTACCCAATTACAAGAGCGTCAAGGACGAATACTTTGGCAAGCTGACATGGGCGCCGACGGACGCTTTGTTGTTCGACGCCAGCTACCGTACTTCCGATACCACCGCGGAGAACGCCAGTGTTGGCACCTACGAGGCGGCTTCGTTGTCGGTCGGTGACGAGTCGTCGCAGGATATCGGCATCTTTGAAGGTTCATGGGTCATCAATGACCAGAGCAATGCCTATTTCAAATTTACGGATTTCCAGCTCAATACCTCCAGCTTGCCCGATAACCTGTTAAATTTCCCGCTTTCGATCGGTGACAACCTGAATACCGCCGCACTGGATACCATGGGCTATTTCAACGTGCCGATACCCTCAGATGGTGACCCTGCGTTCATCCAGCCGCTGATCGACGCCTTTGGTTATGTAGAAAATGGCGTGAAGACCGGTGGCGGCGCCGTCGGTGGCGCAAGCCAGATCAATAGCCAGGACTATTCCCGCCAGAGTTTCGAAATCGGTTACGACTACACTATCGAAGGCCGGACCGTGACCCACGATCTGCACTTTGGCTACCATCAGGAAAAAATCCAGGAAGACCTGCTGAGGTCATCGAACGGCTGGGGCATCATCTCTGTTTATGCCGGCCGGGATACGATAAATGGCGTGCCTTACTATTACCGGACAGATACCCAGCAGGCGAGCTTTGACGGTTTTCCGTATGCAAACATCAATTCGCAGACCAAGTCCAGGGACTTCGAAATCAATGACACCATTAGCTGGAGAGACTTCGAGTTCAACATGGGTTTCCTTGTCAGCGAAGACAAGCTCTATGGCCAGGGTCTGAAGAAGAATAACAATAACGTGTCGGGCTACGAATTGGCCGAAGGAAACCGCTACCTGATGAAGAAAGTCAGCTTTAGCGACATGGTCCAGCCGCGTCTCGGCATCAACTGGTACGCCAATGACAAGACCACGGTGTTTGCCAACTATGCACGTTACAATCCGTCCGCCAGTTCACTGGCCAGGGCCGCTTCATGGGCGCGCAACAACCTCGGCAGGGTAATCCGTAGCTATTTTGATGAAAACGGAAACAATATTTTCTACGAGCAATTGGGTTCCTCGTCGGGCAAATTCTTCCAGAAAGGCATCGAACCGCGTTATATCGATGAATTCCTTCTGGGCGCTACCTACGAGTTTACCGACCGTCTGACTGGCCGGGCTCACGTCCGTTACCGCGAAGGCAGGAATTTCTGGGAAGACACCAACAATAGCGCGCGGGTAGACTACGATCCGCCTCCAGGAATTCCAAGGGAACTGTATATCCCGGACCTGGCTGAGTACAGGGCGGAAGTCGGTGGTTCCTCTTACGTTATCGCGCAACTTGATGATGCCTATACCGATTACTGGGAGCTCAATCTCGAAGCCGAGTGGCGCGGTGATAATTTCTACGTGCAGGGTTCATACGTGTACAGCGAATACACCGGTAACTTTGACCAGGACAACACGACCACGTCCAATGACCAAAATATTTTCATCGGCTCATCCAACCTGGCCGATGGCGCGGGCCGCCAGTTGTGGAACTTCAAGGATGGCACATTGCGTGGCGACCGCCCTCACCAGTTCAAAATTTACGGCTATTACGACCTGAAGTGGAATGCAGGTATCGGCGCTTACCTTGTGTACCAGTCCGGTCAGCCTTGGGAGGCGTGGGATTACAGGCTTTACAGCGCGTATACCGGAAGTACCAGCGATACCATCCGTTACGCCGAGCCTGCGGGTTCACGTCGCACCAGCGCACACACCCAGCTGGATCTGAACTATACGCAGAACTTCTATTTGGGTAGCGCTGACCGTTATAACATCCAGCTGCGCGCTGATATTTTCAACGTGTTTAACAGCCAGACCGCTTATGACATCGATCCCAGGGTCAACGGCGGCCGCTTTGGTGAGCCAAGATCCTGGTTCAACCCGCGGCGGATACAGCTGATGGCCAAGTTCATCTTCTGAGCCAACCGGGCTTAATGTCCGGTTAATCAGTCGTTGTTTGTTTGTGATCGGCCCGGTAACCCGGGCCGATTGCAATTTAGGAGCCTGAAAACCGTGTTATGAACTTCTCCATGAACATTCATCCGCTGGACGCCTCGATCGTGGTTGCCTACCTGCTGGCGGTGCTGGCATTCGGTTTGTGGATCGGGCGCGGGCAGCGCACGTCGGCGGATTATTTCCTCGGCAGCCGTTCGTTGCCCTGGGGTGTGCTGCTGTTGTCGATCGTAGCAACAGAAACCAGCACGGTGACCTTTCTGAGTTTGCCCGGCATCCCGGCGGCCGTGAATGGTAACCTCACTTTTCTGCAGATTGCGATTGGTTACATCGTCGGGCGCTTTATCATTATCTACGTTTTGTTGCCGATCTATTTTCGCTCTGAGAACTTCACTGCCTACGAAGTGCTGGAGTCGCGTTTCGGCAAGCTGAGCCGGCGCCTGACCTCGGTACTGTTTCTGATTACACGCAACCTCAGTGATGCACTGCGGCTTTTTCTGACCGCGCTGGTGCTGCAGATCGTGCTCGGTCTGGATTTGACCATTTCCGTGATCCTGCTCGGCCTGATCACCATCATTTACACGCTCGTGGGTGGCGCCAAGTCCGTCATCTGGAACGACGGTATCCAGTTTGTCATTTACATGCTGGGTGCCGTGGTTGCTTTCACGATCATCGTCATGGACATGCCGGGCGGTTTGCCGGCCCTCGCGGACTTTGCCGAACAGGGGCATAAACTCCGTCTTTTCGATTTTGACCTGAGCCTGACCAAGCCCAGCATGACGTTCTGGTCGGGTGTCGCCGGTGGCGCATTTTTGACCATGGCGACACATGGCACCGACCAGTTGATGGTGCAGCGTTACCTTTCCTCCAAAAGCCAGCGGGATGCTTCCTTGAGTCTCGGGTTCAGCGGCTTTATCGTTTTTCTGCAATTCGCCGTATTCCTGTGCATCGGTATTGCACTGGCCGGGTTCTATGCCCAGGCGCCCGGCGCTAATCCGATGGCGGACGGACACGGTGACCGCCTGTTCGCGTACTTCATCGTCAATGCAATGCCGGTCGGACTCACGGGTTTGACCCTGGCGGCGGTTTTTGCGGCGGCCATGTCGACCCTGTCCAGTTCGCTCAACTCTTCGGCAACCGCGTTGATCAGCGACATCTGGCTGCCTTTGCGCAAGCGTGAGATTCCCCAGGCCTTGCAACTCCGTGCCGGTCGCATTGCAACCGCCGCATTTGGTATATTGCAGGTCACCATTGCCACGCTGGTGGGGATCATCGGAACGACGGAAAGCACGGTGTTCAATGTCCTGAAAATTGCTGGTTTTGCAAGC
The DNA here is from genome assembly GCA_963801195.1 of uncultured Gammaproteobacteria bacterium. Lineage (GTDB taxonomy): Bacteria > Pseudomonadota > Gammaproteobacteria > Xanthomonadales > SZUA-36 > SZUA-36. The sequence continues at coordinate 1,456,485 of CAWDDX010000007.1, read as the reverse complement.
GGTCCTGTATTGGGCCTGTTTTTGTTGGCCGTTACGGTCAAGCGTGTAAAACAGCCGGCCGCCCTGATGGGTTTTGTCGTCGGTGTTGCAGGTTTGACAGTGCTTGCGGTCGGTACGGATCTTTACTGGCCCTGGTATGCCGCCGTCGGTTCTCTACTGACATGGCTTGCGGGCTGGCTGATCCAGTTGCTGACACCGGCGGACCCCGCATCTCCTGATTCCGAAGCCAAGGACATGCCGTCATGACCAAAGCGCTCGTCAATGGCCGTGTGTTTGACGGGCAGGGCCTGCATACCGGTCTCGCCGTGATATTGGAGGGCGGGAAAATTTCCGCGTTACTGCCGGAAACCGATCTGCCCGCTTCAATTACTGCACATCACGACCTCGACGGACACATGCTGGCGCCAGGCCTGATCGACCTGCAAGTCAATGGTGGTGGCGGCCTCATGTTCAACGACGCACCCACGCTGGAAACACTGGGCACCATTGGTGCGGCGCACCGCCGCTTTGGCACGACCGGCTTCCTGCCGACCTTGATCAGCACCGATTTTGCAACCATGACAAAGGCGATCGCCGCGGTCGGGCAAGCGATTTCCGCAGCGGTTCCGGGTGTCCTCGGTATCCATCTCGAGGGACCTTTTCTGAACCCGGATAAAAGCGGCATCCATCGGTCGGAAAAATTTTGCCCACTCGACGAGGCTGCGTTTGAACTGCTCACATCGCGGCCCGGGGCGGTCACGTTGGTCACGCTCGCACCCGAGTGCACCAGCCCCGCGATGATAAAGCGGCTGACCGCGCAAGGCGTGCATGTGTTTGGCGGTCACAGTGCGGCAACTTATGCGCAGACCCGCGAGGCGCTGGCCGCCGGTTTGCGCGGGTTCACACACCTGTTCAATGCCATGGGTCCGATGCAAAGCCGTGAGCCGGGCATGGTGGGCGCCGCGCTAGAGGACCGGCACAGTTGGTGCGGAATGATCGCCGATGGCCAGCACATACACCCGGCCACCTTCGCCGTTGCGGTGGCGGCCAAGCGCAAGGGTTATTCGGTACTGGTGACCGATGCCATGGCGACGGTAGGATCAGGCAGCCGGCATTTCCGCTTTGACGGGCAGGAGATTGCCGTTTCTGACGGCAGCTGCCGGCTGGAATCAGGGGCGCTGGCCGGGTCCGATCTCAACATGATCAGCGCGGTCAGGAACGCGGCCCGGTTCACCGGGTTGAGCCCGACGGAGGCGCTGCGGATGGGTTCGACTTACCCCGCCCACGCGCTGGGCATGGAGGGCGAGTTGGGGTATATCCGTGCGGGTTACCGGGCAAATCTCATCGAGGTGGATGATGAGTTGAACCTGTTCCGCACCTGGATCGATGGCGTGGAAGGCGGGTAATGGAAATCATTATTCTTAAAAGTGCTGAGCGTGTTGCGGAGATGGGCGCGGAACTGGTGGCCGAACTCCTGCGTGTGTCTCCCGCGGCGGTGCTGGGTCTGGCCACTGGTGGAACGCAACTGGCGCTGTACCGCTGCCTGGTGGCAAGGCACCGGGCGGGTGAAATTTCATTTAAACGCACAAGCAGTTTCAACCTCGATGAATACCTCGGCGTCACCCCCGACAATCCGCAGAGTTACCGGGCCTACATGAAGCGCGAGTTTTTCGACCACGTCGATATCGACCCGCATAACACCTTTCTGCCGGAATGCGCGGAAGGCCAGAACCCCGTGCTGGTCGGCCCGCGATACGAACAGAAAATACTCGCCGCCGGCGGTATCGATCTGCAGATCGTTGGGATTGGGGGCAACGGTCATATCGGCTTCAACGAACCCAGTTCGAGCCTCAACTCCAGGACCCGGGTCAAAACCCTGACCCGGCAAACCGTCGAGGACAACAGCCGGCTGTTTTCGACCGACGAATTCCAGCCGAAGCTGGCGCTCACCATGGGTATTGCGACCATCATGGACGCACGTGGGATCCTGCTATTGGCGACCGGCACAAAGAAAGCCGGCGCGGTCGCAAAAATGATCGAGGGTCCGGTTACCGCGATGTGCCCGGCGTCCATGCTGCAGATGCATGAAAGGGTGACCGTATTATTGGACGAGGCTGCATCGGGCGAGTTGAAAAACAGGGATTACTACGACTGGACCCATTTGCAGAACCAATCGTTGAAAGAAAGGTTCGGGCGCAGCCATGATGTGTGACACGGACCGCCATCATCCACGCGGAAACAGGCCGTTTGCGCTTGCCGGAAAAGCCGGACAGGCCTTTGGAACGTGTCTAGGGGTAGATCAGGTACGGCAGACGCCGCTGCTTGAATGCTTCGAGAGCGGGCGTGTAAATCGCCAGGATTTCGGTGTAGCCGGACCCGCCGCGAATTGCCTCGAGCACGGCTTCACTGCCGAGCAGCCTGATATAACTGTCGATCTCCCATTGGCGCGGGTAACTCCGCTGCAACTCAACGGCAATCTCGAGACCCGCACGCAACGGGTCAAAGCGCGTACGGTCGGTGATACGGATAGCAACGCCGTTACACAATTCAGCTTTATATTTGCTGGCATCGGGTGTGAATTGCAGTGGAGAAAAGGCCACGCCCGGCAAATTGAGCCGGTTGAGGTCCGCCGCCAGTTGTACGCCATCGAGCCAGGGCGCGCCGAACAATTCAAAGGGGGTGTCTGTGCCGCGCCCTACCGACAGGTTGGTGGTTTCGAGCAGACCGATACCCGGATAGAGCAGGGCTTCGGTCAGACTGCGCATATTGGGGGACGGGTTAATCCACGGCAGAAACGTTTCATCAAAATATTCCGTCCGTCTCCAGCCTTCGAGCGGGATGACCTCGAGATCGAGATCGAGCTGCAAATCGGCTTTGAACATAAGGGCGAGTTCACCGATGGTCATGCCGTGGCGAACCGGCAGACGGTGAAAACCGACAAACGACTGCTTGCCCTTGTCCAGCACCGGTCCGCTGACGGTGACACCGTTGATCGGGTTGGGGCGGTCGAGCACGACGAAACGCACACCGTTTACGGCTGCCGCCTGCATGGCATTTCCCATGGTGGAAATATAGGTATAGAAGCGGGTGCCGATATCCTGGATGTCGAACACCAGCGTATCGATGCCGTTGAGCATCTCTCGGGTTGGCCGGCGGGTGCTGCCGTAGAGACTATAAACATTTATACCGCTGACGGGATCCCGGCTGTTTTCAATCGACTCCACATCAAGCTTGCCAAAAAGACCGTGTTCAGGGTTAAAAATGGCGAGCAGATTGACATTGCCTGCCGCATGCAGGAGTTGGATATCGCTGATCCCGTTTCGATTGATACCGGTCTGGTTCGTGATCAGGCCAATATTGTGGCCGGCGAGTGGTTTGAAACCTTCTTTTTCAAGTACGTCGATGCCGGTCAGGACAGCGGAACCGGGGAAGTTTGCCGCTTCCGCTTCGACCGGTTCGGCTGCATTGGCCGCGGCAACAGCAACGCAGCAGGACCACAACACGCCAAGGCCGAACGGCAAAAGCCTGGATTTGAATATACGGACAAGCGCCATGACAGATTCCATTGAGACCACCCTTGGCATGTTGACGACAGAGACGCGCAATACCCGCACGGAGGATTTGGATAATCTTACCTCACTTGAGCTTGTCAAGTTGATCAACTCCGAGGACGAGAAGGTTGCGCTCGCGGTGGCTGCCGTGGCGGAAAACATCGCGCACGCCATCGACGTGATCGCGGATCGGCTTGGCAAGGGTGGCCGGCTCATATATGTCGGCGCCGGCACGTCCGGTCGCCTCGGTGTACTCGACGCGGTAGAATGCCCGCCCACTTTCAATACCGATCCGGAGCAGGTCGTCGGCTTGATCGCCGGAGGTCCAGAGGGGCTGGTCAAGGCGGTAGAGGGAGCAGAGGATTCGAGGTTGGCGGGAAAGCAGGACCTGCAGAAGATCGGGCTCAGCGCCGGTGATGTGGTTGTCGGCATCGCGGCGAGTGGGCGTACGCCCTACGTGATCGGTGCGCTGGATTTCGCCCGTGATACCGGCGCCTGTGCGATCGGTTTCAGTTGCAACCATGACGCAGAGCTTGTCCCGCACGCCGACTTGAATATCATCCCGCTGGTCGGTCCGGAAGTGCTGACAGGCTCTACGCGTCTCAAAGCCGGAACGGCGACCAAGATGGTGCTGAACATGCTCACCACCGGCGCCATGGTGCGCCTGGGGAAGACCTACAGCAACCTGATGGTCGATCTCCGCGCCAGCAATGTCAAGCTGGCCGAACGGGCGCAGCGGATTGTCGCAACACTGACGGACTGCGGTGGTTCGCAGGCCGTACGTCTCCTGGAAGCGTGCGATGGCGAGGTCAAAACCGCCGTCGTTTCACATCAATTGCGTATTTCGCCGCAGGCCGCGCGTGAGCGCCTGGAAGTGTCCGGGGGGCACTTGCGGCGTGCGTTGGAGTCTGGACAGCCGAGCGGCGGGGCAGGGGTATGATGACTACAGTTTCAACCGGGTATTTTTCTGACGCAGATGCTGCGGGCGCGTCGCGGCTTGTGCTGGGTGTGGATGGCGGTGGTTCGAAGACCCTTGCGCTGGTCGCCGCGCTCGATGACGCGGGGCAGATTTCCATCCTCGGCCGTGGCCGTGGCGGACCGTCCAACCTGAGATTATCGGGTAAGGAGCAATCACTCAACAGCCTTGATCATGCGATTGACGAAGCCATGAGCGCGGCCGGCGTGACGGGCAGGTGTCTCGACTATGCGGTGCTGGCGCTGGCCGGCAGCACTTCACCCGATGTGCAGAAAGACGTCAGCCACTGGGCGGAACACCGCAAGCTCGCATTGAGCATGGATACTGTCCACGACGCCCTGCCGGTGCTCGCCCATGGTACGAATGAAGGTTGGGGTATCGCATTGATCGTTGGCACCGGTTCCGTCGCGCTCGGTGTCGACCCCAACGGCCAGTCGGTCACCAAGGGCGGTTGGGGGCACTGGTTCGGCGACAAGGGCAGCGGGTTCTATCTCGGTTACAAGGCCCTTGCAGCGGTAGCCGAGGCGAGCGATGACATCGGTCCGGAAACCCTGTTGTCGGAAATGGTGCTGGATCAACTCGGGACGGAGGATCCCAGGAGCATTCTCAGTGAGGTGTCCGCAGGCCCTGACACAAGGCGTGCGGTTGCGGCGCTCGCGCCGATTGTCATGGAGGCCGCCGCGCTGCACGACAAGGTGGCGCGAAGAATTGTCACCGGGGCGGTTACGGAGACCATTAAACTGGTGGCGGCGGTTGCAAAGGCATTGGCGTTTAAGCGTCCCTATCCACTCGCACTGGCCGGAGGTGTCGTCTGCAGCAGCCAGCTTTTTCGTGATGAACTGCTGGTCAGGCTGAACCACATCAAGCGCCCGCCCGCCGGGGTCACGCTGGTTAACGAACCTGTGATGGGTTGTCTGAAGATGTGCCGGGCCAGACTATCTGGTCAGCATCCGGGTGATTCGGGCCCTGCTCCAAAGTGACCGGTCAAATAGGTCAGAAAGACGGGACGGAAAGAAAACCGGCCGCCTGGGCGTGGATTCCAAGCCTGTATTTCGCCAGCGGATTACCCTACGTGGTCGTCATGTCGGTCGCGGTGATCATGTACAAGCGGCTGGGCATATCCAATACCGATATTGCGCTTTATACCAGTTGGTTGTACCTGCCCTGGGTCATCAAACCGTTCTGGAGTCCGTTTGTCGATATTCTGCGGACAAAAAGAAGCTGGATCATCGCGATGCAGTTGTTGATCGGGGCCGGTCTCGGCGGCGTGGCGCTGACCCTGCCGGCGGATAACTTTTTCAGGTTATCACTGGCTTTTCTGTGGTTGCTGGCTTTCAGTTCGGCCACGCATGATATCGCGGCGGACGGATTTTATATGCTGGGTCTTTCCAAGCATGACCAGACCTGGTTCGTGGGTATCAGGAGCACCTTCTACCGCCTGGCAATGATCGCCGGCCAGGGTCTGTTGATCATGCTGGCCGGTGTGCTGGAAAAGGTCATGCGGTCAAAAGACGCGCTTTTTGTGGCGGGCGCCGGGGTTTCGGCTGAACCGGGCACGGCCATGGCTTGGGCGTTTACCTTCTATGTCATGGCGGGCATGTTCGTGATCTTTTTTGCGTGGCACCGGTTTGTTTTACCCAGGCCCGTCGAGGACGTCCCGCGGTTGCATGAAAGTTTTGCAGAAGTCATACGGGAGTCTCTGCAAACCTTCGCAGCCTTTTTCAAAAGGCCCAAAATCGGCCTGATCCTGGCATTCCTGTTGCTGTTCAGGTTTGCAGAAGCGCAACTGGTCAAACTCGCGGCGCCTTTCATGCTGGACGCACCGGAACTCGGCGGACTGGCGCTGAATACCGGGCAGGTCGGCTTTGCCTACGGGACGATCGGCGTCGTCATGCTCACCCTGGGCGGACTGCTGGGCGGTTTCCTGGCCGCGCGCAATGGTTTGAAGTACTGGCTGTTCTGGATGGTTCTCGCGATCAACCTGCCCAACCTTGTCTACGTATTCCTTTCCACTGTGCTGCCCGGCAGTCTCCTGGTTATCAACCTCGCCGTGGGCGTCGAGCAGTTCGGCTACGGCTTCGGTTTTGCGGCCTACATGCTCTATATGCTGTACATCTCCAACGGCGCCCACCAGACCGCCCATTACGCTATCTGCACCGGTTTCATGGCGCTTGGCATGATGCTGCCGGGTATGTTCAGCGGCTGGCTACAGGAGTTACTGGGTTACCAGTATTTCTTTATCTGGGTGATGGTTGCGACGCTGCCATCGTTTGTCGTCACCCTGTTGATTCCACTCGACAGGTCATTTGGCAGGAAAGAAGACTGATCCTGACGTGTACGTTTAACGGTGCGCGCGTGTTGCTATATAATCACGTTTTCACACCCCGAATCACACTTATTTTAATCACAGGTATTTACTGAAGTGAAGCCCTCATGAAAAATAGATTCCCCCTTTTCCTGCATTGCATGATCCTTTTGGCGGTTCCCGGCACCTTGTTGGCCCAGGACTACGATTATCATCCGGTGCTTTCCGACACTTTTTACGCCTCACTTGGCTACATGAGATCGTCCAACTCTTTTGATATTGAGTCGGACGCCATCGGCAATCCCGGAGATGATGTGGATTTCAATGACGCACTTGGTGTCAGTAATCACAGCAGTTTTTTCAATGGGCAGTTACGCTGGAACTTCGGCGGTGAGAAAAAGTGGAGCCTGTGGGGGCAGTATTTCAGTAACAAGGCCACGGGTAGCGCTGAACTGGATGAAGATATCGAATGGGAGGATCTGACCTTCCAAAAAGGCACCTATGCCGAGGCAGGCGTCAAGCTGGCTGTCACCCGTGTATTTCTCGGCCGGTCTATTATCAAAAACGAGCAGCATGATTTTGGCCTTGGAGTCGGTATTCATAACCTGGATATTTCTGCATACATTGAAGGCGAAGCAAAGTTCAATGATGAAACAACGGGGGTCCGGCGCGCAGACGTCGGTGGCAGTCAGATACTGCCGAATATCGGCGGGTGGTATAACTTTTCACCCGCCAAACACTGGTTGCTGCACGGCAGGGTAGACTGGATCAGCGCCAGTATCGGCGATTATGACGGCGGTCTGTGGAATGCTTCTGCCGGGGTCGGTTATCAGGCTTGGGACCACGTTGGCTTCGATTTGTCCTGGCAATATTTTAATTTGCACGTCGATGTCGACAGCGCGGATTGGGTAGGCAGTACCAAGATGACCTATAGCGGTCCGGTTGCTGCCATTAATTTCAACTGGTAAAAGGCCAGGATTTGCGCCGCTGGAGGCGTGTTGCTATTCAGCATGGCCGAAGGATCCGATTGATAAATACCTGCTCTGGCGTCTCAAACGGCGCACCGCTCGATGTGTGCGCCCAGGCCCTGTAGTTTGACTTCCAGTTTTTCGTAACCACGGTCAAGGTGGTAGATACGGGCTACCGTGGTTTGCCCCTGGGTGGCCATAGCCGCCAGGATCAGGCAGGCGCTGGCGCGTAAATCGGTCGCCATAACCGGTGCCCCGCTGAGACCGCCTTTCTTGCCGCGCACCACAGCCACCTGCGATTTTGGCGTGATGTTGGCACCCATGCGGGCCAGTTCCTGTACGTGCATAAAGCGGTTTTCAAAGATTCGCTCGGTGATTACCGAGGTTCCGCTGGCCTGCGTCATCAGCGCCATGAATTGGGCCTGGAGGTCGGTTGGGAAACCGGGGTGCGGCGCTGTATCCACGTCGATTGCAGACCATTGTGAACAGGGCTTGACGCGTACCCAATCTGCGCCGGTTTCGATCTCGAAGCCGCAATCGACCAGCTTGTTGATCAAAGAGTCGATATCCTTGGGCACGCAATGGGTGACCTTGACGTCACCACCCGTGATCGCCCCGGCGATCAATAGCGTTCCCGCTTCTATGCGGTCGGGAATGACCGTGTGCCTGGCCGGTTGCAGTTCCTCGACACCTTCGATGGTAATGACGCTGCTGCCCTCACCCTCAATCTTTGCGCCCATGCCGCGCAGGCAACGCGCGAGGTCGACGATTTCGGGTTCCTTGGCGACGTTTTCCATGATCGTAGTACCGCTGCAAAGACATGCGGCCATCATGATGTTTTCAGTGCCGCCGACGGTGGCAAAATCGAATACGATGCGGTCACCCATGAGCTTTTTGGCCCTGGCGATGACGTAACCATTTTCGATTTCGATCTGCGCGCCGAGTTGCCGCAGCGGTTCAATATGGAGGTTGATAGGTCGGGAACCGATGGCACAACCGCCGGGCAGACTCACCTTGGCTTCGCCATAGCGTGCCAGCAGGGGGCCGAGGCAGAGGATGCTGGCGCGCATCTTGCGCACGATGTCATAGGGCGCAACGATATTTTCCGGCCGTTTCACATAAACCTTCAACTGCGTTCCGTTTCTTACAGTTTTGCAGTTGAGGTGATTCAACAACAACTCGGTCGAGTCGATGTCCTTGAGATTCGGAACGTTTTCAAAGGTGTGTTCGCCTTCGGCCAGCAACGTGGCAAACAGCAAGGGCAGGGCTGCGTTCTTGGCGCCACTTGTGGCGACGCTTCCGTTCAGCGGAATACCGCCCCTGATATGCATTACATCCATTTATGATCCTTTCAGCGTGTCCAGAAGCTCTATCCAGTGTATCACCGGTATTTTTGAATCTTTGCGCAAGTGGAGTTGACAGCCCACGTTTGCCGTCGCAATGATATCCGGCGAATGGGCCTGTAAATTGGCCAGTTTATCCGTTTTCAAGCGGCCTGATAAGACCGGTTGCAGCACCGAGTATGTACCAGCAGAACCGCAGCACAGGTGAGGGTCGGCAACCGGCACGAGTTTAAAGCCCGTCAGTCTGAGCAATGCTTCAACCCGGCCGTTCAACTTCTGACCATGCTGCAGTGTGCAGGGGCTGTGGAATGCGACTTTGAGGTCGGCGGCAAGTTTCAGGGCGGGTGGTGATTTCTGCAATTCGGCGCCGATGACCTCCGAAATATCCACGGCCAGTTGCGCCACCCGCATCGCCTTGCCGGCATATTCCGGGTCGTCTTTCAGCAGTTCGCCATAGTCCTTGACGGTCACCCCGCATCCGCTGGCAGTGGAGACAATCGCCTCAAGGCCCGCGCCTACGGATGGCCACCAGGTATCGATTCGCTGCCTGATGTCATCGAGTCCTTTTTCCCGTTCGGACGTATGCAGACGGACCGCACCACAACAGCCGCGCCGGTTTTCCGAAACCAGCGTGATGCCAAACCGGTCGAGCACCCTGGCGGCCGCGGCGTTTGTCTCCGGGGTCAGGCTCGCCTGTGCGCAGCCCTCCAGCAGCAGCATTTTGCGAGCGTGATTGGTGCGTGGCCGGGTCAGGTTCTTGCCCGTTAACGGCAATTGACTGGAAAGTACCGAAGGCAGCAAAGCACGTATCGGCCTCGCCAGGTTGACGCCGGTTTGCAACAGGCGGTTGCGCGGGATCACGGTGGTCATGACTTTGCGTTTCAGCCAGTCGAGCCCGGAGCGTGGCCGCTGTTGTTCCAGCATGTGCCTGCCCGTCTCCAGTAAACGTCCGTAGGAGACACCGGAGGGGCAGGTGGTCTCACAGGCGCGGCACAGAAGGCAACGGTCGAGGTGGGTGCGCGCCTGCTCGCTGGCCGCTTGGCCTTCCAGCAACTGGGTGACCAGGTATATCCGGCCGCGCGGTCCATCTGCTTCATCTCCGAGCAACTGGTAAGTGGGGCAGGTCGCGTTGCAAAAGCCGCAGTGCACGCATTTACGCACGATGCTTCCGGCCTCCTGTGCCCAGGCCTCACTTTCGAACCTTTTATCGAGCTTGATCTGCATGCTGTTGCGGTTCCGGGTACAGGCGTCCGGGGTTCAGGATACCCAATGGGTCGAGTGCGGCTTTGAATTGCCGGTTGGCAGCCAGTATATTCCCCTCCAGCGGGTGAAAAGTGGCAATCTCAGGGCTGTTGCTGAAGCATTCGGCATAACCGCTCAAGCGGCTGGCCCGCAGGCGTATCGCCACCTCGGGTTCGTCGCTTTTGAGCCAGCGTTGCGCACCGCCCCAGTCGATCAACTGATGGCCGTTTATGCCGAGGGGCTCGCTCATCGGTGCAAGGCAGACGCGCCAGAGATTGCTTTTGTTTTGGAAAAAGTCCAGTTTGAAATTGTTGAGGTCGTGCCAGTAGTCTGTTCCATCGACAAAATCTCCGCCAATCTGTGTGCGTGCCTGTTCTATACCGGATGCCGAACCCGACAGGCGGATACGGATGTGCTGGCCATCCCAGCTGGTCGCGCTGATGGCCTGCGTCTGCAGCGGCCACTGGTTCATTTTTTGCAGCGCAGTCAGTTCATCTGTTTCCTTGTGTAACAGGGTTTTTTCAAACTCCGGTAACGGCAACACCCGTAAGGCGACCTCCAGCAGTACACCCAGTGTGCCCATTGAGCGGGCCATTGGCCGGAACAAGTCAAAACCCGCGACATTTTTCATGACCTTGCCACCGGCGGTGATGACCTGGCCTTTACCATTGACAAACGTGGCGCCCAGCATGAAATCACGCACAGCGCCGGTATAGGCTCGCCGGGGTCCGGCCAGTCCCGCAGCCACGGCCCCGCCAAGGGTTGCGCCTGCATCGACAAACGGCGGTTCAAATCCGAACATCTGCCGGTTCGTCTCGAGCACCTTTCCGATTTCCAGCAACGGCGTTCCGGCACGCGCGACCATGACCAGTTCGGCGGGGTCGTATTCGACGATACCGTTGTGTGCGGTGACATCAAGCCGCCCGGCAGCAACGGCTTCGCGTCCGAGGAAAGACTTCGTCCCGGCGCCGATGATGTTCAGCGGTGTCTGCTGCTCAAAAGCAGCTTTTACAGTCGCCGCGATTTCAGTGGCGCGGTCCGGCATCAGAAGCGCTCCAGTTCGGGGTGTGGCAACTTGCCGTGGTGTACGTGCATTGCATTGAACTCGGCACAACGTGCAAGGGTGGGCACGGCCTTGTCCGGGTTCAGCAGGCCGTCCGGATCAAAGGCCCGGCGTACCGCCCGGAACTGTGACAGGGTATCGTCATCGAACTGCACACACATACGGTCAATTTTTTCGACCCCGACACCGTGCTCGCCGGTAATCGTGCCGCCGACCGCCACGCACTCGTCGAGTATGTCAGCGCCGAAAGCCTCGGCCCGTCTGAATTCATCCGGATTGTTGGCGTCATACATGATCAACGGGTGCAGGTTGCCGTCGCCGGCGTGAAAAACATTGGCGACCCTGAGTTCGTGTTTTATGGATAGCCGGGATATTTTTGTCAGGACCCTGCCAAGTTCCTTGCGTGGAATGGTCCCGTCCATACAGTAATAATCCGGTGAAATGCGGCCCATCGCCGGGAATGCATTCTTGCGTCCGGACCAAAAGCGCACGCGCTCGAGTTCATCTGCGGCGAGGCGGATTTCCTTTGCACCCGATGCTGCCAGCAGTTGCTCAACTCTTTCAACCTGGCTGCTGACATCGTCCTCCGTGCCGTCAAGCTCGCACAGCAGGATGGCCTCGGCATCGGTCGGATAGCCGGCCTTTACAAAATCTTCTGCGGCCTGGATCGCCGCCTTGTCCATCATCTCGAAGCCGCCGGGTATGATACCCGCGGCGATGACGCCGGCGACGGCGTTGCCGGCCGCTTCGATATCGTCAAAGGCAGCCATCAGCACCCGTGCAATCTGCGGCCTGGGCAGTAAGCGGACGGTAACCTCCACCACGATGCCCAGCATGCCCTCGGAGCCCATTAACAGCGCCAGCAGGTCATAACCCGGAGAATCAAGGGCTGTGCCGCCGATGGTGATCAGTTCGCCGTCGAGGCCCACCATTTTGATACGCAGGATGTTATGTACAGTCAGGCCATATTTGAGACAGTGAACACCGCCGGCATTTTCAGCGACGTTGCCGCCAATCGTGCAGGCGATCTGGGAAGACGGATCGGGCGCATAGTAGAGCCCTAACCCTTGCACGGCCTCCGATATCTGCAGGTTGCGCACACCGGCCTCCACGGTGGCGGTGCGGTTGTCCGCATCGATGTGCAAAATCCTGTTGAGCCTGGCGAGTGACAACACCACGCCGTCTTTGTGCGGCATGGCGCCGCCGGACAAACTGGTGCCGGCGCCGCGTGGTACGATCGGCGTGCCGGTCTGCTGGCAGAGTTTCATCACCGCCTGCACCTGTTCCATGGTTTCTGGCAGTACCACGACGCGCGGCATTTGCCGGTAACCACTGAGACCGTCGCATTCATACGGTTTCATCGAAACCGTGTCGTCGACAATACATGACGCCGGCAATGTTTCGAGGAGACGGGTTACAAGCGGATCTTTGTTGGCTTTTGCTCTGGTCATTGATATCTCTGATGAACCTGGTGCAATTGTTAATCAAGCGCGGCGTAAATTCATTCTACTTCAAAAACACTGCCGGGCACGTCCGTCCTGTATGGATCAACCCTGTTTTTCACTGCAGATCGTATCGCGTCCGGTGTATCCTTATGCCAGTGTTTATGAACCAGCAGTCTGTCGGACTTAACATGATCTACTGCGGAAAATCCGAATTTGGCCAGATTTCCCGATCTTTTTCGTTAAATAGCGGTGCTATTCGCCTTAAAAGATCGAAAAATCTGGCTCAAATCGGCTTTTACCCCAGGGCACCCTCTCTTGATGCTGCGCATCAATTCACCTTGCCCTGGCGAAGATCGGTCAAGTCCGACAGACTGCTAGACTAATAATTATTCAGCGTGTCAGCCAAGTGAGGAATATTCATGGCGAAGAAATCAGCCGGTACGCCGGTCCGGTCAGGTGAGAATTACACCAGCAAGGGAACCATTAAATCCAGTGTGTACGAACGTGAACTGGCGCGCTTGCAGGTTGAACTGGTCAAGCTGCAGATGTGGATCAGGCACGAAGGGCTGAAGATCGTCGTCATATTCGAAGGCCGGGATGCCGCGGGCAAGGGCGGAACGATCAAGCGAATAACCGAGCCCCTCAATCCCAGGACCTGCAGGGTGGCGGCGTTACCGGCGCCCACCGACCGGCAGAAGACCCAATGGTATTTTCAGCGTTACGCCGCCCATCTGCCCGCCGCCGGAGAAATGGTCATCATGGACCGCAGTTGGTATAACCGTGCCGGCGTGGAAAAAGTCATGGGTTTTTGCACCGAAGAGGAACATGAAGAGTTTATGCGTTCGTGCCCGGAATTTGAGCGCATGCTGGTGCGCAGCGGTATCCTGCTGGTCAAGTACTGGTTTTCAGTCAGTGACAGGGAACAGGAAAGACGTTTCCAGGGGCGGCTGAAGGACCTGACCAAGCGCTGGAAACTGAGCCCCATGGACCTCGAGTCAAGAAAGAAATGGCAGGAGTACTCGATCGCCAAGGACGTCATGTTTGCCCATACCGATATCAAGCAGGCGCCCTGGTACGTGGTTAATTCAGACGTCAAAAAACACGCCCGCCTGAACTGTATCTCGCATTTGCTGAGCCTCGTCGATTACCAGGACTTAACGCCCCGGCATATTGAATTGACGGAGCGGCCCAAGCCGGCGTTCGGCTACGTGCGGCCACCGATAGAAGACCAGGAGTTCGTGCCGGAAGTCTGGTGATGCAACGCGTTCTTGTAGTCCGTATCGGCCGGCTTGGCGATACCATCCTGGCGACACCGGTCATCGGGGTTCTGCAACGTAGCCATGCTACTGATGTCGCGATCGATTTTGCCGCCAGTCCCGGTGGCCCGTCGCGCATCCTCGAAATGGATCAGCGTATCAGCCGGGTTTTTCCGATCGCGCACCGCAGCGCGTCATGGCGTCTGCATCGTGGCAAGCGGGCGCTCGAACGCCATTCCCGTGAACATCCCTATGACCTCGTCATCAATCTCGAATGTGGCAGCGAATGCGATGACTTTATCCGTTTTGTCCATCACCGCGAATTCTGTGGCCGGCCATTGATCGAGCCAAGCCACCGGCCCGGACGGCACTGCGTGGACACCGAGAAATCTATTTATGCCGCGTTGCTGGGGCCGGAAGTCACCGCTGCAGCCGGGACCTCGTTGAGCATCGAAGTCGATGCCACAGCGTTGCCGGTGGCGGCGGGTTCAGCCTATGTTGTCATCAACCCGGGATTCTCGGGTGTCCTGCGCCCCGGCTACCGGAGTCACCGTGGCTGGCCAATGGTGTACTGGCAGACACTCGTCGAATCGCTCCATGCTGCAACCGGTTTATCCGTTCTTATAAATGGCACAACCACCGAGCAGGTACATTTTGCCAGCCTTTTGGAAAAACCTTACGTTTACTCCCTGTTTGGCAGTTCCCTGCAAACCCTGTTAGCGGCGCTGAAACACGCCGCGGCACTGGTGACGGTGGACACCGGCACCATGCACCTCGGCACGGCTCTCGGCACACCCGTGGTTGCGTTGTTTGGACCCACCAATCCGGCATTGACAGGTCCGTACTCCCAAACGGTGCCAAATAGCGTGCTGACCAGTGGTGTGGATTGCCAACCCTGCGTCAACACCCCCCTGCAGAAAAAGTGTTCATTCAATCGATGCATGTCGGAGATCACACCGGGGCAGGTACTCGATGCCTGCCAGCGGCTACTGCATCGTTAGCCAGCCTGTCTGAATTGGGGTCGGATCATCATTATTTAAAAATATTGATTCTGAGAGTCTTACTGCAACTTTATAAACTTGTATCAATATTATATATAACAATAAATTACCAATTATTTCTATTAAAATACTTTATATTTTTATCAGAAGCAAACTGCTTCTTCACAGCCCTGTTCTGGTTTTTACCGAGCAGTATTCTGACCTGGTAAAAACTCTCCTTGGCGAGCATGATCCAGTCGGCCCTGAACCAGTTTTGCCGGTAGAGCTTTTTGATCGCGGCGACCGCGTCCGGTGAACGCTCGCTAATCTGGTCGGAAAATTGTTTTGCCCGTTGCTTCGGGTCTTCGATGACGTCACTGATCAGGCCGCATTCCAGCGCCGTTTGCGCACTGATGACCTCGGCGGTCATGGCCAGGCGCATGGCGACGTCTTTGCTGACGAGTTCGCGCAGCGCCAGGTTGCCGCCCATGTCGGGGATCAGGCCCCATTTTCCTTCCATGATGGAGAAGCTCGCATCTGGGGTGGCAAACCTGAAATCGGCGCCGAGTGCGATCTGTAATCCGCCGCCCCAACAGCGCCCCTGTATCACCATGATCACCGGCACCGGGATTCGGCGCCAGTTATATGACACCCGTTGTGCAAGGTTGGCCCTGCCGGGCAACCATTTCGCCAACAGGGCAATGATGGATGATCTTTGGCCCATCATGGACTTGATGTCAAGACCGCTGCAAAAGTCCTCACCGTTCGCCTGCACGATAACGGCGCGTATTTCCCGGTCCTTGCGTAATTGGCGTGAGATGTCATCGATGGACCTGAACATCGCCATGTCGAGGGCATTGCGTTTTTCGGCGCGGTTGAGCGTGACATAGGCAATGTTGTCCTGTTTGCTCAGGGTAACGCAGGGTTCAGTCATTGGTTTGCTCCTCGCGCCACAGCGGGTATTTCGCCATGACATGTATAAACAATTCCGAATCCAGGAACCCTTGCAACCAGGCGCGTAGCCGGGGGTAGGGCGCCTGCTCGAACCAGGGTTTGTCGACAAAAGCGAACTGGCGGATAAAGGGGAATATTGCCACGTCGGCAAAGGTCATCCTGTCTGCCACAAGGTGGCGGGTGTCAGCCAGCCCTTGCTCCAGTTCATGGAGAAAATTTTCCGCCGCTTGACGATAGTGCGATTGCGGTTGTTCGGGGTAGCGATCGGCATACTTGTAACGGTCGAGGTGTTTCTTGAATACGCCGTCGTTCTCATCAACCAGGCTTTTGGTTTGCTGTTCCAGTTTATCCCGCCACCATTGGTCCGGGTCGCTTTGGGTCAGCGCCCAGCGCATCACGTTAAAGCTTTCGTCGATCACCCGCCCGCCGGGCAATACCAGCACCGGTACGGTGCCCTTCGGTGATGCCTGCAGCATCGACCGGGGTTTGTTGCGGAGTAGTATCTCGCGGTGTTCAAACGCCACATTGGCATAGGTCAGGGCCATCCTGGCGCGTATTGCGTAAGGACACCGGCGGAAAGAATAGAGAATTGGTATCATCTGCTGGAAGTTTACAGCATTGTCACGCGGGCCTGCATTATGAGAACGGACAGGGTTATCCATGTGGTCAGTTGCCACGCCGAGGGCGAGGTGGGTGACGTGATCGTCGGCGGGGTCGCGCCGCCACCCGGAGAAACGCTGTGGGAACAGCGCTGTTTCATCGAAAATGACGGCAGCCTGCGCCGGTTTGTCCTGAACGAGCCGCGCGGCGGGGTTTTCAGACATGTGAATTTGCTGGTACCGGCGAAGGATAAGCGTGCGCAGATGGGCGTGATCATCATGGAGCCCGAGGACACGCCGCCGATGTCGGGTTCCAATTCGATCTGCGTGGCGACCGTGCTGCTGGAAACCGGAATCATACCGATTACAGGCGCGGAAACCAGCCTGGTACTGGAAGCCCCGGGTGGCCTGGTCAATGTTCGTGCCGTTTGCGCAAAAGGCAAGGTCGAACGTGTCACGATCACCAACGTAGCTTCGTTTGTAGATCGACTGGCCGTTCCGCTCGAAGTCCCCGGCCTCGGAACGCTGACGGTGCATACGGCCTATGGCGGCGACAGTTTCGTGATCGTCGATAGCGAGGAGACCGGTATCGCGCTCGCGCCCGAAAACGCCCGTTTGCTGGCGGAAACCGGTGTCCGGATTACCGCTGCCGCCAATGAACAGTTGGGATTTCGCCACCCGCTGAATCCGGATTGGGATCATATTTCATTTTGCCAGTTCACCGGCCCACTGCTTGAGGTCAACGGCGAGCTCAGCGGCGTCAACGCGGTCGCGATCCGACCGGGCAAGATCGATCGCTCGCCCACCGGCACGGGTTGCTCGGCGCGTATGGCGGTTTTACATGCACAGGGCAGGATGGTTGTTGGGGATATCTACCGGGCTGCTTCGATCATCGGCTCGGAATTTGTCTGTGGCATCGAGTCAACGACGTCTCTGGATGGAAAAGCCGCGATTGTGCCCACGGTTTCCGGTCGCGCATGGATCACCGGCACCCATCAGCTGATGCTGGACCCGGACGACCCGTGGCCCGAGGGCTACCGGGTCGCGGATACCTGGCCTGCGACGGCGGAGTGAGCCGGTGATCTTTCTGTCTGGCACGGACCTGGAAAGCCTGGGTGTGACGACGCAAGAAGTCGTCGCATGCATGGAGCACCTGATCACGGCTGAGACGCACGGCAGGGCCTGGATCGCCCCGAAAACCAATGTTTCAATGGCTGACGACCGTTACATGATGGCGACCCTGGCGGCTGCCGATGATCCGCCGTTCATGGCGGTGAAGGCCCTGATGATCCATCCGCGAAACCCCGAACACGGCCGCAGCGCGATCAATTCTTCCATCACGCTGATGGACAGCGCCAGCGGGCTTCCCGTCGCGGTGCTGGATGGCAACTGGGTAACAGCATTGCGTACCGCCGGTGCCAGCGCGCTGGTGGCCAAACGCCTGGCCAATGCGGAATCAAAGGTGCTGGCATTGATTGGTTGCGGTGTGCAGGCGCGCAGTCACCTGCAGGCCCTTTCCGACCTGTTCCCTTTGCGCGAGGTGCACGCGTTTGGCCGTGGCGCGAAAAACAGGGATGATTTGTGCCGGGCTGCCACGGATTTAGGTCTGAAGGCCATTGCGAGCGACAGCGCCCGGGAAGCGGTTTTGGCTGCCGATCTTGTCGTGACCACCATTCCGCTTGTGCCAAAGATTGAGCCGTTTCTGGATGGTGACTGGCTGAAACCCGGCGTCTTCCTGTCCTCCACCGACCTCGCGCTGCCTTGGAAGGCGGGCAGCATGCGTGTATTTGACCGGATCATTATCGACGACCGCAAACAGGAGGCAGCCATGCCGGAACCCATGCTCGATCCCTTCCTGATCGATGGTGATATTACGCAACTGGTCAGTGGCAGGGTGAGCGGACGGTGCGGGGCGGCGGAGCGTACCGCCTTCATATTCAGATCGGTGGCCGTGGGTGACCTCGCGCTGGCCGCCCTCGCCTATGAGAAAGCCTGTGCACTGTCCGTCGGAAAGTTGTTGTAGGACAATTGGTGTGTTTCATATATTGAATTCAAAACATCAACTATACAAGCTAACCTTTTGTATCATTAAGAGATACTATTTGTTTTCCATGGTAGACCGAGTAGTACCTGAGCTTGCCGGGCGCGTGTGAAATGACAGCGGAAATGACAATGATGAAGGTCAACAACAAACCGTCCAGGGAGGCATACCTGCCCAGGAGCACCAGCAGGATCAGTTTCAGAAAGATAGCCAGGCCGCGCACCTGTACAACCCATACCGGATTTGAAACGATATCGATCAGCATCAATAACCCGCCACTTACCAGCGCCAGCCACCAGTAGTTGACCCACAGGTCCCGTTCGAGGCCAAACCAGATTCCGCCACCAACACCGGCCACGGCGAGCAGGTGCAGCGTGCGCAGGCTGATTTTGGTCCAGCGTTTGATGGTGGGTTTATCCATTTCAATTTCAGTGTTACGGAATAGTTGATGTTTCCTGCCCGGTGTTACCCTGATTGAATCTGGACAGGGCAAGCTACCGCTGCTCAACGTTACACCAATCGGCAAGCCCATGCAGCATCAGACAGGTGTCTGGCAGAGCATTACAACGTCAGGTGTTACAGATACGGACCCGAAACTGATAATATCCTTTCTACAATCATGGGAGTGCTCTGTGGTGTTCAAATATATAGTGTCATGTGTTTTGTTTTTTTTGCCGGTAAGTGTACTGGCCGACACGCCTCCTCCGGCCAGTGTTTCCACGCCGGACCCGGCTGTCCAGGTCTTGATAGAACAACTGGGTCTGCGTGAATCGGCAACGGCCTCACGCGACCTTCCAGGCTGGAGTCCACCCAAAAAAATCATCGTCAGAGCGGGCAGGCCGGACCAGGTGGAAGAACTCCGGGCGATTGCCCCGGGGGTCGAATTCATCGAGGTTGACAGCCTGGAGCAGGCAGTGGCCGAAGCCGCCGACACCCAGGCCGTGCTGGGTATGTGTGACGAGGAAATTTTATCCGCTGCGCCTGAACTGTTTTGGATACAGGTTTATAGCGCCGGTGTTGAATGGTGTGTTGAAAACCCTGGTATGCACAAGGGTAACAAACTGCTCACCAACGGCCAGAAAATCGGTTCACCGGCACTGGCGGAGCACGCGGTCGCCATGATGATGATGCTGGCGCGGGGTCTGGATATCTATTATGCCAACCAGTTGAAAGGCGAGTGGCTGCGGGAAACAGAGCTCAACAGGAACGACCACATGGAACTCGCAGGCCGCACCCTGCTGGTCGTCGGCCTGGGCGGAATCGGCACCCAAGTGGCCATGCGCGGTCACGGCCTCGGCATGCAGGTCATTGCGATCCGCAACAGCCGCCGTGAAGGACCGGAATATGTGGAGTACGTCGGCCTGCCCGATGAATTGCACGAACTGGCGACACGTGCGGATGTGGTGATCAACACGGTTCCTTTGACCGATAAGACCCAGGGTATTTTCAATGCGGCGTTTTTTACCGCGATGCAACCCGAAGCCTATTTCATCAGTGTGGGCCGCGGCGCCAGCACGGTGACCGATGACCTCGTGGCGGCGTTGAAATCCGGCTCCATTGCCGGCGCCGGTCTCGATGTGACCGATCCGGAACCGTTGCCCAGGGGGCATCCGCTCTGGACGATGCCACGGGTGATCATTACACCGCATGTCGCCGGGCGATCAGACAGGGGCCGTGACCGCCTGTATCTGATGGTCAAGGAAAACCTCCGGCGTTACGTCAATGGCGAGCCGATGCTTTCGGTCGTGGATATCGAGCGGGGTTATTAGTCGTCCGTTTGGATTTGCGGTTAAAATCGGGGTTTTAGCCACAGGCCGTCATCCATGTCCGATTCACGCTTTTCCGGTACCGACCGCTATGTCGCAACCGATGATTTAACCACCGCCGTCAATGCAGCCGTCACGCTGGGCCGCCCGATACTGATCAAGGGAGAGCCGGGTACCGGCAAAACACAGTTGGCGGAAGAAATCGCTCGCGGGCTGCAATGTCCATTGCTGCAATGGCACATCAAGTCGACCACCAAGGCGCAACAGGGACTCTACGAGTACGATGCCGTCGCCCGCTTGCGGGACTCCCAGCTCGGTGACGAAAAGGTGCACGATATCGCCAATTACATCGTCAAGGGACCGGTCTGGGAGGCCTTCGAGCAGGACGTTCAGCCGGTGTTGCTGATCGACGAGATCGACAAGGCCGATATCGAGTTCCCCAACGACCTGCTGCGTGAACTCGATAAAATGGAGTTCTACGTTTACGAAACCCGCCAGACCGTCGTCGCGAAACACCGGCCGATCATCGTGATTACCAGCAACAACGAAAAGGAACTGCCGGATGCGTTCCTGCGCCGCTGCTTTTTCCACTATATCCGTTTCCCTGACAAGGAGACGATGCAGGCTATCGTCGACGTCCATTACCCGGGTCTTAAAAAAGAACTGCTGAGCGAAGCCCTGAATGCGTTTTACGAGTTACGCGAGGTGCCCGGTCTGAAGAAAAAGCCGTCGACCTCGGAGTTGCTGGACTGGCTGAAGCTGTTGCTCGCCGAGGACATACCCGCGGACGCGCTGGCCAGTGATGACCGGCGTAAATCGCTGCCGCCGATGCATGGCGCCTTGCTGAAGAACGAGCAGGATGTACATCTTTTTGAACGGCTGATTTTTCTCAACCAACGCAATAACCGGTAATGAAGGAGCCTGAATGTTGCTCGGTTTTTTCTTTCAGCTCAGGGCAGGGGGCCTCAAGGTCTCCATTACCGAATACCTGACCTTGTTGGAGTTGCTGAAGCAACGCGTAATCCGCTATGATGTCGAACAGTTCTATTACCTGTCACGTGCCTGCCTGGTCAAAGACGAATCGCTCTACGACCGCTTCGACCGGGTGTTTTCAGCCCATTTCAAGGGTGTCGAGGATCTTTTCGGTCCGGATGGGACCGACCTGCCCGAAGACTGGTTGCGCAAGCAATTTGAACTCGGATTGAGTGACGAGGAAAAAGCACAGATCGAGGCGTTGGGCGGTTGGGATAAGCTCATGGAGACACTGAGACAACGTCTCGAGGAACAACAGGAACGTCACGAGGGCGGCAACAAGTGGATCGGCACTGGCGGAACCTCACCGTTCGGCGCCCATGGCTATAACCCGGAAGGCGTCCGTATCGGCCAGCAAGGCTCGCGGCAGCGCCGTGCGGTGAAAGTCTGGGACAAACGTGAATTTCGCAACCTCGATGATTCACTTGAACTGGGCACACGCAATATGAAGGTGGCCCTGAGGCGCTTAAGAAAGTTTGCGCGCCAGGGCGCCGCGGAAGAACTGGACCTGCCCGATACCATCGATTCAACCGCAAGGAACGCGGGCATGCTGGATATCCGCATGGTTCCGGAACGCCACAACGCGACCAGGGTGTTGCTGTTTATCGATATCGGCGGATCGATGGACGACCATGTACGGGTCTGCGAGGAACTGTTCTCGGCCGCCAGAGCTGAGTTCAAGCACCTGGAATATTTCTACTTTCACAATTGTGTCTACGAGGGGCTGTGGAAGGACAATCGCCGCCGCCACGATGTCAGGATAGCCACCATGGATGTCCTGCATAAATATTCCGCCGATTACAAACTGATCATGGTCGGCGACGCCACCATGAGTCCATACGAGATCCAGCATCCGGGCGGCAGCGTGGAACACTGGAACGAAGAGGCCGGCGCCACCTGGATGAAACGTCTGCTGGATAGCTATCCGAAAGCGATCTGGCTGAACCCCGAAGCCGAGTACCGCTGGCCGTACACCCCGTCCATCCAGATGCTGTCGCAGATGATGGATAACCGTATGTTCCCCCTGACCGTCAGCGGTCTAGAACGCGGCATGCGGACACTGACCTGATCTGGCTGTATCTTCCTCAGTGGATACGATAGGCTGAATGGCAGGCGACACAGGCGGAAGTGACTTCGGTCAGTGACGTGTATGCCGCCGGCGCATCACCCTCCTCGGCCTTCAGCGCAAATCGGCTGGCCGCGTGATGCATGCCGGTACCCGCGTCGCGCATGCCTTCCGGCATGAAGGGAGCCATTTGGCTTGCACCGTGGGTTTCCAGTGAACTCATGCCAAGACGCGCTTCGGCGATATCTGCCGCCTGGTCGAGTTCATCACTGGCCATCAACAGCAGGATCTCGTTGATCGTCGCGAGATGATCACGCATATTGGCCAACATGTGCTGTTGCATCTTGGCCGGTAAATCAACCAGTTGCCTGGTATCTTCACCAGTGGCCAATACATTGTGTACGCACAATGATACTGCGAGGGTTAACACGGTTCTGGCTATTTTCACGGCGTTCATCCTGGTCGGGGCAATTCATGTGTCTTTGCAAGACGCACCTCTGAAAGACGTTGCTTACGTCGGTGTTCGAAAAGTTTGCTCACCTGGAGTTTATTCCCTGAGCGGTTTTAACACACTGAATACTTCAACGCGTGGCTCACCGATGGCCTGATACGCTTTTGCAATCGTTTTACGCAGTTCCGATTCGTTATACGACTGCAAGTCTTCTTTCGACTCCCAGAGGTACAGACCTGCAAGCTCTCCGCTGGCGGAATCCAACAGGTAGTATTTTTGCTGCAGACCCTGCAATTGTCTGAAATCCTCAATCCGGCTATCGATCACCCGGTTGATTTCCTCGAGACTCAGAGCGGATTTGAACTTGACCAGTAACACCATCTGCGGTGTGCTCATAATTTTTTCCTTCGGTTTCTCTTTTTTACGCCTTCGTTATCTCTTCATCACCGCCGTGATGTGGCAGTGCCTTAGGCCAGATAGTGTGCAACCACCATGCGAAGCGATACATGCATCCATGTCATAAATCATTTTAGTCGCCGAGCAAAATTGCCTCATTGTCTTTGCGACGCCGCGTGTTCGGGTCGGCCTGTGATTCAATAGACCGCAGCCACTCGATATAGTTATGCGGCAATCCGTGCTCCATGGCACCGGCCACCACGAATGCTTTGTACCAATGATAGGGCCGCAGGGCAGGTGCTTTCATAATCGCGACGTAGGTCACGGCAGTCATCGCTCCGCCCGGCGTGACGACCTGCACCTCGCGGTCGATATATCCCTTTCCTACGCCTTCCACCACGTCGAGCGCTGACTTTTCCGCCGGGCTTATCCTGAAGAGCACGCCGTAAGCGCGGTCATGCATATTGCCGGTGGCCGCAATATCACACTTGCCGGAGCCGTCGACACCGAGTTTATTGAAATTGAACTTGCGTCCTTCGACAAAACCGGTGCCGATGGCAACGGCGCACGGTGCACGGTTTTCGGCATGCAAGCGGCGCAGGAGCATATTCGAACCGTAAGCAAAATATGAGATTGTGTGGCTTTCAGCTTCGGGCATGGTTGTATGCTTATAAATTGCCTTGGATCGCTAGTCTCTGGATTCATTCCAGATACTATCTTCCATCGCTGCGTTACTGTGCGTGATTAAGGACGGTCATTGACTGCACCCCCTGAGATCAATCGGCCAGCTACCCACGACTTTATCGCCCCGGGTCAGATAATAGTCGTTAAACAGGTTGACCGTCGGGTCACAATGGGAGACCAGCAGTTCCAAAACAGTGCCTGAAGAGGGCAGTGGTGATTTCTCCGTGGTCTTTATCATACCGAATTCATCGCCGAACCAGTCATACTCCAGTAGCGATTGGACGGGGCCGGCTGTGCGTGGTATTCCGCCGTCTTTGTAAAGTGACTTGAGCCCGGCATCGACCGTGACCCATGCGTCGTGGTTGGCGCTGATAACCGTCGTCAGCAGCCTGAGGGGAGGTTCGAATGCTGCGAACTGTGCCTCGTTCGTAGCCGATCCGATATCGAGATATTCCGTATCCATGAGCACGTAGGAGCCGGTCTGGAGTTCGGTGATCTCATCAATCTCGATGTCGATATCAAATGTGCCCGTGCCGGAGGTGCTAAACACCGTGCAGCCGGGTACGCTCGTGCGGAGTTCCCGAAAGACCTCGGCCGCCGCCTGCAGGCACTGGTGCGAGGCGTCCCGTCTCGCTGCATAGGAACGAATGTGCTGTACCTGTCCCGCATACGCCTGGACCCCTAAAAGGCGCAGGTTGGGACAGGCAACGATTTTATTTGCCAGTGCCATGGCGTTGACCGGTTTGACCCCCGTCCGGTGCATACCCACATCGATATCAATCAACACCCCCAGGGAAACCCCGCTGGCGCCGAGACGTTCATTGAGCAATGCAACATTGCCGGGGTGATCGACAACGACCATCAGCGACGGGCATTTAGTTACAAGCCCGACAAGTCTTTCGATTTTGTAGGAGGTCGCCACGGGTGAGGTGATCAGTATGTCCTTTAGACCAGCCTTCACCAGCGCTTCAGCCTCGGAGAGCTTGGCAACACAAACTCCAATCGCGCCGGCCTCCATCTGCATCCGGACGAGGGACGAACACTTATGTGTTTTGGCGTGCGGCCGCAACTGTTTGCCTGCACGCGAGACCATGGCCTGCATTTTCTGAATGTTCTGCTCGAGAATATCCAGGTCCAATACCAGGCAGGGTGTATCAAGTTCAAGCTTGTTCAAGAACGGCTACCTCCAATCGTTTTTACGGCATCGACACCCAACTTCAGTAATGCGATTTGCTGACCAGCGGCGGGTAGAAGAATATCGCTGTGCGGGCGAGCAATAAACATCAGCGGGAAAAACAATATGCCTCAATTGACTTTAGGCATGTCCTCTTGCTGCCAGAATTGCCGAACTTCATCATCCAGGCCGGTCATCTCCCAGCGAATCAATGACAACGGCAGTCTGCCGGCATCTATCAGTTCATCGTGAAAACCTTGCAGATCAAATTTGTCGCGCAGTTGCCGCTTGCGGTCTGCCAACAGGCGTTGCACTTGCAAGGCACCGATGGTATAGCCTATGCCATAGCCGGGAGGGCGGCGCAGGTAAATTTCGGCGTCCACGCGTGCGACGTTACGGTCCAGGTAGGGCACTCTTGGCAGCCAGTAATCAACCACCTCGTTGACATTCATTTGACGTGTTTGCAGCCAGACGTCGGCCGGTACGCGGGCGGCACGGAAAATACCAAATATTTGGATCAGTTCGCGAACTCTGGGCTGGTCTTCGAATAGGCCGGCCTTCATCATGGCTTCTTCCAGGTAAGTTGCCCAACCTTCCACGCGTCCGGCGCTGTGGATTTTGCTTCGAATGGGACGATCGTCACGCGAGGCAATGATGCCATCAAAACGGTGTCCTGGGATGACCGCATGAAGGTGATCGGGTGAAGGGTCACGATACTGTATTTCCTCCCAGAAATTACGCCCGCCGGGCCGCACAATCCAAGGTGCATTGGTATCCAGTTCGCCGATATCGTCCGGCACGGTAATAATGGCCTTATCCCGTAAAAATTTGCGGATACGCCTGTCTGCCGCATTGATGCGCTGTTGATAATCCTCCGCACTGACCGCCACTGTCAATTCGGCTAAATCCTGGTTACGGTGTCGCTCAAGGGCATAGTCTGCCCACAGCCGGTCCAGTTCCCGTTTCCCGATGACTACCAGCTCACTTGATGTCCACGGCATCAGCTTAACGTGTTTCAGATACCAGTCGAATGCGGCCTCTCCGACACCCGCCGGGGTAGTCCATTGTGCTCGACGTGATTTTAGCCATGTGTCAAATTTCTGCACGGCATTCCGGGCAGCCTGGATATCGCCAGTCAAATCCGGTTGTAATTCTGCCCGTTCAAGTAAATCGTCATACCAGCCAAGTACTCCGGCAGGAGGTTCGGCGCGATAGGGGTGGCCGTGACCCACACCGTCCGACGCGCCCAGGTTGTGAATGGCCAGGTCGGCATAATCTGCAGCCACGTCATCGAGGTGTTTTTTTGCTTCATCAATTAGCACCGGAATGGCACGGAGCTTCGCCAGGAAGGACTCGCGTTCTTTGCCTTCGACGGGCAGCTCGGTAAAAGTAACCCACAGCATCCGGTCGACATAAAAGCCCGGGTCACGGGCCCAGGGGCGGCTAATTTGAAGTATGAAGTCAGCCTGGTTCAGGCGGGAGCGGACTGCCAGGTAATCAACTTGCTGCGAGAGGTTCCAGGACGCAACGTTCATATCCTGAATGCGGGTCTGGAACTCTTTTATCTTCTCACGCTGGAGCGCTATCGCACGCTCGCTGTAATCCATGACCGGATCAATGGGTTGCCCGGCACGGTCACGGATGATCTGGTATGGTTTTTCTGCGCCGGGGTCACGAAACTCAAGGAATTCATCAAGCAGGGTGATCAGGTCCTGGTAGCTACCATTTCCGCCCGGAATACCGACGGTTGAGGCTTGAATCGATATCGTGCATATAAGGCACAGAGTGAAAATGCTGCAAATTAACTTAAAACTGAATCGTTTCATATCAAACATAAAGGTCAAGAATCCAAAGCCGCTTTAAGCGCCACCGCATGATCGATTACATTCGGGGTCGTCCGGATGTTACTCAACGAAATCCGCATCATATCCATATCATGCCACATGATCGATCCAAACCGAAAGCCAGGACGCGGACTGGGGCACGGACAGCCACAACTTTCAACTTTCCTCGCAGTGCTTTGTCAAGCAAATCTGCGTAGCAACCCCCTATAACCCAACCCTCACAGAACTTGTTGAATTTCTGTATCTATTTATTTGATTCTTTAAGCGCCATGACTTGATAAGGCAATTTTTTAAATGCACCTTTTTCGTAAGCCCTTATCGCTTTTTTGTTCTGTTCGTGGACATGCAAGCGAAGTTCCAGCCCGTTTTGATGATGCATTTCGCTTTTCACCGCGTCAATCAATTGGGATAGGTATCCTCGTCCCCTGTGATCGGGCGCCAGGTACACACCCTGTATCCACCAATAGAAGCCCGCGTTCCAATCGCTCCATTATGTCAATGCCGAAATGTGCCCTACCGGTTTGTCGGACGTATCGACCAATAGCCAGTACATGGCGATGGATTCGTCCTCCAGGGCTTTGCGGATTCCTTTTTCCAGGTTATCCGGGGCCATTATTGCGCCCTCGGCTTCTCTCGCCTCTGCTGATGTGAATTCGATCAGTGTGTGCAGATCATCAACGCCGGCTCTTCTGATTTTCACATCGAAATCCTCATGAACATTAATTTCCTGCCCAGTGCTTTTTAGTGGAAGTGGACCGCGCCGCCATTTTTCTCACCGGGCCAAACCCTAACGACCAGCAAACACGACACCAGGCTCCAGTTTCAAAACCGGGCGGGTACTGATTGCGGCGGCAGTGAGGCTCACGATCATAACCCCTAAAGCACCAAAAAATGGTGTAAACCACATCATGCGAAATGGAAAACCGATGGTCGTAACCATTGCTCCAACCAGTGCGCACATTCCAAGCCCGATACCGGTGCCGAGGAGGGCGCACACACCGGCCTGTACGAAGACCATGGTCAGCAACAAACGTCTGGATGCGCCCATCGTTTTTAGCACGGCATACTGTTTCAAATTCTCATAAGTAAACATATAGAGCATGACGCCGGCCACACCGAATCCCACCGTCATGGCCAGGATCAGCATGGCGCCCATATCACCCACGTCTTCGGAATTGATCAGATACCAGCGCACGGTATCTTCCTTGAATTCAGCTGTTGTACGTGCACGTAAGCCTGTCATTTGTTGAATATTGCGGGCCAATTGCTGTGCCGAAATACCGGCTTGTTTGGAAACCATGACGAACGTCAAAACATTGGTTTCTGCCGGAAGAATACGGATGGCATTCGAATAGCTTGTATAGATCAGCGGCCTGGGCGGAAACCGGGGCAGGGTTTCCGAGCGCCCGGCTACCACGATGCGGCGGCCATTGGCTAAAAGCTCATCGCCTGGCGTTAACTCGCGCATCGGTACATTGAGATGCGCGCCATCGTGCGGCCATTGGTCTGCTTTCAACGCCGGGGTTTGCATTTTCCCACTGCTGCCACCGGCATCCACAATGACCGCGTCGGGGGCGCGTAATACCTCGGGCGAGTCTCCATTTATCAAGACCGGAGCGCCCGCCAGGGTGGCATCGTCCACACCGATGACCTGGAATGATTGAAAGCGGCCATTCGGGAAACGCACATCGACATCACCCAGCGTCAAAGGCACGGCATAGCGAACCCCATCGACGCCGCGCACGCGCTCCAGCGCCGAGCCGGTCATGTTGGTCATGAGTTCGACAGAATCGACGGCAGGGTCCATGACCCAAACATTGGCTGAACTGTTCTCCGATATCAATGAAAATCCACGCGTCATGAAGCCCGCGAAGTAAGAAGCCGCAAAAGTAACTAGAAAGGCAGTAAACGAAATGCCCATCAGCAGGCCAAAATATTTGGCCCGGTCACCCATGAGCATTTTCAAGGCGATATAAAGCATCTATGGTCCCGCGTCACCCGCCTGATTTGCCGGCGCCTCGATAAATACATCCAGTTGCTGGCCAATATGAATAGCAGCGTCGGTAATGGCGAAGCTGTAGAGGATTTGTAAAACACGTGTATCGGTGCGCTCCGTGCTTTGGCCCGTCAATGAAGTCTTGGGGATAATTTGCGGCTCGGTATACTCGTAGCTTAGCGGTATCTTCACTTCCGGGTGACCGCGCACAAAGGCGACGGCTTTCATTCCGGGTTGAACCCGCCAGGCATCATGCTCGTCCACATCGACGCGCAAGTACATCCTGTCACTCCCGCCCAGCACCAACAATGGAGGCGTGGCGCTGCTGCCTTCAACGTATTCACCCAGGCGCATTCGCAATTGCAGCACTTCACCGGGCACCAGCGCGCGCACGGTATGTCGTTCTATTTCGACCTGGAGTTGCACAAGCTGCGTCCTGGCCAATACCAGCGTGGCTTCAGCCTGGGCGGCCTCATCCAGAAGATCACCGAGGTTCTGATCACTGATCGCATTCGGATCACGTTTCTTGAGCTGTTCGGCATTTTTAAGCCGATGCTTCGGCTTTTGTAATGCCGCGGTGGCTTCCGTTACCCTTGCATCGGCCGTCAGAAGTTGGGCATGCAGCGCACGGTCATCAATCTTGAACAGGGGGTCACCGGTTTGTACGTGGTCTCCCACTTTTACATAAATCTCCATGACGATGCCTGAAACCGGTGTGCCGATGGAAATATTGCCGGTCGTGGCCTCGACAATACCTGCACCGGCGACCCAGAATTCAAATGGTGGCTGGAATTGCGGGATTTCCCGGGTCATAACACCTGGAGCTTTATTACCATAAAAGATTGTTGCTATCGCGATACCGAGACCGATAATTGCCAGCAAAGGCAGGATGTAGAACCGTTTCATAGCAATTTTTGTCCTTCCTTGCCCGTTCCCACACCGACGATTCTGCCATCATCCATGCGTGCAACCCGATCTGCAAACTCCAGGATACGATTATCATGCGTAACGATGATCATGGTTCGGTCTGAACTGTGGGCAAGGTCACGAAGTATGGTCATCATCTCTTGTCCGGTTTTGTGATCAAGGCTACTGGTTGGTTCGTCACAGACTATCAGCTTTGGATCATGGACAAGGGCACGCGCAATCGCGACACGTTGCTGTTGTCCTCCGCTTAGCTTACCTGGTAAGGCATCTGCCCGGGATGCCAAATCTACGGAATCAAGGACCACTTGCGCCTGCTTCATCGCAGACTTGTAGGCGACACCCCTGATTAATAATGGCACGGCAACATTCTCTAATGCTGTCAATGCCGGCAGCAGGTTAAACACCTGGAAAACAAAACCAATTATTTTCCCGCGAAAATGATTTTTTGTTTCCTGATCAAGGGACTGCAGATCATGACCAAGCACTTCACATTGCCCTTCATCCTGCTCCAGAATGGCCGAAATAATTGAAATAAGCGTTGTCTTGCCACATCCCGATGGACCGACAAGCATCATTAATTCACCACGGTATACTTCAAGGTCAATGCCCCGCAAAGCCGCCACTTTCGCCGCGCCCGTTCCATAGGTTTTGACTACACCGCGACAGCGAACAGCAACTACATTATCAGCGCGTGCATTCATGGTTGGCATCGGGCTGCACGTTCATCCGAGTCCGAACACCTCGAGCGCGCGCCGCGCTATGGGTTCTCCATATTCCTGTACAAAATGGCCCGCCTCTTCGATCCGCATCGGCTCCCCGCAGCCGTGAATTTGTTTGCGGAGATACTCCATGACCGGTTCGCCCAGAATGGAATCCCGCATGCCGATCGCCATGAATGAGTCGCCACGCCAATGGTCCGCCCAAAAGGTCCGTGCCCGCTTGCCGAGCTCGACGCCGTCCATCCCCGGTTCGACGGGAACGATCTGCGGGAATCGACGCACGCCCGCCTTGTAGCGGCTGTCGGGAAAGGGTGCTTCGTACGCATAGGCGTCCATCAGGTTGACCGCGTCGCGCGCGTCCCGGGTAATGAGCGCTGCAATGGGTATCTCGGGTATCGTCGCTGCATACGACTTCCACAGTGCGAACCCTTCTGAGACAGGCCCGCCAACCGCGATACCCGTGTTCATTACCAGCAGCCGGGTGAAGCGTTCCGGCATGTCCATGGGGAGCGTCAGGCCGAGCACGCCGCCCCAGTCCTGACACACGAGCGTGATGTTATGCAGATCGAGACGCTCGATGAAACGGATCAGGCTGTCACGGTGGAAGCTGAAGGTATAGGTCGCCTCGTCCACGGGTTTGTCCGAGCGGCCGAAACCGAAGAAGTCGGGTGCGACCACGCGGTGTCCAGCCGCAGTGAAAACCGGGATCATCTTGCGGTAGAGGTAGCTCCACGTTGGCTCGCCATGAAGACAAAGAAAAACCGTCTTGGCAGAACGCGGCCCTTCGTCGATGTAAGCGAGGCGCAGCGGCTCAAAGCCGCGGAGACCTTCGGCGTAGTGTGGCTCGTAGGGAAACCCGGGAAGTACGCTGAAGCGTGCCTCGGGGGTTCGCAGGATATTCGCGGTCATCGCTGTACTCCTGAACAAGTAGTGCCATTCTGTTATCTGCACACTGCCATTTTTGCGGCCAAAGTATCCCTATTCAGGTCAATCAGACAATAATCTGATTCAAAGATCAACCTTCTGAATCCTGGGATGAAGTTGAGTTCGACTTTGACTGATAATCTCGATTGTACAATTCCCCGAGTGTTGCCCGATCCCGCCAGGCATGCATTCCGATCCAAACAAAGAACGATCCGAGCAGAATTGCCAACCCCCCTGGAAACACGGAGGTTGGAATTACCATTATTCCGAAAATGAAACTCGCGATTGATGCCAAGAAAGCAATCACCGCCCAAAACCTCAGCACCAATCTGCCCAGGGCTTTATCGGCTTTTATCATGGGATATTTCGCCTCGATTTCACATAGAATACCCTTTCACCAACGGTGAGACTCCAGCGCGACCAACTGTATCCGCCTGTCATATGAAAATGTGTTCATGAAGTTCATGCGGATGATGGCAAACGCTATCCGCACCGGCCTGCTGCAGTTCCTGTTCCGTGCCGTATCCCCATGTAACACCGATTGCCTTAATTCCGTGATTCTTTGCGCCGGTCATATCGAACTTCCGGTCGCCGATCATGATTGCATCGAGTGGATTAATTTTTTCAGCCTCTAAAACGTGACCCAGGAGCTCTGTTTTGTCTCCCAGGGAGCCATCCAGATTGCTTCCATATACGAATTTGAAATACCTGTGAATATCGAAGTGCTCGACTATTCGGCTCGAATACACGGAGGGTTTCGAACTGACGACATAAATTGAATCAACTTTTCCGGCCAAATTGGCCAAGCACTCTTCAATGCCGTCGTACAAACGGTTCTCGAACAATCCGACGCTGGAAAACCTTTCCCTGTATAGTTCGACAGCCTTTTCGGTCAACCGGTCTTCTCTGCAAAGCTCCCGGAAGCTGTCCCGCAGAGGAGGGCCTATCCAGGATTCAAAATCGGGGCTCATGGCCAACTCGACATCAAGTGCCGATAACGCATATCGAATACAGGCAACGATCCCTTCCTTTGGATCAGTTAGCGTTCCGTCGAGATCAAAAAATATGTGCATAGGTTTCATTTTTTACATAGCGCTCGTATCGGTGACCCGTAATAAACGCAGTTTACCAGGGTATGATTACATGTCCGTGATATGCGTTTCATGCACCGTCAACCTGTCTTTGGTATTCATCTGCATCAAAGTGTCCCACTGATTCTACAACAAGGCCTTCTATGGAATTCCGCCAATATTCCCAACCGCTCACTTCAACATGATTGCCGGTCGCTGAATATGTTCCTGCAAGTGTCCACTTATAAACAGCATGTGTTCCGGAAGATCTGATGCTATCCATTTTGACGACAAGGTCCGGGAAGCTGTCGAAAAAAGCCTGGGCCATTGCTGCAATCTCTGTTCTACCACTGGAAGGCTCGCCGTTGTTGATTACGATGCGGCCAGGTTTCCGGCCTGGTTAGACATTTGAAAGAATAACTATCGAACCTCCGGCAAACCCCAAAGCGACCAGTTTTTTAAAGTCCATCTTTTCAGCGCCCATCAGAACAGAAATTAGCAGGGCAATAACGAAACCCATATTTGCTATTGGCACCACGATACTGGCTTGTGCCTGTTTAAGACCGAGAATTAAAAAATTGACAATGCAAAAGACAAAAATACCAGACGCTATCGAATAAATAACTTTCTTTCTGGTAACAGTAAACCGGTTTTCAATATACTTTGCATAGAATGCGCCGCCGACAACCCAGCACAATGCAGCCAATAAAATAATTGTGTTCTTGTCCGCAGATGCAAGTAAGCCAATTTTGGATACAACCCCGTAGGCGGCACGAAGCAGTGATGCCAATACAACCAACCAGAAGAACGATTTTATGATTTGGCCAGATGTCTTACTGCCGTTGCTCTTATACAGAAGGAACACGGCGATGATGCCAAACGAAATCCCGAAGAGCTTCTCAAGTCCAATGCTTTCACCTAAAAAAACAATAGATAGAACAACGACTCCGATTGTGTTCAGGCGATACACGGTAGAGCCCAGACTTACGTCGATGTGAGTAAGGCCTTCAATGAGCGAAATATTCGCTGCCGCCAGTAAAATACCCGCCAATAGTCCATATTGGATGGTTGGTATATCAAAACCAAATGCGATTCCGGCAAAAGCTGAGTACAAAATCTGCAATACTGCCCAAGTCAAACCAACGCCAAGAATATACATACCTCGCGAACGGTCTTTAGCAGCATATTTTTTGAATACAACATCGTTGATGCCCGCAAAAAGCATGCTTAACAGGGCATATTCAATCCCTGGGGCCAACATCAAAACTTCCACTCCGTTGCATGTTTAATTTTTTAGCGGTGGAAAAGGTAAGTGCCTGAAAATTGAGTTTCGATGACACCAGCCCTTGAGCGTGCTTATTTCGACAGTACGTGACTGGTTGTGACATCAGCAATCAATTTTTTATCCGTGCCGACCACGGTGGTTCTTACCACACTTACCGTTCTCCCTTTCTTTACGAAAACTGATGTGGCTTTAAAGCTGCCTTCAGATTGGTTAGAAACAAAATTGGCGTTGAGGGCGATGGCCAGAGGAAACCCTTGCATACCAGTTGACGCATCGGTTTTACCCATCACCAGCATGGACGCAGTGACATCAGCGAACCAAAGAATGGCGCCGGCATTTGCCACCCCAAATGGATTCTTGATCCCTGCAGAAACCGGCATTTCAGATACGACCTTTTCAGCGTCCATCTGTGTAATCGTAAATTGAATGGTTCCTGCAAACTTCATAACCGGGTTCCTTCTCTTGGCAGGGCATAACGGGCCATTGTCAGTATTGCTAACCGGTATCTCCGGTTTTATCGGACTGCGTTGTGCACAGCAGCTTCAATCTAAGCGCTGACGACGGTCGGAACCACGAGACAATCAAAGAGTAAAAGTCCATATTTTTCAGCTCCCAATTACCTTCGAGAGGCCGCGCAAGCTACTTGAGCCAGCATAGCAAAGATTACAAAAATCTGAAAAGGGGGAGAACTCACACGACTCGCGGCGAGTGCAAGGGCAGCAATTAAGATTTGCGAGGCGAAGTCGCGTCAGGTGGGGGCTGCAGGCTGGAACGTACCTAAACGACTGGTCCATGAATCGCTGTCTCATTTGTTACTTTTTTTCCGTAGCTCAAGTGGATTGGTTCCTTTAATAGCCACAAATAGAAAAACATACAATGCAAACATCGAAGCCAGTGACATTAATCCAATTTCAATTTTTCCTGTGTTGCTGAAATTGAAAATGAGCGTGGCTATTCCAAGTGCTCCTAAACCTCCGCATATGAGACGAATCAAGAATGAATATTTTCTTTTCTCGCTCATGAGTTCCCTGTATAGATAAGTCTGAATTAACCGGCACCGGCATCGCCGGTGTCCGGGCTTAATGATTTTTTATGAGCTCTTTTTACGTCTCAGAATTTTTATAATACGGTCATACACGACCACCGATGCAGTCCAGATGTATCCATCAAAATTGGTTGTATTCACAAATTGAATAACAATCGCGTCGATGTCCTCGTGATATTTTGCAATACTCTGATAGCCGGGAACCAGACCTGTATGTTCATAGACGTAAATTGAGGAATAGATTGCCTGTTCGCCTTCATCAAACAATGAGCCATCGTTTAATGCCCGCAAGAATATTCCAACATCCCCGGCTGTAGCTAACATTCCCTGCTCATCAGACTTTAGATCGGATTCAATGCCAACATAATAGCCACTCATAACATCGTCTATATTCACTTCACCAAGCGAACCGAAAGTATGGTTTAGTTCAAGTGGTATCAAAACTTCCTCCTTGATATATTGGAAACTGCTATAACCCACCACTTTATCAATGAGTTCAGAAATCAACAAATAATTGGTGTTGGAGTAACCATAGTCTTCATCTGGCTCAAAGCTAGCCGGCAAATCAAGTGCTAAATCAAGCGTTTCTTTACTGCTTTTAGGTGGGTCTGCCCAAAAACCAGGATGATCGGTAAAATTGGGAATGCCACTCCTGTGTTGCAGCATCATCCTAAGGGTGATTTTTTCTGCATTTTCAATTCTTCCCACTAATTCAGGAAAGTAATCAGCGAGGGTTTTATCCAACGACAAACGTTTGTCTTTGACTAATTTGGCGATAGCAACAGCGACATATAACTTGCTGATACTGGCAATCTTAAATAAGGCTTTCGGGTCGGCAGGTATTTTATTTTTTCGGTCTTTCCAGCCAGCGGTATAAAATGCGGGTGGTTTGCCTGCTTCATCCACATAAACAATCATTCCATCAAATCCAAGGCCAATGGCTTCATTTACTTGTTCCTGCACGGTATCAGGTAGTGGCGCTATCCAAGCTCTTACAATTACCCAAGGTGGAAATATTATTAAACATGTTATTCCAATAATGGGCATTACTATTCTAAGTATTCGTATTGTTTGTTTTTTCGTCATACGATCTCAGGGACGTGCACTTTTATTGAATTGCTCATGACACCCGGGTAAAGCCGCGCCGCGCAGTGGCGTCCGGGTGAACGAAGTAAGTGACTCAAGCGTTTGTTTTGCAGTTGCGAATTGAACATGCTGAACTTTATCAGGATTTGTACGCTGTTGGGTTTGCCAGAGATCGTAATGACCCTGCATGGCGAGCCAACTTTCTGCAGGTCTGCTCAGCGCCTTCGACAACCGCAGTGCGATATCAGGACTGATTCCTCTCTTGTCAGTAATGGCTCGGTTTAGAGTAGAGGGAGACACAGCCGGGCTTTCGGCCAAAGCGCGCACTAATTTCAAAAGGCCCAAATATACTGAGCGCATAAACTCCCCCTGATGGGGTGGATTATGCATAACCATCAGTGATAATCCTCGTCATGTAAAACCAAAAAAACTTCCTTCTCGAAACTCAAACGTAATTCGCCAATTGCCACTGACTGAATGCGACCCGCGTCCATTCAATTTGCCTTGCAATGGGTGTAGCTTGAAACCCGGGAAATCCATATCATCTATTGCCTGAGTCGTATCAGGCGCCGCTTTGATCCCCCGTGTCGAAATGGCTAAATCACAAAGTTAGCATTTTGTGTCGCGCATCACGCAACAACTGTCTGCATAACGTCTTGGTTAAGCGGCGCCGTTAGGCGTCCATTGGAACGCTGCAGGTGCGGAATAAACTTGAGCATTTTGTTATTTTTCATTCGTAATGTGTCCACATACGCAAAATCTTTACCACGCGCTCTTCAGTAAGGACTTGGTATATCAACCGGTGTTGAATGTTGATCCTTCTGGAATAGGCACCCCCTAAATCGCCGATCGGTTTCTCAAATTGTGGTGGATTCTGAAATGGATCTTGCTCAAGAAGTGATATGAGTTCTTTCGTTGTCTTTTTAAGATTGCTTTTGGCGATTTTCTTCGCATCTTTCTGAGCGTGCCTTGTATAGACAACCCTCCAAATCACCAATCAAACTCCGCTTCACATTCTTCTACAGCAGTATCCAATCCTTCCCGGATTGATTCCCTCATACCTGGAATGGAAAGGAGGTAGATGGTTTCCTGAACCGATGCCCAGTCTTTCTCAGAAACCAAGACGGCGCTGTTACGTTTACCTGTTATTCTAATAGGGATGTGCGATTCGGCCGTTTCATCAATGAGACGGTAAAGTTTTGCACGGGCTTCACTAGCAGTTAAAGTACTCATATTGGCACCGTACGTTAAAGCGTACGCCTAGTCCAGTAAATATAACGCCCGAATTAAGGGGCGGCGTGCAAAGCACGAAGCCCCGACTTGAATGACTTGTTATGCGTTACGGTCACCACTTACCTTTCCTCCAGCGCCTTGCCGTGAGCTTGTCCAGTCTTCTTCGATATTGATTCTGGTCCCACGACATCTGGATTCCTTTGGTTAAATCATAAATATTCGAAGTGACAATTGCTCCAACGGCATGAATGGCTTCGTGACGATCCAATCCTTGGCGAATGAGCCTATCAACTGTAGCCGGAACAGGCACATGTTCCATCGCAATTTGATTTTCCACAATTACATGAATCGACGCATGTAAATCCCTGGCATGATCGCCAAGCGGCTCATCAGATCCTTCGTGAAATTCCCTTACCAAGTAGAATCGCACGTATTCATCTAATTCAAGCCATTCTTGAGCATTTGGACATTTTAATGGATGGTACTTTTCCATGTTATTGGCATGAAGTTTTACGCATGACGTCTAAGCTGTGGAGCGCAAGCCGCGTTGCGGCGTAGCGTCCCACACAAGCGCCTTGTTAGCTGTTGTTTTCATGAAGCCGACCTTCGACATATTTATGCAGAATGCTGGCAACGAGGGTTTGGTAGGGTATACCTTCTGCCAGGGCTCTCTTCTGCAAGCCGCGCAGGTCCTTTGATGAGAGCCTGATATTGATTCTTGCGTCCTTTTTGAACATGGCCTCTGCGTACGTTTGATGCCGTTTTTGCGTATCCGACGCTTTTTTCGATCGCTTCAGCTTGCCATTCTCGAAAGCTTCCAGAATCTCACGCTCTTCACTTGGTAATTTGCTCATTTGTTTTCGCCCAAATAGCGCTTCGTAGCCATTCGGCTGGGTATGATCGTTTTCAAAAACACTTCGTCATCCGATTCCACGAATGGAACGAAATACACATATCCCTCGATAGCATTGACATGAATCTGCTGGCCTGGGTAACACTTTTGATTAGGATGATCAACCGTATCGAGGATATCTCCAGCCATGATATGAAACACCGCATCCTCAAAAGTAACCCCTCTCTCAGACTTCAATAGGTCATTTTTCTCAGGGTTCCATGAAATCGGTTTCATACGCAAAGGTTAGCACAATGTGTGCCTTTTGTCATAATGCTGCTAACGTCTGAATCAACCTGCGCCGGCATCTGTGTTTGATGACTTGTTAGTTGCTAAGTGCTCAAGACGCTCAGCAAGCCAAATTTTGATAATGGATTACCGTGTCACATCTGCACGCCTGGTTTCGCGATCCTGGCTGTGAATCATCCAGGCCGGAAAATCTACGTTGACCCGCTTTTGCCGTTGCAGCGGGCGACGCGCTTTGGAAAGGTCGATATCTTTACTTACGCCCTTACCTTGGTCAAATTTTCGGTCAAAACTGTTCGCTTTCATACAATGTCACTTCCTTGTTTCGCGAACGTCGCACTGCGAAGATTCGAATGCTCTCATTGTGGCACGTGACCACAGCCGTCCAATGCTTCGATTCAATCATGCCGATGAGCAGGAAGGTGGTGTAACGTTTGTTCTGTAAATTCCTGATGGCAAGAAAGAGCTGAGCCATCCGGTTATCCTTTCAATCGTGAATTTGACGATTAACGAAAGAGAGGAAACGCAACATGGCTCAGCGACTACAGGATAGAACGATTAACGACGCAGTGGAACTGCTCAAGGTGAATGGATTTGATGGCATGGCAGAAGCGATAACTGTTTTGCTGAACTCAGCGATGGTGGCCGAGCGTAGCGACTACCTGGGTGCTGCGCCCTACGAGCGCAGTTCAGAGCGCATCGGCTATGCCAACGGCTACAAAGATAAAACCCTCAAGACCCGACTGGGCAACATGCATTTGAAGGTGCCGCAGACCCGCGACAGCGAGTTTTATCCGCAGAGCCTGGAACGGGGGCTGCGTTCAGAACGGGCGTTGCTGCTATCAATTGCGGAAATGTATGTGCAGGGGGTGTCGACGCGGCGAGTCAAAAAAATCGTCGAGGAGCTGTGCGGTCTGGAACTCAGTTCCAGCCAGGTCTCACGAGCCGCAACCGAACTGGATGGATTGCTGGAAGCCTGGCGGACACGGGATCTGGGGCGCTATCGATACGTTCTTCTGGATGCGCAGTATGAGAAAGTTCGACAGCAAGGCCAAGTGTTGGACGCTGCGGTGTTGCTGGCCTGTGGGGTGGATGCTGACGGCCACCGGGATGTATTAGGCTGTTCGGTGTCGCTGTCGGAAGCAGAGGTTCACTGGCGCAGCTTTTTGTCCGGCCTCAA
The DNA here is from genome assembly GCA_963801195.1 of uncultured Gammaproteobacteria bacterium. Lineage (GTDB taxonomy): Bacteria > Pseudomonadota > Gammaproteobacteria > Xanthomonadales > SZUA-36 > SZUA-36. Next base: position 1,416,767 of record CAWDDX010000007.1, on the reverse strand, counting down.
GGATCGCGGCCTGTATGGTGTCGAACTGATCGTGAGTGATGCCCATGAGGGCCTCAAGGCCGCCCGCAAGGCCGTCTTTCCGAGTGTGCCATGGCAACGCTGCCAGTTTCATTTGCAACAGAATGCTGGACATTATGTGCCAAAGGTGGACTTACGAGCACCAGTGGCTGCCGATATCCGGGCCATTTTCAATGCACCGGACCTGGATGAAGCCAACCACTTGTTAAGCAAGTTCATCGATCGCTATCAGAATACTGCGCCGAAACTGGTCGAATGGGCCGAGGAGGCGTTACCGGAAGGATTTACCGTGTTCAGCCTGCCGCCGAGTCACCGACGCCGGCTACGCACAACCAACCTGGTGGAACGGTTGAATCAGGAGATCAAACGGCGCACCAAAGAGGCCAGGCTATTCCCGAACGAGGGTTCTTGCCTGCGTCTGGTAAGTGCTGTGGTGATGGAAATCGCAGAAGACTGGCAGACCGCTGACAAGCGTTATGTCACCTTCAGCGACTAAAGTACGATTGATGGGAAACCGAATTTACAGAAAGAATGTTGCTTAATCAGCAGGAACCTGGGTTCATCGCTGGTTTTCGCCGGAATTTCCAGTAAATCGGGATCATCCCAAAGTGCCTGAGCCTGCACAAAGTCGATGCCATGCTTTTCGAGATTAGTTGCACTCTTTGCCCGATCAAACTCAAACATGGCATAAAAAATATACCATTTATAAATTCAACGATGCGACCACAAGTGCAATTAACGGCGCCAGCAGGGGCCGAAGTAGAGGTGCGAAGCACCGCAACGCAGGTCCAGCTGCCTGGCCTTGTTATGTGTTTCCATTTCGAAGTGTTTCGCAGTTCTGTCTAGAGAAATAGCACTCATACTCCCGGTTATACTTTCGAATGCCCCTCCTGAAATCTTTTACACTGCGGGGGGCGCCGCAAGCTGCAACAGCGCCAACATAACTCGAATGGGTCTCTGAGAGCATTTTCAACTCTATCTCCTCCGTCTTGCCTTCTATTTCCAAAACAGTAGACACCGTTTTGAAATCGCCAAAACTATCGAACTTGAAACGTTCGTCTACTACTGGATACGTCTGATTAGGGGTGATGGTCAAGGTTCTCATTTGGGTTAGATCTAACTTGTAGTAGTTGACAGACTTCATTGAAACAACCAGTGATTCGTCGTGGAGGTTGGTCAACCACATTCTAAAATTCCCCCCGTTTAAGGAAGTTCCCCGTTCCGATACGAATACACCTAGCCGATTTTCAACGTCATGATATGCGCAGATGGTGTTGCTACTGTAAAAGCTAATCCACTCGCCGGACTCCGGGTCTGTCATGTGTGTTTCCGTTGGATTGATTTGGCATGCCAACAGAGCAAACAGTCCTAAGATGCCACAGATTTCATGCTTCATGACACCAAACGCCAAAGTAACCGGAAAAACGGGGTTGGCTGCATTTCAAGCCAACCCCGTTTATTCCGGTTGACTTTTTTGTTATGACAATTTAATAACTTAATCGCTGAGCTCATAGTCATTGCCAAATTCTTTGGTTTTAAACAAGCGAAACTTTGGATCGCTCAGGTCCAAAAAAGGAAAACGACTTCGATATTCTTTGATCTGTGCCTCAAAGGCCTCCCTACCGTCTGAGTGATAACGCCACAGTGTAGGACCATAAGCACAATCCAGGTAAAAATTACCTATAAATACTACTTCGCCTGGATTAATTGTGAATGTGCCACCAACCGGTGAGCCATTCACATACAATTGGTCTCGCTCTGCCGTAAGAAAGCCTACATCTGATGCTGACTTGGCGACTTTAATACTGAATGCGCTTAGAGCGTATTCTCCGGGTTCGAGGCTGTAACCATAACTGAGAAATACTGGATCTACCATTAACTGCGCGGGGCTATGCAAGACGAGAGAAGCCTGAATATCATTATTGATCTCATTCATGGGAAGCCGATCGAAAGCCAGAGTTATAAGCTGAGCATTTTCATAGTTCCCACAGTCCCACCATCTACCCCAATTAACATCCAGTAAAACTATTCCATTCGTATCTCTATTATTTAGATAAGCATCCTTTGTAACCACTTCAGTTTCCTTGAATTTTATAGGTTGCGTAACACCAACACATCCCGACAATGCGGCTACCATTAAAATCAAAAATACTTTCTTAAAGATCATGCCTCGAATCCTTTTGGGTCAAAACGATCGAATTAACCGGCGCGCACGCAGTGGGCTTTCGCGTTTACCGACTAGTTAAATTTCTTACACACGATGTATCTGCTCAACCAGAGGGTCTAATTGACGACTTCCATAAATTACGACTGCTATCAGAATACGATCCGATTCAAATCGGTATATGACTCGGTATTTGTGAACAAACCTCTCACGATAGTCGGGGTCGATGATTTCCGGTACGACCCTTCCTAATTGAGGATGCTCAACAATGGTTTCTGCAAGTGAAATAATTCGGGAAACAATAGCCCTGGCGTATTAGCTGGAATCTTGCCCTATAAAATTAGTGATGCTTTCGACATCTTCGACAGCTTCAGATGACCAGATTAGTTGTCGAGCCATTTCCCAAGTCGCCGCTTTGTTTCCGCATGAGAGAGCGTTCCCTCTGATTCTGCTCCTTCTATTCCACCTTTAACCTTTTCGAGTACATAAAGATGATACTGAATATCCTCAAGATTTCAATTTTTTCTGTGTTGTTGAAATTGAAAATGAGTGTGGCTATGCCAAGTGCTCCTAATACTCCGCATCTGAGACGAATCAAGAATGAGTATTTTCTTTTCTCGCTCATGAGTTACCTATAAAGCATTTCTTTCTCGGAACTCGAATGTGATTCGCCAATTGGCACTAACCGAAATTGACCATTGCCCCTTTAGTTTGCCTTTAAGGGTATGCAACTTGAAACCTGGGATATCCATATCATCTATTTCCTGCGCTGTATCGAGTGCCAATAATTGCATTCTTAAGCGATTGACTTGTGCAGTCTGGACACCAGACGCTTTACCCGTTTCATAGAGGCGCTTTAACCCTTTGTGTCGAAATGACTTAATCACAACTGTGGTATAGCGCGTTGCGCATCACGCAATAATAGTCTGCATAACGCTGGAGTTAAGCGGCTGTGTAGCCGTTCGTCTTGAACGATTTGTTAGCCCGTATTTGGCTGCTGCCTTGGATGCCTGCGGGACATGATGACAGGCACAACAAGGAAGCCAGCGCCGTCGACAATTGCGTGCGCGATGATGCAGACCCAAAGGTTGTGGGTAAAAACAAAGAGCAGTGTTAGAACGAGCGTGCTGATGAATACCGGAGGTAGGTGGACAAAGCTCCATCGGATGTGAGCAAGCGTGAAAGCGACTACCGATAGAATGCACGCTAACCAAATGCTACCAACTAGATGTTGACCGACGCCGATTGCGTAGCCACGGTATAACGCCTCCTCGGTGACAGCGGCCGTAACCACAAGGAAACTCCTATGGCCGTACGAGAGGTTAAGGATAGTTTTGTACTGCTCAGCTTGTTTCGGGGAACTCGCGCCGAGCCTTCTTTGAAAATACTGACTAAGCCCGAGAACTATAAACATGATGGCTGCAGCAAGAACAGCCAGACCTATGTTTGCCCACGCCGGCCATGCCAAGCCCAAATATGCAAGCCAGTCTGTGGTTTCTGTAGCCGCGATGGTGAGCACAATGGCGGCAACTACCCATAGGGAAGAACGCGCGACTGGCGAAAACGGACTAAACCGCCGCCAACTGAATAAGGCTAAGAGCAGCGGCGAAGCGGCGAATGCCACCAGGAGACCGAAGTATTGAAGGTAGGGCATCTGGAACCTTAGGGCTAATGTTTTAGTTAAGTGGCGCAGCTGAGCTGCGTCCGGTGGAGCCAGCTTGTCGGCGGAACGAACTTAAACGACTTGTTATCCATTGAATCTAATAAAAGACAAAACCTACGCTTGGGAAACTCTTTTAAAAAATATGAGACTCCACAAAGGTCCAAAGATAAACCAAAAGAAAACGGTGAAAAATGGGATTTTAAACCAAATTTGCAAAGCTTCTGTTTTGGTTGAATCACCTACAAATTCAATCATCAAAATAAGTAAGACATAGATGATTCCCACGGCTCCTATACAACGAAACCAAAGTTTGAAGTCCTCAATGACAAGTGCCCATCCATTCCTGGCTTCGGAGGAAGGGTGTGAACCATCTGCAAATTTGTAAGCAAACCATTTATCTGCCCAGGTAATCAAAGTGGAACCAAAAGCAACCGTGAAACCGATATAGGCGGTGGCTAATCCATGAGCAAAGTTTGCGTTATTCCCATTATTTAGATCGAATGCTGTAAAAAACAAGAGGATTAAATCGATCAGAGGGACACATATGAGAATATAAAAACTAAGTTTCTTCCTACCCAGTAAATACCTGACGGCAAACCCGGAAAAGAGCAAAAACCAAAAAGCAATCTCACAACCCAAAATTATAAAATATAGAATGTTAAAGTCGAGGTTCATTTTTTACTATTTCTTTGTGAACGGGTTGGTGATGGATAACGTCTGAGTTAAGCGGCCCAGAAAGGCGCAACCTTTTTAGGTCCGTTGGAGGCGCATAGCGCCGGAACGAACTTGAACGATTTGTTATATGCGAACCAGACATTTCGCAAATACTCAGTTGCCGCAACCATTCAGGATTTCTTCGACGCAGGTTCATCGGGTTTCTTCTTGATAGAAAGTACGATACCAAAAATAATAAACATCATGCCGATACCAATTAATGAATTATTAATCGCCGAACGGAAAATACTGGGAAGCAAGAAAAGCACACCAGCAAGTATACAAAGTATCGGTGCAAACCTCTGAAATTTTAACTTTTTCATTTTCTTCCCAATCTCATTTATTTGCGAGTTAAGCTCATATACACATAACGTTTTAGTTAACCGGACCAGCGGAGCTGCGTCCGGTGGAGCCAGCTTGCTGGCGTAATGTACTTGAACGCTTTGTTATCTATCACGCCCAACACCTCTCTTCAGTTTACTGCGTCGAAGTTGTTGTTCACTGCGCATAACATTCAGGATAAAAACGCAGGCGTCACCCTGGCGATAAAAGACACGACATGGAGGTTCGATAATTTGCCGATAGGTGCGACTTTTAAGTTCCGCTGGTTTTGAGCCGCTTTTTGGATGCTCTGCAAGTTGCTCAACATGCTTAAAAATTCTACGTACCAGCTTTTGTGCTGCTGCTGGATTCTCCAAGGCAATAAAGTCTGCTATTGCATCAAGATCACTGAGTGCTGGTTCGGTCCAGACTATTTCAACCATCGAGACATTCTGGATTTCGCTTCTTCATGGGAAACGACTCGACCATCTTCAATTGCACGCTCACCACGAGCAATACCCTCGAGAAGCTTTACTCTCCCTTTAAGGCTCTCATAGCTATCTACATCAACCAGGTAAGCCGAGGGCAGTCCGTGTTGGGTAATTAAAATTGGCTCTTTGTCACGAGATAGCTCAGAGAGCAATTCCGTCGCTTTGCGTTTTAGGGTGGTTACTAGTTCAGTTCTCATAATGTGATACTAAAGTAGCACTTTGTCAGAAGCAAGCACTAGTGAAGCTAACGCTTGGCATCAGCGGCGGCGCGCAGCGCCGTCCGCTGCATGCCGTTGTTAGACCACTCGTCGGCAGTGGTCACGCGCGGCGTCGTGACACAAGCGGTGCTGCGCGGACAAACTCATTGGCCGCTGCCTCCTCAAGCATCCATCGGCCCATCGCGGCATACGAAACGGGTGACCAGGAGTTCAGTGCGCCGTTCCAGTTCGCCGAGGCCACGGGGCGCTCATCCTTGCCGCGAGAGTTCAGGCCGCCGCGGACCAGGGTCCAGCGAAGCGATGAGAACGCCCCGTTACCGAGCGCATCTACTACCGCTTGTAGTTCACGAGCGCCGCGGCCCATTCTCCCGGGCATCCACTTGAAGAAGCGCATGAGCCGGCTCGCCGGTTGCCCTGGTGGTGAAGTGAGCAACGTGTTGATGATGACGATGCGGTCGACGCCTGCAGCCAACATTGACTTCTCAACGGCGGCCATGTTTGCTGAAAGCAAAGCGGAGTGGCCATGGCTTGTTGCCGTAACTCCGAGTGCGGTGAGAACGGCATGTGCGCCGGCGAATGCCTCCATGAGGGCAGGGCGATCGCCGAGAGACTGGACAACGGCAACGCGAGAGCCGCCCGGCACGTTAGTTATGCGTTCCGGCCGAGAACGGACGATGGCAGTGAAACTCGTCCCTGCTGCTCGGCACACGCCGAGTATTCCCTGGCCGAGACCACCCGCGGCGCCGATGACGGCCACATGATGCGGTAATGGTTGCGCTTCGCAATCGGCAGTCGCAGTAGTCATGGCAGAGAATACTCCATTGAGCGTCGTCAGTGGTCTAACGTCTTAGTTAAGCGGCATAAAGATGCGCAGCATTTTTATGTCCGGTGGCGGCGCGTAGCGCCGGAACGAACTTGAACGTTTTGTTATGCAGCTGCGAATTCAACGTGCTGCACCTGATCGAGCTTTGCATGTTGTTTGGCCTGCCAAAGATCGTAATGATCTTGCATGGAGAGCCAACTTTCCGCAGACCGGCCCAACGCCTTAGACAGCCGCAGCGCCATATCCGGGCTAATTCCGCTCTTACCAGTAATGACCCGATTAAGTGTTGAAGGTGACACGGCCAGGCTCTCTGCCAGGGCGCGGGCACTCATGCCGAAAGGCTCCAGGTAAACTGAGCGAATGAACTCACCCGGATGAGGTGGATTGTGCATAGTCATTAGTGATAATCCTCGTAATCTAAAACAAAAGCATTTCCTTCGCGGAACTCAAATGTGATTCGCCAATTGCCACTAACTGAAATTGACCACCGCTCCTTCAGTTTTCCTTTCAGGGGGTGCAGATTGAAACCCGGGATATCCATATCATCAATTGACTGGGCCGTATCAAGTGCTGTCAACTGCATCCTGAGACGGTTGACATGTTTCATCTGGACACCAGATGCTTTACCTGTCTCATAGAGACGCTTCAATCCTTTGTGTCTGAATGACTTAATCACAACGATATTATAGCGCGTTGCGCATCACGCAACAACTGTCTGTATAACGTTTGAATTAACCGGCGCCTGTGTAGCAGGCGTCCGTGTTTAATGTTTTGTTATGCGGCAACGCTAACAAATTCGATTGACGAGGAAGGAGGAGGAACGTTCTCGCCTTGCGCTTTGAGGTCTTCAAGATGAAGCTCAATAGCATCGTGAATAAGCCGCACCACTTCTGCCCGCGACTCTCCGACAGCTATGCAACCTGGAAGGTCTGGTACATAAGCTCCAAAGCTTTTCGGACCTTTTTCGATAACGACTGCATATTTCATTAGTCAATATTACTCCAAGCCGGCCTGCTTTTGGATGTTTTTCAACGTGCCCGTTGGAATATCCAGGCTGAGTTTACCGGCGACAGTAACTGTGCCAGGTTTTTGTGGGTGGTGAAATTGACGGTGACTACCTTTCATTCTTACTTGTACCCAACCGTCCCTCCTTAGCAGTTTAATAATGGCTCTGACTTTCACCCTGCAATATTTGCAAGGTTGTCTTCAATTGGTAATCAGTGATTTGCGACAATACTTATAGGCAAACAGCCAGTTGTTTTAGAGGACTAAGAGCATAACGTCTGAGTTAAGCGGCGCAGCAGAGCTGCGTCCGGTGGAGCCAGCTTGCTGGCGGAACGTACTTGAACGATTTGTTATATTTGGCCATCTTCATCGAATGGAAGTTTCGGCAATCCATTCAAATTCCTGGTGTACCTTTCCTGGTCATATGGCTTTCGGTATTTCATGACCTCAAACATTTCGACAGAAAGTACGGTGGCAATATAACGAATGGCGTTTTCTCTTGACTCACCCAGGCCCATCAATCGTTTTAGTGCCTGTTTTGCTTCTGGCGGGTCATTCTCACGTAACTGGTTTTCAACTGCTTTAACAATTGCCTCACCAGCCAACTGCCCGTCTTCGGTATCTGCGTGAACTATTGGTTTGCGCTTAGTCATCATTGCTAAAAATATAACTACATTTATCGAGAATAGGGCTCGATATGCGCGAAAAATGGGCATATTGAGGCTGGTTTCGTTTGTAACTTTCTGTTTTGCTTTAGCATTTTATCCACTTCTTGCGAGGCAAAAACCAGAATGGGTGTGTATATGTAGCAAACGCCCTACATTGATTGTACCTTCTTAGCCACTGATTCCGTTAGCGATTTTCCGTAAATTTGGCGAATAACAAATTCATGGAAACGAGATGTCCCAACCACGCCTGTTGGATCGTGTGCGTGATGCGATCCGGGTGCGTCAATACAGCCTGGCGACTGGGAGGTCCTACCTGGGATGGATACGCAGATTTATCATCCATCATGGCAAACGTCACCCTGCCGAAATGTCGAAACCCGAGGTTGAAGCCTTCCTGTCTTACCTGGCCGTTAAACGGCGAGTGTCACCATAGACGCAAAACCAGGCGCTCCAGGCTTTGCTGTTTCTGTACCGGTATGTGCTGGAGATAGAATTGCCGTGGCTGGATGAGGTTGTCCGCGCCAAGCCGAAAAGGCGGGTTCCAGTGGTGCTAAGCAGGATGGAGGTGCGGCGGCTGCTCGCGAACGTGCCGTCGAACCAGCACCTTATCGCCAGCCTGATGTACGGTGCGGGGCTGCGGGTTGCGGAGTGTTTGCGTCTCAGGGTAGGTGACCTGGACTTTTCGCGGCACACTGTTCGCATCCATGCAGGCAAGGGCGGCAAGGACCGTGTCACCGTGCTTCCCGACAATTTAGCGGAGGCGCTGAACAAGCAGATTGCGTGCGTCCGGGTATTTCACGAGCGTGATATCGCAACGGGTCACGGTTCTGTCAAATTGCCCATTGCGCTGCAACGAAAACTTGGGAATTCAAGCCGTCGTTTTTTTTGGCAGTACCTGTTTCCGAGCAATCAGCTATCCGGTGATCCCCTTGAACCGGGGGTCATTTACCGCTGGCACGTCCATCCAACCACCCTCCGAAAGGCCATAGCACTGGCGGCAGGCAAGGCGGGTATCAACAAGCGGGTCACCTGCCACACCTTGCGTCATTCATTCGCGACCCACCTGCTGGAGTCCGGTACCGACATCAGGACCATTCAGCAATTGCTCGGGCACAACGACCTCAAAACCACGATGATCTACACACACGTGGTGGAACGAGGCGCGTTTGGCGCCCGTTCACCGTTGGATATTTAATTTGAAGCAATTTCGGGAAGGCATCAACCCAGCAACCGGTTCCGTATCTTCCCACCCAGCCACTTGGCCTGGCTGACGGTGAGCCTGAGCCAACCGTTGGCCGCGTGTTCTTCCATCAGCGGCTTAAGTTCGGGGACCAGTTCGGTAACGGATTCGCCGCGCAGGTGGTCGAATATACCGGTGACGCGTTTGAATTCATTCATCAGGTAGGGGGAATGTTCACCCGTGCCGATGTAAGCCAGCACGCTGTCGATCTGGTTCAAACCGTCGGTTTCGCCGGCCATCACGAGCCTGGTTTTCAGCGCGTTGAGCCGGTCGGCCGCCAGCTGTTTGAGGTCGTCGGGCAAGTACTGGATGTTGAAATAATCCGGGATGGACAAGTGCACGAGGTTGGGTATCGCGCGGATAAATTTAAAACGCCCCTGGCAGTATTCGATCAGTTCGTGCAGGTGGAAGATATTGTAGATCTGCACGGTGACGCTGATGGTGGCGCGGCCCAGGTTCAACTCCTCGTGGTGCTGGTCGATGATGTCGAGGTTGTGCGCCAGCCGGGCCCATTTGGCCGGGTAGCGGATATAGTCGTTCAAGGGGCCGTAGGCATCGATGCTGCAAAGCAGGTTGACCGACTTGAACCGCGGCCAAAGTTCGCGGTGCCGCGCGGGGATTTTGGTGATGTTGGTATTGAAGCTCAGTTCGATGTTGCCGGCGACACCCTCCTCGACACAGATTTCCAGCGCCTTGAGCACCTCGGGGATGATCAGCGGTTCACCGCCGGCAAAATGCAGGTGCTCGAGATCGCGGCAATGGGCGCTGAAGTCATCCCACAGCTGCCGGTTTTTAAACCAGGTCATGTTTTCGTATTCTTGCGCCTGATTTTCGTCGATCCTGAGTCTCGGCCGTGCGACCTGGTTCCATTCTTCGATCAGCAGCTTGCTGGCCCGCGGGTGACACATGCGGCAGCGCAGGTTGCACAGGTTGCCGAGTCGGTAGTCACGCGAACGGATGCGCACGGGTGCTGAACCTTGTGCATCGGTGTTTTCGAGTATCAACGGGATGTGCGCTTCGAAATGCTGGTTTTCCGCCTGTCTTCGGCTGCATCCGCCCATGGCCTCGGTCAGGCGGCAGCGTTCGCAGGCGGCGGGCCAGTCACCCTTGAGCATCGAGGTGCGGATATCACGCATGTGGCGGGTGTCGCCGATCTGCGCGTCGCTGAGACCGTCGGTGATATTGATGGGGTGGTTGGAATCGTTGCGGATATAGCTGTGGTCAAACTCCTCGGCGGTACAGCACAGTTGCACTTCGCCACCGAGGTTGATGAAGCGGTGCAGCCATGGCAACACGCAAAAAGAGTGCGCCGATGCCGCGTTATAGTCCTGCGGAAGACTGGCAGTGACCTGATCTTCAGATTGGCTCATTGACGCGCTGTGTCCAGAGGTTTAATCGACAGGTGGGTTAAGGTACACCAAAAGCGGACGAGGGAAAAATTTTCGGGCCGCAAAACTATTCACCGCGCCTTGATTTCTTGTCGCTGATCACGCGTTTGTGCATTTGGCCAAAGGCCTTGTCACGTGACCTGCGCTCGGCGATGCTGGTGTTGTTGTGGGCTTCTTCGCGCGCCAGTTTGCGCCACCGGTCAAGGCGTTCCTGCTCAATCTCATCAGCTTCGATCGCTGCCCGCACGCGGCAGCCCGGTTCTTTTTCGTGGGTACAGTCGCTAAATCTGCAGGTCTCTGCGAGCGCCGATATTTCTGCAAAGACATCATCCAGCCCCGTTTTGACGCTGGTCAATTGGAGTTCGCGCATACCCGGCGTATCCAGCAGCCAGGCGCCTCCCGGCAAGCGGTGCATTGAGCGCGATGTGGTGGTGTGCCTGCCGTGCGCATCGTCTTCACGTATCGACCGGGTTACTATCTCCTTTTCACCGAGCAAGGTATTGGTCAGTGTTGACTTGCCTACGCCAGACGAGCCGAGCAATGCAATGGTTTGACCGCTTTGCAGCCACGGCTCAAGACAGCTCAGCGTCCCGGCCTGCAGCGCGTTGACCGCCTCCACCTGCAACGCGGGTGCGAGCCGGGTGGCGCGGTGGACGAAATCACCGGGGTCATCGATGAGGTCGGCCTTGGTCAGGACGACGACGGCCATGACCCGCGCCTCACGGGCGATGGCCAGGTAACGCTCGAGCCGCGCCTCGTTAAAATCCTGGTTGCACGACGAGACGATAAACAACGTGTCGATATTCGCGGCGATCAACTGCTCACGGGCCTGTGTACCGGCAGCGCGGCGCTTGAATAGGCTCTTTCGTTCGAGGCGGTGGGCCAGGCGCTGTGTTGCGGTGTTGAACAGCGCCCAGTCGCCGACGGTCAGGTTCAATTCGTAGTCTGCGCCGGAGAGTTCTAGGTGGCGGTCGATATTTTCACCGGCAAGCTGCAGACCCGAACGGTGCACGTTCATCACCCGAACCGGGACGACGTCCGCCAACGCATCCAGCATAATCTGTTGCTGGAAAAAGAAGTCCATCCCGAGGTCGCTCAGCTTTAAGGGTAGGGTCATCGTCAAGTCCTGATGGTACAACTTCATTGTAGCCGCTGATCAAAATTCGTGTCCGATTTGAACAATTTTCAGTGCGGGACCGGTGATGTCATAAGCCACGTTGTTCAAGCCACCCGCGGGGCTCAGACAGGCCTGACAAACAAGGCGGAGACGTGACCTGATTTTAGCCGAGTTTTTATGTTGGAAAATGCTTTTCTTCTCCCGCGCGCCTCCTTAAACTGGTCACTAATCCGCCCCCGGAGTACCTGTCATGTTGCTCTTCAATCCTTTAAAGCACGAGCGTACCTACGCCGACCCGAAAACGCGCGAGATGATGCAGAGAGTCATCGATTTTTTTGAGAATATGGGCCTCGAAAAAATTAAATCCGACTTTCACAGCAAGGCCTGGAATCACGATTTCGTAGACTTCATGAAGGAAAACGCCGTCATGGCGACGCTGATGACACCATCCGGATACGGTGACCCCGACGCCTGCTGGGACACCTGGCGCAACGCCGCATTCGCCGAGATCACCGGTTTCTATGGCATTACCTACTGGTACACGTTCCAGGTCTCAATGCTCGGACTGGTGCCGGTATTCACAGGCAGCAACGAAGCCCTCAAGCACAGGGCGGCGGCCTTGCTGAAAGAGGGCAGGGTGTTTGCTTTCGGATTGTCGGAGAAGGATCACGGCGCGGACATCTATTCGTCCGAAATGAGCCTGACGCCAGCAGGCGAGGGCGCCTGGCTCGGCAATGGCCGCAAGTATTACATCGGCAATGGCAACGAGGCCGCGATTACTTCGATGTTCGGCAAGATGGCGGACAGCGGTGAATTTGTATTCTTTGCCACCGACAGCGAGCACCCGGCCTACGAATGCGTACAAAACACCGTCAACGAACCAAACTACGTGGCGGAGCTTGCCCTGCATGACTACCCGGTCACGCCTGCGGAGATCATGGAAACCGGGCCAAAGGCCTGGGACAACATGCTCAACACCATCAACGTGTGCAAGTTCAACCTCGGTTTTGGTTCGCTGGGTCTGGCCACCCACGCGTTTTACGAGGCGCTCGATCACGCCGCCAACCGCAAGCTGTACGGCGGATTTGTCACCGACTTCCCGCATGTGCGGCAGATGTTTGTCGAATCCTACTGCCGTCTCGCCGCCATGCGTCTGTTTGCCGACCGTGCCATCGATTACATGCGCTCCGCGTCAGCCGAAGACCGCCGCTACCTGCTTTACAACCCGATGGTCAAGATGAAGGTCACCAGCCAGGGTGAACAGGTCGTCAGGCAATTGCACGAGATCATCGCCGCCAAGGGTTTTGAAAAAGGACCGTTTTTTGAAATCGCCAACCACGAGGCCGGCATGTTGCCGAAACTGGAGGGCACCACGCACGTCAACATGGCGCTGATCGTCAAGTTCATGAAAAACTTCCTGTTCGAATCCGCCGAGTATCCCGAGATCGGCAAGCGTGTCGAAACCGCCGACGACACCTTCCTGTTCGACCAGGGGCCGACCCACGGTCTTGGCAAAATCTTGTTCCACGATTACGGCCTCGCCTATGAAACAGTGGAAACGCCCAATGTCGAGACCTTCAAACGCCAGATTGCAGCCTTCCGTTGCTTGCTGCTCAAAGCTGCACCCGGTGCCGCCCAGGTCAGGGATATCGACTACATGCTGGCGCTGGGGGAGTGTTTTTGCATGATCGCTTATGGTCAGCTGATTCTGGAAAATGCGCCGTATTTCAAAGTTGAAGTGGATCTGCTCGATCAAATCTTTGATTTCATGGTGCGCGACATGTCCGCCCATGCGTTGAATATTTTCAGTAAGAACAGCAGCACGGAAAAGCAGAAGAGCCTGGCCCTCGGGATCATCATGGCGCCAGTCGCCAACCCGGCGCGTTTTGACAAGATCTGGCTGCAACACGTGCTCACGTTAAAAGGCCAGTACGAAACCGGCTTGTGAGTGTTACGCGAGGACAAGTCATGGACCGGTCGGCAGAGCAACTCTGAAATATGCATGCGACATCACTGAAAATCGTCGTAACTTCTTTCAATCCGGTCAAGATCGAAGCGGTCAGGCAGGCGTTTGCAAGCCAGTTTCCGGCGTTTGTTACCGAGGTTGTGCCGCTTAACGTCGATTCCGGTGTAGCCGACCAGCCCATGTCGGATGCCGAGACCCTGTTGGGCGCGCGTAACCGCGTCGCCAGTGCCAGGTTGAATATACCCGGTGCCGATTACTGGGTTGGCCTCGAAGGCGGACTGGATTATTTTGACGGTTACCTGATGGCGTTTGCGTGGATGGCGGTGGCAGGTCCGGGCGGACGCAGTAGCGAAACCCGCAGCGTCACGCTGCCGTTGCCGCCACAGGTGCAGGCGTTGGTAGAGGATGGCCTGGAACTCGGCGAGGCCAACGACCGGGTGTTTTCGATTTTGAACAGCAAACAGGCCGGCGGCGCCTACGGGTTGCTCACCGGTGGCGCGATGACACGCGAGAGTATTTACACACAAACCCTGATCCTGGCGCTGATCCCGTTCGTGCACGAGTTGTGGTCCTGATCGGGCCCGGTAGGAAATTGGGGGGCGGGAGTCGGACCTATCTACCTCTCTGATATCAAGCCTAAAATGGTCTTTATGACCCCCCGGATTCAACGACACTCGGGACACCCTTACCGCTGCACTTCGTAGTTGCATCCAGGCTCTAAATTGACGAAGAATTATTGATTTTCAATGGATTGGGCAGGTCCGAACCCTAATTCAACCCTGGTTCAACCCTAATCCAGGATGCTCTAGAGGTATCGAGTGTACAAATAGGCCGAAAGACCAGCGATGTTAATCAGGATAAAAAGATAGACTATACCGCGTTTGAGTGCGCCTCCGCCCTCCATCTGCATCATCTTCATCTCATGAACTTTGAGGTACTTCCTGTTCTGCCAGACCAGCCATACCGCTATCCATACGAACACGAGGTTCATCCAAAACGTGTAATCGATCTTGAACTGGGTGATGCTTGCAATTGCCTTCTCGCTTTCAGGAATAATCCCCAGGAATGAGAATAAGACGTTCAAAATAAGCGCCGTTAGCACAATGCTTACAAACATGATTCCGGCGATATAAAGCGCCACGCGCCACCCATAATATTTGGCGTTGATGTGAACCAGCGGCGGCACCATCAGATCGGAGTAGATGAAGCCCATGATACCGGCAAACAGCACGCCGTTTTCACTCAGTACGGTTGCCAGTGGTATGTTGCCCATCGATCCGATAAACGAGGCGGCCGCCACAAAAGGAGCGATAAGCGCGTTTTCGACTGCCACAATCCAGGCGGGCAGGTGCTGCGCATCCACCAGGAAGAGAGCCGCCCAAAATGACTGTGGAACAAGCACCGCTACAAATCCGGCGATGGTAAAGCCGATCAGGATATCTTCCCAGGCCATCTTCCAGTCGTTCACGAACTTATGGCCCACCAGCTGCCAGCCCTCTTTGCTTTTGATCCGTTTCTTCCAATCAAAATCCTCGTCCGTGTCGCCGTCCTCGCCTTCAACTTTTTCTCGCGCCTCCTCCAGCCATTTTTTAGGATAGGTAAGCTTGATCAACACGCTGCTGATGGCGATGAGGATGAGTCCGCCAATGATTTCCGCGGCCAGAAACTGCCATCCGAGGAAAATGAGAATCAAAATACCCAGTTCGATGACCAGGTTGGTGGATGCAAACATGAAGGCCACGGCTGCCACAAAGTGCGCGCCCTTTTTCACGAGCGAACGCGCCGCGGCCAAGGCGGCAAAAGAACAGGATGAGGAGGCTGCTCCAAAGATGGTGGACAGCCATATGCTTCTGAAATTGGCTTTCCCCATATATTTTGTAAGCTTGGTTCTGGGTACAAAAGCCTGGATCATTCCGCTTACAAAATACCCCAACACAAAGGCCCAACCGGACTTCCAGAAAAAGCCCAGGGCTGTTTTGGCTGATTCGCCATAAAGTCCAATATAATCCATCAAGAATTACCGGGTCTTGATCCCATTTAGATTGCGGTGCGTGCAATGGAACATCATCCCATCAGGTCCCTCCTTTTTTCTTCAAACTCTTCCTTGCCTATCTCACCCTTTGCATAGCGCTCTTTAAGTGTATCCAACGCAGATTTGGATGATGTGTTATTTTGTCTGGGGAGGAAAAACCGCACCAATATTACAATTGCAGCGATAATTAATATCCACCAAAAAATCATCATCCCTGAGCCTCCATATCCATCAAACCAGTGCATTGAGAACCTCCTGTTTCAGAATCGATGTGGTGATCTATTACAGACCTGCTCTATGACATTTATTTTTATAATCTAAACCGAGCCAATCCTGAACTCATTGATATTTGTCAATTTGGCGTAACCCGGCTGCTTAACTGAAAAATGTGGCCGGGCTGGTTGCTTACATATCGTCATTTTATATTAAAAAGGACTCTTGGCTGCGGATGCAAACGCGTCGCCATTCGCTGGAGTGATGCTGACAGCCGTGCGGGTATTCGATGACAATTCCTGGCTGCACCGAACCGATGCGAGCCGGTGTCTGGAAAATTCATTCCTGCAGCCATGTTCGAAGTGCAAGTTGCGCCAGCGATAATCGTTGACCAGATCACATCTGGCTGACTGAATGTTCCCTACTGAATGTTCTCCGCAAATTCATATTTCATGCTCGTTTTTATCGACGCTGACTGCTTTGGCGACGGCGCCTACCGTCAAACCCTGTGCAAACACCGAGAACAGGACGACCGAGTAAGTGAGCATCTCTATGATCGAACTTTCCGGTCGGGCCGGCAGCGACAGGGCCAGTGCCACGGAAATGCCGCCGCGGAGCCCGCCCCAGGTCAAAACCAGTGCGGAACCGCGTGCAAGCCTGAACCAGCGACGCCCCAGGGCCGACGCCATCACACCGATGGTCGTCGGGAGTTTCGTGTACCGGTGAGTCAGGTATGCAAATACCGCGGTCACCACGAGCAATAGCGATAAGATGTTCAGCATGTGCATCTCGACTGGAGCGTGTCAGCCTTTTTTTGGCCTCGGTATTCTTACATCTACCGCATGTTCAAGGTCATCGTCAAGCAGAGGAATGTCCTGAACTCTCCGCGCTATGGGGTGCACGGTATGACCGTTCTTGCCGTGCGCGGCCCCGGTTTGCACGACGGCGATGTGGTAAGGCGTTTGCTGATAGCGTAGTGCAGTTTGAATGTATATCAGTCCGGTGGCGGTTTGTAACAAAACTGCAGCTTAAACGTATTTGTATTGAATGGCCTTTGCAAAAAACACACGATGAAATCTCTGAGTATGCTGGCGGCCCTGGTGTTTCTTGGTGTCCAGGTGGCGAATGCCGACGTCGTTTCGGAAGAGTGGGTACAAAAATGGCGCGCTGACCTCGAGTTCGTCAAGCAGACGCTACCTGTAACACACGCACAATTATTTCATACGCTCTCTGAAGAAGATTTTAATTCAGCCATCGAGACATTGAGCGTCCGTGTCCCCGGCTTGTCGCATCACCAAATAATTATTGATCTCGCCGCCATCGTGGCCTCAGTAGGGGACGGGCATACCCGTGTTAGCCTGCCAATGGTCGAAGGCAGTGATTTTTTTGAGGGGCACTCCACAACACCGCCACCCAATGATCCATCCATGGTATTCAATCTTTATCCGATTCGCCTGTATGTCTACAGTGATGGTTTGTATGTCAGACGTATCGGCGCTGAAAATACCGGCTTTGCCGGGGCGAAGGTGATCCGTATCGGCCGGATGTCAGCCCAGGGCGCCATGCAGGCAGTTTCCCGTATCGTGCAGCGGGACAACGACTTTCAAGTCAAAAACCTTGTACCCATGAGACTGGTAGTCCCGGAAGTATTGTGGGCTTTGAAAATCACCCCTACGGCAGACCAGGCAGAATTCATACTCGAAACCGCTGATGGCAAGCCTCACAAGCTGGTACTGTCGCCGGTCGCTGAAAACCAAGCCGTTACATGGGTGAGCGCCAACGACAAGGCAACACAAAAACCCTTGTACCTGCGCTTTCAGGATTCTAATTTCTGGTTTGACCAGATTGAGGGCACGAAGACAGTTTACTGCCAGTACAATGAAGTCTATGACATGCCGGAAGAGTCCATTGCCAACTTTGCTGAACGCTTGAGTGACTATATTGGCAGTCACGGGATTCAGACTCTTGTCATTGACCTGCGTTTCAATTCAGGTGGAGATAACTCGCTCAACCGATCGTTACTCCACGCCCTGATCAGGTCACCCGCGCTGCGTGAACCTGGCAGCCTGTTTGTCATTATTGGTCGCGGCACATTTTCAGCAGCCATGATGTTTGCCATTGACCTGGAAAAACATACCAACGCTATTTTTGTGGGCGAACCCACGGGTGCATCACCCAACCATTATGGCGATTCGCGTAAAGTGCAGTTACCCAATAGCGGTATCATCATTCGCGTTTCGACCCTGTATTGGCAGTATGCCGGGCCCAATGACAAACGCCCGGCGCTCGAACCACATATCCCGGCCGAACTGTCTTCAAATGATTTCCGCAATGGCCACGATCCCGCTATGGCTGCAATACTGGCCCTGTCCGGTGAAACGCAACCGGCCGTCTCAGCCGAAGGCGACTGGGTCAGCAGAGTGTTGAATTACAACACGATCGTCCATATCCACGCCGGGACGGACGGCAGGACTGCCAAAATTGACTTTATCGATATGGATGCTAGCGGGCTGCCCCTAACCCAGTTCACACTCAATGGTTCCACGCTGCGGTTTAAATTTCCGAATGGTGATCAGGTGGTTTCATTTGAGGGGGAGATCAAAGGTGACATTATTCTGGGCAAGGCCGTCGTGCAGGGGCAGTCATACCCGTGGGTGGCATTGCGTCGTTAACTGCACAGAAAAAACCATTTTTTATCAATACACAAATGCCGCCTAAACAGAAGGTAACCGGCCTGGGCCAGCTTACCGACCTGTTCCCGGCAGCCCGGACCCACCTCTCGACCGATTCCCGGGCTCAACTACTGTCAACTTCTTGCGCGCTGATGTTAAGTTTAATAAATGTATAAGTATTATAGAATAATTATTTTTGAATGGTTTTTAACCGGCATCCAATGCTAAATAGCTGGCTGTTTGCTGTTAAAATCCTTTATATACGCATTAATAGCGCCATATATAACGCTCGATAATAAAGCTTTCTGCGTTCATTGTGTAATTTATGCATAAAAATGCTTGCAATATGTATAATGTTTGTATAGTATTCACTTCAGTTACCAACGAAAGCATAGTTACATTTAATATTTTTATTTCATTTTACTAGTGGAGAAAGACATGACATTCGAAAAGATTCCCATGCCGTTTAAGAAGTTTGCACAATTGGCGGTACTTGCTGCTGCCGTGAGCCTGTTTGCCATAACCGCCCTGGCTGGCAGCTATGATAAGAAGGCCCGACAGGATATCGTTGAAGTGGCAGTCAGCAATGGGTCGTTCACTACGCTCGTTGCCGCGTTACAGGCTGCCGACCTGGTTGACACCCTCAAGGGTGATGGCCCGTTTACCGTATTTGCCCCGACCGACGAAGCTTTTGCGAAACTCCCGGCCGGTACCGTTGAAAACCTGTTGTTACCGGAAAACCGTGATCAACTGACAGCCATTCTTACTTACCACGTGGTTGCAGGAAAAGTGACTTCAGACCAGGTAGTAACGCTTGACTCTGCCACCACGGTGAACGGACAGGATGTTGCGATCCGTGTTTATGAAGGCAACGTAATGATCAACGGCGCAACGGTTGCAGCTGCGGACGTGATGGCCAGCAATGGCGTAATACACGTCATCGATGAGGTGATTTTGCCCAACTGATTAACCACTCTCCTATGCCCGCACACTTTGTGGACAGGGCTTCTTCTGCGCCGGCTCTCAGCCGGCGCTTTTTTTTCGATCAGGAAACTGCCTAGAGTTGACGCGGTCGGCAAGGTGACATGGGCAGGCGCGACCCATAATCATCCCTGGCCTATGTGTGTTCCAGGTCCGAGCCCTGTTTATTGAGGCGCTGCCGGCATCAATTGTTCTTCCAGGAACTTTACAAGGGCGCGATTGAACGCCACCCGGTTAGCCTGCTTCGCGATGCCGTGACCTTCGTCCGGGAAGCGCAGATACACCACCGAACCGCCATGCTCGCGCACTGTCCTGACAATGCGATCCGATTCCGTGACCGGGTCGCGCGGGTCATTCGCGCCGTGCTCAACCAACAGCGGCACCTTGATCTTGTCGGCATTGTTGATCGGTGAGTTCAGACTATAGAATTCCTGCCAGCGTTCCTCGCGGATGTCGCCATACTCGATTCGATCCGAGGCCATAAGGGCAGGGGATGCATCCTGCAGTGCCCGCACCCAGTCGGAGACACCCACGAACGACGCGCCGGCGTCAAAAACTCCGGGGTAGGACCCAAGTACCGCATTAACCATGTAGCCGCCATAGGAGCCACCCATGACTGCGATCCGGTTCGTGTTCAGCCGGGTATCGGTGGACAGGTAGGTGACCGTATCGGCAAGATCCCGCACCGAATCGAGGCGTTTCTCCTGGTTATCGAGGCGTGCATAAGTCTTGCCGAACCCCGTGGAACCGCGCACATTGGTTTTGAATACCGCGATGCCGTTATTCACCAGATACTGCACCTGCGGGTCGAACACCGGCCGTGACTGGGAAGTCGGGCCGCCATGCACGCTGACAACCACGGGTGGTTTGAACGGAAAGTCACCGGGCTTTGGCAGATACAACAGTCCCTGCAACCCGACGCCGTCACTGGCGGCGTAGCGCACCGTTTCCGGTGTGACAAAGCTGGCAGGATCGAGGCCTGCCAGCGTCGATACGACCGCGCGCGTGGTGAGGCCATTGGCCGGGTTCCACACGTAAACATCACCGGGAATGCCGGGGCCGGTGACGCGGATGCTCAGCAGCGTGGCATCGGCCGCAAATTCTACGCCGTAGACGCCGTCTGGCAATGAAGGGGGAGTGAGAAGTGTCCCGGTTTGCCGGTCCTGAATGTGCATCCTGGAATAACCGTCCTCATTCGTGGTCCACGCCAGGTAGCGCCCGTCACCGCTCAGGGTGACATTCGCAACATCGGACCGGGACGCTTCCACGAACTCGAGACGGGATTTTTCCAGTGAATAGAATGCGAGATTGGAAAACTCGTGATCCTGGTTGGTGCTGAGGTAGAAACCGCTGCCATCGGGCAGCCAGGCGTAATTTCCGTAATAGGCTGCTATTTCCGGCTGGAACAGGGGTTCGAGCTTGCCTGTTGCCATATCGAGCAGTTGTACATTATTGGCATCTTCGCCGCGGATTTCGTCGATGATCACCAGGTTACCATGCGGTTGCCATGCCCGCGGGAAATTGCCGAAGCTGCCCTCTAACACCATTTTCGTGTCGCCGCTGGCCACGTTGCCGACGTAGATATCGAAATCGCGGCCGTTTCTTTCCGTAGACGAAAACATGAACTGCGTTCCATCCTTCGAAAACATTCCAAAACTGCGGAACGCATCCGACAGTGGCAGGATCTGACGCTCTTTTGTACCGTCCTGCGATAACAGGTAATAACCTTCCCGCTCGTTACCGTCCGCATCGCGAGCCACGAGCAGGTGATGGCCATCCGGTGCCCAGTGGAAAAAAGTAATGCTGGTGCCGAAGGTTAGTTGCTCCGGCCAGCCGCCATCAACATCGACGATCCACAGCTGCGGTACGCCTGTGACGCGGTAGCTGAACGCCACGGTTTTGCCATCGGGCGATAACTCCGCCCGCAGCGCACCGCGTGCCATCAGGTAACGGACGATATCAGCCGGTTTCGCACCTGCGAGGCCGACCGTGACCGGCTCGATGACCGGGATATCCCCCGGGTTGTTCCACTCGTTGTCCGCAAAGGCCGGTAGGGTGATTGCCAGGTTCAAAAGCAGGGTGATGAGGATAATCTTGCTGTTCATGTTCTTATCCGGGGCTCAATTTTGAATCTGTTTCGGGAGAAAACCATTGAAGGTTACGCACGATACGTAAAAGATTCATTCTGCGCAATGCGGATGATCAACTGCAAATTCTGGTTGAATATAAATTGCCGCCGGATAGCGACTATTCTGTAATGACGGCGACCCGCACGGCCTCGAGTTTAAGGTGCGCGGTGGCCAGGTAGTGTTCCAGTTTGGCGGTTTCCTCAAGCAGGTAATCGATTTCCTCCTGGCGTATGTTCGGATTGACTTCCGCCAGTGCACGCAGACGTCTCAATTCGGCCTGTTGCACACTCTGCATGGTTAGTCTCGCCGTATTGATGATCTCTGGTTTCTGGTCTTCCGCGAGCATTTCCGCCTGTTCGATCATGGCGCTGATTTGCGGCCGCGCATGGCGTATGAAGTCCTGTGCGGTCATCATCCTGACGCGCTGGCCTTTCCGGTTGAAATGATTTTCCGTGAGCAAATCGCTGAGATCGTTGCCCTGGTTGTCGACGACCACGCGCGTTGTTGTCAGTGGCAGGTAGCGCTGCAGTTGCAGGGCGGTGGGCGCCGTGCAACTGGTGGTAAAAACGGCTTCCAGCAAAAGGCTGCCGGTTTTGTAAGGCGGAAGTTTCATGCTGCAGAATGTATTGTTGCCGTATTCGCCGTTGAGAATCATGTCCATCGCCCCGGTCACCATCGGGTGTTCCCAGGTGAGGTAATGGAAATCCTCGCGTAACAGGGCCAGGTCGCGCTGGTAGGTCGCCGTCAGCCCGTCTTCCGGCAGTCCCGGAAAAGTGTGCTCGGTCATATGTTCGCCGGGACGCAGCACGACGCTGTTGGCGCCATGGTGTTCCTGCTCGACGCCAAACTGGTCAAACACCTTTTCCATGAAATTCGTCAACGCGTGCCGGCGCTCGTGTTCATGCATCTCCTCGATGATCTGTTCTGCTTGCTCTCTGTTACAGGAGTTCAATTCGAGCAAGCGGTCACGGCCGTTTTGGAGGGTCTCGGCCAACACTTTGGAACGGCTGCGGGTAAAGCCAATCAGGTCGTCGATCGCCGTCACGTCAGCTGGGTGCATAAGACATTCTTTTAATTCTTTTGCAAATTCATGGAACAGGGTTTCCCCGGTTGCACAGGTAGATTCGAAGGCATTGATGCCTTCGTGGTACCAGCGCAGCAACACCTGCACTGCGCTGTCCCGGTAACAGGGGACATGTATCTCGACCCGTTGGCTTTGTCCGATACGATCGAGACGCCCGATGCGTTGTTCGAGCAGGTCCGGGTTTAACGGCAGATCGAACAGAACCAGTATGCTGGAAAACTGGAAGTTGCGGCCTTCGCTGCCGATTTCGGAGCACACCAGCACCTGTGCACCCTGTTCCTCTTCGGCGAAATATGCTGCCGCCCGGTCACGTGCCACCAGCGTGAGGCCCTCGTGGAAGACCGCCGAGTTGACACCCTGCTTAAGGTTGAGATACCGCTCCAGTTCCAGTGCTGTTTCGGCCCGGGCGCATATGACGAGCACCTTTTCACCGTGCCGCAGTTTTAAGAAATCGACCAGCCACGCGACCCTGGGGTCCGTCTGCAGCCAATCTTCGCCGAGGCTTAGTTCAGGTTTTAACTGGGATTCGAGATCGTCGGCCTTAGCCGGTGTTGGTTTCATTGCTGTCTCGAGCGCAGCGGTCGCATCCAGCAAGTGCGTGTGCAACTGGCGTTCAGGAAAACCCTCGACCGAGGCGCGCGTATTGCGGAACAGCACCCGGCCTGTGCCGTGACGGTCCAGCAGTTCACTGATCAGGCGGCCGATGATTTCCACCGGTTCGGCAGCACTTTCTTCAAGTTCGGCATTCAGGGCCGCGAGCGCTGTTTCACCGAGAAATTCTGCAATCTGCGCCTGCACGGCGGCAGAGGTGAATTGCTGCGCACCGTCCTCAGTCAGCAGGCGTTGCACGAGTTCGTTGACCGGCCGAAAGTGCGCCTCTTCGTCAAGAAATCGCCCGATATTGAAATAACGCGCAGGATCGAGCAGACGCAGGCGTGCAAAGTGACCTTCGATGCCAAGTTGTTCGGGGGTTGCGGTCAGCAGCAACAGACCACTGGCCCGCTGCGACAACGTTTCGACGGCCTGGTAGGCCGGACTGGCCTGATGTTCGTTCCACTCGAGGTGATGGGCTTCATCGACCACCAGCAGGTCCCAGCCCGCCTCCGCGGCCTGTTCCAGGCGCTCTGGATGTTCAGTGAACAATGCCAGGTCGCAGAGTACCAGTTGCGCACCTTCGAAAGGGTTTTCGGTACCCGATTCGACCAGGGCCTGGCAACGCTCAGCGTCCATGATGGTGAAGAACAGGTTGAAGCGACGCAACATTTCCACCAGCCACTGGTGAACCAGGCTGCCGGGCACCGCGATAAGCACCCGGTGCGCACGTCCGGTAATGAGTTGCTGGTGCAGGATCAGACCCGCTTCGATGGTTTTACCCAGGCCGACCTCATCGGCCAGCAGGACCCTGGGTGCATAACGGTTGGCGATTTTGTTGGCGATGTATAGCTGGTGCGGCAACAGCTGGATACGGGGACCCAGTAGTCCCGCCACCGGGTTTTGTTGTAACTGGCGGTAGTGACGCAAGGTCTCCAGACGTAGCTGGTAGGCGCGGTTCTTGCCGATCTGGCCGGCAAACAAACGCTCCTGGGGCTTACTGAAACGGACAAAGCTGTCCAGATCCAGTTCCGGTACGACCATGATCTCGCCGTTTTCATCGCTGCCCAGGTAGATCAGACAGCCGTTGCGTTCCGCGACCTCGGTGATTTGCACGCGGTGGCCTTCGAGGTTGCTGATCTGTTGGCCGATCTCATAACGCACCCGGCTCAAGGGTGCGTTGTCCATGGCGTAAACGCGTTTTTCGCCGGCGGCGGGAAAACTTATTTCGACACGCCGGTGAGCCACCGCGTCGACAATGCCAAGACCCAGTTCGGATTCGGTGTTACTCACCCATCGTTGACCGGGCTTAAAGGGGGAAACGGACACAAATACTGCCAATCAGTTATACAGGCCGCGGATATTAAGGGCTTAAGCCGGACGGAACAAGAGTCACATCACAAGACCACGCAAAGGCATTGAAGCACGTACCCTGTCCAGTTGAGCGTCTTGCCGGCCCGGGTCTCCGGGCACCATCATCAGGTTCGAAATTGCATCGATGCAATAAAATCACGGGTCTGCGGGCGCGCGCGGGAGATATTTTTTGCCACTGAACATCGCAGAAATCAGGGTGCCTTCGCCGCCGATTTCGACACGTATCACGGCTATGATGTGGATCAGGATCATCAACCACAGGACGTAGACGGTGTAGACATGTACCTCGCCAAACGGTTCCTTGAAGGCCTTTAATTCCGACAGTTTGGCCGCATCGGTCCCGGTTTCGTCGTAGGGCTTGATATCGGCAGGTGCAACCCCTTCGGCCGCTACCTGGCTCGCAAACAGATGGCCGAGCGGCGGAAAATAAATATCGGTGCCAGCGCGCACGATTCCGGTGACCATGATGACGGTGAGCAGCAAAAAAAGAAACATCACTGAGAGGCGGCCTTTAGGGTTATGCCCGACAAAGGTCTGCGGTTCACCGGATTTGACAGAGGCGGTGTAATCCGCGATTTCCTGTTTGAACTTACTTCCTGGCAGCAGACTGCTCCAGCGCGAGTACCTGCCGCTGAAAAAACCCCACACAAGGCGGATGATCAAATTGGTCGCGAACACGTAGCCAACCAGCACGTGTGCCGTTTTCAAACCGATACTGGCCTCCACGCCACTGATACCGAACCAGCCCTTGTTGAGCATGACCAGGCCGAGGAAACTCATTGTCATGACACACAGGAAATTGATCCAGTGAAACAGGCGGGTGGGTAAATCCCATGCCTGATAAGTTTTCGCTGCGAGGGTGTTCATTGGGTTCTCCGAAAGATTAAATGCGTGTAAATGGGCGACGCAGATTATTGCTCAAATAAATCTATAATTTCTTTCTATTAATATTCTTTAATGTACCACTGATTATGCAATTCATGCGATAATTCCGACCTTGGACTATGCCTCAAAAACGCCTTCAAAAAGCATGTTTTGATCAGCCGGATTCAGAATTCTGTTGAAGGCTGAATCCGTCTTTTCGCACAAAACTTAACGCAAGGATCAAACCAGTGCCAACAAAGGGATATTGTAAACTCTGGCGGCCTTTTATGTCGGTTTTTGTGGCCCTGATTTGCACTGTTGGCAACGGCTTTGCAGAGGACACCTCTTCACCCCGGCCGGTGATGCGTGCATATGCCATTAACGATGCTCCCGTGCTGGACGGTGAGGTACTTGGCGACCCCGCGTGGCAGGGTGTTACACCAGCCACGGGTTTCTGGCAGGTGCAGCCCAATGAAGGTGAGGCCGCTACCCAAAAAACCGAGGTATACATCGCTTTTTCAGGTGAATACCTGTACATCGGCATGGTGGCCTACGACGACGATCCGGCTGGCATCATCGTCACCGATGGCCGGCGCGACATGCCCCTGAATGAAACCGACAGTTTTCGCGTTATCATCGATGGCATGCTGGATCACCAGAATGGTTACATTTTTGGCACCAATCCCGTTGGTATGGAGTACGACGCACAGGTCGTCAAGGAGGCGAGCAGCGACGGGGGATTCAACATCGACTGGAACGCAAGCTGGAGTGTAAAGGCAAAGATCTCTGACATCGGCTGGAGCGCCGAAATGCGCATACCGTTCAAGGCCCTGCGTTACCGCAAAGGTGAGAAGCTGGAATGGGGGATCAATTTCCAAAGAAATATTCGACGCAACAACGAGGTAGTTTACTGGGCGCCCCTGTCAATACAATACAACCTCGACCGTGTTTCTGAAGCCGGAACCATTCAGGACATTAGTCCACCCTTGGTGCGGAATCTCAAGATCACCCCTTACGGATTGGTCCGCGCGGGCCGTGGCGGTGTGCTCGACGGCACCGAGACGGATACCCAATTCGGTTTCGACATCAAGTACTCCATCACCCCGAGCCTGACCCTCGACCTCACTTACAATACCGATTTTGCCCAGGTCGAAGCCGATGAGCAGCAGGTCAACCTCGATCGTTTTAACCTGTACTTTCCGGAAAAACGTCCGTTTTTTCTTGAGAATGCGGGACAATTTACCGTCGGCAACAGCGGACAGGCCCAATTGTTCTTCAGCCGCCGCATCGGTATCGCCGGGGATGGTCAGGTCATACCCATCAACGGCGGCGCACGTGTTTCCGGCAAGGTCGGTGAACACACCAACGTCGGTTTCCTGTACATGACCTCCGAAGCGGAGCAAGACATTGCACCCGGAAACGCCTTTACAGTGGCGCGTGTCAACCAGGAACTGGGCGAGCGCTCATCATTGGGGGCGATTTTTGTTGAACGAAACGGCGATGGCACGTTTCTTGTTCCCGATGCGGAGGACAGGAACCGCACCTATGGCCTCGACGGCCGCCTGGCTATCGGTGAGTACACGCTGTTCAACGGCTGGCTGTCGAAGACCGAAACGCCGGGACTCGATGGCGATGATTGGGCCTACTCCTTAAAAGGGAATTACGACTCCCCGCGTTGGAGCCACGGTATCGAGTACACGGAGGTGCAGGCCAACTTCAACCCCGAAGTCGGCTTTTTGTCACGCACCGACTATCACAGGTTCGCCTTCAACAGCCTGTTGCGAATCCGCCCGACGGACCTGTGGGGTTTGCTGGAGGTGCGTCCGCATTACAGTTACCAGCGTTACTGGGATTTTGAAGGTTTCGTAGAGACCGGCTTTGTACACCTCGATGTACACTGGGAATGGAAGAGCGGATATGAATTTCACACCGGTTACAACATTTTCAGGGATGGCATCAATGATGCGTTCGAGATCATTGACGATGTCTGGATAGAGCCGGGTACCTATAAAGACAGCGAGGTGTCGTTATATTTCACCACCGATGAGTCCAGGCCGCTGTCGTTTGAAGTCAGCACCACTGTTGGCGGCAAGTTTGGCGGCGACCGTGAAATCATATCGCCGACGTTGAACTACCGCGCCGGCGACAAATTCAGTTCCAGCTTGTCGGTTAACTACAATCACTATGACCTGCCGGTTCCCGGTGGGGATTTTTCGGTCACGCTTTCACGCTTGAGGCTGTCCTACTCGTTTACACCAAAGATACTTTTGCAACTCCTGATGCAATACAACGACGACGGAGAAACACTCAGCACCAACCTGCGTTTTTCCTGGCTGAGGACGGCCAACACTGGACTGTACCTGGTGTACAACGAGTATGATGAAAACGGTCTTGACGCGCTGCCGACCGGTCGCGAGATCATTCTCAAATACAATTACATGTTCGACGTATTCAAGTGATCAGCGCCCCTGGTTGAATTGCCGCGTGCCGTATTTTGCATAGATGAAGTCACGCCTTGCAGGGTTGATATTGACCTTGCCGAGGTCGCCATGGACATGTGGCAAGGCCAGCAGGCGCTTGTCCATGATCCGGTACCAGAGCCACGGCACATAGGCGAGCAGGTAGGCGCCGAAATAACCGTTGGGCAATTCGGGGATGCCGTGGTAACTCCGCAGGCTCTGGTAACGGCGTGACGAGTTGGCGTGATGGTCGGAATGTCTTTCCAGGTGGAACAACACGACGTTGCTAAAAGTGAAGTTTGCATTCCAGGAATGATGCGGTTGGCAGCGCTCGTAGCGGCCATCTCCGGTTGTCTCGCGCAACAGTCCGTAGTGCTCGATGTAGTTTGCGCTGGTCAGTTGGAACCACGCCCAGGCGTTGTGAATGGCCAGGAACGGGATCATGATCCAACCAAAGGCGATGACCAACCCACCCTGTAATACCAGGCTGCCGGCATAGGACTGCAGGATGACATTGTGTACGCTCCAGGTGGGCTGGCCGCTATTTTTGAGGCGCTCAGATTCCGCCACCCAGCCACGTCGGAAGGCACCTGGAATCTCACGCAGTGCAAAATGGTAGATCGACTCACCGAGGCGTGCGCTGGCGGGGTCTCCCGGGGTCGCCACGTGCCGATGGTGGCCGCGATTGTGCTCGACACAAAAGTGTCCATATGCCGGGATGGTCAGCGCGATTTTCGCCAGCCACTGTTCCAGGGGGAGTTTCTTGTGACCGAGTTCGTGGGCGGTGTTGATACACAGACCACTATACGCGCCGGCCGTAATCGCCATGATCAGCACGGCACCGATGCCGATATCCTGCGTTCCTGCAAACCATGCCACGGCTATTAGCGTGACGAAGTGCAGCGGCACGGTGATCCATGTCAGGTAGCGGTAATAACGGTCCGCTTCCAGTTGCGGTACGATTTCCTCAGGCGGATTGTTGGTATCGGTGCCGAAGATCCAGTCCAGCACCGGGATGACGAGGTAGTTGATGAGCAGCGGCACAGCCAACAACCATTCGGAGCCGAAACGGAAGTATAGGAAAATCCCGAGCAGGGGCATCAGCGGCAGCAATACCGACAGGCTCCACAAGTAACGTTTCCTGTCCCGGTATTCCACCAGACCCTTTTCAGGATGTTGAAATTTGTAACTAATGATCGTTGTTATCCTCCGCCGCTATTCCAATCATAGACCAATGGCCCTTTTGCCGCCGTCTGAATACGCAAAAATCGTCAGGAACCGGAACCTGAAACACGCAAAAATGTCTAAGGTTTGATAGAAAGCAGTACTTTGTGAGGAAGTTGCATTTAGCCCTAAGAAGGAGCTTTTTATGAACTTAATGCAGTATAATCCATTCAGAGAAATGGACAGTTTATTCAATCGCTTACGGCATGATTATGATAGTGATTATAACTTACAGAACTTCACCCGGTCAGATTGGGTTCCGGCCGTTGATATCAACGAGTCCGACAAGGAGTTCCTGATTACCGTTGAGGTGCCGCAAATCAACAAGGACGACATCAAGATCGAAGTTCAAAATGGCATGCTCAACATATCAGGTGAGCGAAAATATGAGAACGAGGACAAAAAAGCGCACAGAATTGAGCGCTACTATGGAAGTTTCCAACGCTCGTTCAAGCTTCCGGATAACGTGAAGGAAGACAAGATTTACGCAGACCACAAGAACGGTGTGCTGTATGTAAACCTGCCGAAATCGGAAGAGAAGTTGCCGGCCAAGCTGGATATCAAGGTTCACTAAGCCGCGATGGCCCGGCTGTTCTGAACTCCGGTTTTAAAATCGGCTAACCCCGGATCAGTCAACGCCAGCCGATCACCTGGAGCGGGTGATCGGCTGGTGGGTTTGATCATCCGTATGAGCGGTGTTTTACCAACTGCCTACGCTCGGCATCGAGGCCCAGGGTTCCCGGGACGGTAACGATGTCCCTTTCTGCAGAAGCTCGATCGAGATGCCATCGGGGGAGCGCACAAAAGCCATGTGACCATCCCGCGGCGGACGGTTGATCGTCACGCCCGCATCCATCAATTTCTGACACAGGGCGTAAATGTCATCCACGGCATAAGCCAGGTGCCCGAAGTTGCGTCCGCCGCTGTATTCCTCAGGGTCCCAGTTGAATGTCAATTCGACCTGGGCATCCTCGTCACCCGGGGCAGCCAGGTAGACGAGCGTGTAGCGGCCTGCCTGCGATTCATGCCGTTTCAGTTCAACCAGGCCGAGCTTGTTGCAATAAAAATCCAGTGACTCATCCAGGTCGGTCACCCTGACCATGGTATGCAGATATTTCATTGACTTTCTCCTGTTACTATCCATCCGCTTTACCTGTCTAGTGTACTGCATTGCGGTTATTGATACCTTCAAAGGCTGCAATACAAGGCGGGCCGCGCAGCGAATGGCGTGTCCTGTCCAGGCGTACACCAGCGTGCTTCAGTTATCCCCCAGGTACCCGGCGTAGGCGCTGACATACTTGCCTGCGCCATCCGGGGAAATCACGACGGCGCGTCCCTTTGCCAAAGCCCCGGTCTGCCGGGCAGCGTGGAGCAGGGCGCCGGTGGTGGGGCCGACCATGATGCCCTCGCTACGGGCCAGTTCAATGGCGGCTTCGAAGGCATCGCGGTCGGTCACGGCAATAATCTCGTCAATCAGAGAGTAGTCCAGGATTTTCGGCTTGTGCTCATCCGGCAGGTCGGAGATTTTCTTGATACCGGAGAGTTTATGGTTCCTGTTGGCAGGCTCAATACCAATGATTTTTATATTCGGATTTCTTTCCTTCAGGTATCGGCCAACACCTGTGATGGTACCGCAGGTGCCAAAGGCGGCAAAGAAGTAATCGATGTCGCCACCCGTCTGATTCCAGATTTCCGGACCGGTCGTACAGTAATGCGCTTCCACGTTCAGTTCATTTTCGTACTGGTTGGGGCTGACGTACTTGCCGCCAAACGCGGCGCTTTCGACCATGCTCTTGACCACGCCACGGGCACCTTCAGTTGGAAACAGGGGGCAGAGTTCATCCTCGACCTCCAATAATTCGGCACCGAGAAAGCGCAGCAGGATTTTCTTTTCCTCCGGTGTGGCCTCAGGTACCGCCAGTTCGATGGTGGTACCCTGGGCATTCGCCAGCGCGGCCAGGGCGATACCGGTATTGCCGGCGGTGGGTTCAGCAAGGATCTGGCCCTCTTCAAGAGGTGTGCCGCGCAACAGGTACAGTGCAGTGCGGTCCTTGATGGAGCCAAACGGATTGAAGCTTTCCAGCTTGATGAAAATATCGAAATCCGGATTGGCATTGTAGCGGTCGCTAAGCCTCACCATCGGAGTGGGGTTATCCGGGTTGGCGATCAGGTCGACGATGCTGTCATAAACACGCTGATGATTCGGACCGTTATGTATCGTTTGTCCGGATATGGAACGGCGTGCAAAGCTTTGCAAGACGGATGTGGATGAACTCATTGCGCGGATCTCCTTGGTTGGACCAGTTGACCGGAGCGCACACAAACCGTCTCGCCCCGTACTGCCGGTGCGATTGTGTTTGTTGATTCAGGTATAGCGACTATTTAGGATCAGAACTTTTCAAACACCGCACGGCAGTTTATTGCACATACAAGCGCAACAACAACACATACGGCATGAGAAAATATTCATCGACCACAGACTAACTGGTTGCCGCCGATATTGTCAACAAAACAACGACAAACAGCGCCCCGGCGCGTAGAATGCGCACCCTCGTTCACCAGCGGTTTCTTATATGCCCTTGTTACGTCTCGACAACGCCTCCTTACATTACGGCAACCTCGTTTTGCTCGATGGTGTGGATTTCAGCATCACCAGGGGCAACCGGATTGGTCTGCTGGGGCGCAATGGCGCCGGCAAAACCTCGCTTCTGAAAGTGCTGGCGGGAGAGATCATTCCGGATTCCGGCGAGCGCTGGGTGAGACCGGGAACCCGTATCGCCTGGTTACAGCAGGACCTGCCGGACGCCGATGAACAGACCGTTTACGATGTGGTGGCCTCGGGTCTTGCCGAAACGGGCCGGCTTCTGGCCGAATATCATCACCTGGTGCAATCCGCTGATCTCGAAGATATGACCGCTTTGTCACGCGTCCAGCAGAAATTGGAGGCGCTTGACGGATGGAGCTTGCAGCAGCGCGTGGAAACCACCATCACCCAGCTCGATTTGCCGGCCGACGCGCGCATGTCGGAATTGTCCGGTGGCTGGCGGCGCAGGGTGGCGCTGGCCCAGGCCCTGGTCAGCAAACCGGATATCCTGTTGCTCGATGAACCCACCAATCACCTGGATATCCCGGCCATCCACTGGCTCGAAGAGCAACTGAGAAATTTCAAAGGCGCGCTGATTCTGATCACTCATGACCGGCGCTTCCTGCAGAACGTGGCCAACTGGATGGCTGAACTGGACAGGGGACACCTGACCCTGTGGCAGGGGGATTACCAGGGGTTTCTTCGTCACCGCGAGCAACAGTTACTGGCGGAAGAAAGGGCCAATGAACTGTTCGATAAAAAACTGGCGCAGGAAGAGGTATGGATACGCCAGGGCATCAAGGCCCGGCGAACCCGCAACGAGGGTCGCGTACGCGCCTTGAAAAGTCTGCGCGAAGAACGCGGTGAACGTCGTGAGCGAACGGGCAACGCCGGCTTCGTGGTCGAAGACGCAGCCAGGTCCGGCAAAATCGTCGCGGAACTTGAGCATGTCGGTCATTGCTTTGGCGAAAACGAAGTGATCAGGGATTTCTCCACCATGATCCAGCGCGGTGACAGGATCGGCATCGTCGGCGCCAATGGTGCCGGAAAAACCACGCTGGTGAAAATCATCCTGGGTGAACTGCAGCCCACCACGGGTGAGGTCTCACGCGGCACCCGGCTGGAAATTGCCTACTCCGATCAGTTGCGCGAACACCTCGATCCGGAAAAAAACCTGATCGACAATGTCTGCGCTGGTCAGGAATTTATCGAAATCGGCGGCAGACGGCGTCACGCGATCTCCTACCTGGGGGATTTCCTGTTCAGTCCGGACCGCGTACGTATGCCGGTTAAAGCCCTGTCTGGCGGTGAACAAAACCGTGCCGTGCTGGCGCGCCTGTTCAGTAAATCCGCCAATTTGCTGGTGCTGGATGAGCCGACCAATGATTTGGATATGGAAACCCTGGAGCTACTCGAAGAAATCCTCCTGGATTTTGAGGGCACCGTGCTGCTGGTGAGCCATGACCGGGACTTCATGGACAATGTCATTACGAGCCTGGTCGTACTCGATGGCAAAGGTAATGTTAATGAGTACGTGGGTGGCTACAGCGACTGGGAGAACCGTGGTGGCAATTTGTCCGACGCGCACGCAGGCGCAGCAACAAAAACCAAGAAAGCCGTGAGTCCAATGCCTGTTACGGACAAAAATTCGAAAAACAACAAGCAGGCAAAGCTCAGTTACAAGGACCAGCGTGAACTCGGAAACCTGCCGGCAAAGATCGAAAAGCTGGAACAGCAGCAAGCGCAACTGGAGCGGCAGATTTCCGAGCCCGGGTTTTATCAATCCGATCGTGAAAAGATCCAAAAAGTGATGCAGGAGCTGGAGCAGGTACAGGGGCAGCTGGAAACTGCATTCACCCGCTGGAGTGAATTGGAAACCGCCAAATAGTCAAATATTGACCCAAGTCAGAACACCTCCGGGCCATTCGGTCCACAATGATGTCAGGGTTTCCGTGTTCAAGAAGGGTGACAGATGAGGGTTCTTATTGTTGAAGACAACGTTGAACTCGCCAGGCAGGTCAAACGCACTCTGGAACATGAACGCTATGTTGCAGACATTGCGGCAGATGGTGAAGAAGGGCTGTTTCTGGCTGAATCCGAGCCATATGATGCCGTCATCCTCGACCTCGGTCTGCCCAAGCTCGATGGCCTGAGTGTCCTGAAGCAATTGCGGGCAGCGGCAAACGAGGTACCTGTCCTGATACTGACCTCACGTGACACCTGGCGTGAAAAGGTTACCGGCTTGAGGGCAGGGGCCGACGATTACCTCGCGAAGCCTTTCGAATTCGAGGAATTACTGGCGAGGCTGGAAGCCTTGATCCGGCGCGCATCCGGACACGCCAGCCCGCTCCTGACCTGTTGCAACGTCGTCCTCGACACCAACGGTGCCCGTGTCACCGTCGATGGCAACCCGGTTGACCTTACGGCGCTTGAATACCGTACGCTGGAATACCTGATGCAGCATCCCGACAAGGTGATATCCAAGACCGAGTTGACCGAGCATATCTATAACCAGGATTTTGACCGTGACTCGAACGTCATCGAGGTGCTGATCAACCGTCTGCGTGGAAAACTGAACACGGTTTTGATCAAAACCCGCAGGGGGCTGGGTTATCAAATCGGAGGGCAGGATGGTGATGCGTAATACGCTCGCCTTCCGGATCATTGCCCTCTCAAGTGTCTGGATCATCATCGCCCTCGTATTCACTGCAACTATGTTGCTGAGAAATCATCGTGAACATACCGCGCATCATTACGATGCACACGTACACATGCACATGGAGGAACTCACGGGCGCCAGCCAGTTTACCCCGGAGGGCAGGTTCTTCCTCGCCTTCTTCCCCAGCGATCCACGTTATCGCGATCTCAATTCCGGCTGGTACTGGGAAGTCAAACAGTCGGGTATGACGCTGAAGCGATCCCCTTCGCTGGGCGAATCCAGCCTTAATATCAAGAGCATTGTACCTACTGCAACCCTGACCGTTCATGAAATCAAGGGCCCGGTAGGGGAAGCACTGCGTGTGCACGTCATCGAGATCAAGGTGGACCCCAACCAGGAACCACTGGTCTTCCTTGCAACGGCGCCGACCGAAGGGATAACGGAAGATGTCGCCGACTATTCCAATCATATCGTTTTCAACTTCATCGCTCTGGGTATAGGCTTACTGCTGGCCGTGTTGTTACAGGTGCGTGTGGCCTTGAAACCACTCAAGGCAATCAGTGCCCAGATCAGCGACGTCCGCGCTGGCAAAGCGACCCGGTTGCCGGGCGAGCAGCTTGAAGATGTGCAACCGCTGGTGGACGAACTCAATAACCTGCTCGATCACAATGCAGTGCTGGTTAAACGCGCGAGGAACCAGCTTGGAGACCTCGCGCACTCTGTCAAGAACCCGCTGACCGTGATCATCAACGAAACGCGCCAGATGGAACCCGTGCAAAGGGACCTGATCATTGAACAGACAAATGATATCAGCCGCAGCATCAACCATTACCTTTCTCGCGCCAGGACTTACGGGACGGAGAAGGTGCTCGGATCCCGTTCCAGCGTCAGATCGGTTACGGAAGACCTGGTATTTGTGATGAAACGAATTTACAAGGAGCGTGAGCTGGTTTTTGACCTGTTTCTGTTGCAGAACGGCTGGTTCAAGGGCGAAGTACAGGACCTGGAGGAAATGCTGGGCAACCTGCTCGATAATGCCTGTAAATGGGCAAAAAGCCGCGTTATGGTTGAGTGCGCTACCCAGAATGGGCGTTTACACTTAAACGTCGAGGACGATGGTCCCGGCATTGAAAAGGATGAGTTCAAGTCCGTGATGCGCCGGGGTTACAAGCTGGATGAATCCAAGCCCGGGCATGGCCAGGGACTCGGCATCGTCAAGGATATTGCTGCCCTTTATGGTGGCTCGCTGACGCTATCGAGAAGTGACCTGGGTGGGTTACAGGCTAAACTGGACCTGCCGGCCGCCTGAAAAAAAGACGGGGCTTTTCTCACGCTATCCACGCTATTTGCGCGGATTGAAACAAGCAGTCTGTCGGACTTGACCGATCGTAACGAGGGAAATCCGATTTGAGATAGATTTTTCGATCTTTTGAGGCGAATAGCACCGCTATTTAACGAAAAAGATCGGGAAATCTGGCCAAATTCTGGTTTTTCGCACGACCACATGGATGTGGGAGGTAGGGTAACGCATGGAGCAGTTGCCGAGTAGATCATGTTAAGTCCGACAGACTGCTAGCCTGTAGCCAGGTTAACGCAGTTTTCGGGCTAGCTATCGCTCGACTTGTGCGGCCAGTCATCAAGGTGTACGTCCTTGCGGATGACCTGCGATGGCGAACCGACGATCAGCGGATCGGGTGAGGTAACGACTTCCGGGTCCTTGTCCGGGTAATCAAGCTTGCATAGAAAATCCTGCATGCAATTGAGGCGGGCGCGTTTCTTGTCATCCGATTTGATGATGGTCCACGGGCTCGCTGCGGTATCCGTGTAG
Organism: uncultured Gammaproteobacteria bacterium; assembly: GCA_963801195.1. Classification (GTDB taxonomy): domain Bacteria; phylum Pseudomonadota; class Gammaproteobacteria; order Xanthomonadales; family SZUA-36; genus SZUA-36. Next base: position 1,380,277 of record CAWDDX010000007.1, on the reverse strand, counting down.
AAAAACATTGCTTCCTTTGCGCGTGTGTATTCGCCCCACATGCTGACTGCGGCCATGTCCACGGGGCTCAGCTTCCACTGTTTGAGAACATCGTGTTCGCGGGAAACGAAGCGCGCGCGTTGCTCCTTTCGGGTAACGGAGAAATAGTACTTGAAAAGCTTGATATTGGAATTGACCAGCATTTGTTCCAGTTCGGGGCACTGGCGCATGAATTCGAGATACTGGGTCTGTGTGCAAAAACCCATTACCCGCTCAACGCCTGCACGGTTGTACCAGGAGCGGTCAAGAAACAGGATTTCGCCACGGGTCGGGAGGTGCCTGATGTAGCGCTGAAAATACCACTGGCCCAGTTCGTGTTGGGTGGGTTTCTCCAGGGCGACGACCTTGGCGGCACGGGGGTTCAGGTGCTCCATGAAACGCTTTATCGTACCGCCTTTCCCGGCCGCGTCACGGCCTTCGAAAATGACGACAATTTTCTGGCCGGTCATCTTCACCCAGTTCTGAACTTTCAACAGTTCGATCTGGAGCTTCTTCTTTTCAGTTTCATAGGTCGACCGGGGAATCCTGTCGGTGTAGGGGTATTTGCCTTCCTTGAATAACTTGGTGATCGACTCGGGTGATGCACGCAGTTTTTTGATGGTCGCCGATGAGTAGGCGCCGCCGAGATATGAATCTTCCAATTCCGGGTGAGTGCTGAGAACTTCAGTTTGTGCTTCTTTGTCCTTGCTCTTAGTTGCCCCGGCATCTTCCTTTTCTTTTGCAGAAGTTACGATTTTCAAGTCTGAACTCATGATCCTGGTTTCCTGTTTCTTTCGCGACATAACGATTTCAAAGTTGAATCCATACCCGGTAAAGTCAAAATCCTGTTGTGATTGACGGCAGACGAGGCAATCAAACAATGCCGATAATAAACATACTCTATATCAAAAAACATATTGTCAATCGCCGGGCATTACAAGTTTTGTCGTGATTCAACAACATACGGACACACTCGCTGACCCTATCGATGGTTCGTGTGGCGATGCTTAATGCCGCGGCAGGTAGCGGACCAACAGTGAATACTCATCGACGCTACGCGGGTCCAGGCCTTCGGGTAGCGGGATTTTAACAATGTGTCCCGAGCCCGGTGCGACACCGGTTGTTTTCCCTTCCTGGTCGGTAATGGCGGGAACCTCAAAAGAGGTATTGCCAGCTGTGGTCATCAACTGGAGGTGATCCATCGCCTCGAAACGGTTTTTAACATCGACCGTCAACCAGTTGTCATCGGTAGCCAGGACTGCGCCGACAAACTGTTGGCGGTCGCTACTGGAAAATCCGCGCTCGTAGTTCTGGTATTCGCCCGGTGGATGACGCCGGTAGAAACCCTCGGTGAATCCGCGGTTGGCCATGCCTTCAAGTTCATCCATCAGGCCCATGTCGAAGGGCCTGCCCGCCACGGCATCGTCAATTGCCCTGCGGTAAACCTGCGCCGTACGAGCGACGTAATAGACAGATTTTGTCCGCCCTTCGATCTTGAATGAATCGATCCCCATTTGCGCCAGTTGACCGACATGTTGAACAGCGCGCAAATCCTTTGAATTCATGATGTAGGTGCCGTGTTCGTCCTCATATGCAGGCATCAATTCGCCCGGCCGGTTCTGTTCCTGGAGCAGTACCAGTGAGTGTGAACGGTTTGGTTCCGGCACAGGTTCCGCCTGTTGCATGATGTCACCGGTGGTGGTTTCACGTGCCTCGAGTACCTCGTATTTCCAACGGCAGCTATTGGTACACGCACCCTGGTTGGAATCGCGGTGGGACATGTACCCGGATAACAGGCAACGCCCGGAATAGGCGATACACAGGGCCCCGTGAACGAAGCTCTCGAGTTCGATATCAGGACACTGGTCACGTATTTCACCAATCTCTTTCAGAGACAGTTCACGCGACAGGATGATGCGTTTGAGCCCGATACCCTGCCAGAATTTAACCGCGGCATAATTCACCACATTGGATTGCACGGACAAATGGATCGGCATTTCCGGCCAGCGTTCGCGCACCATCATGATCAGGCCCGGATCTGACATGATCAGCGCGTCAGGCTGCATGTCAATAACGGGTTCGAGGTCCTGCATATAGGTTTTGAGCTTGCTGTTGTGGGGTGCAATGTTGCTGGCGAGAAAGAACAGTTTGCCGAGAGCGTGTGCTTCCCCGATAGCCTGTCCAAGAACATCCTCCTTGCTGAACTCGTTGTTGCGCACGCGCAGGCTGTAACGCGGCTGGCCTGCATACACGGCATCAGCACCATAGGCATAGGCGAATCGCATGTGGTTCAGAGAACCGGCAGGGGAGAGGAGTTCTGGTCTTTTCATTCGCTCAGGCCGTAAAATATACCATTCCGATTTTACAGGATCGGAGCGTCAAGCACGTGTTTTGCGCGACCGTATTCATACCGTTATCGAGGCATTGAAGTATTAATCACATATTGGAGACTTTTCATGAGCAACTTTAACAAACGAATTACGCAGGGACTGGTAACTGTATTTGCCGGATGTGTTCTGGGCCTGGTGGCGCAGGCGGACGAGGGCTACCGTCACGGTCCGGTTCCGTTTGCGGAATTTGACATGGATGGCAATGGCTCAATCAGCGAGTCGGAGTTCTATTCCGTGCGTGAACAGCGCATGGCTGCAATGGCCTCCGAAGGCAGAAAAATGCGTTGCGCCGCAGATGCACCGACCTTTGCGGATATCGATACGAACGGCGACGGTCAGCTAAACCCGGAGGAACTGGTCGCCGGTCAGAAATCCCATATGGAAAAATGCCGTGCGATGGGCCCTGGCGAGGGTATGGGCGGCAAGCATCATATGCCGGTGTTTGCAAATATCGACGTCGATTCCGATGGCATGATCTCGGCATCGGAGTTGAATGCGGCACACGCCAAGAGGATGAGCGAGATGGCGGCCCAGGGTCACAAGATGAAGCACGCGGACGATATGCCGGATTTTTCGAGCATCGATAGCAACGGGGATGGCGGTATCAGTGAACAGGAGTTCTCCGACCACCTGAGTGCGCATCACAAGCAGATGCAGCAAAACAGTCAAAAGCAGGACTGACCTGCAACCCGGTGAGTTCGACCGGTGTCCGGGTCGAAGATTTTTTCGTCAAAAAGTTGTTGCAATTTCTGGAAAGGTAATTATACTTACATATAAGTAAGGTTACAGAGATACAAATGACGCGCATAAACGACACACGGGAACAAATTATGGACCGGGCGGCACAGTTGCTGATGAGCCGTGGTTTTAACGGTTTTTCCTACCGCGACATTTCTTCGCACCTCGGCGTCAAGAACGCAGCGGTGCATTATCACTTCCCGGCCAAGACGGACCTTGCGCTCGCATTGATTGACGAATACAGAAGACTGTTGCGCCGCCGCACCGGTGAATTCATGGCCTATGGTGGTTCTGCGCGCCAACAAATCGAGGGTTTTTTTGCTTTTTCGACTCATCAGTGTGAGTTGGGACGTTGTATCTGCCCATTTGGAGCGTTTTCGGTCGATTACTGTGATCTGCCGGAAGAAGTACAAACAGCAACGCATAGTTTTATGGATGAAACCATCAGGTGGCTGACACGGGTGATGGAAGTGGGCAGGGATTCAGGAGAGTTTTCCTTTGCGGGTGATGCGCGCGCCAAGGCTCTTGTAGTGCTCTCGGCCCTACAGGGTACCAGGCAACTGGCACGTATTCACGACATCGAAATACTGGGTGACGTGATCGGCCAGATACGGCAAGACCTCGGTTTCAAAAGCTAAAAAAATTTAACCATTTATCTTACCTATTAGTAAGTATAATCAAAGTCAGGAGAATTATATGAAAACATATACCACACCATTGGATCAGCGTCAGAGTTTGCAAACGGCTACCCGGCCGGCAACCGCAAAAAGACTTGTTGAGTTGTTGGCATTGTCCGCGCGTGACATCGTGGCCCTGTCAGTCGCAACGCTGGCAGCTGCTGCAGTCATAACGCTGTCCATCTGGCTGGCGGCGCAGGGCGCCAGTCCGGTTCCGGGCGCGCTCACCTGGGGATTGGGGTTTATATTTTTTGCGCTTGCTGTGAATAGCGACTCACGGCCCGCCATATGGCGTATGGCAACCGCGGTCGCCCTGTCGGGACTGGCATTGCTGCAGGATCGCGTGTCGCCGGATTTTCTTATCGTCGCAGGGGTGCTGCTGGCCGCCTGGGTTGCGCATACAATCTGGAAAAAGCGTGCTGTTCAGGAAGCGTAATGCCCCTCCAGCACCTGGTCGATGGCATTTTTTGTGGCTTCATCGAGGCTGACACCAGACGCCAGCGCATTTTCAATGACTTGTTCGGGTTTTGAAGCGCCGATGATGGCCGACGCGAGGTTGGGTTCGCGCAGCACCCAGGCTAAGGCGAGTTGCGTCATGCTGATACCCAGACCGTCGGCGATCACTTCCAGGCCATCGATGGCTTTCAGGAGATCCTCACGCAGCCATTTGTCCATGAATATGTTCATTTTTGGATTCAGCGCCCGGGAATCCGCGGGTGGTTCATGATTTTTGCCATACTTGCCGGTCAACACACCCTGGGCCAGTGGCGACCAAACAATCTGGCTGATACCATTCCTGGCACATAACGGAATGACGCTGGCTTCGGGAACACGGTAAAGCATCGAGTATTGAGGCTGGCTGGATACGAATGAAACGACACCGGGAATATCCATTGCAGCCTGGATTTGTGCGGCCGTCCACTCGCTGAAACCAACGTACCTGGCCTTGCCGGACTCGACCACTTCGGTCAAGGCCTGCATTGTTTCCTCCAACGGCGTGTGTTCGTCGTAACGGTGACACTGGTAGAGATCGACGTAGTCGGTACGCAGACGACGCAGCGAATCGTTCAACTGTTTGTGAATCTGAACAGCCGACAGACCCCGGTCCGTATCCGTCATCGGAAAAAACAGCTTGGTCGCGAGCACATAGGAATCACGGGCACGGTCCTGCAGGCATTCGCCCAGAAAGGTTTCCGCCGCGCCTTTGCCGTATGCATTGGCGGTATCGATGAAATTGATGCCGCAGTCGAAAGCGGCGTCCAGGCAGGCACGCGACTGCGCCGCCTCCACCCCGACCCCGTAGGTCAGCCAGGATCCCAAAGCGACCTCGGAAACATCCAGATTGCTGTTGCCAAGTTTCCGATAAAGCATGCGCGTTTCCTCCTGTGGCACCGGAACAATGGCTGAAACTACCATCGGTTACGATGCAGTACACTAGCTTAACAGGATACGTCTGGCAAACCTTGCCATTTCGACTGAAAATCGCAGGACCCACCGTGCTCGGCAAATATTCAAAGCCGGTGTAAACTTATCCACACCGATCTCTCTCCAGGTATGCTTATCAACGTGACAATGATTCAAAAATGGCTGTTCCGACCGTTCATCTGCCTGTGGATGACCTTCGCGGTAACGCCGGTAACCGCCCTGGATTGCGGGTCGGTACCCACGCCGTATGAAGCAAATTACTCGGTGACGCGGAATGGAGATTCAAATGGCTCAATGCAAGTGTTGCTTGAGCGTTATGCCGTGGGCAGTTTTGTATACAGTATGGATACTTATGTGAAATGGGGCGTTTTTACCGCGCATATTACAGAGCAGTCCGAAGCCAGTTTGAGGAACGGGGTTGTGCTTCCCGGCCATTTTGAATCGACTCACCAGGTTTCTTTCTACAAACGCCGTGAAAAAGTCGATTTCGACTGGGTGTCTATGCAAGCCTCGGGTACAAAGAAAGGCAAGGATTTTGAAATGGACATCAGGCCGGGCATGCAGGACAAACTGACCGTCTACCTGCAAATTGCCCGCTCGATCTGTAAGGGCCAATACGCCATAGATATCGATGTAGTCAGCGGCCCTGAGCTGAAGCGCTACGACTATCAACTTCAGGCATTGGAGCCGCTGGATACGGTCCTTGGTGAACTACGCGTCATCCACATCCGTCGTGGCGCGCCCGGTGATAAAAAGCAGACCGACCTCTGGCACGCTGCTGAAGCGCAATTTCTGCCCGTGAAGATGGTTTACCGCGACGGAGACATCATCACCGACATGCGACTGAAAGACATATCATTCAGAAATGAGGATTAATGGATTTACAATTTCGACTACAATCTTTTATCAGATAAACTCAGGTATCCCGATATGCGCCATTTGATCCGTTTAATATTCCTTTCAATATTGTGTCTGCAATTGGCCGCCTGCGCGACCAGCCCGACCGGACGCCGCCAGTTGATGCTGGTGTCTGAAGATAGTGCGATCGTCTCTTCAAAGGAGGCTTACCTGACTACGGTCAAAGAGTACGATAACGCCGGTAAGCTGGATAGCTCACGGGCAGTCAACAACAGGGTTAAACGCATCACGGGGCAGCTTATTACCGAGGCCATCAAGACACGTCCGGAGACCGCCAAATGGGAGTGGAGCGTTGTGGTGATCGATGATCCCGAAGAAGTGAATGCGTGGTGTATGGCCGGTGGAAGAATGGCTGTCTATACCGGCATTATCAATAAGTTAAATCTCAGTGATGACGAGTTGGCACAGGTAATGGCACATGAAATATCGCACGCACTGGCAAAACACTCGGCTGAGAAAATGTCGATGCAGCTCGCCACCAGCGTAGGTGTGGCGGCGGTTGGAATTGCTACCGACAATAACGGTTTGGCGCTGACCGGCACGGCTTTGGCGGCCATGGTCGCAGTCAACCTGCCGAATAGCAGGTCGGCAGAAAAAGAAGCAGATGAAATGGGTATCGAACTGGCGGCAAAGGCCGGTTTCAATCCTGAGGCGGCGTCTACACTGTGGCAGAAAATGTCGGCCGATTCCAGGTCTGGCACGCCCCAGTTTCTGAGTACCCATCCGGCGCCCGAAAACCGCCAAAAGGAACTGGCCCGGCTTGAACCGAAAATGATGCGGTTTTATTCACCGGATGCCGTGCACCCGGTTTATCCGCTGAACTGACGACGTTCAACCGCGAACCGCAGTGCGTTTTGCCAGCATCCTGAAGTAGACTTCCGGAAACCATCGCTTGAGGCGCCAGGCGCCGCGGGTCTGGGCGTGTGTCAATACAAGGAAGGTATTTTTTGTGACGGCTTTTGCGATGGCTTCAGCCACCTGTTCTGCGCTCACGCCGGAAGTTTCCATCCACCGTGTAACCTTCGCATGGTCATCGGGTTTGGTCGCACGGAAAGTATCCAGCAGGCCGGTTTTGACAAAAGCAGGGCAGGCGAGCGTAACCCCGACGTTGTGAGGATGCATTTCCGTGCGCAATGCTTCGGACAAGGCCACGACACCCGCTTTGGCCACGCCATAGGCCGCGATTGATGGCAGGCCGGCGAGCCCTGCAAACGATGAAATATTGACAATATGCCCCGCCTTTTGCCTCTTCAGCAGGCCGGCGAACTGGTGACAACCGCGGACGACACCCATCAGGTCTATATCCAGGACCCAGGCCCAGTCCTCGATGCTGGTATCTTCGACATTGCCGGCCACGGCCACCCCGGCATTGTTGACCAGTACTTCGAGGCCGCCCCAGTTTTGCACAACCGATTCCTGCAATTGCTGCCAGTGGTCAGCACGGGTGATATCCAGCCGCATTGAAAAACTGTCCCCGCTATATTGGCCGATTTCAGACAGCGTCCTGCGGGCGCGCTTTTCGTTGATATCGGTGACCGCAACATTCCAGCCCAGGGAGGCGTATAGATGTGCCAGCGCGGCACCGAAACCGCTTCCGGCACCGGTTATCGCAATGCTGTTCTTCCAGTTGGGTTCGGTCATCGGGGCATCCTCTTAGTTTTTTGCGGCCATTGTTAACCATGCTGATATGTGCGAATCCGGAACCGGATTCTGTCTTCAAGTGTACTGCAAATTCATTGCGCAAATAGCCGTTGCATTGCAGCGGCAAATCGCGCTTGATACCCCATCGGAAACCGTGCCGGTCGTGACCGCGTCAAACTGTGATACGCTAATAATTCTCCAACCTGGGAGTTGAAAACCATATGCGCCGAACAAGCATCGTTGCCACGCTGGGCCCGGCCTCTTCGGATCCTGAGACCCTTGCCGCACTGATCGATGCCGGTGTCAATGTCACACGTCTCAATTACTCCCACGGCACCCATGAAGAACATCGCCAGCGTCTGGAGAATGTGCACGAGGTGGCGAGAAAACTGGGGATGGCGGTGGCCTGTCTGCAAGACTTGTCCGGTCCCAAGATCCGAACCGGGCGTATCGCCGGAACGGATGGTGTCATGCTAGAGGCGGGTGCCCGTTTCTTATTGACCGCCGATGCCGTTGAAGGCAATGCTGAGCGGGTTTCGACAAGCTATCAGAACCTTCCCGTTGATGTGAAAATCGGCGAGAGCATCCTGCTGGATGACGGACTCATCGAAATCGAGGTGGAATCAGTCGAAGGCAACGACGTGATCACCCGGGTCATCAATGGCGGCCGACTGAAATCAAACAAGGGAATCAATCTTCCCGGTACGACATTATCCGTGTCCGCCCTTACGGAAAAAGACAAGTCCGACGCCCTGCACGGTATCGAGATCGGCGTCGATTTTATGGCCCTGTCGTTTGTCAGGACCGCCGCGGACGTGATGGAACTGAAAACGTTCCTGGCCGACCATGGCAGGGCGGACATGCCGGTAATTGCCAAGATAGAAAAGCCGGAGGCGATCCAAAACCTTGAAAGCATACTCGCGGTGGCGGACGGGGTCATGGTTGCGCGTGGTGACCTGGGTGTCGAACTGCCGGCGGAACAGGTGCCAATGTATCAGAAAAAGATCATTTTTGAGGCCTACCGCCGCGGCCTGGTGGTCATTACGGCGACGCAGATGCTGGAATCCATGATACACAACCCCCGGCCCACGCGGGCCGAAGCCTCCGACGTGGCCAATGCGATACTGGACGGCTCGGATGCCGTCATGCTGTCGGCGGAGACCGCGGTCGGGGAACACGCTGTTGAAACGGTCGCCACCATGGCGCGCATCGCGACTCACACCGAATCGAAAAACGCGAAGTTGCCCTGGCGATGGCCAGCAGGCATGTCACTACTGGACCGGCACTCGACGTCCCGGGCCGTCGTCAAGGCGGCCTGCCAGGCGGCGGATGAACTGGATGCCCGTTATCTGATCACCTTCACCGAGTCGGGTTCCACTGCAAGGCTGGTCAGCCATTTCCGGCCCAACTGCCCGATCCTTGCCTTTACACCTTCAATAGAGGTTTACCGCCAGTTGGCTTTGCCGTGGGGGATCACGCCGATTTTGTCGATACATTATGAAAGCCTCGAGAAAATGCTGGATGACGGCCTGGGAATACTCAGACATCTTGGCATTGTTGAAAAAGGCGATCTCGCCGTGGTCATTTTTGGCACCACGCTGATGCCAGGCGCGACCAACATCATGAAGGTACATGAATTCTGAAAAGGTTTGGAAAGAGAGCCGGGTCCGACTGGTGCAATGTCCGGGTTAGCGGGCTGGTAGCTTTTCTTGGATGTGTTTCGCAGGTGTTTCGGAGGCCATCAGACCCGAGTTGTCTTTCACTATGAGAAAATTTGCGGTGATGTCAGCAAAATCCCGTGAGTCAGGTGCTGGTGCTATGAGGAGGAACAGCAGGGTGGTCAGAATTAGGATCGGCTTTAATACGCGGTCTTGCTCGCATGGTGCAGCCGATCCTGACATCCTGTCCGGATTTGTGGCAGAAATAACCTGCCAACGACTCGAAAATCCCTTTCGTCCGTTCATGCAAAAAGTATGTTCCTATTCATTTGGGGGCGCACCTGTCAGTTTTAACAGGATTTTCAGATGCCCAGATCCTGCGCAAGAACGTCGATCTGCTCTTTGGTGACGCGGTCTAGTGTGACGACCCTGCCCCAGTCACGGTTGGTTTCCGAACCGGTCTTGTGGGTCGCATCGATACCCATTTTACCACCCAGGCCCGGCTTCGGGCTGGCGAAATCGAGGTAATCGATCGGTGTATTCTCGACCAGGATGGTATCACGGACCGGGTCGGAACGTGTTGAGATGGCCCAGACCACTTCCTTCCAGTTACGTATATCGATGTCGTCATCGGTCACGATGACGGTCTTGGTGTAGGTGAACTGACGAAGCCAGGACCAGATCCCGAACATGATCCTGCGCGCATGGCCGGGGTACTGCTTGCGAATGCTGACAATGGCCATGCGGTAAGAACAGGCTTCCGGGGGCAGGTAGAAATCGACAATTTCGGGAAATTGTTCCTGTAATAGCGGGATGAACATTTCGTTGAGGGCAGCGGCCATGACAGATGGCTCATCCTCGCCGGGTTTGCCCATATAGGTGGTCAGGTAAACCGGGTCATTGCGCCGGCTAATCCGCTCCACGGTGAATACGGGGAATTCCGCGCGCGAGTTGTAATACCCGGTATGATCTGCAAACGGTCCTTCCATGGCCATTTCACCGGGATGGATCAGGCCTTCCAGAACGATTTCGGCTCCGTGTGGAATGGGCAGACCGGTTTGGGTGGAGGTCACAATCCGGCTCCTGCGTCCGCGTAACAGACCGGCGAACTGGTACTCGGAAAGGGTGTCCGGTATGGGTGTGACTGCGGCCAGCAAGGTGGCCGGATCGGCACCGATGACCACGGACACCGGAAACGGTTTACCGGGATTGGTTTGCTGGAATTCGCGCAGGTCCTGCGCGCCGCCGCGGTGCGGCAACCAGCGCATGATCAGCTTGTTTTTACCGATCAACTGCTGGCGGTAGATGGCGAGGTTGACCCGGGGTTTGTTCGGGCCGCGGGTGATCACCATACCCCATGTGATCAAGCGGCCGGCATCGTCTGGCCAACAGGTCGATATGGGCAGTGTTTCGAGATCGACGTCGGGCCCTTCGCTGATCTGTTCCTGCCAGGGCGCCTTGACCATCAGTCGGGGTGTTACGTGCGCAAGGCGTGCGAAGCCGGGAACGGCATCCAGTGCGGCCTGTCGGTTTTCAGGCAAATGTGGGTTCCTCAAAAAAGCCAGGTCATGACCCAATTGAGTCAGGTCCCGTCGGTTTTCCAACTCCAGTGCGGCCAACACACGCGCCTCGTTTCCAAACAGGTTGGCCAGCACCGGCATATCGAAGCCCTGCGGGTTTTCGAAAAACAGGGCAGGGCCGTTGTTGACCAGGCTGCGGTGGCTCAGGGCGGTGATCTGGAGGTTCGGAGATACCGCCTGGGATACCTTTATCAGTTGCCCGGTTTCCTGCAGCGCGGCAGTGAACTGACGCAGGTCTGCCCAGGCCCTGCGGTTCACCTGTCGGTGGTGGTGATCAAGAAACTTGCTGATTTTCATGAAACACACCAGGATCGGAATACATGCCCGCCTGCCCGACGAGGTAGCCGTTACATGCACCGATCGGCAGATAACCGAACAGTTCAGCGAGCAGCGGTTGCGGATCGGAACCTTTTAGGACAGCGTCAAAAACATCGATAATTTCCATCGTATGGCTGTGCTGCGGGCTTATACGCAGGACATCCACGCCCAGCATCTGCAACTGGGGCAGCTGATCCAGCACCTGGTGGGTCAGCGCCGACTGGGTCTGAATACCATTGAGCACCAGGAACGCCTGTCCCTCCCTGGTCTTCAGCAAACTGCCGTCCGGGTACTCGAGGCACTTGAACCGGCAGTCGTCCTTTGGCAGGTTGTGGGAACGCGCGGTATAGCAGCGGGCCGAGTACGCCAGTGGCAAACGGCCCAGTGCAAAGACTTCCGTTTCCACTCCTCCAGGACGTTCAGCCTGCAGGTCCCTCAGCGTATCGAGACCCAGTTCAACCGGCAGCACCCAGCGTTTCAGACCCTTGTTCGCCAGCAGCGCCAGGGTGCGTGAGTTGTAGATGTTCACACTTGGGCCGGTCACGAATTTGCGACCGGCCTCGCTCAGTAACTGTACTGCCGAAATATCGTTGGCTTCGACCATGAAGTTTCCGTTATCGCACAGTTTTTTCAGGCTGCCGATTTCGGAGGCAGCTTCCAGAAGGGTCAGAGATGACAGGATCACTTCCTTGCCGCTTTGAGCGAGTTCTCTGCCGATTGCGATCCAGTCCTCGCGCTTTACAAGCCGGCGTTTGGAACAAATGACCTCGCCGAGGTAGACGATTTCGGCGGCGCTGTCTGCCGCCTGCCGATAGAAATCCAGAACCTGCTGGCGTTCCCAGAAATAGGTGATGGGTCCAATGGATAATTTCATCATCTTTTCAGCTACTGCCAGGGCCGGTGATAGGCGCCAAGGGTGGTTTGGGAGCCTTCCGAGACATCCGCCAGTTCCCGCATCCACTGGTCCTTGGTTTGGTAGGTGTCCGGATTGAGCATGCATTGATCGATGGCTGCGCGCATGACGGCGGTCACCTGTGCGACGTATGCAGGACTGCGCTGGCGGCCTTCAACCTTGACGGCGCTGACACCGATCTTTCTGAGTTCGGGCAAAATAGACAAGGTGTTCAGACTGGTCGGTTCTTCCAGCGCATAAAAGGTATGCGAACCAACCTGGAAGCGTCCCTTGCACAAGGTCGGGTAACCGGCTTTTTCGCCTTCACCGTAGTGGTCGATCAGGACACCGTTCAGACGCGTGTTGGTACCGTCGCCGGTTTCTTCCCAGCGGACGTGTGATGCCGGTGAACAGGCGCCGTAGGTATTTGGCGACCTGCCGGTCGCGTAACTGGACAACAGGCAGCGGCCCTCGACCATGACGCACAGGCTGCCAAAACCAAAAACCTCGACGGGGACGGGGGATTCCGAGATGACATGGGCGACCTGGCTGACCGATAACACACGCGGTAACACCACGCGCTGGATGCCAAAATTTTCGTGATAGAAGCGGATGCCCGCAGCACTTGTCACAGAGGCCTGTACGGACAGGTGCAGACGCAGATCAGGCCATCTCGAACTGGCGTAATCGAGCACCCCGATATCGGCCATGATCAGCGCGTCGACACCATAAGACGCAGCCTGGTCGACCGCGGCTTTCCAGCGGTCGAAGCCTTTGGGCTGGGGGAAGGTATTGATCGCGACGTAGACTTTCCGGCCCTTGTCCTGCGCATAGCGCACGGCCTTCTCGAAAGTACGGCCGGTGAAGTTAAGGCCGGCAAAATGCCGCGCGTTCGTATCGTCCTTGAAGCCCACGTATACGGCATCCGCGCCGTTGTCCACGGCGGCTTTTAAAGACGGCAGGTTACCCGCCGGACAGACCAGTTCCATGTATCATCCAGATTGCGCTTTCTGGCAACACATTCTAGATACAGAATCCGTTCACACATTGATCTGCATCAACACATCGCGGTAAACGGCAAATATACTGTTGCAAAACCTAAGCGGGTCACACCATGTTGTCAATTCCCGAATTCGTCCGCCCCATCGCCCGCAGTGCCATTGGCATTCCCGGTCGCTATATTCCCTATCCGGTTCAAAAGCGGGTGCTGTCCCTGGTTTTGAACCAGGCGTTCCGCGAACCCCTTAAACACGGTGAACTGGAGTTCCTGGAAAACGCCCGGGTCAGGATAAAGGTAACCGATCTTTGCATCGACTGGCTGATATGCGTGGGCAGAGAGAGGTTTACACCGCTGGAGCGCACATTGAAAGATGATGTATGTATCAGCGGCGAAAGCACGGATTTCCTGTTGCTTGCCGCGCGTCGGGCCGATCCGGATACGCTGTTCTTTCAACGCCGCATCCGCATCGAAGGGGATACCGAGCTCGGACTGGGAATCAAGAACACCATGGACAGCATGGACTGGGACGATTTGCCCCTGCCGTTGCGCAGGCTACTTCAAGGTATCAGCCGGGTCATTGAAAAACTGCAGAAGTTACGGAAAGTCTGATCGATTCTGAAGCCATGGTTCGGGTCCATGAATAGATCAGAGGTTCCTTCAGTCTTGCGCCTGGGTTATGACAGCCGTTTGGCGGCCAGTACCTGGAAATTATCGAAAAAGAAAGTCTCCTTTTCTATGCTGTAGGTATCGTTCGTATTTTCTTCAATCACTTCGGCAAGATTAAAGCTGTCCCACATTTCAGTCGCATAGGGCTCGAAAATTTTGAAATAGATACGCCCGAGCAGTTCCAGTATCTTCAGTCTTGGCTTGTGGAACTCACCAAAAACGACTTTTCCGCCTGGCTTCAAGACCCTTTTCGCTTCCGCGATGTGTTTGATTTTTTTATCCAGGGGCAGTTCATGGGGCAGGAAAAACGCCACTACGTAATCAAATGACTGGTCTTCGAACTCCAGGTTTGTGGCGTCTTGTCTGCTGTAGCTGCAAAGATCGCCAAATTTCTTCAGCTTTCTCTCGGCATTGTCCAACTCGCTTTGCATGATATCGGTCAGGACAAATTCCGCAGCGTCCTGTTTTGCACAGCTTTCGGCAATTTTTTCTGAAACGTTTCCAAAAGCACAGGAAATCTGCAATATCCTTTTGCCTTTCAATGACGGGTTCAAGCGCTTTACCACGCAGCTGACCAGCTTGCTGTATTGGAATAGCAATATGCTGGAGACGACGAACATCCGGTCGGTTAACCTGATAAAAAACGGACTCTTATAAATCCAGTAAATATGGGCCGTATCAGGGTCTGAATTGGTATTGTGGGATTGAAAAATCAAGGAAAGCCTGGTCAGGACAAGAAAAAACAAACCGATCGAAGCCAGAACTGCGACAAAAATCGTGATGGGAGCAATCAGGTTATCAGGTAGTACATTCATGTCGTGTCACTTCTGTAGTCAGGGCGATCATGTAATTTAGGAAGGCGCGTTTTGCCGGCCAGAAATGTGATTGATTTATTTGAAAAATATGCTTGTCATGATGCCGCGGAAGGCAAGCTGTATACATCCATTTGTCTGTGTTGAGGAGGGCCGAGTAAACCCGTGTGTTCGATGGCTGAATTTTACGTGTTTGGCCTGGCAGTAACAACAGAATCAGACCCGTTTTACTTGACCTAAATCAATACAATGACGATATGGAGTGGCCCCATGAAAATGGCGGGAAAACCCGCTGTTGTCCCACTTACAAGTCAGCGGGGCAGTAGTGAATACAACCTCATGCCCTGTCATCGGATTTACCGTAACTGCCGGACTTCCACCAAGGTCGGAGAAGATTGCGCACCCATCTTCGTGGTGGCCAGGGCCCCCGCGATGCAGGCCTGTTCCAGCGCCGCCTGTGGTTCCAGGCCACTAACCAGCGAGACGGTCAGGGCGGCGGTAAAGGCGTCGCCCGCGCCGGTGGTATCCAGTACGTCCACTTTTGGCGGCAATGCCCTGGCTATCTGCCGGCCTTTGCGGCTCAATATGGCACCACGCGCGCCAAAGGTGCTGGCGAGCAGGCCCTCGAAGCGGTCAAGCTCAGGCCCCAGTGTTTGCGCTTCTATTTCATTGACCACCAGTAAATCAACACGTTCAAGAAGCTCATGGGGTACGGATTTGGCTGGCGCCGCGTTCAGGCAAAAGAAATTATCATATGCACGGGCGGCTTTCAGAATGGTCTCGAAAGGTACCTCGAGTTGGGCGATACAGGCATCGGTGGTTGGGAACTCAAGGTGCGCTGCATCAAACGCCGCGTTGGCGCCCGGCGCGACCACGATCTGGTTTTCCCCCGCCGTGTTGACGACGATCAGCGCGAGTCCGGTGGCGTGATTATCGAGCGACTTACAGTAGTCGAGGTTAACGCCTTCCCGGCGCAGGTTACCCAAGGCTTCTTCTGCAAGCGAATCATTGCCGACCCTGCCCACCATGTAGACGTTTGCGCCCAGGCGGTGCGCGGCGAGCGCCTGGTTGGCGCCTTTTCCACCGGGAAAACGGCTCAAAACCGCGTTGGTGACGGTTTCGCCCGGTTTGGGAAATTCTGTCACCCGGGCCACGATGTCCAGGTTGATAGAGCCGATCACCGCGATTGAAACTGCCCGGTTCATGTTGTAAGCCGTTCGATCAACAGGGCAAAGAAACCATCGGCATCCACCTTGTAAAGCCAGTTTGCATTGTGGACCCTGCCGGTGACGCCCCAGAAATCTACCGCGGTGTGACCGCGGGTCAACGGTGAACCGGTTTCAATTTCCACGTTACACATTTTGCCTTCGAACAGTTCGGGTTTGAGCAGGTAGGCGATGGTGCAGGGATCGTGCAGCGGCGCACCGTCACTGCCGTATTTTTTACTGTCAAAGCGGTTGAAAAACTCCATCATGCCGACGATCGCCACCCCGATGGGCGTATCGAGCGCACGTATCTGCTCGATGCGTTTTGGTGAAACCAGCACCTGGTGGGTCACATCCAGCGGAACGATCGTCAGCGGACGTCCACAGTGCATGACGATCTGTGCCGCATCGGGATCTTCGAGAATATTGAACTCGGCGCTCGGCGTGGTGTTGCCGGCCTCGCGCATGGCGCCGCCCATCAATACGATTTCGCGAATTTTCGGCAGGATTCGAGGTTGCCGGGACATGGCCTGACCGATATTGGTCAAAGGCCCCGTCGGTACCAGCGTGATACTGCCGTCATCCGCTGCGAGCAGGGTTTCAATGATAAAGTCAACGGCGTGCTGTTCCTGCAGCGGCAGGTCGGGCTGGTAAACGGCTACGCCGTCGATACCCGTTTTGCCATGGACGTTTTCCGCGGTGATTAATTCGTGTCGCATGGGCTTGTCACAACCGGCAAAAACCGGGACATCACGCCTGCCTGCGAGTTCGCACATGATCCGCGCGTTACGCTGGGTGAGTTCGAGCGGGACGTTACCCGCCACGGCCGTGATGCCGAGAATATCGAACGCTTCGGGGCAGGCCAACGCCAGCAACAGCATGACCGCGTCGTCCTGGCCCGGGTCGCAGTCGATGATGATTTTTCTCTTGCTCATTTTTGTTCTGAAGACTTCATTTTCGGGGGATTCTACTCAATGTGTCCGGCTTTGTCCGCTGCAAAAACATAAAGCATTTGACTCAGAGCCCTTTTCACCGGATTCTTGACCACTTTCCTGCCGCGGCAAAACGAATAAAAAATATGAACGAAATCGCAAATGAGCAGAAGTTTCATCATGATCAGGAGTTCTGGGGTCAACCCAAGGGTTTGTACATCTGTTTTTTTACCGAGATGTGGGAGCGGTTTTCATTTTATGGCATGAAGGCATTGCTGTTCCTCTACCTGATCAAATACCACATGTTCGGTGACGCACCCGCTTACCAGTTGCTGGGTGCCTACGGCGGTATGGTCTACGCAATGCCGGTCATCGGCGGCATGCTGGCGGACCGTTGGCTGGGCATGCGCAAGGCGGTTGTTGTAGGTGCCGTATTGTTGTGTATCGGCCATTTTGGCATGGCTTTTGAAGGAGATCAGGCCCGCCTGGTGGGTGACCAGATTCAGCGTGACGAGGGTGCCCTGCAGATTTTCTATTTTTCGCTGGCGCTCATCATCGGCGGCGTCGGCTTTCTGAAGCCAAATATTTCAACCATTGTCGGCAAGCTTTATCCACAGAATGATCCACGCCGGGATGGGGGCTTCACTATTTTTTATGCCGGTATCAATGTCGGTGCGCTGTTCGCGAGCCTGATCTGCGGTTACCTCGGTGAGACCTTCGGTTGGAAGTACGGTTTTGGCGCCGCTGGTTTTGGAATGCTGCTGGGTTTGACCGTCTTTTTGACCGGGCAGAAGTACCTGCATGGCCATGCAGAACCGAAGAACCCCGCATTGCTCAAGGAAAAAGTTCTGGGACCGCTGAATCGCGAATGGGCCATTTACGCAGGCTCCCTGCTGGGCGTGGGGGTCATCTGGCAACTCATGCAAAACTCATGGACGGTTGCCGGTGCGATGCACATCATGTCGGTCATACTGGTTGCCTGGTTCATATGGTTTGTCCTGGTCAAATGCAACCGCACCGAGCGCCAGCAAATGATCAGCCTGGTGACGCTGATCCTGCTGGTGTTGGTATTTTTCACCCTGTATGAGCAGACCTACGGCTCGTGGGTGGCTTTCACCGACCGTTTATTGACCAAGGACCTGTTCGGCGCCGTCAGGGTGGTTGCCGAGCCGGTGCTCCCCTGGACCATTGTTCCGCTTGTCATCAGTCCGCTGGCCATGCTGCTGGCATTAAGACTCGCAGGCCGGGGCAAGCTTCGTATGGGCGAGGTTCTACTTGGGGGCGTCGCGCTGATGATGCTCGCCGCGTTTATTCGCGATATGTCATTTGTGCAGCAGACGGCCGGCTCCCTGACCTTCCTGGGGGCTTTTTTCATCGTCGCGTTTTCCCCGTTTTTCAGTTGGCTGTGGCCGTTGCTGGACAGGCACGGTATGAACCCCAGCAAACCCGCCAAGAGCGCGATTGGCTTATTGCTTGCGGGATTGGCTTTCCTGCCGATGGCTTACGCCGCACACCTGGCAGGCATCAATGGCATTGCCAGTGTCTGGTGGCTGGTGCTGGCATACGGAATCCTGGAGTTGGGTGAACTCAGCATTTCGCCCATTGGCCTGAGCGCGGTAACGCAGTTGTCTGTGCCCAGTGTTGTCAGTGTAATGATGGGTGCGTGGTTCCTTGCAACCGCCTATTCAGAGGTGCTGGCTGCCAAATTTGGTGAGTTGACCTCGATGGAAGTGCTGGAGGGTGAAACCCTGGATGTGGCGGTTGCCTCGGCCACGTATGGCGACCTGTTCATGATGATGTTCTGGATTGGAATGATCGCATCAGCGGTGGCTTTTGCTGTGATACCTCTGATCCGCAAGGGCATGCACGGCGTTAAGTAACATTTTGTTCAGAGTACTAACCCGTGCTCCAGGCGCGTGGTTTTTTCATACCGGCAATTTTACAAGCCTGTTTTACATAGCCATAGGGAAATAGTTTGAAAACGTGCTTTTTTGCCTCTTTTTTGCTCCACCCGTTTTCAGTGGCCAGGTGACGGATCAAGTGACGCACATCGGGGGCGATGTCATGTTCACTGAAGAACTTCCGCATATACTCCAGGACTGGCCAATAGGGGTCTGTTAACTCGATACCCTCTTCATTCGCTATCACACTTGCAACAGTTTCATCCCAGTCTTCGGGTCGAAACAAGTATCCCTCGGTATCCCTGCTGACAGTTATTTGCATTTGCATCGTTCCTCGTTTGTAGCCTTTCCTTTCTAAATCGTATCGGCCTGCGGCTCACCATAAGTGTATGGTTTACATCTTGATTGCTTGAAGGTCAAGCTTTTGACAGCAATGGTCAGGCAGGCAGGTTGGTGCTCGCTTAGCAGTCTGTCGGACTTGACCGATCGTAACGAGGGAAATCCGATTTGAGATAGATTTTTCGATCTTTTGAGGCGAATAGCACCGCTATTTAACGAAAAAGATCGGGAAATCTGGCCAAATTCGGGTTTTTCGCACGACCACATGGATGTGGGAGGTAGGGTAACGCATGGAGCAGTTGCCGAGTAGATCATGTTAAGTCCGACAGGCTGCTAGCCCGGATAATTCACCAGGGCTCCGGAATTTGCTTTGTTACTGGCGAAACAGTTTGATTGATCGTTCGAAAAAGCATAGCCCCGCTATGGTTTGAGTCGGGCCAGAGTGGAACCTTCTCGAATCCGGGTAGAGAGTCGCATGAAAAGAAATATTGCCCTGATCGCATTGGCGTCGCTGAGCGTGGCTTGCGCCCTGCTGGAAGGCCTGGTCGATACAATCCTGCCCCGGTTTATACAGATCAACAAATTGCTGATCATTTTTTGCACCGGCCTGTGCGTCATCAGGGCGCTGAAAGTCCGGATCACCGGGTCAGCAAGTAAAAATTTGGAAAAACTGAAAACTCGCGTCGACCGGTAAATACCTTCCGGTCGCTGATGCCAGACGCGGCCACGGTTTTGGATCTGTCTGGCGGTTTAAATCCGCCCGGCAGCGATCGCCGTGGCAACGTGCTTTTCTGCGGATATTGCGTACACTGGGGTATGCATTGCAAATTCTTCTCATCGATAGCCGAAATTCCGCCGTCATTGTGGAATGAGCTGTTTGACAGTGACTATCCGTTTGTACGGCACGCTTTCCTGGATGCGCTCGAAGCGAGCGGTTGCGCCAGCAGCCTGACTGGGTGGCAGGCAATGCACATGCTGCTAATGGACAAGAAACAACCGTTGGCGGTCGTGCCCCTGTATGCCAAGGACAACTCATACGGCGAATTTGTTTTTGACTGGGGATGGGCGGAGGCCTACCAGCGCTATGGTCTGGATTACTATCCAAAACTGGTCACGGCCGTCCCGTTTACGCCGGTCGCCGGCCCGAGGGTCGGTATCAGTTCCAATGCGGACCCGGACGAGGTATTCAAGGCTTTGCTGGCCGGGCTGCGTCAACTGGCCGACCAGCAACATTGTTCGAGCTGGCATTTGCTGTTCCCCGATCAGGGTCTGCAGTCGGCATTGCAGGAAATGCAGGAAGAGGGAGCCTTTCTGCACCGCGAGGCCGTACAGTTTTACTGGTACAACCGTGGCTACCACGTCTTTGATGATTTTCTTGCCAGGATGCGTTCTTCACGGCGTAAGAACGTGAAAAGGGAGAGACGGTTGGTTGCGGAGCAGGGCATAAGCCTGCAAAGAAAGACAGGTACCGAAATCAGCGATGAGGAGTGGCAGGGCTTTTTTCAATGTTACGTGGATACCTATCGAAAGCGCAGCGGACACGACGGTTATCTTAACCGTGATTTTTTTGACCGCTTACGTACTTCAATGGCTGCACAGTTAATGCTGGTGGTTGCCCGCCACGCCGGTGAAATCGTTGCCTGCTCGCTTTTTCTTCACGATAAGCGCCGCTTGTACGGGCGTTACTGGGGCACCTTGGGAGATTATTCGTGTCTGCACTTTGAGGCCTGTTTTTACCAGGGCATCGAATTCTGTATCGAACGCGGTCTCGCGGAGTTTGACCCTGGAACACAGGGTGAACACAAGTTGATGCGTGGTTTCGAACCGGTCAAGAGTGTTTCTTATCACTGGATCGCAGACCCCCGTTTCCGTGCGGCCATCGCGGATTTTCTAAACCACGAAAGACGCAGCACCGAGCGCTACAAGCAGGAGGCCGAAACATTTCTGCCCTACAAGAATACCCGGCGTCATTCTTGAAATTTTGAGCAGGTAAAGAAAAACGCTCAAGAACACCGTGAACCCGTCACCGTTCGATTTATTTCGGCACTGCCGGCCGCGATTCCTGCACGCTATGAAATATGGCTGATAACAAATATGAAATTTACGCCGACAGCACCGGTTGCTGGATCCGATCCTTAATCCAGACGGTGAATTGGCGCCGGCGTCAATGCCGCCGGCGGTGTGCGAAAAACATCGCGGTCGGTGTAAAACCTGTCGTCGTTCTGCTGTTCACGCGGCCACCAGCCGGGGACCCCGGCCAGCGGCAGTGGCGACAGGCATGCCGGCGTGTTCAGTACCTGTCCGGCGAGCATCTGTTTTGCAATTTCCCGGTCAAAACGCAAGAGCCGCCGCTCCCTGGGTAGTGCCATGAAGTCCGGTTTGACCTGTACCAACAGCGCATTGGCAGTCATTGCCTTGTAGGGTGACAGGTATTTTTCCAGCATCGCGTGGCCAATGACCGGTAGCATGATGGATGTCTCGAACGCGTCCGCCTGGAACGCATCCAGCCAGCGCCGCTGCGCCAGGGCTGCGAGCAGGTCCATCCGGTCGGAGAGCACGACGACCCCACACTCGTCGAACAGGGTCAGCGCGTCACGCAACGGGCCCCTGGCGCCGCTCTTGTACACGGGAGCGGCGTGGTAATGCAGGCTGTTCATCGCGGCCTTGATACGCGGGTAACGCATCCACACCAGGGCGTTGAACAGATCGTGCCAGTTTTGAGAACGCGTACTCACGCAACCGGTGGTGTAAATACGGTGTTCATAGGCGTCATCTGCAAGTGCATCGTCGGTTCTGAGGCGGATGGTAGGGCCCCCTGCAGAGCGCAAGCCTTCGGGCAGCAGCGCATTGAGCTGAGCGCAGGTGGGGAATTCCGGTCCTGCGAGACGTCGCAGGAAAGGCATGTAATCCTGCCAGTAAGGCAGCTCCGGGCTAAAGTGTGAGCCGTATAGACTGGGCAAGGATTTCCAGTGCCGTCTGTTTGCAAGGGGGTAGTTCGGCGTCGCTCTGCTTCAGCGGGACCGTGCGTTCACCCCAGCGCAGCAACCCGGCTGCGCGCGTCAGGCCGGCACCGAAAGCGGCCAAGAGTATGCGGTCGCCGGGCTTGATACGTCCCGCTTCCAGTGCTTCCACCAGGGCAACGGGGATGGTCGCAGCCGAGGTGTTGCCATAATTGTGAATGTTCACCTCGACTTGTGACATGTCGACCGAGAGATGTTTTGCCAGGGATTCGATAATGCGCAAATTGGCCTGGTGCGGAATGATCCGGTCAATATCGCCTTTCGTCAATCCCAGTTTTTTCAGAACGAGCTCGGTTTCCTGGGTCATACCCTTGACTGCACGGCGGAATATCTCACGACCATCGAACTGGACGTTGAATGCCGCGTAGTTTTCAACGAATCTGTTACCGGCAGTGCCAAAGTTGGGTATTTGCAGAACGTCTGCCACCTCGCCTTCACAACCGAGATGTGAATACAACAATCCGGATTCCGATTCCGATGGTTCGACCACCACCGCACCGGCGCCATCGCCGAACAAAACCGCCGTGTCCCGGTTGGACCAGTTCAAAAACCAGGTGATGCGTTCCGAACCGATAATAAGGATTTTTTGATAGGCGCCCGAACGGATCAGTGCAGTTGCCACTTCAAGGCTGTAGATAAAGCCGCTACAACCGGCATTGAGGTCGAACACGGCAGCATTGCGCGCCCCGATTTTGCGTTGCACGTGGGCGGCGGTGCTGGGTATCACGGTGTCCGGTGTGCAGGTGGCAACGATCAACAGGTCCACTTCGCTTGCATTGACGTCTGCTGCGGCGAGGGCGCGCTGGCCGGCAACCGTCGCCAGGTCACTGCCGGGAACATGCGAAACACGCCTTTGGCGAATACCGCTGCGCGTTCTTATCCATTCATCCGAGGTATCGATGACGCTGGCGATTTCATCGTTGGTCAAAATCGCCGGTGGAAGACACTTTCCCCAACCGGTTATAGCAGCATATTCAGTCATGTTTTTTATTGTACCTGAACGCGTGTGCGCGACAGACTATCAGTGAGTATGATAAAACTCAATTGTATACCACGTTTTACCTGAGGGAGTTGAATCCCTCGTTGTATTTTCCGCCAGTGTACTGCATCGTAATCGATGGCTGTGATCCGCATTGCACCCGCGATATAGTGGCCAGCCTAAGGCAAACTGGTGCTGCACCCTGCAATTTATCAACCCTGGACGGGCAACGAAATGAGCAATCCTCTTCCACTGGAAGTACGTTTCCTGAAGCGTTTCGCACGTCAGCTGCACATGGCCGGCGTGCCCGCACACCTGTTCGAACACATGATGATTGCACTGGCGGACAAGCTGGGCTTCAACTGCCAGGCTTTATCCAGCCCGACTTCGATCTTCCTGTCATTCCAGTACCAGGACGATGAAGACGACAACCGACCGATCCCGATGCAATTGGACCGTATGAGCCCCCCGGAGATCAACCTCGGAAACACGGCTGAACTCTACGATATCGGTAACGGTCTGCTCGATGGTGAAATCAACACCGGGGAGGCTTACGCGACACTCAAAAACTGGCAACCGAAACAGTTATATCCGGTGTGGCTGCAAATCGCCTGCTGGGGTCTGACGGGCGGGGCGGTGGCAGTCATGTTGAGTGCCAGCTGGCCCGGTATAGCCATGGCCACGGTAAGCGGCTCGCTGACCGGTTTGCTGGTCACCCACGCCGGCGCTGCGCTGCGTGAAGGCGGTCTGGAAGCCATCGCTGCATTGTTCAGTACGTTCCTGGTTTTTGCCTTGAACCGGATGGTGCCGGGATTGGATATATTTGTGATCATCATGTCCAGCCTGATCGTGTTGATACCCGGCCTCGGTCTTACCATCGCGGTTACCGAGCTTTCAACCGCGCACCTGGCGTCGGGCTCAGCACGCTTCTCAGGCGCCCTTGTCACCTTGCTGAAACTGTCGTTGGGCGTATTGATCGGAACGGTAGTGGTGGGGTGGTTTGGTTGGGTGCCGGACCCCGTATCGGCGGGACGCCTTTCCACACCGCCGGACTGGTTCAGATGGCCTGCGCTATTGGCGGCATCATTCAGCTTCGGCGTGCTTTTTTCGGTACGCCGGAAAGAATTTCATATCGCCGTGCTCGCGGCCATCGTCAGCTACCTGGTCAGCCGTGTCGGCGTTGCCGCCGGTGGTCTGGAATTCGGAGTTTTGCTGGCCTCGATGACCGTGGCGGTACTCGCCAACCTGTACGGGCGGCAATTCAAACAAACCGGAGCATTGATCAGGGTCCCCGGGGTTATTTTGCTGGTTCCCGGCACCATTGGTTACCACGGTGCAACGGCGTTGCTTCTCGATGGCGGGACCAACTTGACCGAAACCAGCCTGTTGGCGATGCGCCTGCTGATCTCGCTGGTCGGCGGCCTGCTGTTCGGCAATACCCTGCTGCCTCCCAGAAAGGGACACTGACACAGGACCATTGAGCAGATTAACCGGCGCGCGTTCCCATCAT
This sequence comes from uncultured Gammaproteobacteria bacterium, assembly GCA_963801195.1. Classification (GTDB taxonomy): domain Bacteria; phylum Pseudomonadota; class Gammaproteobacteria; order Xanthomonadales; family SZUA-36; genus SZUA-36. Next base: position 1,355,658 of record CAWDDX010000007.1, on the reverse strand, counting down.
TTTTGTTTTCAGTTCATCCCAGGAAAGACCGGAGTTCCTGTCGATACGTTTTTCATCTACGTCGATCGGCCAGCGCTGGGTTCCACTCAGGAAATTACCGTCGATAAATTGATGCAGCGTCGGCGCGCCTGGTTTGTTGACCGTTGCCGGTGCAACTTTCAAGCCGCGGGTCGCAATCAGCTGGTGGGAATTGGCAGGCGCCATGTAAACCGGCACCTGTCCGATCCGGCCGCTCAGGTCGGTATGGCAGTGTCCGCAGATCACGAGTCTGACCTGGCTGTGTGCGGCGATAACCGAACGCATCCCCTTGTACCATTCCGCTCCACCCATATCGATCAACTCGATTCCGGTGGTCATCGGCGGATGGTGGACAGCGAGAAGTACGGGTTTGTCCGATTTGCCGAGCTGGTATTTAAGCCAGGCAAGTTTGTGCGCATCAAAATCCGGTAATTCGGTCCCGTCGCAGTGACTGTTTAGCGCCAGGATTCTGAAGGGCAGATCCTCAACTGCGTACTGGTAGGTTTTGTCATGTACCGGGAAGCAGGACGTGCCGGCAAATACTTCCAGCATCACCGGCGGGTTGTCATGGTTTCCCGGTATGACCCAGGACGGCATGGACAACGGCTCAATCAGTTGCATAAAGTGCTCGTAGCCAGCCGTGTCGCCGTGCTCTACGAGATCCCCCGTGAAAATAACCGCGTCCGGAGAGGGTTGCATGCGATTTATTTCCAGGACCGTTTCCTGCAAATGAAGCGCCGAGTCAATGCTGCCATAGAGCACTTCTCCCGGCGGCAGGATATGGGTGTCCGTGATCTGTATGAGCAGCGTCATGTCTATCCTGATAGCGCCATTGTTTTAATAAATTTCAGTCGCTCAGCAGTATCCGGGTTCTTTGCGCATGGCATGATGTTCAGATACCCGCGCAAAATAATATACACGAAACTTCACTTTCAATCATTTTGCTTTTGGTTCAATACAGTGTAATGGCACGGACGCCATGCGTATTAAACACGTTTGAATTTCATTGTGGCTGACTTGATTCCGGCACTGTTACCCATACATATATTATCAATATTTAATATACGATCCGGATATCACCGGTTGACGAAAAAGGAACTGCAATGAGTTTTTCAAAAAAAGTGGTATGCCCCTATTGTGGCGCAGTGAACAGGGTCCCGGCGGAGCGACTCGGGGATAGTCCGTTGTGTGGTAAATGCGGCAAGCATATTTTCGCAGCGAAGCCGATCGAGTTGACTTCGGCGAGTTTTCACAAGCACATCGCCGGCAGCGAAATACCGGTGTTGGTGGATTTCTGGGCGCCGTGGTGCGGCCCTTGCAAAATGATGGCGCCGGCTTATGAAAAAGCAGCCGTTGCGCTTGAACCGGACGTCAGGCTGGCCAAGCTCAATACCGAAGATGAACAGCAGGTGGCGGCTCAGTTTGATATTCGAAGCATACCAACACTCGTGCTGTTTAAGGACGGTAAGGAAATCGCCCGGCAGTCCGGCGCAATGATGGGTGGGCAGATTGAACAATGGGTCCGGCACCAGTTGGCCCGGTAAAAGTCCGCTTTATCCCGGTACGCTCCCGCAAGCGGGTGCCGGCCCCAATGACGGGTCGGCCCCTGATTACCGCAGTCAGGCCGGTAAAACCACGCTGCCCCGCCGGGATGTTCCGGCGCGTTTCCGTTCAGGGTTACCTGTTTCCGCAGAGATCGCTCCGACAGGCTACACTTAGAATTCCCTGATGTATTTTGCACGCAAGATGCGCGTTCATGAATGGATCAGCGATTCCTGAGATACGCCTTGATGGAGTGGCTAACTATGACGGTAAGACAGTGGTTTATAATATTGAGCATCACGCTGTTGCCCCTGGTCGTGTTTTGGAGCATGTACTGGCCGCCGGCCGCCTGGTTACTGGTACTAATATTACCCCTGGTTGGACGGGGTTTTTACGACATGCTGCAGCGTCGGCACACCGTTTTGCGAATCTACCCCTTACTGGGGCATATTCGTTACCTGTTTGAATCCATCCGTATGGAAATACAACAGTATTTTGTCGAATCTGAAACCGATGGCACACCCGTTAACCGGGAATTTCGCTCACTGGTCTACCAACGCGCAAAGGGTGACCGGGACACGCGTCCATTCGGTACCATCTTCGATGTCTACGTTGATGGATATGAGTGGATCAATCATTCGCTGGCACCCTGCGAAATCGTCGAACACAATCCGCGAATTGTGTTTGGCGAGGGTGTCTGCGCGCAACCCTATGCCGCATCGCCCCTGAACATTTCGGCCATGAGTTACGGCGCCCTGAGCAAAAACGCCATCATGGCCTTGAACAAGGGGGCAAAAATGGGTGGCTTTGCCCACAACACGGGGGAGGGGGGCTTAAGCCCTTATCACCAGAAGTATGGCGCCGATATCATCTGGCAAATCGGCACGGGCTATTTTGGATGTCGCAACACGTCGGGCGAATTCGATGCCGCCCGTTTTGAACAAACAGCCAATCTGCCGATCGTCAAAATGATTGAGATCAAGTTGTCCCAGGGCGCCAAGCCCGGTCATGGCGGTATCCTTCCGGCCGCCAAAGTGACGGAAGAGATTGCTGCAATCCGTCATGTTCCCATGGGTCAGGACGTGGTCTCCCCGCCGGCACACAGCAGTTTCAACTCACCCGCCGGACTGTTGGAGTTTGTAGTTCGCCTGCGTGAACTATCGGGCGGCAAGCCGGTAGGGTTCAAATTGTGTATTGGCAACAAATCGGAGTTTCTGGGTATTTGCAAGGCCATGATCGAGAGCGGAATCCGCCCGGATTTCATCACGGTCGATGGTTCGGAAGGTGGCACGGGTGCCGCCCCTGTCGAGTTGACCAATTCGGTTGGAACACCGTTGCGTGATGGACTGATATTCGTCAACCGCGCTTTGCGGGGAACCGGTTTGCGGCAGCCAATACGTCTGATTGCAGCGGGTAAGGCCTTGTCCGCTTTTCACGTCATAAGGCTGCTGGCGCTCGGCGCGGATACCGTCAATGCCGCACGTGCGATGATGTTTGCCCTGGGCTGCCTGCAATCACGAAGTTGCAATACGGATAAATGCCCTACTGGCATTGCCACACAGGACCCCGCGCGCTACAAAGCACTCGATATCGATCTGAAGGGCCAGCGTGTGGCAAATTATCATAAGTCCATGATTCACAATCTTCTGGAATTGCTTGCCGCAGCCGGCGTGCAAAAGCTTGAAGATCTGAACCCTGGTCACATCCACCGCCGCGTCGGTGGTACCGTGGTTATGAACTATGATGAAATGTATCCGCCCATACCGGACTCATGCCTTTTGCAGGAATCCACGATGCCTGACGACTGGAGGACGGACTGGAAACTGGCCGACGCCCAGCGCTGGTGAGTTTGACTATTAAGGTGAGGGATACCAATTGACCATCAATGATGCACTTGTTCGATAGCACGCGTCTGTTTTTGCCGCTTATTGTCCTCGCTGTTACGGTCGGTGGCTGCAAGGCACCCGCGCAACTTGGTCACGGCCCGCCGGACACTACCGCCTGTATCGTGATCTATGACGCGGGCAGCAGCAGAACGCGCCTGTTTGTTTACCAGCACACAGCGGCAGGCTGGTTGCAGCACGCGGGTCCGACGGCCGCCGCGCTGGCTGACCCCATCCGTGGAAGCCGGGGTAAAACAATGGCTGATGCTGATGAGGTCATTGGTGAGATTGTCGATGCGTTGACTCGGTTGCGCAGAGATGGCCCGGCCGGTGCAAATGGAAAACCGCGCTGGCCCGCATTTGACTGGCAGACACATTGCAATGTAGAGGCGGCAGCCGTGTATGGGACTGCCGGCATGCGTCTGGCGGAGCAATACGATGCAAAGGCCAGCGACGTGGTCTGGAAAAAGCTTTCCGAAAAGCTCGGAAAGAAACTGGGGGTGCCGGTGACTGCGCGTACCTTGTCAGGATACGAGGAAGGCCTTTATGCCTGGCTGGCTCAAAGCCAAAAACAGACCGATGTGAATTTCGGGATTGCGGAAATGGGCGGCGCCTCTGTCCAGGTTACCTTTCCATGCCCATCCTGCGAGGGTGCCCGTAAGGTCCTGGTGAAGGGCCGGAGCATCGATATTTACAGCCATTCGTTCCTGGGGTGGGGCCAGGATGAGGCATGGATGAAGTTCGGCCAGGTACCCGCCTGTACACGCGGCGCCGGTATGGATAACCCGACATGGCAAATTGAAGATTGTGAGGCCGGTATGACGGGGTTTGCGGACGCGGCCTCGGTTGTATCCGGGTTGATTAAACGAACCCATGGTTTACGCTGGCACCTGACCGATGCGTTTCACTATATGCAGAAAAGCGATGTTGATAATTTCTGTCGAAGGGGTATCGATAGCGGGTTCAGCCCGGAAACTTCGTGTTTCCGGTCGGTTTACCTGCAGTATGTATTGAGCTCCCTCGCATTGCCCCTTGATGGTGAACCCAGCGATTTAAACTGGACACTGGGCGCCGTCGTTTGCACGGCCACCCGGTGTCTCGAAAATCCCTAGCTGTGAACAACCTTCACAGAATTCACAGCTAGCTCAATACACTTGCGCCCAAGAGTCGTGTCAATCCTTGTCGGGTATCTGAACCTCGCCCTTTACACCGCTGGAGTGGATGCCGCCGCTGCCGTCTTTGAGTACGCGGAAATCACCACCAACATCTCTGGCGCCGATATCTCCGGAAGAGTCATTCTCGACCACGACGTCGTCGCTGACGCGGACCACTTCGATATCGCCGGAACTGTCCGACACGACCAGAAAGCTACCATTGATATCCGCGGCGTCGATATCTCCGGAACTGTCGGATTCAATGGTTACGTCGCCCTCTGCACCGGCAATGTCGATGTCGCCGGAGGAATCTCTGACCGACACGCTGCCACGGGCACTCTCCACCTCGATGTCCCCTGAACTGTCCTTGATTTGCACCTCGGCTATGTTTTTCAACAGCATGTCACCGCTGCTGTCGCTGACGTCAAGAGCCAGGTCATCGGGCACTTCGATATGCATGTCCATCCATACGTAATTGGTGCCAAATATCCAGTTGCCATCCGTATCGGGCAAGTCAGCGCTAATCTCCGAGTGCTTTCCAGCTGCCGTGTAAATATCAGATTCCGCCAGCCATGCTTCCTTTGAGGCGCAGACCCTGGCATGGATGATGGCCTTGCCGGATCCTGATACGCCGACGACATCCAGGTCTCCGGCTGCGGCGGTTATTGTCAGCAGCTCGCTATTGGAAACGTCCAGTGTTTTTTCGATCTTCTTTTCAAATCTGCAACTGTCGGCCGAAGCGTTGCCGCTGAATTGAAAGATCAGAAGGGCGACCAGTACAATAGCCCAAAAGCGTATGGAGAAGGTCAAGGCGGTTCTTTTCATATCATCGTCCTCACTGCAGAAAATTAACAAGCTCAAATAACCCTATGCAAGAAAAAGGCCAGTTGATAGTGCAGGCCCCACGAGATGCATTATTTACGCGGTTCCAGTACATATGACGACGTGATGCGCCAAAAGGTTGCTGGTCAATCAGGAATTTTTGGGGCCCGGTGAAGTGAAATTAACCATTGGCGAGTAATTTTCGCCAGATTATCGAGGCATGCTCCAGGTTTCAGACGTCAGCGCGATCAGGAGAATATCACCAGGTCCCGGGGCAAACAGGAAATTTCTGCTGGCGATCTTCCGCAAAACTCGCCATCCGGACCCAACAGATACCCATCGGGCGAGCGGATATGGATGTTTGCAGCTTTACGCGACGTTACTTCATCGTATTCGATGTGCCGCCCGCTGTAGATGCTTGGAAAGAGCTTGAGCAAACGGTGACGGGGCAGTCTTTCAAGGATGGTCACATCCAGTTGACCGTCATCGAGACTGGCATTCGGCGCGATCAGGAAATGTGTGCCGGTGTAGCGGCTATTGGAAATCGCGATGAAAACATTGTTGCTTTCCGATGTTTCTCCATCGATCTTCATGATTAACGGGTAACTCTTTAATTTCAGAACCTGCCAGAGGGTAGCAAGCGTATAGGCCGGTTCACCGAGAAATTTCATTTTCCTTGCCTTCAGGCCGGCATCGACCGCGAATCCCATCAGCACGATATTGACAAAGTAAAAGCTCCGTTCAGCCGTTTTTACATGGCCGACATCCACCTGGCGAGTGCGACCGCGATGCAGGATTTCGATGGCGTGGGTCAGCGCATCCGCTCCCAAATGAAGTTCTCGGGCGAAGGCGTTGCCGGTGCCGATGGGCAAAAGTCCCAAGGGTATGCGTTCTGATTTCGAGTGTTGGTACAGGCCATTGAGGACCTCAAAAACCGTGCCGTCGCCACCCGCTGCAACCACGCCGTCATATGCCGACAAGGCGGTACCTGCAACCAGCTCCACGCCGTGCCCGGGATGACTGGTCGGCAGGAGCGTCGCGTCTATTCCGAGGTTTTCGAATCTGTTCCTGATTGCTGTGAGCTTCTTAACCGCGCGGCCGTTGGCGGCGTTGGGGTTAAAAATAATAAGCAGCTTCAAAAGGATAGGTTTCCGATATTGAGGTAGGTATTATGGCAAGCCATTCTATTGCACTTGTATTTTGTTTGGTATCCTTATGTGCAACCCGAGGAAGGAACCTGGAATCCAAAACGGAAATGGCAGTAAGGAAGACAAGCTTCAGTCTAAAACTGCACTTTGCGTTTGGCGCGATGCTGGTCATAACGCTGGCACTGGCATGGTATTTTTATGACAGCGTGCAGTGGTTTGAATATGATGTGGAACGCGTCACCATCGCCAATTCCGTGCTCAACGGTGACCGCATTCTTGCCGCACAAACTGCGCAGAAAATAAGCATGATTGAAGACAGCGTGGCCAATGAAAGGATTGGCGATCTCGCGCGCTGGCATGACAACGTCCAGAGTCTTCGAACCGCGATTGTCGACATCCGGCGAGCAGTTTCCGAAGAAAATGAATTACACAGCGTCGGAACAGTCGCGGCCGAGATGGAAACGCTCAACGAGATGGAACGTCTGGTCGAAGTCATCATCGCTTCCGGTGAGATCATAAGGATCGCCCTGGAAGAGCAACGGCCCACGGATGCGCGCGCCGAGCTGGAGAAATTGCGCAGTTCTGGAACCGCGGAAATTTTTGAGGATCTGATGACAGATACGCTCGCGGCCAGCCGCAATAAACTCGTGGAAGCGAATACCGAGACAGTATCCCTGGCGCATTACATTACCGGTGTATTACCGCTGTTGATGCTGACGCTTGTCGGCGCAACGACCATCATTGCCTGGCTTTTCTCACGCAACCTGACGCGTTCCGTCAACGAATTGCATCATGGCGCAGAAGCCTTCACCAGTGATGATCTGAACCACCGTATTCCCGAGTTGAACGAAAGGGAGTTTGAACAACTGGGCGCGGCGTTTAATACCATGGCGCGTCAGCTGGCCGAGCACCGGGCCGCGATGCGCGACTCCAATATTCGACTTGAGGCCATCGTCGAGGAGCGCACACGCGCATTGAAAAGCAGTAACGAAACTCTCGCGCTTGTAGACGAGAACAGGCGGAAACTGCTGGCTGATATTTCCCACGAGTTCCGTACCCCCTTAACAGTGATTCGTGGCGAGTCCGAAATAGCCTTGAGGGGCAAGGTCAAGAGCAAGTCGGAATACCAGGAAACGCTGATGCGCATCATGGAGCAGGCCGACCAGACCACGCGGTTGGTCGATGACCTGTTGTTTATCGCGCGCGCCGATGCCGGTGAACCGCGTTTGAAAGTCCGCCCTGTGTCGGTCAATAGCCTGCTCAGCACCGTATGCGCCGATTTTGCGCCGCGGGCCGAGCAAGAAGGTGTCAGGATCGAGCAGTACCTCGGTATAAAAGAAGAAATGGTAATGGGTGATTCCGGACGTTTACGCCAGGTTTTCTCCATTTTGATAGACAATGCCTTGCGTTATTCCGCGCAAAACGGCACTGTGACGGTCAGCCTGAGCAGTGGCGAGAAAGAGATTGTGGTGAAAGTAAGGGACACCGGTATCGGTTTGACGGAAGACGAGGTGAGACAGGCATTTCAGCGCTTTTTCCGCGGTGGCAAGGCGCAGAGCCATGCGCGTGGTACGGGCTTGGGTCTGCCTGTCGCCAAGGCGATCGTGGAAGCACACAAGGGAAGGATTTCCCTCGAGGGCAAGCCGGGTGAAGGCGCACTGGCGACCGTATTTTTACCCGTTGAAAGCAAACTAAAGGCCGTAGCATGAGAATACTGATTGTTGAAGACGAGATACGTATCGCCGATTTTTTACAACGCGGCTTGCGTGCAGAAGGGCATTTTCCCGTCATAGCCAACGATGGTGAGGCCGGTCTGGCGCTCGCACTTGAAGGTGATTTTGACCTGTTATTGCTCGACATGATGTTGCCGGGCATACATGGCCGGGAGATTTGCCAGCAATTACGTATGAACAAGATCAATACGCCCCTGATCATCCTTTCCGCCATGGACAGCCTGGATGACGTCATCGCCGGTCTGCGCATGGGCGCCGATGATTATATGACCAAGCCGTTCTCATTCGAGGAACTGCTGGCGAGGATTGAAACGGTGATGCGGCGCAGTTCCGAAGTTGTCAATGATGCGCAATCACTGTCAGTTGGTACGTTGGCCTTCGACCGGGAGTCGCTGCGCTTCACCGTTTCTGGCAACGAAATCAAGATGACCGCAAAGGAACTGGCGATTATCGAGTTGTTGATGAGTCATCCCGGCACACTGTTCAGCCGCGAACGCATACTCAGCAACGTATGGGGTTTGAACATGGATCCCCTGACCAATGTCGTGGATGTGTACATCGGCAAGTTACGCAAGAAAATTGATCGTGACGATAGCGAATCGGTCATAGAGACGGTGCGCGGACTCGGATATCGATTGAATCCCTGATTATTCTTAGCATAATTTCATAAAAAATTTAATAAAACTTCATCTTTGTTTCAGTATCTGTTCAATGGCACGGTTTAGTATGGACTTGAGGTTTGGGGGCACCCGTTCAGTTTACCCCTTGCTGACTTCCCAGGTGCGCCGGAAACCTCATTGACCTTACCACCGCCTGAGCGTTTAGATCGGTGGCGAAATAAACAATCAGGCAGGTGGGACGGTTACCGGCTAACAATTGAGCATACTGCGCTGTTTTCAAGTAAGGACACAAAATTGCAGCGTGTGAGGTCAAGGCAACCGGTTGGAGTGAGAGATCATCACCGCTTCGCAAGGATGCTGAAGTGGTGTTTTTTTATTTTTTAATGTCGTACCGCAATTGTTGGGCCGAAAGCCTCGCGTCCGCACTGTAAACCATGTTGCCAAATTCGATCGTCGCCGGGGCGAGATGAATTCTTGTCGGCAGTGGCTGAATGACCAGTTTTGTCTGACCCCTGAAAAATTCCGCATCAGCGCCCGCAATGGCAGCTTCAACCGTGCTGACCGTCAGACCGATTTTACAACTTGCCAGTAGCTGCGGGTTGTCAACGAAAACCGATTCCAGCGGCGTAGGCTGGGTTTCTATGCTGACACCGAACCCGGACCAATGCGCAGTGAGCATGTCCGGCGCAGGCTCCAGATCACTGAGTAAGTTGCTGATCTCGGGTGTACTCGTAAACCTGCTTTCAAAGTGAGCCTTCCAGGTGGCAAGACACTTTGCAAGGGGCTGTGATTCGGCAACGGGTTTAAAGTCCAGTTCACCCAGCAGTCGCAAATTCGAATGGAGACTCATATCCAGTTTCAGACGGTCCAGATCGCCTTCGATAAGAAAATTGGAAAAATGGGCACTGAGTCGGCCGGTTGCTTTCGTCCGGGCATCAACCTCCGCCAACGGTTCTTCGGATTTAGATGATTTCAAACTGGCTTTGACCGATGCGCAGGCAGACTCATTGAAACCCGATTCAATCCGGCAGCTCTCAAATGCCTGGGCATTGAGCAGATCACACTCCCTTTTTTCATTCTCCGCGCGTTCGATACAGTCGTTACGTTCTTGTTCATAGCGTGCGTTCTGGCGGTTTCGTGAAGCTTCGCACAACGGGTCTATCGCTTCACTGACACAGCGGTTATTGAGCGGATTGCGGAACTGGCATGACGAACAATCACGCGTGTCCCTGAGCCGTTTACACTGAACAAGGTTGATTTTGCACAGGGCAGCTGGTGTGCAGTCGCGACGTTCACAAATAATACTGTCGCTGTCAAAGGCCTCGAGATGCGTTGAAGTCAGCATTTCCGGAAGGCCGTCAACATCGAAATCCGCTTCAAGGCTCAAATCCGCCAACGAAGCCTGGAGTACGTCCCGCAGGAACGGTCGCTTGACTTCGATCAATGCGATTCCGGGCTTGTCGGCGACAATCGAAAAACCGCTTGTCTTGCGATTGAACGCTGTTTTGAGCTGGTCAAAAGTTCGTTTTGCTTCGTCCTGGTTGACCCTCGTGATCAGCGCTTCGGATTCAATCGCACGTATGGATTTTGAAGCAAGGATGCAGCCTGATTCCTTCTCAACCACCAGCACTTCCAACTGGGAAACCTCATTTTCAGCCGCAACGTTTGTGGACCAGGTTCTCCAGCGTTCACTCGGTCCCACGGATAATTCCTCAACGGCCTGCGGCAAGCCGTCAGCAAACCAGTAGTGGATGATTGTCAGAGGACGCTTTGCGCCGGAGATTTCCGAGTAAAAGTAGCGCACGTCCCCGGCGTTCTTGATGGTTCGTACAATGCCCACGGGTTCCCTGGATTGAATTTCACTGGTAAATTCAGCCCTGGAAACCGTGACATCGGCAGGGCAGGTCGAGATGTCCGGGATAAACGCCAGGTCCAGAGCCACGCTGGTAAATGGCGAGTCGATCAGCAGCGCGCTGCCGGCAACCATAAACACGCCCCTGAGGGATTGCGTGGCGCTGGCGGTTGGCCCTGTCAGTTCCGGCAATGATGCACCAACCTGTATTTCACCCAGGGGTACAGGGGTGATCGGTATACTATTCCTGTTGCTTTCGATTGTGGCCCGGGCGATATCCCTGTTCAGGTTTGCAAGCATGGTCCGGGTGAGTTCCGGACTGGCTTCAACGTAGCTGCTGCCTGCAAATACAAAATCATTGGAAGTAATTTGCAGCTGGCTGAAACGGGGTCGCCATTCCAGACCATTGCCCCGGTATTGCAGGTTTATGTCACCGGACAGGCTGGCAGTGATGCTATTGCCAGCTTCATCTTTAATATCAATTAATGCTTCTAAAGATATGATTTGACGTATAAAATTAAAGTTAATTTTACGCAAGTTGTAAGTTTTTGCGGATGCGGCCTGGGCCACGAGAACATTCTCAAACTGGTTCTCCAGCCAGTGGTTGTCCAGCTTTATCAACGTGTCGATATCATCCAGTTCAGACAGGGCGAACAAGGTATTCACCGCGTGCTGATTTTGCAGGGAAGCCAGTTCGGTCACCGGTTCGTTTGTTTGCAATACAGCACAGCCGGTCATGAGCTGCAGGCTCATGACCAGGTAGATGAGGTTGGCTGTGATTTTGCGCATGTTGAATTCTTGTCTGGTGCCCGGGCTCCTTCCCGACTAACTGCCTAAATCATCCGTTTTCGCCATATCAAGCCATTTCACAAGCTCTGGTTTCGCGTAGTGGTAGCCGGTTTCAACGATCTGCTCAAATGCCGATACATTGGTCAGACCAAACTGTCGCACCGGCGGGCGTAACAACAGGTCAGCCATTTTTCCCGAAAGTCTCACCTGATGCTGGGTGCCGATTTCGGTCGCCTTAAGTATAGTGGTTGCCAGCGATGGAACTCGGTACTTTCGCATAAACGGCAGGAATCGGCCAGCCAGTATTGCCCACGGTGACGGGATCGCCGGGTAATCCACTTCGTAAGATTTGTGAGAAGACAAGTCAACGGCGATGACCCTGCCTACTGGTTTTTGCAGCATGAGATCCACGGGCAGGCTGTTCAGGACCGCACCGTCGATATGCAGGCGCTTGTTCACCACCGCCGGTGGTATCACCCCCGGCAGGGCGGCGCCAGCACGCAGGGCGCTCGCAAGGTGCCCGGACTCGTGCAGGCAGAGTTCGCCGCTGTCGAGGATGCTCGATATGCAGAAAAAAGGCAGCGGCATGTCTTCGATCTGTAAATCCTGGGTCGCGTTCAGTTCGCGTTCCATGCGGCGGCCGCGTATCAACGCGGCGACGGGCAGGGTGTAGTCGCTGAACGGTTTTCCCTTGACGAAACTGTGCCTGGCAACCTGGTAAGCCTTGTCATAACTCCAGTCCGCCGCCACAGGTCCGGCGAAGATGGAGCCGATGCTGGCGCCGCCGACCCAGTCAACCACAATACCCAGTTCCAGTAGCGCCTTGTAGACCCCAAGATGGGCATAGCCGCGCGCGCCACCACCACCCAGCACCAGGCCCAATGCGTTTCCGGAGATCACCCGCGCCACGCGTTGGATGTCATCGGCCTTGTCTTTGCGAACGTGCAAATGAAAATGCGGCCGCCGCTCTTTCAGCCATCGGGCCGTTGCGGTGATCGGCGTATCCGAACCCGGTTGCAGCAAAACCAGGGCCTGCCTCCCCGTGGCCGCGCCTTTGCCGGCGCGCAGACGGGCTTCCCAGTCGGAAAGTCCCGGATGATCCTTGGCATCGGCAATGAAAACGACCAGGTCAGACTGACGCATAGCGAATCGCGTCCAGGGGCTGTCATTCGCCTCGCAACGGTAGATTAAAAAGCGGTTGCGGGTTTCCTGATCGTGCACCCAGAACTTCAATGCGTCGGGGATGTCGTCCTGGCCAGTGGACAGGTTTACCGGCGCACCAATGTCAACCAGGTTATCGCACGACAGGCTCAAAGTCGGGCCGAAGCCTTCCAGGCCTTTTGTAAGTTCACGGCAAAATTCCCTGGCTCGCGTGGAATCGGTCAGTGGTAACAGGGTGATGCTGCTGAGTCGCTTCGCCGCCGCCGCACCGGCGCCTGAGTTACTGCGCTGCAGCAGCTTGGCGACATGCGATGCCAGCTTCATGATCAGCGCGGGATGACTGGCGGATAACTTTTCAAACGATTTACGGCTCATTTTTATCAGCAGACTGTCACGGATCGCACGGATACCGGCGCTGCGACTTTCCCCGCTGAGCAAACCGACCTCGCCGACGCTCTCTCCGGGTACCACTTCACCGAGTAAATGCGGGGGTTGCGGTTCCGGGTTTTCCTTGAAAACTTGCAGGCGGCCACGTACGAGCAGGTAAAGCGAGTTGCCATCGTCACCCTGGCGGAATAACCAGTCGCCACCGGCGATCTCGCAAATTTCAAAGTCGTTGAGTGATTCCTCCGGTAATGGAATTTCGAAGTATTTTTCAGCGAGTTGGCGAACCTGCGCTTGTGTTTCTGTCACTGTTCTGCCTTGTTTTCGTTGGTTTCGATACTGGTCAGGCCTTCCAGGGTTTCAAATATCAAACCGATGGAATCGATGAAACTTGCAAACCGGTTTTCATCACTGCGGTCAAAAGGCTGGCCGTCTTTTCGGTTCAGCAATTGTGCTACCGCGAAGACCACGCCGCGCTGGTCCTTGATAGGCAGACTGAGAATGGAACGGGTGCGGAAGCCGGTTTTTTTATCGACATCGGGGTTGAAGCGCGAATCGGCATAAGCGTCGGGTATATTGATGATCTGGCCGCTTTGTGCCGCCGCACCTGCGATGCCGGTACCAATGGGTATTCTGATCTCGGTGCCGCTGTCCAGGTCCCTGGCGACCTTGAGCAGCAATGTTTGGCCTTCTACCAGGAACAGGGATGAGCGCTCGGCATTGAGCAATTGGCTCAGCTTATGTGTGAAGGCGGACAAGCCGCGCGCCAGCATGCCCTTGAAGGCCACGTCACTGGCCAGCGCGGTGGCCGCAAGAAACCGTTTGGATTCCTCTGTAATCTCACTCAAAAGCTGCTCGAACCCGGTTTCGTCAAGGTCTTCGACCAGTGCCTCGATCGGTTGCTTTTTGCGGTTTTCCGCCAGCATTTGCATCATGTGGCGGTTGTTGGCAATAACCGAATCGGTGAAGGTTGAAAGACGCCCGTCCTCGAGGTGAACGATCCGGTCGGCGATATCCAGAATACGGTTATCGTGGGTAACCAGCAGGATGGTGGTGCCGTGTTCCTTGGCCAGGAACTTCATCCGCTCAACCACTTCGCGTCCGGATTGTTTGTCGAGGGATGCGGTGGGTTCATCGGCGAGCAGCATGGCGGGTTCGCCGACCAGGGCCCTGGCAATCGCCACGCGTTGCCGCTGACCGCCGGATAGCTGTTCAGGATGGTAATTCATGCGGTCACCCAGGCCCACGGCTTCCAACATCTTTTCTGCGCGTGCGCGAAGCTCGGAGCGACTGATTCTGCCGGTGACGCGCGCTCCGAGTTCGACATTTTGAATGGCGCTCAAGGCTCCCAGCAAATTGTGTTGCTGGAAAATAAAGCCGATCTGTTTACGTACTTTTTCGAGTGTCCGGTGTTTTGCGCCACAGAGTTCCTGGCCCATTACCCGGACGCTGCCTTGCTGTGCAGAGCGCAGGGCGCCGACCAGCGTCAGCATGGTGGTTTTTCCGGAACCCGACGGACCGGTGACAATGACAATTTCGCCTTGAGGGATTTCTGTCGTAATGTCGAACAGGATCTGTTTCCGCAGCGCACCCTTGCCAAATGAATGGTTCAGGCCAGCGATGCTGATTGGGCTTGAACCGGACATCAGAACACATCCGCCGGGTCGAGTCGCCGTACCTTGCGCACTGCCAGCAAAGCCGATATGGCGCACATCGACAGGGTCAGCAAGAACACTGTCAGGGCGCGCTCTTGGGTGATATACAGGGGCAGGTGGGTCGCACCCGCAGCCTTGAGGGACAGCCAGTGAACCAACACCATCCCCGGAATGTAACCCAACACGCCGAGAATAAAGGCCTGCTGGATCACGATGCCGGAAATAAAGCGGTTCGGGTATCCCAGCGCACGTAATGTCGCGTATTCGTTCAAATGTTCTGATACGTCCGCAAACAGTATCTGGTAGACAATAATGGCGCCGACAACAAACCCCATAATTGCGCCGAAGGCAAAGATATAGCCGATCGGTGTGGCTGCATTCCAGTAATCTTTCTCTCGCTGGACAAAATCGGCCTTGGTCATCACGAGAATATCCTTTGGCAGGTAATTCCGAAGACGGTCGCGTGTTGCCCCGGGATCGGCGCCTTCCTTGAGCCTGATCAGACCCAGTTCGATCTCGTTGCGTGAACGGTCTGGAAACAGGCGGAGCCAGTTATCTTCACTGGTCAGGATATTGCCGTCGATACCAAACGACGTGCCCATTTTGAAAAGCCCGACCACCTTTATTTTACGATCGTTGAGCTCGGTCGTGAGACCGGTTTCCGAATTGAATTCTTTCGTGACCGGACCAAATTCGGGCCGTGATGCAGCATCAAAAAGGACAACGTCCTGTTGCCGGAGCAGTTGGCGATTTTCATCGAAACCTTCCGCATTGAGAATATCGTCTTCGGGGTCAAAGCCAAACACGCTAATGCTGCGGCGGTCGTTGTTCCACGGGTTTTTCCAAACGCCGGGGAAAATGTGCACGGGTGAAACGGACGCAACCGATTTATCCCCGAGGGCCTGGTAAAGCCGCCGGTTCGAAAATGGCTGTGGCCGGACGATGAATACACTGCTGGTGGAAAATAGCGCGATATCGTAATTCAAACGCTCATGAAAACGCACTGCGCTTTCAAACAGGGCGGAACGAAAACCCAGTTGCATCATGATCAGCAGCACGGCAAAACCGATACCTGCGAGTGCGACCAGCAGACGCATGGGTCGGTGGCGGAGTTGCAGCCAGCCCAGGGGCGGGGTCATGCGGCCAACTCATGCATCGATGATGATTTCGACTTGCAGGTAGGTCAAAGAATGCTGCAGACTTCTGAATCATCCAGGAGGATTTCAACCTCGATGATCCGCGCATCCTTATCCGCGGCCGGGTCGGTTCCCGGTAACATCCTGTTTTTGCACCTTGTGGCGGATCAATTCAACCTTTCCACTCAGTGGCCGCGGCAGGGCATCACTCGTGACTGGTTGCCGTCTGGCCGATCTTCACACGCCGGATGTCGGTTTCGTAAACTTCGGCAACGGCGTACATTTTATCGACCCTGCCAAGCTCCAGCACACCTTCGGCGCCGATGAGTTCACCGGGTTGCCGCAGTACGTCCAGTATCCTGCCGCCGACCGGCGCCTTGATATAGGCGCGCTCAAGCTCTGCCTGCGCAACCTCAACCGATGCGATGCTCACGTCGATTTCAGATTGCGCATAAAGGGCGTTGGCTTTCGCAGCCGTGCAGGATGCTGCGGTTGCCTCGGCCTGACCGAGGGCGGATTCGGTTTCTTCTTCGGAGGCGAGCTTCTGACTCAGCAAACGGACCCGGCGGTCCGCCTCGCGTTTCGCCACGTCGGCCCTCACGCAGGATTCACCGGCCTGGCTTTGTGCAGCTTCCGCTGCGCGTGTGGCCGTCTGTTGTAGGGCTTGCGCCTGCTTTACCCTGGCCGTCAGGACGGCGGCGGCATCGGTCACTGCCAACAGTGCGCCAGCTTCGACAAAATCCCCTTCACTGACCAGCAGGGTGCGTGAGTATGGAACCCGATATGGCTTCGGGCGTTGATGCGGCGCCTATGAGGATGATTCCTCCTTCAGGTTGCAGGCGGCCCAGCGCCGAAACGGAATTTGATTGACTATTTTGTGCATAGGCGGTCTGTGCCAACAATATGCACCCGATGGCGGATACGGTCATGGGTAAAGTTTTGCATAAACGACCGGTGGTGGCTGATTTTATTATATTCATTTCCCTTGTACCCAAATGGCCGTCTTCCCGACAGCTTGTTATTGTTCAGCACGTCGCTGATGTTTTGCCCATTCATTATAAACAGAGAAAGGCTACTGTTGTGTATCCCTATCAGTGAATCCAGGTGATCTCTGTTGTATATTCCCCATGCATCCACGTTTTGGAAAACGAGAATTTCAACGTGAATATGGCGTAGCGTCAACGGATGATGATGGTGAAAACATGAGAATTGATAACGATGTGAAACTTGATTTTAGTGATGTCCTGATCCGTCCCAAGCGCAGCACGCTCACGAGCAGGAAGAATTTTGACCTGAACCGCAGGTTTACCTTCATGCACAGCGGCCGGACGTGGACCGGCGTGCCGATCGTGGCATCGAACATGGATACATCCGGAACTTTCGAAATGGCGCGCGCCTTGTCTGTCCACAAGATGATTACCGCGTTGCACAAGCATTATTCGATCGAGGAGTTGAAGGCGTTTTTTGCTGGCTTTACGGAGCCTGATTACGTCGCTTATTCACTGGGAATACGGGATGAGGATATTGAAAAGCTGGTGACGGTGCTGGAAGCCGGACTGGGTGATAAATTCAACTTTATCGTTTTGGATGTGCCGAATGCCTACCTGGAGCGGTTTGTGCTGAAAGTCGAAGAACTGCGCGCGATGTGCCCGGGGCACACGATCATTGCCGGTAATTGCGTCACCAACGAAATCACCGAGGAAATCCTGCTGCGCGGCGCCGACATCGTCAAGGTCGGCATCGGCAGTGGAAGCGCATGCACCACGCGCCGTATGACGGGTGTCGGGTATCCGCAGCTCAGCGCCATCATCGAATGTTCAGATGCGGCGCATGGTATGAGCAACCCGGCGACGGGCGTCGGCCTCGTCATGTCGGATGGCGGGGCGGTATACCCGAGCGACGCAGCCAAGGCATTTTGCGGCGGCACTGATTTTTTGATGAGCGGACAGTTTTTCTCGGGCTTCAAACAATCCGGCGGCGCGCTCGTCGAGAAGAACGGTGAAAAATTCAAGGAGTACTATGGTAT
The DNA here is from genome assembly GCA_963801195.1 of uncultured Gammaproteobacteria bacterium. Lineage (GTDB taxonomy): Bacteria > Pseudomonadota > Gammaproteobacteria > Xanthomonadales > SZUA-36 > SZUA-36. Next base: position 1,337,735 of record CAWDDX010000007.1, on the reverse strand, counting down.
GAGTTCGCAGGCGGCGATGAAGAACCATTACGGTGGTGTCGCCAAGCACCGGGCCAGCGAAGGGCGCGAAGTGCTGTTGCCCTACAAGGGAGACGTGAACGACTTCGTCGACGAGTTATTCGGTTCACTGCGCAGTACGGCCACCTATATCGGCGCGTTGAAACTCAAGGAATTTTCCAAGCGGGCCACCTTTCTGCTGGTGAACAACCAGTTGAACCGCTCCCTTGAGAAATACGAGTAAGGCCGTACAAGCTGCGCAGTTCGTTATTTCCAGACACAGCCCACGATGATCAGGATCAAGCCACACTTGACCTCGGTGCCATACCTGGTCCGCCAGCCGAACTCGGGTGTGATGATATCCCAGAACCGTTGCAGGTCACCTTTCAAACCGGGGTCGTAGGCAAAATAAACCAGGCCCGGCGTATAGGCGAAAGGCATGTCCGGCAAGGGCCGGTCGAGCATCTCGAGCAAGTCCGGTCGGAGCGGGTAATGAAATTCTTTCTGAAACTCGGCGCTGTCGCGTACCAGGGGTTTACCAAACAGCTTATCGACCGCGGATTCCTCGGTGAAGAATTGCCTCGCGAGGATGGTACTGGTCAGCACGTCTTGATCCATTTGGCTCATGTTCTCCAGGTCACGCTGCGGTATCCGAGTGACGTGTTCTGCCTCCCGCGGTACAGACTGTGCCTCGGCCGGAACGGCTTCGGCTTGTCTTTCCGCCGGGTTCTCCACGCGTGGAGGCCACGGTTCCGTGACGCTCTCGGGCATGGGTTCCACCGCTTCAGCTTGCACCTCCGGCCCGGGAACAAGTACGTCAGGCGGCTGTACCGGGACCGTGGACAGTTGAATTTCGACCGTTCGGGGCGGGGCTTTCCCGTGTGGGGATTGCCCGGTGACGGGTAGGAACAGAAAGAGCATGTGCAATCCCAACGCCAGCAACAAAGCCAGCCAGAGGGTGGCAGTTTTCCCCGTCTTGAATTGCCATGATTTTTGTCGGTCTTTTTGCACCACCAAATGATATCAATTCTGCGTTAAACAGGTGTTAACCTCTTATTTGTTTTGGACTTGTGATAGCCTTGACTATTGTCTGTAAATTACGGAATTTCGGCAAATGAAGAAGTCAGGTTGCAACAGAAAAGCTTCATTTTTCCGGTCGGGCTCCGCGGTGCGAAAAGCGGGACTGATACTGGTCGTAATACTGCTTGAGACGGGGTCACCGGCAGTGTCGATGGCAATGGAACCGCCAGCCGATGCAAAGGACCTGGTGCGTGCCGCAATGGAACACTGGCGCGGTGCGACTTCCTATTCCGAAATGACCATGACAATACAGAGGCCGGACTGGCAGCGGTCGATGTCGATGCAGGCATGGAGCAAGGGCGAGAAAGTTTCGCTTGTCCGCGTAACAGAGCCGAAGAAGGATGCAGGCAACGGCACCCTGTTGAAGGACAACGACATGTGGTCCTACTCACCGAAAATTAACCGCATCATCAAGATTCCCTCATCGATGATGACCCAGGGCTGGATGGGCAGCGATTTTTCCAACAGGGACATCAGCAAATCCACCGATATTCTCGATCAGTACGACCACACATTGACCGGAAGCACACAGGACGATGGACATACGGTGTATACCGTCGAGGCCATTCCGCACGAGAACGCTCCCATCGTATGGGGTAAGGAAGTCCTGAAAATCCGTGATGATTATGTCTTGCTGGAGGAGCAGTACTGGGATCAGGACGGTCAATTGGTAAAAGTGATGAAAGCGCGCGATATTCGTGAAATGGGTGGCCGCCAGGTCGCCCGGACGATGCGCATGGGCAGGCAGGAAACACCGGATGAGTGGACGGAGATAACGGTTTCCAAAATAGAATTTGATCTCGATCTGCCCGCAAGCCTGTTTACGCTGTCAAGCCTCAGGAACCCGCGGCAATAGCCATGCCATGAAAAGCGGGCGATTGAAACGGAAGTCGTTTGCACTCGGTTTCCGTCTGGCCTGGCGAAATATCTGGCGCCAGAAACGACGCACCTGGCTGACCGCGCTGGCGATGATTTTTTCCAACGTATTGCTGGTTTTCATGATTTCCCTGCAGTTCGGTTCCTACGATATGATGATCAACAACAGCCTGGCGATGTTCAGTGGCCAGATACAGGTTCAACACGTGGGCTACCAGGACAGCCAGAAGATGCGTCAGGCCATAGACGACATCGCGGCGCTTGCCGCCACCATCCGTAAACTATTTCCGCATGCCGGTGTGAGCGCGCGCGCCAGTGCCTATGTGTTGGTGTCCAGCGAGGACCGGTCATTTTCATCACAGGTGGTGGGTGTTGAACCCCGCTTTGAGCCCGCCGTGTCGAGCATCCCGGGGTTGCTGACCGCCGGGCACTACCTGGACAAGCCTGACGCCGCGGAGGTTGTTATCGGCGAGGTCATGGCGAGAAACCTGAAAGTCGGTGTGGGTGACGAACTGACTTTCCTCGGCAGCGGCATCGATGGTTCTTTTGCTGCAGGCGTGGTCACAGTGACCGGTATCTTCGCAACCGGGTCGCAGGAACTTGACCGCGGAATGGCGGAAGTTCCGCTGGTCTATTTCCAGGACGTTTTTGCCATGGGAGACCGTGGACATGTGATCGCGCTGTCGGTGCCGGACCTGGCGAAGGTGCCCGCCATGCTGGACTCCCTGCGCTCAACACTCGGCAGCAGGGACGGATTGGTGGTTCTGGGCTGGGAAGCCCTGATGCCGGGTCTCAAACAGGCCATCCAGGCTGATATGACCAGTGCGTGGTTCATGTACGGCGTGCTGATCATGCTGGTGGCGTTCAGCGTTCTGAATACGCAGCTGATGTCGGTACTCGAACGCACCCGCGAATTTGGCGTGATCATGGCGCTGGGCATCAAGCCAAGACGTCTTGCCATGCTGGTGTTCCTGGAAACCTTCCTGATGGCCTCGATCGGCCTCGTGATCGGCGTCCTGCTCGGCTCCGCGTTATCCGCCTATTACGCGCACACGGGTTTTTCCTACCCCGGCATGGATGAGATGGCGGCGAAGTTCAATATGTCGCCCAGGATGTATCCGTCCCTCGAACCGTTTTCCCTGCTGCTCGGACCCATCGTCGTGTTTGTGTCCTGTTTATTTGCAACCGTGTACCCGGCGCTGAAGTTATATCGCTTGCGCCCGGTCGAAGCAATGAGGGCGGTCTGATGGCGATGCCCTTGCGTGCTTTGTCCGTTCTCGCCTGGCGCAATTTGTGGCGTAATTACCGCCGTACGCTGATCATGCTGCTGGCCATTGCCCTGGGTGCCTGGGCGATGATTTTCATGACGGCGCTGCTGCGCGGCATGGTCGATGACATGGTCAGGCAGGGTATCGCTGCATTGCCGGGTCATGTGCAGATTCATGCCGCCGGCTTTCGCGATGACCCGTCGGTGACCCACAGCCTGCCGGCGCCGCAAGGGAAACTGCTTGATCTACTCAATGGGGAACAGGTAACGGCCTGGAGCAGTCGCGTCAAGGTGCCTGCGATGATCTCCAGCGAGTATGAGAACCGCGGTGTATTTTTACTCGGCGTGGATTCCGGTAGCGAATTGGCACTGGGTTTCAAAACGGATGACATTGTCGAGGGCCGTTTCCTCGATGGCGGTGATGACCACGGCCTTGTCGTCGGCCGGAAATTGCTCCAGCGTCTCGACACCCACCTGGGGAACCGGGTGGTGTTGATGAGCCAGGACCCCGAAAACGCCATTGCCGATGGTGGCTTCAGAATCGTGGGTGTGTACAGGGCAGAACTGGAAAGCCGCGAGGAGGGTTACGTCTATGCCGGACGCGAGGTGGTCCAGGACATGCTCGGTATCGGCACCGATGTGTCTGAAATTGCGATAATGGGACGCGACTACCGGTCACCCGAGGCGCTGGTGGCAAGCATCCGTGCGGTAGTGCCGGCGGATCGCGAGGTATTGTCATGGCTGGAACTCGATCCGTACCTGGCCACCATGATGCAGGTCATGAACGGCTTTGTGCTGGTCTGGATGGTGGTGATCTTCCTTGCGCTTTCGTTCGGACTGGTTAACACGTTGATGATGGCGGTGTTTGAACGGGTTCGCGAAATCGGCCTGATGCGGGCGCTTGGAATGCGGCCGTCTGCCATCCTTTACCAAATACTGGTCGAGTCGATGATGTTGCTGGTGCTGGGCTTGCTGACGGGTAACCTGCTGGCGCTCGGTAGCGTGATCCCTTTGAAGGACGGAATTGATGTATCGGCGGTATCAAAAGGCCTGGACATGATGGGCGCATCCAGCGTGTTGCACCCGGTCCTGCTGTGGCCGGACCTGCTGCTGGCCAACGTGGTCGTGATCACGCTGGGGATGATTACCAGCCTGCTGCCGGCCTGGCGCGCCACGCAGTACCGGCCCGTCGAGGCTCTCACGAGCACATAGCGGGTTGCACTTGAGAACAAACAGGAAGAGATACTTATGTCACTAAAACCGGGGACAGATCTATGTCTACAATAAGCTGCACCGACCTGTGCAAGTACTATCAGCAGGGCGATGCCGTGATCAAGGGGCTTGACCATGTAAGCCTCGAGATCGAACAGGGTGCGTTCATCTGCCTGTCCGGGCCGTCGGGTTCCGGGAAAACCACACTGCTCAATGCCATCGGTGGTCTTGATTCGCTGGACCAGGGTGAAATATCAATTGATGGCGAGCGTGTTGACCTGCTGGGCAAGGCCGCCCTGGCAGACCTGCGGCTGTATCACATCGGCTTCGTCTTCCAGGCATACAATCTGATCCCGGTGCTCAGCGCCCGGGAGAATGTCGAGTTTGTCATGCAGGTCCAGGGGGTCGGTAGCGCGGAGCGCAAAAGCCGGTCCTCGAAAATCTTGAAAGAAGTCGGATTGGCGGGCCTGGAGGAGCGGCGCCCGGCCCAATTGTCCGGTGGACAGCAACAACGCGTCGCCGTGGCCCGCGCCATCGTCAGTCAACCCAAGCTGGTGCTGGCCGATGAACCGACTGCCAACCTCGACTCGGTGAGCATGGAGAAATTGATGGATCATTTCCGTGAGCTCAACCAGGTGCACAAGGTCACTTTCCTTATTGCAACCCATGATCAGCGGGTGATGGAGTGGGCGGAGCGCCGCATAACCATGGTGGATGGAAGGGTGGTCAGGGATGAATTACAGCAGACCCATTGAGCCGCTCAGATGCCCAATATCCGGCTAAGCTGTCTCTGCCTGCTTGTACTGGTTGCGGCTTGTGGCCTGAACCAGCCTGGCCTTGCATCTGAACTGAATGGAACTGCTACCGACTGGACCTTTGGCGGACACGCCAAGTACCAGTACATCAACACCACGGTTCCCGCAAACAGTGTGCTGCAGGAAATCAGCGGTGACAGTCTGCAGGACCGCAACCTCGAGGTCCGGCTGAAACTTTCCGCCCGGCACGGACGCTGGGATTTTAACACGCACGCCCAATTCATCAACGCTCACGCCGACACGCTGCTCGGATTACGCGTAGGGCCGGCGCTAAGCTACCGCGGACAGGACGTGATCAACGACAGGCGGCGCTGGTTTGACCTGACACACGAAATACATAACATGAATAAAAATGCCACGCTGATCCGTTTTGACCGGGCCAACCTGGCATACAGCGGTGACAAGACGGTCATACGCTTTGGCCGCCAGGCGATCTCCTGGGGCAGCGGTCTGCTGTTCACACCAATGGACATACTCAACCCCTTCGACCCAACGGCTATCGACAAGGAATACAAGTCCGGTGATGACATGCTCTATGCCCAATACCTGCTCGATAACGGCAACGACATACAGTCCGTGGCCGTTGTGCGCCGCGATCCCCTGAGTGGCGATGTCGAAGGGCAACAATCATCGCTGGCACTGAAATACCACGGTTTCTGGGCGGGCAGGGAGTATGACTTGTTGGCTACCCGTCACTATGGCGAGACTGTGCTGGCGCTCGGACTCAGCGGCGATCTCGGCGGGGCCGTATGGCGCGGTGACCTGGTTTGGAACGATACGGTGACGGGTTCCGTGCTGACCGGCGTCACCGGATTGACCTGGTCCTGGGTGGGAGGCGGGCATAACTGGACAGGTTTGGCCGAGTACTACTACAACGGCTTCGGTCAGACCGGCGGGGACTATTCGGCTGCCGCCCTGGCGGCCAACCCGGAACTGCTGAAACGACTGGCCAGGGGGGAGTTATTCAATATCGGCCGGCATTACCTGGGTGTCTCGGTAATCCTCGAAGCGACGCCGTTGCTCAATCTGACGTCGAATGCATTTATCAATCTGATCGATCCGTCGGCGCTTGCGCAACTGGTGCTGTCCTACGACTGGAAACAGGATGTGCAACTGCTGGCGGCCCTGAGTTTTCCGATTGGACCGGATGGCAGTGAGTATGGTGGTATCGATTTCACACAGCCCGGCGTTTACCTATCCACCGGTCCGGCGCTGTTCGCGCAGTTGGCGTGGTATTTCTGAGTGGGTGGTGGCCTGTCAGGGGCGCGCCACCCGTTTCTACTGTCCTGTCCGTGGCAATCCGCGGTTTATGGGTTGCAAGTACCCGACGTCACTTCAATGGCGTCTATGATGTGGCCCTTGCCATTGGGTCTTGAAAGTGTCCAGGCCAGTGTCCAGGAGTCTCCCGCATTCACTTCAAATCTCGGGCATTGCCTCGGAATCCAAGTGACTGTGCGCGTAAATGTCCCAGTGTATAGGTTTACCACTTCATTATCGTTGACAAGCTGAAGTGCGAGTACCATCCTTTTGCGGCCGTCCACCGTAGCGGTAAAAGGCTCAACGCACGAGTATTCACAGCTACCGTTGACTGAATTATCACCGGGCCCTTTGAGAACTTCGTCCAAACCTGGATCATTCGCGTCACGGAATCCGGGTTTCCCGGCCTGGGCAACTGACGAGAATACAATACAAAGAAATAACGCGATCAATAGTCTTTTCATTTTTTCAGCCTCCAAGAGAAAATGAGAAGAATGCCTTCCGCATTCCCTTGCAGCTAAAAAACTGATTTTCAAAGACATCCCCTTGTTCACAGTATAGCAGATAAGTTGGATAATACTGCAGTTGACAACTAAATATTTAGCCGGAATTGCCGTTATTGATGTATTTATTACCCTTTACCGGGTCAGTCTCATATTTCCGGGATAAGATAAAATCGTAACCGCTCGATGGCCCGGATTTTCCCGGCTCATTTGAGCAGAAACCGGTATGCGAATTTGCGCTTGACTGACAGGATTAACCGATATTATTGCTATTCGGTTTCCGAATGAAACCAGGTATAGCGTGCTGTCAGGTGCAGAAAAAACCGTAATGATTACCCATCCACGGGGACCCGCTATCCGAAATCCAGCTTGCGCTCCAACCATAACAGTGAGGCGGACACCACCAGTGTCAGCCATAGCCAGAAAACGCTGAGCGGCTCAGGAGCCGGGTTTTCCGTTGAGCTGGGTAGAACCTTGCCATCGGCAGCCCGTGTCCTGGTGGCTTTGACACGCTGATCGCGCTGCTGGGCGAGCCACTGGTCTGCAGCGAAGACATAGATGGCTTTTTGATCGAGAACAGCGCCATCGCTACCGGCAAGCAGTTGGACCTTGTGCCATCCTCGGGCCCGCGGCCAGAAAAAAGCACACCGGCGGGGTGATTGCAACATGTCCGCTGCGGCTTGCAGTTCAAGGGTTGTGTGTTGACCTGTCGATCCTGTGTCTCCGACAACGATGCTTGTCTCGGAGTTTGTGGTCAATGCGCATAGCGGCGTTCTTTGGTCCACCCGGTAAAAAGCCGTTTCCGCCGGCGGCAGCAGGAAACTGTCGCCGCGCTGCCTGGAAAGGGCCGATAGCAACGCCGACCAGTAGTCACTCCATTGCGTGCGGTGACCCGCGGTCAGCCAGCTGTGGCTGTGACTGATGAGACTGATGCCGATCTGCCCCAGGCCGGAAGAACGTCTGACTACCAGGTCCCTGCCGTCGTTTCCGTCGATCAGTACATCCGCATCGTCTGCGCTTAACTGCATGGCGGCGACTGCAACCGGTTCCTGCCAGTCTCTCTGACCACCGCCCGTAATCAAGCGTGGGATAAGCCTTGGTTCTGCACCGCTTAAAGACGTCAGGCCGAAACCATCCAGCAGGGTGGTTGCGGTTTTTTCAAACTCTGCCAGCAAAGACGAATCCGCCAGCAGCAGCAGACCGAGACCGCTTTGCACGGCATCGCTGAGCCACTGTCTGCGCAGGGCGGGAAGGGTGGCAAACGCCCTGCCATCCATGATCAGGATGTCCTGCTCTGCCAGTACCTGTGGTGAAAATGTGGTGTCAGCATCCTCCGGCAGATTGACGCTTTGATTGATGTACTTGCCCTTGCTGATATCTGTGTTGATCCGTACACGGTGTCCATTGGCAGCGGCGAAGTCTTTCAGTTGGCGTGTTTCAAAAGAGGGTGCGGATTGCACGATCATGATATTGAGGCGATTTCCCGCACCTGCATCAATCGGTAAAATTTGCTCGGATTGGAGCTTGCCGGCAGCCCATGCCTGCAACGTGTATTCCAGTGTTCCCCGGGTCTTGACACGTGCCATAAGTCTGAAATTTTGTCCGTTTTTGAAACGTCCGTCGGCGACCGTGTTGCGGGCCGGGTCGAGAAGGCGAAGTTGAACGATGCCATCGCTACGGTCCTGGCCGTATTGACCGCTGATATGCAGCATTTCACCAACGCTCAGAAACCGTTGCCAACGCATGCCGGTGAAACCCTTGATGCCGGGTGCTTCAAAGTTGATCTGCGGATGTCCGGACAAGGATGCCCACTGTTCCTGTTCGAGACCGTAGCCACGCACCTGTACCGAGTCGAGTGCGGGCTCCCTGAGGTTTAATTGCCCGATATCGAGCAGCCAGTCAGCGCCGGGAAGTTCGCTCTGCGCCGGGGCTGACGCGACGACACCCGGGGCTACATATACTTTATCCGCTGCAGGCAACCGGGAGCCACCAAGATCAGCGCCCTCCGTTACGAGGATGACGGACCGCTCCCCGGGTTGATTGATCATTGGATCAAGCAGTAACAGGAACACCGCGCCGTAGGCGACAACGTTCAACAACAGGACCGCCAGCGCGCGCAACCGCGAGTGGCGGAAAAGCCGCCGCAACACCGCACGCGAGCTTACCAGCAGCGAGACGGCCAAAATGGCGCTCAGAATAATGACCCAGGGGTTGTTGAAGTCAAACTGCAGGCGTCCGAAGTGGACTATCATCGCTGGTCTCCGACGTTGTCTTTCGCAGCGTTTTGCTTCCGGGCTTGCCGGTATGCATCGATAAGTCCGTCGCTGGCATACCAGGCCGCGTTTCGATGGTGCAATTGTCCGTCACTCTCCCTGATCAGATTCCATATGGCGGTTTCCAGTTCCGCCATGCAGGTGTCGCAGGAATCCGCTTGCAGGCGGTCGCCAAGTGCCAGCTTTTCAAGTGTGGCGGCATGCTGGATAAATGCGGCCCGCTGCTGCGACCAAAGGGTAAACTGACGGCCCAGGCGATGCAGGATTTCACGTTCACTCTCATTGTATTCATTATCTGAAGAATGTTCTTTAAGCATATGATAAACAAGTTTTAATAGTTGCTGCTCTGATTGTGTTTCGTTCGCACCAAGACCTGGCCCGGGCGCTGCAAGGCGGTAGCTCAATATCTCATCGCGCTTACCGCTCAGACGCCGGTCTTCGCTGACGGGCGGCGGTTCGAATCCCAGTCTTTTGACATAGATCCGGTCGGCCTGACGTGCCAGCTTCAGGTATTTGTAGGCCTCATATTCAAATGGCAAAGCCCGTTCCGGTGACGCCTGCATCAGGTGTCGTTCGGCCTGCCACATCTCGCTGACCGCGCGTTTCATCAATGCCACCGGGTTGCGTCGCGTAATCGGTCCGATTTCCGGGTCGCCGTGGTCGTGTCCGTAAAGGCGAATGATGTCGGCGGTGCTGTTCAGGTTCTTGTTCAGGCTTCCGCTGTCGGTGGCTCCATGTTCATTTTCATGCTGTTCGTGGGCCCCGGCGCTGTCGGCGGCTTCTGTATGCGGCTGATCGAGTTGCTCTCCGGGCCCTTCGCCAAATTCATCGCCGAGGTACTGCCCGTACTTTTCCTTCAGATCGGCTTGCGCCTGTCCGATGCCATAGGAGGTGTCCTTAAACACCTGTGCTGCGAGTTGCGGCCGATCTTCAATCAGTTGCTCGGTTTCGATGATGATCTGGCGCTGGCTTTTGAAAAACTCGGGTATGAAATCAATGCCCAGGCCGTCCGCTGCGAGTATGGGTTTCTCGTCTTCCAGCCAGCGTACGATCAGGGTGTCGGAGCGGCCGGTATTGGCTTGCGGAAAACGGTTGTCGGTGGCGACTACCGTGAAATAAATCTCGTCGCCAGGCTCCATGCCGAGGGCTTCGAGGTCCCACTGACGCTGGTATAATTGGCCATTGCCGGTGTCAATGGCCCTATCAAAGTCCAGCGCCTGATCACGGAATTTGACACCTTCACCCGAGCCCTTGGCCACGGAGGCAAGTATCTCGACGCCCTGCAAACCGTAATCGTCTTTTATCAGCGCCTGGCTGTCGAAACGCGCCGGTCCTGCTTTTGGTATCTCCAGGACAGGTACGTCCGGCTCCACTATCCTGATGTCGGGCGCACGGTCCAGCATGACGGTCAGCGAGTAAACCGCGCCAATGCTCTCGTCGTACCCGGCCCGGGTGTCGACAATGCGGTACAGGTCTGTTCTGTTGATCACTGAACTGGCGTGCAGGTGACCGTCCCCGCCCCGCTGCAATTCGGTCTGTTCGCCGCCCGACAAACGCAGTGCATACTCAGCACCATGCTTGTCGAAATCCAGGATCCATTCAACCCGGCTGCCTTCGGGTAGTTCGAGGTCCAGCCGGTTGGTTGTTGTGGCTTCAAGCCCGGTATATGCGGGCGGTTCAATACGCACGGCGATAACGTCGAGACGGGTATCCATGCCAGCCGCGGTGCGGTCGCCAGGGGCGACCGGACTTGCCGCCAGAAAACGGGTTGCCAGGGAGGATAGCTGATCCGAAAACAAGCCAAGCAGTATACAGCCGGCAATAACCGCCAGTGCCGGCCGGTACCTGACCGGCATCTGCCAACGGTCCACCTGTGACATGTTTTTCTGCCAAACCGCGAGCACCCGTTCTCGCTGCAGGTTCTGTAACGGCGTCAATCCATCTTCGTCTGCAAGCAACAAGCGGGCACTTTCTTCAAAATCGGGAAAGCGGCGGTTGAGGTGCTCCACGAAATTGTCCGGGTTCGACCGGCGCCACGCCGGGCCGAGCACAAGCTGCAGGAAAAATAACAGTACCAGCGCAGCGGCCTGTTGCAACAGCGTGGAGGGGGCTGTGGCAAGCAGGTGTCCGATAAGCGCCAGCACTGCGATGGCGGCCAGTGTATTGAGCAATCTCTGCCATAACAGTCTGCGCCGCCACAACAGCAGGCTGTGCCTGATCTGCGCACGCACCCCGGCGCTCGTCGCGCGGTTTGACATCCCGCTTGTCTCAACCGCTGTCACGGGAGGTCCTTTCACTCAGCCAGCGTTCGGTAACCCACAGCAAAACCAGCAGGATTGCGAGTAATCCCTGTAGTGAGCGGTGTGGCAGGGGTATCTTGACGGCGGTGTTCAGTGATGACGCCTGCAGGTCATCCGGGTTGATCCGGGCATCGGAGAAACGGCTTACGTCGCGGCCCGGGTTAGACATCAGTTGTAACAGCAACTCGGGGAATTCGGGTTGTTGTAAAAGCGAGTTCCAACGGGGATCAAAGCGGCTGTTAAACTGCAGGATTCGCGCCTGTCCGGCATGGAACTCCTGTAGTAACGTCGTACCGTCGTCACTTCTGAGCAGCACCCGCCCATCGGATTGGTTGCCAAAATCCTGTGTGACCTGCTGATCGTGGCTCAGGCGGTTCAGCCTGAATTGGCTGAACGGATAGAAGGGCAGGGTGATTGACTGGTTGGTCACCGTGGTGTCAGCGTTGGTGGCGTCGGACAATATCACCATCGGCGATTCGAGGCGGGCGAGCTGCGCGAAATCCGGGCCGCTGTTTCCGAGACGGATCAGCCAGTCGCTTTTGAGTGGTGCTTCGCCGGATGGGGACAGCGCTACGTTTTCCCACTCGAGCCCGGGCAGACGGTGCGCCTTCAATGCTGCCAGGGCGGCATTGAACAGCGGAACCTCGGCGGCGCGGTCCTGATCGTATGCGATCAGTACCCTTATGGCTGCAGGGTCTGGCGCGGCTTCTGATTCCGGGTGGCTCAAGCGCCAATTGACCGCAGCGGGCAGGACCGGCCGGTCACGTCCGAATTGAAAAAGACGGTCCGTGGCATATACCGTCACGGCGCCGCGATGACGCACGCTGCTGAGCCGTTGCGCCAGCAGTGACCAGGTATTGTCCCAGCTATTGACGTTGTATTCGCTATCCGGCAATGACGCTTGTCCGACCGCGTCCAGCCTAAGTTGGTCAAGCTTGGGGAAGCCGGGCTGGAGCAGGTAAACCCGGCTTTCCGGATTCGCTTCAGCCGCGATTATGACCGCGTTGACATCTTCAGGACTGGCAGAGTGTATCCAGCCGGGTGTCAGGTAGAGGGTGGGTGCATTGCTGCTTTCAAGGCCTGCGGTTGCAAGACCCGCCAGGATCAGCGCCGCCAGGGAGAAAATACCCAGTCGCAACAGTAATAATAGCCTCTGTGTCAGCCTGATCTCGGTAACCTTTACGCTGCGCGCCTGCCTGATCAGGTCGATGTGGCCGATGCGCACCAGGCGGCCCCGGCTGCGGCTGAACAAATGGATCAACAGGGGGATTGCGAGCGCCAGCAAGGCCCACCATGCGGCGGGCGTCACTACCGACAGGGCAGACAGCATCGACGGCATGTCAGCGGCGGATTCTGAGCCGGCTGGTCAGAAAATCGAACAGGGCCTTGTCCATCGGCATATCGATGTTGATATGGTTAAGCGTGACCCGTTGCTGGTGCATAAAGCGCTGCAGTTCCTTCTGGTGGGCGTCGAGCGCGCCCAACCACGTCTCACGTGCCCCAGTGGCTGATACCAGCACCTGTTCGCCGCTTTCAAGGTCTTCAAAACGGATCGCACCCTTGTAGGGAAATTGCAGTTCATCGGTGGTCTGCAATTGCATGGCAACCACTTCGTTACGACCGGCTGAGACCTGGATGATAAAGTCATTCAGTTCATTGGATATCTGATAGAAGTCACTGATAATAAATATTAAACCCGTCTTTTGTAGGCGTTCGATTGCAGTTTTTACAAGGGCCGGATGCGGAAATCGTTCACCGCTTTTGACCGTCACCAGTTCTTTCAGCAAGCGGTGCCAGTGGCGCTCCCCGCTTCCCGGCGGCAGCAGGTATTGCCGGTCCCCGGACAGCGCCAGCAATCCCACGTGGTCGCCCTGTTGCTGGCCGATATAAGACAATGTTGCCAGCAGGTGGCGGCCGTACTCGAACTTGTTCCAGGCACCCGGTTTATTCTCCGAAGCCAGGTTCATCGAGGCGCTTGCATCGAGTACAAACCACATGGCAACCTCGCTTTCGCGTTCGGCCTCGCGCACGAAGTAACGGTCTGAACGCGCAAACAGTTTCCAGTCGATACGGCTCAGGGGGTCACCGGGTTCGTAGCCGCGGTACTGGCTGAATTCGATACCGATGCCGCGTTGGTGACTCTGCTGCATGCCGTGCAAAAAACCATCTGCAACGGTTTTTGCGATCAGGGGCAGGTCCTTGACACGGGCCAGGGTGAGGGGATCAATAAAACGCTCCACGGTGTCTAGCCCAACGGGCTGGCCGGCCGGCTCACCGATTCGAAAAGGTGATCGATAATGTCCTCGCAGCTTGTGTTGCTGGCCTCGGCCTGGAAATTGAGCAGGATGCGGTGACGCAGCACGGCCTTTGCAACCTGGCGGATGTCTTCCATGGTAACGGCAAAATGCCCGTGCATCAACGCCCGTGCCTTGGCGCACAACACCAGTGCCTGCCCGGCGCGCGGGCCCGAACCCCAGCGGACATATTCGTTAATCATACCGCCGCTTTTCCCGTCCGGCCGGCTGGCGCGGACAATGCGGGTGATGTAGTTCAGCAGGGTGTTTGAAATTTCCACTTCGCGCACCAGTGACTGCAGTGCGATCACATCTTCGGCGTTGAGTATGGGTTCGAGCTGTACTTCGCGGTTACCGGTGGTGCGATTGAGTATTTCCACCTCCTCGGTTTCGGACGGGTAGGGCACGCGAATAAACATCAGGAAACGGTCGAGTTGTGCCTCGGGAAGCGGATAGGTGCCCGCCTGTTCTACCGGGTTCTGGGTGGCGAGTACAAAAAACGGTCGTGGCAGCGTGTGAATCTCGCCGGCGTAACTGACGCATTTTTCCTGCATGGCTTCGAGCAGGGCAGCCTGGGTTTTTGGCGGTGTGCGGTTGATTTCGTCCGCCAGCAGGATGTTGGTGAAAACCGGCCCTTTCTGAAATTTGAAAAACCGCTTGCCACTGGCGTGATCCTCCTCAAGGATCTCGGTACCGATGATATCGCTGGGCATCAGGTCAGGTGTGAACTGGACCCGTCGAAACCCCAGTTCCAGGCACTGCGCAAGTGTGCTGACCATCAGGGTCTTGGCCAATCCCGGGACACCCTCCAGCAGGCAATGGCCGCCGGCGAGAACGCTGATGAGCAGTTCGTCCACGACCTGTTTCTGGCCGACGATCAGCCTGGCGATGCCGGCGCCCACCAGCGGCAACTTTGCCAGCTTGTCTTCGATGTCCTGTCTTTGTCTCGTTTGATCGCTTGTTGTCATGTCCTGCATTGGCCTGGTCCGGTCCTGTTGTGGCGCCTGGTGAACTGCATCAAGCGGTCATCGAGTAAATCACGATATTGACCGCGAAGCGTGTGTTGTCCTTGCGCATGAAGCGTTTGTTCCTGAAATCATAATCCCACTCGCAACCGAGATCCTTGTTGGAGTAAAGCACGGCGATACGGCCATTGATTTCGATGCCCTTGAGATAGTTGTGAACGAGGTCGTCACCCCAGCCGTTGAGTTCCTGGGAGGTGGCCGGCGGGCCGTCAAATTCGAAAAAGGCCCGGTAGATAGGATGATCATCCGGCAGCGTCTGTAATGCGTCCTGTCCAAAGAGTTCTGTCATTTGCTGCTCAAAACTTCGCGCGAACATCCCGTCGATGTCATGGTTGCAGTCGTCGACAAATACAAAACCGCCGTTCGTGACGTAACGGTTGAAATTCTCGCGTTCCGCGTGGCCGAACTGCACGAGTCGGCGTCCTGCCAGGTAGCAAAATGGTGTGCTGAGCATGGCGGGGTCCGCCAGAGCAATGACCTGCTCGGTCGGATTCACACGCAGGGTGGTGTATTCAATCAGTGAATTGAGCAAGTTGGATGGCATGCGTTCATCGACGTCCCAGTCACCCGACTCGTAGCTGAGGCGGGTAAAAACAAAATCGTACTCATCCGGACCTGTTGCCAACACCCGCCATGGTGCAATGCCCATACCGAGACCCGTCCCCAGCAACGCAATGGTATTCAGAAACTCGCGTCTATACATAATTGGCTAATTTCGATGGGTGCCGGACCCGGATACGCGATGGTCCGGCGGGGCGGTGGAACCGTGTCCACTCCCCGCGTGAGAGGACGCCCAAGCCCAGGCGTGACTGAACCAGCCAGGGCCGGGGCAGGACTGTGCTCGGGTACAAACTGTGCTTTTTCAATGTGGCCTGAAAACTCCAAATTAATTAAATGATTCAATGACATGTAAGGAGAGCCGAGCCCGACTGGTGCAATGTTCAGGCTAGCAGCCTGTCGGATTTTCCGAAGTAGATCATGTTAAGTCCGAGAGACTGCCAGATACAAAGGTGGACATGAATGTCCACCTTACACCGCATCGGACAGGCTGCTGAAGGTGAAGTCACGTATCTTCATCGGCGGAATCAGGCTGCCGTCGATACGCACCGGTTTGCCCAGGGCCTCGATGTTGTTCAGCATGACGATCGGGCTCTCGTTGAAACGGAAGTTCTTGATCGGATACTTGATCTTGCCGTCTTCGATGTAGAACGTACCGTCACGGGTCAGGCCGGTATAGAGCAGGGTCTGGGGATCCAGTTGACGGATATACCACAGCCGGGTTACCAGCACACCGCGGCGGGTGTCCTTGATCATTTCTTCCAGGGTCTGGTCGGTGCCCTCCATGATCAGCTGCTGGTTGCCGCCGAAAAGTCCGCCGCCGGTGAAGGCGACCGGATAATATTCCGCACCGGTTTTCTCCGCCCAGTAACGTGTATTGGGCATGGCTTTGACAAGCCCTTTTTCAATCCAGCGGGTCATACCGACTGCGTGTCCGTCAGCAGCGAAAGGCGCGGTTGGACATTCGGGGTGTTTCGGGTCACTGTAAATGGTGACGCGTTCGTCAAACATTTTTTCACCCAGGCGGTTGGTGGCGTCACCTTCCTTGGCTTCCTCGCCTTCCGCCGGTTTTTTGCTGAGGAAGCTGCGGCCTTCGTCCGCGGCGCGCTGGTTCATGCTTCCGAACATGTTGCCAAGCAATGTGACCGATGCGGCCGGTTCCATGATGACGGTGTATTTGCCCGGTTCCATTTCCTTGGCGTCCACCGAACCCATGGCCTTCTTGATCGCCACGGCGGATGCTTCGCTGGTGTCCATTTTGGCGGCGTCATTGAAATCCCGCGACACCCAGCCGGAGCCCGTACCGTCCTCGGTGCGGATAGTGGCGGTAAAATTGATATTCGTCGACAGGTAATAGGCGAACATGCCCTTCTTGTTCATGATCGCGTAAAAAGACTCCGCGTCATTCAGGTAGCCGGAAGCGGTGAGCTTGTTCTTGCGAGAAGGCACGATGCTGGCTTCGGCAGCCTTGGCGCGTTGTTCCGGGGTCATGGATGCCGTGGATTCAAACCAGCCGTCCACCTTCTGGTACTCGAATGGTCCCAGGTTGGGCATATGCTCGGGGTTTTCGGGTGCCAGTCTTGCCAGTTCTTCGGAGCGCCTGACCACCTTTTCCAACGAGGCGTCATCGAATTCATTGACGGTCGATGTGCCGGTGCGTTTGCCAAAACAGGATTGCACGGCGAGCGTGACATCCCGGACATCACCGGATGTCGAGACCGTGTTGCGTGCATATCGGATATTGCCTGCATTTGAACCATTTAAATTGCATTCGCATTCGTCGGCCTTGGATAACGCAATGACTTTTGTCATCAGTTCTTTGGCTTTCTGTTCGTTAAAAATTGCCATGTGTAAACCTCGTGAATTCTGTTGGTTGCTCAGCAATCAACCGGCGCTGCGGGCGGTGTTGATTACGTTGATGTTGTTGAACCGGGTGGTGGGACAGCCGTGCGAAACGGCGCTGACCTGGGCAGGCTGGCCTTTGCCGTCAAAAAACGAACCGCCCAGGCGGTAATCGGACTTGCCGGCGAGCTTGACACAGCTGTTCCAGAATTCCTGGGTGTTGGACTGGTAGGCCACGTCTTCGATCTGGTCGGTGATTTTTCCGTCCTTGATCTCGTAGAACAGCTGACCGCCAAACTGGAAGTTGTAACGCTGCTGATCAATGGAATAGGAGCCACGGCCGACGATATAGATACCGTTTTCAACGTCCTTGATGATGTCGTCCGCTGAAAGGTTTTCACTGTTCGGTCGCAGGGACACGTTGGGCATGCGCTGGAATTGCACATCCGCCCAGCTCTGTGCATAACAGCAACCGTGAGATTCTTTCTGGTCGATGATGTGCACCTGGTCGCGTATGGCCTCGTAATTCACCAGGATGCCTTTTTTGATCAGGTCCCATTCTTTCGTCTTGACGCCTTCGTCGTCATAGTCGACACAACCGAGCGAGTACTTCTGGGTCTTGTCGGCAAAAATGTTGACGACTTCAGAACCGTAGTTGAAGGTTCCGCTGCGCCATTTGTCGAGTGTGGCGAAACTGGTGCCGGCATAATTGGCTTCGTAACCGAGAACGCGGTCGAGTTCGAGCGGGTGGCCGACAGACTCGTGGATGGTCAGCATCAGGTGATGCGGATCCAGTACCAGGTCGTATTTGCCGGGTTCGACCGAACGCGCCTTGAGCTTGAGCTGCAACTGCTGGCCCGCGTCTTTCGCATCCTGGACCATGTCATAGGAATAGCGATAACCGATGTTGGCGCCCTGCACATGAATTTGTTCCGCGGGATCGCCGTCCAGGTATTCGTAACCCATTCCGACCGGGTTGCCCAGACCGGTGCGCTGCTTGAAACCCGCGGGGCCAATCGCGGTGGCAAAAAATGGCGCCCACAAACGGTGTATATCCTGGTCGATATAAGATCCATCGGTCGAGGCGAAATATTTCTGCTCGTTGACCAGGAACAGGATGGAAGTGATGTAATTGGCGCCGTTGGACATGGCGGCATTGTTGACTTCCATCAACAGGTCGACCTTGTCCTTGATGGGGATTTCCATGGCATTCTTGACAATCGGTGTACTCCACGAGACCTCACCGACACCCTTGACCGGTGCCAGTTGTACCGGCTCGGTCTGGAACTTGGAGTTGGCCTTGGCAACGGCCACTGCCCGCTCGGCGGTCCGTGCGATACTGTCGGGTTTCATGTCGGAGGTGGCGGCAAAACCCCATGTACCATTTGCGATTACGCGCACGCCGATACCTGCGGATTCCGTGTTGACGACGTTATCCACCCGCTTTTCCTGCGCGGTGACGAACTGGTTGAGATAACGGCCGATACGGACATCGGCATAGGTGGCGCCCTTTGCTTTTGCCGCGTTCAGGACGATGTCCGCCATGCGTTTTTTGTACGCGACATCCATCGGGTTCGTTATCAACTCGGCGGCCGAGATGTAACTGCCGGGCAGGGCGATCATCAGTCCACCCATGCCAATACCCGTAAGTTCAATAAATTTCCGTCTGTCCATCTATCCTGCCTCTGTTCGTTGTTGTTTAGTAAATCTTTTCATTCTATTTCATCTCTGGTCGGAATCCAGTATTAATCCCGTTAAGCGTGTATATGCCAACACCGGCTGGTCAGCTGCGTTTGACCTGCGCATGATAGGAGCACTGCCTGGCCGTTGACAGTGGAATAAGTCATGCGGAATTCCGGGATGACAGATTTCGGTGTTGACTTGTATTCCGATCGCGTTATTTAATCTAGTGTAGTGTCAACCCTGTAACGTAGGTTCAGCGAGTACACAAGCCGTTAGCTGTAAGACAGCGATTCGAGAGCATAGTGGTTCTGCGCCGAGAATCGGTAACGCAGCAGATGACGGCTTGTGTGTGCGCCCTTCGGGTGTTCACCAGAACGTCCATCACGGTGTTACACTCGCTTGGCATAGAACCACTATTCCGGCGCGAATGTGCCTTGTGCTGAACGTTCTGGTGAACATTGAACCTACGTTACAGGGTTGACACTACACAAGCTTTGAACAACACACTGTATACGGCCTGATCATTTGGGCTATTTTTTTATTCGAATAACCAGAAACGGAAAAACCATGACCATAACTGTAAGCTCCCCGTTCAAGCCAAGGGCCGTGACCGGTTCCGGCGGGATCGCAAGATTTGTAATGACGTTCGTGATGGCCATGAGTCTCGCCGCTTGTGCAACCGCGCCTTCCACACCCGAAGCCGCGAGTTCCGGGACGCAGGCTCATGCCAGTACACCGGTCACTGAGGCTGCCAGGATGTATAACAGCGGCGATTACGCGGGTGCGCTGTACGCGTTTGATAAACTCAGCAAGAACCAGGCTGCGAGCGCCAATGACCGGCGTCTGGCAAATCTCGGTAAAGCCCTCGTTTACCTCGGCAGCGACCCCGAATTACACAGTGTGCCGAATGCAAAGATGGCGCTTGTTTCCGCAACCCAGGTAAACGCGGCTGACAACGAAGAGTTTTTGATTGAAACAAACATGCTGATGGAAGCGATATCTTTCGTAATTGGCACGGAATCGAAATACGACGTTGTGAAGGAGAAATCTGGCGACTCCAACGCTCAGGTTTCACGGCTCAAAAAGGAAAACGCGGCACTGCAGAGTGAACGTGACGCGTTGCTCGCCGAGCAAAAATCCTTGAAAGAGGCGCTTGAAAAGCTTAAGAAACTGACGTTAGGCAACTAACCCGGTCATTGGGTTTACGATAAAAGCCGCCGGTCGTACCGGCGGCTTTTTTATGCCAGCCTGGATTGCAGCATGGCCTAACCCGCATGTTGCACCAGTATCCCGGAGACTGGCGCAGGTCAGGTGCGGTTGGGTGCAGGGCTGGAGTGAGGATCATAGCCATAGCTATGGTCCGAGGGAAGCTCAAGTCCAGGCGTGCCTGAACTAGCCAGGACCGGGATAGGTACCGGGCCGGGTACAAAGTGTACCCCGGGATTCATCAACAAAAATTCCATTTAGGTCAATCGATTCAATTAGATACGGTGAGGCCCGATGCCGACTGGTGCAATATACGGGCTAATTACGTTTCCTGCTTTTCCTTGCACGACTGGTGTATACGGATGAAACTCAGCAACTGGTCGGGGTCCATCGACTCAAGCTGGATGGAATTGAGCAATACCATCGGTGTGTCGTGGTGTTTCGGCGACTGCCTGACGTCTCCCATGAACTTGGAAACGGTGTCCATTTCTGAATGCTGGCCGACCAGGATTGTGCCGAAGCGCCGCGTCGACATCCATTGCAACGCCTCTGCCACATCTGCGGTCTGGAAGATTTCGAAGGGCTCTTCGCCCTGTGCACGGTTGAGCAGGTCGATCAGGATGGTGCCTTCCTCGATGACCAGCACACCCTCGTCCAGCTTGAGTTCCGGCAACAGTTTACGCACCGCGTTTGGCAGGTCGGACTTATCCACGGGCTTGGTCAGGTAGTCATCTGCGCCCAGGGATAAGCCCAACTCCCTTTCGCTCAGCATGGATTGCATGATGATCGGGATACCGGCGGTCTCCGGTAGTGCCTTCAATTTCTCGAGTACCTGCCAGCCATCCATGCCCGGCATCAGGATGTCGAGGACGATGATATCCGGAGCCTGTTCCCTGGCCTTTGCGATACCGGTCGCGCCGTCTTCAGCGGTGATGACGGAATAGCCACGTTTCGAAAGAATTCGCCGGGAAAGTTCGCGTGAGGTTACATCATCGTCCACCACCAGCACCCTGGCCAGGCCTTCGACCTGTTCTGCAGCATCTTCTTCGCCTTGCCCTTGCGATATCTCTTCGCTGACGATGTCCTTGGCGATGGCCGGCACGACGAAGGTAAAACTGGTGCCCTTACCAGGTGTGCTCTCGGCATCAATTCTGCCGCCCATCAGTTCGGCGAATTTCTTGCAGATGGACAGTCCCAGTCCCGTACCGCCAAACTGGCGGGTGGTCGACTCGTCGGCCTGGGTGAATTCATCGAACACCTTGGTCAGTTGATCCGTCGTCATGCCGATACCGGTGTCGGTAACGGAAATGGAAACGTGATCGACGCCGTTTTCATCAAAGCGTCGCACCTTGATTGTGACCTTGCCCTTGCGCGTGAACTTGGCGGCATTGCTCAAGAGGTTCATCAGTACCTGTCTGAACTTGGTCACGTCGGTGCGGATTTCGGTATTTTCGAGCTGAAATTCGGCACTCAGCGTATTTTCGTAATTGTTGATCATCGGCTGAACCGTGGCGGCAACATCGGTGACCAGTTGTTTTAAATCAGCTGTCTCGTTGTACAGACCCATCTTTCCAGACTCGACCTTGGCCAGGTCCAGCACCTCGTTGATCAAGCCGAGCAGGTGCTTGCCGGCGGCATGGATTTTGTCGAGGTCAGCTTTAACCTCGTCCGGGTCAAGCGCCGCGCCGTCTTCAATCTCTTCCAGTATCATTTCGCTGTAGCCGATGATGGCGTTCATCGGCGTTCTTAGTTCATGGCTCATATTGGCCAGGAAACCGCTCTTGGCCTGGTTGGCCTCATTCGCACGTTGTCTTTCCGCGTAGGCCTGCTCCATGGTTGCGTCCAGTTTTTCTGCCATCGTATTGAAGGCTGTTGCCAACTGGGCCAGGTCGCCTTTGCCGCTAATCCAGATACGGTGCGCCAGGTTGCCCTTGCTCCACTCCTGTGTGCCCCGGCGGAGCTGTGCCAGGGATTTTGTCGTGAAGCGGATCAGGAAGAAGATCAGCAGCACGGCCACCAGTGCAGATACCAGGAACACCAGCATCGCGACACGGTTGATCATTTGTTCAGATTCATCGATCGCACGGTTTAAATCCTGGGAGAGGACACGCAAATTTATGCCGTCTTTCTTGAGTTGGACTTCGGTACTGTCAAACTGGTAGCCAAATGCAGCCAGTGTGTAAAGCTTTACCGGTTGGCCGGTTTTCTCGGCGTGGTCGATAAGTGTCACCCACTGGCTGAGAATTTCCTCGGCAGAAGTGATACCGGAAATCCGCTTGCTCAACTCGACGCCCGCAGTACTGCGCAGCACGTTGATGGATTTGCTGATGCCCTGGACGCTCTTTAATATGTCAGCCTGTTCATCGCTTTCAAGTTCCTTCTTGTTCTGCGCTGAGGCAACCGCCTCGAGTACTTTCAAGCGGGTATTGAGTTCCCTGAGTTGTTGTGAGATATCGCTCACCAGGTACTGCGAACGAATAACGGACTGCAGGTCTTCAACCACTTCACGGCTGACCCGGGTGGACCACAAAAACACCACTATGGTGCAAAAATAAAAAATAAGAATGAGTGACGAAGTCAGTGCTATCCGCTTGCTGAGGTTCATTGTGTTCCCTTTTATTTATAGTTTTTTTAGAGAAAAGCCTCGATTTTTTCCAACAGGCGCTTCAGGTCGATCGGCTTGGTATCGTAGTCGTCGCAGCCGGCCTGCAAGGCTTTCTGACGGTCACCGTCCATGGCATGTGCCGTCAGCGCAATGATTTTTAGCGTCTTGGTTGCCTCGTTACGCCGCAAGGCCTTGGTCGCCGCCCAGCCGTCGATGATTGGCAGGCTCATATCCATCAATACGACATCGGGCAACAGTGCCGTGGCCATGTCCACACCCTGCTGTCCGTCGATGGCAACTTCAACTTCATAACCCTTGCGCGTGAGCCTGCGGCTGAGCATGTCGCGGTTCATTTCGTTGTCTTCAACGATGAGTATCCTGGCCATTTTCTACCTCTTTCCTATTTAAATTATGTTCCCAGTGTCAGCGACCGGATGTACTTGCGGGCCTCGAGCGGCGCTGAAGTCAGTTTTATTATGTATTGATTTTGCCCGTTCTGCCGGTCTGCAGTAGCGGTGATCTTGCCGAATATCTGGTCGTTTTCCGCGCCCGTGTAACCCGGTATGTTCATACGTAAATTGGTCATGACCTCCAGTTCTTCGACGGTTGACAGCTGCGCAACCCCCTCCGCTGCTGCGATCAGGGCGCCTTGAGCACTCTCGTCGGCGATGGCCTTGCCCGTCACCCGTTTGAAGGATACGGGTAATGCCTGTTGCAGGTTTTTAAGCGTGGGTGTCCTGTCTTCCAGACGCAGATTATACGGCGGCCCAATGGCGGTGATCTCGTGTATTGTGACGCGGTTCTTGATGCCCTTGGCTTCGACTTCGAGTGATTGAGCAACGCTGACTTCAGATTGCAACGCGTCAACGGTGAACTCGGAGGCCATGATCTGTCCGCCGACGGTAAAGGATTCCACCCGGGCGGTCAGGTTGACGTGGTGACCGACGACGCCGTACTTTGAGCGCATTTCGCAACCGATATTTCCCACCACCACTTCACCGGTATTCACCGCGATACCCATTTCGATGCCCGGCAGACCCCATCCCCGGTTGGTTTCGTTGACCACTTGCATGGCCCGTTGCATTTCGATGGCGCAGGCGACAGCCTGTTCGGCGTGGTTGTCACAGGCAACGGGTGCGCCAAAGATGGCGAGGATTGCATCACCGAGGAATTCGTCGATGACCCCGTCGTATTTCTGGATCAACGGGGTCATGACGGAAAAGTAGTTATTCAGAATCCTGACGCAATCCTGCGGATCCAGTTCCTGACTCAGGACGCTGAAACCCCGGATATCTGTCATCATGATGGTCACCACCCGCTTGCCGCCTCCCATCTGCATACCGTCGTCCGATTCGAGTATGTTTTTGACCACCTCGTCAGACAGGTAACGTCCGAACACCTTGCGGATAAACTTGTAACTCTTCTCCAGTTCCACCTGATACGCCCGTTCCTTGTCGTGCCATGCCTTGCGTTCCAGACAGGCCGCCACGCGGGCCCCCAGCAGGCTGGGGTTGACCGGTTTTATCAACAGGTCGAAGGCGCCGGCCTCTATGCACTTGACCGCCGCATTCTTGTCGCTGAGTCCGGTAATGATGATCACCGGCACAGCTCGAAGTGATTCGTCGGCGTGCATATCCTGGAGGACGTCAAAGCCGTTCATGTCGGGCATGAACAGGTCAAGCAGAATCAGGTCGGGCAGGCTTTTACGGATCATATTGAGGGCTTCGCGGCCCGATGAGGCGGTCTTGACTTCATGACCCTGGCGGCCCAGTTGATGGGCCAGCAGCATGCGGTTGCTGTCATTGTCGTCCACCACCAGTATTCGGCCATTGATGGCCTTGGAACTTGACTCGTCGGAACGTTCAAAACTTTCGAAAACAGAACTGACATCGACGTTCAGGCCTGAATCGGAATCTTCACCGAATTCACGTTCGGACTGGAACAGGGTGTCCAGCATCTCCAGCAATTTCAGGGAATCCTGTAACTGGTGGTCGAGATAGGTTTGCGCATCCTCGGTCAGATCGCCGGTGTCCTCAAGATCCTCGAGGATAATTTCCGAATAGCCCGAGATTGCGCCAACCGAGTTCCTCAGGTCATGCCGGTATCGTGAGCGTTCGCCATCCCGTTCGGCGTCATCACATGGCCGTGTTTCGGCCGCCAGCATTTCATCGATCAGGGACCTCGTCATGTTTGCGGCGGATTCAATTTTCGCAAGGTCACCGATAATATCCGGGGTACTGATCAGGTCCTTCAGCAGTTCCGTGTGACCTTCAATGGAGAGAATAGGGGCCAACAGTTCCTGCCGGAGCAAATCCAGGCGTGCGTTCGCTTTGCGTGATTGTTGTGCGTTGATGTCTAAACCCAACCCTGGTGAATAGCCATGACATAGACCAGCTTGCACAGCACGTGCAAGGCCTGGTCGGTGTTGATGCCGATCCTGTGCTCACACTTGCTAAAGTCTATAAGCGTGTGCAGCACGGTTTCAATCACGCCAAGAAGCGTGCTTCCGCTGATGATATAGACCGCCCCACCGTGTACCAGCGCATGCGAAATCAGCCAATAATACCAGCGTGGAAACCCTGGGCCGGCGGTTTTGAAAATCTCGGCGTGGCGGCTTTTCGAGGTGGCCATAATGTCACGCTGAAATACGTAATCACCCAGCGCATGGCCCACCAGGAACTGGAAGAATAGCGTCATGGAATCTCCCCTCGAGTAATCTTATCAGGCATTTTCAATATTATAGGGCACGTCTGTGATTTCACAGCGATAACCAGGCCGCGGGCAAGCGGTTCAGCCTGTTTCAATGACCGGTCTTTCCGGGACGGTCTGTTTGTCCTTGTTTTCCGACAGTTTACGGGCCATGTGCGAAGACAGAACATTATCCACCGCTCGCTTGATATTGATATGTCTGTTACACAACTCGCGCAGTTCGCTTTGATCCCAGCGCAGACACATACACGATTCGGTACTGGTAACGGTAGCCGAAGCCGGGCAACCGAGACGGAAGCTGACTTCGCCGATGACGTTGCCGCGCGGGAAACTGACCTTGCTGCCGTCGGGTAATTCCGCATCCGCACGGCCGCTGATCAGGTAATAAATATCTTTAAGCGGCTTTCCTGCAACCGTGTAAACAAAACCGGGACCTTCCAGATGCCATTCGGAAACCTTCAACAGACGGTTGAATTCAATGCGTGTAAGGTCCGAAAATTCGCTGGCGTACAGAAACGCCTCGCGCTGGTCAAACCTGATTCTCGAGTTGCTCCAGGCAAGGTACGCCAGCATGAAAAGATTGACGGTGATCAGCATGACTTCGGCCCCGACGTCCAGCCACAGGGGTTCTGCCGGGTAGAAATAATAATAGGTCGCATAACAGGTCGAGGAAAAAGCGATCAGCAACCTGAGCTTTTGCATACTGGTCATCAGGAATGCCAGCATGGACGCCAGAAATGCAATGCCGTAAAGCCCGTAAAAAACAGATGTGTAATCTCCACCGCCCATTAAATTACCCGCCCCTTTATTGTATTCGATGTTTGCCGGGAAACAGTTACCATAGCCGATTCTAATATGATTTAAGAGCATCCGTTTAATGATATTTTGCACACAACGCATACTTGCTGACACAGGGATGTGAAAAATATTCCACTACAGGTGTGGCGCTTGATGCTGACCTATGCCCTGATGATGGCCGGGACATCCCTGACAGTGCTCATCGCAGGGATCATCGGTACGCAGTTTGCGCCTTCACCCGGACTGGCCACCTTGCCGGTTGCTTTGGTCATTGTCGGACTGGCTTTGTCGACCTTGCCGACGGGCAGGTTGCAGGGCCGTTATGGGCGCCGGAAGGTATTTATCAGCTACGGGTACCTGGCGGTGCTGGCAGCCTTGCTGGCAACGCTAAGCCTGGTCTACCAGAACTTCGGCGGCTTTTGCCTGGCCGCAGTCCTGATGGGCTGGTCCGGGGCGGCGGGGCACCAGTACCGCTTTGCAGCGATGGAATGCGTGCCCGCAGAACAGGCCCCAAAGGCGACCTCGGTCCTGCTGTTCGGCGGCATCCTGGCGGCAGTCGTGGG
This sequence comes from uncultured Gammaproteobacteria bacterium, assembly GCA_963801195.1. Lineage (GTDB taxonomy): Bacteria > Pseudomonadota > Gammaproteobacteria > Xanthomonadales > SZUA-36 > SZUA-36. The sequence goes on along the minus strand of CAWDDX010000007.1, from coordinate 1,310,872 downwards.
TCCGGAGATTGCGGTCAGGGGTCAGTTTCTGCTGGCGACCCCTTTTGCCGGGTCCTATTTTCTGTTGGCGTGCGTGTATGTGCTGGGCATCGTCCTGATGCATTTTTATCGAGACACCCGGGCCGGCGGCCTGCATCATTCCCTGCAAGGACGCCCGTTATTGCAGCTCATGCGCTCGCCGGTGATCATTCTAGCGGTTGCCGCTTCCGCAGTCGGCTACGGGGTAATGAGTTTCGTGATGACCGCCGGCCCGGTCAGCATGCACCAGCACGCGGGGCACGACATGCAGGCAACCAAGTGGGTGCTGCAGTCGCATATTGCGGCAATGTACTTACCTTCACTGGTCTACCCGTGGCTGCACAGCAGGTTGGGCTACAAGGGTTTGATGTGGACGGGATTGGCGGCGTTGCTGATCTGCCTTTTCATCGGTTCGATGAATACCGACTTTATTCATTACTGGCTGACGATGGTCATCCTCGGTGTCGGCTGGAACTTCCTTTTTCTCAGCGGCACCAACCTGTTGCGTTACGGTTACCGTGAAGAAGAGCGGTTCAAGGTGCAGTCTTTTAACGATTTCCTGGTGTTTTCAATCCAGGGTGTTGCCAGCCTGAGCTCGGGTTGGTTCCTTTATCACTGGGGTTGGCGGGGCGTGCTGTTTGCATCGTTGCCGATGGTGCTGGCTTTTGCGCTGGTGGCCTGGCGGCTTGCGACCCCGAGGACGCAATCACTGATCCAACCGTAATCCGACCCCGACCCGTACACGGCTGACAGCAGTGACAACGACTTCTTCAAATACTCATGCCGCCTGCCAAACCGGTTGCTTTTGATATTACAATGCAGCTGTGAATATCATGCTTGCAGACAAATTTTGGCCGGTATTATGGGCAATCGATTCCTGAGTTTCGACAGCGCACCCGGCAATCTGATCGTCAAGGTCAGGGGCCGTTGGATATTTGACGAAGTCCGCGCCCTGGAGGATGCCACCGCATCGGTGTCACCACGTGAAGGGGAGGCCGTTACTTTCCAGTGTGCTGGCCTGGAGGACATCGATATCGCCGGTGCGTGGGTGCTTTACGACCGCACGCAGCAATTATCCGAACGGGGTATTAAATCGGAATTCACCGGTTTCAAAGCCGCCCATTTCAAGTTCTTGCAACATATTATCGATGCCGCAGCAATCCGGGACTACGAGGAGCCAGTCGCGCACAAGGCCCGGCCAAAGCGTTTTAAAAAAGCCGTTGAAAAACTGGGATTGCAAACCGCGAGCGTTGTAGAAGACCTTGGCGAGATCGCAAGATCGATACTTGAAGGCACGCACCGGCCATCGCTGTTCATGGTGGGTGAGACCATCAAGCAGATCTATTATACGGGGGTTCAGGCCATCCCGGTGGTGGTGGTGATCACCTTCCTGATCGGTATCGTTACGGCGCACCAGGCCGCCGGGCAGTTGGGAAAGTTCGGCGCCACGGTGCTGGTCGTGGACCTGGTCAGTATTTCGATCACCCGTGAGATGGGCGTGCTGCTCGCGGCGATCATGGTCGCCGGCCGTTCCGGCAGTGCTTTTGCGGCCGCCCTCGGTGTCATGAAACTGAATGAAGAAGTTGATGCAATGCGGGTTCTGGGTCTCAATCCAAGCCAGATGCTGATCATCCCGCGTATTCTCGGCCTGGTGATCGCTTTGCCAATCCTTACCCTTTTTGCTGATATCGCCGGTATCGCCGGCGGCGCATTGATCGCCGTGGGTACAATGGGTATCAGCGGCTTGCAATTTGTAGAACGGGTCGCTTACAGCACCGACCTTAGCGACTTTTATGTCGGATTGAGCAAGGCGCCGGTATTTGCACTGCTGATTGCTACGATTGGCACGTTGCGGGGTATGCAGGTGAAATCCTCCGCCGAGGAACTGGGGTTAAAAACCACCATGTCGGTGGTGCAGTCGATATTCATGATCATCGCCGCCGACGCATTGTTCGCGACCCTTTTCACGCGGATGGGTATCTGATGGAAACGATCATTTCGGTCAAAGATCTCGTCAACCGGTTTGGCAGCCAGGTCGTCCACGACAAGCTTTGCCTGGATATCTACCGTGATGAGATCCTCGGTGTCGTGGGCGGGTCCGGCAGCGGAAAATCGGTGTTGATGCGCAGCATCCTCGGTTTACAGAGACCGGTCAGTGGCACCATTACCGTGCTGGGACAGGAGATCGAATACCACAAGCCCGGCCCAAGTCGCTGCTGGGGTGTCCTGTTTCAGGCTGGAGCGCTGTTATCGGGTCTGACCGTGCAGGAAAATGTCGAACTGCCGATTGCGATGTATTCAAACATGCCCCTGGAAACCCGCCATGAACTTGCCAGCCTGAAACTACTGATGACGGGTCTTTCACTCTCGGTCGCCGACAAGTATCCGGCTGAATTGTCGGGTGGTATGCGCAAACGCGTGGCATTGGCGAGGGCGCTGGCACTGGAGCCAAAAATTCTCTTTTTGGATGAACCTACCTCCGGCCTGGACCCGATCGCCGCCACCGAATTTGATAAGTTGATCACCTACCTGCATGATAATCTGGATTTGACGATCATGATGATTACTCACGATGTGGACAGCCTGTTGGGGATCAGTGATCGTATTGCCGTACTGGTGGACGGGGGTATTGTGATAGGGAGCGTGGACGAAGTGCTGGACTCGGATCATCCGTGGATACGGAGTTATTTTGGTGTGCCGCGTGCGCAGCGTGCCCGCCAGGCTGCCAGGTCCGGTTGAAAATGCCATTAATTACGATGCAGAACACGAGAAGGAAACCCAATGGTCACTAGGAACTTCGCTGTCGGTCTGTTCGTCGCCACGGCGCTGGCCGCTTTCATCGGCGCCACCATTTGGCTGACGGGCAGACAGGGGTCCGAACCCAGCGTCGATTATTCCATCTTTTTTGAAAAGGACGTTGGTGGTTTGATGCTCGGCGGACCCGTGTTTTATCTCGGTGTGGATGTCGGTAACCTCACCGCGATGAAGATTGTCCCGGGCAATCCCATGCGGGTTCGGGTGGATATCGAAGTGCTGAAATCTGTTCCGGTCGACTCCGGTACCTACGCGAGTATCGCATTCCAGGGTATTACCGGCGTCGCCGTCATTAAGCTGAACGCCGATCCGGGACAACATGAACCACTCGAAAAAAGCAAGGACAGTCCGTTCCCGGAGATAAAATCGCGTGACACCGGTTTAAGTGCGTTGCTGGATAAGGCGCCGGTGATCGTCGAACGGCTCAATTCAGTGCTGGATGACATTGACCAGATACTCAGCGAAGAAAATCAGGGGTATATCAAGAGCATGCTGGGTGATTTCGCAGCTATCAGCCAGTCGCTCGCAGAGCAGAAGGAGGTTATCGGTGAACTTCCCGTGATGCTCAAACAGGCGCTCACGGAATTAAATGCAACGCTTGCCCGTATACATGCAATGGCTGAAAACCTCGATCCAGGTCTTGAGGCGGCCGTTGCGAACCTCGAGCGAGCGATGACCAGCCTGGCGACAATGAGCGCTCGAATGGACGAGTGGACGGCGCTCAACGACAACGAAATGAATGCATTCATGGGAGAGGGCCTGGGTCAGCTTCCGGCCCTCGTAGAGGATGCGCGTGCGACCCTGCGGGATGCGAAAAAACTGCTAAAGGACTTGCGCGAAGACCCGTCAAAATTGTTCTACCAGCGCAAGGAAGACAACGTGGAACTGGAGCAATGAGGTGAGCAGGAATCGTTCAAAACTGGTTGCCGTGTTATGTGTCCTGGCAACGACATCCGTTTTATCCGCATGCAGCGGCCTGACCCAAAGCGACAAGCCTGCGATTACGGTGTGGTGGCTGGAACCGTACACCGGCATGACCCGGGTAGACAGTGATGATCCGCCCGTGCCGGTGAAGCTGACCGTAACTGCGGTGCCGGGGCTGGACAACGACCGGGTACTGACGCTTTCCGCTGATGCGGAGCTCAAGCCCTATGCCGGCGCGCGCTGGGCGGACGACCTGCCGGAGCTCGTCAGCTCTCTGATCGGGCGATCGCTGCAGGCTTCCGGCAAATTTGAGCTTGTGCAAAACCTTCCGCGCAAAGACTCAGCGGGCTGCGATGTGCAACTGGAGTTACAGGCGTTTTTTGCCGATCGTGATGTGAGCGGCGGAACCACCGGCGTCAGGACAGCAGTGGGCGGACATATTCGCTGTGGTGCCGCAGCGCCGGTGCTTGTTCATACGGATACCCGTGTCGCCGTTGGCGCTGAAAGCATGAATGCCGTGGTTGCAGCCTTTCAACAGGCTACAGACAAATTGACCCAAGATATAATAAATAAAATACAATAAATACAATTATATATAATACATATTTAATCTAAGGAAGCTCTGATTAATGCCATCCTGGCATTATCAGAGCGCGGCAGCCGAAAAGTGTCATTTTCGACTGCCTTACAAATCAACGGCTTGGCGCCGCTGATTTGGCGACACATCCATGTGTCGCGTGAACCTCAGAATTAATCAGAGGTTCCCTAATTAATTCATCACTGCAGCGATCGTATTTCTCGCTTCGGCAACCATTACGAGAACGCGGCAATATCGCGGATGCGCCCCAGCCACGATCCCACGACGATGGCCAGCATGGCCATCGTCCACACGGTTACCGCACCGGTCGGAAGGTCGAATACTGCCGACAGCATGATACCGGCAACGTAAGCGACTGCACCGAGAGCATAACCCGCCAGCAAGCGTGGTTTGCCATGCAATCTGCGTGTCGCGAGTGCGGGTATGATCAGGCTGGCAAATACGAGGTAGACGCCGACAAACTGCACGGATGCGGTCACGGCAAAGGCAAAAATGACATAGAAGCCTTTGTGTCCGATCCGGGCATGCCATTTAAACCAGACCGACAGCAGGAAGGCGTAGAGCACGGTCATTTGGACCAGGGATTGCCAGGTCGACCAAAGAATCTGCCCAACCAACAGGTCCTTGATATGTTCGGCGCCATGAGGATTTTCGGACACCAGCAGGATACTGGCAGTTGCAGCGAGCACGAATAGAATACCAATCAGGGGTTCCTGCAATTGTGGCCAGCGTTTTTCTGACCAGCTAAGACCCGCCGATGCCAGCAGGGCTGCGCTGACGGCGGAAATTTGTACCAACCACAGGTTGTCCTCCCAGCCCAGCACACCGGCGGCCAGGACACCCAGGCCTGCGATCTGGGCGATGGCCAGGTCGATAAAAATAATGCCACGTTTCAGGACTTCCTGGCCGAGGGGCACGTGGGTGCTCAGTACCAGCAGGCCTGCAAAAACAGCCGGGCCGAGTATGGACCAATTGACTGATTCCATGCTTACTGGCCTCCTGCGGTCAGCAAGCGGTTAAGAATATCATCGAACCACGTGAACAGGTTGGTGGCCTCGTCGGTTCCGCCAACCGTCAACGGCAGCATGACCGCGGGAATACCGGTACGCTCCGATAGCCATTCGGAGGGTTTATCACTCTGGAAAGGCGCCCGGATAATATAGTCAGCGCCCTTGTCACCAAAGCGGTCGAGGAGGCTGCCGAGGTGGCTGGCGGTGGGTGGTATTCCGGATACCGGTTCCAGTGTCGCGACCTCGATGAGCCCCAGCCAGTTCTCGAGGTAGACCCACGATTTGTGGTGGGCGATCACGGTTTTGCCCTTTAACGTTACTGCGCGGGCATCCCAGCCAGCGATGGCGCTGTTCCAGCGTTGGCTGAAATCAGCCAGGTTTGCCCGGTAGGCGTCTGCGTTCCCGCTATCGAGTTCTGCAAAACGGTCGGTCATCGCCTCGGCTACCAGCAGGATGTTGTGCGGGTTGGTCTGGATATGCGGGTTGCCCTGCGGGTGCACATCGCCCTGGGAGCGGTCGGCATTCTGATTGACATCCAGGCGTTTTACGTACTGGCTGGCTTCCAGAAATCCCGGGTTGCCCGGCATGACCTTGGGATTGTTGCCCTTACGCAATAGCATCGGCAACCAGCCGATTTCGAGCTGCGCGCCGCTGCATACGATCAGGTCGGCGCGGCCGACTTTCGAGATCAGGCTGGGTCTGGCCTGTATGTAATGCGGGTCTTGCAGGGCGTTGGTGGCGCTGCTGACGTCGATCATATCACCGCCCAGTTCCAATGCCACGGCCTCCCATTCGGGTTCACAAACAAATACTTTCAGATCGGCGTGCAGCGTCAGCGGGGTCAAGAGAAATGAGGCCAAAATAATTAACTTTTTCATTTTTTACGATCCTAGAATGTGTGTGCGCCGTGCGCACCGATACTGAAAATATATTGCAGACCCCACTGGTTATCGTCTTCGGGTCCAGTTGCATCGAGCGTATACTGCAGACGCAAGCGGCTGAATTCGCTGTTCGACCAGTCCGTCATCAGGCTGTAACGGCGCGGGTCACCGGCTAGCGGCATCAGCGGCGTGCCGGCAAATGCCTGCCCCGGGTTATCGGAAGACAGCTGGTCATAACGCAGACCGAACCGCCAGTGCGGGAAAGGCTGGTAGACGGTCTGCAGGTACCAGCCCCGCTGATCATTGTTATAGGCGGGTGTATCACCGTCGGATAATTGATAAACCCCGTCTTGATTGCTCCACAGGTATTCCGCCTGGAATTTCAAGTTGCGTTGCCTGTTGTTTCCATTGGGTGCCCACTTCCAGACAAACTCCGCGATGTAAAGGTCGGTTTGACCGGTAAACAGCAATGGGTCGTCTTCAAATCCGGAGACCCTATCGACGGCGTCCGCCTGGAGATATGACAGACCTGCCTGCCAACTGTTGCTGTACCCGATATCACCACCGGTACGCAGGTGAAACGTGTGACTGCCAAATCCTGAGTTTGCCGCACCACCTGCGGGGTACCTGTCGCCGCGGTTGATCTCCGCGCCGAGTTCAAGGTATACATCCGTCGGCGCCAGCCAGCGTAATTGCAAGCCATCGTCGATGTACTGGTCACCCAAAAACGCCTGGTAAGGCAATGGCTGGTCAGCAAAATCCCAGGCATGCGAGTGTTGGTCATTCAGGTAGCCGATATTGGAAAAATACCTGCCCATACGCAGCGACAGTCCTGCCGGCAACGCCGTGGTTTCAATCCAGGCCTCTTCGACCTCGACAGACGCACTGCCGTCTTCGATGACTATGGGCAGCGTCAGCCAGGCGGTGAACTTGTCATCGACATTGGCGGAGATATCGATCTCGGTCTCACCAAGCGACAGGCCCTCAGGCAGGGGTCCGGCTTCACCGCCAAGCGGAAAACCGGGAATGGCATAGCCGTCCGGATCATGCTCATAATTCCATTCGTAGCCCTGAAAAATTACGCCGATGGCCGGGTTAAAGGAGTTATTGCCACTGTTTGTCGCCTCGGCGGCAGAGGGCTCCGGCTGCCACGGATTCATATCCATGGTTTGTCCGCTATCCGCCTGCATCGTGGCCTGTTGCTGGCCGGCCTTTCTTTCTGCTTCATCCAGACGCTTTTCCAGCAGGGCGATGCGTGCTTCATAGTCGGCTCGCATTTGTGTCAATTCCGCCCGCAGGGCGTCCAGTTCAGATTCCGTTTGTGCCCAAGCAGGTGCCGCGCTGAAAACCAGGCAGACCCACAAAGTCGTTAAGGTCGAGGTACGCATTTAAATTCTCCGTCAGAAACATTTTGAAACCAACCGCCGGAAAAACCCGGCGGGTATCATTAAAATGTAGATCAGGCAGTGCGTGGAGGGGCTCGGCTTTGATGGGCACACAGCACGACCGTCAGGAAACGGGTCGCGGGGTGTACCTGGATTGAAGTGATCGTTGGTGATCCGGCAAAAAGCGGACCGGCTTGTTGTGCTATGGCGGAATCTGGCCCGCCCGGGTGTATACACAGGGAACACAGACTGCTATCGCCCTTCAAATGACTTGAAATATGCGCGCTGTACGCCACGTTGCTGCCGGCCAGCAGCAGCGCCAGCAGCAGACAGACGAGCGTCCTTTTTCGTGGTGCCGTCGCGCGTAAATTTAAATCACGAATCGCCAATAGCCTTTCTTGCCTTGAAATTTCTGCTTGATGTAATGTTATACGACTTATTGAATCGTGTCATTGACCATCATGCAGGGAATCCGTTTCCGGTGCGGTTTCCTTCGTTTTTCGCCTCACCATACTGTCCCGGTTCTGCGAATTATCGTCGTGATGCGATAAATTGACGTGCTAAACTTCTGTGCCATCCAGGATACCGGTCGGGTTCAGCCCATGAAAATCAAAGTCAACAACCTCAGTCAGAAGCATTCGGTCTTTAATCAGTATATGGCTGAAATCAGGGACAGGGAGGTGCAAACTGACAGCATGCGTTTCAGGCGTAATCTTGAGCGGGTAGGCGAGATCATGGCCTATGAAATCAGCAAGACATTGGCATACGAGCGCCGTGGGGTGAGCACACCGCTGGGTGTTTCCGAATGCAATGTACTGCTTGCACAACCCGTGCTGGCGACCATTCTGCGCGCCGGTTTGCCCCTGCACCAGGGATTTTTGAACTACTTCGACAGGGCCGAAAATACGTTTATTTCCGCCTACCGGATACACAATGACAACGATGACGCATTCGACGTCGAAGTTGAATATCTCGCCAGTCCGGATCTCGAAGGCAAGACCGTCATCCTGTGTGACCCGATGCTGGCGACAGGCACCTCCATGTTGCTTGCCTACAAGGCGTTGCTGGAGAGGGGTACGCCCGCCCATGTACATGTGGCGACAGTGATCGCCTCTGAACAGGGAATCCGTTTCGTGCAGCAGAACATGCCTGCAACAACAACCCTGTGGACCGGTGCGGTTGACAGTGAACTGACGCCACGGGCCTATATCGTCCCCGGTCTTGGCGACGCGGGGGACCTCGCTTATGGCAGCAAGCAGTAGGCGCATTCGATGAAAACTACCGGTTGGAAGCTGATATTTGGACTGTTGCTGATGTCCGCCAGCCTGGATCTCACGGCGGATGAAGTCGCCGGGATTGATAACTACCGCCAGTACAGCCCATACCTTTCAAGTTCGGGTCAACCTGGCACTGACGAGATCAAAGCGCTCAAGGAGGCGGGCTTTCAACGCGTCATCTATCTCGCTTTCAGCGATAACAAAAGCGCTCTCGAACACGAAGACCGGGTGGTGAAATCACTGGGTATGGATTACCTGCACATCCCCGTGGATTTCGACAGCCCGGCCGTCGATGATTTTGAAGATTTTGCGGCGGTGCTGAACCGGGATCGAACCATCCGCACACTGCTTCATTGTCAGATCAATCTGCGCGCTTCGACTTTCAGCTTTCTTTACCGGGTCATCTACGACGGCGTGCCGATGGCGCGGGCGAAATCCGACCTCGACGGAATATGGCAGCCTGACAAGATATGGTACCGGTTTATCGTTGACGTGCTGGCACGTCACGGGCTGTCACCGGCTTGCGACGACTGTGATTGGGGCAGCAACGAATTTGACGACTAAAACGGTCACGCCCGACCAGCGGTTTTTTAACGGAAATACACTCCTTGAATAACAGCCCGGAGTATCCCTGAACAGTAATGAATCTTCGTCATCGTCAAGCAACGTATCCGCTCGGTCCGGTGTCGTTCGTAGCGCTCCTGGCGGTTTACAAGGCCGTTCGCCTGACAGCCGATATCGGTGCTGACGGGTACCGTTTTCTGACACTGCTTGGGACCGATGCATTTTTCCTCGCGCTGGTTTTCCTGATTGCATTTTTACATGGCATTTCCAGGCCGAGAGCCTTGCGTGTTCTTTTCTGGCTGATACTGATTTGCCTGACATTTTTCTACCTGTTGGACAGCTTTGTATTGCTCGCGCTTGACCAGCACGTGAGCCTGTTTGAAGTAGGCCGCTACGCTCCGGAGTGGGCCGAAGTTTCAGGTTTTTTCAATATCCCCGTTTATATTGCCGTCGTTACATGGCTGGTTTCGTCGTGTGTATTTGTCAGGACCACGCCGGCGTTGAAACGTATTGGACTATTCCTGTGGGTGACGGCTCTACTGGCCGCCGGTATGAGCGCTGAATTTACACCGCTGTCCGTAAAGCGTTATGCGGTACTGGGCCCCGGCGTATTGACGGAGAGTGCAGAGCAACTGCAACCGGCGGCGGCAATGTATTCGCCGATGGATATCGCATTTTACGCCGGGCTGAAGCAGGTGCCGGCTGCGATCCCTTCGTCAAAACCCGACATCATCCTGCTGGTGGTTGAATCCCTGTCATCGATCAATTCCAGCAAAACATCGGGTAACACCGGCTTTCTGGACCGCTTTGACGAGTTGGCGGAGCAGGGTGTTTTGTTCAGAAACTTTTTTGCCAACCACCAGGCGTCCGAAGGGGGTCTTATCGCGTTGCTAGGGGGGTTCCCGCCGATGCATTTTCCCACCGCCTCCCCATACATGTTTGATGAATTTGCCGTCCAGGCTTCTGTTATCGACGAATACCGGCAACAGGGTTATTACACGGACTTTCTGACCAGCGCAGACCTGTCCTTTATCGGCCTGGACCGCTTCCTGGAGGGGCTGGGCCTCGACCGCAGCCGGGGACGGGATGAGGTTGAGGCGATGAGAAACGCACCGCGCGTGGTACTGGATGCGCCATCGGATGCCTGGCTGTACCGTGAGGCGCTGTCTTCTGTGCAGCGGTTGATGAACGCCGCGCAACCATTTCTACTGACGATCGCTACCACCAGCACGCACTTGCCTTACAGCCATCCGGAGGGCGGGCCGGATACCCCTCGGGCGGTTTGGGAATGGAGCATGCAGCAGTTGGCTTGGTTTTATTCACAGCTGTCGGAGGCTGGTTTCTTCGATCACGGCATCCTGCTGATCACCGGAGACCACCGACAAATGCGGCCGTTGAGCGAAGCCGAGGTTCAGCGCTACGGCGGCAGCGCGCGTGCGCGGGTACCGTTGCTGGTGATTGGCGAGGGTTTTCCCCGGGGTTTAATTGACGAGCGGTTTTTTCAGCAATCGGATCTTTTGCGCATGCTCGGTATTATTGACCAGCGCGATATACCGCTTTCCCCGCACCCGATCTGGGTTGAACGCTATAACCGCAAGTACGGCCACATCGAATTGATCGACAGCCTGGGTGTTTTCGATGAGGCGGACCAGGGCCACCACGAATACCACGTAGTGACTCACGGCAGCCGTATGGAATGGCTGGATGGCAAACCGGCTTTCTCACGTGAGTTGGAAACACGCATTCATCGTCAGCGGAGTCTTCACCAGCACAAACGCAGCAGTCTTGCGCATCCGCCTGTTCCGGAATCCTGAAGGTATCTGCCGGTTGAACGCTGGTTACGCACCGCGCAGGGGGCCACGTCTAGCCCGGACATTGCATCAGTCGGACTCAGCTCTCTTTCCAAGCCATTGAATCAGTTTCTGAATCTGAAGTTTTCGGCTCGCGTTTAAAAAGTGCAGTACTCTAGCGAGGACGGCGCTTGGGCGTAAACGGGATGCGGATGAAGATGGTCAGACCATGCGGTTCGGTTTGGCTCAGCTTGATTGAATGTTCCGCGCCATATAGCGTGGCGAGACGTTCACGGGTATTTCTCAATCCCACGCCCTTGGCGTCGGGTATATTGTTATCGACGAGTTCACATCCGGGACCGTCATCACTCACTTCTATCAATAAATCTCCGCCAAACACCCTGGCGGAAATCTTCAGGTGTCCGCCGCCCTCGGCGCGGGCAATCCCGTACTTGATGGCATTTTCGATCAGGGGTTGCAAAAGTAAACTGGGGATCAGCGCATCCTTTGCGGTTTCTTCGATGTCCAGCTCGAGCGAAAGCCGCTCCTCAAAACGCACCTTTTCAATGTCAAGGTAGAGCTTCAGGGCCTGCATTTCCTGTTCCAGCGTAATTTTCTGCATGGGGTCGTTATCCAGCGAATAGCGCAGGAAGTTGGATAACTTGGTGACCATGCGGTTGGCCAGCTCTGTATTCTGTTCAAGGACAAGTGTGGAAATGGCATTGAGCGTATTGAAAAGAAAATGTGGATTAAGTTGGTAACGCAGCATCTTCAGCTGTGCTTCGTGCGCCATCGCGGCTGATTTGAGCGCGCTTTCACGCACATCCTGGAAAACGCGATAAAACTTTATCGCGAAATAGAAGGTGCTCCAGGTCAGGATGACGATAATGGCGCCGACGTAACTCTCAACGAAGGACATCTTCCAGTAAATTTCTGCAGCAGCTTCGCCGAGCTTTTCCGTGTAGGCCGCCATATCCGCAGGGTTTTCTATCCAAGCCATGAAAATATAGCTGCGGAGCTTGATCCACAAATAACCGGCAAGTGCGCTGCCGCCAAGCAGTCCGATGGATTGTATCCAGATGGCCCGGTTCCATAAAAAACGATAGAGGTAACGCAGGGGAAGGGAGATAATCATGCCGCAAACGGTGATGACCGCGACATAGGCCGCATAGCCGGGAGCGACATCATCTCCGAGCATCGTTGCAGTATAAAGATACTTGCCAACGATACCCCACGCCGCCCAGCCACCCAAATGGAGGATCCAGAACAGATTCGGTCGATTCTTTATCATGGTTTTCAATTTCACGTGGCGATTTTACACGTTTGCCTTTCAAGCGTATCGCAACTTAACCTTCCGCCAATGCGGTTTGTCTCAAAAGTTTTCTCAAGAGCATGGGACAAAGCGAATGTATGCCAAACCTGTCTTGAATCCAGTGGACAGCCGTGGACACCGGGGCTAAATTGACGAGCATCAATGCAAACGGAAAAACCATGTTACCTGCTTCAAACTTTACCGGACGCAGTTTCAAACCCTGGTTATTGGCCTGCGGGGTGGTCATGGCCCTGGCGCAGCAATCGGCCGCGGCGGCAAGGATCGTACCGGTCAACATCTTTGGTGACGGGGATCCACTCAATGGTATTGAAGATGATCGCGAACCGGTGCGCGGTGCGACGCATGGGGCGGGCATTTCGAACGACCGCCAGCTGAATGCCGGTACCATCACCTGTGACGGCAAATTACGCGGCACCGCCATGGTGCTTGACACCCGGGAGTTCGCCTCCGATTTTAAAGGTGCGGTACTCGTGACCGCCGCGCATGTGCTTTATGACCTGGATGAAAAGCGGCTTTTCAGACGTTGTGAATTTTATTTCATGGGTTGGAAAAACTTTAACGGCTACCGTTCCAGGATCGACCTGAAAAGTATTCGGACCGGTGGCTTCGACCCGCTGCAGACGACCGGGAATCCATCGTTCGGCGAGGGTGACTGGGCAATTTTATACCTGCGTAAACCGTGGAAAAAATTTATTCCGGAGCAGAGCCTGCTGGTACGGGAGTTTGCATTCGCGCAGGGGGAGTCGTACCAGCAATCCGGCGGAAAATTCCGCCTGGTGGGATACGATTCGTCGGCGGGCATCATCAGCGAAAGTGTGAACTGTACGGTCGTTGAAAGCGACAGGGATGACCTCGGTGGTGGCGCCTGGAAGGGGCAGTTGCTGGATGACTGCGATTCGGCGGACGGCGCTTCCGGAGGTGGAATCATCGCGGTTTTGGAACAGCGGTCTTATTTGATTGGTATCCGCAGCGGTTCCCACTGGAGCCGATGGGTCTATCCTGCTGACCGTTTTCCTTCCGGCCCACCCGACGGGTCTGCCTGGGATCGTCAGCTGAACACCAATTTCGGGCGTGCTTTCGATGCGCAATTGCTGCAGCAATTAGGCGCCTATATCCAATCTCTTGGAGAGTAACATTCCAACAGTCGGAAAGCCCCCTGGGGTTGGCAGCACCTTCCCGTCTGACCTTGTTAACGGTTCCCCAGGCAAGCCGGTAACCCGACATTTTCGTTTCCGGGGATTTTTATGCCCATCGGAACGGCTTCAACCCCCATGCTTTCATCGGGAAACGGACCGAGCAATTTCAGCGCTTCGGATTTTGGTCCCCTTAGCCAGGTCACTGCCTCTTCAGGTTTTTTTATAATCGCAGGTGAACGATGGTGCCCGACGGATTTCAGCACCGCATTGGGTTCAACGGTAATAATACTGACACTTGGTATTTTTGTTCCGTCCTCGCCGGTGAACCAGCTGACCAGACCGCACAACAGCCAGAATGATGCATGCAGCGGAAAAACCGCGTAAGGAATCTGTGGACGGACACGGCTGTCAAACTCGTAAAACCAAGAAACAGCAACCAGTACCCTGCAATTCCTGGACCATGCACCCATGTAGGATGGTGCGAAAGGGCTGCCATTATGCCGCAGCCTGGCGTTGGCCGTCGATATGAGCTTGCCATCCTTGTTGCGCGGCAATTGACCCTTGGACCAGTAGGGCAGCAGTGGCCAGACCGCCTCGGCAGGCCGGTCGAGGCCGCCATCGGCATAAATGACCGGCAGGGTCTCCCATACGATCGAATCCGGTTCGGAGACACGCCGCAGGCGGGAAGGCGATATGTTTATCCTGTCAACAGGGTCCTGGGGTAGGGAAGCGACCGCTGTCAGGCTGGTGGCCCAGGCGTAGATGTCCTTCCATTTGAGATGTGAGACTGCTGCTTTTCCACACATGGCTTGTCCGCTTTGCGCCGGCTAGTCGGGTGGCCCGCGCCTGTTCACCGTTCAATCAACAAACAGGTATTTCAGCGCTTCATTTTCGCGATGATTTCGTTTGGCGTCCTGCCATTCAGTTTTTTGTACATTTTTTGCTTGTCACGTCCGAGGCCAATATCGTAGGCCAATATGTAGCCCATGGCATTGTTCAGCTGACGTGCCTGTGCTTCGCCCGCCTCTTGCCTGACCATGTCTATGCTTTTTTCAACGTCTTCGGGTGTTGAGAAATTGACCGGCGTATTCATGATCGAATTTGCATTATCCGTCACGTTGGCTTCAGGTGCTGATTGAGCAGCGGATGCTGTCGTCTCCTGTGTTTGCTTTTTGCTCACCGTGGCATCGGCCGAGTTGTCCTGCTCAGCGCAAGCCGGCGTCAGGGTCAAAATCATAAATAAAAGACAAAGTGTGGTGAAAAATCTGTTGAGCATGCTGTATTCCTTTCCTGGGTTGTTTCGGGGTAAAGCCGTCGGCTTCGACCATTTTAATTCAAGATGATTCCGAGAGGCCTATTTTTTCGCCGTGATGATCTTGTAATTTTTATTCGCGTTCACGGCCAGCGTGCTGATACTTCTGAAACGCGTCGACAGCCAGTTCTCGTAGGGCAGGTGAATATTGGCCACGAGGATAAATCTGCCGCCGGTGCGTATATGCCCATGAATCGAATCCAGTAGCCGCATACCCAGCCGGTTGTCGGTCTTGACGCCCGCGTGTATCGGTGGATTACTGATCACGAAATCGAATTCGCCAGCGAGATCACCGAGGCCATCGGATGCCAGCACAGAAGCCTTCAGCTGATTAGCCTCGAGGGTTTCCTCACAGGCCCTCAGCGCCAATGCGCTGGTGTCGAGCAGGGTAACACGTGTGTCTGCATGGTGCGCGGCAATACAGGAACCTATGACGCCCGCACCGCAGGCAAAATCCAGCACATCCCCATGCAAATGCGTGGTTGCCAATGTATCCAGCAGCAGGGCGGTGCCTTCATCCAGACGTCCATGTGCGAATACGCCGGGGTAGGAAGTTACGCTGATTGTGGTGTCTGCATATTCCATATCCCACTTTTCGCGGTAGGCAAGGGGGTCGAAAGCATCCTCGTTCTGACGATTTTCAGCCACGTAAAGACCGCAGTGACGGGCATTGTCCAGTTTTCGTACCTGCCTGAAATGCAATCGAAGCAGCTTGTCTGCGGACTTGATTCCGGCCCTGTTTTCACCTGCCAGCCATAGTTTGCCGTTTGCGGCCAGCAAAGAAGCTGCACAGTCCAGCATCATGGTCAACAGGGCTTTCTGGCGGGGCAGATTGATGATGACCCAGTCGTACTTTTCTTTACCCGTGGCTGGAAAAGCCGAGAACTCGGTTTCAGCACCCGTCTGCTGCAGGAAGGTGAAAGAGCCGTAATCCTGGCTGAACAACTTCAGCGAGTCACACCGTGTGCGTACAGTTCGCCAGCTGTCATCCGCTTGCGGGTTTATCCACAAGGCAGAACCGCCGGGCATGTGCTGATCGAGGTTTCTCAGGATAATTTGGCTGACGGCGAACACGTATTTCAGCCTGGATCTTCACAGAGGTAACTGCTGAGATCATATTCATCGGCAGCGGTAATTTTTACATCGACCAGGTCACCGGTGTTGAGGTGTTGACCATCCAGTATATAAACCTGGCCGTCAATTTCCGGTGCGTCGGCGAAACTGCGGGCGATCGCGCCCCTTTCATCTACCGCGTCGATGAGCACCTGTTGTTTGCTGCCAATTTTTGCCTGCAGCCGGTTTCGGCTGATTTCGGCCTGTAATTCCATAAAGGCCTGTTCACGCTGCGCCATGACCTCGGCGGGTACCGGATCGGGCAGGTCGTTGGCCCGCGCACCATTGACCGGGGAATACTGAAAACAGCCGACACGGTCGAGTTGGGCTTCGTTGATAAAATGAAGCAATTGTTCGAAATCGTCATCCGTTTCGCCGGGAAAGCCGACGATAAATGTACTCCGCAAGGTAATATCCGGACAAATCTCGCGCCATTTCCTGATACGGGTGCAGGGCGTTTTCAGCGGCGGCAGGCCGTTTCATCAACTTGCAGGATACGCGGGCTGCCATGCTGTAACGGTATGTCGAGATAGGGCAGCACCAGACCTTCGGCCATCAGCGGTATCAATTCGTCGACATGGGGATAGGGATACACGTAATGCAACCTGACCCAGGCCCCCAGGCTGCCCAGTTCCCGGCACAGTTCAGTGATGCGGCTTTTTACCGGTCTTCCACCCCAGAAATCGAGGCGGTATTTCAGGTCGGCCCCGTAGGCGGACGTATCCTGTGAAATGACCAGTAACTCCCGGACGCCGGCTTCTACCAGTCTTTCGGCTTCGCCAAGCACATCACCGGCGGGCCGGCTATCCAGCTTGCCACGCATCGAAGGAATAATGCAGAACGTGCACTTATGGTTACACCCCTCTGCGATTTTCAGATAGGCGTAATGTCTCGGTGTCAGTTTGATACCCTGCGGCGGCACCAGGTCGACAAACGGATCGTGTTCTTTTTCAAAGGGCGCGTACCGGTGGACCGCACTGACCACCTGTTCGTATTGCTGCGGACCGCTCACCGACAGCACCGAGGGGTGAAGTTCGCGAATCTCTTTTTCATTGACCCCCATGCAACCTGTGACAATCACCCGTCCGTTTTCAGTGAGTGCCTCGCCAATGGCATCGCAGGGACTCGGCCCGGGCACTGTCGATAAAACCGCAGGTATTGACCACCACGACGTCGGCCCCTTCGTAACTGGGAGAAATTTCATAGCCGTCGGTCCGCAATTGCGTCAATATACGCTCGGAATCGACCAGCGCCTTGGGGCAGCCCAGGCTAACGAACCCAACCTTCGGATTAGTCATCCCTGTTGTCCGGTTCGAAAAAGAGCCACTTCACCATCGGAAAAGCAACCCGAAATCGTTGCTCAACACGGTTGATGGAATCGATCAATTCGTTATCGGAACCCGCCGGACGCATTTTTGCCTTGATCGCGACCATCCCGTCCGGTCCAAGTTGCATGGTCAGCAGACTGTAAACATGTTCCACTTCAGCCTGATCCCGCAGAAATTTTCGCATTCCTTCACTGACGTGACTTTCCACACCCTGGCCGATCAGCAGTTCCTTGACCTCTTTGGCCAGCATGAAGGCGATCACTACCAGCAGGGTGCCGATCGCCATCGTACCCATTGCATCGTAGATCGGGTTGGCCGTGATCGCGGAGGCGAGCACGGCCATCAGGGCCAGTACGAGGCCGAGCAGGGCGGCTACGTCTTCACCGAAAACCACCAGCAATTCGCTGCTTCTGCTTTCCCGGAACCAACGTGACAATCGTCTGCCGTTGCGTTCCTTGTCAACGGCCTGCATGCAACCCCACAGGGAGACAGACTCGGCGATGACGGCAAAAATCAGTACGCCGATTGCCACCATCGGCATTTTCAGCGGTTCGGGATGGGCGAGCTTGTGAACACCCTTCGTACATGGAAAACATACCACCGAGGCTGAAGAGGATGACGGCCACCAGGAATGACCAGAAATAGATGCTTCTTCCGTAACCCAAAGGATAATTCGCATCCGGTGGCCGCCTTGACTGCTTGATGCCGAACAGTAGCAATAGCTGATTGCAACTGTCGGCCAGCGAATGGATCGCTTCGGCCATCATCGCGCCGGAACCGGTCCAGAAGGCTGCGCCACGCCTTGGCGATAGCGATGGACAGGTTCGCGAACAGGGCATACAGGATCGATTTGATCGAGTCCGGTTTTGCAGACATGTATTATTTATGTGCTCAATTCATCGAGTGCAGGTATATACGGTTGCCTTCGGTATCATCGATAAAATTGCAAAATAACCAACTTCAGGGGATTTCTGTGTTTTACCCTGTACGACGGTGCCGCCTGCGGCGCTTACCCTGCCGAGTACGTCGCTCAAGTCCGGGCTGGCGTTGAGATAAATTTTTGCTCCGTCCCTGGTCGGCCTGTAGCCTTCCCCGGTGACAATGGAACCACCGGTGCCGGCACCGGGTTCATGTTGAAAGAATCCCATCCTGAGGTGACCCATGTTGCGCGTCGGCAGTTCATAGGCGTAAATTTCGCTATAGAAACGTACAGCGCGGTCAAAATCGACGGCGGGTATTTCAAACCAGTTGATGGCGCTTTTGTATTTTTCCATGGTCCTGAGACTCGAGTGCTTGTCAGAGCCGGAAGTATAGCCCAGGACCCGCGCGCGTGTTTACGGGTCCGGTTCATTTTTTTAGTCAGAAGTGGTCGTGAAACTGTAGCTGTGTATTTGGCCGTCATCTGAAATTGAAGAAACTGCTGCGGCTTTCGGGCATGATTGCCTTCAATGTACGGTCTTTCTTGCGCGCTTGATACCCATCACCAGTTCATCGCCGGAATCGAATGCCCTCAGGGCGCGCATGAATTCCGCGGGGGTATTTACCTCGGTGTCGCCAACTTTCAGAATCACGTCACCGGATTCCAGGTTCAGTCCATTGTCCGGCCGGGCCTTGAACACCAGCACACCCCGGTCGGTTTTGAAGTACGCACCGAGACCACTGTCGATTTCCGCCAACTGCAAACCCTGGGCGAGGGGCAGGCCGAACCACATATCGGCATCCTGCAGGGCGAGGTCACCCAGTTCCGATAGCTCGTCGAATTCAATTCGCCACGTATCGTCGGCGGAACCGGTCCTCGCGACTTCCATCAGGGCGTGTCGTTTGTCGATACCCGCCCGCATTTGCTCTATTTGGGCTGACATGGCCTCGGTGTCGATTTCCGGTACAACAATGTGTTCAATTGTGATGACCTTGTCTCCCGTGCCTGGTGTGGCCGGTGTGGCCGGAGTGGCTGGTGTGGCTGGTGTGGCCGGCATAGTCTGGAAACGTGTTATGGTCTGCCAGGCCAACGGTTCACGGACTTCAGGCACCACGGTCAGGTCTACGGTTTGTTCATCACGCACGACGGAAATAGCCAGCGGTTCGTCCACCTTCATGTCCTTCAATGCAATACGCAAACCGTCTCGGACATCGCCTGAAGGCCCGATTGCTGTAAGCTTGTGCCCATCGACAGCGACGATGACGTCACCCTGCTTAATGCCTCCGCGTTCAGAAGGGCCGTCCGGTGAAACGCCCAGGACTTAACGCCCCCGTCTTCCACATCACCGAGTATGACGCCGATGACCGGTCTTTCCGAGGCCCTGTAGACAAAGCGGGTTGAATCGCCGTCCGCACGGGCGCGTGCGACTTCCCGGTTTACGCGTGCAATTTCACGCGAGGTCTCCTGTAACTGTCTACGGGCATTCAACAGTTCCTCGTGCATTTTCGTCATTTCAGCTTCCCGGGCTGACAGGGCCTCGACACTTTGCTTTTCCGATAATGCCCTTTGCTCGGCGGCGCGTTCCAGTTGATCACGCGCTCGTTGAAGCGACGATTCTGCCGCCCGCTGCTGCTGTTCGGCGGCAGACATGGCGTTTGCATATTCGGCTTCGAGACGCGCCTGCTCTTGTTGTTCACCGGTATTCTTCCCGGCATCGTCGCTGGACCAGGCATTTGCCGTGACCAGTGCGCCGAGTGACAGCGCCAATGCGATTGTTGCCGGGGTGTTTCTTGATTTCATAAGGATATGCCTCGTTGATTAATCTAAAGTGACGCCATGCGGCCGTAGTCAATTTGCCATTGCTGCTGGTAAATCTGGGCCAGGTCCAGTAACAGGTTGACACGTTGGCCCCACAGGTCGATCGAGTCGGGTGCCAGGCTCAAACTCGGTATCGACCTGTGCAATCAGGTCTTCGAGTTCGGCCACGTAAATCGCTGACTCAGCCGGCATCGCAGTGGTTTCCTGTCTCAATTTTGCGACCTGTTCTTCCATGCTTTGCGACAAACCTATCAGCGCATTAATATTGTCTTGCACGGTTACTGACGCTGAATTGTCCGCCGACGTCGCAAGACCTTTCGCGGGCTGGCTGACCGGTGCGTTGTATTCCTCGTTGAGCAATGTCACGCTGATAACCAGCACGAGAACTCGCGGCGATTGCCAGCCAGGTGCGAAGCTCGTTGCCGGCCCCGTTGGCTCGCATGATGCGCGCGGAGAGCGGATTCGATCTGGGCCCAGCCGTCATAGCCGGGCTCGATGGCTTCAAGTTCGCTCAATCCGAGCGGGTCCGATAAATCCTGTTTCCAATGGTCGTGTGCTTTCATGTGCTTCTCATTCACGCGGTGGCGTTTAACGTGCCGTTTTGGACGATGGGCGTCTCGCCGTCTGAAATCAGTATCCTGAGTCTTGCGCGGGCCCGGTTCAGACGGGTCTTGGAATAACTTTCCGTTTTGCCAACCAGGCTGGCGATTTCAGTATGTTTATAACCTTCCACGTCATGCAACCAGACCACCATGCGGTCCTCATCGTCCAGTTGTTGCAGCGCCTGTTCAAGATCCATACATTGCCCCAAGCCCTCCTGGTCACCGTTGCCAGGCAGCATGTGGTCCTCGAGTTCGACGGCATCGTGACGTGGCAGTTTACGCAACGCGCTGACGGCGTGATTGGCAACCACGCGCCGCAGCCAGGCCCAGAGTGGCGCCTCACCGCGATATTGGTGGATTCGTTTAAACGCGCTTATAAAGGCTTCCTGGGTCACGTCCTGGGCCATTTCCCGGTTATTGCAGATCCTCGCGGCCACGGTAAACGCCAGTTTATGAAACTTCCGGTAGATCTTTTCGCAGGCACGCATATCCCCCCGTTTAGCCGCGGCGACGTCAGTTCGTCGATCTCCAAGTCAAAGCCTGATCCGTTCATCGTTCAGTAAGACGCGGGTGTTGGTAAAAGCGTCGCAGGAATTTGCATGATTTTCAAAATATACCTGATACAAATGAAAACGGCCGCATCGGGCGGCCGTTTTCGAAGACCGGTGGCGCCTGGCCCCTACCAGATTTTGACCCGCTCTTCGGGCGGCAGGTACATGCCATCGCCTTCCTTGACATCGAATGCCTCGTAGAAAGCCGGTACGTTGACCGCCGCGCCATTGGCCCGGAATTTGGGCGGTGAATGCGGGTCGACGGTCAGGCGGCGTTTGGTTTCCTCGGCGCGCGCCTTGGAACGCCAGACCTGCGCCCAACCCAGGAAAAAGCGTTGGTCGCCGGTCCAGCCGTCGATAACGGGGGCCTCTTTGCCGTCCAGTGACATCTTGTATGCCAGGTAGGCAATGCTGAGACCACCGAGGTCACCGATGTTTTCACCGGACGTAAACTGGCCATTGATGGTCAGGCCGTCGATCACGTCGTAACCGTCATATTGTGCGGCCAGCGCGTTCTTGCGTTCATCGAATTTTTCGGCGTCTTCCGCCGTCCACCAGTCACGCAATATACCGTCACCGTCAAAACGTTTTCCTGCATCGTCAAATCCGTGACCTATTTCGTGGCCAATGACGGCGCCAATGCCACCATAGTTAACCGCGTCATCTGCCATCACGTTGAAAAATGGCGGTTGCAGGATCGACGCCGGGAATACGATTTCATTCCAGACGGGGTTGTAATATGCATTGACGGTCTGCGGTGTCATGCCCCACTCGGTCTTGTCGACGGGCTTGTCGAGTTTGTCGATTTCGCGGTTATAGGCAAAACGCCTGCCGTTCTTGATATCTGTGATCAGATCACCATCCACAACTTCGAGCTTGGTGTAATCGATCCACTTGTCAGGATAGCCGATCTTCGGTGTGAACTTGTGCAACTTGTCGAGCGCCTGTTGCTTGGTTTCGTCACTCATCCATTCGAGATTCATGATCGAAACTTCGTATGCCTTGATCAGGTTCTGGATCATTTCATCCATACGCGCCTTGGATTCAGCCTGGAAATGTCTTTCGACATACAGTTGGCCCAGCAACTCACCCATGTTGTCATTGACCGAATCAACTGCGCGTTTCCAACGCGGCTCCTGCTCGTCGACGCCCGACAGTCCCTTACGGAAAAAATCAAATGACAATTGGGAAAACTGGTCACCCAGAACCGGTGCGAATGTACTGATGGCCTGAAAACTGAGGTAATCCTTCCAGGTGTCAACCGGTGTGTCTGCCAGGATTTTTCCAGCTGCTTCAAAGTAGCTGGGCTGGGACACCAGAAATTGAGAGTCGACGGGTATCTGTGCGTGCTCAAAACCCAGCGCCCAGTTGATCTGAGGCGCCAGTTCGTTCAACTCGTCGATATTCATCGGGTTGTAACGTTTGCTCCAGTCGCGGTTTTCCTCTTTCGTCCACATGACCTCAGCGAGCTTTGTCTCGAGTTCCAGCAGACGCTCGGCACGGTCTGCGCCGTCTTCAAAACCGGCCAGGTCAAACACATCCGTGACGTACTTCAGATATAGCTGACGGCCTTTTACAAATTGCTCGTCGTCATTCAGGTAATAGTCCCTGTCGGGCAGTGTAAGACCCGCCTGCACCACGTAGATTGCGTTGACGTCGGGATTCTTCATGTCCGAAAAAATGCCCAGGCCGATCGGGGTGTTTACGCCATAGACACCCAGGGTGCTGAACATGCTGTAAACGCCGTCCATGCTGTCAATTGCGGCAATGGCATCGAGGTCCCCGCGAATGGCTTCAACACCCTTCGCGGTGGCGGCCTCGGCGTTCATGTAGGAATTGTAATAGTCCCTGATTTTCTGGGTCGGGGTTCCCGGTTCGACGTTTTCCGCTTGACTGACTTCTTCGACCAGCGCACGGATGTCTTTTTGTGATTGCTCGCCAAGGGCATCGAAAGTTCCCCAGCGGGCCTTGTCCGCGGGCATTTCGGTATTCTTGACCCACGTGCCGTTGACATAGGCAAAGAAATCATCCTGCGGGCGGACGGTCTCATCAAAACCGGAAGGGTCGATGCCGCTGGTGAGTTCTGCGGCCTGAGCCTCGACATTGGAAACCTGTGATGCTTCATTGGTTTGAGTCTGTGCCGGTGCGGCCGCCTGGTCCGCTTCCTGCTGACAGCCATAAAGACCGATCAGTGTGGCAAGGGTGACGGTTAACTTGTAATTCATAACAAAAATTCCTTTCAGGAAAGTTGGAAAAGGACGCTACTATATACCTTCGTGATGCCTATTGCAGGTGTCGAAAGTTGGGCAACGGCAGAGGAGGATGAATGGGCAGATGGCGACAGGCTGAAAAGCCGGGAAGCCCTTATATAACGCCCGAAGGTGCAGGCCGTTTACGTGAGGAGGTACAGTACCTCTGGCGACGGCTGCGACCCGAGGTCGTCAAGGCATTGGCGGCGGCGGCGGCCGAGGGCGACCGCTCCGAAAATGCCGAGTATACCTACCGTAAAAAGCAGCTGGGTGGTATTGACCGGCGCATACGCTACCTGAGTAAACGTATCGACACGATGAAAATCGTCGACCGCCCGCCGGCGGATACCACGGTCGTCCGTTTCGGCGCCGAGGTCACTCTGAACACGTCAACAGGGGGCAGGGTGGTTTACCGGATCGTCGGCGTTGACGAGACCGATGCACGCAAAGGCTTTATTTCGATCGATTCACCGGTTGCACGTGCGCTGCTGGGTAAAAGCGTGGGTGACGGCACCGAAGTTGAATTGCCCGAAGACGTGATGCGTGTGGAAGTGCTTTCCATCGATTACCCCTGACACTTGTCACACCGGCAAGCTCCGGTCAGTCAATAAAGACCAGGTCCTGAAATACACCGGATTGCATCGAAGGGCACACAATTTTTATCTGCGCCCTTGAAGCCGGAATTTCGTGTCCCCATTTTAATTCAGGTGGCAGCCTTCGGGGGCCACGGGCAACTTCCGGCCATAGTGGCGGATGTTTTAATTAGACTTTATTGCTTCTTAAGGAGAATAAGGAAATGACTACTTTTGATTTTTCACCGCTTTACAGAACTTCAGTTGGATTTGACCGCCTGGCCTCACTGATGAGCTCGGCGACACGCCAGGACCAGGGTAATGGCTACCCTCCCTACAACATACTCGTAACGAGCGAAGACCACTACCGCATCACCATGGCGGTGGCCGGCTTTTCTGATGATGAAATTGACATCACCACGGAACAGAATCGTTTGCTCGTCACCGGAAACCGCGCCGACGAATCTGACGAACCGGGCGAATACCTGCACCGCGGTATCGCCACCCGTTCATTCGAGCGCCGCTTCAACCTGGCGGACCACGTCAAGGTAACCGGGGCCAGCCTCGAGAACGGCCTGTTGCACATCGACCTGGAACGCGAGATTCCCGAGGCGATGAAGCCGCGTACGATAAAGATCGGCAAGTCGGCTAGCCGTCTCCTGGACAGCGAAAAAAGCACCAGGAAGAAAGTGACCCAGGACCACAAAGACGAAGCGGCCTGATCCAATTAGCCCGTTTCCAGGGTATGGAGGGGGTGCGGTTACCGCACCCCCTCCATATACGGCGAACCGATTCCCAATCCAGCGTTTGCAACAGGCCCAATCTGTCGTTAGGCTCTCCCTTCTTTATAACTGGTTTCAGGAAGAATGAAGCGCATCGCCTTTTGGCTTTACCAGATTTATGCCTGGTTGGTGTTGGCCCCGATCGGTCTCGTGCTCACGTTTCTTACCGGTTGGTCGGTTGTGTTGGTGGCGATGATAGCGAGCCCCCGTATCGCAAGCCGTTATGTTGCCGCCAACTGGGGAAGACTGCTTTGCTGGCTGACGCCCGTCTGGGTTAGCGTCGATGGTGCCGTCAACGCGGATCCCTCCAGATCTTACGTGGTGGTCTGCAACCACCAGAGCCAGTACGATATTTTCCTGGTCTACGGCTGGCTCAAGCTGGACTTGAAATGGGTGCTGAAAGCGGAATTGCGTAAAGTACCCGGTGTTGGCATCGGCTGTAAAAATGCCGGGCATATTTTCGTCGATCGTTCAAACCCCGACCAGGCCCGAAAGGCCGTCAGTGATGCGCTCGAGGACGTTGGTGACGGGGTGGGCGTGCTTTTTTTCGCAGAGGGTACCCGCAGTCCGGACGGAAAATTAAGACCTTTTAAAAAGGGCGCGTTTCGGGTTGCAGCATCTCAGAAATTACCGATATTACCGGTTACCATCATCGGCACACATGACATCCAAAAACCAAGGGGCCTGACGATCTCTCCCGGAAAGATTCGCATGGTCATTCACCCCGCGATCGAGGTGCAAGGTGAAGATGATGCAGAAACCATCCGGGACCTTATGACCCGGACCAGGGAAGCGATCGCTTCGGCGTTGCCCGAAGCGTTACGTTAGTCAGGGTCTGTTAACACTGTGCACCTGGGCAAACCCGATCCGCGATTCACCGCTTCGCCGAGGGCGCGAAGAAGCTTTGGACTGGCTTTGAAAATCGCCCTGTGGTCCACCTGCGGGTTGTGGCTGATTCTGATCCTGGACACGGTGTTGGGACTTGGCCTGAGCCACTACGGTCTTCGACCAAGGCACCTGGATGGCTTGATCGGTATTTTGACGGCGCCCCTGCTCCACGGTGGGGCAGAGCATTTGTTTTCGAACACATTACCGCTGATTATCAGTCTGACGGCCTTGCTTTATTTTTATCCGCGTTCCGCGATGCGGGTCATCCCCCTGATCTGGATAGGATCGGGCTTACTGGCCTGGATGATTGGCAGGGATAGTCTGCATTTTGGAGCCAGCGGGCTCATTTACGGAATGCTCGCCTATGTATTTGTCGGCGGACTATTGCGCCTGGATATGCGTTCAGTGGCCGTATCGGTGATGGTGTGGTTTCTTTATGGGTCAATGATATGGGGAATCCTGCCGATACGTCCCAACATGTCCTGGGAACTCCACCTGGCTGGGGCCATCCTGGGTGTGGCAATGGCCATTGCTTACCGGCGCTGGGACCAGACGCCTGTCAAGCGTTACAGCTGGGAGGATGATGACAGCGTACCGGACTGGTTTCCACAAAAGGAGCCGCCTTTTAGCGAACTTCACCGGGACGTGGCCGAGCCCAAAAACCAGGTACACGAACTTCCCGACCGCGAGGGCACGGGGGACCGGGCGTCCAGGTAAACACCCGTCTTGACCTTCGAGTTCTGTACTCTTACGCTAATCACTCCCATCACCCACAGAGAAAACCTTGAAAAAAGCCGGCGTCGTAGTCCTGTTCCTGATTGCAGCATTCGTGGTGACCGGATTTCTGTTGCCCAAAGAGGTGCACATCGAACGTTCAATCACCGTTGAGCGACCGGCCACGATGATGTTTGAACTGCTTAACGGTTATCGGTATTTTGACAAATGGTCTCCCTGGACCGAGCGCGATCCGGACGCTATCTTTTCCGTTTCGGGCCCGGAATCGGGTGTCGGCGCCCGCCTGAGCTGGGTCGGAGACCCTCACCTGGTGGGAAGCGGGTGGCAGGAGATCGTGGCCAGCAGGCCTTACGAGCAGATCAACATCAAACTGGATTTTGATGCCCAGGGGCCGGCTGATACGGGGTTTAAACTGGATGCACAGGGTGATGAGACCAAAATCACATGGTTTTTTGACTCCGATCTGACCAAGGGCGTGAATATTGTAGACTCGTTCCTGGCCCGGTATTTCGGATTGTTGTTTGACCGCTGGGTGGGTGGTGATTATGAAAGGGGTCTTTCCAACCTGAAGCATTTCGCCGAGTCCTTGCCGGTGTCGGATTTCAATCAACTACAGATCGAACAGGTCGATGTCGTCGCGCAGAACATTCTTTATGTGACCTCGAGCAGCAGCCAGGATCCGGCCGAAATCGCCGAGGTCATGGCGGCGGCCTATGCGGAAATCAGCGAATTTATGAACCGGACGGGTATCGGCATGAGCGGACAGCCGATGGCGATCACGCGGGCCTGGGAGGAAGGCAGCTACCAGTTTGATGCGGCGATTCCGGTTGACACAATCCCGCCGCAATTGAGCGGTAACATAAAATCGGGCCTTTCGCCGTCGGGACCAGCAGTCAGGGCGGTGCACCACGGTGGTTATGATGAAATGATGCCGACTTACGCGAAACTCGCTGCATACATGTCGGCCCACGGCTTGAGACAGGGCGGGGTTTCATGGGAACACTACATTACCGATCCCGCCACGACCGAGCCTTCGGACATGATCACATACGTGTACATCATGCTTGAAACGCCGGACGTTGGCGCTCAACCGGACTAACAGTCTGTCGGACTTAACATGATCTACTCGGCAACTGCTCCATGCGTTACCCTACCTCCCACATCCATGTGGTCGTGCGAAAAACCCGAATTTGGCCAGATTTCCCGATCTTTTTCGTTAAATAGCGGTGCTATTCTCCTCAAAAGATCGAAAAATCTATCTCAAATCGGATTTTACCCCAGGGTACCCTCTCTTGATGCTGCGCATCAATTCACCTTGCCCTCGTTACGATCGGTCAAGTCCGACAGGCTGCTAGCCCGGTTGTGCACCAGCATCTCGGAATGTGGCGCCGGGCAGGTGCCGCTGGGCGCCGAGCTGGACTGAAGGTCATAGCCGCAGCTATGACCTGAAGGAAGACCAAGTCCAGTGGTGTCTGCACAAGCCAGAGCCGGGATAGGTAGCGGGCCGGGTACAAAGTGTACCGCGGGGTTGATTTGAAATAATGTCTTTTAATTCAAGCAAATCATTTGCTTATCGAGAGGCCCGCTACCGGCTGGTGCAATTTGCGGGCTAGCTTACCAGCGTTTTTCAGGGCAGAGTTCCTGCCCCCAATGGTCGGGTCCGCCGGCCGAGGCCAGGTACCCGTCAAACGCCTGCCGTGAAATTTCTTGTGCACCCATGCGCAGCAGATGTGAATTGCTAACCTGGCAGTCCAGCAGCACGAACCCCCATTGCTGCAATTGGCGGCACAATGTCACGAGCGCAATCTTGCTCGCGTCCACCTTTTTGCTGAACATGGACTCTCCAAAAAACACCCGCCCCAATGCCAGCCCGTAGATGCCGCCAACCAGTTCGTCTCCATAGGTGATTTCAACAGAATGCGCGATACCCGTTTCGTGCAAGTGGATGTAGGCGGTCTGCATTTCAGCGGTAATCCAGGTGCCGTCGCAATCACTTCGTGGGCCAGCACAAGCCTCAATGACCGCCCTGAAGGACTGGTCCATGGTCAGGGTAAACCCGCCCTGGTTGTAACGCCGGCGTAAGCGGCGTGAAACATGAACGCTATCGGGGTAAATCACGCAACGTGGCGACGGTGACCACCACAGGATGGGCTGGTCATCGGAAAACCAGGGAAAGATCCCCTGACGGTATGCGTTAATGAGCCGGGGAGGGGACAAATCTCCGCCAATCGCCAACAGACCCGGGGGGTAGTCAAGGGCCTCGTGTGTTGGTGGAAACGGTGATTCCGGATCCTGGCCGAGTATCGGAATCACGACGTCAGCAAAACACGATTCAGGCAGTCGTGACTTTCTGCTCTTCCAGCCAGAGGTCGGCGTCGAGTGCAGCCATGCATCCAAAGCCAGCTGAAGTGACAGCCTGGCGGTAAACGTGATCGGTGACGTCGCCGGCAGCAAATACACCGGGTACGCTGGTCATGGTTGCGAAACCCTCGGTACCGCTCCTGATCTTTATATAACCGTTTTTCATATCGAGTTGGCCTTTGAACACCTCCGAGTTGGGATTGTGGCCGATGGCGATAAAAACGCCATCCACATCAATCTCGGCAATCTCGCCGGTTTTTGCATGTATCAGTTTCAGCCCTGATACCCCGGTATCGCCGCCCAGGACCTCCTCGACGTTGTTGTCCCACATGAAGCGCACGTTGCCGCTCCTTGCTTTTTCAAACAAACGGTCCTGCAGGATCTTTTCTGCGCGCAATTCATCGCGACGATGGACCAACACGACTTCAGACGCCAGGTTTGAGAGGTAAAGCGCTTCCTCCGCTGCCGTATTGCCGCCACCGATGACCGCCACCTTACGACCACGGTAAAAGAATCCGTCGCAGGTCGCACAGGCCGACACGCCCTGACCCATGTAAGCCTGTTCCGAGGGCAGGCCAAGGTACTTTGCACTGGCGCCGGTGGCAATCACCAGTGCGTCACAGCTGTACTTGCCTGAATCTCCTTCCAGAAGGAATGGCTTTTGGTTCAGGTCAGCGCTGTGAATATGGTCAAATATTACTTCAGTTTCAAACCTTTGCGCATGGGCCAGCATCCGTTCCATCAGTTCGGGACCCTGCACGCCTTCAGCATCACCCGGCCAGTTATCGACGTCGGTGGTGGTCGTCAGTTGACCACCTTGCTGAATACCGGTAATGATCGTGGGTTTGAGGTTGGCGCGTGCAGCATAAATAGCCGCGGTATAACCGGCGGGACCTGAACCGACAATCAGCAGGCGGTGGTGTTTGATATCGCTCATGTATAATTGCTCCGTGAATAACTGACTCCCGATCTACTCGCCAGGTACCTGATAATGTGCGCTGCTATGTTCTGCCCTGACCAGTTTGAGGTTGCAAAATGCATATTCAAGTTTTGCATTTTAACTGATCGGACCCATATTCCATATGCCTGTCTTGAGGATTGACGCCACGTTTGGAAACGATTGTGGCATTATGGCTTGAAATGTATTTTCTACAGGTTAATATAGCCGCGTAAGCAGGCTTCATTTAACTTCAATTTTAAGTACTTAAATAATAAACCTTATAAGGTAGATAACATTGCCGCAAGCTCGAAAGAAAGCCACTCAAGTCGCAACAAAGCCGTCCCGGTTGACACACCATCTCAGGGAAAGCGCATTTTTGCTTTCCATTCTGATAGCCGTGTACCTGGTTGCGTGCCTGTTTACCTACAGTCCGACCGACCCGGGTCCTTTCAGCACCACCAATTCTGACCATGTACAGAACGCCGGCCGGATTCTCGGCGCCTGGATCGCGGATGCCTTCCTGGGCTTGACCGGTTATGTCGCCTATCTTTTGCCCGTCATCTCGGTTTTTGCCGGTTGGCGGGTCTGGAGTAAAAATTCCCTCGAATCCGATACGGGCGTAATCGAGGTGGTCGCGGTCATTACCGGCCTGGCTTTATTCCTGCTTTCTTCGACAGGGCTCAGCGATATGCATTTGCTGCCGCCGGCAGGCAGTATGCCCGCCAACGGTGGCGGCGTCATCGGTGCGGTGGTTGCGTCCCCGCTACTACAGTGGACCGGGATGCTCGGCGCCACGTTGTTCCTGTTTTCCATGATGCTGGTCGGTATTACCCTGTTTACCGGTTTGTCCTGGTTCCGGGTCATGGACATCACCGGAAAAATCACCCTTGGTATCTTTGACTGGTTACTCACAAGTATTGCCAATTTGCGTGACTGGTTTGCGGGACGACGGGCAAAGGCCAAGCGTGAGGTAGTTCGCAAAACGGATTCAATCCGTCAAAGGGGTAAAACGGCGCCCAAGATTGAACCGCAGATCAGCATGCCGCAAGAGCCGGTCAGCCAGCGCGTCGCCCGGGAGAAGCAGCGACCGCTGTTTACTCACATTCCAACGGATTTGCTACCACCGCTGGATTTGCTGGACGAACCCCATGACCAGTTGCCGGGCTATAGTGAACCCGCCCTGCAGGCGCTTTCAAAGCAGGTCGAGCTAAAGCTGGCCGACTTTGGCGTTCAGGTGGACGTTGTAGCCGTACACCCCGGCCCCGTGATTACACGCTTTGAACTGGAACCTGCAGCCGGTGTTAAATCGGCGCAGATAATGGGTCTGGCCAAGGACCTCGCACGCGGGCTCAGTATCGTTTCCGTACGTGTCGTGGAAGTGATTCCCGGAAAGTCGACCATCGGTCTGGAAATACCCAATACCAACCGGCAGATGGTCTTCCTCTCGGAAATCCTGCGTTCCGAGGCCTACGAAAAATCATCACACCCATTGACGCTTTCGCTGGGGAAGAGCATCTCAGGCCGACCCGTCGTTGCGAACCTGGCCCGGATGCCGCATCTTCTCGTTGCCGGCACGACCGGTTCGGGCAAGTCCGTGGCGCTCAATGCCATGATCCTGAGTCTTTTATACAAATCGGGTCCCGAAGAAGTCCGACTGGTAATGATCGATCCGAAAATGCTGGAACTGTCCATCTACGCCGACATCCCGCATTTGCTGGCGCCCGTGGTCACCGATATGAAAGAAGCCGCCAATGCCTTGCGCTGGTGCGTGGCGGAAATGGAGCGGCGCTATCGCCTGATGTCGGCGGAGGGCGTCCGCAACCTGACGGGATTCAATAAAAAGGTACGTGATGCCATTGAGGCCGGGAAACCTTTGAAAGACCCGCTTTTCAAGCCCGATGAATTTAATCCGGACGAAGAAGCGCCGGATCTTGAGCATCTGCCTTATATCGTTGTCATTATCGACGAACTGGCCGACATGATGATGATCCTGGGCAAGAAGATCGATGAACTGATTGCCCGCCTGGCGCAAAAAGCCCGTGCATCCGGTATCCATTTGATCCTGGCAACGCAGCGGCCTTCAGTGGACGTGATAACCGGCCTGATCAAGGCGAATATCCCGACACGCATCGCATTCCAGGTTTCCTCACGTGTCGATTCGCGCACCATTCTTGACCAGATGGGTGCCGAGCAACTGCTTGGTCACGGTGACATGCTATATATGCCACCTGGTACAGCCATACCCGAACGTGTACATGGTGCGTTCGTGGATGACCATGAAGTTCATGCGGTCGTCAATTACCTCAAATCGCTGGGTGAACCGAATTACGTGGACGAAATACTGGAAGAGTCGCAAATGACCACCGATGGATTGACCATTAGTGCCAGCGGTATTCCCAAGGAAACGCCGAGCGACCAGGATGAACTTTATGACGAAGCTGTTGCCTGGGTTACGGAGTCGAGAAAGGCATCGATATCCAGTGTTCAACGCCACCTGCGGATCGGTTACAACCGCGCAGCGCGAATCATCGAGGAAATGGAGTCGAGTGGCGTGGTCTCTCAGCCCGAACATAACGGTCAGCGTGAAGTACTGGCACCACCACCGCCCAGGGATTAACCATGAATATTTTTGTCAGCACCATTTTATCGGTGAATTTGTTGCTCGCAGCTCCTTTTGCCGCGGCGGCTGACGGCGGATCAGCCCGCGGTGAACTTGAACGATTTGCCACCAACCTGCAGAGATTTCAGGCCGAATTTACTCAGACGGTCAAATCGCAGGACGGGCGTATACAGGATCAAACCGAAGGTCAGGTCTGGCTGCAGGTGCCGGATAAACTGCGCTGGGTTTACACCGGTGAATTCCCGGAAATCATTGTTGCCGATGGCAAGAACATCTGGATCTATGACCAATCGTTGGAACAGGTGACGGTTAAACCGCAGTCCGAACAGGCGACGGATTCACCCTTGATGGTGCTTGCCGACGTCAGCCGCCTGGATACGCGTTTCAAAGTCGCCGAACTCGGTGATTTTGATGACATGATGCTGCTGGAATTGAGGAGCCTGGATAGTGATTCCGAGTTTGAGCGGATTCTCCTGGGGCTGGTCCCGGGCGGGATTCGCATGATGGCTATGGAAGACGCTTTTGGACAAAGGACCGAAATTCATTTTACGAACGTAGAGGTCAACCAGCCGGCTGATCAGGACTTGTTTCACTTCACGCCGCCAGAGGGTACGGATGTCGTTGGAGTCGCCGCGCTGCCCGACTGAAGTGTTACAATTCGGCCAAATTTCAACCAATAGAAACTTCAATGCTTGATCACCAAATTCTAAGATATGACCTGGATGTAACCGTTGCCGCGCTCAAGACCCGCGGCTACACCCTGGATTCCGCCGCGTACGAGGCCCTGGAAGCACTTCGTAAGACACTGCAAGTAGAGGTGGAAGAGCTACAGAGTCAACGGAACTCCAGCGCGAAATCCATTGGCCAGGCCAAGGCAAGAGGCGAAGACATACAACCCTTGCTGGCCGCGGTCACCAAACTTGGCGACGACCTTAAAACCGTTGAGTCCCGGTTCAGGGAAGTACGCGACGAGCAGGCCGCCTGGCTGCTGGACATGCCCAATCTCGCCGCGGCCGATGTCCCCATTGGCTTTGATGAAAGCGATAATGTCGAACTGCGTAGGTGGGGTCAGCAACCCGAGTTTGAATTCAAGCCCAGGGATCATGTAGAACTGGGAGAGTTACACAAACTAATGGATGCGGAAGCCGCTGCAAAACTCGCTGGCGCGCGTTTCACCCTGTTGAAATCATCCTTTGCCCGTCTGCACCGCGCCCTTGCCCAATTCATGCTGGATGTACACACCGGCGAGCACGGTTATACCGAGGTCTACGTGCCGTACCTCGTTAAGGGGGAAACCATGCAGGGCACCGGCCAGTTACCAAAGTTTGCCGACGACGCCTTCGCCACCACCGACGATCCACCCAGGTACCTGGTGCCGACGGCGGAAGTACCGGTAACAAACCTTGCGGCCGACCAGATTTTCAACATCGAGGAGTTGCCGCTCAAATACGTCGCACAGACACCGTGCTTCCGGCGTGAGGCCGGTTCGGCCGGTCAGGACACACGCGGTATGATCCGCCAACACCAGTTTGAAAAAGTTGAGCTGGTGCATATCGTGCAGGCGAAACAATCGGAACAGGCGCACGAGGCGCTGGTCGGCCATGCCGAGAGGATCCTGCAAAAATTGAACCTGGCCTACCGGACGATCGTATTGTGTACCGGTGATATGGGCTTTTCAGCCGCCAAGACCTATGACATCGAAGTCTGGCTGCCGGGGCAGGGTGCATACCGTGAAATATCGTCCTGCAGCAATTGCAGCGATTTCCAGGCGCGACGAATGAAGGCCAGGGTACGCAACCCGGATACCGGCAAAACCGAACTGGTGCATACCCTGAATGGCTCGGGCCTGGCCGTTGGCCGCACCCTGATAGCAGTTCTGGAAAACTACCAGCAACAGGATGGTTCAATTCGGGTTCCGGACGTGTTGCGTCCGTATATGGGCGGCTTGGAGGTCATTACCCCCTGATCCTGTCTTCAAGGCTTGTTTCAAAACAAAAAAAGACCCGCATCAAGCGGGTCTTTTTCATTGCAAGGTTTCAGGCGTCAGTCGTCGCCAAAACCGAAACCCAGTATCTGCAGCAAACTGATAAAGAGGTTAAATATACTGACAAACAAAGTCACCGTCGCCATGATGTAATTGGTCTCTCCACCACGTATGATTTGCTGTGTCTGGTAGAGGATCAGGCCGGCCATCAACAGTATGAACATGCTCGAAATAGCCAGTCCCAGCGCCGGAAGCTGGAAAAACAGGTTGCCCATGCGCGCAAGGAATGCCACCAGGATGCCAATCCCAGGAATTTACCCATGAATGAGAAATCCCGTTTGCTGGTCAGCGCCAGCCCGGACATCGCCAGGAATATGACCCCGGTGCCGCCCAGTGCCATCATTACAATCTCACTGCCGTTCCCAAACCGGTAAAGATACATATTGATAATCGGACCCAGCGTGACGCCCATAAATCCTGTCAGCGCAAACACGGAAAGAATACCCCAGGGGCTGTTACGCAGTTTGGTTGTGAGGAACAGCAAACCAAAATACCCGACCAACACGATGATCGGACCCGGATAGGGCCAGTTCAACGCCATGGACACACCTGCCATCACGGCAGAAAACAACAGTGTCATGGAAAGCAGGGCGTAGGTATTGCGTAGTACCTTGTTCGCCACCACTGCCGGCATAGGCAATGCAGTTGAAGTTCTGATTTGTGATTGATTCATAGTTTTAGCTAAATCTCCATCAAAGTGTGTAATAACGTTATTTATTAAGATATGGCATTTTTGTGTTAGTTCAATGCCCCAATGAGCCCAAAGGGTATTCAAAGCAGGCACAATCTTAAAGCACTTCGATATAACTGTCACATGCCGGTAGACAGGGGTGGTACACCCGTTCATTTTTCTGTATTCTGCGCGTCTTAAAAGTGCCACATAATTTTTGGAGAGGTGGCAGAGCGGTTGAATGCACCGGTCTTGAAAACCGGCAAGGGTTAATAGCCCTTCGTGGGTTCAAATCCCACCCTCTCCGCCAAATAAATAACCCGCCCTCTGGCGGGTTTTTTATTTGACTGAGCGGATGGCTCGATGCAGGACGCTGTGCGTAGCACCTGGGTTCAATTACCGGGCAGGAAAGCCCGGGAAGACGTCGCCGCAGGCGACGCCCGCAGGGCGAAGGCCATGGAAGGCCAGAGTCATCCCACCCTCTCCGCCAAATAAATAACCCGCCCCCTGGCGGGTTTTTTATTTGACTGAGCGGATGGCTCGATGCAGGACGCTGTGCGTAGCACCTGGGTTCAATTACCGGGCAGGAAAGCCCGGGAAGACGTCGCCGCAGGCGACGCCCGCAGGGCGAAGGCCATGGAAGGCCAGAGTCAATCCCACCCTCTCCGCCAAATAAATAACCCGCCCCCTGGCGGGTTTTTTATTTGACTGCATATGGCTGTGTCTGAAGCCGCTGCCGCAAAGCGGTCTTTCACAACACCGGTTGAAGTTACCCCGCGTCATTTTAAATATTTTCCGACAGCACTCGATTCGGAATACGGGTATTTAGCGCACATGGATACGGTCTAGCATGGTTGGAGGATTTAACAGGGGATAGAAAGTTTATGAAGAGGTTGTTCCTATTTATGGTCTTGGTCTTGCTTTCCGGCACCTTGTCGGCTGACAGCTTCAGATGTGGCAGAAAGCTCGTGAAGGATGGCGATACGAGTAATACACTTATAGAAAAGTGTGGTAAACCGGTCAGAAAATATAATAGCAAAGAAACTGTCAATGATCGGGGCCGACAGGTTCATGCGACCGTTTCCAATTGGGTTTACAAACGTAACAGGAAAATAGACACAATCGTATCGGTCTATGGCGGGACGGTCATTAAAATCAAGGTAGAGTGAGCTGGCTCCGAACGGCCCGGACGGCCTGTCATCAAAGTCAAGCCGCACGAAGAACCCGGCCGTGGTGAAACGGCGAGAGAGGCTTAACTTGCCTTGACGGTAAATATGTTTGCATCCAGGTGTGTGATCAATTGACCATTGGGTGCAAGGAATGAATGCAATCGTGTCGCTGCGTTGGCCATGATTTCCTGGACTGCATTTTCATTTAATTTATCGTATTCGTCGGCGAGTCGCAGGTGGGCTTCGACAAACGCCCGCATTGAAGGATAAGCGGCTTGTCCGACCCGTTCGTGGCATTCGTATTCGTCAACACCCGTTGAAAGCAGCAATGCATCCATTACGCCGGGTTTGCCGAGCTTCCATGGCGATGAAATCTTCATCGCGGCATGTGAACCCGAATACTCCTCTATCATATTGATCAATACATCGTAGGCACCACCCCGTTGCAAAGGCCCCCAGATGGCCAGCACGATGAGACCGCCCGGTTTGCAGACCCGCAGCATTTCCTTGATCGCCGCCACCCTGTTGGCGATAAACATCAATGAGAATTGACACATGACCCGGTCGAAACGATTTTTTTCAAACGGCAAGGAAGTTGCATCGCCGAGCTGCCAGTCGATCTGGCGCGATTGGCGGTGTGCCGATTCAAGCATTTTCTTGCTGATATCGAGGCCGACAACCTTGCCGGAAAGACCGGTTTCAAATAGAGCGGCGCGGGCCAGCGAGCCCGTACCGCAAGCGACATCGAGCACATGATGGCCGTGTTCAATCTCAGCAATATCCACTACCCTGGCCGCCCATTGTGCATAGACTGCCGGCACGAGGTATTGCTCATGCACCCTGACCAGTTCGTCGGTAATTTCTGGCGTAAAGTGAAGCGCTTTCAAGAATCCAATCCCCCCAGATTGTGATTGTACTTATTTACAATCCCCCTAGATTGTAATTATAACTTATTTAATTATGCTGCAAAGCAGCAAATTTGCAACTGCGCAATTCTCTCTGCTGGGAAATATTGAGACATAATGCAGATTCGGTTCCGGAATCAGCGGTGGATGAGAAGTGGATGAAATGACTGTAGGGAATCGGCTTGAAATGCCGGTTAGTCTCGACCGGGGTCGACAGACCCGAATCCTGTAACTATAGTTTAGGTAATCCATGAGTCACTCCATTGGGGTTGGCTCGCGGGTTTTCGGTCTTAAGGGGGAGCGGGTCAGGGACATTCACATAAATACTGAATCAATCCAAGGGGGGAAGACATGATTCAAATACTTATTATCGACGATCAGGCATTGGTCCGGACGGGGCTGCGGCATATCCTCGACCAAAGTGGTGAAGTTACCCAAATCACGGAAGCATCATCGGGGGAAGCGGCGCTCAGTCGCTGTAGAAAAAAGCGGCCCGATGTCATCTTGCTCAGCATCAACTTACCCGGCTTGACCGGTTTTGAAATCACCCGGAAACTGAAACGAACTCATCCGGACGCCAGGATCATCGTATTGGCGGTACATGCCAAGCCGCCTTATCCGACACGTCTGATGGATGCCGGGGCGAGTGGTTACCTGACGCGTGACTGCGAAGCTGAAGAGTTTTTACATGCCATAAAAGTGGTGGCCAGCGGGCAGCGCTATATCGGCAGCAAGGCCGCAAAACAGCTTGCATTGTCGATGCTGAAGGGTTCGGCCAGTGAGTCGCCATTTGAAGACCTATCTGCGCGGGAGATGGAGGTGATGCTGAAGCTGACGGACGGTCGTCGTATACCGGATATCGCGTCTCTGATGTGTTTGAGTCCAAAAACCATATCAACCTATAAATACAGGATACTGGGAAAGTTGGGTGCGCGCAGCGAGGTTGAACTCGTGCGCATGGCAATGCGTTACGGTTTGCTCGAAAATGCCTGAGATGCGTTAACTGCTTGTATCGACCGGCCAGCAGGTCAGGTCATCCACGTGCGGCCGGCTGAGGCCGGCCGCACATTTAAAAGCGTTGTCGAACCAGGGTCTTTTAACCGGCCTTAATTACTTGCCCGCACTTTGTTCCGAAGGCGGTGGCTTCAGGGTGTAAATACCTTTTGAGTCTCTTTCAGCGGATACCACCGGGCCTGACTGCGGTGTTGACTCCCGGGTCTTATCCGGAGCCGGTTTTGCATCGGCCTTTTTGGCCTTTTTCTTGTGCGTTGCCTTCTTACGTGCCGCGCGTTTTTTGGGTTTGGCCGGTTTGTCAACACCTTTTGCCGATTGACCAGGTTCCGATTCTGTTGCCGAAGGCTTTGTATCTTTGCCTGCTGCCTTGTCTGAAGCGTCACTCTTTTTGGCAGGTTTGGACTCACGGGGCTCTTTGGTCGCCTGGTCGGAGTCAGACGGCTTGTTCCCGGCGGGCTTCGACTCAGTGGACGCGGACTCAGCAGGTTGCGCTTTTGAAGATGCCTTTTCATCGGCCTGCTTGACGGCAGGTGCCGCCTCGCGGGCTTCCGACTTGGCCGGTGCGGCTTCGGCCGACTTGGGTTTCCCGGTGGCGGGAGATGACTGATTAGCTCCGTCAGCGGTGTTCCCTGCCGGTTTGTGCGCTTCCGAAGCGGCATCAGCTGTCGAACTGGCATCTTTAGCCGGTCCGGATTGAGATTCCGCTGTTTCCGGACGTTGCTTTACGCCTCCCGTTTTGTAAGGAGAACGTCTTCTGCGACTGCTGCGCCGACCGCCACCTTCCTTCTGCCCTGGTTTGGTATTTCCAGCGTTATCACTCCGCGTCTCTTTGGACTCCGCAACATTCTTGTCATTTGCCTCGGCGCTCACAGCTTTTACCGGCGCTTCATTGTCCTGTTTTGCCTGTGGCCGCGGGCTATGAGCTTTATCGGGTTTGCCCTGTGCTGTTGACTGCTTATGATCTGGCTTACCCTGGCCTTGCTTCGACTGTGCCTGTTTTGGTTGCTGTTTTTTGCGTTGTGTTTGT
The DNA here is from genome assembly GCA_963801195.1 of uncultured Gammaproteobacteria bacterium. GTDB lineage: Bacteria > Pseudomonadota > Gammaproteobacteria > Xanthomonadales > SZUA-36 > SZUA-36. Next base: position 1,271,523 of record CAWDDX010000007.1, on the reverse strand, counting down.
GACGATTGAGGGCCGCCCTGGGACGCCGAACCGCCGCGTTTATTACCAGAGCGCCGGTTCGATTGCTGGGCGCTGGACTGCGCCTGTCTTGACCGATCTTTTTGATCGTTGTGCTGACTGTGGTCCAGGGCTGTTTTCTGTTGCGCTTGTTCGGGCTTGCCTTTCTTCTCCTCTATCGAGTGCGAAAAAAGAATTTTTGCGAGACGGGCAAACAACCCGGGAGCTTTCTCCTCACTGCGGGCAGGAACAGGTGCGGGTCGGGCAGGTGCGGGCCGGTCTGGCACGATCCGTGTGACCGCTGGACCCGCCGGCACAGTGGCATGGGTCTGGGTACGCTCATTGGCCACCACCTGGGCTTCCGGCAGTTCAACGCGGGTATAGCTGGGGGCATCGCTAACGTCAGACTTTCTGACGCGCAGGATTTCAAAATGTGGCGTCACGAGATGCGGGTTCGCCAGCATGACAATCGGAACCCTGTGGCGCGATTCCACTTCAGCCAATGTGGAACGTTTTTCGTTATGCAGAAAATTGATCACTTCCGTCGGCGCCTGGACAATGATCTGTCCGGTGTACTCCTTCATGACTTCTTCTTCCACGAGTCGGAGGATGGACAAAGCGAGTGATTCAACGCTGCGGATGGTGCCGTGGCCGTCACAGCGCGGGCAGGTTTCCTGGCTTGACTCACCGAGGGAGGGACGAAGCCGTTGACGTGACATCTCCAGCAACCCAAAACGTGAGATACGGCCGATCTGAACCCGGGCCTTGTCGATCTGCATGGCAGTCCGCAAACACTCTTCTACTTCGCGTTGATGCTTGCGGCCGGTCATATCGATAAAATCGATGACGATCAATCCACCGAGGTCACGCAAACGCAGCTGACGGGCAACTTCCTTGGCGGCTTCCATGTTTGTGCTAAACGCCGTGTCTTCAATGTCCAGACCCTTGGTTGCCCGGGCCGAGTTGATGTCTATTGAAAGCAGGGCTTCGGTATGGTCAAAAACGATGGCACCACCCGCCGGCAGATGCACGGTGCGCGCAAATGCCGATTCGATCTGGCTTTCAATCTGGTAACGGTTAAATAGTGGCACCTGGTCGGTATATAACTTCAGCTTGTTCAGATTATGCGGCATGACCTGCTGGATAAACTCGCGCGCGTCGTTATATACACCCTCATTATCGATGAGGATTTCACCGATATCGTTGCGCAAATGATCACGCAGCGCACGTATGAACAGATTGCTTTCCTGGTGGATCAGGAAAGGTGCGGGGCGGTTGACCGCGGCCTGTTCAATTGCCGTCCACAGTTGCAGCAGGTAATCGAGGTCCCACTGCAGTTCTTCCGCATCCCGACCGACGCCCGCGGTGCGGATGATGATGCCCACATTGTCCGGGGTGGTGACCTTTTGAAGTTGCTCGCGTAAATGGTCGCGGTCATTACCGATGATGCGCCGTGATACACCGCCCGCTGTGGGGTTGGTGGGCATCAGCACAAGGTAACGGCCGGCCAGTGAAATATATGTTGTCAGGGCTGCGCCCTTGTTGCCGCGCTCTTCTTTTTCAACCTGTACAATAATTTCCTGACCTTCGCGAACCACGTCGCGGATGGCCAGTTTGCCACCTTTTTTCCCGGCATCCTTCAGAAAGGCGCTATCGCAGATCTCCTTGAGTGGCAGAAATCCGTGCCGGGATGAACCAAAATCAACAAAACAGGCTTCCAGTGACGGTTCGACCCGTGTGATTTTCCCCTTGTAAACGTTTGATTTCTTTTGTTCCTGTGAGGGGACTTCTATATCGAGATCAAACAGAGTCTGACCTTCAGCAATTGCTACACGCAACTCTTCTGGCTGAGTTGCGTTAATCAGCATTCTTTTCATTTTTTTATTCCTCAGGCACCCCGGTACGGGGCGGCAGTGGAACCACATGACGTTTCTGCGTCACATTTCCACTGAGCTGACCCGACGATGCCATGCATCTTTGCCGGGGGCACCAAATATTGTTTTAATAGCCAGACCAACAAAATGATCCGGGCCTCAAATGGCAGCTTGTCAATCTGCCATTAAAAATAAGTTTTTACTGCTGTCAGGCAGCTTATGAATTCGTACGTTCCGCCAGTGAAACAACGTGTAAACTGTCGCTGTGTCTATGCAGTCCTGCCCATTTAAAGCACGGTTAAAGTGAGATAATCAGGCGGTATCGGAGGGCAATTCGGCAGGGCGAATTCCTTACCCGCACAATATAGCAGTCTTTTCATTTTCTATCAATGAGTTGGGGATAGTTGCCAATGAACAAAGTAAGTTCCGCCGTCAGCCAGGTCAAAGTGACCGAAGATCGCGACGGTCAGCGACTGGATAATTTCCTCAGCGCACGGTTGAAAGGGCTGCCCCGTTCGGTTCTTTACCGAATTATTCGCACCGGTCAGGTGCGTGTGAACGGCGGCAGGGCAAAACCCTCCACGCGTCTGGAAACGGGAGACATTATCCGCATTCCACCCGCGTCCGTGCGTGAAAACAAGCCCGGAGACATTCCACCGGCCGTGCTGCAGTTACTGGACCAGTCCATCTGTTATGAAGGTCATGGGATCATGGTCATTGACAAGCCGGCCGGTATGGCTGTTCATGGTGGCAGTGGTCTGGCCTGGGGCATCATCGACGCGATGCGCAAGCTGCGGCCGGATATGAACATCGATCTTGTCCACCGCCTCGACCGCGAAACAAGTGGTTGTTTGTTACTCGCGCTCAATGGCGATGCTTTGCGGGAATTAAATTACCAGATCACCAACGACCAGGTTGAAAAACGCTACCTGTGTCTGCTGGACGGCAAACTCGGACAGGAAGTTGTTGAGGTCAATGAACCCATCGGCAAGTTTGAGCGTTCCGGACAGGGATTCATGCGTGTCGATCCCGACGGTAAACCCGCGCATACCACCTTCCGCCTGTTGCAGGATTACGCCGGATACAGTTTTGCGGAGGCGCAGTTGCATAGCGGCCGGACCCACCAAATTCGGGTTCACGCCACTCACCTGGGCTTGCCGTTGGCGGCCGATGACCGCTACTCACCGGCAGGCCGCCAGAAATTCTGGAAATCAAAAGGCCTCAGGCGTATATTCCTGCACGCGCATCAGGTTCGGTTTTACACGAACGATGGGGAGCAACAGATTGTCAGTTCGCCATTACCGGGCGAGTTGGGCGACTTACTCGAAAAATTGGCATAAACCTGCATGCCGTATCTGCAGCCCTGATCGATATTATCTGTTTTTACCTACGCGCCAGTACATAAATTCAACTGGTTGCAACCCTGGTGTTATGGTCTAATTCCCGTATGCATAAACCATTGTCCGCCTTTATTGGCCTTCGCTACCTGGGGGCCAAAAAGCAAAACCATTTCATTTCTTTTATTTCACTGACGTCAATGCTCGGTATTGCGCTCGGCGTGACCACGTTGATAACGGTGATCTCAGTGATGAACGGTTTTGAAAAAGAATTACGTTCCCGCATCCTGGGCGCGATTTCCCATGCCACTATTCAGCCGCTTGATAAGCCTCTGGATAACTGGCGTGAAGTGATCAGCCAGGTCGACCAGCGCGATGATGTCATTGCCGCTGCACCCTATATCGAGACTGGCGCCTGGTTGCAGGCCGACGGATCGAGTGCTGCGCTGCTGCGCGGCATTATTCCAGATTACGAAGCCACTGTTTCGGATGTCGCCACGCACATGGTCGCCGGTGAACTGGACGACCTGCGTGCCGGTGAGTTCGGCATCGTGCTTGGCATAGGCCTTGCCGTGCACTTAAGGGTCGGGCCGGGTGACAAGGTGACCGTTATTGCGCCACGGCTCAAGGCAAGCCCTTTTGGCGCCAGTCCCTTGATGAAGCGTTTTACCGTGGTCGGCATGTTCGAGTTTGGGGAGTATGAGAACGACAGCAATCTCGCCATGATTCACATCGAGGACGCCGCCAGGCTGCTGCGAATGCCGGGAGATTCCATTGGCGGAATTCGTCTCAAATTGAAAGACCTCGATTCGGCCTGGCTGGTGGCACGAAATATTTCAGACCAACTGGAAGGTGCTTACCGGGTCAGGGACTGGAGCCAGGAACGCGGCAACCTGTTCCAGGCGGTGCGAACCGAAAAGACCGTGATGTGGGTGATCCTGTCACTGATTATCGCGGTAGCGGCATTTAATATCATTTCCATGTTGGTCATGGTCGTTACCGACAAGCAGGCCGATATCGCGATCCTGAAAACCATGGGTGCGCACGCCGGTACGATCATGCGGATTTTTGTAGTACAGGGCAGTCTCATCGGGATGATTGGCACGGCCCTGGGTGTGGTGGGTGGCATCCTGCTGGCCCATAATATAGCGACCGTGGTGCCGTTCCTCGAAGGTATTTTCGGTTTCTCCCTGTTCCCGTCCGACATCTACTACATCACTGAACTGCCTTCGGACCTGCGCCAGTCCGATGTCATTGCTTTCGCTGCGATGTCGCTGGGTATGTCACTGCTCTCAACGCTGTATCCCGCCTGGCGCGCCTCGAGAACCGATCCGGCAGAGGCATTGCGATATGAATGAGCAAAAAGAAATCGTCATCCAGGCGGTCGGAATAAATCGGGGTTTCAGGCAGGGCACAAAACGTGTGCAGGTATTGGCGGATGTCAGTTTGCAGGTGCCCGGTGGCACTTCCCTGGCGATCGTCGGCGCCTCGGGTGCCGGCAAGAGCACGCTGTTGCATATCCTGGGTGGTCTCGACCGTCCAGACGATGGAGAAGTATTTATCGACGATCGCTCGCTGTGGCGGATGAGTGACCGCGAACGCAGTGATTTGCGTAATTCCCGTCTTGGGTTTATTTACCAATTCCACCATTTACTGTCGGAGTTCACTGCGCTGGAAAACGTCGCAATGCCTTTGCTGATTCGCGGTGAAAGCATTTCCGACGCCGCAAAGCATGCCACGGACCTGCTTGAAAAAGTCGGACTCGGGCAGCGCCTGGACCACAAGCCGGGGGAATTGTCAGGCGGTGAAAGACAGCGTGCGGCGGTGGCCCGCGCGCTGGTTGGCCAACCTGGCTGTGTTTTGGGTGACGAACCAACCGGCAACCTGGATGAACGGACTGCCAACCAGGTATTTGAACAACTACTTGAACTCAACACGGAGTTGAACACCAGTTTGATCCTTGTGACGCATGACATGCGCCTCGCCGCGCGCATGAATCAGCGTTATGAGTTACATATGGGGAGTCTGAAACCAATATAAGCGGCTAACTGTCAGCGCATTTGCAATCAACGCATTGCAAGAGCACAAGGGGGATCATTGAAATTCTGGATCCTGCTCATCATGGGGGCGATTTCGCCGTTCCTGTTCGTATCCACGCTACCGTCCGGGGTTGCGCTTTTGCTTCTGCCATTTGTCGCATTGTGTGGATTGAGGCTTAACCCCGGTTCACGGGTGTATTGTCTGGCGCCATTGCTGTTCTTGACCAGCACGATGGCAGTCAATCACCGACTTGCGGAACGTTTGCCTTTCTCGGAAATCAAATCAGAACTTCAAATTGATGGTGTGATCGGTAGTCTGCCTGAAGTCACCGCTGATGGCGTGCGCTTCACTTTTTTGCCAGATCAGGGTGTTGCTGAGCTGCCAAAAAAAATACAGGTTTACTGGTACAAGAAGAGACACCGGACGAATCGCTCAGTATCGAATATACCGCTAATCCGCGCCGGTGAGCATTGGCGGCTGCAACTGGTTCTGCGTGCCGCCAGGGGCCGGGTCAATTTTCACGGCGTGGATATGGAGCGTTGGTATTTTACGCAGGGTATCGGCGCGCTTGCCCATGTCGGGGATGGCGGGAATATCCGCCTCTCCGGCCCTTCATGGTTCGATAAACAACACTGGAGGGAGTTGGTGCTGGACAAGCTTGCTGAAAGGGCCGGTGATCGACCGGCCTTTCGATTGCTGGCCGCGCTGGCGGTTGCCGATCGGCGCGGCATGCTCAAACGGGACAGGGAGATTTTGTCGGCCACGGGTACCGGACACCTGTTGGCAATCTCCGGTTTACACATCGGCCTGGCAGCCGTTATGGGGTTCTACCTGGGCAGAATAAGTTTGATATTACTGTCTGTCGGTCTGAAACTCAGACTTGCTGTTGCCCTGCCATGGCTTACCGCATGGACGGCGGCGGCTGCATACGCTGCCTTATCCGGCTTCGGCGTTTCCACCCAGCGCGCACTGATCATGCTGACGGTTGCCACCCTCGCATATTTAAGCCGGCGGAACGTTCATCCGCTACAGGCCTGGTTGATTGCAATGGCGCTGGTTATTGTGGCGGATCCCGTTGCGCCCCTGCGCGCCGGTTTCTGGTTCTCATTTATCGCGGTGGGTGTTTTGATGATGCTGTTCATACCCCGTTCCGGGCGCATGCCGGTGTGGCAAAGAATGCTCGTTGCACAACTGGGTATTTCACTGGTGATGGCGCCACTGGGAATTTATTGGTTCCAGCAGGCCAGTGTGCCGGGACTGTTGGCGAACCTTGTTGCAATCCCCGTCGTCAGCCTGCTGATCGTGCCATCGATACTGGTCGCGATGGTCCTGCTATGGCTACCTGGGCCATTGGCCGATTGGGCTCTCAACATTGCGGCGTATTCTGCACACTGGCTTTTGCTGGTGCTGGACCGGTTATCGGCACTCCAGCCTGCCGGTTTCAGTTCCACCCCGGCTCCCACTATGACAGTGGTGATTTTGGCCATGCTGGGGGCAGCGGTTTTCATGCTGCCGCGGGGAATGCCTGGCCGGGCCGCCGGACTGCTGCTGATGCTTCCACTGCTTTTGCCCGGGCATGTCGAGCGCGGCAAAACTGAACGCCAAATTGATTTTCTGGACGTGGGGCAGGGTCTTTCGGTGCTAGTGACCACGCACAACCATCAACTGGTCTATGACACCGGTCCGGGCAACGGTATTGATGGGGAGGGCGGATTTAACATGGTCGACGGAACCGTTCAACCGATGATCGAGGCGACCGGCCTGAGACCCGACCTGGTAGTTGCAAGTCACGCCGATCTTGATCACGCCGGTGGGCTGAAAAGACTGATGTCGGTATTTCCTGGTGCCGAGTACCTCGCGAGCCTTCCGGAAAGACAAGCGGGCATCAGACCGTGCAGGGCACCCCGGCACTGGACCTGGGACGATCTGCAATTCAGGGTGTTGCACCCGTCACCCGGCCTGCCATACCTGGGCAATGACAGCTCCTGTGTTATCGGTGTAAAGGGTCCGGGTATCAGCCTGTTGTTAAGCGGGGACATCAGCCATGTCGTGGAACAACGCCTGGCCGAGCGGGGGCTCGGACCGTATGCAATTCTGAGTGCACCGCACCACGGCAGTTCTTCATCTTCCTCACAGGTTTTGCTCGATGCGGTCAGGCCGGCATGGACAATCATTTCCGCTGCTGCCGGCAACCGTTTTGGATTTCCGCGCAGCGATGTTCTCGAACGCTATGCCAGGGCTCACACCCTGACATTGAATACCGCGCAATGCGGTGGTATCCGGATGTTAAGCCATGAGACAGGTGACCTGGAAATCCGCTCCGCCCGTGTACACCGTGATGCGATTTGGCGTTGGTCTGCTGATCCGGCTTGCCCCTGATTGTCCGGATGGCCGGATAAATTCGGGGGGGATATAAAACCGGGCTTCAGGTATTATTCCGCTCAGAAATAATCACAGGAGTGAAACCGCGTGCTTGAAATTATTCTCGCCGGTGGCTGGCTGATGGTGCCGATCCTGCTCTGCTCGACCCTGGCGGTTGCCATCATCATTGAACGATTCTGGACCTTGCGCAGGAGCAAGGTTATTCCGGATGGCCTGAGCAGCATGGTTGAAGACTGGGCCGCCAGACACGAACTGGATGGGAGACACCTGGAGCAACTGAGAAGAGAATCTCCGTTGGGCCGTATTTATGCTGCAGCGCTGGACAACCGGAAACGTGCAAGGGAAGTCATCAAGGAAGCGGTCGAAGATACCGGCCGTCATGTTGTTCACGATCTGGAGCGGTTTTTGAACACGCTGGGCACCATAGCCGGTATTTCCCCACTGCTCGGTTTGCTGGGCACCGTGGTCGGTATGATCAAGGTATTTTCCGCCATCATGATCAGCGGTGTGGGTGATGCCAACGTACTGGCGGGTGGTATATCGCAAGCATTGATCACCACCGCAGCCGGCCTGACAGTCGCGATACCCAGCTATTTTTTCTACCGGTTTTTCCGTGGCATGGTCGCTGAATATGTCATTTCGATGGAAGAGAAGGCGATTAGCCTGATCGACTGTATCGAACGCGGTAATGTCTCGGTGGGCAGTCATAGGTCATTTGAGGTTTAGTCCATGCAACTACGCGCATCCTCCAATTCCGAAGATCCCGAGATCAGTCTGACCAGTTTGATTGATGTTGTATTTCTGCTTTTGATTTTTTTCATGGTGAGTACCACTTTCGAACACCAGGCGGTGTTGAAGGTCGATCTGCCGGAAGCGCAAAATGTCAGTGCAATGGAAGACCAACCCGATAGTTTCGAGTTGGTGATCGACGCCAAGGGACAGTTTTATCTCAATGACAGGCAACTGATCGATGGAAAAAGATCAACCCTTCAGGCGGCATTTATCGAGGCTGCAGGCGACGATCGCAATATTCCGGTTATTTTGCGGGCGGACGCTGAAACCCCGCATCACTTTGTTGTAACCGCGATGGACGTGACGGCCCAGCTTGGATTTTCCCGTTTATCGATAGCAACCGAACAGATTACAGAAGATCAATAATGCCCGGCGATCCCGTTTCATTGACCGCGGCTGTCGTTTACAAACGCCTGTGGGGATATACGCGGAAATACTGGGGGATGTTTCTCATCGGGATCGTGGGTGTCAGCCTCGACGCCGGTATGCAGGCCATGTTTATCGGGTTCGTCAAACCACTGATTGACCGCGTTTTCGTTGAGAAGGATGCCGCTTACGGTTTGTGGCTGGCTGCCGGGGTGATGGGGGTGGTAATGTTGCGCATCGCTGGTCATTTCGCCGGAAACTACGGAATGGAGTGGACCGGCAGACGTGTTGTGGCCGACCTGCGCAGGGAGCTGTTTTCCAGTTACCTGCAATTACCCGCGACGTTCTATGACCGTACTTCACCCGGACAGTTAATTTCAAAACTCGCTTACAACAGTGAACAGGTCGCAAACGCCGCGACCAAGGCCGTTATTTCAGCTTTCCGTGACATCATGCTGCTAATTTACCTCTTCGCCCTGATGTTGAGGACAAACGCCCGATTAACCGCGGTGCTATTGATCCTGGTGCCGGTGATTGCGATGGTGGTCACCGTGATCAGCCGCAAATTCCGCAAAATTTCCCGTAACATCCAGAATTCGATGGGTGACGTCGCACACGTGACTGAAGAAGCGGTGGTCGGACAGCGGGTCGTAAAGGTTTTTCTCGGCCAGGCAACCGAAAGAGAGCGCTTTGAACGTGTAAACGAACGTACACGCCGCCTGCACATGCGCATGGTTGCGACGCATATGTTCAGTTCATCGCTGGTGCAGTTCGCCGCGGGAATCGCCCTGGTAGTATTGATGCTGATCGCGACCCGCCCGGCGATGCTGAGCCAGATAACCGCAGGTACTTTTACCGCTATATTTTTCGCCATGATCGCAACCATCCCACCGCTGAAAAGGCTGACGAACGTGCAGTCGCAAATGCAGAAGGGCATCGCTGCGGCGGAAAGCATTTTTATTGTCCTCGATACTGAAAAGGAACAGGACGCGGGGAACCTGATCGTAGAGCGTGCCACGGGTGATATCGAATTCCAAAACGTCAGTTTCCAGTATGACAGCAGCCATCAGCCGGTACTGGACAACATAAGCCTGCATTTTCCCGCTGGCAGCGTAACGGCCGTGGTCGGACAAAGCGGCAGTGGCAAAACCACGCTGGCAGGTCTGTTGCCGCGTTTCTATAACTACAGCCAGGGTCATATCTTTCTCGACGGACACGAACTCGCGGATTACCAGCTTGATAATCTGCGCAGGCAGATTGCGCTGGTCAGCCAGGACGTGGTGTTGTTCAACGATACAATTGCCGGCAATATCGCCTACGGTGCACTCGAGGATATCGACCGGGATGCGATTACCCGTGCCGCGACGGCTGCGTATGCGATGGAATTTATCGAGCAATTGCCGGATGGTCTGGATACGGTTCTGGGAGAAACCGGAACGCTGCTCTCGGGCGGCCAGCGTCAACGCCTGGCCATCGCCAGGGCGCTGCTTAAGGATGCACCTATTCTGATTCTCGACGAGGCCACCTCCGCCCTCGACTCCGAGTCGGAAAGGGCGATTCAGGATGCACTTAAAGAGGTCATGAAAGGCCGCACGACGCTGGTTATTGCACACCGTTTGTCCACCATCGAGAACGCCGACCAGGTCATTGTGCTGGGAGCAGGCAAGGTAATAGAGCAGGGCACGCATGCTGAACTGCTGGCCAGGGGCGAAGCTTATGCCCGTCTGTATCACACCCAGTTCGAGAACCAGGATCACCTTTCGGATTGACATACGCCCATGCGTGCAGAGATTGAAAACTGGCTGATACGGCACTGGTATGGCACGCACACGCCGCCCTGGTACCTTCGAGTGCTCGAGCCAGCCTATCTCGCCGCGTTTGAATACCGCAGAAAAAAAAGCACAAACGGCTTGGCACGGCACCGCTCCCGAATACCGCTCATCGTGGTGGGAAATATCACTGCAGGCGGCAGCGGTAAAACGCCGCTCGTTATACGCTTGTGCGAGATCGCGACCGAGATGGGGATCAGCGCCGGGGTCGCGACGACCGGTTATGGCAGACAAAGCACCGAAACCCTGGTGGTCGGCGCCGACAGCGACCCCCGCGACTGCGGGGACGAACCGGTATTGCTGGCAGAGCGCACCGGTTTGCCCGTCGTGGTCGCAAGACGCCGCGCCGAGGCCGTCGTTAAACTGCAAGAAATGAGCCTCGACCTGATCATCTCGGATGACGGACTTCAACACGCGGACCTGGATCCCGACATTGAGATTTGCGTGATCGACGGCGCGCGTGGGCTCGGCAACGGTCACCTGATACCAGCCGGGCCACTGCGTGAACCCGCCGGACGCATCGGGCAGGTCGATTATGTCATTACCAACGGGGTATGGAGCGAACAACCGGAGGACCTGGTTGTGTCGATCATGCAACTGTGGGCTGACAAGGTATGTTCGCTCGATAACAAAACAGTCATTTCGGCAGAAGAATTCCGGCAAACATATAGCGGAATTAAAATTCATGCGATTGCGGGTATTGGGAATCCGCTGCGTTTTTTTCAGACGCTGGATGACCAGGGAATCGCGGCCGGTTCGCACGTGTTTCCCGACCACCATTTTTTCAGCCCGGACGATTTTTGTTCAATTCCGGCGGGTGCAGCGATTATCATGACGCAGAAAGATGCCGTCAAGTGCCGTTCCCTCGGGCTCGCGAATGCCTGGTATCTGCCGGTGGATGCAAAATTGCCAGCTGTGTTTGAAACACGTTTTAAGGATCAGCTGGTAAAGTTAATGGAGAAGGCTAGTGTCCCGTCCCGCAAATAAGTGCCATTTCAACACCACAAGAAGCGTCCTGGCGCCAGGCGCGCCGAGGCGTAATAGGCGTAGCTATTGCGACGGGCTGCCACAACGCGCATGGGCACTTATTGTCAGGCCTTGCGGGGGCCCACTGCGACGTTACCATCCTTGGCAAGGATGCGCCATTCCCGGCGGACTGCGCCTTGCATTAAGCCCATTGCGGGGCTCTGAAACGGCTCTTATTTGCGGTACGGGACATTAGATGTGTACGGTCAATTCAATTGCCTATCATGTCGTTATTCCAGCCCGGTTTGCCTCTGAACGCTTGCCTGGAAAGCCATTGCTGGACCTCGCGGGACAGCCCGTGTTACAGCGTGTTTGGCTGCGCGCGAGTGAATCGGCTGCACGGTCCGTGATCATTGCCACGGATGACAGGCGTATCGCCGATGCCGCCGAGGCATTTGGTGCACAGGTTGTTATGACGGCTGAAGCACATCAAAGCGGTAGCGACAGAATTGCCGAATGTGCTGCGAAAATGTCCTGGCCTGACGATCAACTGGTGGTCAATCTACAGGGAGATGAGCCATTTATGCCGCCCGTCTGCCTTGATCAGGTTGCGGCGTTACTGACTCAATCTGCGGATTGTGAAGTAGCGAGCCTTTTTTGGCCGATTACGGAAGCCGCCGAAGTTCGGAATCCGAACGTGGTTAAGGTGGTCACCGATGCGCAGAACCGCGCCATGTATTTCAGCCGCGCGCCCGTTCCGTTCGCACGCGCTTATGAATCGCTTGACGTGGCCATCGCGGCCGGTGTGGAGTGGAAGCGGCACCTGGGGCTGTATGCCTATCGCCTGGCCGCACTCCGCCACTTTACGGCCTGTGCACCAACACCGCTGGAGAAAAGCGAACGCCTCGAGCAGTTACGTATAATGGAACAAGGTGGACGTATCGTAATGGCCCGTGCCAGCGAATTCATTCCTGCGGGTATCGACACGATCGAAGATTTGGAACGTGCCCGGCGATTAATTAGAAATACAACATTATAAATATTTAATAAAACTATGATTAATATACTTTTTGTATGTATGGGGAACATTTGCAGATCACCTTCAGCAGAAGGCTTTTTCGCAACCGCTTTACAAGAATCCGGATTCAGTGAGCAAATTTCTATCGATTCTGCCGGCACCCACGGTTACCACACCGGCCAGGCACCCGACTCCAGGGCGGTCGCAACCGCACAGAACTTTGGTGTCGATATCGGTCATCTGCGGGCCCGCAAGGTCAGTGTTTCCGATTTTGAGGACTACGACCTGATTATTGCAATGGACCATAACAACTACGAGGACTTGCAACGCATCCGCCCCAGCGGTTCCAAAGCGAGCCTGAAAATGATGATGCAATACCACCCGCACGCACCGTTTGAAGAGGTTCCGGACCCTTACTACGGCGGAATGGAGGGTTTCAACATGATGTGCAAATTGCTGCAATCCGCCACGCAGGGGTTGCTGAAGAATATCGAGGGAAGCCTGGAGCAGAGGTGACAGACGCGGAGCCACAAAAATCCACGGCGGGTTTTGATGGCAGTAAATACGCCCGGCGATTGTCCTCCGGTCCCGGTGTTTACCTGATGCGTGATTCTTTGGGTGCCGTGCTCTACGTTGGCAAGGCTGCCAATTTGCGAAAACGCGTGTCCAGTTATTTTGATGCCCGGCCGAAAATCGACCGTATCATGCGGATGGTGGCACGCATCCATACCATCGAAGTCAGCCTCACGCGTTCCGAGGCCGAAGCCCTGCTGCTCGAGAATGAGTGGATCAAGTCGCTTAAACCCCGATATAACGTGCTTTTGCGTGATGACAAGAGCTATCCATGGCTGATGCTCGGCAGTGATCACGAGTTCCCACGCATCGCTTTTCACCGTGGGGGCAGGGATAAGGATCGACTTTATCTGGGTCCGTACCCGTCGGCCAGTTCGGTCAGGGAAAGTATTAACCTGATCCAAAAACTGTTTCTTTTACGAAACTGCGAAGACAGCTATTTCAGCCACCGCACGAGGCCATGTCTGCAATACCAGATCAAACGCTGCACTGCCCCTTGCGTGGGAAAGGTCAGTGCCGCGGAGTACGCGGGGCAGGTCGACGACGCCTTGCTGTTTCTGCAAGGACAAAGCCACAAGGTGATCGCCCGCCTGATAAAGCGTATGGAACACGCAGCCGGTTTGCAGGAATATGAACAAGCGGCTCACTATCGCGATCAAATCAATCTCCTGAAGCAGATGCAGGCGCGGCAGTTTGTCTCGACGGGTAACGGCGATCTGGATATCGTAGCGCTCGCCCGGCTGGGCCGCAGTGCCGCCATCGAGGTCATTTCTGTTCGTGGCGGCCGCAGCCTGGGTCAGCGGGACTATTTCCCCACCCGCTCCGAGGATCATTCGGACGCAGAAGTGCTGCACGCGTTCCTGGGTCAGTATTACCGTGACCGCAAGGCACCGCCTGAGCTGATCATTTCGCATCCGCTGGAGCAGGAAAAACTGTTTGAAGCGGTGTTCAGCGAGAGCAGCGGCCGTAAGGTCAGGATTCAATCCCATCCACGCAGTCACCGACGGAACTGGCTTGAACTTGCCGGCAGAAATGCACTGAATGCGCTCCACATGCGCAGTTCGGAGACAACCCGCATCAGTCAGCAATTGGAGCAGTTAGCCGAATTGCTGCGCTTGGAGGAAACGCCCAAAGCCATTGAATGTTTTGACGTTTCGCATACTTCGGGTCATAAAACGGTGGCCTCTTGCGTCGTTTTTGATGTTGATGGACCGGTCAAATCCCGTTATCGCCGTTATAACCTGAAGGGTTTCGAGCCTGGTGATGACTATGCAGCGATGCGGGAGGTTTTGACCCGCAGGTATCAGAAACTGCAAAAAGAAGAGGGCCACATGCCGGACCTGATTCTCGTCGATGGCGGGAAAGGGCAATTGGGCATCGCCGTTGAAGTGCTTTCAGAATGCGGTCTTGGCGACATTCCGGTGATCGGCATCGCCAAGGGCCCGTCACGGCGCGCGGGTTACGAGGAGTGGGTTATGCCGTTCGCGCCCCACAGTCTTCGGCCGGGCCCGGAATCTTCCGCCTCACACCTGGTACAAAAAATCAGGGATGAAGCACACCGTTTTGCCATTACCGGTCACCGTGGCCGCCGCCAGAAAGCTGCAGTCCATTCGGTACTGGAGGATATCCCTGGGGTCGGGGCTCGCCGGCGACGTGCCTTGTTGACCCATTTCGGTGGTATTCAGGGTGTGCGAAAGGCGGGAATCGAGGAGTTGTCAGGTATACCGGGGATCAACCGGCAATTGGCTGGTCGGATCTTCAAAGCTTTGCATTAAGAGTGAATGAATGTATTGTGTGAAAAAATAGCAATCCGTTGTTATTTACCTGCAAAATGACCCGGCCGTCTGCGATAATATGAACATAGCCATAATCGGACAAAAGCGATGAAATTGACGTTCCCGATGATCCTCACGCTGTTGCGGATTGCGCTGATTCCAGTATTGGTTTTGTTTTTCTACCTTCCGTACGTCTGGGCGCCACTGGCAACAGCCGCGGTTTTTATCCTCGCCGCAATCACCGACTGGCTTGATGGTCACCTGGCGCGGCGCATGGACCTGATGTCAGATTTTGGTGCATTTCTCGATCCCGTTGCGGATAAGTTGATGGTCGCCACGGCGTTGGTATTAATGGTGCACATACCGCCTCCGATCGTGTTTCCGCCGATATTTCTGACCTTGTCTGCGGCCATCATCATTGGTCGCGAGATCGCGATTTCGGCCCTCAGGGAATGGATGTCCGAGATGGGTGAGAGTGGTACGGTAAAAGTCGGCGTTCTCGGAAAATTCAAGACCATTTTTCAAATGACGGCGATCAGTTGCCTGCTATATGAACATGACTTTTTGGGAATACCGGTTGCACTCGTGGGTGAGTTACTGCTTTATCTTGCGGCCGCGCTTACGCTGTGGTCGATGTGGGAATACCTGCACGCCGCCTGGCCGGTCATGAGCCGGGAGGGTAAGCAGTTATCCGGCGACGGCTTGCCCGGTGATTGATCCGGCATGAATTCGGAAACTGAAACGGGCGCGCGGCGTGTAACACCGACCGTCAACGTCGGCGGCGTCAGCATCGGGTCCGGATACCCGGTCGTGGTGCAATCCATGACCAATACCGACACCGAAAACATTCGCACGACGGCCACGCAAATTGCGGAATTGGCGCGAGCCGGTTCCGAGTTGGTACGTATCACTGTCAATACCGAAAACGCGGCTGCTGCGGTGGCCGGCATCATGGAACGCCTGGAGATGATGTCCTGCGATGTTCCGGTGGTCGGTGATTTCCATTACAACGGCCACCACCTGTTGCACAAATATCCGGAATGTGCCCGCTTGCTGGCCAAGTATCGCATCAACCCGGGTAATGTCGGCTTTGGAAAAAAGCGCGACGATCAGTTTGCCACGATCGTCGGGCTTGCCATTGAACATGACAAACCGGTTCGCATCGGTGTCAACTGGGGCAGCCTGGATCAACAGTTGCTTGCGCACCTGATGGACCTGAATGCAAAAAGCCCCAAGCCACAGGCGGCTGATGCAGTGATGCGTGAAGCACTGCTACGCTCCGCACTCGACAGCGCCCGGCAGGCCGAAGAACTGGGCCTGGCGCACGACCGGATCATCCTTTCCTGCAAAGTGAGTGGTGTCCAGGATCTGATACGTGTGTACCATGATTTGGCAAATCGCTGCGATTACCCCTTGCACCTCGGATTGACCGAGGCGGGTATGGGCAGTAAGGGTATCGTTTCATCCAGCGCCGCTTTGGCAGTGCTGTTGCAGCAGGGTATTGGTGACACGATCCGGATTTCCCTGACACCCGAGCCGGGGCAGTCCCGCACTGACGAGGTTATCGTCGCACAGGAGTTGTTGCAGAGCATGGGTCTGCGGGCCTTTTCACCCATGGTAACCGCCTGTCCGGGTTGCGGCCGCACGACCAGCACCTATTTCCAGTCACTGGCAAAAGAGGTGACCAGCCACGTCCGCAGCCGGATGCCTGAATGGAAACTCCGTTATCAAGGCGTGGAAAACCTGAGCCTCGCGGTCATGGGATGCATCGTCAACGGACCGGGCGAAAGCCGGCAGGCGAATATTGGTATCAGTCTTCCCGGCACCGGCGAGTCACCGGTGGCGCCCGTTTTTATCGACGGTGTCAAGGCCGCCACGCTAAGGGGTGATGATTTGACCGCGGATTTCCTCGCCCTGATTGACAAGTATGTTTCGGAAAACTATCAAGCCATCGGTTCCTGAACCCGGCCGCTCATTAGCGGCGCTGGCTGACCGCCACCTGCTGTATCAGCAGTCGGTTCAGGACGTCGAGGCCGAAATCGATTTTATTGAACAGACATGGTCCGAACTACGCGACCGTCCCGCTGTTTTCCTGCGCGAGGACTTTTGCGGCACCGCCAATACCGCCTGTGAATGGGTTATCCGTGATGACGATCACCAGGCTGTTGGTGTCGACCTTGACCGGGAAGTGCTCGAATGGGGTCGTTTGAACCGCTTGACGCAGCTGGACGAGGAGCAGCTGGAACGTATCGAGTTGCTCAACGAGGACGTGCTGCAAACACGCCCCGGCCTTGCAGACATCGTCCTTGCGATGAATTTCAGCTATTACCTGTTTTTGACGCGTGATGACCTGCGCGAGTATTTCATCAACGTGCTGGATGGTCTCGTATCCGACGGGATTCTTTTCCTTGACGCCTATGGCGGCTACGAAGCGCCCATGATCATTCAGGAGTCACGTGAATGCCAGGATGAGGACGGCAATGAATTCACCTATATCTGGGACCAGGTGACATTCAACCCGATCGACTCGTGCATGGACTGCCAGATTCATTTCGAATTCCCCGACAAGTCCCGGATGGACAGGGCCTTCAGCTATTATTGGCGCCTCTGGACCTTGCCCGAGATACAGGAAATCCTCATTGAGGCCGGTTTTTCGACAGTGGATGTCTACTGGGAGGGTACGGATGAAAGCACCAATGAAGGTAACGGTATATACACACCATCGGAAATCGGGGACGCCGATCCGGGCTGGGTGTGTTACATCGTCGCCCAGGCCTGAATTGAATGGCCGGTTATCCTGTTAGATTAAAGCAACCGTTTCATCCCCGTATTCAATCATTTCGGCGGGCAGTCCCGGCTCCATGCGTGTCACTGCCAACAACCTGACTCTTCCATCCCCACCCGCTGCACAATCCGCAACGACGGCTTCGTGCTTCAATCCCTCCGCCAGGATATTGATTTTCTCCATGGGCTGCGGACCTGTCGACAGCATGCATTCCAGCAGGCGGGGGTGACGTTTCACCTTACCGAGGTAATGTGTGCGCGCGACGATTTCCTGGCCGGGGTAGCAACCCTTGCGGTAATTGACCGCACCCAGTTGTTCAAAGCCGAGCATTTGCGGCAAAAACTGACCGCTGGAACTGTTATCCAGCCAGCAGATGCCCAATTGCAGTTCCGCAAATTTCCACGCCGCTTGTAAGGATTTGTCCGTCACGGCAGACATGTCAGCGGCGCCCACCGACAACCATTGCTTGCCGCCCGGAAGCGCTACGGTTGTTGCCGCGGTCAATTCGGGTATGCTTCCGGCAGTTATACCCAGTACCGCATCATTCAATATTTCGATATCCACCTTTGACCGCAGGCGGTAAATCAACAGTCGCCTGGTGACCTCGGCCGCCAGTTCGCTGGACATGATGACGAGGTAGTCATCAGCGGCCTTGCGTACCAGCATCAGCGCCAGTACCCGTCCCTTGGGCTCGCAATAGCAGGCGAATGTGGCCTCGCCGCTGGCCAGTCCGAGAATATCTGCGCTCAATTGGTTATGCAAAAAACTGCCGGCATCGGCACCGCTGAAACGGATGGCTGACAGGTAGCTAAGTTTAATCATCGATGTTCGAATTCCTTTTTCGGCATATAAAGTCCAGCCTGTTCATATTAACCCATAATCGATATTCTGCCGCGTCGGACGCGATAAAACGGACTCGCAAGCGACTACCTTTTTCCGGTACACTAAAAGCCGGAGAAACAGATCGGCATGCAGGAGAGGTTGTCAGTGGAAAATCACCCGTCGACCTCACACCCCCCGTATTCCGATGACTCCAAAAAGCCGATAGAAAAACCTGCCCCGGTTGATAGGATTCCTCAAAAGCCGGTTGAAATCGGCGGTCCGAAAGGGCCGGATCCCACCCGTTTTGGAGATTGGGAAAAAGCGGGTCGTTGCAGCGATTTCTGATTACAAACTCATTCACCAAGGTTAAAGGCCGTCGAACCATGAGCAACTCGAAACGCCCAATGTCGCCGTATATGCTGGGACCCTATTACAGGTTCCAGATAACATCGGTGCTGTCAATTCTGAACCGTCTCACCGGCGTGTTCATGTCAGTGGTGAGCGCACCCCTTTTGCTTTGTTGGCTGATCGCGCTGGCAAGCGGGGAAACGGCATATGCCGGATTAAGCACCTGGCTTGGCAGCGTGGCAGGCAAGCTGGTCATCGCAGCCAGTGTTTTCAGTTTTAGCTTCCATCTTTTCGGCGGTATCCGTCACTTGATTTGGGATGCGGGCTGGATGCTGGAGATGCCGCAGGCCCGGGCGTCCGGTTGGCTGGCCATCATCGGCTCGGTCCTGCTGACGCTCGCCGTGCTGGGGGCAGGCGCATGAGCATGCAGAATCCGTTGGCCCGTGCGCGGGGCATGGGCAGTTCAGGCGGCGGCACCGGACACTGGCGTTCACAGCGTTATTCGGCGCTGATACTGCTGTTGCTGACGAGCTGGGTGTTGTGGATGGGTGTGTCACTTGCCGGTGCGGATTACGCCACGGCCAGGGGCACCATGGCTTCGCCGGTCAATGCCGGGATGACCATACTGTTGGCCGGTGCCGTTTTCTATCACATGCAACTGGGTTTGCAGGTCGTGATCGAGGATTACGTCCATGTGGCTGCAATGGAGTTTGCACTGCTGATACTGGTGCGCTTTTTATCTCTTGTCGCGTTTCTGATCAGTGCCATGGCGGCCCTGAAACTGGTACTGGGAGTCTGAACCTTGAGTCATAACTACAGCATAACCGAACATAGATATGACGTCATTGTGGTCGGCGCCGGCGGCGCCGGTTTGCGCGCGACCATGGGCCTGGCCGCAACCGGTTTAAAAACCGCCTGTATTTCCAAGGTTTTTCCGACCCGCAGCCACACCGTCGCCGCGCAGGGCGGTATGTCTGCAGCACTTGGCAACATGGGTGAAGATGACTGGCGCTGGCACATGTACGACACCATCAAGGGATCGGACTGGCTCGGTGACCAGGACGCCATCGAGTACATGTGCCGGGAGGCCGTGCCTGCAGTAATCGAACTGGAACACTACGGTGTGCCGTTCTCCCGTACCGAAGACGGAAAAATTTACCAAAGGCCATTTGGCGGCATGACCACGCACTTTGGCGAGGGTACCGCACAGAGAACCTGTGCAGCTGCCGACCGCACCGGTCATGCCATTTTGCACACGCTGTACCAACAGGCGCTCAAGCATGACGCGACGTTCTTTATCGAGTACTTCGCACTGGATCTGTTGATGGATGAAGACGGTATTTGCCGTGGCGTACTGGCATGGGATCTCTCCGAAGGCGGCCTGCACGTGTTCCGGGCGCACGCGGTGATTCTGGCAACCGGCGGTTATGGCAGAACCTATTTCTCATGTACGTCCGCGCACACCTGTACCGGCGATGGCAACGGCATGGTCCTGCGCGCGGGCTTGCCGCTTCAGGATATGGAATTTATCCAGTTCCACCCGACCGGTGTCTATGGCGCCGGTGTGCTGATTACCGAAGGCGTTCGCGGCGAAGGCGGGTTTCTGACCAATTCCGAGGGTGAGCGCTTCATGGAGCGTTACGCGCCAAACGCCAAGGATCTGGCTTCACGCGACGTCGTCAGTCGCTCGATGACGATCGAAATCAGGCAAGGGCGGGGTGTCGGGCCGAAGAAAGATCATATTCATCTCAACCTGCAGCATCTCGGCGCCGACGTCATCAATTCAAGATTGCCCGGTATAGCCGAGAGCGCCGAGATCTTTGCCGGTGTGGATGTCACAAAGGAACCCATACCGGTAATCCCGACCGCGCATTACAACATGGGTGGTATACCGACCAACTACCACGGTGAGGTGGTGCGGTTAAAAGACGGTGACCCCGATTCGGTTGTTGCCGGCCTGTTCGCCATCGGTGAAGCGGCCTGCGTTTCTGTCCACGGTGCCAACCGGCTCGGTTCCAACTCGCTGCTTGACCTGATCGTGTTCGGCAGGGCGGTCGCCCATCGCTGCGCAGAGGTGATCAAACCGAACCAGCGGCACGACAAGCTGGATAAAAAAGTGGTCGATTCCCTGGTCGCTGACTTTGACCGCATACGTCATGCCGACGGTAAAAATAGCGCCGCCGGTATCCGCGGCGAAATGCAGCACGTGATGCAAAACAATGCCGCTGTATTCCGCACGGGCGAGGTACTCGAGGAGGGCTGCAAACTGATTTCAGACGTCTACGAAAACTTTATGGACCTCAAGGTCAACGACCGCTCCATGATCTGGAATTCCGATCTGGTTGAAACCCTCGAATTACGCAATTTACTCGGTTGTGCGATGGTGACCATGCACGGGGCGGCGAACCGCAAGGAAAGCCGTGGCGCACACGCCCGTGAAGACTACCCGGACAGGGATGACCAGGACTGGATGAAGCATACGTTGGCGAGCATGGATGGGTCCGGCCGGGTTTCTCTCGACTACCGGCCGGTACACCTGTACACGTTGACGGACGATGTCGAAGTCGTTCCACCCAAGCCACGTGTCTATTGAAAAGCGGGAAACAAGGAAAACGCCATGCTCGAATTAAGATTAGCGCCTGAATCCCGCCCTGTGAGGGGACAGAAATTTTCCGCACCACAAGGGTCGACCAACGTCCGTACATTTCATGTTTACCGCTGGAACCCCGACACGGGCGAAAATCCGCGTATCGACAGTTACGAGGTCGACCTGGACCAATGCGGCCCGATGGTGCTCGACGCGATATTGAAGATCAAGAATGAAATCGATCCGTCACTGACCTTCCGCCGGTCCTGCCGGGAAGGCATTTGTGGCTCCTGCGCCATGAATATTGATGGCACCAATACACTGGCTTGCACCAAGCCCATCGTTTCGATCAAGGGTGATGTCAAGATCAATCCCTTGCCGCACCTGCAGGTGGTCAAGGACCTGGTGCCTGACATGACGCATTTTTACGCACAATACGCCAGCATCAAACCGTGGATCAGGACCCAGAGCGTGCCATTGCCTGACCAGGAGAGATTGCAATCGCAGGCCGAGCGCGAAAAACTGGATGGATTGTACGAATGTATTCTGTGCGCGTGTTGTTCGACTTCCTGTCCCAGTTACTGGTGGAATGGTGACCGCTACCTGGGCCCCGCGATTTTATTGCAGGCCTACAGGTGGCTGGTCGACAGCCGGGATGAAGACACCGGTGCGCGTCTCGATTCACTCGACGACCCGTTTCGGCTTTATCGCTGCCACACCATCATGAACTGTACCTCGACCTGTCCGAAAGGCCTGAACCCGGCCAAAGCCATCGCCGAAACCAAGAAGATGCTGCTGGCAAGGCACGGCGCCTGATAAACTTCGGCTGATGCATGACGGACATGACAGGCTGAAGAAATTGCGTTGGCAGAGCCGGCGTGGCATGAAGGAACTGGACGTGCTCCTGGAAGCGTTTTTTGTAACACAGTCCGGTCCCCTGATGGCCGGCGCGTGGCCGGAACTCGAGTTGCTGCTGGGACAGGAGGATGACGTGCTGTTTGACTGGATATCGGGCAGAAATTTACCTGCGGACGCTGCCATGCTGAATTTGATCAATACCCTGACCCATGCGCATTAACCAACCCATACGACTGGAAGTGTCAGACAAAAAGGATTTTCTCCTGCCTGTTTGCGCGTTATACCTGCTGGTTATTGTTGCCGCGCTGATAAGTCCTTACCCGGCACTCCTGAGCGCACTTGCGGTTTTGTCATTCGGGGCAGGGTGGGGTTGCCATATATTCAATGCAGGAGCTAGGGCAATGTCGGGAACAATTGCCGGGGACAGGCGCGGCTGGACCGGCCAGGGCCGGGATAGGACCGGGCCCGGGTACAAACCGTTCTTTTTAAACGCGAGCCGAAAACTTCAGATTCAGAAATCGATGCAATGGCTTCGAAAGAGAGCCGGGTCCGACTGGTGCAATGTCCGGGCTAAAGCAATCAATGGCAAATTGACCCTGGTCATTTTTGCCGATGGACGTGTCCAGTTAGAATCACCCAGGGAGCGCTTGAATGCAGGCTGTCTGGACGGTCAACAATGGTGTACGCATCAGTTCGCCGTTCTGCGAATCACCAATGAAAAATCAGTCAGAAGATTGCTCATCCTGTCCGCGCGGCAACAGGAAACGGGTCATTTCCGGCGTTTGCAGATGTGGCTTCGACAGGGCTTGTGCGACAATACCAGTGCCAGTCGCCGGGTGAGTGGTCGATCCGTTTAACGGATTTGAAATGATGTTTGCGTTCAAGGTGCGGAAACATCAGCGGTGGTGACCCGAATGGGGGTTGTCACGTTGTTTTTATAAAGAGAGGGAAGTCTTCAATCATGACTTACAACGATAAAGTTGTTAGACAATTCGTCATAGCGACGATTCTCTGGGGTATTGTGGGGATGCTGGTAGGCGTCGTTATTGCCGCGCAGTTGTGGCAGCCCATTTTGAATTTCGACATTCCCTGGTTGACCTATGGGCGCTTGCGTCCGCTGCACACCAACGCGGTAATTTTCGCTTTCGGCGGCAGTGGCCTGATAGGCACTTCCTTATACGTCGTACAAAGGACCTGTCATGTTCGCCTGATATCCGACAAGCTGGCGAGCTTCGTATTCTGGGGCTGGCAGGCCGTCATCGTCGCGGCGGCGGTCACACTTCCCCTGGGCTGGACCCAGGGCAAGGAGTACGCCGAACTGGAATGGCCGATCGATATCCTGATCACGCTGGTATGGGTCGCCTACGCCGTGCTGTTTTTTGGAACGATTGTCAAACGACGGGTCAGTCACATTTACGTGGCCAATTGGTTTTACGGCGCGTTTATCCTCACCATCGCCGTTCTGCACATCGTTAACAACCTGTCATTGCCGGTCGCGATCGACAAGTCCTACCCGATCTATTCGGGCGCGGTCGATGCGATGGTTCAGTGGTGGTACGGTCACAATGCCGTCGGTTTTTTCCTGACCGCCGGTTTCCTCGGAATGATGTACTATTTCGTGCCGAAACAGGCGGAGGGTCCGGTCTATTCCTACCGCCTTTCAATCGTGCATTTCTGGGCGTTGATTGCCATTTACATGTGGGCCGGCCCGCATCACCTTCACTACACCGCCTTGCCGAACTGGATACAGTCACTCGGCATGGTCTTTTCACTGATCCTGCTGGCGCCGAGTTGGGGTGGCATGATCAACGGTATTATGACGCTGTCGGGTGCCTGGCATAAGCTGCGTACCGATCCGGTACTGAAATTCATGATCGTGGCGCTGAGCTTTTACGGTATGTCGACATTTGAAGGTCCGATGATGTCGATCAAGACAGTTAATGCCCTGAGTCACTACACCGACTGGACCATCGGTCACGTACATTCAGGTGCACTGGGCTGGGTCGCCATGATGACCATCGGCTCGCTGTACTGCCTGATTCCGCGCCTGATCGGCGAGAAGAAAATGTACAGCGTCAAGGCCATTGATATCCATTTCTGGACCTCGACAATCGGTGTCGTGATGTACATTACATCCATGTGGATAGCCGGTGTCATGCAGGGCCTGATGTGGCGTGCATTCAACGACGACGGCACCCTGACATACAGCTTTATCGAAAGCCTCGCGGCCACCAAGCCGTATTACGTTGTCAGGTTACTGGGTGGTTTGTTATTCCTTTCCGGCATGTTTTTCATGGCCTGGAATACCTGGAAGACACTTTCCAGCAAGGAGATGAAACCAATCACGGCCTCGGAGCCCGCAGTTTGGGGAGATCACGCATGAGCACGGGTCACAAAAAGCTCGAGACAAATATCAGCCTGATGGCCATATTTATCATCGTTGCCATCAGTCTTGGCGGGCTGGTGGAAATTGTTCCATTGATATTTATCGACCAGGTGCGGCAACCGGCCGCGGGGGTCGTACCTTACCCGGCGTTGGAGCTCGCCGGCCGTGACGTTTTCGTGCATGAGGGCTGTTACAACTGTCACTCGCAGATGATTCGTCCGTTCCGCAGCGAAACCGAACGTTATGGGCCTTATTCGGTCGCCGGTGAATCCGTTTATGACCGCCCGTTCCAATGGGGTTCCAAGCGGACCGGTCCGGACCTGGCCAGGGTAGGCGGGCGCTACAGCGATGAGTGGCACTACATTCACCTCAACAACCCGCGTGACGTGGTGCCGGAGTCGAATATGCCGGCTTACGGCTGGTTGCAGGACAGGATGGTCGACGGTGAGTTGGTGGCCAACAAAATGCGCGCCCTGAACAAACTGGGCGACCCCTATTCGGAAGAGGATATCGCCGCGGCGCCGTCGGTTGTCGAAGGCAAGACCGAAATGGATGCCGTCATCGCGTATTTGCAGAGCCTCGGCCATGCCAGGAGCGGACGTTGATATGGACATCAATATCCTTCGCGGAGCGATCCTTCTGGTTCTGATTTTCGCTTTTTTGGGTCTTTGGTTGTGGGCGTGGAGTGCCAAACGTAAATCCGCTTTCGACGACGCCAGCAAGTTACCACTGGAAGAAGACAATGGCGAAATTCCCGGTGATGTAGACCCCACCGATGAAACCCGACCAACGGGGCAGGGAGTAAATCATGTTAACTAGTTTCTGGAACTGGTATGTCATTATCATCACCATCGGCACGATCCTGGGCTGTTTCTGGTTGCTGCAGTGGACCAAGGGTATATCCAACCGTGATGACAAAGAGGACGGAACGGGTACGACCGGCCACGTCTGGGATGAAGACCTGGTGGAACTCAATAATCCATTGCCGCGTTGGTGGTTAAAACTGTTTTACGGGACCATCGCGTTCGCTTTCATATATCTTGTTCTGTTCGGCGGTCTTGGAAATATTGGCGGCGTACTGGGCTGGAGCCAGGAAGATCAGTATGAAGCGGAAATGCAGGCTGCCAATGAAGCACAAACGGCAATTTTTGCACGTTACCGGGAAATGGATAATGAAGCCCTGATCGCTGATCCCGAAGCCAATGCAACCGGCCAGAGGCTGTTTGCCAATAATTGCGCCATGTGTCATGGCTCCGACGCCCGCGGTGCGAAAGGGTTTCCAAACCTGACCGACAGCGACTGGTTGTATGGCGGCAGCTTTGCGACTGTTATGCAAACGCTCGAAAACGGCCGTGCGGGCGTGATGCCGGTTATGGTTGGCGCACTGGACGATAAAGCCATCAGCGAACTGGTGGTTTATGTGCAAAGTCTGTCGGGTCAGAAGGCTGACCCGGTAATGGCCGCAAACGGGAAAAAGAACTTTGACATGCTTTGCGTTGCCTGCCACGGTGCAGACGGCAGTGGCAACCAGGCATTGGGGGCGCCGCGGCTCAATGACCAGACCTGGCTGTATGGAGGAGATCCCGAGACCATCCGTGAGACCATCACCAAAGGCCGTAACGGCCATATGCCAGCTTACAAGGACATGCTCAGTGAAGACCGTCGCCGTCTGATAACGGCCTACGTGTTAAGCCTGTCCAAGTAGAGGCTGAAGGGGGCTTACGGGCATGACACAAGCACATCCGGTTAACCGTCGCTGGAACATGCGGCAGCGTGATTGGGCTGTCGTACTCTGGATAGCCTTCCTGTCGGCGGCAGCCGGGTTCTTTGTTCTCTTTGGGCTTGATTGACCCCCTGGACATGATCAGTGTCTGGGCGGATAAATTTGAAATCGGGGTTCGGCTGGCCTACGGCCTTGCGTTTGCATTTCTGTACTTGTTATGCCTGCTGGCGTGCTTTTTGACGATGTTCATGATCCGCACGGGTCCGGCACAAGGTCACGCTGCGGGTACCGGAGAGCGCCGCATACCCGAAGTTCATGACCCGTCAGAATCCAACCCGGACCTGATTGGTAAGGACTGGAAATGAGCAAAGCGCAGGATGCAACTGCGTCCTTATACCGCAAAGAACCAAAAGTTTACCCGCGTGATGTCACCGGCACTTTTGCAGGTCTCCGTAAACTCGCGGTCGTCGTTCTGCTGGGTTTGTATTACATCCTGCCGTGGCTGAACTGGGATGGTCACCAGTCGGTGCTTTTCGATTTGCCGGCCACGGAAATTTTATATTCTGGGACTCACCTTCTGGCCGCAGGATTTTATTTTCCTGGCCCTGATGCTGATCATCGCCGGGCTGTCCCTGTTTTTCGTCACGGCCGTCGCTGGCCGGCTGTGGTGTGGTTATGCCTGCCCGCAAACCGTCTGGACCGAAGTGTTTCTATGGATGGAGCGCCTGGTTGAAGGTGACCGCAACAAGCGTATCAAGCTGGATGCCGTCGCCCTGGAACGCCGACAAAATCCTGCGCAAAACGACCAAGCAGTTTTTGTGGATCGTGTTTGCCCTGTGGACCGGTTTCACCTTTGTCGGTTTTTTCACGCCGATCCGTGGTTTGGGTCACTCCGTGGTTACGTTCCAACTCGGCGGCTGGGAGACTTTCTGGTTGCTGTTTTACAGCTTTGCCACCTACGGCAACGCCGGTATTCTGCGCGAGCAGGTATGCAAGTATATGTGCCCGTATGCACGTTTTCAGAGCGCGATGTTTGACAAGGACACGCTGGTCATTGCCTATGATGAAGCGCGTGGGGAGCCGCGCGGCGGACGCAGAAAGGCGGATGATCCGGCAGAAAAGGGCCTGGGCGACTGCATCGCTTGTACGCTGTGCGTACAGGTATGTCCCACCGGTATCGATATCCGTGAAGGTTTGCAGATCGAGTGTATTGCCTGCGCGGCCTGTATCGATGTCTGTGACCAGGTCATGGACAAGATGGATTACAAGCGTGGCCTGATAAGCTATACCACTGAGCACAAACTCAGCGGCAATGAAACGCGCGTGTTCCGGCCACGGATTCTCGTCTATGCGATCCTGCTGTTGGCGCTGGTTGCCGGAGTGATCTGGTCGGTCAATGACCGCGTATTATTGCGTGCGGAGTTGCTACGCGACCGCAATGCCCTGTACCGTGAACTGCCGGGTGATGTGATTGAAAATGTCTACACGCTCAAACTGATCAACATGGATTCCAAGCCCCATAAATACAGGGTTGAAGTGCTGAACAATAAAGACATCGCCTTGTTTATCGCACCCGAACCGGAACTCCGGGCGGAGCAGATTGGCAACTTCATCATTCGCATGCAGGCACCTGAGGATGCCGGCCACGGTTCAATGAAAGTTGACGTGCGATTTTCAACGCTCGAGGAGCCCGTTATCGAAAGGGTCGTCAGCGCCCGTTTCCTGATGCCCTTTGATTAAGAATATTCATAAGACAATGAATTTAAAGATAAAACAGCAACGCATGGCTAAGGAATCCGAAGGGTTTGAACCATGGTACCGGCAATTCTGGCCATGGTTTATTATCGCGCTGCCAACAGCAGCGGTCATCGCAAGTTTTGTCAGCCTGTGGCTCGCTGTCAGTCACCCTGATCCACTGGTCGTGACCGACGACGAATATCAGCAATTGAAAGGCGAGTTGAAAGCGCAGGTGCCCGTAAAACAGAATAAGGATACGAAAGCGGACCATTCTGACGACACATCAAATTAGCCATGACCGGAGATAAACGGTCCTGTTTCCACTGCGGAGAGCCCGTACCAGCCGCATGCGATCTCAAAGTTGAAGTCCAGGGACAGCCGCAAGCAGTTTGCTGCAGTGGTTGCGAGGCGGTCGCCACGCTGATCCTGCAGTCCGGGCAATCACGGTATTATCAATTTCGCACCGCGAATGCGATCAAACCCGCAGAAGAAGACATTGGTATCGAAGATTCATGGCAACGCTATGACGATCGCCATTCACTTTGGGGCAGCCCGATGAAGGACGGCCGCTATGAGCTGTTGCTCCAGGTCGAGGGAATCCGCTGCGCAGCCTGCGCATGGCTGATCAGGAGCCAACTGGAAGCTCGCCGGGGTATCGACCAGGTACAGGTGGACGTTGCAACCGGTTTTGTGCGTATCAACTGGCAACCCGAAAAACTTCGATTGAGCAAGGTCGCCGCCATTCTCTCCGGCGTGGGATACCGGCCACATCTGCCGCTGGCCGGTGCCGAGTCCATGGGCCGCCAGCAGGAGCGGCGCAGTGCCCAGAAACGTCTGGGTGTTGCCGGTTTGGGCATGATGCAGGTAATGATGTATGCCGCGGGATTATACGCGGGTGATGCAATGGGTATCTCGGCGGGCTTCGAGAGATTTTTACAATGGATCAGCCTGATCGTTACGACCCCGGTACTGCTGTATTCGGGCCGGGTTTTTTACACCAGTGCGTGGAGGAGCCTTTCCCATCGCAGGGTGGGTATGGACGTACCGGTAGCGTTAGCCATCTCCATCGCATTTATCATGAGTTGTATCAACTTCTTAACCGGCAATGGCCATGTATATTTTGACTCGGTCGTCATGTTTATTTTTTTCCTGTCGCTGGGCAGATACGCTGAGCTGGTGATCCGCCACCGCAACCTGCAAACAGGCCTTGCGCTCGCCCGTCTGCTGCCCGAGTGGGCCGAACTGGTACGCAATGGTGAGTCAGAACAAGTGCCCGCGACCGATCTGCGCATTGCCGATCGCGTCAGGGTCAGGGCAGGGCAGACTTTTCCAGCCGACGGCGTGGTGATCGATGGTTCGACAGAAGTAGACGAGGCCCTTTTGACTGGTGAATCCCGGCCCGTGGGAAAACTTCCTGGTAGCACGGTCATTGCCGGAAGCATTAACCGCACCCAGACGGTGGAAGTTGAAGTGTCCAGGAACCCCGACGATTTTACCGTTTCGGTCATGGGAAGGATGTTGCTGAAATCGCAAACGCACCGCAGCCGATATACGCGGCTGTCGGAACGTTATGCCGGCTGGTTTGTCGCCGTGGTGCTTACGGTTGCCGGCTTCACTGCTTTGTGGTGGTTGAAGCATGATCTGTCAATGTTGTTCCCGGCAACCCTCGCAGTGCTGGTCATCAGCTGTCCCTGTGCCTTGTCACTGGCCACACCTGCAGCTGTCGCATCTTCAAGCAGGGCCCTTCTCGAACAGGGGGTGCTGCTGACCCGAAGCGCGGCGCTCGAAGCTCTGGGCAACATTGACACGGTCATATTCGACAAAACGGGTACGTTGACGAGCGGTTCACCTTCAGTGGTTGGCACGGCGATCAACCCGGACCGTGATGGATATGACGCGGCGGCAGTATTTCACATCGCGTCGCTGTTGGAACTTGATTCATCGCACCCGGTGGCAAATGCATTTGCCGACATAAGCGCCAGGCGTGACGAAGTCAGTGACATCGTCAATCATGACAACGGCGTAGAGGGCAGGGTGGGGAATAAGAAGTATTGTCTTGGCAATGCGGCATTCGCCCGGATCAATGACATTGAGGGGGTTAGCGGACACGGCAGCCTGTGGCTTGCGGACGAACTTGGTTGGATTATCACGCTTTCGACCTCGAAGACGGCCTGAGAGAGTCGGCTGCCGAGACCATGGATGCCCTGCGCGACCGGGGTCTTGATCTCATTATACTTTCTGGAGATCACCCGCAGGCCGTTGCCCCGGTTGCGGAACGTACCGGCATCCAGAAATGGTATGCCGAACAATCGCCAGGGATGAAGATGCAATTTATCGAGGCCCTTCAGGGCGATGGTAAAAACGTGCTGATGATCGGTGACGGCATCAATGATGCCCCGGTGCTGTCGATGGCAAACATATCCATGACCGTATCCGGCGCCAGCGAACTGGCCAACAGTACGGCGGATTTCATAATAACTGATAAATCATTGAAATACATAGATAATATATTTTTGCTAGGTGACAAGACGCGTGCTGTGATTAGGCAAAATCTTTTGTGGGCGCTCGTTTATAACTTTGTTGCGGTTCCGTTTGCCGCCGCGGGTTTAGTGGTTCCATGGATGGCTGCACTGGGCATGTCTTTGAGTTCGCTGCTGGTGGTGTTGAATTCAGGGCGGCTGGCGAAAAGAAAACCGTCGTCAATTACCCTCGGACAGACGGAGTACGTCACGCAATGAGCATGCTTTATGTCCTGATCCCGCTGGCGGTTGTGCTTTTGGCCATTGCCGTGGTTTTCCTGTTATGGGCGATCAAAAATGGCCAGTTTGACGATCTCGAAACACATGGCTGGAGCGTTGTGCTTGACGATGATCAAAAACCGCCGGAATTGCCGGACGAAGAAGACTCTGAAACTGAAAAAGAAGACGAGCAATGATATCGATGATCGATTTTTCGGCCCTGTTTACGGCGTTTTTCGTAGGCTTGCTGGGCAGCGGGCACTGTTTTGGTATGTGTGGCGGAATTGCCGCTGGATTGGGAATTTTACCCCAACCGGGTGAAAAAGGAGCCACTGAAAAGCCCAGTGCTTATGCTGCTTTGTTTTTCAATCTCGGCCGTGTCCTCAGTTACACCGTTCTGGGCCTGTTGTCAGCGTGGATTCTTTCCGGTGTCGGCGAGGCGCTAAATGTACCCAGGTGGAGCATGATGCTGCGTTTGCTTACCGCGGTGATGATATTTTTAATCGGGCTACAGTTTCTTTTCAACTGGCAACCACTGGCAGTAGTAGAACGCGCCGGTGCGGGCGTCTGGAAACGCATATTGCCGGTGGCGGTCCGCGTCAGCAGTTTACCCGGTGGAAGCGGACGTCTCTTGCTTGGCTTGTGTTGGGGGCTTTTGCCTTGCGGTCTGGTCTACAGCGTGCTTTTAACCGCGTCGGCCGCCGGCTCGGCCATTTCAGGAGCCAGTGTGATGTTCGCTTTTGGTATGGGCACCTTGCCATCCATGCTCGGTATGAGCATGGCGGCGCCCGTTCTGGCTGCCATGCTGAGTGACCGCTGGACCAGGAAGCTAATGGGTGCTGCGCTGATATTGCTTGCGGTGCTGAGTGTCGTTCTGATGGCTGTGCGGATGCAAGGCCACGCTGCTCACCAACACGCTTCAAGTGAACCGGTGGTACCCGTGGTTCACTTCGTTTTGCGTACCTTTCATCCTGACACCTGCGTTTAGCTGGTTTTAAATAATCTTCAGCTTCTCCCAGCAGCAGAGCAGAACACCACGCATACCCGTTCGGTCACACATAACTGCGTATAATGTATATTATGTTAAATAGTATGTGTATATTCAAATGAAACCATCAGAAAGGATGTAAAATCTGAACGGTGTCGAGACGCCCTTTCAAGGGCCTGGGTTGGCCGCTACAAGCTGTCCGGATGAAGAACCAGGGCAAATAGC
Source organism: uncultured Gammaproteobacteria bacterium (assembly GCA_963801195.1). Classification (GTDB taxonomy): domain Bacteria; phylum Pseudomonadota; class Gammaproteobacteria; order Xanthomonadales; family SZUA-36; genus SZUA-36. The sequence continues at coordinate 1,239,377 of CAWDDX010000007.1, read as the reverse complement.
GTATGGCACACGCACATGTAATAGGCACTCTGAATATTTAATGTAAATTATTATATATCTATATTTCAATATATTACGTAATTTACTTAAAATATTACTTATGTATATGGATGACCTCTAAACCTGCGTATGCACAAAGGTTATACGTTCAATAAAAGCCAATGGTATGGAGAAAACTACAAAGGTATCAGTAACACCACGTTCATCCGCAATTGTTCGACCCATCAATCGTACGTGTGCCGTCGCCAACCACGTCAATTGACTGCAACACTGGAAGCATACCGATGAGATCGACAAAAATGATTTTGGGTGTGACACTGGCAACACTCTTGTCATGGTGCTGTTGTAACGCGCAGAACTTTCCCGGGGGCTACTGGAGTGTCGGGCAAGTGACCGCGGTCCTTTAAAAAACCAGGGTCGTCATGCTTGCACCTGATCTTTCACTGCTGAGCAACGCAGAAGATGCTGCAGCAGCGAAACCAGGCGCTTGAATCCCTGCGAACACTGAAAATGAAAAGCACAAAGCCGGGCTATTAAAGATATATTACCGGTCCGCAGGACCTGTCACCACGACCCTGGACAACAGGCGTGAGCCGTTCTTGCCCGTTCTGGATGGGCTACACCCCGGTTTGGCGTTCCCGTTTGGAGTCACTGCGTTCAGGAAATGATGCATTGCCTTATTACGCCCTTCCCTGCTCGGTCCGCTGGGCGCCGGACATCATGCAGGCCTATCAGCTGATCGTGTCGGCAGATGAAGACATGCGGAACGCCGATCCCGATTTCTCCGCCTACCAGTCATTACGCGTTCGTGACTTCCTTAGTGACGATTATGAAGACGGTGACCAGGCTGCAAGTATCTTGCGCGTGTTGCAAAAGAATCAGCCACGCACCTTGGAACTGCCCTATCAGACCATGCAACTCAGGCAAATGCATTACTTCCTGGAGCGTGATTTGCTGAGTTTTGACCTGGCAACCGCACAACCGGAAATTGATTATGACCGTTATAATGAGGGCATCGGGCAAATACATCGGAGATATGCTGACTATTCAACTTCCGGGTAATGGCCAGCGCGCGTCTGAATTCATCGGGAAATATACACAATGGACGCCCAAACTGCATAGAAGACTTGCCGCGTGTCTGCGTGATACAAGCTGTTATCGTTTTGTGACGGTCCTATGCAAAGCTTTAAGCAACGATTAAAGGTAAACTCTCCGTAGCCTTCAAACCGTAAAAATGGCAGTAGTACATGAATTTCAAACCCGACAAGATCATTAAAATTATTGGTGTACCCATGGACCTGGGCGCCAGCCGCCGCGGTACCGATATGGGCCCGTCGGCGCTGCGCATTGCCGGACTTGGAGCGGCAATCCGCGCCATGGGGTACACGGTGGAGCGGGAAGAAGATATCTACGTTCCTGCCATGGAAACACGCGCACTGGAAGACAGCAAGGCGCGTTACAAGCCCCAGATTTTGAGTGTTTGTACCGAGCTCGCAGGACGTGTAAAAGAACTAATGGACAAAGGGATATTTCCACTGGTCCTGGGTGGCGATCACTCAATCGCCATGGGTACTGTGTCCGGCGTTGCCGCGCATTTCCGCGAACGCGGTGAGGATATGGGACTGATCTGGTTTGACGCCCACGGTGATATGAATATACCCGGGGTGTCACCGAGTGGAAATATTCACGGCATGCCACTGGCTCACCTGCTGGGCCGGGGTGATCCCGACCTGGCCGGCATCCTGGGCTTTACGCCAAAGTTAAATCCGGACAAGGTCGTTTTGATCGGTATCCGTGACATTGACGCGGGTGAGCGGAAGATCATTCGCGAGTCGGGTATTCATGTCTTTACAATGCGTGACATCGATGAACTCGGGATGGCCAAGGTGGCCCGCAAGGCAATGAATATTGTCACCAATGAAACGGCAGGTTTTCACGTGAGCTTCGATGTCGATGGGTGTGACCCGACGGTCATTCCAGGTTCCGGTACGCTGGTGCCGGGTGGCGTGCGTTACCGTGAAGCCCACCTGTTACTGGAATATTGCGCCGACAGCCGTCAACTGACTTCGATGGAAGTGGTCGAACTCAATCCGTTTGTCGATCAGGGCAATATCAGCGCAGAACGCACCTTGCACCTGATTACAAGCGCGTTGGGCAAAAGCATTCTCTAGGGGTGGCAATACAGGTACAATGCGCACTGCAGCGCGCCCGGGTGGCGAAATTGGTAGACGCAAGGGACTTAAAATCCCTCGGTAGAAATACCGTGCCGGTTCGATTCCGGCCCCGGGCACCATCCTTAATTTCAAAATGTCAAAACCCTCATAGAGAGAGTCAATATGTCAGGGGCCTGCTTGGTTATGGCACTGTCAGAGTGGTAACACTTGTTTGAAATGGTTTTCGCCAGCATCCAGGTGGTATACAGACCCATCAGGACAGAGCAGCGGCTTTCCTTTCCTAAAAAAAAAGCCTCCGGTTTCCCGGAGGCATACATTTAGAACACAGGCTTAGAGCAAAACGTATTTAAACGGTCAGGAATCGTTATACTTCAGATTGCTTTTGATCAACCGATCCAATGCGGAGAACGATCCGTAATCTGGGTCATCTGGTGAGAACTCACCGTAATTTTCCGAAGACTCAATTGCTGCATTTGCACTTTCCCAATTTCCCAGTTGGGAGTACGCCAGGGCCATTTGATAATAAGGCAGATAATCAATGAACCACATGCCGTATGTGCGCTTACCACGTCTTGGATCTTCATGTGCACTCGCACCCATCTCGAAAGCACTGACGGCCATTTGCGCATCGCCAGCTTTCATCAATTCCACACCGCACTGGTAATAGAAGAACCAGGGTAGTTTGTCGTCAGTGCGACTGATAGTTGAAGCACAACGCTTAACAGTTGAGTCGGCACTTGTAAAATCGGCCGTTTCGGCATCAGCAACACGTGTAGTATCAGTGCCGGCCTTATCTTCGATTGTCAATGGCGTTGCCGGGCTTGCCGGTTTCGCGGGTGTGGTTGTTAAAACCAGCTTTGAATTATCCAGTGGTGCGGACATGATATTGGCGGCGTACTGATCCAGTAGCGCCCTGCCCGTTACTGTTTTTGCTGCCACGCCAAATACCTGGCTTTGAATCAGCGCGTCCCTGGCTGCACGGGTTTGTCCCATTTCAAACAGTGAAATTGACAGATTGACGTAGGGCAGATATTCGTCCGGACCGGCTTGAGGTGTCGGTGCAATCGAGATTGCCTGGAAGAAGGACTCGGATGCAGCGCGCGCTTCGCCACCTTGCAATTGTTCCAGACCGCTACGATAGGCCGCCTCGTAATTCAAGAGTGTTTCGGCCTGTGCTATATCCGCTAAAACCGATAACAATACCCCAAAAATGACTATATATTTCTTCATCTCTCTATTCCCTTAGATTGATTTGTGAAGGATAGTATCATAATAAGTTATCAATTCCTTTAATCCAGCACAAGCCGAAACACGAAGCGCTCAAAGCAATTGCATGTTCCTACACTTTCAGGTCTCCTGCTGTGAGCCAGTTCACACCTGAAAAAAAAACGGCGGTCTTCAGACCGCCGTTTCATTACTCTAGGGAACAGGGTTACTTGCGGCTAACCGCTTGCTTCCTGCGTAAAGGCAATGAATACGCACCTATACCCAGAAGCAGCAACACCATCAATCCCATCGCCCACTGGCTGAGGGTCGGGATCGGGATCGGATCCTTGATCGTGACGACGCCATCCGCTTTGCTGATCACTGAATCAGCGCCCTGGACACTGACAAGTGTCACGGTAAACCATTCGTCCCCTTCAACTTTATCATCGGGAACGATAGCAATGGTAATGGTCCGTGTGTTGGACGTATCACCGTCCAGCCAGATGAGTTCACCGCTTATGGCAGAGCTATCTGACTTGTAGTCGTTGTCGCCATTTTCATCCTGGGCGGTGCCATCACGTGTTTCCCACGCCACAAACGCTGCCGTGTTGTTGTCGTTAGAGCGTGTAATGGTGACGGTCGCCTGTTGGTCAATCTCAAAGACCGTAACGTCGCTGATACTGAAATTACCACCGCCATCGTCGTCATAAATCACAACTGTGGCGGATCCGTCTGCGATAGTGGCGCCGGTTTCATTACTCAAATTCACCGTGAATTCTTCCTGTGATTCGATCACGGCGTCATCCAGTATCTGAATCTGGATATTCTTGGAAGCGGCATCGCCATCGGCCCAGTTCAACGTACCGTTGTTGGCGGTGTAGTCGGACCCTGCCAAAGCGGTGCCATCCATCGTGGCGAAGTCAACCGAGGCAGCACCGTCGCTGCCGCCGTTACGGCTGACTGTCACATTGATCATACCGTCACCTTCGCTTACGTTTGTGCTGAGGATGCTCAATTCACCCGCGGATGACGAATCATTATCCTGGATGGACACTGTTGCCGGAGAAGCACCAACCGTGGGTAGTCCATCGGTGCCTGTCTCAGAAGCCGGTATGAACCTTACGGTAAATGTTTCAGTGGGCTCGACTGTACTGTCATCAACTACTGGCACCGAGATTAGCCTGTTACCGCCAACGCCATCGGCCCAACTCAGTGTGCCTGACACCGAAGCAAAGTCCGCTGGCGATGATGCAGAACCGGCCTGAGTTTCGTAATCGATTGTGACTGTACCGTCGGTCCCGCCGGTCCGGGTAACAAACAGACTCGCGTCACCCGTTGCTTCACTGACCAATATAGCGATTGGGTCAAACGCCAGCGTACCCGGTGTAGTCAGCGGAGGCGCTCCTTCAGAAATAGTGACTGTAGCCTGGGCGACAATGATCGCACAGTTGCTGCAGCCGGACAGGTCAACAGTAAATGTTTCCGGTCCTATTGCGTCCGCGTCAGCGATAATTGGAATGTTGATAGGCTTGGGTCCGAGTTCAGCGGCACCCCAGTTCAATGTGCCACTGGTTGTCGTGTAGTCTTCGCCGGCAATCGCAGTACCATCGGTGGTGGTGTAATCCACTGCAACGGCACCGTCGTCCACGTTGGCGCGTGTTACAAAAACTGTAACCGAACCATCGGCTTCACCGACATTGTAACTGGCCGGAGAGAGCGTAACGGTCGGGTCGCCGATAATGGTGACAACACCGGAATCGATACCGATAACTTCTGAGGCATCAGGCGTGATAGTAACCGTGAAGGTTTCAGCCGGTTCACCGGCTGCGTTGTCGTTGATCGGTACATTAAAGGTCTTAAAGGCGTCGGTATCATCGAGTGCCCACACCAGTGAGCCGCTGGTGTTCGTGTAATCGCCCGGCTCAACGGCTGTGCCGTCGGAGGTTGCAAAGTTAATTGTAGCAGCGGAATTTACGGTATTACCGATTCGGCTCACCGTAACGGTGACCGATCCTGCACTTTCCATGACCGGGTTCGGGCTGATGTTGGTGATCGAGAAAGTACCGTCATCGGATGCGTCATCGTCCTGGATGGTAGCCACCGAAGCGCCGCCACCGGCCAGCGAAACAAGGTCAAGAGACTCGCTCAGTTGCACGGAGAAGGTCTCGTCACCTTCAGGTGTATCATCGCCATTGACATTGACGACGAGATCTACCGGGTCACCGTTGACGGGTAAATCAAAGTTTGTGGACCCTACAGCATCAAAGTCTGAGCCGCCTGTCGCTGTGCCATTAACGGTCATCCAGGAGATCGTCATCGGACTGGACAGGGTGCCGCCGGTATAGTCAACTGTGAACGTGACCGCAACCTGCGGGTCGCCCGTGTCACCTTCCGGCGCGGGATTGGGTGAAGGTGCAGAAATGGATATCACTACAGGGTCACTCGGGTTGATGCTGACCGTCTGCGACGACGGGCTCAGAATTGTTGCTCCGCCAGTTGCATTACTCAGTGCAACCGAGAAATCTTCGGCGGCCGGTTCCCAGAGGGGATCATCGACGAGAGTAATACTGATATCCCGGGATGTAACACCATCGGCGAAGGACAAAGTGCCGCCGGGTGCGGTTGTATCGTTGTAGTCTGCACCTGTGGCGGTATTGGGGGTGATCGCGTAATCCACTGTTACGGCACCTGATGTGCCATTGATGCGCTCAACCGTCAGGGTTATGGCATCGCCTTCATCACCGCTCTGGTTGGTTTGCGTGAATCTCAGTTGCCCGGGAGTATTGCCGTCCTCGTTAACGCCGTTGACGGGGCCGGTGGAAAGATTGTCATATTTATCATCCGTCTCATCCGTGGTTACGATGGTAACGGTATAGGCAACGTTGCCGTCCACGAGTGCATCGGGCTGGCCGGTAATGGTCACCTGCTGGCCAACATTCCAGGTCGCGTTGGTAAATGTCAGGGTCAGGTTGCTTTGATCGCCCGATCCGCCGCTGGAGATAAGTGCTTCGGTCGAGTCGCTTACTGCCAGATCAACGGTTACGTTCGACAAAGGCTGGGTTGCCAGCTCAACAAAGAAAGAGTCGGTTAAACCGCCCTCATTGGTCAGTTTTTGACTGAGTACTATCGGGTCTGTTCCGTTCCAGTTGGTGTTGGTCGCTACCAGTGCTGCCGTGTCGTTATCAGCGATGTTGAATGTCTGGAACAGGGGGTCTTTGACTACTGAGGGGTTTCCGGTGATCGTAAGGTTCAAACTTTCGGAATCCTCATCGATTGAATCATCCACTGCATTGATGGTAATGCTGCAGTTAAACGATGCCGAGCCACCAACAGCACCCCCGCCGCCCGCGGAGAAACCGCCGAGGTCAAGCGTATAATTGCCGGGCCCGTTAGGCGTTGCAGCGAACGTAATAGAACCCGCACCGCCATTTTGTGGACACGAACTGGGAAATGAAAAAGTGAAATCGGCTCCTTCGGTGGCGCTCGCTGCAAGCGAGTTGACAACCATGCCTACTTGCACTGCGTTGGCGTTACCGCCGATCTGAGCGACAACGATAAATTCTGCAGGGTCCTGTGGAGCGGGTGAGGTCACCTCGGCAGCGGAACTGTCGCCTGCCTGACTGGTCACCTGGTAACCGGCGAATACCGGCATGCTAATTGCCAAAATGGGCAATGCGAGAATTAGTTTTCTAAAAAGCTTTGAACGCATAGCTGTCGCCTCCCGACCAGGAATCATGTTAATAAGTTGACTTTTATCCAGTTAATTATAAACAGTATAAATGAGTACAACTTATACCATCAAATGTATTATCACATAAGCTGTGTAATCTGTGTACATTTTTACCGTACATATAAAAAACAAATTCGCTTATTTATCAATAGCTACTAAAAAAAACCGGTCTGCGAACAGACCGGTTTTTAAAACTAAACCCAAACATGTTTCAGTTCGGTGTACACCGGATCACTTGACTCAATTGAAGCGGTAAACACCTGAAACCGAAATCGTATCCTGGTTCTTTGAGAAATCGGCTGCGAAATCCATCTGGAATTTCTCAAAGAAGAAACCAAAGCCGACCGACCAGTGAGTCTCATTGCTGCCACCGGGGAAGAATGAGGCGTTGGCCCTAGCACTGGGGTCATTTGGGTCGACCGGACCATAATCGGTCAACGCGTGATCCGGGTCGTACCAGGCACCCGCACGCAGCGCAATTGGCTTGTTTGGCAGCACATATTCGGCGCCCAGGTGGTATTCAGTGCCATCGTCAATTGACATCCCGTCTACGATCGTCTGGCCAAAATCCGGTGCTGGATATTCAAACGCCCAGAACACGGGGTTCGCGAGATCCGAATAGTTGATGCGCATGATATCGAAGTTGAATGTCAGGTTGTCATTTGGCTGAAAGGACAATCCCATGCCGTAGGCATCGGGAACTTCGAATTTGTATGCCTTGTTAAAATCGAGCGCAGCGAAATCCGGAACCATCTGGTTGTGGTTGGTACTGAAATCCGGAGTTGACCGGTATACCAGGCCGACGGAAAACTTCTCCGAAACCTTGAATAAGGCGCCGAGTGTAAAACCCCAGCTATTGTCGTTGCCACTCTCGTTCTGCTGATTGACCAACGTGCTGGTGTCCACCAGGTCATAACGGAAGGTGCTCGCATTCATCTTGTAATCGTAATATGAAATGCTGGCGCCCAATGATACGCGTTCACTCACCCTGAAAGCCGTGGAAAAACCGTAGTTGACAATGTTGACGTCAACGCTGTTGTCGGTGGGGAACGCGAAGAACCCATCACCCAAATCGATTGACTCGGTATTGAACTTCGATTTGAAGTCCATGAATTCCTGGCGATAAAAGGCGAACACCCATTTTTCCATCGGGTAAACAAAGGACAGGTATGAAAGGTTATTGACGTTATCGTTGGCCGTACTGCGGTCGACATTCGGGTAAACGCCACCGGACGTGTACGGGGTAGCAAAGCTGTTGAAACGATATTCAGCCGCAATTTCCGGACTGAAAAGATTGGTGAGTCCTGCCGGGTTGGCAAAAGCAGCGGTCGAGTCATCGGCGCGGCCGAGAAAAGCCCCGCCCATAGCCAAAGACCGGGCACCAGGTGCAGAAAAGTTAAACTGTAAACCTGACATACCTTCTGTATTGGGCAGTTCCCCGGCCAGCGCCATACCCGGGACGGCAGAGACCGCCAGCAGCATACAAGTCTTTTGTATCAACTTCATTTATCCACTCCTTGTTTTATTTAGTGCAATAGGTTTGCTTCTGTGCAGCCAAGAGTATAGCTGAAAATTCTCAGGGCGGTAGTCATGCACGCCCATTTATTACATCAATATTAATAATAGCCGGAAATCAACCCGTCTGCTTGAACAAGGCCAAAAACCGTGGTGAAAATGCCGCGATATAAGGGGAAAACCCGCTGTTCATTTTTTTGATGGCGCGTATATCATTCTGTACCTGGTTCAAGGTCGCCTGCTGTTGTTCTCCCGAGCGAACGTACAAGGTGTAATTTGCAGCAGCGCGAAACAACAGGGCCTGGATCTTGGCCCGCTCCTTGCTGAAACTTTCCGGACTGGCCAGTTTGACCGCTGACTCGTAATCACCTGCAAAATACGCTTCGGCGATACCCTTCAGTTCGGGTGGTGGCGTCCGGTCAGCGATGCTCTGTTTTTGCGCCTGCCAATCCTGTACCGCCGTTTTGTAGCGTCTCAGGACGTTATCGATGACCTGGGTTTGTTCATTGATATTGGCGGGAGATGCAGTTTCACCCAGCCTTTCCCCGGCGCTGATCTGGCGTTGCAATTCCGCCAGCAGTTTTTTCATCTGATCATTGGCACCGTCATAGGTTTCTGCCGCTTTGGCCAGACGCGTGGTGTCCTGTAATTCACGGCGCGCATTTTCGCGGGCAACGCGGTCGGCCTCTGCGCTCTGTGACTGGATGGCCTTAACCTGGGCCTGGGCAAGTTTTTCCGTACCGGTGAGCGCGCTGGCGGCGTTTGTTGCCTCTTTAATGATGGCGTCAATCGCATCCGGATCGGCATCGGTGGTTGCCTTCTGCAGTCGTTGCTGCAAACTTTGAGCCAATTGTTCGTTGCGGGACAATTCCGGCTGCCACTTGGACGCCCATTCCTGTTTCAGCGCGCTTTCGTTCTGCAGTTTGGCATAACTGCGATTGACAGTCTGAAGTGCTTCAATCTGCGTCTTGGCCTGCTGGGCAATCTTGCTGACGTCAACGGCCTCGACCACATCAACCTTACAGGTCGCCATGTTTTTCTGCATCGAACCATATTCTTCCAGGTTCTGGATGACACCTTGTTGTAAGGCCTGGTTCCATGCCGCCATCGCGGATGTGCAGTCGTTCATTCTGAAATAGGCTTCACCCAGGAAATATTGTGGAATATAGGAGTCATAGCGCATGCCATAAATCTTGACACGCTCGGCCGATTCCGGATTGTCCTTGATCGCATCCTGGAACTTGTCGATCGCATCCTTGTAGTCGCCGTCTTCAAATGCTTTTTTGGCAAGCGTGTAATTACGCTTGAATTCGGCTTCTGCTGTGGTTGCAAATACGAGCACCATCAGTGAGCACGCCAGAAGTGTTGCAAGCCTGAATCGAAACATGACTACCAACTTGACCTCTCAAAGTAGTCATCCGCCGTCAAAGAATCAAATTTTGCAGATGCAACGACGGTTTGCTGGGCAGTTACAGTGACTGAAAGGTCTTTGGGTGAACCGCCATTGCTGTCGCGTATTGAAACGGTGTAGTTACCCGCCAACAGGGATATCAGCATTGGCGTGGAGTGACTGCTTGGCAATTCCTGGGTTTCCCCTTTCGCATTGCGGATTTCAGTTACCTCACCCCAGGGCACCGCATCAATTGCAAGCTTGCCCATCAAAGCCGCCAGACGCCGTGCTTCTTCAGCGAGACGCTCCTGCTTGGCTTTTTCGAGTGCATTTTTGCTATCGAGCAACTGCTGATTATTTGAATAATAACCCAAGGCGCGATCAAGCAACACGAAGCCGGAATCCTCGCTGCCACCCACACTGACCTGTTTGGCGCGATTGATGACCGCCTGGACAAGTTCATCCTGCTGGGCGGCCGCCGTCAGGTTTCCGGGAAACTTGGTGTTGATGTCCGCAAGTGTCTTGGCGGCCTGATCGATGGCATCCAGCGTCAACGGCTGGGTTTCAATCAGGCTCTTCGAGGTCTCAAGCAGTCCTTGCAGCTGATCCAGCTTGTCCTGTTCGGCGATTGCGTTGTCCATTCTGGATTTCATTTCAGCAAACCTGGGCTGCTCGCCAAACGATTTCTGTGCATTATCCAGCAACTCCTTGGCGCCACTGAAATCGCCGAGTTTTTCCAGCTGGCTGGCCTCCTCGAATACCTGGTCTGGCAAACGCGCGAGACCCCTGGCTGCCTGCTGGTTGCCAGGGTCCAGTTTCTCGACCTTGTTGAAGGTGTCCAGGGCGTTGTCCCCGGGGGGCAAAAAACCACCCGACAATACCAGCCGTTGCGCTTCCTGTAGCAGGGTTTGGATTTCCTGGTCGCGGGCGCTCAACTGCCCGGTTGATTTTGCCTGGATGGCCAGCAATTCGGCATTATCCGGTGCTGCGAGCAAACCGCTGTCAGCCAGTTTCAGCGCAGTGGAAAACTCACCTCTATCTAAAGCCTCTTTGGCCTGGGAAGCGAATTGGTCACCGATCTGCGCCAGGCCCTTTATCGCCGTGGCGTTGTCCGGTTGACGGTTGAGGGCTTGCGTATAACTCTCTAGCGCATTATCCGATTCCGGCTCGGTAAATTTACCCTCATCCACCTGACGCTGTGCAATGCGGAGAAACTCTTCTACTTCAGTCTGCTCACGAATCTCGCGTTCCTTTGTCGTGATTCTGGTGCCCATTTCTGCGACCCGCCTGTTGTTCGGGAACAGTGAATCGATGTTGCGAACCTGGTTTCCTGCTTGTTCTAGGTTTCCGCTATCTAGACTTTGCTCAGCCTTTTCCATCAGGCTTGTCAGTATATTTTCCAGACCCTGATTGGCGGTACGGTTCTGCGGGTCGAGTTCGAGAACCTTTTTGAAAGCGGTATAAGCATTGGTGTCCTGGGGCTCAACCAACATTCCCCGGGACTGATAATCGGCGGCAACGCGTAACGCCTCGGCAATTTCCGCCTGACGTTTCTGCGCAGCCAGCATGGTGTTGACGTCCTCTTCCAACAACACCAGGGTCTCATAATTCGGATCGATTTCCAGGCCCTGCTTGATTTTCTCGAGCGCATCCTCCGGCTTCTTTGCATCGATCAGGTCGCGGGCGTCGGTTTCGTAAAACTCGGCGATCTGGCGCGCCCTCTCGAGTGTCGGTTCGTATTTCGGTGCCAGGGCCAGCGCCTTTCGCAGTTCAAACACGGCATTGTCTTCAGGCGGAGAGTCTATCTGGAGTTTAAGCAGGTCAGCATCGACCCTGCGGAGATAGTTGTCCACCCGTCGCTGGTCCGCGTCAGACAGTCCGGATGAGGGGACATACCAAATGGCGAAATACAACCCGATCGCTACAACCATCATCAGTGTCGGGATGCCCCACATCAACATCCTCTTTAACAAACCCGAGCCAGCCCTGCCCTGCTGGCCCGTCATCATGCGGGTCGCTTCGTAACCTCCGGATGTCGACACATTGGTGCGTCCGGTGAATTGCGCAGAATGCCGGTCGGAAAACTGACCGCTGTGGCGTTCAGAATACTGACCACTGTGACGCCCGGAACCAAAATTGCCGGAAACCAGTTGACTGGGATCATAAATCCGCGTTGCCCCTTCCAGTTCCGTTGCAAGCTCGCGGTCGACCACCGAAAGACTTTGAACTGCTTTAACAAATTCAAGACAACTCTGGAACCGGTCTGCAGGGTCCTTTGCAAGCATCGCATCCATTACCGGTTGGATGTCGGCCAAATTCGGTGGTAAAGGCGGGGGCGTGTCCTCGCATTGCATGCGTGACAAGTCGTACTGGCTGTTTGCCACGAATGGCAGACGCCCGACCAGCAGACGGTAAAACATGAGACCCAGGGCATAGATGTCGGAACGGTGATCGACGTGCATGCCGCGAATCTGTTCCGGACTCATATATTGCAGCGTGCCGAGGATGTGACCCGTTTGCGTCAGGCCGTGTTCCTGGTCGGTTTCGCGCGCAATACCAAAGTCAGTCAACAACGGCGTATTGACATTGCGCAACAGGATGTTAGACGGCTTTAAATCCCTGTGAACGATGTGCTTGAGGTGTACGGAATGCAAAGCCAGGCCGACTTTTGAACATATCTGGATGGCCTGGTCTACCGTTAACTCGTTCTTTTTCAGATAATCGGTGAGCGTGCCGTTTTCAACGTATTCCATGGCCATGTACAACATGCCGTCCGCTTCACCGATATCGATGATGGAGACGATATTGTCATGTTGCAGTTTGGCGAGAACCCTGCCTTCGGTAAAAAAGCGCTTTTTGAATTCCTCGCTCTCGGATGACAGCCGCTGGTGCAGGATCTTGATGGCGACTTTGCGCTCAAGCAAGACCTGCATGCCGAGATAAACCTTGGCCATGCCACCTGCGCCGATCTCTTCGATCAGTTCATAGCCGGGGATCTTGATATCAATCGACATTCATGAAACCAATAGTATTCTCTTTGCGCACATGATAAAACAGGCCATAGAGTATGACCTGTCGCTTGCTTTTATTCTACGTCAGTTTTTATAGACAATTCGAGATCGAAGACACATATTTATATATATTTACTTATCCGGTAAAAAAATGACCACTCAAACAGTCGTTCCAACTGCTATCCTGAGTGTACATCAAAGTAAATCGATTTTTTCAAGAACAGGAAACCAGTTATGCCAGGTGAAATAGGATTTGAATTCAGTATGCCCGGGGGCGATAAGTCCCAACGTGTCGAAACCTCACCTTTTGTAATGATGGTCCTGGGCGACTTTGGTGGCGGCTCTAACCGCAAAAACGATCAGGATCCTGCCTGGCTAATGCAGGTACCGGTCAGAAATGTTGATATTGATAACATCGATCAGCTATGGCGATTCTTCGCACCGGTCCTTGATATTGACCTTGAAGGTGTCAGCGTCAGGCTGGAACCTGCCGGGCTCGAAGATTTTCATCCGGATAAGCTTTATCAAAGCCAGCCGCTGTTTGCCGAATTGCGGCAACTGCGTCAACGCCTGCTCGACCCTTCAACTTCTTCCGAAGCGCTTGCGGAAGTACTTGAATCGCGTAACGGTTCCGCCGATGAAACCGCGCCCGCGCCACTTGCAGAAACGCCGCAAGCGGCAGAAGCCGGTGATAACATGTTTGAACGCCTGCTCGGTGAGCGCCGTTCCCAGCCCTCCCCTGTCGCTGCCGCAAGTTCCAGCCTGGACAGCTTGCTACGCAATGTGGTCGGCCCGCATATTGTGCACGCACCCGACCCAAAAGTTGACACCGCGATCGAAGCCGTTGACCAGGCCATTGCCGAGAGTATGCGCCGCATCCTTCACCACCCTGATTTCCAGGCGCTCGAAGGCGAATGGCAGTCACTTTACAACCTGGTCCAGGAAACGGAAATCGGTGAAGAGTTGCAACTCAAAGTTTGCAGTGTATCCAAGGCGAGTCTTTTGAACGGTCTGCCAGCGTCGGCGCAGGCGCTTGAAGAAAGCGGACTTTATCAGTTGCTGGTTGGCCGTTTCCGCCGCGCAGCGGATGATGAGGGGTTTTCAGTGCTGTTTTGTAATTACTACTTTGGAGGTGGCCTGGATGACGTTACCCTGCTCGCTACTCTCGGCACGATGGCCGAAGTGCATGGCGCCGCAGTCATCGGTGCGGCTCAAAGCGAGTTGGTTGGCAGTCATTCACTGGTTCAACAACCGTCCTGCAATGACTGGTCGCAAGCGGATAACCCATTCTGGCAACAATTACGGGAAAGCCCAATGGCCGGGCGTATCGGGCTCGCGTTACCGCGTATCCTGGGCCGCCTGCCCTATGGCAGGGAAACCGACCCGGTCAGCAGTTTCGATTTTGAGGAAATTGTTTCACGAGTGCACGAGAATTTTTTGTGGGTCAATCCAACATTATCCTGTGCAAGGTTGCTGGCGGAGAGTTTTGCACAAGCCGGGTGGAACATGAATCCTGATGACCATACCGATATCGAAGAGCTGCCGGCTTTTAGTTACCAGCAGGAGGATGAAAGTAAAATGTTGCCGTGTGCGGAATTACTGCTGCCGGAACGCTCAGCCGAAGCGATCCTGGATATGGGGATCATGCCAATCGTCAGTTTCCGCAGTAGCGACAAGGCAAGATTGTTGAGGTTTCAATCGATAGCCAAGCCAATCAAGGCGCTTTCTGGCCCCTGGAATGACTGAACGGTCGATTTTAGAATATGATCCAGTTAACAGTGATTTGGCAAAATGACCTGATATGCTCTATTTTGAATAAGTCGCATTCCGGTCGTTAGAGGTTGCTGGCAGTCAATGGGTTTCGCAATTATCACGACAGTGCGCTGACAGATCATTTTAAGGCCACTTAAGGAGACAAACGTGAGAAAGTCCACAAACGCCATACGTTCGATCGGGCAAGATATAAATTTGCCCGGGGGACAGCGTCTGCAAATGAGTGTCGACGGTGATGACACCATCCTGAAAGTTAACGCTGCCGGTAAAACCATGATCAGCATCCGTATCACGAAAGACGGCGCTGAATTGATTTTTGAGGATGGCCTGCAATTGCGAACACAAGGAAATCTGACCCTCGACGGGGATCGTGTAACCTTTCGTGCGCGCGAGGAACTACGGCTCGAATCCGATGGCGAAGTCAACATCTGCGCAAAGGGAGACCTGAACACCGAGGGCCAAATCCAGAACATCCGCGCCAAGTTGGGCAATGTAAATGTAAAGGCCAACGATGATGTCAAATTGCGCGCAGAACGCATTCTGCTGAACACCTGAAAAAGCTATGGATCTGGTCAACAAAACCCGATATTCGGCAGCGCTCGCGACCACGATCATTGGCAAAGACCTGATGATGGCGTCGCTGATTGTAAAGACCTGCTTCAGTGTTGAAAATGGGAAGCTTAAACCCCTAGCGGAACAGCGCTGGCCCATCGGCCAGGCGGTCGAAACTGAGTTCGGTAATTTCGACGAAGACTCGCCATTCCGCAAACAGGGCATTGATGTCATCGTTCTCGGCAAGGCCTATCCAGGTGAAAATGGTCCGGCAAACCGGGCGAGTTTCGAACTGCAGGTAGGCAATCTTCATTACGCCATGGACATTTTTGGCGACCGGCGCTGGGTACGCCACGGCGACCAGTTGCTGGCCAGTGAAGCAGAACCCTTTGAGTCAATTCCGCTTACCTGGGAAAACGCCTATGGGGGTAAATGTCCGGTAGAGACCGGTGACATGCCCTATCACTATAACCCGGTGGGGCGTGGTTTTTACCTGAGTGCGGAAACCGCTGAAAACGGCTTATTGCCCAATATCGAAGACCTCGAAAACCCGGTAAGCAGCTGGCAGGATCAGCCCGAGCCACGCGGCGTGGCGCCCCTGTCGCGTGACAGTTCCTTACGCATCATGAACAGCGCGGAATTTGATAACGACGCCAGTCCGCCCGAGCTCAAGCTCATCAAGCCAAGTTATTACAACAACGCCAATCCGGAATTGATCCTGGCCGAACCTCCCCCAGCCGGGACCCTGGTTCGCGCCGTGGGCGCAAGGCCGCGTGGCGGGGACTTCGCATTCAGGCTACCGAATGGAACGTTTCACATGTACCTGCAACTGGCCGACCGGAGTTTTGTTTTTCCGGCTCACCTGGAAACTATCGTTTTGCTCACCGAACTTGAACAGGTCATGCTCGGTTTTCGTTGCTGTTTCCGCTACCCACTGAAGCCGCTCGAACGGCGGGTCGCCGTACTTTACGGCGGTCCGGCACCTGCCTCCATACCAAAAGAATACATCATCGACTGGTCGAGATTCGATGAAAGTGCAGTAGTCGATGCCTAATAAAGCACCCCCAAATCTGCGACTCGTCTGTGGTCAGCCTTATAAGGACTATGAACTGGCCCTGGTCATGAAGCTCACGTTTTCAATAACCGCCAACGGCGAATGTGTCCCCGCTAAAGTCCAGCAGCCCATTATCGTTGACCCGGTTTCGTACGAGGCGGCCAAACCTCCACTGGTTTCACCTCCCAGTTGGGACTCGGACCTGATGGCTTTCAAGGCAGGTACGGACGTTGTCGTCCAGGGGCATGCGTACAGTTACGGGCAGGCGGCGCAAACCGTGGACACGGAGCTGTCATTGCCCGATGTATCGCGTATCGTCCGCGTGCATGGTGATCGCAGGCTCGATTGGCGTGCAGGCAACCCAGTGTTTACAGCGGCGGAGCCGTTCGAACTCATGCCACTTCGCTATGACCGGGCATATGGTGGCTGTGATCAGTTCAACCTGGCAAAAGTCACCGACCTGTTAATGCGGGAACTCATCCAGACACAACCCGAATTACACCTGGACGCCGCCAGCGAGAGCCATTATCCGCGTAACCCCACGGGGCGCGGTTTCCTGATCGATATGAACCGCCAGTCGAGCGAAGATATGCTTCTGCCAAACCTGGAGTTCCCGTTTGACCCGGTCACTCCCGAACGCCTTGCGGTGGGCAGTACCGGCAACTGGATGAGCGCACCCCTGCCTGCAGCCTTTGACTGGATTGATCCGGCGTGGTTTCCACGTATCGCCTACCTGGGGTTGACGCCTGAACATATCGTGCCCGCCGATGGCGTGCAGGAAATTGCGCTCGGCTGGGCGACACCCGGCCTGATGAAGCTGAAGGCGATTTCAAAAGGCGGCTGGCACCCGACCTTTCAACATGGCGCGTCCCCCGGTCTGGTGTTGCGCCGTTTGCAACCGGGAACGCAGATGCTGCTAAAGAACATGTTTCCGCAACACCCTGAACGTAAATTACAGTTGTCGAGCAAAGTGCCGCAGGTGGAAATCGGCATCACTGAAACTACCAGGCTGGCTGCTACGTCTTATCTCAATGCCGTGGTCATCCAGCCGGATCAGGATCAGGTGGTGGAAGTGTGGAGCGCCCGCGCGAAAGTCACACGACCTTTTGCGCAAAACGAGCTGGATAACATGAACTGGAAAATTGGCTGGAAATGAGGATTAGAAAATTATGATGCACGTCGCGCATTTGATCGCACATAGTTATATCGGCATGGGGTCTCACAACGCCCTCTACCCGCCATTGGTGGTTCCTGCTATTGCACCGCATGTCTCGATGGACACCCTGCTGGGGTTGACCATCAATGCGAAGTACACAACAACTGTTATAGGGCCTTTTGGGTTCCAGTTTATTCAACAGGGTAACGACAGCGGTTTTGTTGTACCGCACATCGCGATACCGCCGCCGAGCGTGCTGGTACCGGTGGTGATCGCATTTGGCGGTTCAAAACCGATGTTCGCAGCCTCGACCGTCAAAATGCAGGGTAAGCCAGTTTCGGCAGGCATGATCCCCTACAATTTCGTCAGCATTAACCAGGCCTGCAATGACCCGTGCAATTACCCCAGCGACATGGTGATTTGTCCAAACTCGGTACTGGTCGGATTGACACTTGGTGATTTTCTCGGCGGACTCATCAGTATAGCCGTCGACTGCGCCATTAGCGCGATTGCAAACAAAATCGGGGGCGCAGTCGCCGAAGGGATCATGAGCAAAATAGCTGCAAGACTCGCGGCCCCCTTTCTGAGGGCGTTTACCAACCAAATGACGGAAGCCTTCGGCCGTGAAATGGCCGAGACCATGACGCGTGAGGCAGCACAAAATATTATGGAAAGACCCTTGGCGCTGGCCATCCAGGAAACAATCGGCAAAATCACGGAAAACATCTTCGGTGGGCTGGTTGACTACGACCTCACGGGGTTGGGCGCACCGCAGTCCGGCGACCTCGGTACATCAGCAGGCAGGGCTATTGATGCGCCGTCAGGCACCGCCGCCACCACGAACGCGAACTCGCAAAACCATCCCGGGGCGGCGCCGATCCACAGCGCTGAATAATGGAATTCAGACCTTTCAGTCCGCTGCACATGCTGATCCAGCTGTTGCTGGTGGTCTTTTTACTGGGTGGAACCTACCTTTACGTCACCTGGTTTTTCAAAAAAATTGAACCGAACGCCAAGTCTGCAACCGAAATCCGTTTGGGTGTGGGCATAGAACGCAATATTCTTGGCTCATGGAAAGTGCCGGCGAAGAATCTACAGGATTACCAGGGCAGCAAACTATTTTTACGCACAGAGGTATTCGCGATTCAATTTGTATTGCTGATGCTGTTTGTCGCAGGTTTTCTGCTTGAATTCATATTGCTCTACGTATTTTTCGGCTGGCTTTACAAGGGCAGTCGGTAGCCTTGGGCAACACGTCTGCACAATCTTGAATTGAACGCGCAGCGCCATTCAGGATTTGATGCATTCCACCCGCGCTAGCCCGCACATTGCACCAGTCGGATCAGGCTCTACTTCCATCGCATTGAATCGTAAGCATAAATTGGTGTTTTCGAGGCGCGGTTAAAAAATCCGGTTTGTCCCCGAGCCAAGTCCTATCCCGGCTTTGGCTTGTTCCGGCACGCCTGTGCTTGGCAATTGTTCCCGACATTGCCCTACCTCCTGCATGGCCCAGGCCACCCTCTCGAGCGGTTCCCGCTCTCACCTTGTCCCTGCTCTCGTGCGCCAGCTTCCGGGTTACTGGTGCAATGTCCGGGTTAAGTATTGATATTTACCATCGGCCCGCTTATTTTGACGCCGCCCGCACTCAGCTTCACAGAAGCCCCGCCGCATGTAATGTTAACCCCTGCGCTGCCGGTGATATTGATTGTCGTACCATTGACATCGATGGTGGTGCCACTCACTTTAATCGCAGTGTCGCCGATATAGGTCGTCGCGGCACCGTGGATTTTCACGCTTTGACTTTTTGCCACCATCGTGGCGCTTCCCGTCAATTTGAGATCTTTGCATTGTGAATCGAGCGTTTTGGCAATAACTTCCTTTCGACTGCCCTTCACCTCAACCTTGTCATTCGACTTGATAAATAATTCGCGACTACCCGTGTCAACGCCGATCTTGTAATCACCATTGGAAACTGTCTCAATACGATCCTTGCAGACATTCATTGTGTAGCTGCCTACTGCGTCACCTTCGTATCCAATATTGACGAGCGCATCGTTTCCGACATCGAGCTTGTAGTCATGACCGACCTTGCAGGACCGGTCGTGGCCGACATTTTCACTGCGGTCATTCTCGGTGATGTTGGTATGGTTCTTTTCTGCATGTATATACAGTTCTTCTTCACCAATCTTGTCTTCAAAGCGAATTTCGTTGAAATTGTCCGCGCTCCCACCCGTGGTGCTACGGGACTTGATACCACTTTGAGACTTATTGGTCGTCAGCTCGTAAGGGGGCATGTAGTTTGCGTTATACACACTGCCGGTGATCAGCGGTCTGTCAGGGTCTCCATCAAGAAAACTTACGACGACTTCCTGACCAATCCTGGGTATATGGATACCACCCCATTTTGCACCCGCCCACAGTTGTGAAACACGCACCCAACACGAGCTTTTTTCATCTTTATCGCCATAACGGTCCCAATGAAACTGCACTTTTATCCGACCATACTTGTCCGTATAAATTTCAGAATTTGCTTCGTCATCTTTCGGACCGACGACAACGGCGGTTTGCGGCCCCTGCACTTTGGGCTTGCGTGTTTTCCTAGGTGCCCGGAAGGGCAGTTTATCCTTGGCGATTACCTCGATTTTAGACTCATAAACCGTTATGTCTTCCTGCGCACCGGACATGAATTCGTGATTGTTCATCTCGTGTTCGATTGAAAGGATCAGGTATTCCTTGTTCTGATCATCCCTTGGATAGTTCCATAAGGTGAACATGCAGCCCGGTACAAGCCCTCGACATTGACCAGATGCATGCACTCTTTCCCTTTGGCACATAAGTTCCTGCAAACGAATTTCCGCGTACGTTTTGCCTTCCTCGCCTGTTACGTATTCGCCGGGATAATCGTATATCTCCGGCTCAAAATTAGGCCATTCGTGCCCGGTCTGCTTGGAATATTTTGACAACAGGGGTAACTTCGGGTTTTCAAAATCATAATCCTTGGTGGCGTACATGTTGGGCATCATGTGTTGCTTTGCAGTCCAGGTATTCAGGGCTTTCGCAGTTGCAGACCCTTGATCTAAATCCGGGAGGTATTGAATTTCCTCATAGCCCGCGTACGGATTGTGAGCACTGGCGTCGTCGGCCAACACCAATACGTGTTTATCGGCCTTGTGTTCAAAGTAGTAGTAAATACCTTCCTGTTCCATCAGCCGGCTGATGAAGTCGAAATCCGACTCGTTGTATTGAACACAATAATCCCATATCCGGTAGGTAGCACTGAGACGGGCGTCAAAGTCCACCATATTGTTGATTTTGAAAACATCCTTGATAATATCCGGGACCGTCATATTCGTCTTCTGAAAAATCCGGCAGTCAGAGGTGCGCGTCAGCAACCAGAGCCATGGGCGGATCGTTGCCTGGTATCTGTAATATTGACCATCCTTACCTGAATACCTGAATTCTGTAATGAATCCGTTGAAATACCTTTCTTCACCGGCATCATCGAGCAAAAGTACTGCCGTGATATTTTGTCCCACCGTTTTATCAAACTCCAATCCGGGGTTCTCGCTTATCAGGTCCAAATGAAAAACAAATAAGCCGCTGACCTTTTCTTTGCCGCGAATTGACCGCACAAGCAGCACGTTGTCACCCAGGGGAGTTTTAAGCTGGATAGGAACATTTGTATCTTGCGGTGATAAATTTGGCATATGGGTAATCCAAGTTTGGTTAAAGACGTCTCAATCTCATTCTAGCAGCAAATGCTGCAGCAGGAATGCAGCCGATGATATGAACGGGCTCACAGTAATAATTGCTACAGCCCTTCTGCTTTGCGTTGCAGGCGCGCTGGATTTAAAAGCGTAATTTTACCTTTACTCACATCCACGATGCCCTGCTGCTCCCAGTCCCGCAGTTGCTTGTTAACACTTTCCCGCGAAGCGTTTACCATCGTGCCCAATTCATATTGCGATAATTGGACATCCAACAGCCTTTGTCCAGGTATCGAGTTGCTGTCCTCGATACTCGCGCTTAGTAAAAATTTCGCCAACCGGGACGAAACATCCAGAAAAACAGAGTCCTGATAAAGCTCATCCGTTGCACGTATCCGGTTTGCGAGTGTCAGGAGCATACGGGTCAGAAACGCTGTTGCCGTATGCGGGTGGTCCCGCAATAACTGTTGATACTCGGAATGGCCCAAGACCATCAGTTCGGAGCTTTCAATGGCCATGACCGTTGCACTGCGTCTTCGACCATCGATGAGCGAGAGTTCGCCAAAGTAATCTCCCGGACGCAGCACGACAAATGAAATTTCCTTGCCTTCGCCGGAAAGCACCGAAACCTTGAGGCTTCCGGAAAGCACGATAAACATGTCGCGTCCGTGGCTGCCCTGGCTGACAATGACAGTCCTGGGGCGAACCGAACGTTTTTTACATTGATCAGATACGATTTTCTGATCAATCTCTGACATGCCGGAAAAGAGAGTCTCGCGATTTTGCACCCGCCCCTCGGTGTTATGAACAAATTTGGTAAAATAATTCTAATTCAACACAAGTGTGAAAACTTTGAACGCTTACTTTAATAGTAGGCCTATCATTAATATTATAGTGTAGAGCATGCGAAAATATTTGCACACCGCTCTTGGCACGGGGAAAACGAAAAACGCTATCATGACAGATATTCCTCCAACAGAACTGACCGTTCTATTTGCTGACATCTGCCGCAGCACGGTCCTGTTTGACAGGCTTGGCGATGAAGCTGCACTCAACCTGGTCGTGAAGGCGCTGGAACTGGCGGGACAAACCGTAACCGAGCAACATGGAACCATTATCGGGACCATCGGAGACGAAATCATGTGCACCTTCACAAATCCCGAGCATGCGTTGATAGCTGGCAGACAAATTCACAAACAGATTCAACAGGACAGCCTGATGCAATCCAACCAGGTGACGATGAGGGTTGGAATCAACAGCGGTACCGTGGTTAGTCTGAGCAATAGTGTATATGGTGACACCGTCAATATTGCCGCGCGTCTGGCGCAACAGGCAAAAGCGAACCAGAGCCTGGTATCTGCAAACACGATTGCATCGATCGATGACGTTTTGCGCGACCAAATCCGATACATTGGTCAAATCAACCTGCGTGGAAAAGCCGGAGCGCTGGACGTTCACGAGCTACTCGCAACAAACACGGAAGAGGCGATTACTGAAGTTGCATCCAACAAGAATCTGGAAGGCAGGTCGTTCCTGATGACGGCTCGTTATCGCACGCGGGAAATGCGTTTCGACCCCATGCTGGTCCGTTTTCTGTTTGGCCGTGGCCAGGATTGCGATCAAACGATTGACCACCCTACTATCTCGCGGGAACACGCAGAGTTCCTCTACCGCAACGGCCAATTTCTATTGCGTGATTTTAGTACCAATGGCAGCTATGTCATCCAGGGTGAGAGTAAAGAACAAATCCACCGATCCAGCATAGAACTCAAGGGCACCGGCCAGGTTTTTCTTGGCAGAACCCTTGGTCAACCCGAGTTTTGTATAGAGTTCACCTGCACTGAAAACAGGTGAACACCACCCGGTTTACCCAACAGCCTGTCGAACTTTGACACCGACCTGGTTCGGAAAACCCGAACCTGGTCAGATTCTCCGCTCCTTCTTGTTAAATAGCCGTGCTATTCGCCTCAAAAGACCGAAAAATCTGCCTCAGATCGGCTCTTACCCCAGGGCACTTTCTCTTGATGCTCCGCATCAATTCACCTTGCCCTCGCTACGATCGCTCAAGTCCGGAAGGCCGTTAGCTGAAGTTATAGACAAAGTTATCCTCTGCCGCATCGATTTCAACCGCCTGCAACGGGGTACCCTGCGCCATACGTGACAACAGTTCCCGGCTTATCTGGGGCAGCACGGTGTTGGTCAGGATGGCGTCGATCATGCGTCCGCCGCTTTCCAGTTCCGTGCAACGCGCCGCGATCAATTCCAGCACCGCGTCGGTATAGGTCAATGGAATATCGTGATTGGCGGCCATGCGTTTAACGATCCGCTTCAACTGCAGGACAATGATCATGTGCAGCACTTCGTCGCTCAACGGATAGTACGGAATGCTGACGATGCGCCCCAACAGGGCCGCCGGGAATATCTTCAACTGGGGTTCACGCAAGGCTTTGGCGATGCTTTCAGGATCGGGCATCAGTTCCGGATCCTTGGCGAAATTCATGATCAGTTCACTACCGACATTTGAAGTCAACAGGATGAGCGTGTTCCTGAAATCGATCATGCGGCCCTCGCCGTCTTCCATCACACCCTTGTCGAACACCTGGAAGAATATTTCGTGGACATCCGGGTGGGCCTTTTCCACCTCATCCAGCAATACCACGCTGTACGGGC
This sequence comes from uncultured Gammaproteobacteria bacterium, assembly GCA_963801195.1. Classification (GTDB taxonomy): domain Bacteria; phylum Pseudomonadota; class Gammaproteobacteria; order Xanthomonadales; family SZUA-36; genus SZUA-36. Next base: position 1,215,439 of record CAWDDX010000007.1, on the reverse strand, counting down.
GACGGCGGACAGCCTCGGTCAGCACACCGCCTTCACCGTAACCGACATAGCCGGGAGGCGCGCCCTTGAGGGTGGAAACCGTGTGGGCTTCCTGGAATTCACTCATGTTGATCGTGATCAGGTTCTGTTCACCACCGTAAAGCGACTCGGCCAGCGCCAGCGCGGTCTCTGTTTTACCCACTCCGCTGGGGCCGCATAACATGAATACGCCAATGGGTTTACCCGGATTGTCCAACTGCGCACGGCTGGTCTGCACCCTGCTGACGATCATTTCAAGACCATGGTCCTGTCCAACCACCCGTTTGCGCAAATGGTCGGTCATGGTCAGGATGCTTTCAATTTCGTCCTTGACCATGCTTCCGACCGGAATACCGGTCCAGTCTTCAACCACCGATGCAACGGCACCTGCGTCAACACTGTGAAACACCAGTGGCTGATCACCCTGCAATGCCGCCAGTTCATTTTGCAGGCTGACGAGTTTTTCGATAAGGGAGGCCTCTTTTTCTGCCGTTTCTTCATCTGTCATTTCTTCATCAGCCGAGGCGGAATCAACAGTTGCTTCACTCTCCTCCGCTGTCGACTCAGCCACTTCTGCAACATCCGGAATTTCCAGGGCTTCTTCAACGGTTTCCGTATTTTCAATGCCGGCGACGGCTTCCGCGCCAATCAGGTTGACCAGTTTCTGCCTCAGTTTGAGTATTTCATCGACAAGAACCTTCTCGGCGTTCCAACGTTCGGTCAAGTCGGCACAACGTACGCGTTCCTCCGCCAGGTCCTGGGCCAGTTTTGCGCTATATTTTTCATCGACCTTTCCGACCGCGCGCTCACGGCCCCGAATCTCCTCTTCAAGTTCGAGCGCTGAAATGCGATGCAGGGAATCTTCCAGCGGCGCCGGGGTAGCATGTAATGCAACCGCAACACGTGCACATGCCGTGTCCAGTAAACTTACAGCTTTATCCGGCAATTGCCGGGCGGGAATATAGCGATGCGCCAGGGTGGTTGCAGCAGCGACGGCCTCATCAAAGACCTGGACCTGATGATGTCGCTCCATGACGGGTGAGATACAACGCAACATACGGATGCACTTGTCTTCACTGGGCTCACCGACCTGCACGGTCTGAAACCGCCGGGTCAGGGCTGGATCCTTCTCGATGTATTTTTTGTACTCGGCGAAAGTGGTCGCGGCAACCGTACGCAGGGTGCCGCGGGCCAGGGCCGGTTTCAGCAGGTTGGCGGCGTCGCCGGTACCTTCCTGGCCGCCCGCGCCGATCAGGGTATGTGCTTCATCAATGAACAGGATGATGGGTGTCTCAGACGCATGAACTTCATCGATGATCGTACGTAAACGCTGTTCAAACTCACCTTTCATGCTGGCGCCGGCCTGCAACAGGCCAAGATCAAGCACTTTCAACGCCACGTTTTTCAACTGCGGAGGCACGTCACCTGCGGCCAGGCGCATCGCAAAACCCTCCACCACAGCTGTTTTACCGACACCGGCTTCACCGATCAGGATGGGGTTATTCTGGCGGCGGCGCATCAGGATATCGACGATCTGGCGGATTTCTTCATCCCGGCCGACGATCGGATCCAATTCTCCATTACGTGCCTGTTCGGTCAGGTCCTTGGTGTATTTTGCAAGCGCCTCACCTTTTCCAAGTGGCCCACCGTCCTGACCCGCGGCGCCGGCATCGGACCCCAGGTCTGTGCCGTCCGATGCACCAAGACGGTCTTCCGGAGATCCACCGGTAATCTTGTCAAACTGATCGACCAGGGCATCAATCTTGATATTGTCAAATTGCTTTGAAATACCCAGCAATTCGCTTCGCAGCGCCCGGCTTTTCAATATGCCAATGACCAGGTAACCACTGCGGATTTGCGAAGATTTATACATCAGGCTGCCGTACACCCAGGCGCGTTCCACGGCTTCTTCAAGATGGGAGGACAGGTCACTGACGGAACTCGCCCCGCGTGGCAAACGGTCCAGGGCCTTGGTGAAGTCTGCTGCCAGGTGGCCAATTTCAATATCAAAATGATCGACGATGCGTCTCAGGTCAGAATCCTGGAGTTGCAAAATCTGTTGTAGCCAGTGCACCATTTCGACATACGGATTGCCACGCATCTTGCAAAAAACCGTTGCACTTTCTATGCCCTGGTATAGCAAGCTGTTCAGCTTACCAAATAGTGCTGTTCTGCTAATTTCTGTCACCGTCCTAACTCCTTCTCACTGATGTGGATTCAATTATTGGTTACTTATAATATTAAATGTACTGCATCCTGATTAATGATGCTTTCACAGGCTAACTGTGGCTGCACTGCTAGTTAACATAATTCTGGACCTGCAACAGCAAATCGTCGACATGGTCTACCCGGCTATCTGTTTCCAGCCAACTGGTCCAGCCGAGCGCTCCGCTTTTGCCGAGACAGGTCACCGGTTTTTCTTCTTTCTTGAGTATAAGGTTAACTTCCCATAAAAATTCAATGCCGACATAATTTCTAACCGCCGCTACGAGTGCATTGAAGGATTTTCCGGTAGGCAGGAACGCCTCGTACCGGTCAAGACTCAGTGGCCCAAGGCGTAACTGGAATTTGTCCTGGCGCTGCCAGACCCGCTCACCAATAATGGTATTTTGACCAAGGCAACCATTCATCCCGGCTTCGCCGAGCCGCACGAGGTCATTGGGCGGTATGTGCATCCAGTGTGCGATGAACTCCCGAACCGCTGTTGGGACGTTAAAATAGCCTTCGATAAGAGACACGAGACCATTGACGTGACGGGGTAACGAACTCAGGTGTCCGGCGAATGCGAGCTTGGAAACATGGTGCATTCCATCAAGCCCCCTGAGACACTTTGGTCCAAGTCCAATCAGGGAACCCACATACATGGCGAAGCGATCCTCACCCGGCCGGTCAAATTGCACCACCGGTTGTGACTGCGCCCATGCAGCGTAGAAAAGACTCACCACGCGGTGATGAAACATATCGGCAAATGCCGCAAGCGAATGGTCGCGGTGGTGGCGTGAGCGATCCCTGGCATACTCTGTCAAGTGCAGCGGCAAAGGTCCATTGGGACCAAACAGACCCAGAAACCGTTGTGATAACTGCGGATAAGGACTGGATCCGTCGATTTTCAGTCCACCGAGCGTGGCGGGCGCGAAAAATGTGTACGGCTCCTGTGTAAACCTGATCGGATCGTCCGAGGGCCTGAAAGACTGCCCGGTAAGCGGCTTGTCGTTGTAAAAGCAGTTGATACGTCGAACGGTCTGAAAAAAACCGTATTGATAGGGTTTTTCACTGACCTCGGCGAGGAAGCTTAAAGCTGCGGTCTCAGTCCTGCCTTCACTGCCCATCTGGCAACCTCGGTTTTGCTGTCTGTGAGTACGATTACTTCGGTCACGTGATTGATGGAAACGTATTTTCGGAAAAACTCGGACATCACTGACCCGAACAGGTACATTCCTCCGGCTTCAAATGCGGTTTCATCCAGAACCATTTTGATTTCCAGGCCACGTCCAAAACTTATTGGACCGGGAATTGGCAAACGACGCGTTACGGCTTTTGCGGTCACCGACAGCAACCCGTTGATCTGACGCTCGCCCACCGTGTCGCCCTTGGTGTAAAGCTGCAATAATTCGCGCAATGCAGCCGCCCCTTCGTCAGGATTGTCATCTATCAGCGAAAGGAAATTCAGTGAAAGATGATTTATGATTCTCCATACGTAATCGCCTGTCGTTACCTGTGTTCTGGGCCTGGTTGGGCCGGCTACACAACGAATTTTTTCAACAGGCGCATTGAATGTAAGTGTGAAATCACCGTCTTTCTGCCCGAGGGGAATCTGCATGGGCAAATCACGGTTGCTGCACATGGTCTTAACGCCCAATTGTGCCAGCTTGGTGCTGTAGGGTGCTTCTTCAGCATCCACCAAAGAAATAAATACTTCCTGTCCGAGGTAGCCGGAGCGTGCGCCACTTGAATGTTGTCGGGATGACAACAGTCTTGATTTACGGTGGACGGCATAGAAAGCCGAGTTTTCCGCTGGAATATGGGCATCGGTCAGACCGTAAAATGGCAGGAACTGCTTGCGTTCCTCGGCCTGTTTCCCATAACCGGCGACAGCCAAAACCTGGTGAACTTCATAGTCGAGGGGGCGGCTTCTGTCCGCCAAAACATGAAACTCATGGTCTATGTTGTTGAGGGTGATCCGGTCTGCGCGTTTCGGGAAAAGATTGATTGCCGGAACGCAAAATGGCAGGAAATTATTTTTCCCTATCACATTTTCCAAATCGCTATTGCGGGTATCCAAATGAACAATCAGATCGAATCTTTGTCCTGTGCCCTTGGGCAAAGCACGATCAAGGCCGGTAAAATTGATAAACCTGAAGCGTTCCGGAAAGGCAAAATATTCCCTTAAGAGCCGGTAACCTTCAAATGACCTGGACTGATAATTTAGCAGGGCTTGCTCAGGTTCAAACCCGAAAGCGCATACATTATCCCGCGAGAGCGAAAACACCTGTCTGTCTTTTTTATCACCGGTCATCACACTAAACCCGCAAACACCCGCCAGGACGTGCTCCAACAACGCCGTGGGTATGGTGCCGCTGCCACCAATAAAAATCGGCAATTCCTTCATTTTCAGATCAGAGACATCAACACCCTTTGCGACCTCTATACCTATTCGCAATCCTGCAGAGACCTGGCGAGTGGGTTTGATACCCAGGTTTGCAAGTGCCGCACGGGTTCCCAGGTAATCCGCGTCGACGACCGTTACCGGAAACAACTTGACATCATGTGAAGTCCTGTATTCACAAGGTGTCTGCATATTCTGGCCGAGACCACTTTCGATTGACGCACCCCGCTCTATGACCTGGCCTTTTGCCAGGTCAGGATCGCTGCAATCCGGCTGTAACTGTACGACGGTCATGGATGGCAACGGGGCCAGGTAATCCGGGTAAACTATCTCGAGAAGGTGTTGACAAAACTTCGGGTATTCTTCTTCAATTTTGAGATGTACACGGGCCGTGAGAAACGCAAAGCCTTCGAGCATCCGCTCAACGTAGGGATCCGCGCACTCGAGACCTTCCATACCCAGTCGGCCGGCAACTTTTGGGAAGTGCCGGGCGAACTCAGCACCCATGTCCCGCATGAAATCCAGCTCAGTGTTGTAGTGGTGAAGTAATCTTGTATCCATTTCAGATCAATCAAAACTCTCTTTGAGCAGGAATTCGCCACATTCCAGGTCCAGTTCACTTTTCAAGACAACCTGAAATGGCGAAGGTTGCCCAAAGACCGCACCGGCAATTTCAAAAACCAGTGAATTATGTGACATGGAATCGGGGTTTGAATGTACTTTGACTTTTAAACTGTGCTTTATAATGCGCGGTTCAAACTGTTGAATTGCCGATCGTATGGAATTCTCCATACTACGGGCATCCACGTTTGATGACGTATGGCCGGACATATCCGGTAAACCATAATTAAGCACAGAGCGCTGGACTTCGGGATATTTTTGCAGGTCTTCGCAAACATCCAGGGCCACAGAATTAAGCAGCCAGCCAAGATCACGGATTACAGCCGCCTTGAACTGAGTCTGACTCATGCTCTGCTGTGAACTGCTTTCCTTGCTTTCTGCAGGCTCCAAATCCGTCAACCGATCAAGCAGAGAGGGCTGAAGCCTTTCTTTTAGGGACCATTGCCCCATACTCAGTAATTACTCATCGAATTCAATACTGCGGACTTGCAGCAGCGAATAGTCATTTTGATCCGTCGCAAAAATGCGCTGCCCCGTGCCTTCAGCCAAATCTTCAGTATGTGTTACCCAGTCGGTGCGGCGTGCCAACAACCCCGCGCCGGAAACGCCTTCGATACGCGGGTAGCGCGCGGGCATCATCACCATCAGCTTCCCGCCATTGATCCATGTGACCTCTGCGGGCATCCAGATCAAGTCACGCAGGTCAGTGGGTTTGTCGCTGTGCATCTTTTGTACACGGGACATCGGAACCCAGTAATACTGTCCATTGAACATAAATTCAAATACAGGTCCAAACCTCTGGTCAGCGTCCGCCAGCCAGGAAAAGGTTTCACCGTTAATTTTGCCGCTGCGTGTTTCCGCTTTTTCGAAGGCCTGTTCATTGAGCTTGGAAAATACATCCATTTCACCCCTGGCAAACGCCTGCTGCGCCTCGACCAGCAACGCCACCCACTCTTCCGGCTCACCGAATATCAGCGGTTTACTTTTGCCCGCAAAAACTGCCTCCCGGTGCAACTCGCAATTAATGACGTCCCGATAGGCCTGTACCATGGGCTCTGCTTCTGAATCCAGTTGCCCTGCTATTTCGAGTTGCGCCTGGGACCGTTTCCACTGTCCGTTAACGGCCATCAGTTGAAACAGGAATACGCGCAGTTTGGCGTCGGCAGGCTGTTTTTTTACCTGTTCCTGAAGCGCTTCCTGGGCCGCATGAGGGTCACCAGCCTGTAATAGAATTTCAGCAGTCATCGCAAATCCCGTTTGCCGGGTCTATCCCCGGTTAAGATCAATTCAAACCAAACTGGGCGACGCATAACAGGCGTCGCCCAGCAAAGGCTTTCGACAAAACACATTACCGACTTTTATCCTACGGCAGTCGTAAGATCGTACGTAAATGTCTTTTCGGTATCCAGGGTACCGTCTTTCTTCTGGTCCGCGATCGACACTTCGACTTGCGAAAACGCCAATTTTATGTCGTCAGCGGCCGTGTCTGAATCAATGGACTGGGCGATCTCGACGACAAGGACGTGTTCCAGCTTGATTTTTAGCCAGGGCTCCGGTTCTTCAGTCCCCACGTTTTTTGTACACTCGATCAGCACTTCATCAAAATGCACACCGAAAAGCATTTTTTGATACATTGCGATCGTTGCGCTACCGATTGATGCCTGAAAACTCAAACTTTCAAACTTTGCAATGCCTGAAGCCAAGCCAACCTGGTTGCCTCCACTCAACTCCCTGGCACAACTCCAACCCCAACTGTCCATCTCTATCCAGCCTTCATGATTTTTCTTCTCACAAGGGCCTTCAACATCATTTGAAAAATGTATATAAGTTGCCATTCTCAATATCCTTTAATCAGAAATAATAGTTAGAAAAATATAGAAATATCACCAATGTGTAATCGCTTCGGCCAAATCCAACAAAGTTGGACATAAAGACTTGAGCCCCCCGCGAACTACAAACATTACCTGAACGCTCCACATATTGATGTGATTTAGCCCACTAACTTCCAGATGCGAAACCGCGTCTGGAAGTCATTTGCCCGTGTCCTCACACGGGGCGTTTTCAGCCTTTGGCTGAAGGTAACTTGGAAACCAGACGCAACGACACGGTCAGGCCTTCCAATTGATAGTGGGGTCTCAGGTAGAACCGGGAACGGTAGTAACCCGGGTTACTCTCATCTGATTCCACCACCACTTCCGCAGCCGCCAAAGGTTTCCGTGCCTTGATGGCTTCGCTGGAATTCTTTGGGTCTCCGTCAACATACTGCTTGATCCATTTATTGAGCCAGATCTGCATATCGTTCTGCTCTTTGAATGAACCGATCTTGTCGCGCACGATACATTTCAAATAGTGAGCGAAACGGCAGGTTGCAAACAAATAAGGCAGACGTGCGGCCAGGTTGGCATTCGCGGTAGCATCCGGATCTTCATACTCTTGTGGCTTCTGCAATGATTGTGCGCCAATAAACGCTGCAAAGTCAGAGTTCTTCTTGTGAATCAGTGGCATAAACCCATTTTTTGCCAATTCCGCTTCGCGGCGGTCACTGATTGCAATTTCAGTGGGGCATTTCATATCGACACCACCATCATCCGTTGGGAAGGAATGGGTGGGTAAACCTTCAACTGCACCGCCCGATTCGATACCACGAATCCGTGAGCACCAGCCATACATTTTGAATGACCTGTTGATATTGGTAGCCATCGCAAAAGCCGCGTTGCACCAGAGGTAATTTGCTGAATTCGCACTTTCGGTGTCTTCTTCAAAATCGAATTCATCAACCGGATCAGTTTTGGCGCCGTAAGGTGTGCGACCGAGGAAACGCGGCATTGCCAAGCCTAAGTAACGGGAATCATCGGATTCACGCAGTGAACGCCATGCAGCATACTCGGGTGTTCCAAAAATCTTGGTCAGGTCACGTGGGTTGCTAAGTTCACTCCACGAGTCAAATTGCAGGGTTTTTGGTGCAACCGCCGATATAAACGGCGCATGCATCGCTGCGCAGATTTGCGCCATCCCTTTCAGCGTTTCTACATCCTGGGGGCTATGATCAAAATAATAATCACCCGTCAAACACCCAAAAGGTTCACCACCAAACTGACCGTATTCCGCCTCGTACAACTGCTTGAAGAGCGGGCTCTGGTCCCAGGCTGTACCCTTGTACTTCTTCAGGGTCTTGTGCAGATCTTTCTTGGAAATGCTCAAGACCTTGATTTTCAGTGATTCGTCGGTTTCGGTATTGTTGACCATGTAAGAGAGTCCGCGCCACGCGCTTTCCAATTGCTGGAAATCTTCATGGTGCATGATCTTGTTCACCTGTTCGGTCAATTTTTGATCGATTTGTGCGATCAATGACTGAATTGAAGCAACTGCGTCCTCGGAAACAATGGCGGTGTCTTTGAGCACATATTCCGCGAGGGTTTCAACGGCCGTGCTGATTTCCGCACGGGCACGGTCACTTTTGGGCTTGAATTCCTTGTTTAACAGTGAAGCAAAATCACTGGTTTCAGCAACCGCTGTCGCTGCCTGTTGTCCGGAGACTTTCTTTTCTTCAGCCATGATTATTTCTCACCTTCATCTTTTGAGCCGTCATCAGGTTTTGGCGCTGCTACCAGGGACTGCAAAAGCGAAGGGTCTTTTATAGCGTTTGCAATCAATTCCTCGGCACCGGTCTTGCCATCCATATAAGTAACCAGATTGCTTAGCTGTGTGCGTGCTTCGAGCAATTTATTCAGGGAATCAACTTTGCTGGCGACTGCTGCCGGCGAAAAATCGTCCATACTCTCAAATGTCAAATCGACGTTTAACTGGCCTTCACCCGTGAGCGTATTGTCTACGCGAAATGCGGCGCGTGGTTTCATCGCTTTCATTCGGTCATCGAAATTATCGACATCGAACTCCAGGAACTTACGATCAGCAACCGGCGCCTGTGGCGTGGCAGGTTTACCAGCAAGATCAGCCATTACACCTTGTACAAATGGCAAATGGACCTTTTTCTCCGACCCGTAAACTTCTACGTCGTATTCGATTTGAACGCGCGGCGCACGATTACGCGCGATAAATTTTTGACTGCTTTCAGAACCCATTTTTAATCTCCTGACTTAAGTTCATTATTAAAATAACATAGGTGTTATTGCGTTTTTGCTTACTTCTGACTCTTTTGTGAATTACGTCGCTTCCGCTAGTTCGTATCGCCACTGACGATCTGCAATTGCGCGATACCGTCGGGGGCTATGTCCTCGAGGATTTCAACAAATGACTTGGGAACCAATCGTTGAGCCCTTCGCAATAACAGGGGAATAGGACTTGATGGTTCATGATTGCTGTAATAATCACATATCTTGTCAATCATATTAATCACATCAGTACGGCTGTTGATCGCACCACTCATATTCGCACCACTCATATTCGCACTACTCACAGAAACGGGTGAACCTTGCTCTTGAGCAACGGTAGAACTTTCGGGGTTGTCCGTTGCTGTATCTGCAGCTGCGGCTGCCGCAGCGGCAGGTGCATACTTCTTAATCGCGTGACGAATCTCTTCCAGGACTTTCAATATCTCGTCAAAATTAATCGCTGACGAATTCGCGGCCAATCGGCCCCAGAGTTCATTGGTCCGGTTCAGTTGTGCAATCGAACCCTTCACACCTTCGCCCAGGGTGGCTAACACATCGGCGTCGGCATTGCCGAATGCCCCTTGTATCAAGCCGATATCCTGAACCTTTTCATCTCCGACCGGACTCGTCTTATTTTCTGCCAACTCGATGTCGCGTAATGAAAATGCACCAAGTCCCCTGACTTCTATCAACGGAGCCCTCTCGAGTCCAAAACTGACCATTTCGTAATCATTCAGAATTTGCAGACAATTCAGCCGCATGGTCGCGTCGTCATCATCATCGGCATCCAGTTGAGGATAGATACTGTCCCAAAACACTTCGATGCATGTGTTAAGAGACTCCAGGGAGTCACTGAATGCTTTCAGGCCTTTTAAACTCAAATCCGCAAGCGCTCCATAGGTGAGCACTCTTAAGTCTCGTGTCCGTTGGTTCAGGTCATCGACCTGCTCTGCAACACCTTTCCAGTCAGGACCGGTCCCCGGTATGATGGTATCGCCGAATTCCTGCTCGTCGGTCGTCTGCATCATGACTTCCATTTCCTGGAATACGGGATCGTATTCCAAGTCTTCACCGCAAGGTAAATCGTCGGATATTGGCTGGCTTAGCTCTTCAGCCGAAAGTCGCATTCCTCCCTCCCTTTTCAAGTGCCGTTGCTAATCCCTGGCAAAAATGTAACCGCGCAACAGCCCGTTATGAACGGGATATTACACCTAGGGATTTAAGCATTTACTGTTCGCAAATTAATGTTTACAGGATATATTGATATCGTCTATAGAGTATAGTGTAAATTCAGTAAGGCGCAACATACGAAAACACCTTGGGTGTCGGCACGTGTGAGGACTGATTAATAAGGCTCTGATTCAACAAACGTTTTCTTGGAAAATAGCCATTTCCCAGACGTCAGAATCGCTGTAAACAAATACAATTGATAATTATTAACGGCCATTTCTGTTGAGGAGTAAACCATCCGTGTTATGCTTTTGTAATACTAACCAGGAACATATCCTGGAGACCAAGTACCGATGTCATTAAGCTTAAAAATCACCAGCTACCAGCGCCTCACACCAAACCAGCAATCGGTATACAAGACCGAGTCTGATTCATTTACGATCGGAAGAAATCACGAGAACGACTGGGCGATTCCCGACCCGCAAAGATTCCTTTCCGGTGTTCATTGCCGCATTTCGAAAGACGGCAAGGACTACTTCATAACCGACACCAGCACCAACGGTGTGTTTCTGAATGGTTCCGAAACCCGTCTGAAACGGGATGAACCGGTCGCGCTCAATGCCAATGACAAGTTCAGGATTGGAGACTACGAATTCGAAGTCATTATTGAAGACGACTCGCTGGCGGGCAATCCGCTCACCAGTAATGAGGAAACCATGATCGGCGCCGACCCTTTCGATGACCCTTTCGACGCACCGGGTTCACACGGTCAATCCGACCCGTTTGCAGACTCCGATCAATACGAAGATGACCCGTTTGCAGAACCGGTTCAGGACAAGCACGTATCGGACGATGACAAGGATTTCATGAGCGACCTGGAAAAGCCGCTCTCCTCACTGGCCGATAGCCCGCTCGCCGGCCACGTCAGTATTGACAGCCTCATGGGTTTTGACGATGACATGGACGAGGAACCGGAATCTGCAGAGAACTTGAAAGAACGCCAAACGCCACTTCGCGAATCATTCAAACCCTCAAAACTGGGCTCATCATCTTCGTCTCCCGCAGAAAATAAAGGTGGGTCCGACACCTTCCAGTCGGCATTTCCCGACGAGTTTCCGGATGACTGGGACGAGACAACCGGCATGCTCAGAATACCCGAACCGCCCGGGGAGGACGATCCGTCCGGTTCAGACGATTCCGATGCTATCCCGGATAACTGGGACGAAACAACCGGTATGCTGAAGGTGCCCGTACCACCCGTACCGCCCAAGGCGGAAACTCCGGCACCGCCTGCAAGAGAAGCACCGCCGCCACGTCCGGTCAAACAACCTGCTGCCGCGCCAACACCCGCGCAGGGCGGAAGTGCGATGGCCGCTTTTGCACGTGGCGCAGGCCTGGAGTTAAGTCAGATTAGCGGCTTCGAGCAGGATGTTCTGTTCGAGCAGGTTGGCAGAATGCTTGTCGGATTCACCGAAGGTCTGATTCAGACGCTGGGTGGGCGCACGCACATCAAGAGCGAGTTCAGACTGGATCAGACCATGATCCGTCCGGTGGAAAACAACCCGTTCAAGTTCTCCACCTCCAAGACCAGGACCCTGATGCAATTACTGAGCAAGAACGACCCTGCCTACAAAAGCGGAGTCAACGCCATCTCGGAAGGTTTTGACGACGTAAACGCACACCAGATGGCCGTGATCGCCGGAATGGAAGCAGCATTACAGGATATCCTTTCCCGCTTCAATCCAAAAACACTTGAAAAGCGAATCGTTTCCGACTCAATATTAGATAACATTCTGCCCGGGGGGAAAAAAGCCAAGTACTGGGATATATTTAAACTGCTGTTTGATGAAATTGCGGGTGAAGCGGAAGACAATTTCCAGCAATTGTTCGGCAAAGAGTTTTCCCGCGCCTACGAAGAACAACTAAGCCGCCTGAAAAAGGCACGTAAGGAGTAACGAAATGAATCCATCGAAGACCACGAGTAAGTCCGTAATCCACGCATTAATGATCAGTCTGTTGGCCGTTGTCATGGTGGGTTTGCTAAGCGCTTGCGCCGGTGCACCTAAAAAAGAGAATCTCGGTATTCAAATCGCTGCCAGCGCCGATGTAAACCCCGATATGGAGGGCAGACCCTCACCGGTTATCCTTCATATCATGGAGCTTAATTCCACAGAGCAGTTCAACCGCCTTGACTATATGGGGCTTACCCAACCATCAGGTGCGGCGCTGGGTCCGGAATTGCTGGGCAAAAACCAGGTGGTGTTGCAGCCCGGTGAGTCCAAGACCTTGCCCATGGAACTCAACGCGGCGACCACCGCCATCGGACTCGTTGCAGGTTACCGCGATATCGATAATGCCGCGTGGCGTAAAATTGTTCCTATAACCCAGGGAAAAACCAAGGGTATCAGCATTACACTCGAACAAACCCAGATCGTCACCGCCGTCTCAGAGTAGGATACGAATCCCCCATGTCATGGACTTCAAAAATCATCTGGTCAGAGGGCATGTTCCTGCGGCCACAGCACTTCCAGCAAAACGACCGCTATTTCGAGTCCCTGATTGAGCAGCGGTGCAGTCCCATGCGCCCCTATTCCTGGGGTATCGAGGAATTACAGATCAATCAGGAAGCCCTGAGCCTCGGCAAGATCGAAATCGAAAAATGCAAGGCGATAATGCCGGATGGAACGACGATCAATATTCCCTTCGCAGATGCCCCACCATTGCCGATCGAACCGGATAAAAACACCAAGGATGAAAATGTCTACCTGTGCTTGCTGGAAAGGAGACCCAATGCCACCGAGGTCAGCAGGCAGGAAGATAGCGATCACGCCGCACGCTACGGGATAGAAGTCAGTGATGTTCGCGATACAAGTCTGCCGGAAGACTCCAATGCACCCATTGAAATGGGACAGAAAAACCTCGCATTACTGACCCAGAGTGACGAACGCACCGAGTATGCCTGCATCGGAATCGGCCGTATTGTCGAAATCCGCAGCGACAAACGGCTGGTGCTGGAGGATTCATTTATAGCACCCAGCGTGGATTGCCAGAACAACCGGCAGCTTAAAGGTTATATCAAGGAGATCCAGGGTTTGCTGAAGCAGCGTGCCGAAGCGATCGCGGTTCGCCTGGGTTCCGACGGCAAGGGCGGTGGTACAGCGCAGGTCGAGGATTACATGCTTTTACAGCTGATCAATGGTTATGATCCGGTCTTTGCGCACATGGAAACCCTGCCCTCCCTGCACCCTGAAGCAGTGTTTCAAAAATGTCTGCAATTGGCTGGCGAACTGGCCACGTTCACCACCACCAACAACCGGCCAACGGGGCTCCCTCAATACCAGCACACCAATCTGGCGGCTACGTTTATCGCCATGATGGGCGAGTTGAGACGCTCACTCGGCGTGGTATTCGAGCATAGTGCGGAGCAGATACCCTTCAAACATTATTCGAAGGTCGGTATACACCTCGCCGTCATCAACGACAGTTCTTTGCTTGCAAACGCGGTATTCGTAATCGCTGTCAAAGCGGACATGCCGACGGAAAAAATACGTTCACAGTTTCCCCTGCAGGCCAAGCTCGGCCCCAAGGAAGTCATGAAGCAATTGATTCAGTCACAATTGCCGGGAATCGAACTCGAACCGCTGTCCGTGGCGCCACGGCAGATACCGTTTCACTCCGGGTTTTCCTACTTTGAGCTGAATAAGCGTGGCGACATGTGGAAGCAAATGTCTTCGTCAGCCGGCCTCGGTTTACACCCGGGCGGCACCTATCCCGGACTCGAACTCGAGCTTTGGGCCATTAGAGGTTAATCAGTATGCATGACAAAGATGATCCCTTTTTCGACATGGATGATGAACATACGATCATCAAGCCCAATCCGCGCGGCCGTCCGCCTGGACAGTCCCAGGCCCCTCGACCACAACGGAGCGCGGACCCGGGCAGAAAAGTCGATCTGTCCAGCCGTCCCGGTCTCAACCCGATAGAAAAGGCCGCCTCGGTACTGCTGAGCCTTCTAAGCCAGATACGTAATACCAGCACACACCCCAACCCAAACGGTCTGCATAAACAACTGGCGACCGAAATACAGAATTTTGAAAAATCAGCCCAACGGGCGGGCATCAACGAGAAGACCATATTTGTTGCCCGTTACGCACTGTGCACCACCATCGACGAATTCGTCATGACCACCCCCTGGGGCTCAGGCAGTATCTGGGGTAACCAGAGCCTGTTGAGCCTGTTTCACAAGGAAACCCGCGGTGGTGAACGGTTTTTTCAGTTGTTGAACAAACTCAATGAAGACCCCGCGAAGAACATCGATTTGCTGGAACTGCTTTACCTTTGCCTGGCGCTCGGCTTCCAGGGCCGCTACCGGGTGCGGCCGAATGGTCTCAACGAACTCGAGGAAATACGCGAAAGTCTCTATTACACGATTCGGAATCAACGCCAGGAAGCCGAACCTGAACTCTCACCCAATTGGGAGGGGTTGAACAAATCCGCTATCGACAAGCCGGCACTGGTTCCGGCATGGCTCGCCGCCAGCATTGCCATAATGCTATTGGTTGGTCTTTTCAGCGCCTGGCGCTTCAGCCTTGGCAATAAAATCGATCCGGTTCACGCGAGGGTGATGAATATAGGCCGAGAGGAATCATTGCTGCCCACCCGGTTACTGGCGCCCCCGGCGGCAGTCTATATCCCCGATCCCGGGCCAGCCCGGTTCGGATTACAGCAATTCCTGGAGCCGGAAATTCGTTCCGGCCAGGTAACGGTGGAGGAACTGCCTGACCGTATCGTCGTTTCCATCGCCGGCGACAACCTGTTCGATTCCGGCAGTGAGATCATCAGCAGTAAATACAACAATCTCATCAACAGGATTGGTGAGGGTCTTGAACAAACCAGCGGCCGGATCAAGGTGGTTGGACACACGGACAACGTTCCCATGGGAAGAAACAATCGCTTTGGCTCCAATTTCAGCCTCTCACAAGCTCGCGCCGAGTCTGTTGTGAACCTTTTAAAGGCCAGTGTCAGCAATCCTTCCAGGTTAACGGCGGAAGGACTGGGTGACACCCGGCCTATCGCATCCAACGCAACGGCCGCGGGCCGCGCGCAAAACCGAAGAGTTGAAATTATCCTGATGGAGAGGGCCCGCGGATGAATTTTGGAAGAATTTTTTCGGTAGCGTCATCAAGGGGACTCGTCGGCGCCACGGGTGTGGGTGTCGTAGCCATGGTGATCTGGTACGAAGGTCCAATGTTTGCGCCACTGGCACCGGAAATCAACAGGATCGTTCTGATCGTTGCAATCGCCGTTCTTTATGCTCTGTACATGTTGTTCAAAACATGGCGTAACAAGAAAAAAACCAACGCAATCTCAAAGGACCTTGCAGCATCCGCCGAAACCGTGGATCCGAACGAGGCACAATCCAGCGAAGAACTTGCGACCCTCAAGAGCACTTTCGACGACGCCTTGAAGGCATTGAAGAAGAGCAGCGTTGGCGGTAAAAAAGTTGGTTCGATCTACCAGTTGCCCTGGTACATCATCATTGGCCCTCCCGGGTCTGGTAAGACAACCCTATTGGTCAATTCAGGTCTGAGGTTCCCGCTGGCGGACAAGATGGGGCTGTCGAAAGTGCAGGGCATTGGCGGAACCCGAAACTGTGACTGGTGGTTCACCGACGAAGCGGTAATGATCGACACCGCGGGTCGCTACACGACCCAGGACAGTAATGAGCAGGTCGATAACAAGGCCTGGTTTGGCTTTCTCGATCTGCTGAAAAAACATCGCAGAAGACGTCCGATCAACGGCATCATACTCGCCATCAGCATGGAAGAACTGGCCCGCCAGAGCAACGTTGAGCGTGAGCGTAATGCAGCTGCGATCAGCAATCGGATCCAGGAACTTTACGAGCGGCTGGGTATTCAGTTCCCCATCTACCTGATGTTCACCAAGTGTGACCTGATGGCCGGTTTCATGGAGTTTTTTGGCAATCTGGACCGGAATGACCGCGCCCAGGTCTGGGGTTTTACTTATGGATTGAAAGACGATCCGATCGAGCGGTTTAACGAAGAATTCAGCATTTTGCAGAACCAGTTGGAATCCCGCCTGGTCCAGCGTTTGCAGGATGAACGTGATGTTAGCCGTCGTGAATTGATCTATAACTTTCCAAGCCAGTTGAGCGCCACACGCGATGGAATAGAAGAGTTCCTGCAGCGTGTTTTCAAACCCAGCCGCTTTACCACCAAGCAGTTGTTGCGTGGTATTTATTTCACCAGTGGCACACAGGAAGGTACACCCTTCAACCGCATCATGAGCCAGCTTGCGCACAGTTTCAGTCTGAGCCGCTCAGCCACACAAAGCACGCCTTCAAAGGGTAAAAGTTATTTTATCCAGGACCTGATGACCAAGCTCATTTTTGGTGAATCGGGTATCGCCGGTGCAAACATGAAGGTTGAACGGATTTACGGACTGGCGAAAAAATCCGGACTGGCCGTTCTGATAGCCCTGCCGATCCTGCTGAACCTGGCTTGGTGGATGAGTTACAGCAATAATAAGGAAGTTGCCGCTGAAATCGATACCGCTGCTGAAAACGTCGAGGACACGATCAAGAAGGTATCACCCCAGAGTGCTTCGATGCTGGCGGTTCTGCCCCTGTTAAACGAGGCGCGTGATATGCCGCTCGGCTATGCGTCAAGAGATGACTCGGTGCCTATCAGTTACCGATTTGGTCTTTCACAGAGTAAAAGGCTGGGAGACAACGGCACGATACCCGCCTATCAGCGCATCCTCGAGAATGCTTTCCTGCCACGCCTGATGGTACGCATGGAACAGGTATTGAAGGAAAGCATGAATGATCCTGACCAGGCGTACCAGGTATTGAAAGCCTACCTGATGCTCGCTAACCCGGACCGCATGGATACGGAGTTTGTCGCGCAATGGGTGCGTCAGGACTGGGATAAAACACAGTCCCGCGTGATGAGTTCGGAGCAACTGGAACAACTGAACGGCCACCTGGATGCCCTGCTCGAGATGGTGCCGCTTACCCTGCCCTTCGACCTTGACAACAACCTGGTCATGACGGCGCGTGACATGCTGTCCAGGACGACGCTGGGTGAACGTATTTATGCGGTCATCAAGTCGGAACACCTGAATGAGGGCAAAGCCTTCACCATTCCGTCAGCCGCCGGCAAGGATGCCGCCAGGGTTTTCATCCGTTCCAGCGGTTTGCCCATTAACCAGGGCGTCCCTGCGTTTTATACACCGGAGGGCTACCAGCAGATGTACCTGGCTTCGGAGAACCGTATTATTACCGAGATGGAAGATGAAACCTGGATTTTTGCGACCGAGGCAAGTGGTTCGGAACAGTTTTCACAGTCCGAATTGGTCAATTCAATCCGCCGGTTGTATTTCAAGGATTACACCGATCATTGGGTTGATTTTCTTGAGGACATTCGAATCAGGCCTTTCAGCAGCATGGCCCAGGCCGCTGAAATCCTCCAGGTATTGACTGACGACGACTCACCACTGCGTCAGCTACTGGTCAATGTATCCAACGCAACCCGGCTTGCGCCTGAAGAAAAAGTGGCCGATGAAGGGGATGATGGCACATCCTTACGGGACCGCATTTCATCGATTTTCAAATCAGAATCAAGCGATGGTTCGAACACCTTGCTCGATCCGATAATTGTCGACCAGAGTTTTGCCAGCCTGCATAAACTCGCCGATTCGCGTGACGGCGCCCCTTCGCCGCTTGACAACCTGCTTGGTGACTTGCAGGAGTTGTACCTCTATATCGATCAATTGGCACGTAGTTCCAGCGACCAGTTACTGACCGGTTTGCAAAGCCAGGCGGGAAACGCCATTACCCGAGTCAGGTTAAGGGGCGAAAGATCGCCTGAACCGGTCGGCGAATGGATTATGTTGATCGTGAAGGATAGCAACAACCTTGTGGCAGGCGGCGCCGAGGCTACCATTACGGCGGCCTGGGCTGCCGATGTGCTGCCCTTCTGCCGCCAGGCCCTGAACGGGCGTTACCCGTTTGATAGCACAGCGAAAAACGAGGTTCAATTGCGTGATTTCGGCGCCTTCTTCATGCCGGGTGGCACACTGGACAAGTTTTTCGATCACTACCTGGCCGACATCGTCGACACCACGGCGTCGACCTGGAAACTGAAACCAAAGGTCGCAGGAAGCCTGAAAGTATCGGCCGCGTCGCTCAGGCAGATACAGCGGGCAAAAACCATACAAAGCGCCTTCTTCGCTGCGGGTGGCGCAAGTCCGTCGATATCGTTTGAACTGCGCCCCGTGCGGATGGATCCGGTTACGACGAATTTCATGCTCAATATCAATGGCCAGACGACCAATTACAGTCATGGTCCCTTATTCAACCAGTCTTTCGTATGGCCTGGGGATTCCGGCATGAGCCAGGTGCAGATACAGTTCAGCCCATTGTCGTCCAACGGACGCTCCGGTATGACACTGGACGGGCCATGGGCATTTTTCCGCCTGCTGGACACTTCAGGAATGACCCCATCCGCTACGCCGGAGAAATTCCAGACCAAGTTCCAGCTGGACGACCGTTGGGTTGAATATGAAATACGCGCAAACAGCGCCTTCAATCCATTCAACCTGCCCGAATTGCGGGAGTTCCGCTGTCCGAGTCAGCTATGAGCGAAATCAACACCATCATCGATATTGGTTTTTATGGCAAATTGCCCACCTATGGGGATTTTATTCAGAAACGCCTGCCCACGGATTTTATCAACCCGTGGCACGAGTGGTTGCAAAGCGGCATGATGGTGTGTCGCGAACGCTTCCCCGAGGGCTGGATGACCTTTTACCTGAACTGCCCGGCCTGGAGTTTCGTGCTCTCAGCGGGTCTTTGCGGGGAACAGGCAGTGGCAGGTGTTACCATACCCAGTGTTGACCGTGTGGGACGGTACTTTAACTTCACGATGGCATCGATTCTCCCCGCTGAGATCAGCCCGGCGGTTTTTGCGGGCACAAACGGCGATTGGCTGGCAAATCTTGAAAACCTGGCCTTGTCAGTGCTCGAAGAAGAAATGGATCAGGACGGTATTGAAGACGCCATCAATCAATCATCAGCAGAATTGACCTGGAACCCGGTTGCTCACACGACCTACAGCAACACCCCAGAACACGAAAAAGTAATGTGCGATGGTTCAGCAGGCGTGCGTGAACTGCTGCCCGAGCTGCTCCACGGGCGGATCACCAGCGAGAACCCGCAATACGGCTTATGGTGGCATCACGGCTCTTCTCAGGTTAACGCACAGCTGGTCTCCTGCGTTAATATGCCCTCTGCCGACATATACCTGGGGCTGATGGTGAACGAAGACACGATTTCAAGTGATGAAGGTCCATCACAGCCTCCCGAGGTTGATTACCTTGATGAGCTGCTCGCCGATTAATGGAACAATAATATGACGTTTAAGTCTTCTGCCACGACCCACGTGGGCATGGTGCGAAAAGTCAACCAGGACTCCTACGCGGAACGAACCGATATCGGTGTGTGGGCCGTTGCAGACGGAATGGGTGGCCACGAAGCGGGTGAAATTGCGAGCGCAACTGTGACCGACCACATCAAGGGTCTCACTCCAACCGACAATATCGTGGACATGCTTGATGCGGTTGAGAAAAGCATTTTAGCGGCCAATCTCAAGTTGACCGAGGAGGCTTCGTCTTATGATTCACAACGCGTGCCGGGAAGCACCGTCGTGGTATTGATCATCAATGGCGACAAGGGCGCCCTGGTATGGGCCGGTGACAGCCGTATCTATCGCCGCCGCGACCACGTGGTAACGCAATTGACGCGAGATCATTCACATGTTCAGGACCTGGTTGAACAGGGTGTGATCCTCGAAAGCGATGCCGAGTCTCATCCGATGGCTAACGTGATAACCCGGGCCGTTGGCATCAGTGATCCGCTGGAACTCGATTCCCAATGGATTGACGTCCGGGCGGACGATCAATTTCTCTTGTGTTCGGACGGTTTGAGCCGCCTGGTGACCAATGACGAACTGGAATCCATGATGGCCAACAAGGACAGCGAAGAAGTGACCCAGTCATTGTTGCACACGGCGCTGGTCAGGGGCGCGCGTGACAATGTCACGCTGATATGCGTCAAAAACTGCCCTGATTCCAGCCCGGACAACGGCGATGATGAAATCACGGTGCGCCAGGACGTCGTTTCAAACGAGGATTTCGATTTTTAACCCGGGGATTTGGGTGTGCACAGGCAACAGCAGATCGCAGGCAAACTGGTAAATCCGTCTTGGGAATACATTCACGAAAGGTAAATAAAAATGGAAGTTCAAGCAGCCGCAATTTCGTTGCAAGATCATAATTTTGTTATCGTTCTCGTCGGAATGGAGATAGTGACCAATTCAGGGGAGGCGGATTTGGCGATCGATACCCTGGAACCCAAGTTCGGCAATGCCACGGTCATCCTGATGGCACAGAGAGAGGATGCTACGCCGGTTTATTACGGTGATCAAAACCTGGTCTCGGCGCTGGGCGATATTCCAGTCGATGAAATGCCCTGGAAAACCTATTCGATATAGACGGCAAAGTCCGCTGCCACGAACGGGGTCCCCCCGGCCCGCTAATCAATACGAATCCCCTGCCTTATATACGTCAATCCGTGTCGCTGAATCAACTCCGCCTGGCCGTGGTTACGATTTAACCACGGGATCGCCCCCGGTTAATCTGCGCGTACCTGCAGACAAAATCTAGTAAAATATTGAGACGTCAAACTCCTCTGGAGACAAGCACGATGAGTACGCCACTGAACGACGCACCGGATAACCCAAAGGAAAGCCCAGGCACCGAACTGACCAGCTGTCTTGAGCACCAGCGGGAAGCCTATTTTGCAGATCCTGTTCCGGACCTGGAACAGCGCAATAAAGATCTGCTCGCTTTAAAAAGCATGCTTGCGGAAAACCGCGAAGCAATTATCGCAGCAATCAACAAAGACTATGGTAACCGCTCGCCCCAAGAAACCTTGCTGGCGGAATTGATCATAGCAATCGACGGAATCAATTTTGCCCGGAAACATCTGAAAAAATGGATGAGAACCCAAAAACGGGAAATAGAGTTCACGTTATATCCCGGTGCAAAGAACCGGGTCATACCGCAACCGCTTGGCGTGGTCGGCGTTATCGTACCCTGGAATTTCCCCATCCAGCTGACATTCACGCCACTTACGTATATTTTTGCCGCCGGTAATCGTGCAATGGTCAAAATGTCCGAAAACTCCAGGAACCTGACCCGATTGCTGAGCGGACTGTCCGCCGCTTATTTTCCAGCGGACAAACTTCGTTTTTTTGAGGAAACCGGTGGCGTAGGCATCCAGTTTTCAAAGTTACCCTTCGATCACCTGTTCTTCACCGGGTCCGGTGCGACCGGTAAGGCGGTCATGGCCTCGGCGGCGAAAAACCTGACACCCGTCACGCTGGAACTTGGCGGAAAGTCACCGGCGGTCATTGCACCGGATTACCCGATGAAAAAAGCCGTTGAGCGCATCATGTTTGCCAAGATATTCAATGCCGGCCAGGTGTGCGTGAATGTTGACTATGTGTTCGTGTCCGAAGACCGTGTGGATGAATTTGTCGAAACCTCGAAAGCATGGATTAGCAAACATTGCCCGGACATCAACAGCCCGGACTATACGTCCATCATTGATCAAAAGTCCTTCGATCGTCTCACGGCGGCGCTGAACGATGCCAAAACCGGCGGCGCTACGCTTATCAACCTGGCCGAGGGCCAGGAAGCAAAGCCCGGTTCGCGAAAAATTGCGCCACACCTGGTGCTCGATGCTTCCGACAACATGGAGTTGTTGCAGCGGGAGATTTTCGGACCAGTCCTGCCCGTCAT
Organism: uncultured Gammaproteobacteria bacterium; assembly: GCA_963801195.1. Lineage (GTDB taxonomy): Bacteria > Pseudomonadota > Gammaproteobacteria > Xanthomonadales > SZUA-36 > SZUA-36. Next base: position 1,193,026 of record CAWDDX010000007.1, on the reverse strand, counting down.
ACCGTATAAGGATCAGCATCAGGTACGCGAATACATTGGCCGGCGTGCACGCCCCCTGGCTTTTTATCCTTTCACCCATGACAAGAAGCTGCAGTCGTACTATCTGGACAATGTCATGTCAGGTGGCGTTTGTGTGAATGACGCCATGATCCACCCCGGCCAACACGACCTGCCTTTTGGCGGGGTGGGTGCCAGTGGCATGGGGCACTATCATGGTTACGAAGGTTTTGTGACCTTCTCCAAATTGCGCCCGGTGTTTTACCAGGCTGGCTTCAGCACTCTGAAATGGCTCGCCCCTCCGTATGGGAAACGGGTCAACAAAATGTTAAGTTTTATTCTTAAAAGAAAGCTATAACATATTGTATATGAAAGCTTTGAATATAATAAAAGCGATTGAAAAAGTAGTTTCCCCCGGTGGTGTGCTGCTTGGTGAAGATGTCACGGCCCGTGCCGATACATGGCCGCCCAAGGGGGCTTGCCGAGCGCAAGCCATCATACGTCCCGCCAGTACCGGGGAAGTGTCCGCCGTTCTCAGACTCTGCCATGCAGCGGGTCAAAACGTGGTAACCCACGGGGGCGTCACCGGTTTGGTAGGCGGCGCCAGGGCCGGCGAGGACGACATTGTGCTGTCGCTTGAGCGTATGAACCGGATCGGGGCTGTCGATGCGGTTAACCGCACCGTGACGGTAGAGGCAGGCGTGCCGCTGCAGAGGGTTCACGAGGTCGCAGAGGCGTCCGGCCTGTTGTTTCCCCTGGACCTTGGCGCGCGCGGCAGTTGCACCATTGGCGGCAACATCTCCACCAATGCGGGTGGGAACAGTGTCATTCGCTACGGGATGATGCGCGAACAATTGCTCGGCGTGGAAGCTGTGCTGGCCGATGGCACCATCATTTCTTCGCTCAAGGGCGTTATCAAGAACAATACCGGTTATGACCTGAAGCAACTGTTCGTGGGCTCTGAGGGCACCCTCGGCATTGTCACCCGGGCCGTGTTGCGTCTGCGGCCGATGCCGGTTTCGGTTAATACCGCACTGGTTGCGATAGACCGATTTGACCGGGTCGCCGGCTTGCTCAACAAAATGGACTCAGCGCTGGGCGGCACCCTGAGTGCATTTGAGGTGCTGTGGAACGATTTCTACCAGACAATTATCGGCGATGGCAGCAAACACCCTCCCCCGCTTGATCCCGCACATGCCTTCTATGTGCTGCTCGAGTCGACCGGCGGCCACCAGGAATTTGACGGGGCGCGTTTTGAAGAAGCATTGCAGGAGGCTTTTGAATCCGAACTGATCGTGGATGCGGTTGTCGCGCAGAGCAAAAAACATCGTGCGGACCTGTGGGCCATAAGGGATGACATCGAGGAGTTGACACGCAAGCTATTTCCGTCGATGGTCTTCGACGTCAGCCTGGACATCCCGGAGATGGATGGTTATGTAGACGAGGTTCGCGCTCGCCTGACGGAGCGCTGGACGGACGCGCGCATGGTCGCATTCGGCCATATCGGAGACGGCAACATACACCTGGTCATCACTGTTGGAAGTCTTGAACCAGCTGCAGTACATACAGTTGAAAGCATCATTTACGAGGCTCTCGGCCGTCGTCATGGCGTGATCTCTGCAGAACACGGGATCGGTCTTGAAAAGCGTGCGTATTTGAAACATTCCCGCAGTGAGGCTGAAATCTCACTCATGAAAAAACTGAAACAGGCACTGGATCCAAAGAATATTCTCAACAGGGGCAAGATATTCGAACCTACGTTACAGGGTTGACACTACACTACGTTGTTACTTGATATAAAGCTGGTACCCGGCCCAGTCGTAGTTACCGTCATCACGACCACTTTCCAAATATTCAAGTCTTGAGTTTCGCAGGGCCGCGGCGGTGTTGGCCGATGCCTTTAGCGAGCGGTAGAAGCTGGTGATGAAAGTCACATTCGAGCCGGCGTCACCGGCCCATAAATTGACGATGACCGACTCTGCTCCCGCCGCCATGAAGTCCGCGACGAGACCGGGTTGACTGCTGAAACCTGAGCGCGGAATTCCGCTCAGTCTCAGTGAACTCAGGAATACCAGCCCGGCACCCAGGTTCTGCGAACGGATATCCGGGGACAGCAGTATGGCACGCCCCGGCTCATATTCACTCTCGGAAAGCTCAAGTCCCGATTGGTCGGGATGTTCGAGGTTGATAACGCCCGGCATCGACAAGTGCACCAGGTTTGACTGGCTGAAGTGGTCGGACTGGAATTCATCGGGTAACAGGGCGACCCCCTGCACAATTTGCAGTCCCGGACCGACAAACAGGTCCGCCACCGCACTGATCTCGGCCGAGGTTTCAAGCCGGGTCGCGTAATCGCCTGCGTAATCCATTGGGTTGCCGGCGAGGAAGACACTTTGCAATAATCCCGTCTGCAGACTGCTGGCCGGGTTGACGTTTTGCGGAAAGGAAAGCAGGTTCACCACGTTATGACGTTCCACCAGGTAATGTCCATTGAACCGCAGTGCATCCAGCGGAACCCCCAACAGCGGGCCAGCCGGAATTGCATAGATCGTGTCTGTCAGGAGATCGGCAACCGGTTGCAACAGTTGTTTTCCCAGCTCATCCATTTTGTCATCAAAAGCGGCCAGTCCGATATCCGCCAGGCTTAGCCGGTCCGTTTGAATACCCTGATACACTTTCGCGGGATCGGCAATATCCCGTCGCTGAACCCCGTTTTTGTTTGCAATCCACACCTGTGCCAGGCGCGGGCCAAGATGATAGGTCATTACCGTTTCGTCTTCCGCCAGGCTACGCAGGTATTTTTTCAGACCCGCGTCTGACAGGAACGCAAAGCGTTCGTGGAAATCTGCGCGCAGCTTGTCCAGGCCAGGCATGATTTTTTCGTTCAGGGTCAGACGTGACTGCCCCGCTCCCGGATCGGCGCGTTGTGCCAGGAGTGTCCGCAACGAGTCAGCTTCCCCCCCCTTACCGGCATAGGACTCGGTTGTACCTTCAATAAACCTCATTTTGCTCAGGGCCAGCAACGACGCCGATCCTTCTGTACTGCCGCGTTGTCGTGACTCGCTGATGAGCATCCCGAGCCAGGTTTCAAAAATCTGTTCATGCCGCTCCCAGTACCAGGAGCCGAGTACCCCCGGCAGCGAAAAGCGCATCACGTGAATATCATCGATCAGCCCCTCCATAACAGCGTTGGCTTCACCGCGCCTCCCATCACGTAACAGCAGTTGCACCCACACATACATGGCTTCCGAGGTGACCCTCGGCACAGCCGCGGCAATAAGCCATTCATGAGCCCTGTTGAGTGCCGCATTTGAACACAAACCATCTGCAGGGTCTGTCAATACGCAATAGTGCAGCTGTGCCAGATGTTCAATATCATCATGGCCGGCCGGCCCGGCAACTTCAAAGCTCCGGCGCAAGAGCGATGCGGCGCGCTGCCGGTGGTCGCCGGGCGTAGCGAGGGCGTCCATGCCCTGGTCATACAGGTATTGATCCGTGGCCGGCCGGTACTGTCCCTGCGCGCTCCGCGTGGTCTGCATGCGCTCAAATTCACCCTTGTAACGGTAGATATTGGCCAGGATTTGCAGTCCTTCGCCGACATCGACCACCGGATTTACACGTCGATTCCGGCTTGAATCGGGGTTGATTCCGGCCAGCTGGAGGTATTTCAGCGAATCGTCCATGCGCCCGGTTTCATAAAGAATTTTCGCCAGTTCAAAATAGATTTGCCGGCGGATGGCGCTGTTGTTTTGATAAGCAAGCGCACCGGACAACACCTTCAGGGCCTCGCGATAACGGTACTTTCCAATCAACAGGCGCGCCTGCGCCAACAGATTGAGAGCAAGTTCGTCACCTCCGCCATCCTCGACCAGTTGGGATTCAATCTCCTGGAGCACCTCGCTGCTGGCCGGTGCGTCTCCGAGGACGGTATGTACCTGAACGATACTTTCGCGAATCGCTTTCGCCATTTCTGTACTGCCGACCCCGTCAGCGATCTGCACGGCCTGCTGGAACTGATCGAGCGCGTCCGTATTGGACGACTGGCCGGCGTACTCCAGGCCGCTGTCATACAGCGCGCGCGCGAGTTCATACTCATAACCCATCGATCGCGCGAGTTCAGCCGTACGTGAAAGCACTGCCTGCACCGGATCGGAATCTCCCTTGCTTATGTTCAATGAACCCGATTTCCTCAGACCCATAAGCGCCATGCCTTGAAGTTGCAGGGTCGCGAGCTCTATTTTCTGCAGACGTGTACCCTTGAGTTCGGACAGGATGTCACGGGTCATGCTGTAGGCGATACTGTGGTCGTGCAGATAAAACAGGACGTGGTGCGCGGCCAGGTAATTGGCCCACAATCGCATTTCCTGCATACCATATTGCTCAAACAGCTTTCCGGCATTCGTCAGGCTGTCGATCTTTATCGTCCAGTTCACCTGGCTTGCATTGCCATCAAGCTCCGTTCCAAACGACAGCAATTTGTACGCCCGGGAGATGGAATTGCTCCTTGAGTCCCAGGGTTTCAAGCGGGTCAGCTCGATACCAAACTCGGTGCGTCCTGTGTTCACACCGGAAGTGACTTCTATATCGATCTGACGATTGTTTTTAGGCGCATAGATGTATTGAAAAACCGGCACGATACGGCTGCCGGTGATGCCGGACAAGAGTAAAAGCTCGCCGTTTGGACCCGATACTCTGGACTCGAATTCGGCTTCAAAAGCGTTGATCGTTATTAACAGGTCCTCATTGACCGCCTGCTGAACAAAATATTCCTGCATCTTTGACTGTTCTGCGGCCACCGCGCCCGATAACGCGGGAATGGCCGCTCCGCTTACCAGGATGGCCAGGGTCAGCAGCAATTTTACCAGTCGGCGGTTGATCAAATATAATTCCATGTTGACCGTTCGTCATCCTCAATCAGGTCACCGTGACCCGGACAGGTCCCGGGACACCTCCGGGAAACAGCATTAAACAACATTTTAACGTAGCTTGAGCGCAGTGCGGGTATCATATATCACATGCAAAATCGTCCAGAACTTGAACCGGCATTGAACAAAAACGCAATCTTTCATGTCAACTTGATACTTCAATCATAAGTAAAAATATCCTTGAGAATCCCGGATAGAGACACCGCTGTTTTTTCGACCTCGGCCATCGACTTGTTCGCCTCGGCCCTGGGCGCGTTTATTCTACTGGTAATGCTGCTATTCCCCTATTACCGTCATGCCGGCCCCGATGACTCCTTTGCCAGGACACAGGCGATCATGGAGCAGCGCCGCCTGGCTGCCGGGGAGTTGGAAGACCTGAAAGCCCGCCAGCAGGAACTGCAAAGTGAACTGGATGAACTGACCGAGACCAACCAGGGGCAGGAACAGCAGGTCTCGCGCCTGCGCAAGCAGTTGATGGACGTCAAGAACCAGTTGGCCGCGCTGCCAACGCCGGTCACCGAACCGGTCGAGGTCATCAATCCCGAACCGGAACCCAAGGCTCTGACCCACGGTGTCGAATTCTCAATCCTGGGTCTCGCCACCGAGGCCAAGTCCTTCGTCATCGTCGTGGACATGTCAGGTAGTATGCTGCAGTACGAACGGGAAATGATCGACTCTGTGCTCGCCATTCTCAAACCCCTGGATGAATCCAACCAGTTCGCCATTCTCGGCTATCACGGTAACCCGCAACCGGTGCTTTGGAGCTTCCCCACCGGTAACCGCCTGCTTCCCGCCACCAGGGAAAACCTGGGGCTGGCGGCAGACTTTACACAGTCGCTGGTGCGTAAATTCGTCGGTTCGACACCGACGCATTTTGCCCTACAGGCAGCGTTGGAATACCCGGCCAGCGCCATTATCCTTATGAGCGACGGCGAACCCAACAGCCCGCCCGGTTTCATTATCGATAACATCACCCAGCTCAACCAGTTCCGGCGGACTGAAATTCACACCGTGGCGATTGGCGACTACACGCACAACCGTAACCTGGTTCTTTTCATGCAAACGCTCGCCCGCCTGAACGGCGGCGATTTCGTGGGTGTTTCCAAATGAAATCACGCCTGCGGCACATGGGTGTTTTTTCGCTCTCGGCCATCGACCTGTTCGCCTCGGCAATGGGCGCGTTCATCATCATCACGATTATCCTGATGCCGGATTACCAAAAAGAAGTCAGGCTGGAAGGGCACCTCGAATATATCGAATCGTTGAAAGGGGAGACCGAAGCGATCATGAACGATACCGAGAAGGGTATTGTCAGCATGAACGATGCGCTCAGTAAGGCGCAGAGCCGCGAGATGGAACTGCAGGCGGAACAGGAGATCATGTCGAGTGAACTGGAGGCCGTCCGCGCCAAACTGCAGGCGCGCAACGACAAGCCGCCACCTCCCCCGCCGAGCCCCGTAGAGACGGAAGAAAAGCAGGGCAGCAACCTGGTGACGTTTCGTTTCCTCGGTTTGAAAACCGACAAGACCCGCATTCTGCTGCTCGTCGATATGAACAAGTATCTCGCTGACCACGAGGCATTGGTTGCCAAAACCGTGATGCGTGCACTCGACTCACTCAAACCGGGATACGAGTTTGGTATTCTCGGTTTTCAGCAACTGGATTCAGGCCCCCGTTATCATCGTTTTCCGGAAAATGGAGGACTGGTTGCGATGAACCCCGCAAACCGTGCGCAGGCCCAGCGTTTCGCACGTCAGTTGGCCGGTAAATTCGAAGGCTCGTCTTCGCTCCGGGATGCGTTTGCCGAGGCCCTGAAGACACCTGCGGAAGCGGTAATCCTGCTCAGTGACGGCCTGCCCAACCCGGCCTACAACGGCGGTCTGCCGCCCAGGGCGCTGATCCAGGATATCGTCATGTCAAATACCAGGGGTGTTGAAATCCATGCGGTGACCATTGGCGACTATTTCAAATACAAGGGAACAGTCGAATTCATGGAGAACCTGGCGCGCGCCAACTCCGGCGGCTTCCTGGCACTGGCACAATGAGCGATTTACGATTCATGGAATTGAATGCAGTATACTGCCGGGTTGATTACAAATTTCTCCGGAATGCCGGGCGAGGGGCCTTTCAACAGATGGCCTGCCGCACTCAAACGAATAGGATGACAAAGGACAAAGAGCTCCTGTGAGTACTGGAACGGAAATCAAGACATGCGGACGGGACCCTGCCTGCGACCTCGTCCTCGACCACGCGACGCTTTCCCGTCTGCACGCCCGTCTCGAAGTAGCCGGCGACGGTCTCGTGACGATACATGACACGGGTTCCAGCAATGGCACCTATTTAAATCGCAACGAACGCTGGATCCGTGTGAAAAAGATCACCTTGTGTATCGGCGACCGTATCCGCTTCGGCGACGTTGAAGTGCCGCTGGAGACCCTCACAGCGATCTTCGGCAAGCGAACGAATACTCGGCTCGAGGCGAGACACTTTCATCTCAGGTACGGAAAAACCACCGCCAGGCCATCCTCGGGAAATCCGGACCACGGGCCTTTAATGAACAAACCCCGGCGAAACCCCTTAACCGGTAAAATCGAAGATGACCGGTCCGTCAATCCTTAACCTTCAAGGCTCAGACACAGAATGACTCGACAAATCACATTATTAATCAGCCTGGTTACGTCCGTCCTGGTGATCGCCCTGCTGGCGAGAATACTTCCGCCAAGCGCGGCCGCCATCATGCTGGATATCAAGCGGGCCTCATGGCCGCTCACGGTGCAAAACATCATTTGGGTCGCTTTCTTCTTCGGTCTGGGTGAATTGACCCTGCGCTGGCGCGCCGGTCGTCTTGACGAAAGCCAGTTTGACCGCAACTACCTGCCGCTCGATGATGAAACCGTACTTCGGCCCGGTGACGACCTGACGCCTATCTATCAGAAAGTTCACAGCAGCAAATACAGGAACATCTGCTTTCTGCCACGTTTGATCGAGCGCTGTGTGCTAAATTTCAATCTGGGCCAGTCAGTGGATCAGACCAATGCACTGTTGAACTCGAGTCTCGAGCTCTTTCTGCACGAGCTTGATCTGCGTTATAACATGATCCGCTACATCACCTGGCTGATTCCTTCGCTCGGTTTTATCGGCACCGTCATCGGCATCATGCTGGCGCTGAATTACGCAGGTGACCGGGCCAACGTCGAGAGTCCTGAAATGCTGTACCAGGTCACGGAACGCCTCGGTGTCGCTTTCAGCACTACGTTATTGGCTTTGGTGATGGCGGCCATACTGGTATTCCTGCAAAACCTGATCCAGGGCAGGGAAGAAAACACGCTCAATCGCTCCGGGCAATATTGCCTGGACAACCTGATCAACCGGCTTTATTCACCTTGATACAGATGCTTGACGGGCGTTTGAGTGAAGGGTTTCTGAGCCGGCTTGTGCTGTTGCTCATCGCCCTGGCCCAGACCCAGGCCGCCACGGCTCAGCAAACCGTCCAGATTTCTCCATCGGTGGTCCTGGTCCTCAAACTGGTTTCGAAAACGCTGGTCAAGCCGACCACGGGTATCGTGGTTTCGGACGACGGGATCGTGATGGTACCTGCAGAATTTGCCGCTGAAGACGGCGAAATGATCGTGCTCGATGGCGGCGCCGACATTCTCAGCAATGGCCGTCCCGCCCAGATCGTTGACGATACCGGCACCGGCGATATGGCATTCCTGTCGGTCAAGGGTCTCAAGCGGCCGGGCATCAAGCTGTCCGCCAATGCGCTGGAGACTGGCGGAACACTGCACCTGGAAGCGTTCCCGCCGGCGGAGTACATCGCAAAAGGCGCGCAACCCCTCAAGCTGCCGGTGAAAGTATTGCGTGATGGACAAACCGGTCAGCTTTCAATTTCAGCCGAAACACCCCTGCCCTACGTCACCGGAGCGATTCTCGATAGTTGCGGTTACCTCGCAGGCGCCAGCCTGGCCCGCGGACCGCAAAGCCTGGATGGTGACAAAATCGCTTCAGTCCTGTTTGGAGAAGACCTGCTCCGTGACCTTGACGTACTGCAGATCAGTGTGCCCAAAGCCATCTGCGAGCAACCCGTTGCAGGCACAGGATCATCAGCGGCCAAAACCGCAAGCGACAAAGATACGCCGCTTGAAGCTGAAAAGTCGCATGAACCGGTCGTGGAGGCTAAACAGGAGAGAGCCCTTGAAGAACCCTCTGTAACTGAACCAACTGTCAACGAACCGACCGGGACCCCGACACGGGATGCCCCCATTACGCCAGCAAGCCAGGTAACGCTAAGCAATACAAAGGAACCATCACCGTTCTGGCACAATGTTCCTGCCTGGCTGCCGCTGCTCGGACTCATCGTCCTCGGAGTTTTCATCTGGAAAGGTATTTTCTTATTCCGGCTCAGCACCACGCCCTCACCGCCGACGACCTCGACCGAACCCGCCGCAACCGTTCAGCCGGCGTCCGACGAACCGGTGACGGCGCCCTTGGAAACCGGGTCTGAAAGCAGCGCGTTCAAGCCCCGCTCGGCGCCTGTCTATGACCTGGAGTTGCCGGCGTGGGGCACACGGCCCGACGGATGCAACGGTGTTCTCATCGTCGAGGGGTTGCTCGATTCCGACAGGTCTTTCAAGCGCTTCTGTTTTATCGATATCGATCAGATAGATATCGTGATTGGCAGGGGTGACGCGGATATTGCCATTGAACACGCGGCCATCAGCCGCCGCCATGCCCGCATTCAATCCGAGGGCGAATGGATTACCTTTTCCGACCTGGGCTCCCGAAACGGCAGCTTCATCGGTGATGTGCCCTGTCTGCCCGGTGAGATCATGTATATTGGAACCGATGACGAAATATTCCTGGGTGATGTGCAAGTGACGATCCACGTGGTCAAACAAGAGGCGGAATGGGCATGACCGTGCAGTCATCAGGGCTTCAGCCCGGATCCCATATCGGCGACTTGCAGATCAATGCCATCCTCGGTGTTGGCGCGACCGGTATCACCTACATGGTGACCGACCCTGCGATCGGCACACGGTTTGCGCTCAAGGAGTACCTGCCCGCCAAACTGGTAACCAGGGGCGAGGACGGCAAAGTCATTCCGAATGACCCGGCAGCGTCGCCGGCCTTTGCACAGGGTCTGAAACTTTTTTTGCATGAAGCACGTATCGTTGCCGCACTCGATCACCCCAATATTGTCAAGGTTTTAAGATACTTTGAGGCCAATGGTACGGCCTATTTCCTGATGCCCTATTACAAGGGACAGGCACTGCATCAGCTGATCGAATCCCACGGCGCCTTCAATCGAGAAGAAGCAAAATCCCTGATGCTGCCGCTGATGGACGCGCTCGAATACATGCACAAAGCGGGTGTGGTTCACCAGGATATCAAACCCGGCAACATCTACATGATGGAGCAAGGCGATCCCGTATTGCTGGATTTCGGTGTGGCTGCAGCGTCCGGGAAAACACCGAGACTGGGCAGCGAAGGATATGCCGCTCCCGAGCAATCGGATGCGGATGATCCGATTGGTCCATGGACCGATATTTACGGCCTGTCAGCCACGCTGTACCGCTGTGTGACCGGCAAGATCCCGACCCCGGCAGTGATACGTCAGGAAGCGCTGTCGATCGGTGAAACAGATCCATTGACGGCATTTTCCGAACTCGCGCCCACCGGTCTGTATGGCGGATTGACAGACGCGGTGGACCTGGGCTTGAAAGTGCCATGGTTTGAGCGCCCCAGGGATGTCGGGATATGGAAAAAATCGTTTAAAAGCCTCGACTGGCACCGCTCGGTGGTCGTTGCCGGGAAAACGGATGCGTATGCAAAGGAAGGCAGGGAATGGTTGCCCATGATACTTCTGGGCGTTTTCCTGCTGACCATGACCGCCGTGGGGATATACCTGCTAACCGGTGAATCACCGCAGCCAACAACGACCGCCGGCACGCCGGGACCAGATGAGTCATCGCCGTCGGTGGCACCGACGGAACGCGCACGGGAGCCATCATCGCAGGAACTGGAGCGCTGGCAAGGCGCACTGAAAGCCGATACGGTGCTCGGCTACCGGCGTTTCATCAGCGATTTCCCCGAATCCATCTACCGCGACCAGGCCGAAACACAACTGGACATACTGGACGAAAACAGCTGGAAAACACTGTCTGCCGAGGACCGCGTACCCGCCTATGAAGACTACCTCGAGGTCTTCCCCGACGGCATTCACCAGGCCGAGGCGCTGCAGCGTATCGAGGCCATCCAACAAGCTGAGGCCAAAAAGGAAAGGGAAAGGCTGGAACGCGAAAGACTGGACAACCTGGCCTGGGAAAACGCAAACAGTGAACGTACGGTGAAGTCGTTCGACCGCTACATCAGCGAATGGCCCGCCGGACTGCACATCGAAGAAGCGACACGTATACGCCGCCTGCTCAAGGACCAGTCCGAAGACGACATGGCTTTCCAGACCGCGTTGAAGCTAAATAACAAGGAGGCCTTCCAGGCCTACATCGACGCTTTTCCCAAGGGCGTGAATATCGCCTCCGCACTGCAGCATATCGATGACCTGACCCTGCGCCCGGGCAAGACATTCAAGGATTGCAGTGACTGCCCCACGATGATGGTGATACCTTCGGCTGCCTTCTGGCAGGGATCGGCGGAGGACTCACCGCTGGCGCTCGGCATGGAAAAACCCCGCAGGCTGGTGACCATCGGCAAACCGTTCGCCGTCAGTGTTTACGAGATAACGATGGCCGAGTGGGACAGGTGTTTCAACGATAAAGGCTGTACTGCACAGCCGGGTGACAATGGCTGGGGAAGGGGCAGCCGGCCGGTGATCATGGTCTCGTGGAATGACGCTGAGGAATACGTACACTGGCTGAGTGAGAAAACCGGTCAAAGCTACCGTCTGCCAAGTGAGAGCGAGTGGGAATACGTCGCAAGGGCCGGTCAGGAAAGCGATTGGCCCGGCGGACACCCCGCGATCGTCTGCGAGTACGGCAACGTCGCCGGGGCTGAAACCGGTTTCAAGTGGCAGCACGAACAGTGCCGTGACCAAACGGCATTGGGCACCACCCCGGTGGGTACATTCAGGGCCAACGCGTTTGGTTTGTACGACACCATCGGCAATGTCTCGGAATGGACCGCCGATTGCATGAACCTGTCCTACGTCGATGCGCCCGTGGACGGCAGCGCCTGGGGGCGTGGTATCTGCAGTTCACACATCACCCGTGGGGGTTCATGGATCACCGGCTCAAAAGAAATCAGGCTGCCGGCGCGCTTCAACCTGAAAAATGGCGATCGTAATGACTTTACCGGTTTCCGGGTGGCACGTGAAATCAACGAGTAAATCCTTGAGAATTAACCCATGAAAAAACCGATAGCGCTGACGGCCATTTTGAACATCCTTGTGCTGCAATTTGCACCGTCAGTTTTTGCGCAGGAAGCGCAACCGGCACCATCCCCTGCTGACGCGGCCGAAAAAGCCGCGGTGGAAGAAGCGGAAGCACCTTCCAGCCAGGAGGTCGAAATTAACGAGGACAACTACCGCCAGTTCATGGAACTGAAGGATGCCAAGCAGCAACGGGGTATCATCCCGGAAACCGCATTCAAACCCGAGTCAGGTCTGCACAAGCTTGAAAAACTGCCGGAAGAATCACAAAAGCATCTGCGCAATGAACTGCGGGAAATCATCGTGCAGGGCGACCCGTGGCAACCCGGCGATGAAGACGCCGAATATCCCTATGTGCCCAGCGTAGCCGCCCGCAAGGACCCTTCGCTGCAAAAGCAGGAGTTGGAAGCCTGGGGCGAACTGGTCGACAGCTACAACCAGCGTGAGGCCCAGATTTACGAAAACTCGGCCGGATCCCGCGCGACCAAGGGTACAGAAAATGGTACCGGCAACAATACCGGCGGCGGTTTGATGCCCGACGGCGAAAGCGGACAGGAGAACGAAGGTAGCCAGGGTCAGCGGAACAGCCAGGACGAAAATTCGGGCCAGGCCGATACTGCCGGCACCTATTCGCCAGGTGCAAATGATCCAAGCGCCAAAAGCACTTCAGGCGTGTCACAAAATGCAATGGAGTTTCTGCAAGGGCTTGGCAAAGGCGGCGACGGGGCCGCGGGAGAAAATGCCGGGCCCCCTGCCGGTAATGGCGAACAGGCGGGAACATCTGCACTTTCCGGTGACCGGGGGCAGTCCCCTGCCCAGACGGGCCGGCAAGCTGGTGCGGAACAAAGCAGCGGTGAGGCCGGTGGGGCTTCAAATAGTGCTGCGGATACGTCAACCAGCGAGGCCGGCACCGCTCAAAACGCTCTGGAATTCCTGAAAGGAACTGCCGCTCAATCCGGGAGTGCGGGTGAAAACAGCAGTTCATCTTCCGCAACGAATGGTAAACCTCTGGCTGCTGGTCAACAAGCTGGTCAAAATGCAGGTCAGGCCGGTGCAAAGAGTGACGGCCAAGCCGAAGGTGAATCCGACAACCAGACCGAAGGACAGGAGACAGCTCAGGCCAAGGGTCAGGAGATGGCACAGGACGGTGATCAAGCCGGTGACCAGGGCGACCAGCAGGCAGAGAGCAAAATCGACGGACAGAAGGGCGAGCAGGACGAAGGACAGACGCGGGACGGACAACAGACTGAAACGGCCCGGAAGCCCGCGTCAAGCACCCCACCCGTCGAAACATCCCCTGCCCTGTCTGAACCAACCGGAGAAGAAAGTACGGCCGGTGCTTCCCAGAACGCGCTTGAATACCTGACAGGAGAAGCCACGGAAAACGGCGAAGCCGCGGAAGGAAAAGCAGGCAGCAACCCGCCGCCTGAGGGCACGCTCAATATCCAGGACCTTTTAAACGCCCAGGGTGTAAACGGTTCAACCGGCGCGGCTGCGGAACCGCCGGCGCCCGACGATGAAATTTCTCCTGATAGAACAAAGCTGGATAAAGACAATGGCGGTTAGGCCGAAAATGGCCAGCAAGGTTTACAAAATCTTCACCGAAACCGAATGGCGGAACTTCCAGGATTCGGGCCAGTTCAGCGGTTCGTCCGATGACCTTCGTGACGGGTTTATCCACCTGTCTACCAGGGAACAGGTCGGCGAGGTGGTTGAAAGATTTTTCGCAGGAATTCGCCCACTGTATATCGCAGAGTTTTCAGGTCCGGCGTTCATCGAAAGTTTGACGTGGGAGACCTCCGTTTCCGGCGAAGTTTACCCGCACTTGTACGGTGGTAATCTTCTTGCAAGTAATGTTACCGCTTTTACCGGGGTTTAGTTTGTGAGCAACATCGTTTTCAATGATTCTGACACTTCCTGAATGAAAGCGATCTCTGCAACGTAGATTGATGGTCTCGTTTGCGATACCAGGACGGTTTGCCAGATTATATTTCTGGAAAACCAGCCAATTGAGTTTGATTTGGTTCTTGGGTCCGAATTTTCTTCCACGGAAGTCGATAATCTCAGTAGTCTAGAAAAATTGTAAGAAAATTTCTGCAACTGACTAATAAAGATGACTAAAAAAAAGAGTTAGTTGTCTGTTTATCTTTTGAACCAACAATTTTGATCCAGCTGGTCCTTGCTTTCAAATTGACATGGTGGTGTTTTAGGTCTAGCCTTAAATTTCGCCGTGAATATTTTCATTCATGAAAAGGGAGTAAAACAATTTCAATCCATGGTTTCTGGTCTGACGTTTTGACTTTGCCATCCATCGATTGAATTCTGTTGACTATTTCGTTTGGCGTAAGGGTTGCTTTAAACCGAGTTGTGAAATTGGTGACCCAAAACCTAATGAAAATCATTAATAACTGAATGTTTTTCCATATAAATTGGATAAAGACAATCAGTCTCTTCGTCGTCTTAAAAGGAGCATATATACTATGTCACTAGCTAAGAAACTATTGTTGTCGACTGTGATCGGTCTGACCGGTCTCGCGACAGCTCAGGCTGATTTGAAAGTCAGTCGTGAGAACGGTAATTTGCTGGAAAGACCAGCAGCAAGTCAGTCGGCCACATCCAACATTTATATCGTCCAGATGCAGGCCAGCCCGGTCATTGCCTATGATGGCGATATCAAGGGATACCAGGCAACCAAACCTGGCAAGGGTAAAAAACTAAATCCCAACAGTGCTGCCGTAAAGAAGTATGCGTCTTTCCTGGAAAAGAAGCAGAACCAGGTGGTCCGCAGTGTCGGTGCTGAAAAAGTTTACAACTACCGCTATGCCTTGAACGGCTTTGCGGCACGTATGACGGCAGCGGATGCTGAGAAGCTGAAGAAAAATCCTGACGTTGTACATGTCTGGAAAGATGAAATCCGCAAACTTCAAACGGATACCAGCCCGACCTATATCGGCCTCACCGAAGGCGGACAGGCGTGGTCAAAAGGTCTGACCGGTGAAGATGTTGTTATCGGCATTGTCGATACCGGTATCTGGCCGGAGCACCCCAGCTTCGCCGACGTTAAAACTCCCAAGAAGGGCAACAAGGGTCCTGATATCGCATATGGCCCGATCGACGATTTTACCCCGAGCGGTTGTGATTTTGGCAATACCGCTGCAAACCCCGCTGACGCGCCATTCTCCTGTAACAACAAGTTACTTGCAGCGCGTTGTTACAATTCGGGTTTCTCATCCGGTCCCGATGCCAGTAACCCATGTGGTGGCGACGGCGCGGATACCGCCCCCTGGGAATTCCAGTCAGGTCGCGACGCGGATGGGCATGGTGATCATACGGCTTCCACTGCCGGCGGCAACAACGGTGTACCCGCCTATATCAATGGTGTATTCCAGGGCAACATCAGTGGCGTGGCGCCACGTGCACGTCTGGCGACCTACAAGGTCTGCTGGGACGGCCCAAATCCAAATGTCACCACCGATGACGGTTGCGCTTCTTCAGACAGCGCCGCCGCTATCGACCAGGCAGTGGCTGACGGCGTCGATGTCATCAACTTCTCGATCGGCGGTTCCAGCAATTCTTTCGCCTCGCCAGACGACCTAGCATTCCTTTTTGCCGCAGATGCAGGTGTTTGGGTAGCCGCTTCAGCCGGTAACTCCGGCCCTGACGCGGGCACCGTGGGCACCCCATCCGGTGTGCCGTGGCTGACCGCTACCGGTGCAACCAATGACGATGGCGTTTTTTACGCCAATGTCCAGGTAAATAGCCCGGGCAGTATCGCGGGAAGTTATGACGGTGTCGAAGGTGCCGGTGAAGTATCATTCCAAGACACCGGTCCCATTACGGCCGATGTTCAAAACGCATCTGATATTCTCGCCTGTGATCCCATCGATCCAATGCCTGGGAAAATTGCCCTTGTCAGCCGTGGAGTTTGTTCCTTCACGATCAAGTACAACAATGCGGCTGCGGCGGGTGCTGTTGCTATCATTGTTTATACCGATGACAGGCCAGTCACAACTATGTCCGCCCCAGGCACCAGCATTCCTGGTGTGATGGTATCAACTGATGATGGATTGACCATGGCGGGAGAGACCGGTGTGAACGTTACGGTTGGTCTTGTTCCTGCTTCCAATCGTATCGCCAGTTTCTCCTCACGCGGACCCAATAATGGCATGCCCGATGTAATCAAGCCCGATCTCAGCGCACCCGGTGTGAAAATTCTGGCGGCTGTCTCCCCCTGGGGTGCCGGCGGTGAAGAGTTTGCCAATTACAATGGTACTTCCATGGCCAGCCCGCACGTGGCCGGCTCGTTTGCTCTGCTCAAGCAGGCACACCCTGACTGGACACCAGCGATTGCCCGGTCTGCATTGATGACCACTGCTCGCAATGGGCTGAAGAAGTCATTTGGAGATGACCCTGCTGACCCATTCGACGTTGGCGCGGGTGAGATATTACCCAGCAATGCCGTTGATCCGGGTCTCGCCTATGACGTCGGCTTCCTTGACTACCTTGCAGCGCTCTGCGGTGAACCTGCACAAGCCGATATAGTAGACTCTGAATCTTGTGATTTTCTTGACTCCGAAGGATTCTCCTTTGATCCAAGCGATCTGAATCTGGCCTCCATCGGCATCGGCTCCTTGGTAGAAACCCAGACCATCACACGTACCGTGACCGCCGTTTACAACAACAATGGCAGCAAAAATTTCACGGTTTCCGTAGACGCACCACCTGGCATTGATGTGTCTGTATCACCATCCAGCTTCAAGTTGAGAAAGGGTGATTCGATGACTTATGAGGTTACCTTTAATATCACCGGCGATACAGTCATGGGAGAATGGGCATTTGGTTCATTGACCTGGGCCGATGATGACGGTAATTATTCGGTACGCAGTCCCATTGCGGTACGACCGGTCGCGGCCACCAATGAAGGCGTGTTTACCAAGACCGTGGATGCTTCCAACGCAACGTCTGGCGACACGCTCAGCTACGAGTTGGTGGTGACCAATGAAAACCTGAACGGTCCTGTCACCGTGACTGATGTATTGCCTGCTGGTACGAGCTTTGTGTCCGGTTCTGAAACCGAAGTCGTCGATAACGGTTTAACCTCATCACCCTGGTCGTACGACGCAGCCAGCAACAGCCTGTCCTGGACGGGTGAATTGTTTGCAGGTGAAATGGATGTTTCTCAGGATCCTGGTGGATCTGTTCCCGGCGGTTATCTCCCGCTGGCTTCTCTGGGTGTTCCTCCCTTGAGTTCAGGTTGCAATGGAGACTGCGACGACGGTGGGTATTGGTATAACGTACCGGCGTTTACCTACAATGGTGTCACCTACACGGATACACTGTTTTCAGTGAATGGAACGATTGAAGCTGGCAGCGCCAGTGGCGTGTTCAGTAGCTATAACAACCAGGATTTGCCGAACCCCTTAACGCCAAATAACATTCTTGCACCATTCTGGCGTGACCTGAATCAGAGCGCCGGTGGCGAAATGTATCTCGCCGTACTCAATTTAGGTTGTGGCACGGCTACGGCGTATGAATGGGAAGCAGTGCCTCTTTATGGCAGCACTGACACAGTCACAATGCAAGTCTGGATCGGGAATGACGGCGGTTGTGCCGAGGGTTTAATTCACTACGTCTATGGTCAAATGGATAACACCGCAGATGGTGGAACAGTTGGTGCAGAAAATGCAGGCGGAACGATCGGTGACACCTACTTCTATAATGGTGTGGGAACCGCACCGGTCGAAGGTGATGAATTACTTGTGCAGACCTTACCCGGTGGTACAGCAACGCTTGGCTTCCAGGTCACTACCGATTGCAGTGAAGACCTCATTGTTAATGAAGGTGATTTAAGCAACGGTGAAGTTTCTGAACAGGCCATTGCTGTAACCAGCTGCCAATGATGGTTGATATTGGTGGGTAGAATGATCTGAATGCGGATGCACAATCTGCAGTGATCGAAGGAGCAGGGAGAAATCCCTGCTCCTTTTTTTAAACGTGTTGCAGTGACAGTTGCTTCGCTTACATCACTTCCAAACCCTGTCCGTACGCCGGTGCCTTGACACGTTCTGAGGGACAGAGAAACAGGTGCTTACCGGCACCGCCATGATAGTGATAAATCGTGCCGTTCACTTCCAGCAGCAGTTGCATGCCTGGAACCAGGGCCTGGGTATAGTTCATACCCGGCTTGGGGCAGCCCATCGCGCCGGAACCCCACTGCACTGAGCGGGCCTGCTTGACCGCGACGGCGTCCTTTGTAACGCCAATACGTGCCGCCAGGTCCGTGATGGCATCATTGATCTGCTGATCAGCTGAAATGTCTGCGGGAACTGTATGTACGCTAATCTCATTCATTTCACGTGTACCGTGGTCAGCGCTATCGTCCTTTCCAGTTTGATGCATTTCATTGTTCTGACATCCCGCGGACGCTAAAATCAGTGTGCACAAACCCAGTTGGATCCATCGTTTTGCATTGTGGTTCATGTATAAATTTCCTTGTTGGCATCATTTCCTGGCACGTTCCGGGGTGTGTAACGCACTATTGTACGTCGAGTCTCCACGGTGACCAAGGCCGTCTCTGCGGGTCACTGGCGGCACAACGCTACATGACAGGCCGGAGTAAGGCCATGGTCCAAAGTATTCAGGTTTACCCATAACTCTTAGTCACGTAATACGAGTGGCGCCTGGCGCGATTTTTGTAGCATAACCGATCCGCTGGCTTATAATGACTGAGTCAGGTGCAGTTAAGAGTGCCTGAAGCGTGACTAGCGACATCTGCCGCCAAGCACGGTTTCTCTCAATGTTTTACAGGAGGAAGCCATGGCTATCGCAACAACATTGAAATGCTATCTTGAAGACCATAACGTTCACTATGACGTGGTCAAACACAACCCTTCCGCAACTGCTCTCGAGTCGGCACATTCCGCCCATATTCCCGGACACCAGTTGGCCAAGGCCGTGGTGCTGGAAGACGCCAAAGGTTATGTGGTCAGCGTATTACCGTCCACCAATCGTCTCGATATGGAATGGGTCAACGAAAGCCTGGGCCGCAAGCTCAGGATCGCACCGGAAAACGAACTGCCGGAACTTTTCCACGACTGCAACAAGGGCGCTGTACCCGCACTGAGCAATGCCTATGGTCTGGATGTCATCTGGGATGAACAACTGACCAACGCCTCCGAGATTTATATCGAAGCGGGCGACCACAAAAACCTGATCCACGTGCACGGTGATGTTTTCTGCAAACTGATGGAAGACCTGCCGCATAACATCATCAGTACGGGTAAGGATTATTCACGCTGGATCAGTCATTGAACCGGTATGTACCCGGAATGAACGATTAGCAGTTTGAGTGCCAGGCGTTAAGTGTCAGGGAACATTGGGATTACTTTGCGAGTTAATTACGTTTTTCATAATTTCCTCGGTCAGTAAGCCCGCTTCTTCATCGAACTTTTTAGTTCGATTGAAGATATATTTTGCCGCGTCAAATTGCCTGTCGAGTTCTTTGGCGCCCACCTCTTCATCAAACATGCGTTGATAGGCATCGAGTTTGCCACCGACCGAGGCGATGGCCTCATCGGTCAATCGCTGCAGTTCCTCGTCGAAAAGCTCATATTCCATGACGTTTCTGATATGTATGGTCTGGGCGCGGTAATCCTGTAAATAGCCCGCGATATCACCGTCATCTGCAAGTTCCGAGTAACTGATCGCATCTGCGATCGCATTGCGTATGATAATCGCATCCTCGGTGATCGCGTTCATATCGACCATGCTGATCAGTACGGGATTACTGGCATTGATGGCCGCCAGGCTGGCCTCAATGTCATCCCGGGATTCCTGCGCATAACGCAGCAGAAAAGCTGCTCCTGATAACATGGATTGTTGGTCGACGATTCGAATCAACGGTGTCTTGTAGTCATCGGGACCGAGATTTGAGGCCGCCCTGCCCTGAACAACGGCATCGCGTGGAGCGATGGCGTCCATCAGCGCCGGGTCAGCCCCCCTTGAGATGAGTATGATCAGGCTGAGTTGACGATACTGTTCCCCGGGCGGCAGGTCACCGAGGTCATCCAGACCCGTGCCGGCCTGGACATCCGTGCTTGCCACGAACAGGCAAAAAACGACCGCGGATATGCATTTCGTCCAAGTGTTCAAGGTGTCAACACCCCTGCGGCAGCGGCACTGAACGCAAAACTCAGCCCCTGCAATCTCGCGGCGTCGCCCTTGCCGATATCCGCACCATCCCTGTAAAGACGTGTTCTTGGCACTTGCCCGGGTTCCTCGACGCGGACCACGCCGTCGGGCAGTCCGTCTTTGAATGCGCCCTCATAATAGGTCGCCCCGACCTGGCCACGGCGCTGCACGATCATACCGCCGTTACCCGAGGCCAGGCCCTTGCGGGCCTCACCGATGAATTCGACGGTATCACCACGCGCGTTCATGATCAGGCCGTAGCCCCTGCCTGAAGCTGCACCGTGGTCACAGACACCGTACCACAGTCCCTTTTGTCCGAACCCCGGATAGTTGAAATTGCATTGCTGGCCGGCGCTGACCTGCATGGACCTGACCCTTGATTGGTAGAGGCTCAGTGTCTTGTTCCTGAACTCGGCAAAGCCGCGTGCGGTAATCACTTCCTTGGACTCAAGCCACTCCATTTGCACCGACATCTGCCGGTCAAATGCCGGCGCCATGCGGGCGAGAAAATAGCGGTTAACCTCCTTTGACTCGGTCTTGGTATCGAGCGTCTTGTGCAGCGCCCAACCGGAACCCGCCAGCAGGGCACCCGACGTTGACACCACGGCAGCCGTGCTGGCAGCTGAGGCCACGGCACCATAGACGGCACCGGCAAGTGCGATGACTGCGACCGCGGTGGTAATGTTCTGTTTGCGCGCCAGTTGACGGCGTTCCTCTAATGTTCGGTACTCGGCAGCGATGATACTACGCATCTTTTCGCCATAATTGCCATTGTAAGTACCGTCGTAAATACTGTCAGACTGCGCGGCCAGAAATTCACGCTCCGCCCCGACGAGAGCGTCGGCGAGTTGCAGACGCGCCCTGACACTCTCATCGTTGGATTGCACAAAAAACACCCTCGCCAGTTCCGGGTCAAACCGTTCTATGGCGGCCTGGCGGGCGAAAAATGTCGCCTTCTCGTGGTCGATGGAATTGAGCAACTCGACGATCCGGCTACTGGCGCCCTTTACAAACGCCTGCACGAAAGGGTCAATGGAAGAGTCTTCGGGCAAACTGGCGATAAGATCCCCGTTCATGCGGATCTTTTCCAGCGAATATTGTTCGATGGCCACCATTTGCTGGTTGCCGTCACCACCCCCTCTCAGCGGCAGCGGTAACTGGGGCTCATCCCTCTCACGCAGAAACGAAATGAACTCGAGTGAGGAATCGGGGGCCTGGGGCCGGTTGTCGAGGCGTGAGCGGAAACTTTCCTCGGTCAGCTTTTGTGCCTGGCGCCATGACGAACTGACCAGCGGCGGACTCGAGATCAATAAACCGCCCAGGGCTGGCTGCACCCAACGGCTGCTCTTGACGACGATCATCGGTGTCACCAGGTCGCCGAAGGTCACCGGAGGCGCATCCATCATTTCGTCAACATCCGGAAAAGAATAGATATTGAAATCAATGGTCAATACGCTGGGTATCTGTTCGGAGCCGAGGATCGGCCGGCTGTACAGGTTGCGCTCCTTATCCCATTCGATGATATGCGGCGACAACAGGACCGAGCCTGCGGGCAAAACACCTTTCAATTCGTGGTACAGGGACATTGCAAAATAGCTGGACTTTTCGATGATGGACTGGGCAACCCGCGAGGTTTGGCGGTTGCCCATCACACCATACGGCACTTCACCACCGATCGCGTTAATCGCGAAGGAGCTCACATACAGGTTTTCCGCATTGGTGTGAATCATGGCCGGATAGCGTATGACGACCATCGCCGCAGCCTGGGACGATTTCTGGTTGGAAACCACTTCCTTCTTAAGGCTCGAATACACCGATGTATTCCTGCCCGTTGCGGTACCGGCACAGCCGCTGACGATTCCAACAACAACGGCCATTACGAGAATTGCTGATAGGCCCGAATGGAATCCGGATCCCATCCGGGCTGCAAAATTTTTACTCAAAGTATTTTCCATCTCGTCCGCAAGACTCATTGGATCATCCGGCGGGTATTAGGTTCAGGTCCGGCAACAATCGGACAACGATGCAGTATATTGAAATATTCTTCCCCAACCAACCGCTCCGCTCCAGTAAACAGGTTAATTGTTGGCTGGCCTGTTGATCAATGTCGGCCGGCACCCGCCTCAAGTCATAAAAAACCGGCGGGTTTGCCATGATTTGTCAGAGAGCGAATTTCCTTCAGATATGTCGGACCGGTCATGCCTCTTGTCTTGAACATCTCCAATCCCCTGATTTCCTCCGCAGTATTCATGCTCAGCTATCGCTGCAGCTGTAAGCGGCACCCCACCAAACAGCCAGGTTGTGCTGCAGAATCTTCGAGTGGCAATGCAGTCAATGCAAATTGAATGTCAAGCCCAGCGAGACACCTTGCAAAACTTCAAAGTTTCATCAGGGAATGGTCGCTCAATTGCTCTTTTATAGCCGGTCTATTTGGATGAAGTGGCATCGAATTTGTAAAAATCCCTGTTCAAATACTCGACTACGCTATTGAATTGATCTTCAGTCCACTGGCTGTCAGCAGCCACGCTACATTTTTTGACACGGCTTTTTAAGCCCTCAAGGCTTGTAATGCTGCGATCATTGCTGGTAAAAACCTCGGCACCATGACATTTCGTACAACTCTTTTCAAACAGTGCCTTGCCTTCATCGGCAAGTAAGGGGCCGGAAGTCAATATCAAAAGCAGGCTTGCCATAGGTAATGTGAAACGCGCTTTCATTTTATACTCCTTGCAGAATGATAGTGGGCACATGCGCCAGCTCATGTGAAACGGGAACATTGAGTGTACCATGCTGCCAGAAACTTCCTGTTAAACCAGGATAAGACCCACGCACGGGTGCATCTGCAGCAGTGTGACAATGTTCTGCAGCATATTTGGTTACAATGCCTTGGCCCGCTGCTGCAGCGGGTCGTGCAATCTTTCAATTCATCAGCCAACAAGCTGAAAGGTACATCTACATGCCCTTTGCCAGGAAAAAAATCAGTGCTTACGAGGCCATGTACGAAGCTCAAAAAATTGCTTACGCCCCGGTTATTTTCCAGGTTGTGCGTAGCTTGCGTGATCTTGGCATTTTGAAGTTGCTCGAAGAATCCGGCAAAGCAGGTATGAGCGCAGCCGATATAGGTGAAGCACTCGAGCTCAGCCAATATGGCGTGGAGACTTTATTGGAAAGCGGTCACAGTTGTAACGTGGTCGAGTATAACAATGATGTTCCCGCCGCTTACAAGGACCGCGTCTACTTTCTCAGCAAGATCGGGTATTTCCTGCTCAATGACCCAATGACGCGGATCAATATGGATTTCAACCATCATGTCTGTTACCACGGTCTTGCCAGGCTGGATGAAGCCATCAGCGATGGTAAACCCAGGGGGCTTGCATCGCTGGACAAGCAACGGAACACGTTCTACGAGGCCTTACCGCACCTGCCCGATGATGCCAGGAACAGCTGGTACAGGTTTGACCATTATTATTCCGACATCAGTTATCCGTTCATACTGCCCATTGTTCTCAGGAACCAACCTGAAACCCTCGTCGACATTGGAACCAATACGGGCAAATTTGCCATTCTCATGGCCCAGAGCCACCCGGATATCAAGATATACATGATCGACCTGCCTGACCAGCTGGCAGTTGCCAGGGAAAACGCGGGGCGTGCCGGTGTTTCAGACCGGATAAACGCCATTGCGATGGATCTTTTGAAAACCGATAACAAATTTCCGCCCGGGCTGGATGTCTATTGGATGAGCCAGTTCCTTTCCTGCTTCGGGCAGGGTGAGATCATCAGCATTCTCCAGCGCGTTTGTGAAGCCATGCACGCTGAGTCACGCCTGTTCATCATGGAAACCTGCTGGGACAGGCAAAAACACGAAGCATCTGCTTTCTCACTCGTCAACACGAGCCCGTATTTCACCTGTATAGCCAACGGCAATTCAAAAATGTATCACTCGGAGGAATTGCAATATTGTGTATCGTGCGCGGGTTTGGAACTTGTACACGTTACCGATGGACTGGGGATCTGTCATTCCCTGTTCGAATGTCGCAAAAAACCGCAATGAATACCTCAGCAATGATCAAAAATACGTGCCTGGTGTTAAGCCAGTTGTTACTTTTAACGGCTTGCGTCATACCTCGAACCCCTGAAGTGCCGATGCCTTATGAATTTTTTGCCAATGGTTCGGGACCCACCGATGAACTGATCATATTTTTGCCGGGTCGCGGCGACGATATGGAGGCCTTTGAGCGTGCTGGTTTTATCGAAACACTGCATCAGTCTGAACGGCCGTTTGACGCCATTGTCACGGATGCCCATTTGGGATACTACTACAAGGGGGTACTCGCCGAACGTGTGTACCAGGATATCCTGGTTCCATTTCAGCAAAAGGGCTATACGCGGTTTTTCATTGTCGGCACATCACTCGGCGGTTATGGCGCACTTTGGGTCAACCACGAGTACGGTGAACTGATTTCAGGCGTGGTATTAATCGCGCCGTATCTCGGCAAAAAACCTGTCATCAAGGAGATAGAAAGCAGTGGGGGCACCCGGGCATGGCGATCACAACTGGATCGTGAACCCGGCATTGATGACAAGGTTTGGTTATGGATAGATGACCTGAACAAAGGTGATACGGCAAAAATCCGCAGCGCTATTCTCGCATATGGCGAAAAAGACAAATTCAGTGATGCTGCCGGGTTGCTGTCCGGGTCGATTCCGGAATCACAAGTATTTATAAATGATGGTGGTCACGATTGGAAGACATGGCAAGCTTTGTGGGTGGAAATCGTAAAAAGCGACACGTGGAAGTCATTTGGGCACACCGAAAAACCGGTCAATGAAAGCGCCGACTGAACCATCAAATATGATGTTTGCATAACGCGCTTGCGATCAACACAAGCCACCGTTGACCGCCAGGACCTGCCGGGTAATGTATGCGGCGTCCGCCGAACACAAAAAAGACACCAGTGCCGCCACCTCTTCCGGCTTGCCGATTCTGCCGGCTGGAACCGACCCGAGGATTCTATCCAGCGGCAGGTTTTCTGTCATTTCAGATTCTATCAATCCCGGCGCGACGCAATTAACCGTGATTTTTTTCTTTGCAAGATCGAGCGCCAGGGCCTTGCTGGCACCGATTATGCCGGCCTTGGCGGCGCTGTAATTGACCTGACCTTGATTCCCCATGATCCCGGACACAGATGAAATCGTCACGATCCGCCCCGGCTTTCGCCGCCTCACCATGGGTAACACGATGGGATGCAGCACATTGTAAAAACCGTTGAGATTCACATCGATAACCTGCTTCCAGTCATCGATACTCAACGCCGGAAACACCGCGTCTTTGGTCATGCCGGCATTGCAAACAACGCCATAATACGTCCCGTGTAAACCCATATCCGCTTCAATGGCAGCGCGGGTTTGCTGCGCATCGGAAATATCAAAACTGACAAGTCTTGAATTCGCGGAAAACTCACTGATCTGCTTCATCGCCAAATCCGCCCCCTGACGATTTCGGGAATAATGAACGACCACGTCGAAACCATCCCTGGCGAGACGAACGGCGATCGCCCGGCCAATACCGGAACTGGCTCCGGTTACCAGTATGCTCAAATTTTGATCATTCATTGAAGCTCTCTCCACGTGCTTTTTGCAGTACTGAAATTCTGCCTTGGGCGATCACACGATGGTCCAATAAGATGCTGCAGTCAAATGAAGACATTCCATCAGGATTACTTATCAGCTTATTGCATTTCACCTGATAGGTGACCCCCGGAACAAAATACGGCACTTCACAATGGTACCGGCGCGTACCCAACAGAAGTCCCTGCGGCGGCGCAAAACCAAGCGACCGTTCACAGGCGCCGCCATGTACCGCTACACATTGCGCCATGTATTCAATACCGATATAGGCGGGAACACCTGAACCCGCAACCATGAACACATTGTTTTCCCGCACACACCACTCACAAACCGCTGAATCAATGTTTAAACTGACGAGGCGGTCCGGCAGCAGCATGGGGCCGGAATGCAGAATAAACTCCGTAATCGGCAATTCAAGCAGTTGGCCAAATCTCTCTGACATTGCGGACCCGGTCATCTATTTTGTCTTTTCAGCCTGGGCACGCAGACATTTTTCTACATTTTTGATCAGCAGATCGGGTGAACCGAGTTGCAGTGTTTTTGTTTTTGCATCGACCGGGGCCTGTACCGTTGTGCCTTTTGTATACAGAACGCCCGTCTCATCCAGCACGCTGTAATCAATGACCAGCCTGAGCTCCCACTCCTGTAAGCATGCAGTAACCTGGACTTCCTGATCAAGAACCAGGGGGTGCACAAAACGGACCGTCATATCGACAACTGGCCACAGAACACCCGTATTGATCATTTCCCGGTAGTTATAACCGATGCCATCGAGCAAGGCACAGCGGGCGAGTTCAAAATACTTCAGATAATGCCCGTGCCAGACAATACCGGCCATGTCGATATCGAAGAATGGAATCCGGATTTTTTCACGGGCCACGAGCTTGTTGAAAGCGTTAAGTTCAATCACATCTTTGAGTACCATTTAATGCCGGCTTCCGCTTTTTCCCTGCGCTTGCCAGAAATCGAAGAAATTAAACCATTGGAGTGGATACCTCGCCACTTGCTTTTCCAGAGAACTGGCAAATATCTGGGCGGCATTTTCATATGCCAACTGCCGGTTTTTTCTGTCCACCTGAAAGTCATCCTGAAAAAACTCCACGCGGACGCGATAATCATCTCCTGCGAGAAAACAATGCATCAGGTAGACCGGGCAATGCAACAGGCTCGCCAGGACATACGGACCCACCGGAAAGTCGGCTTTCCCGCCAAAAAAGCTGGCGTTGCAAACCCGGCTACCCTCCCCTACCGGCACGCGGTCTCCAGCAATAACCACCCACTCCCCGCGCTGAACTTTCTCCCTTAGACTGAATGCGAGTGCAATATCCATATCCGTAACCTGAATCAGGTTCATGCGTGAATCAGACTTGGCGTCCTTCATCAATGCGGAAAAATTTTCAGCGTGCTGGTCGTACAGCAAAACGTTGATGACCAGTTCAGGGTGTCGTGCGGATATACCGCGGGAATACTCCAGGTTTCCAAAATGGGATCCAATCACCAGGCAACCCTTACCGGATGAGACCAGCGCAAAAAGAAGTTTTTCTTCCTCGGGATCCATTGCGATATCGGTGGGTGTTTGCGACCACGCAATGTACTTGTCCAGCAATGAATGACCAAAAGCCATAAAATGACGAAAAGAAAGCCAGGTAATGGAACGCTTGGGAAGACTCTCCGGGTAGGCAGCCCTGACCCTGCGTAAATAATCCTTCGATGCCCGCCTGGCGCTGGTCCTGCGAACAAAAAAATACGCCATCACCGGCACCAGGATCACATCAAACCCAACCCTTCCAAATAGTTTATAGATCAGGATCAAAAACCGCATACCGCTTAAAGCACCGGCTTCCTTGATGGTTGACCAGTGTTGACTCATTGGTCTTTAAGCCCGCCACATCCGGATCGTTTGCGCCAAATGAGCCTTGGGAATCGGATCAGCATGCCTGCAATGAGGCGCGTGTGCATCCAGGCAATCTCAAGGTTGTCACCCAGATAGCGAAAATGTGACTTGCCGTCCTCCGGATAAACAATTTTGACCGGTACATAAATCAGAGGGATGCCGGCCCATACCGCGCGTACGAGGATTTCAGGATCAAAGGCCATGCGTTTGCCGCTGACGCCATCTGTGACCGAAACCATGGTCTGGGTCAGTGGATACAGGCGCAGACCGCACAATGCATCACGAATCTCGGTGCTGAGTGTTTCCAGCCATACCAGGTACAAGGTGATATACCTCGAATAGTATCGAAGCTGGGAAATACTCTTATCAAATACCGGTTGACCACAAATCATGCTGTCCGGAAATCGCTCAGCAAACGCAACCAGCTTCCTAATTCCGTCTATGTCGTGTTGTCCATCGGCGTCGATCTGCAAAACATGGGTAAAACCGGCCTCCAGCGCTGTCGCCAGACCGGTCATCACTGCACCACCCTTGCCCTGATTCTCGGAATGCCTGACCAGGATAGATTGTGGTGCCAGTTCATCAAGCAATGAAGCCAGGGCAGCAAAGCTTTGTTCGGGAGAGCCGTCGTCAACGACAAGCAGGGGGAAGCCCTGCGCGACCAGTCTCGGTAGTATTTTCTGGAACTGCTCCAGATGGTCATAATGCGGTATGACGATACAAGTCAGCACGGGATATCTACCTTAAAGGTTAAACAAGCGGTTGAATGTATCTGTCCGGAGCTGGAAAACTGAAATTCCACCTCATTTATTTTTTTACGCTCCAGCAACAACTCCAGGATACTGGACGGCCGAATAATGTGCATGAATTTTAGTCGCTTAACCTCGCAAGGGACTTCGCTGAACTCAAACAGGCGCATCGCTGCTGCGACGGCCCAATGAAGCTGCGTGATACCGGGTAAAATTGGATTGTCGGGAAAATGCCCCTGAAAAAAAACCAATTCAGAACCGACATCAAGCAATAATCGATGTCGTGGCAAATCTGCAATCCAGGAAAGAATACCGGGTAGGTTTTCCTGCCCGCCCGATTGGCCCCCGTCAAATATCAATGCATGCACGTGGCGGAAATGCAGGCAGTTCTCTTGCGGACCACGTGAAGGCAGCTTTGCCAGCAGTTTTTTTGAAAACTCCTTGAAACCGATATCACAAATCACCTGGTGGCCTGCGGGACTTATGCTTGCAAGGCATTGCGTGATGTCGCCACTGGCGCCAGAACTCGTGGCGACCACATTCGAAACCCATTGATTATCCTGTAGAAATTGACAGACCTCAGAGCCCTGCACAAATATTGCTCCTGAACATTCCGGAAACCCGCAGGTTCACGATGTCCTGACTCCGACCCGCTTCTTGTAGTAGCGTCTAAACAGCCACTCTCCCGCGCCTAATATAGCAACTATAAAGTAGGAAATCAGCCCATTATAGAGAGTCCAGGCCTGCATCGAGAGCGTGCTGGTCCAAATTGAAACCATGCCATTGAGTATAAAAAAGACGGCCCACAGCATGGTCAGCCAATACAGGTACCTGGGCGTATGTTCGCTCATCGCAACACCCCGCGCACGCACGATTCTCAACAACAGCGGCTCGCCGCCTCTGAGTGAGTTTGCAAACACGAGGAAAAACGTAAAATTTACCATGGCCGGGTAGAAAAGCAGCAATCGGGCACTGTCAAAAATCACCGTGGCGATGGCATAGCCGAGAAAGACCAGGAGGATGGGCAATAAAGCCGAGCGTTCTTCAGGTAAAAGCACACCAAACCTGAACGCCAATAACACGACGAGGACGAGACCGAAAAAACTGGGCGGAAGGATACTGATCCCAAAATAAACAATAAACGGATAGGAAATAAAAAAAAGCATTACCAGGGCGCGGGCGATCATTGCGGGTTTCATGGACTCGGCCTTCAGCTCAACTTACTTTCGAAGAAATCCAGAAATGCCTTGTTCAGTTCACGGGTCGCCTGGCGTGGGTGGAGACCCTCAGGTATCAGCGTGTCGAGGGGCTGCGAAGGATAAACTTGAATCGAAAAAAAAGGCCGCTCAGGCGGAACCCTGTACCATGGCTCATCTTTCACCAGGAACCTTGGTTGAGTACACTGAATGGTGACGGGCAAAATATCCGCCCCAGCCTTGACCGCAAAAGAAGCCGCGCCCAGTTTAAAATCCAGGCGCTGGCCTGGTACGGAACGGGTTCCTTCAGGAAACAGCAGAAGGCTGGCCCCGGACTTAAGACGTTTCACACAGGTAACCAGCAACTTCCCGGTATTGCCGCTGGGTATGTAATTGGCAGATAAAACAACACTTCGCATGAACGGGTTCCTGGTAATGGCTTCCTTGATCACGCAGTCGGCCATGGGAAACAGCGAAACGAGGAAAATCACGTCAATCAGGGTCGGATGGTTTGCTATGATGATTTGATTGTTGCCAGCAATGACGTTTTCTGCACCCTTTATTTCATATGAAAGACCACCCAGCGATTCAAATATGAAGAGGAAGAGTTTAAAGGCACCGCTCAACAGTCGCCGGGCTAAAATTTGCCGGGTTTCTGGATTGCGGACAAATACGAAAATAAGTGGAAATATGACAAGACCAATCACCAGCCCACCCAGGCCAAACAGAAAGAAGCCGAGCACCGTTGCAAAAAACCGCCAAACGCGATCAAGCTGTTTACGCCACACGAACTTATCGCCGTGTTTTGTCACAGGGTCCTCCCGTTCTGCCATCATTACTCAGTCCCTTGGTTTTCGTTTTTTGATATCATGCAGCGTGTTTGGCGCAGTATACGTTTCGAATACGCAACCAACATCATTAATCTGAACCTTACTGAAATTCCCCAGAGATTAACACCCGTGAATTCATTGTTCGCTCCCAGTCATCACCAAATGCCAAAATCAGCCGAAGCGTGAAAAGATGCGCATAGCGGTTACAGGTTATACAACGACATCGGCCCTTGGCAATGGGATTCAATCTATGCAGAGTGCCATCGCGAACCATCGCTCAGGCTTGCGCAAGAATGACCTGATTAATTGTGATCTTGACACCTGGATCGGCCGTGTGGAGTCTTTGGAGGCAGTTGTGCTTCCGGCCCATCTTGGTCATCTGCACAGCCGAAATAACCAGCTGACCTGGCTCGGCCTTCAACAAGACGGGATATTGACCAGGGTGCAGCAACTGATTGACAAAATCGGCGTAGACCGCATCGGTGTCGTCATGGCCACCAGCACTTCAAGCATTGGCCGAACGGAAGAAGGTTACACCCGCTTGGGCGCGGATGGTTTATTGCCGGAAAACTATCGTCAGCCGGAGGTTCATAACCTGCACTCCCCGGGTATATTTGTTGCAGAGCTTACCGGCTTGACGGGCCCTTCACTGACCATAAGCACCGCTTGCTCCTCGAGTGCCAAAATTTTTGCAACCGCTGCACGATGGATTAACCATGGCCTGGTCGATGCAGTATTGGTGGGGGCGATAGATTCGCTGTGCCTGAGTGTATTGTATGGTTTCAACTCCCTGGAGTTGCTTTCGACGAGTCCCTGCCGTCCTTTTGATACGCTCAGAGATGGAATCAGCATCGGTGAGGCGGCCGGGTTCGCGCTGCTGGTCCGCCAAGACCTGGCGCCGGAGGCAGAGTTTGCTTTGCTGGGATACGGCGAAAGCACGGATGCATACCATATGTCGCACCCCCATCCCGAAGGCAAAGGGGCTGTTCTGGCTATGCAGCAAGCACTGGACCGGGCTGGATTGAACGCTTCATCAATCGAATACGTTAACCTCCATGGTACTGCGAGCAAGGCCAATGACCTGGTCGAAACTTATGCTTTATCGCAGTTGTTCACCGCAAAGACCCTGGCCAGTTCTACCAAGGGCTGGACGGGCCATACCCTGGGCACGGCAGGAATCCTGGAAGCCGTTATTACACTGGAAGCCATGAAGCATGGCTTGATCCCCGGCACACTTAATTGTGAAAATCCAGACCCCAAATTTGATTTTCCGATAATGCTGCAAAATACCCGCAAACCCATCAGGACCGCCATGACAAATTCATTTGGTTTTGGTGGCAATAACGCGTCTCTGATTTTCGGACGGATCAATGACTGATCTCGACATTGCCGGCATTGGCATATGGAGCCCGTTTTTTTCGGATTGGCAAGCGTTTTGCAATGGTATCAACAACGGCAACTGGCAAACAAATACGCCGTTGAAACCCAGTTTGATACCAGCCAAAGAACTTCGACGTGCACCTCAATCGGTGAAAATGGCCATGGAAGTATTGGGTCAGGCTTGCGCTATGCTGCCGGAGGATTCCCGAAAGGCGGCCGTCGTGTTTTCATCGGCGATGGGGGATATACAAATCACGGATTACCTCTGCCGTATTTTGGCAGAGACACCCCGCCTGGTATCGCCCACCCGCTTTCACAATTCAGTTCACAATGCCGCGACAGGTTACTGGTCTATCGCCAGTCATACACATGCACCGACCAACGCGGTATCGGCGTTATCCTACTCGGCGACCATGGCATTTCTGGAAGCCGCCGTTCAAGCGGCGGAAGAAGAACTGCCTGTTTTACTGGTAAGCCAGGAAATGGCCGCGCCGGCAGCGCTCCACTTTGCCTGTCCGTCGGATTACCCAATCTCTGTAGCCATGCTTTTGACCAAACCCGGCGTATGCGTAAACCCCATGGCCTCCGTTCAATTCAATATCTGCCGAAAAGAAGTCGGTTGGCCTGAACTACCCGGCGAATTAAGCGGGTTTTTCGAAGGAAACTTCGGCGCAAGACTGATACCACTACTTGCCGCCATTGCAACGGGTAGATTCGCGGCGCCAAAAACGCCGATTAGCTTCGGGTTTCCACTTTCGAAAAGCACAGGTCTTGGCATCACATTGAAAACGTTGGTGTCGGCTGAAAAAAAACATGACTGATGTCCACTCATCCTACGATGTTGCGATTGTCGGGGGTGGTCTCGCAGGGCTGACACTTGCCCTGCAATTGCACCAGAATTCTCCACAATTGGAGATCGTCGTACTCGAACGGAGCCTCCTGCCCCCACCGGTCGCTGCACATAAAGTCGGTGAGTCAGTGGTCGAGATTGGCGCACATTATTTGTCGCATACCCTGGGTCTGAAGCCATTGCTTGAGTCCACCCAACTGCGAAAATTCGGGCTCAGGTTTTTCTTCGACAGTGGAAGTCACGCTGACCTGGCACATGCCGATGAACTCGGTGCCAGCAACTATCTTTCTGTTGCCAGCTATCAGTTGGACCGCGGGCAACTGGAAACAGATCTCGCACGAATATTGAAAGACCGCGGCGTCTGCATCCTGGATGGCTGCATGGTCAAGCAGGTCGCCATCGGCAGTAACGGCATGGTGCATCAACTGCAGTTCAGCCAGGAAGACCAAAGCCACACGATCCGCTGTCAATGGGTCATTGATGCCGCTTCACGCTTTGGCCTGCTCAAACGCCATTTCGACCTGGCTCAACCGATCCAACACAATATCAATGCGGCCTGGTTCAGGCTGGATACCCCGATAGCCGTGGATGAGTGGTCAGACTCGCAGCCCTGGAAAGAACGCTGTAATGGCGTGCAACGCAGGCTATCCACCAACCACCTGGTCGGCAGTGGATACTGGACCTGGATCATACCGCTGGTGGGAGACAGAACCAGCATTGGCCTGGTTTCTGATCCCGACATCCATCCGTTCTCGTCAATGAACAGTTTTGGCAAGCTTGTAGACTGGCTGGCGTCAAATCAGCCGCAACTGGCTGAAAAGGTGTCAGGGGCCCGCGAAACGCTGATGGATTTCAAATACCTGAAACACCCCGCCCATGACTGCAAACAACTGTGGTCGCATGATCGCTGGGCGTTGACCGGTGAAGCCGGTGTTTTTGCTGACCCGTACTACTCTCCCGGCACTGATTTCATCGCTATCAGTAATACATTTATTTGCGATTTGATCACCCGCTCACGGTCGGAATCACAACGCCAACTGCATAGCGTGGTTTATGAAAAAATGTATAAATCGTTTTTTAGCAGCACGATGACGCTTTACGAGCAACAATATCCGGGCTTTGGCGATAGCCGGTTGACGGTGGTTAAGTCCACCTGGGATTATTGCTATTACTGGTCAGTGCTTGCGTGGTTGTATTTCCGCGATGTGATGACAGATATTTCATTTATCAGGACGATTGAACCCAGGCTGGCGGAAATCCGTGCTTTGAATGACTCCCTTCAATCCGTATTCAGATTAAGGGCTGCTGAAAAACACTCAGCCTCAGGACAAGGAAGGTTTTTTGATCAGGTGGCTATCCCGGTCATGCGAAACCTGAACGCCGCCCTGCTCGAGCCCACCGATAACCTTCAACTTGAGTTCACAAAAAATTGTGAGCGCCTGGATGATTTGGCCCCCCTTTTGCTGAACTTGCTGAATGCAACCGGTGCGTCCGGAAGCCGGCATTGCAGCCTCCTGGGGGACCTCAGTCGTCGCTTTGGTTGAGTGCCTTTTTTGATACCCAGCTTCCGGCAAAGGCCAATATGAAACTGGCTGCTGAGCCGGTGGCAACCGTCAAACCAAGAAACTTCAGAACCGGTATGGAAGACCCTGCCAGTATGCCAAACGTCAAGGTTGTCGTCAGCGCACAGGCCACCACCGCGTGACGTGTGGCCTTTTGCTCCGCTGCGGTTTCTGTACGGCTCAGGAAAAGCGCGTAATCCAGGCCAAGTCCCATCACCAGCAGCAAGCCTACCAGGTGAATAATGGTTAAACCGGAATGCAAGATTGCGACAGAAACAATGGTCACGGTCAGCGAACCCATCACGGTGAGCACTATCCAGAACACTTTCCGAGCTTGTTTCTGCTCGAACAGCAACAGGGCAATGATGACCAGGGAGGCGTAGGCGATTGTTTTGAGTGCACTGTTGCGATAGTCGCGCATCAGGCCGATTGTGGATTGTTGCAAATCAATCAACTCGACCTGTGGTTCCCAGGTTTTCAGGCGTAGCGCAAGCGCTTGGGGATCAGGATAACCCATTGAAACCAGGGACACCCACTGACCACCCACATGAATCAGATGGGAGCCCAACCACGACGCCAGCGGTGTGGCTTCAAATTGGGCCGGCATCAACGGCTCCAGGGTTTTCGCTGTACGTGCATTGTTCTCAAAAGGCTCGAAGGCGGCAACGCGAAAGGAGGTTTCCGCCACGACATCGCTCAAACGGGCATGTAATAACGCACTATCAGGTATGGCATCCTGCCGCTTTTTCTGCAGATAGCGACTCGGAAGCAACAGGCTGACGGATTGCCAGGATTGAAGCAAGCCATCATGCACTGCCTGTTGCAGCAGCAAATCAACCGATTCGCTTTCACGTAACAGTGTCTCGAGACTTGCAGCATGCAGCACCAATTGATAGCGCATGTCGGGTGTCCCCGCTGCAGAGCGCAACACATTATCCGTCATCAACCTCGGTTCAGGCACGGGGCTCAGGCTGGAAAGTGTGTCGTCCCACATGCCGTCTTCAAGCAGCAAACGTGCGCCAAGCAATGTCAGCAACAGGATCAGGGTAACGGGTGAAAATGCCAGTGAAGGCTGTTGCAAGCCGACCTCTGCTCCAGCTTTCAAACGCGGTCGTTCAACAATGAAAAGCGGTAGCCAATAACGTGTCACCAATGCCGCGACGATTACCCCACTGGCAGTGAAGATACCCAACTGCGCGAGACCTTCAGACCCGGACAATGCTATTGCGATATAGGCAATTGCCGTACTGGCGGCGCCAATACGCAGCGTCGGCCAAATAAGTTTAATGGCCGCATGGCCTGAACCCAGCCGGGCATGACTGAACAAATGCAGGGGGTAGTCGATAGCAACCCCCATCAATGTGAACCCGAATGCCAGCGTGATCCCGTGAACGCTGTCAAAAACCAGGGCAACCATCGCCAGACCGACCACGAAACCCATACCAACGGGTAAGGCAGCCAGCAGCAGCAATCGAAATTTACGGTAAAGGACGAGCAGGACCGTCAACAGCGCAGTCATTGCCAGGATGGTGCGTTTTTGAGCCTCCGCACGAATGGTATTTTGCAACTCGACGCTAAAGGCACCCACACCTGTCAGCTCAAGTTTTAAGGAATCTGACCCGGGCAGGTTTGCGAACGCCTGTTTAACCGCGTGTATGGCCTGCGACTGGGCAGTGATATCAACTGCCGGAGCCCTGGTTTCAGCCAACAACACCGCGCTGCCGTCCTTCGCAAACCACATCTCGTCATTGATGCTGACGGGTCTGAGCCGCTCAAGGATTTTCAGTGTTTGCAAAAAAGGATCGCGGGCCATCAAATCCAGCAGCACATCACCACCGACAAGGCTCAAATCACGCTGACGCTGCAGTAGCGCTTTTTGAAGCGATTGCTTGCTCCAGTCAACATCGTCCATCAGGAGGTAGTAGCTTTTGACCGGTTCGGGAATGACGACATCCATGGAATAGTCGCCGTTGAGTACATTTAAAAATGCAGGATGGGTGCTCAGCTCGTTTTTCAACGTGTCGCTGAACTCAGCGAGCCGGTCTCTTGAAGCACCCTTGACACCGATAACAACCAGACGTGATCCCGGTCCATTTTTCAACTGTTCCAGCAGAATCTCGTGTGTAAGACTGGCTTTCTGTGGGAAAAAAGCGCTCAGGTCAAATGTTAACTGCAGGCGAAATGTCAATACTGTCAATGCAGCAAGGGCCAGTAACAGCCACAGCACTGATACCCTGATGGCATTCCCCCTTTTAATTTTCACGGTTCAGCTTCAGCGTGCAGAATGTCCATCAGGCTCCATTCACCCTCATTCATGTCTATCCGTATGCTGCGGATGGAATTTCCATCGCCTTTAACCAGCATGCTTTTCAAGTGTGAAGCGATACGCCTGGACCTGGGCTCCAAACACAGTGACCATGCAGCCTGAGTACCTGACAGTTTGTAGTCAAACAATTCGGCCAGCTTGTCCACCTGACCGGCCAAAATGGCCTCGATACCACCCAGCATGACTTGCAATGGCTTGCTCTTGCTCATAGACAGGCGGCGGGTCTTACCGTCCTGACTTATTTCTATCTGGTCGTCGGCAATCAGGAACGACTCTTGAAAAGGTGTTTCGATCACTTTGCGCAAATGCTGGGGCGCGAGATACTCCAGGTATCCTGTCAGCACAATGGGGGCCTTTAACATGCTGTTATGACGCTCCTCGCGGAAAGCCACACGGGACGGAGCAGTAACGGCGGTGTTTTCAAACACGGTCCCCAGATCCAGAGACCACGCACAGCCGGATGAGAAAACCAATAAACAGGTCATCACCAGCCTCACAACAACCCCTGCCCCATCGTGTTTGTAGATGTTCAAAATCATCTCCGTTACCTAAGTCGTCTCTAAGCCCTGACGCTTTGTTTTCATAATATCCTCAAATAAATCCATGACCGCCGCGTTCGCCAGTTTCCCCGTTTCCTGACGTGGAAGAACCGGTACGATATAGACAGGCCGTGGTAAAAAAACCGAGTCCACCAGCAGTTTAAGCGCATCCAGCACATCGGACGGCTGTAAATGTGGTGCCACCACTAACGCCGCCAACCTCTCAGATTCACCCTCGGGCTTGAATACCACACCATCTACGACACCTGGAATCGCCAGAAGTCGCCGATTCAAATCTGCCAACGAGCCTCGCTTACCGGCGATATTGAGCATGTCCTGATGACGACCGAGCCATTCGAAGCTATTTTCACCATGTTTTTCGATGATATCCTGCATCATGACCTCGTCTGGCAAGTGCCGGGCTTTAACCAGGACACCATCCGGTTTGACCTCGAGCTCAAATAGATCCGACAAATGCCAGAGCGTCTCTGTAGCGGTATGACGGCCCGCGAGTATTCCCGATTCGCTACAACCGAAAACTTCAAATACATGGGTGTCGAAACGTTTCTCCAGCGACTGTGCCAACTCGACCGACATGGGTGCGGTCGCACTGAACACACGCTCGAGGCCAAGCATTGAAACACCGGACTTCAACAGCGCATTGAGGTGCACAGGTGACGATACCAGGGCGCGTGGTGCGGGCAGCGATTCAACGGCCTCCGCAATATCCCGGGGGTAGAATGGAGTGCGGTCCGAAAT
Organism: uncultured Gammaproteobacteria bacterium; assembly: GCA_963801195.1. Classification (GTDB taxonomy): domain Bacteria; phylum Pseudomonadota; class Gammaproteobacteria; order Xanthomonadales; family SZUA-36; genus SZUA-36. The sequence goes on along the minus strand of CAWDDX010000007.1, from coordinate 1,154,814 downwards.
CGCCACATTGGAAAACAAGGGGAAAAGTATTGAAGTTTCGAGCCCCCACATATGCTGTGGAGGAACCGTGGCTACGATATTCAGCCGCTCGCTGGTCTTTTTCAGCAGCAATGCGGCGTTTCCACCACTACCGACCCGCAATGTTTCCCAATATTTCGGATTGGGGCTTGGTTTGCCAGTGCTGCCAGAAGTAAACGCGATGGCACAAAGTTGGTCCACCGGAATCAGCGGTATGTCACCGCCGGCTATTTTGTGCCGCCCGGCATGGCGGTTTATGCCATCAACTCCCACATCCGCAAATTCACCGTCACCCAAAAAATAGCTGTCCGGATACTGCTGAGCCAAATCTTGCAGTGTTTTATCCAGCCTGTTTGGCGGCATTAAGGTGCATTGCCCTGCAATAACGGAAGCACAGAAGCCGAGCAAATACTCAAACCGGTTGGCAAACAGGTTAAAGACGTAGCGGTGTTTCGGCAGTCTGCAGGCGAGTGATTTTGCCTGCTTTATAAATTGCCCGACATCAACTGCCTCGCCGGCATGAAATGCAATGATCTCTTGCGGCTTTCTAGCCGTAATTGGAAAATACTGTTCAATTTTCAAATATCAATCCTGGCCGGAATTAGAGATCGCAGAGGATATGTGCTTTTTAGGGTATGTTTTTCATGATGTATTCGTTTAAGGTTCTCAATGTACCAAACGCCTCTTTCATGTTTTGGTCATCGGCTTTTAGTTGAATTGCATACTTTTGTGTAATCGCCAATGCAAGCTCCAGGGCATCGATTGAGTCAAGTCCGAGGCCATCTCCGAACAAAGCTTCTTCCGGGCCTATATCTTCAGCGTTGACGTCTTCGAGGTTTAAAGCTTCAACGATTAATTCCGCCAATTCCTTTTCTTCAGTACTTTGTGTCTGCATTTAGCTGATAGTCCATTCGGGCTTATGAGAGTTTGGAAAAACTATGATAGTGTGTGGAACTATATTAGCAAGAATTCAATCATTCAAAAACAAAATGAAGACCAAAAAAACTGATGTGCTCATCATCGGTGGCGGACCCGCCGGAACAACATTTGGGAGACTGATGAAAAAGCGGGGATACGATGTCACCCTGCTTGAAAAAAATCGTCATCCCCGTTTTCATATTGGCGAATCGCTCTTGCCAATGAATTTGCCAATCCTTGAGCGTCTTGGTGTACTTGAGCAGGTTAAATCGATCGGCGTGCCAAAACTTGGCGCAGATTTTTCCGTTGGCAACAGCGGTGCCGAGCCCATAACTTTTTATTTCAAGGAGGCCCTCGGCGCCAGCCCTGAAAGTGCTTTTGAAGTACGGCGCTCAGATTTTGATCACATCCTGTTCAAAAATTGCACAAATTCAGGAGTACACACCTTTGAGGGAATGAAAGTTCATCAAGTAGATGCGCTGAATGAAGGCGTGCAGAAGGTATTCGCAACCGACAGCAACGGCGAAGAACACGTTTGGACAGCCCGTTTTCTGGTCGATGCATCCGGCAGGGACACTTTTTTGTCTACCGCGAACGGTTGGAAACAACCCAATCGCAAACATGCCAGTGCTGCGGTCTATGGCCATTTCAAAGGCGTCAAACGCAGACCCGGGCAAGACCAGGGCAATATCAGCATCTATTGGTTTGAAAGCGGCTGGATATGGATGATCCCACTGCAAGATGACATCATGAGTATCGGTGCCGTGTGCTATCCGGAACACCTCAAGACCCGCAAAAGTTCGCTGGATGATTTCCTGCTCTTGACACTGAACGGCCTTGCAGAGGTGAAAGAGAGATTAGTGACCGCAACTGCTGTCATGCCGGCCCAGGCGACGGGTAATTACTCTTATCTCTCAAAGCGGATGTACGGACCGGGGTTTCTCATGGTGGGTGATGCGTTTGCTTTTATTGACCCCGTTTTCTCCAGTGGTGTTTACCTGGCAATGCACGCTGCCGAACGGGGTGTGCCAGTAGCAGAAGCCTGGCTTTCGGGTAGCAAGATCAGATACCAACTGGCGTGCGGTCATTATCAACGCGAGATGCGGACAGGCATTGCCAACTTTTCCTGGTTTATTTACCGTTTTACGACACCTGTTATGCGCAACCTGATGAGCAACCCCCGAAATGTCCTGAAGGTGGTTCAGGCCGTAATCTCAATGTTGGCGGGTGATGTTTTCACCAACCGTGAAGTACGGCGCCGTCTTCTTGTATTTAAAACCATCTATGCAGTGTCCTCCTTGCTCAACTGGAAAGAGGCCTCAAGATACAGGAAGGCCCGCATGACCCGCATTCGATCAGAAATCAGCCAGTGAACACGCAAACGCAAACGGGTGACAGGATTGCAGGTAATGACACAGGCATCAGAAAAAGTGTCGGGCCACTCGAAATCAGCATTGGCAATGAAATCATCGCTCCAAGCACTGCGCATAATTTGCTCCTGGGGTTCCAATTTGGAAACAATTTCACCGAACATGAGCACGCAGCCATCATCAACCTGCAACTACAACCCCTCGACCCTGAACGCGTGATCGAAACCTGGTGGTACAAAGGAGAAATCAAGTACACGAAATCAGGCCCGGTCAGGGTTGCCGAGTGTCAAGACTACACGGCGGTGATTTTACGGAAGGACCCAGTAGCCCCCGAAGACTTTCGCGAGCAAACACGCCAGGCTTACACGGAATTGATCAATGCAGTGCGTTCAACGAGTCACAGCACACTGGTCAGAATCTGGAATTATTTTGACGACATCAATGCCGGTAATGACGATCTTGAAAAGTACCGGCAGTTCTGTGTTGGCCGTGCCGAGGCATTTGAGACCATGGGTATCCACGACGATATTGCCCCGGTCGGCACCGCTATTGGCGGCCGCGAAGGCAGTGGTTTTGCATTGATAGGACTTGCTTCAAAACAGGCATTTCACCCGGTGGAAAACCCGCGGCAAACGAGTGCATTCAATTATCCCAGGCAATACGGTCCACGAAGCCCAAAATTCTGCAGGGGTGGGTTTATAGCACTTGATAGTCATACGCTGTTCCTGGTTTCCGGTACAGCCGCCGTCGTGGGTCACGAGTCCAACTTTCCATTTAACACCGGCCTTCAAGCTGATGAAACCCTGAATAACCTCGCAATTTTGTGCGATGAAATTTCACGTCTCGAGCCGGGGAAAGCCCAATTCGTTCTGGACGATCAAAGCATTTTGCGCGTGTACCTGAAGAACCCGGATGACTATCGTGTGGTTTTGGAAAAAATGAATAGGTTAATGAAAGGATTCCATCAAAAGGTAATCTTTCTACAGGGCACCATTTGCCGGCAGGAATTGATGGTTGAGGTTGAAGGGGCGAAGGTTGTATAAAAGCTGACGATCGCGGCTACCTAGCCAAAAAATACAGGATTAAAAACCCGACCTGGTGACTTCCACAAGCCTGCCCCGCCCTCTTTTTTTATGTCGCCTGCCGTTAAACGCCACTGCTCGAACGTATAAACCGACAGAACCCCCTGATACGCTCGCCATCTGTGACTTTTTGAAGACCGGTCTTACACAAGTCGATATTTGAGACATAAAAAAGCCCAATGAAGGGGCTAGTTGGAGGCGAGAGTCGCTACTTCAAATTGCCATAACCAGTTGTTTTAGTAAGGTTTTGAAAGACCTTGGTTCAATCCGCTCCTTTTCCCGCTCCTTTCGTCGCATTCACGAATATTGACCTCCGAACCGCCATGGATTGCCTACAAAAACCTGTCACATTTTCCTACAGAGGCCCTGCCCTGGTTGAGAGGTACCAGCCCGGCACCCTGTTGGCTCTCCTGCTTGAGTTGCAGGGGTGTTCTGGCCTAATTGTCTATACTTACTGAAATAGAAAAATAAAAGCCATAGACCTTTTTAAGGAGAGCGCAATGGCATATAAGAAGCCTTTGACCGAAGGTGAAGTTCAAAGCATAAATTTTAAATCAGTGCGATCATGGATTAAAACCAATGCATCGAAAGTGAAGGCGAAACACAATAAGACGCTGCTTTACTCCGGGCGCGATGATGTCCTGGAAGAACTGAAGGGTTTGGATGGCAAAATTATCGATGTAAACGACCGTGAAACCTTCATGGGAACACCAATGTACAAGCGCATTGAGAAAATCAGGAGGCACCGTGCAAAATATGATCTGCCCCTTGATTTCGAAACTATCAACGACGTGTTGAAGAGATTGAAAAGTCCTGGAATCATTGACAAAGACCGCATCGAAATTCATTACGTTAACGCCGAAGAGTGCTTTCAAGATCTAAAGAAAAAACCGAACCTGTTCCCAAAGCCCGTAGTGGACAAGGTTTGGAGTCTCTTGTCCGAGCTCATTGCCTCAAACGCTACAGGCGACATGAAGATAATGGACGGCGCCGCAGATGACTATGGGAGATTGCGGGAGGATAAGGTTTTTATTTCCAAAGAACTGCCAAAGTTGTTGAAAAACAGGAATCTTTCCGCAAAAACAATAAAGGAACTCAAGAAGCTGTTTGGAAAGTATGGATCCCACTTTGACCGCAGGTACACAAAACTGATCAAAGAAATAGGCAACGAAAAAAAGATTCTGAAGGGAAAGCTGAAGTGACAGCCCACTTGGCAACTTGCTCTTAATGGTTATGGCAACATAACCCCATGATCGTAGCAGGCACACATCCACCCATCAACAGTGACCCGGACAAGAATCAGCCAAGCATGACCCTGCGATATTGGGATGGAGATAATCGGTTCGACTACAAGGTGGATGGCAAGGTGGTCAAGTCACTTGTTGACATTGATGCGCTACTAATCATGATGTGGCAGGTATGTGAATACGGTGTGCTTCCAGGCAAAATCTGTGTGGATTCCAACTGCCATGTTCTTCCACATTGATTTGGACTGGCTTGTCTGAAACCAGTCACACTGAACTGCTAGTCGGCACGAGGAAATAGGCGCTCATTTCTGCAATATCCCGAGAGTCCGGTGCTGGAGCAAGCATCAGAAAAATCAACGTGGTTAAGATCAACATTTGTTTTAGCATACCGTCATCCTGACTGTTAGCAAGTTCATTACTGGAATTTGTCCTTAACTACCATTATGCAATAATCAAGCCAGAAAAAAGCACTGATCTGGAAACACACTTAAGCGCAATTAAATACCTTTAAATACAGCGTGATATATTGTGGAAAATGATTTTAAAGAAATTTGCTTCAGCCAGGCCTGATCGCAATCATCCAAAATATGTCAGCAAAACAGACCATAATTGTCATCCATGGTGAGCCGACGTCCTCTATCCATTGACCCGCATCTACACCTTCCGAATCAGCCCTGTCCGAACCGGCCTTGTTTTAAATTTAATAATGACTTAATAAGCGCATCGAACAGGCTTCTTAGAGACAGTATTGTTTTGGGTAGCAATGGGGTTTGCAGCACCTTGTAACGGCCTTAAAGGCCGCAGGATGATACCTTGTTGCGAGATACTATCCCCACAGTCACCTTCGCCCAGTGATTCCCCCTTTGTCGGGGTGGTCTCTATTCCATATTTGATTTTCCCGGTTTTCACTTTAACCGCGTGGGTTTAAAGGCATTCACCGCACCGGAAGAAAACCTGAGGCCGATTAAAAAAGTAGCATTTCCAAGGCGTATTTCTGGCACCGCTCCCTAATCTGCTGCTTCTCAGGAGTTCCACCTCGTTAGGGAACCTCTGATTAATTCTGAGGTTCACGCGACACATGGATGTGTCGCCAAATCAGCGGCGCCAAGCTGTTGATTTGTAAGGCAGTCGAAAATGACACTTTTCGGCTGCCGCGCTCTGATGATGCCAGGATGGCATTAATCAGAGCTTCCTTAGTTAGTAAAATTCGCCATAATCCACCAAACGTATATAGAGCAGAGGTTTCAGAGGGTCAAATACAAAAAGTTTGAGGCAATAAAAACCCCCATGAAGGGGGCTATTGGAGGCCAGGGTCGGAATCGAACCGGCGTAGACGGCTTTGCAGGCCGCAGCATAACCACTCTGCCACCTGGCCTCGGTGACGTATCCCGCGCATCTGCTCAGGAGCGCGATATTCTACTATCCGTAGCCGCCGATTGCTACGTGTTACGTCATCAAATCACGGTCGGATTGATCCCGGGCAATAAAAAACCCGGCGGTGGTTTGACGCCACGCCGGGTTTCATTGTTGGAGCGGGAAACGAGACTCGAACTCGCGACCCCAACCTTGGCAAGGTTGTGCTCTACCAACTGAGCTATTCCCGCATTTGAGGTGGCGTATTTTAAGCAAATCATGCCTTGTGTCAATGTTATTTTGTACGAAACCCTTTCGCAGTAAGCCGGTGGGTGGCACAATACTGCCACCTTAATCAGGCATGGGACTCATGGCAAAAGAAGATGTAATCGAAATGGAAGGCAAGGTATTGGAAACCTTGCCAAATACTTTATTCAAAGTGGAGCTTGAAAACGGACATGTCGTTACGGCCCACATTTCCGGCAGGATGCGTAAGCACTATATCCGCATTCTGACGGGAGACGGTGTCAAAGTTGAACTGACGCCTTACGACCTTTCCAAGGGGCGTATTACCTACCGCATGAAATAAGCCGCTATTTCCGGAAGCTTAACCTTTCGTTGCTGCCGGCAGGGCTTTTCGTACTTCCTTTTTCGGCTTGGTGTGAATTTTCAATTCATTGCCCTGCTTTCTGGATAGTGTGATATCCACTTCCCCGCCTTCTGACAAGACACCAAATAACAGGTCATCCGCCAATGGCCGCTTGATCTTGTCCTGGATGACACGCTTCATTGGACGGGCCCCCATTTCTGGATCAAAGCCCTGCTCCGCCAACCATTCTCTCGCCGCAGCGGAGACCGAAAGACTGACATCCTTCAGGGCCAGCTGTGCTTCGAGTTCGAGGATGAACTTATCCACGATCAACAGCACGATGGCGGAATCCAGCGCCTTGAACTGTATGACCGCATCTAGGCGGTTACGGAACTCAGGTGTAAATGTCCTGCGGATGGCTTCGTTGGAATCCGAGACGTGCTCCTGGTCGGTAAATCCGATCGAGCGGCGGGCGCTTTGCTGGGCGCCGGCATTGGTCGTCATAACCAGGATGACGTTGCGGAAATCAGCCTCACGTCCGTTGGTATCCGTCAATTTGCCATGATCCATGATCTGTAACAGGATGTTGTAAACATCGGGATGGGCTTTCTCGATCTCATCCAGCAACAACACGGCATGCGGATTTCGGGTCACCGCCTCGGTCAACAGACCACCCTGGTCAAAACCTACGTAACCCGGCGGTGCACCGACGAGCCGGGATACCGAGTGGGCTTCCATGTATTCCGACATGTCAAAGCGTATCAGCTCGATACCCAGGACCATCGACAATTGGCGCGTCACTTCAGTCTTACCGACACCCGTGGGCCCGGCGAACAGGAATGAACCGATCGGTTTTTCATCTTCACCCAGCCCGGAACGTGACATCTTGATCGCTGAAGCCAGCGCATTGATGGCCTCGTCCTGCCCAAAAATGGTCAACTTCAGATCGCGCTCCAGGGTCCGCAGCGCATCACGGTCAGAACGTGAGACCTGCTTGGGTGGTATGCGCGCCATGTGGGCGACGATCGTCTCGATATCGTGTTCGTCCAGCAGTTTCTTACGCTCATTTTCGGGCAGCATGCGTTGCCTGGCACCGGCCTCGTCGATGACATCAATGGCCTTGTCGGGCAGGTGCCGGTCGTTGATATGTCGGCCGGACAACTCAGCCGCAGCGCGCAGGGCGTCATCTGTATACTCGACCCCGTGGTGTGCTTCAAAACGGGATTTCAAGCCGCGCAATATTTCGATGGTCTCCGAAACGGTCGGCTCGACGATGTCGATCTTCTGGAAACGGCGCGCAAGTGCCCTGTCCTTTTCAAATACTCCGCGGAATTCCTGGTAAGTAGTGGAACCGATGCAACGCAACTCTCCCGAAGCCAGCACAGGTTTGATCAGGTTGGACGCGTCCATGACGCCGCCCGAGGCCGCACCCGCACCAATGATGGTGTGGATTTCGTCTATGAATAAAACCGCGCCCTCTATCTTGTGTAATTCGGCCAAGACGGATTTGAGCCGTTTTTCGAAATCTCCGCGATACTTGGTGCCCGCCAGCAAGGCGCCGAGATCCAGTGAGTAAATCGTCGCGTCCTTGAGCACCTCCGGCACCTCGCCTTCTACGATTCGCAGCGCCAGCCCTTCGGCCATTGCCGTTTTGCCAACGCCTGCCTCACCGACAAACAGCGGGTTGTTCTTCCGCCGGCGGCACAATATCTGGATCGTGCGCTCGACCTCATCCACGCGCCCGATGAGCGGATCGATTTTGCCCTCACCGGCACGGTCGTTCAGGTTGCTGGTGAAGTTTTCGAGTGCGCTCTTGCGTCCGTCAGCCCCTTCCTCCTGGCCTTCTTCGGCAACTTCCTCGCTTCTTTCCGAGTCGTTTTTCTGCAAGGGGGAAATGCCGTGAGAAATGTAATCCACTACATCCAGACGGGTGACATTGAATTTGTTCAACAGATAAATCGCATAGGAATCTTTTTCACTGAATATCGCAACCAGTACATTGGCGCCGATCACTTCCTGTTTGCCTGCGGATTGGACGTGGTAAAGCGCCCTTTGCAAAACGCGCTGGAAGCCGATGGTAGGCTGGGTATCCCGGTTGTCCGCCTGGTCCAGTTCGGGCACGGTATCGTTCAGGGCCTTGCGCAATTCTGCTTCCAGACCGGTGATATTGGCGCCACAGGCACTCAGGATAGACAGGGCGGAACTGTTATCGAGCAAGGCGAGCAACAGGTGCTCGACCGTGAGAAATTCATGACGTGCGCTGCGGGCCTCTTGATAAGCCTGGCTGATGCTTACTTCCAGATCTTTACTGAACATTCAAATTACCATGTGTGAAGTACTTAAGTTGTGACCGCGTTTGGCCATTCGCGTTCGCCGGACCGGATCAAGCCTTCTCCAATGCACATTTGAGAGGATGCTCGTTGCGGCGGGCGTATTCATTGACCTGGGCAACCTTGGTCTCGGCAATTTCGAATGTGAATATGCCGCATACGCCTTTGCCCCGGGTGTGAACATGCAGCATGATCTGCGTTGCGCGGTCGTGGTCAAATGCGAAAAATGTCTGGATGACGTCAACAACGAAGTCCATCGGGGTAAAATCGTCATTCAGTAACACGACCTTGTACATTGGCGGCGGTTTGACCTCGGGTCGAACTTCCTCCACCGCAATACCACGATCATGTTTCGATTCAAATTCATTACTCATGGGACAATTGTAGTACATCTGTCGGTAAAGTTTGAACAGTATATCCGGCAATTGACGTTCTGCAATTTGACCCCATCTTACTGACATGCGGAAAACGACGGGCAAAATCATGGTCGCCATGTCAGGCGGGGTCGACTCCTCGGTCTCGGCCTTGCTATTGCAGCGGCAGGGACTGGATATCGCGGGCATGTTCATGAAGAACTGGGAAGAGGACGACAGGTTCGGCGCGTGCGCAGCAGCCGAAGATGCAGCGGACGCCAGGGCGGTTGCGGAATCAATGGGTCTGCATCTGCATACCCGCAATTTTGCTACCGAGTACTGGGAAAACGTGTTCGAAGAGTTCCTCGGCGAATACCGCGCGGGCCGTACCCCCAATCCCGATATCCTGTGTAACCGCGAGATCAAGTTCAAGACCTTTCTGGAGCACGCCGAGGAACTGGGCGCGGACAAAATTGCCACCGGTCACTATGTACGCTCGGACTGCAGCGACGGTAAACACCGATTGTTGCGGGGTGTCGATCACAACAAGGACCAGAGCTACTTCCTGTATGCCGTGGGTCACCGGCAACTGGCAAAAACCCTCTTCCCGGTAGGAGAACTGCAGAAACCTGCTGTGCGTGAACTCGCGCGGGCGGCGGGACTCGATGTCTTTGACAAAAAAGACAGCACAGGAATCTGTTTTATCGGTGAGCGCAATTTTACTGCGTTCCTGGGCCAATACCTGCCCTCGAAGCCCGGCGAAATCCGCACCACCGATGAGCGTGTGATCGGTGAACACCAGGGTTTGATGTTTCATACGCTCGGTCAGCGCCAGGGCCTCGGGATAGGCGGAGTAAAAGGATTTCCGGAAGCGCCCTGGTACGTATTGCACAAGGACATGGACAACAACATACTGTATGTCGGCCAGGGCCACGAACACCCGTGGATGTTGTCAAACCAACTGGAAGCCAGGCGTCTGGCCTGGGTATCCGGTAGCGCCCCCCGAGCGGGCAGTTCGCTGACCGCCAAGGTCAGGTACCGCCAGCAGGACCAGGATGTGACCATTGAATACATCGATGAAGAGCGGATGCGGCTGAGTTTCCTGCACGCCCAGCGAGCCATCACGCCGGGTCAGTCCGTGGTCCTTTACGATGGTGATGTTTGTCTCGGCGGCGGCATCATCGAGTCCATGAATACACCGCCGATGGTCACAGCATCCGGAATGGCAAGTATATGAATGAAAAGATCATGGCATTGTCCGGTGTCTTCCAGGCCACCGAACTCGTCAGGCAGGCTGCCAATCACGGCACCTGGTCCGGTTATTCGGCCGATACCTGTCTCGACAGTCTGCTGGCCATCGAAGCCGATAGCGTCGAAGACATTTTCGGCGGTGTAAACCGGCTGCGTCTTGGTACGGAAACACTCATTTCTGTCTTGCAGGGGGACCGGCGTTACATGGAGAGCCTGTCGTATGTCCTTACCATCCTGCAGCTTGAGTCGAATTTCCGGAAAAAGTCCGGGATGCAGGCGCATATCGGGGCCGAACTGTTACCGATCGCGGAAATCGACGATGGCACCGGGATCCACGAAATAAAGGATTTACAGGCGAAGAAAATTGCCGAGTTGTACACCCGTACCATCAGCACGCTGTCGCCCCGGATCGTCGTCAACGGTCGTCCGCAACATCTACAGGTGGAACGCACCGTCGACTGGATTCGCACCATGCTCTTTGCCGGCTTGCGGTCTGCCGTGCTCTGGCGACAGCTGGGCGGGGGACGCTTCAGCCTGATGTTCGGGCGCAAAAAGATGCTCGAACAGGCACAATCACTGTTACCCGGATAATTCCATTTGGGGAAAGCGACTCCAATGGGCGATAATATCGGGTCACGCGCAAACTCATGGGTTATTGGAGGCCAGCATGCAAGATTCATTTTCCGTCCGCAGTACTTTTTCTGTAAACGACAAGAAATACAGCTATTTCAACCTGCCTCTGTTAAGCGAGAAAGTAGATGTTTCGCATCTTCCTTTTTCTCTCAAGATTCTGCTGGAAAACCTGCTTCGCCACGAAAACGGCGTCGATGTCACCCATGCCGACATCGAGGCCCTGGCCAACTGGGACCCCCAGGCCAAGCCCGAAACGGAGATTGCGTTTACACCTTCACGGGTCGTCTTGCAAGACTTCACAGGTGTGCCGGCAGTCGTTGATCTTGCGGCCATGCGCGATGCCATGAAACAACTCGGCGGGAATCCCGAACGGATCAACCCGCTTTCTCCCGCGGAACTGGTTATTGACCACTCGGTACAGGTCGACCGTTACGGCACTGCTGATTCACTGAGCGTCAATAATGAAATTGAGTTTGGCCGAAACCAGGAGCGTTACAGCTTCCTGAAATGGGGGAAAAGCGCATTCAGTAATTTTAACGTGGTACCGCCAAATACCGGTATCGTCCACCAGGTCAACCTCGAGCACCTGGCACGGGTTGTTTTCGGTGCGGAACAAAACGGCGAATTGATGGCCTATCCCGATACCGTCGTTGGCACTGATTCCCACACCACCATGATCAACGGCATTGGTGTACTGGGTTGGGGCGTAGGCGGCATTGAAGCAGAGGCCGCGATGCTCGGTCAGGCCATCACCATGCTGATCCCCCAGGTTGTTGGCTTCAAGTTAACGGGTAAATTACCCGAAGGCGCAACAGCGACCGACCTGGTGCTGACCGTTGTTCAGATGTTGCGCAAACTGGGCGTGGTTGGAAAATTTGTCGAATTCTTCGGGGACGGATTGCCCGGCCTGCCACTGGCCGACCGCGCGACCATCGCCAACATGGCGCCGGAGTACGGCGCGACCTGTGGCATATTCCCGGTCGACGAGGAGAGTCTGACCTACCTGCGTCTCTCCGGCAGGTCGGAGGAACAGGTTGCGTTGGTGGAGGCCTACACGCGTAAACAGGGCATGTTTCACACCGTCGATTCCGCTGAGGCAAAGTACTCAGCGGTACTGGAACTCGATATGTCGACGGTTGTTCCCAGCCTTGCGGGCCCCAAGCGTCCACAGGACAGGATATTGCTCACCGAAGCCAAGCAGGCCTATTTGAAGGACAAGACCGTTTTCACGCAGGACCGCGAAGGAAACGACAAGGCCGCGGTGGAATACAAGGGTGAAAAATTTGAACTGGAAGATGGCGCGGTAGTGATTGCGGCCATTACGTCGTGTACCAATACTTCCAACCCTGCCGTCATGCTCGGTGCAGGGTTACTCGCCAGGAATGCAGTAGCCAAGGGTTTGAAGGTTAAACCCTGGGTCAAGACTTCGCTCGGACCGGGTTCGCGCGTGGTCAGCGATTACCTGAACAAGGCCGGTTTAATGGACGATCTTGAAGCCCTGGGCTTCTTCGTGGTCGGCTACGGTTGCACAACCTGTATCGGTAATTCCGGTCCGCTGCCGGAACCCATCGGAAATGCCATTCGCGAGAATGACCTGGTGGCCTGTGCGGTGCTGTCCGGCAACCGTAATTTTGAAGGCCGTATCCACGCCAATGTCAAGATGAACTACCTGGCGTCACCACCACTGGTCGTCGCCTATGCGATCGCAGGTACTATGAAGGTGGATATCACCACCGAAACACTCGGTAAGGACCACGACGGAAACCCCGTGTACCTGCGTGATATCTGGCCCAGTAGCCACGATATCCAGCAATGCGTCATTGAAAGTGTCAACGCTGAAATGTTCAAAAAGAGCTACAGCAGTGTTTTCGCCGGTGACGAACACTGGCAAACGGTTGATTCACCGGAAGGCGAAATGTTTGACTGGCAGGATGATTCGACCTATATCCGCAACCCGCCTTACTTCGATGGCATGGGTATGGATGTGCCGCCGGTCAAGGAAATTCGCGGTGCCCGCTGTCTGGCCAGACTGGGAGATTCCATCACCACCGACCACATTTCACCGGCGGGTGCCATTTCCGAAAATTCGCCTGCAGGCGACTATCTGAAATCGAAAGGCGTACCAAGATCGGAATTCAACTCCTATGGGTCCCGTCGCGGTAACCACGAGGTCATGATGCGTGGCACCTTTGCCAATGTCAGGTTGCGTAACCAACTGGCGCCGGGTACGGAGGGAGGCTGGACAACCTTCCAACCGGACGGAGAGCAAATGACCATATACGACGCCTCCATGCGCTACCAGCAGAAAAACACGCCGCTGATCATTCTGGCCGGCACCGAGTATGGCACCGGTTCATCACGTGACTGGGCAGCGAAAGGCACGCAATTGCTTGGTGTTAAAGCCGTCATTACCGCCAGTTTTGAACGCATACACCGTTCCAACCTGATCGGCATGGGTGTTTTGCCATTGAATTTCATGGAAGGTGAAAGCGCCGACAGCCTCGGCCTGGATGGCACGGAAACCTACGACATCGAGGGTTTGGGTGATGGCTCGGCAAAACTGGTAACGGTGACCGCGACAGCAAGCGATGGCAGCCGTAAACAGTTCCAGGCCAGGAGTCGCCTGGATACGCCCAAGGAAGTTGACTACTACCGCAATGGCGGAATTTTGAACTTTGTACTAAGACAGTTGGCGGCCTAGGCCGCATATTGCACCAGCCGGTAGCGGGTCGGGTACAAAGTGTATCGCGGAGCTGATTTGAAAAAACGTCTTTTAATTCAAGAAAAACATTTGCTTATTGAGAGGCCCGCTACCGGCTGGTGCAATATGCGGGCCAGGCCAACGCGCCGAAATACAGGCAACAGCCCCGGTGAAAACATTCGCCGGGGCCTGTTTCTGAAGTGGTGCTACCACATTAATATACAGATTTAGAGATTTAATATAGAAGTTACTATCCAGACAAAAGTTTACGCTCTCTTTCTGTTTTGGGTGTGTTTGGTCGTATGAATCGCGCCGGATGCAAACTGATGACGGTGAGCTTTTAAAATCAGTTGCCGGGAGGCAATTAACATGACGGTACTATTCGAATACGTCGAAAGGGACGCTTACCTGGTTGCGACGATTTCCGATAGGACAATCAATCCCCAACGTGCCATTGCAATCCTCAAGCTGATCGACTCGGAATGCCGGAAGTGCAAATGCCGCAAAGTCCTGCTCAATGAATCGACGGTCGAAAAACGCGACATTGCAAATCACGAAATTCACAGCATCAGTAAAAATATGCCGGATATACACCTGGCTTGTCTTTGCAAACCCGAATTGATAGATGAAAAGTCAGAGCTTTTCAACGCTTTCACCTTTACAGACGGGTACATTGCGAGACATTTCAGCGTTGAAGGTGATGCCCTCGCCTGGCTGCTTTCGAAACACTGAAGGTTCACCGTCAATCCAGATTTATTTTTTCAGCTGGCGAGGATCAATTACTGTTATCGACTGGTCCGGTAGCTTTCAACCTCGGGCTGTCCTCGACGGATTTTCCGAGCTTTCCCTGCCATCCTCCCACTGTGTAATAATCGCGGTTAGAATCCCACGTTACAGATGATAACAGCCCCGATTCAACCGGGTATATCAGGCCTTCCCACGATAGGGGCTCGAAGAAATGACAGGAATGACACTGAGAAACATTCTTCTCCGAAGCCACAATACAAAGTACCGGGAGTAAGCCATGCCAAACATCGAAATTCGACCAGCGACTGCAGATGATTCTGCGTTGATCCTGCGCTTTATCACCGACCTTGCGATCTATGAGAATGCCGAGGATGCGGTTGTTGCTTCGGAAAATGACATCCGGGAGTCGTTGTTTGCCACGGGTTCAACGACCCAGGCCCTTATTTGCGAAATCGATCACCGACCGGTTGGATTTGCGGTTTATTTTTTCAACTATTCCACCTGGCTGGGCAAAAATGGCTTGTATCTCGAGGATTTGTACGTTTCACCGGAATACCGCGGAGCGGGTGCTGGTAAGGCGCTCCTGAAACACCTCGCGCAAATTGCACTGTCCAGAAATTGCGGCCGCTTCGAATGGAGCGTACTCGACTGGAACGAGCCCGCGATCAAATTCTACCAGTCCCTTGGCGCCAGGCCGCAGGATGAATGGGTCGCGTACCGGCTGACCGGGAAAGCCCTCGTGGATCTTGCGGACAGTTGACAAAGCCATAAGCGATGCACGGAACCAGAAGTGGCGATGAACCGCTGAAAGGCATTTTCCTGATGTGCATGGCGGTCGCGTTGATAGCCTGCCAGGAGGCAATGGCCAAGTACCTGGGGCAAAGCCTGCCGATGCTGCAGGTAATCGGCGCGCGATACCTCGGACACCTGCTGTTAATGATCGTGGTTCTGATGCCACGACATGGGCTGACGCTGTTCAGGGCACATCGCCCGGTCGTGCAAATCGGCCGCTCTGTTCTCCTGTTGATTGATACCGCACTTTACTTTTTCTCGTTGACCCTGATTGGTCTCGCCGAGGCCACCGCAATATTTTTCAGCGTACCTATACTGGTGGTATTGCTATCCGTGCCGCTGCTTGGGGAGCGTGTCGAGTGGCCACGCCTGGTCGCGGTCACTGTCGGGTTTGCGGGTATGCTGGTTATCACCCGGCCGGGCAGCGGTGCCCTCGGCTATGGCGCGCTGCTGACATTCGGGGCGGCCTTATGCGCCAGCCTGTTTAATATCATTACCCGTAAACTCGCGGATGAGGACCCGACGCCGGTGACGATGTTCTATACCGCGATGGCGGGGGCCGTGATCATGCTGATGATCCTGCCGTTCACCTGGGAAATGCCGGTGGGCTGGCAACAGTGGACTGCCCTGGCCATGATCGGCATCGCCGGCGGAGCGGCCCACAGCTGCATCATTGCATCGCATGCCTTCACCCCGGCGTCGAGTGTGGCGCCTTTTATGTACAGCCAGATATTCTGGGCCCTGGGTCTTGGTTACCTGTTTTTTGGAGTATTACCAGACCGGTTTACGGTGCTGGGTTGTATCATCGTGATGGCCAGCGGTATTTACCTGCTGCGCCGCCAGAAAACCAAGACCGACCTGGTGGTCTGAATTACGCCCGGGCACTGCTTGCCATCCGGTTATCCGCAGCGTGCGGGTATTTGACGTCCTTAACCCTGGGCAGATTCATCCAGGTACCTGGCGGCCAGGTCGACATAACGCTTTGCCGTGTAATCGAAGAATGTCAGTTCCCTGTCCGTCAGCGGCCTGGCCTGTTGTGCCGGGCTTCCCTTGTACAGAAATCCGCTCTCGAGCACCTTGCCGGGTGGCACCAGTGTGCCGGCGGCAATGATCACTTCATCCTGTACGACCGCCCCGTCCATGATTACCGCCGCCATTCCGATCAGTATCCGGTTGCCGATTGTGCACCCGTGCAACATGACCTTGTGACCGATGGTGACGTCATCGCCGATAATCAATGGAAATCCGTCCGGGTTATACGGACCGGCGTGGGTCACGTGCAGGACGCTCCCGTCCTGCACACTGGTTCTTTTGCCAATACGGATGTGGTGGATATCACCCCTGATTACGGTCATCGGCCAGACTGAACTGCCCTCACCGATTACCACGTCGCCGATGACGACCGAATCAGGGTCGATATATACACCCTCTGAAATCACGGGGTGCAAGCCGGCATGACTGCGTATGCTCATTGTTCTGTTGCGACCACGCCGATGCTATCTGCGATGTTGGCCAATTTCGATAACCTGTCATTCATGGTGTCCGACCGTCTTTTGTCAATTTATAGTGACACATTAACGTAAATCTGAAAAACAGAGCAGATAAGTTGACTAAAAGTGTATCCGGTCATACCTCGAGGACAGCAAAACGGGGGCGTAGCCGCGAAGCCTCGTCATGCCTCCCTCAGGCCTGCGAAGCGATTCTTGTCCTTCGCCTTGGACAAGGCCGCCGCTGCAGTGATCTTGCCTTGTCCGAGCAGTGCAGCCAGCGAGTCATCCATCGCGCACATGCCGTCGTTAACACCGCCCTGGATCACCGATGCCAACATGGTCGTGTTGCCCTCTCGAATGATGTTGGGCAGGCTGTTGGTTCGCAACAGTATCTCGTAGGCGGCACACCGGCCCTGGCCATCGGCGGTCGGGACCAACTGTTGTGACACGATTGCGCAAATCGATTCGGCCAGGGTATTGCGTACCTGGGGTTGCTGACTGGCCGGAAATGCGTCGATCAATCGATCGATGGTCTTGGTGGCGCTGTTGGTATGCAGCGTCCCGAACACAAGTGTTCCCATCTCGGCTGCGGTAATGGCCAACTCGATGGTTTCCATATCACGCATTTCACCAACCAGTATTACGTCGGCGTCCTGACGAATGGTTGCTTTCAGGGCTTCGGCAAAGCTGAGCGCATCCTGACCCACCTCACGCTGCGACAGCACACACTTCTTATTGGGGTGAACAAATTCAACCGGGTCTTCGATGGTGACAATATGCTTGCTGAATTTCTCGTTTATGGCGTTGATGATGGCAGCCAGGGTCGTGGATTTACCGGAACCGGTGGGACCGGTAATAAGGACCAGGCCACGCTCAAGGTCTGCCAGTAAACGAATCGCTTCGGGGATATTGAGCTGGTCGAAAGTGAGTATCTTCTCAGGGATGATGCGGAATATGGCCCCGGCGCCATGATGCTGGCGCAGGAAATTGACACGAAAACGCGCCTCACCCGGCAGCGCCCAGGCAAAGTCGATATCGCCGCTGGCTTCGTAATCCGCCCACTGCTGCTCCGATGAGATCTCGTACAGCAGATCTCTTACTTCTTCATCTGAAAGTGGCTCCCAGCCTTCAACATCCTGCAATCTGCCATGGATGCGCACCCGTGGAGTCCGGGTCGCTTGCAAGTGCAAATCGGATCCCTGCTTGCTTTTCAGATACCTGAATAGTTCATCAATCCTGGCCAAACCGTTCTCCTGCTATCTGAAATTATTCGGTTCTTCGGCGTGCTTGTGTGCTTCCTTTTGACTGATCACCTTGTCCTTGACCAACCTGGCCAGCGATGTGTCCAGAAGGCGTTGACCCTGCGAACCGCCGGTTTGAAGAATCGACTTGATCTGGTGTGTGCGATTTTCGCGTATCAGGTTGGCAGTCGCGTTGTTGTTGATCATGACCTCAAGTGCCGGAACCTGGCCCCGGCCGTCATTCCGCTGGACCAGTCGCTGCGAGATAACGACTTTAAGCGACTCTGACAACATCCGTCGGATCTGACACATCTGGTCCGGAGGAAAGACACCGAGCAAACGGTTGATGGTGCGAATGGCGTTTGATGTGTGGAGTGTCGCCAGCACAAGGTGGCCGGTTTCAGCGGCAGTTATTGCCAGTGAAATAGTCTCCAGATCACGCAGTTCACCGATAACGATTACATCGGGGTCCTCGCGCAGTGCCGCGCGCAAGGCCGTGGAAAACGACCCGGTCTGATATCCGATTTCCCGTTGGGTGACATTGCATTCGGCGGCAGGGTAAACATACTCGATGGGATCCTCAATGGTCAGAATATGGTCCTGCCTGTACTCGTTGATCAGGTTCACCATTGCGGCCATCGTGGAAGATTTCCCGCACCCTGCCGGACCGGTAAACAGGATCAATCCCTGGTGGAAATCGGTGAAGCGCTTCAAATCTTCCGGCAAGCCGAGTTCCTTGAGCGTTGGTGGAGTGGCCTTGATGGCACGGAAAGTGGCATCGTAGCCACGCTGTTGTTTGTAGACGTTTGCGCGGAAGCGCCCTACTCCGGGAATCTCGTAAGCAAAATCAACCTGGAACCTTTTACTCAGGATTTTGCGTTGCGTCTCGTTCATTATGGGCCAGATCAGACCCTCGCAATCCTGTGCGCTGAGTACGGAAGATGAAGCGTTACAAATTTTGCCGCCATGACGAAGCAGCAAATTGGACCCACTGTGGACATGCAGGTCGCTGGCATTCAGTTCAACCGTCTTGTGCAGCAAGTGCCGAAGTGTTGCCCCGGGTGCGTAGATCAGCAGACCTGATTTATCGGCTTGTGCGGGATTTTCCGTTGGTTCTGATTTGACGGCGTGTAACGATACCGGATTCCCGGCGCCGGAACATCGCATCGGCCTCAGCTCTGGTTTTGCTTGCGGTTTGCTCGTACCCCAACTCTTGCCTTCCAAATGCGCAAGAACAGAAGAACTCTCCGCCTGACCCAGTACGGCGCTCATGACGGACTGCTGGAATTGATGAAATTGATGACCGCCCGGCTTGTGGCGAATGGCGCAGCCAATACATCCGATACCCGGATGTTGAGTAAGTCTCTCATGTGGTAATCCCCTTACCTTGTTTTAAAAACTATCTTTGTAACTTCCCTGTCGAAGAATGAAATTCTCACTCTGACGTAAAATTTATACATCATCCTAGGTAGTTCATCATCTGTCAGAATTGACAGTATTCAATATTTGCAAACGATATCGGCGTGTTGCAAGCTGCGCGAAGCAAGTCGGACTGCCTTGAAGACTTCCCCTAACCGGACCACTTACAGCCGCAGTTTTCCGGCCACGATGGTTTTGAATTGACACATCTGACCCGCAGGTGCCTCCGCAGGGGTCACGAAATACCGGTTTGGCAAAGGTCCCGACCGGAGGTGACTATTGAATTGGCATCCGCTCCTATCAAGCTGAACCCGCTGTACTTTTTGAAATCGGGCCGGTCCAGTGCTTTACCACCGGTAGTCGCGCGCGGGCTTCCCTGCGTGCCTGGTTGCCGATGCCGGGGAACTCCTCGAGTTCGTCGCCCAGAACCCGCGCCACCGGCAAGCCGTTTTCCAACAGGATACGGTTAGCAGTCGTTGCCGGGGTCTTCGCACCGGGAACGATCAAACCACCCAGGTTTAACGGGTCACAGGCACTGATCACCGTGAACACGGGTTTGCCTTTGCTTTCCGTGGGTTGGCGAAGCAAGCCGAGCGCTTCGGGCAATGCAAACTGTTCACCCGAGAATCCATCCACGAAGCGCCCGCCCCGGACTTCACCACGGTCCTCCATTCTTCTCAGGTACTGCAGCAGTTCCCGCCACGGCGGCAACAGTGTCTCGCGCTGTATGACCGCACGGAATACGACACCGTAGCGGCGCAACAGGGATTGGCAGATGACGGCCTGTCTCTGTTGGGCGTCATTGCTCAACATGCCGGCGTGTTGATCGCCAAAGCCGTCGGCAGTGGTGCTCCATCGGCCAACCGGAAAGTTGGGGGCGTGACGTTTCGCCTGTCTTGAACGGCGCAATTTTTGCGCTTCAGGGCGCAGTAACCAACGCACAGGTGAGAACGCATCGGAGGTCACCACGCCTGCGGCAATGAGGGATTTCAAAGCCTGCTCGAGTTGTGGCCGTAACAGGCCTGACATCTGTTCGAGGTCTGATGTAAACATGGCGCCATTATGCTTCAGCAGTACGAGGACGCGCGCGGCAAGCGAGTCTGTGATCGAACCGGGGTCCGGTGGTTCCGGCAGCCATTGACGGATATTGACACGTGGCACGATCGCCAGTGGAGTTGCCGACACGATAGTGCCCGCCTGCTCGGGTAATGAAGCGGGTCGAAACCAGGCCAGTTGCCCGCTCAGGAAGCGGTAATCCAACTGGTCGGCAGAATATTCCTTACACCGCATCCCCAACAAGTTGTGCTCCCATATGGCGGCGGGTGCGGACCAGCCGTGCAGCAGGGACAGCGCCTGGTCCAGATCCGCACCGGCATCATCCAGAGCATGCCAGTGGAGCAGGAAACTCATAAATTGTGCCGGAGAAACCGGTTTCACCGCACGACGCCGTTGTTCCCGGCTATAGCGGTGTATGCGTGCCAGCAGGCGCCGTTCACACCAGAGGTTTTGGGTGGCTTCATCGTGCATCTGGATGGCGAAACCTTCGTTCTGCAACCTCAGCAAGGCGCGCTGTAGACTATCCTCATCAAGACCGAAGTCCTCTGCCAGCCGGGCCCGGCTAACGGGCCCCAGGCCGCTCATACGGCTTCTCAGCAAGCCCGCCAGGGCATCGTCACGCTCACAGGCCGCACCTTCGGGCAGCAAAGCGGTGGGATCGGGTGAAAATTGGGCTTGCGTGTGTATGGCCAACCACTCCGGCAGACGTTCGGACGCCACCCACCAGCGCCCCGCCTGTGCATTTCCATCCACACTTGACTTGATGCTGCAGACCCGAAAGTCTTCACCCAGGGACGAGAACCACTGTCCCCAAAGGCTCGCGTTGCCGGCGGCGCCACAACTGGAATTGCCACTGATGAATTCCGCACGCGTCAAAAATCCCAGTTGCAACAGTCCATCATGTAATTCGTCTGCGTTGCGCGGTTGTATCCAGGCTTCATCACGAACCTGGGTCCGTGCCTCGACACTGATGATACTGAGTGTGCTGGCGGAAGAAAGATCGTCCGGGTCATTGCCGATGGCGCGTGTGCGACGGTTTTCGGCCTCGCCGTCATCGAGAAACGCATAGGGTCGTGCGTTGATGATTTCACGGGCAAGCGGCGACGGCCCCACCAGGTCGAGACAGCGTATCTCGATGTCACCGGCGGACAGTTCAACAAGAAGTTTTTCCAGGCCCTCGATGTCCATCGTATCGGTCAGGCAGTCGCTGATGGTCTGGTTGACCAACGGATGATCGGGTATTTCACGTGCACCGCGTATATTTTCAAAGCAGGCGATCTGGTCGGGAAAGACCACGGCCACCAGGTCTTCGGCCTGGTTCCTTTGCCATTGGGGTGGCAGCTTCTTACCGTTACGCATGCGCTGCACGGCCAGTGCAATGGTCGCGTTCCAACGCCAGCGCAGTTCAAACATCGGTGCATCCAGCAAGGCTTGGGTCAAGCACATCCCGCACCGTTCCGGATTTCAGATAGCCCGCGACATCGGCTATTTCGAAACTGTGTGTTTCGCCCAGGGACAGGATCAGCGAATCCTCGAGCGCGGATGCCTGTAGCTCAAAATTGAACTGCCGGCAAAAACGTTTACGCAGCGCCAGGCCCCAGGCGCGCATCAGGCGAGATCCAAGCGGCGCATGCACCACCAGGTGCATATCACCCGAATCGTCAAAAAACCGTTCCATCACGATCCTGTTGCGGGTCGGCAGACAGCCCAATGCCTGCAGGGACGCATACAGGTAATCGACCATTTGTTGCGCGGCGATTGCTGAAATTCCTTCTTCACAAATTTTTCAATAACAACCGCAGGTTCATGTTCTTTAAGACTTTGTTCAATCTCATTTCGGAGATCTGAAACCGCTGCAGACAGTTCGTCGCTGCGGCCGGGCCGATCGCCAAGCCAGAAAGGGAATCGTCGGAGGCTGGCCATGCGCATCCTCGACCAGCACCCTGCCCTGTTCGATTTTTAACATGCGGTAGCTGGTATTGCCGAGCTGAAAAATATCACCCGGGACGCTCTCGAAGGCAAAATCCTCGTTCAGGGTGCCAATGCGGTGACCCTGTGGCAACATGATGACCTCGTAATCGAAATGATCCGGGATGGCGCCGCCGTTCTGGAGCGCTGTCAAACGCGCCGCCGGACGGCCTTTCGCTTGCCGGTTGATCGCGTCATAAAACACCAGCGCCGAACGTCTGCCACGACGGGTGGAATACCCATCTGCCAGCATTCGCACGACCGCCAGAAACTGGTTCTCCGCCAGGTCATGATAGGGCCAGGCCGTGCGCACCAGGCGTAACAGATCATCCACCTGCCAGTCGCGCACCGATAACTCGGCCACCAGTTGTTGGGCCAGCACGTCCAGCGGTGCCGTGGGTATGACAATGGTATCCAACTCTCCCGATTCAAGCGCCTTTTGCAAGGCCACGCATTCCACCAGGTCATCCCTGCTTAACGGGAACAACCGGCCTTTGGGCGTCTCGCCCACCGCGTGCCCCGACCGGCCAATACGTTGCAACAGCGCGGAAATGCTGCCCGGAGTGCCCATCTGGCAAACCAGGTCGACATGACCGATATCGATACCGAGTTCCAGCGATGCAGTGGCCACCAGTGCCTTGAGCTGGCCGGATTTGAGCGCCTGTTCCGCCTGCAGACGATGCTTGCGTGACAGGCTGCCGTGGTGGGCGGTCACGGCATCCTCACCCAACCTTTCCGCCAGGTGGCGTGCAATACGCTCCGCCAACCGGCGGGTGTTGACGAATATCAGCGTGGTACGGTGCTCGAGGATATATCCAACCAATTTATTGTAGAGCTCCTCCCAGACCTCGTTGGCCAGTACCGGCGACAATGGTGATTCCGGCAACTCGAGCCGGATGTCCATGTGTCTTTTGTGACCGGTATCGACAATTGCACATTCCCTGCCGCCGCACAGGTAGTCTGCGATTCTCTTTATCGGTTTCTGCGTGGCTGACAAGCCGATCCGTGATGGGGGGACGCGACACAGTGCATCGAGCCTTGCGAGGGACAACGACAGGTGGCTGCCGCGCTTGTTACCCGCCAGCGCATGTATTTCGTCCACGATCACCGTGGAGAGACCGGACAGCATGTTACGCCCGGAGACCGAGGTCAGCAAAAGGTACAGGGACTCGGGTGTCGTAACCAGGATGTGTGGTGGCTTCCTGGCCATCTTTGTGCGCTCGGCCGTCGGTGTGTCACCGGTTCTGACCGCGGCACGGATGTTGTGCGCCGGTTCACCATCAGCTGCCAGTTCATCAGAGATGCCTTTCAGCGGCACCTGCAGATTTTTTTCTATGTCGTTTGAAAGCGCCTTGAGTGGTGACACATAAAGCACGTGGACCCTGTCTTCCAAACCACTCCGGCGGCTTTTCAGAACCAGGTCATTGACCGCACACAGAAACGCGGCCAGGGTCTTGCCACTACCGGTCGGAGCGGCGATCAACACCCGCTGCCGTCGGCCGATTTCCTTCCAGGCTGCGGTCTGCACCAGCGTTGGTGATATGAACTTGCCCGTGAACCAGCGACGCACCGCCGGGTGGAAGTCATCGCTTAAAGACAGGGGCGTATTATCCATGGACATGAACTGATTGTAGACCAGGGATTCTCAAATTCCGAGAACCGGGAATTTGTGAGTAAAACGCCGTGATGGACATTCTGGTGACCATTGATCCGACGTTTTAGGGTATACACAGCACTAGGTCCGCTCCGTTGGCAAGTCAGGCAAACGCACGGCTTGCCAGTCGGCCCCGGTCAACAACCAGTCACCGCCATCACGCACCCATTGGGTTTCCACCTCGAACAACTGTCCGCTTTCCGGCAACAGTCCGGCGCCGCCGGTCACCAACAGCTTAAAATGGGCAGAAGCCGTATCGTCACCCGTTTCGCTGACAAAGATGGGAAAGAACTGCGCCTGCAGACGCCGGTTCTGATTGATTTGAAAAATCATGAAGCGGTGGAACTCCCGCCGGTCCATCGAGCCCTGCTGGCCACTGAATGAATCCGCTATGTAGGTCATAAAGTCGAGGTGCTGACCTTCTTCGGCGGCAAACTCCATGTTACGCAGGGTCGCAATTATCTGCTGTTCGACACTCAGTTTTTCACCGCAGGCGGCCACCAGCAGAACCGCAAGGACGAGGCTCAAAAAAGGCTTCATTCCGGCTTATTTGGACTCTTCAAGGTAACGCTCCAATAGATGGGACGAGACCACGATGAGATCATGTTCAGTGACCAGGCCAATCAGTTTGCCGTTGTCTACCACCGGCAGACATGCCACCTTTGCGGTGCGCATCAGGCGTATCGCATCGACCGTGGTGGCATCGGAATCTATGGTGACCGGATTCCTGGTCATGATCTCCCTGACTGAGACCTTGTTTTCACCACCAACCCTGCCCTCCGCCACCAGGCGTAACAGGGCACGGTGCGACAACAGGCCAACCAGTTCCCCATCATCACCTTCAACCGGAATATGCCGGATATGACGCCAATCCATCAGCGTCGCCGCGAAATCCACGATGTCGTCCGGACGCACCGTGAACAGGTCAGTGGCCATGAACTGGGAGACCTTCAGGTAACTTTCCCGCCAGCCCTGGTCCACACAGAAATCCGCCAGCACCCATTCCGAAACCGGCTTGCCGCTTGTCTGCTGTTCCACCATGCTGCCGACCAGGCAGCGCAAACGCTGGTCTTCCGTTCCCTGATCGTGCATCCCGTTAAGTGATTCCAACGCCCAGCGGGCGCCATTTCTGCGCGTGGTAACGCGTTCCTTCAGGACACCGAGATATTTATCAATGTCCTTTTTATCAACCCCATAATCCTGCAAGCCACTCTCGGCAAGCGGCAGAAGTTCATCCAGAATCAGTTTCCTGACCGGCATGTGAGTGTCGCCGAACCAATTCATTTGCGCGCGTATACCCGCCCTGGCCGCGGCTATGAAATTTGCCTTGATATCCTGAAAGGTTATTTCTTCGCGAATATCCGCGTATTCTTTTGACATCCCCGCCATCATGCCAACAAAGAAAGCCGCATTTGCGATTTCGTCGATGACCGTCGGACCGGAAGGGATGACGCGGTTTTCAATACGTAAATGCGGTATGCCGTTATGCACACCGTAACAGGCGCGGTTCCAACGGTAGACAGTACCGTTGTGCAAGCATAACGCCTTCAGTTTGGGTGCGATTCCCTGCGCCACCATCGCAAGCGGGTCATTTTCGGTCTCCGTTGTCAGCAGCACGCGGAACCGCGCGATATCCTCCTTGAATATTTCAGTGACGGATTTATCGACCCAATCGTTACCAAAATGCACACGTGGTTGAAGACCGCGGGCCTGGTGGGTGGTCGAACGCGCATCAACAGAATATTCAAAAACTGAAATCCGTGTTTCATGCCACAGGCGTTTCCCCAACAGGATTGGCGAGTTGACCACAGCTGCGAGCAACGGACCCGTCACCACCTGGGCAATATTATAAAGATGGGCAAAATCCGCAGGACTGACCTGGAAATGAACCTGGAAACTGGTATTACAGGCCTCCAGCATCAGGTTGTCGTGATTGACCATCAACTGGTCAGTGCCATTGATCTGGAATTGCAGGTTATTACCGCGCAAGGCCATGATGGCGTTATTCAGGGCAAGGTAGCGCGGTAACGGAACCATCGAGTCGAGACCCAGGTTTTTCTTTGTCAGCGTAGGCAAAATACCCACCAGGGCAATTTCACTGCCGCATTGGTGTGCAGCGGTCCGGGCCTTGGCGTAAATTTCCTGTGCCTCGGCTTCCATCCGGCTCAGGCAGTCTGCCTTGAGTTCCTGGACCGAGAGATTTGCTTCAATATTGAACAGACCCAGTTCGTGGGTAAAGCGCTCGTCGTTCAGCTTGTCCAGTACTTCAAGCGCAGTCAGGGCGGGCTGATGCGCCTTGTTGATGAGGAACATCTCCTGTTCTGCGCCGATGCGACTGACGCCCGATTCCACCATTCCCTTGTCAAGCATCACTTCCAGCGTCCTGACCTCTTCAAGCAGCGCCTTCATAAAGTGCTGACGAGTGGATTCGCTGGCGTCCTCTACGATATTCTGTTCACCCATTCGCTGCCGCCCCGATTCACTTTCTGCCCCTTTGATAATAAACAGAGCCATACGGGTCGGCAAACAAAAACTACAAAACAACTGCACGAAGTCATTTATCATGCAAAAATAGCAGGAGAAAATGATACTCCGGCAATACGCTGTCGACCCATCTCGGGAGGTTTCACAATTATGGATAGGCCCTGGCTAAATAGTTATCCACCCGGCGTCCCCGCGCATATCGATCTGAGCGGATACCGTTCCATCGTCGACGTGCTGGAGCAAAGCTGCAGCACTTACAAAGACAGAATGGCGTATCACAATATGGGCGCCGAGCTGAGTTATTCCGAGCTTGACTACCTGACCCGCAATTTCGCCGCTGCGCTGCAGGACATGGGACTGCAACAAGGTGACCGCATCGCCATGATGATGCCGAACATATTGCAATATCCGGTCGCCCTTTTCGGCGCCCTGCGTGCCGGGTTGATCATCGTGAATACCAATCCAATGTACACGGCGCGTGAATTGCGCCACCAGCTGGTCGATGCCGGTGCCAGGGCCATCGTCGTGGTTGAAAATTTTGCCTCCGTACTGGAAAGCGTGCGGGATGAAGTTCCCCTGGAGCACATTATTACCACCGCGGTCGGTGACTTACTCGACTTTCCGAAATCACTGCTGGTCAACTTCGTGTTGCGTTATGTAAAAAAGAAAGTCCCGGCATGGAAGCTACCCGGCTCGGAGAAGTTCCAGGATGTCCTCGACCGGGGCAAAAAACTGCCTTTGAAACCGGTCAACATCGCCTTCGAAGATACCGCGTTCCTGCAATACACCGGCGGCACCACCGGCGTTGCAAAAGGCGCGATGCTAACACACCGGAACATCGTCGCGAACCTGCTCCAGGCACGCGCATGGCTGGCCCAGCTCGATGTTGAATCACGTGAAACCATCATAACGGCCTTACCGCTTTATCATATCTTTGCGTTGACCGCGAATTGCCTGACTTTTATATACCTGGGCGGAAGCAATGTCCTGATTACCGACCCGCGTGACATGGACGGATTTGTCAAGGAACTCAGCCGCCATGCGTTTACGGCAATCACCGGGGTCAATACCCTGTTTAATTCCCTGCTCCATACCAACGGCTTTGCAGATCTCGATTTCTCAAACCTCAAGATGACACTGGGCGGTGGCATGGCCGTGCAGAAAGCGGTTGCCGAGCACTGGAAAAAAGTCACCGGCGTACCGTTGATCGAGGCCTACGGTTTGACCGAAACATCCCCCGCCGCCTGTATCAATCCGATCACTCTGAAAGAATATAACGGTTATATCGGTTTACCCATATCCTCGACCGACGCGGCCATCATGAATGACAACGGCGAGTTCCTGCCAGTGGGTGAAACCGGCGAATTGTGCATCCGCGGGCCACAGGTCATGAAAGGCTACTGGCAGCGTCCGGAAGCCACCGCCGAGGTGCTGGATGCCGATGGCTGGCTACATACCGGCGATATTGCCGTGATGTCTGAAAGTGGTTATTTCAAGATCGTGGACCGCAAGAAGGACATGATTCTGGTGTCGGGGTTCAATGTCTACCCCAACGAGATCGAGGACGTGCTCGCATTGCATCCAAAAGTGCTGGAGGTCGCCGCGGTCGGCGTGCCGGATGAAAAATCCGGTGAGGTCGTCAGCATTTTTGTAGTCAAGAAAGACCCGAGTCTTACAAAGGAAGAAGTCATTGATTTCTGCAAGGAAAACCTGACCGGTTACAAGCGTCCACGTTACGTAGAGTTCCTTGATGAACTGCCGAAAAGCAACGTCGGCAAGATTCTGCGCAGAGAGTTGAGAGAGGCCTAGTCGAGTATAACGCCGTGATGGACATTCTGGTGACCACTGATCCGACGTTTTAGGGTATACACTGCACTGGGTATTGCACAAACGCATCGACGATGGTGCCGTCAGCTTGCATATTCGGGCTACCGGTCAGAGAATTGATAATCGGTTATCGATATGAAAGCGGTTATCTGGACAAAATACGGCCCACCGGATGTGCTTCGGTTGCGGGAGATTGACAAGCCCGTACCCCGGGACAACGAAGTGCTGATAAAAATAATGGCGACCTCGGTATTTGCCGGGGATTGTGAACTTCGCAAATTCGATTTCCCAGTCTCATTCTGGCTCCCCCTGCGACTCATGTTCGGTCTCCTCAGGCCCCGGATAAAGATCATGGGCCAGGAGTTTTCGGGTGTCATTGAAGCCGTTGGCAAGGATGTCAGCGAATTCAGGCAGGGTGATGAGGTCTTCGCACCCACTTCGGCGGCTTTGGGTGCCTATGCCGAGTACCTCTGTCTGCCGTCCGCCCACCCGATGGCCATCAAACCGGTCAACATGGGTTTCGCCGAAGCCGCAACCCTTCCCGTCGGTGGTCTGAATGCCCTGCACTTTCTGAAAAAAGCGAATATCCGGTCCGGTGATAAAGTGTTAATCAACGGAGCCGGCGGCGGCATTGGCACCATCGCAATCCAGCTTGCCAAGGATTCCGGGGCTTCGGTGACCGCGGTGGACAGCGGCGAAAAACTGGCGGTGCTGCGCTCGCTGGGCGCCGATAATGTGATTGATTACACCCGGGAAGACTTCACCAGGAACGGTGAGCGCTACGATGTCATTATCGACGTAGTGGGTCAGAGCCCCTATTCACGCAGCGTCAAATCACTCGAAAAAAACGGCCGGTATATCCTGGGCAACCCGAGACTGCCCGGCATGCTCAGGAGTTTATGGACATCGATGACGGGCGGCAAGAAGGTAATCGTTGCCGTGGCAGGCTATAGGAAGGAATATCTCGAACACATCAAAAATCTGATCGAACAGGGAAAGATCAAGTCGATTATCGACAGGACCTACCCGCTCGAGCAGATCGTGGACGCCCATGCCTATGTCGATACCGGCAGAAAAACCGGCAGCGTGGCAATCACCGTGGCGCAAGTCAACTGAGCACCAAGGTAATCCCGTGGTGTACACTTCTTTTTCCCCACAATTGGAACACACGAACAATGAATAAAAAAATACCGCTATTAATATGTTTGCTCTCCCTGCTGTGTGCCGGCGCCAGCGCCGGGGAAACCAAGATCAAAGAAGACGGGGCAGCGGAGAAGACGGTGGAGCCCATGCATTTTGAATCCACCGGCAGCGTCACGATCGGTGGCAAGAATATCGAATACACCGCCACCGCCGGCACCCTGGTGATGAAAAATGAAAAAGACGAACCCATCGCCGAGTTCGGTTACACGGCCTACGTCCAAAAGGGCAAGGACAAGTCCAACCGGCCAATCCTGTTTGCCTACAACGGTGGCCCGGGCTCGGCATCATTTTGGCTGCACATGGGTATCCTCGGGCCGGTGCGCGCGGTGGTGGAAGACCTGGGTTTCACATCCACGGGACCGTTTCGCAGGGTGAACAACGAATACAGTATTCTCGACAAAGCCGACCTGGTGATGATCGACCCGGTGGGCACCGGTTTTTCCCGACCTCTGGGTGAAACCAAGGGCGAAGCATTCTGGGGTGTTGACCAGGACATCGCGTCCGTTTCGGATTTTATCGCCCGCTACATCACCGACAACGGACGCTGGGAGTCGCCAAAGTACCTGCTCGGTGAAAGTTATGGCGGCATCCGCAGCGGCGGGGTTGCGTACTACCTGATGGAGAAACACACCATCACCCTCAACGGCGTGATCCTGGTATCGCCATACATGGATTTCTCGGCCGGTAATGCGGGTATCAAAATCGACCTGCCCCAGGTCAATTTTTTCACCACGTTTGCCGCCACCGCCTGGTACCACAAAACCCTGGCGGAACGCCCTGACGATTTCAAACAGTTCCTGGGCGAGGCCGAAGCTTTTGCTGTCAATGAGTACGCACCCCTGTTGTACAAGGGCAACCGGGCGAGCAAAGAGGAACGTGAGCGTGTACTAGCAGGGATGGAACGGTTTACCGGTATCAGTGCAGAGTATTGGGACAAGGCCAACCTGCGTATCGACGAGGCGCGCTTTACCAAGGAGTTACTTCGCAAACAGGGTAAGGTTGTGGGTCGCATTGACACCCGCTACACCGGCGATTCCATCAACCAAATAGCAGAGAGCGTCAGTTACGACCCGTTCTTCCCCGCTGTCGGACCCGCCTTTACTGCCACCTTCAATGATTATTACCGGGAACAACTGGGTGTCAAAACAGACCGTAAATACATCACCTCGGGTGATCTTTGGCGCCATTGGGATGATAGTCACAAACAACCCGGCGCCGGACATTACGGTAAAGTCCCGATCGCGAATACCGCCGTGGATTTGAACTACGCCATGATCCAAAACCCGAAAATGCGCGTGCTGGTACAGCAGGGCTACTTCGATCTCGCCTGCCCTTATGGTGCCACGCAGTACTTTATGAACCACCTGGATTTACCCGCTGACCTGCGCAACAACATTACCGCAGAATACTACCCGGCGGGTCACATGATGTATGTAAACCCGGATTCAATGAAAAAATTCAGCCGTGTCCTGGCCGAGTTTATCCGTTGAGCCAGCGGTTCTGATATACACGGGGGTGGTGCTCATTTCACCACCCCCTTTTTACCCGTTCTCAAAGTGCCGGCATGCGTAGCCTTGTTTTCTCCGTAACGGCGCCGGATTTCATCCAGCGTTTTATCCAGTGCTTTATGTTCCGCTGAATCGTATTCAATCCCCCGCTCATCGGGTTTTTCAAGACCGCTGACGCCGACACCCAACAATCTGACCGGTGTGTTCTGGTGCTCTATTAGCCATTTTTCCAACAGCAAGCGCACCTGTTTGAACACCAGTTGCGTGCTGGAAGTCGGTACCGCGAGACTGCGGCTGCGAGTTACGGTGCGAAAACGCTTGTCACGAACCTTGATCTGGATAGTCCGAGCCACTAAACCGTGAGCGCGAAGCCGGGCGGCCACCGATTCCACCTGCCGTTGCAACTCCGCATACAATAACCCGGGATTGACGATATCCTGGTCGAATGTGACCTCGCGGCTGAGTGACTTGTCTGCGGCTGAAGCGATCACTTCCCGTTCGTCCTCGCCCCTCGCCAGTGCCAGGAAATGCGCGGTGCGCTTGCCGAGAACAGTGCTGAGCAAACCGGGGTCGGCAGTGCGCAGTTGTCCGATCGTCAATATACCGAGGCGTTGCAAGCCGGGCAGGGTTTGCTTGCCAATACCCCACACCCGGCCGACCGGCATGGGATCGAGAAATTGCCTTACACCATCCCGCGGAACGTGTACGAACCCGCGCGGCTTGCCGGCATCCGAGGCCAGCTTGGCGAGGTATTTGTTGTGCGCCATTCCAACCGATGCGTGTAATCCGGTGCGAGCGCGTATTTTTTCCCGCAGGGCCGCGCCAATCGTTTCGATGCTGCCAAACAGGACCAGGCTGGCGGTCACATCCAGAAATGCCTCATCGAGCGACAGCCCCTCCACCTCGGGCGTCGACTCGCGAAAGATGTTGAAGACTTCGGCAGAAACCTCCCGGTAGCGTGACATCCTGACCGGCAGGATCACCGCCTGAGGACACAGGCTGCGGGCCCGCGACATCGGCATGGCTGAAAAGACACCGAATTTGCGGACTTCGTAACTGGCCGCGGCGACAACGCCACGACCGCCGGTACCACCGACGATCACCGGCCGGTTCCTGTAAAGGGGCTCGTCGTGCTGCTCGACGGAGGCGTAAAAGGCATCCATATCGACGTGAATGATGGCCCGCCCACGGTGCTTTGATGGATTTGAAGTTGCGGTCTGTGTCACAGTGCGTACATTATATCGACATGAAACACGACACCACAGAACAGAATCGAACCGCAGCCATTCCCATTGCCGAGTTTCCGATTATGCAACGCGGTCTGTATGCCAACCACGCGGCCATTTCGCCCTGGCCACTCGTGGCATCCAATGCGGTCGCGGCGTTTGCCCTGGAGAATGCCGAGATCGGGGCGGAGAATTACGCTCGCTGGTTATTGCGCGAATCGAATTTAAGAAAAAGCCTTGCCAGCCTGATCAATGCGCGGTCACCTGATGACATCGCTTTGCTCAAAAATACCACGGATGGCATTTGCACGGTAGCCAATGGCATCGACTGGCACAAAGGCGACAACCTGGTGTTACCCGCAGACGAATTTCCATCAAACCGGCTGCCGTGGCTGGCCCTGCAACAACACGGCGTCGAGGTGCGCGAGGTTGATATCCGGGCCACGGACGAACCGGAAAAAGCCCTGCTCGAACACGTGGATGCCCGCACACGCCTGTTGTCGGTCAGCGCCGTGCAATGGACCGACGGTTTGCGACTGCATCTCAAAACACTTGGACAATTCTGCCAGAAAAACAAGGTGTTGTTCTTTGTGGATGCCATACAGCAGCTGGGTGCATTGCAATTGGATGTAGAGGATTGTGGCATCGATTTTCTGGCGGCAGATGGTCATAAGTGGCTGTTGTCCCCGGAGGGTATCGCGGTTTTTTACTGCCGGACGGAACAACGTGAGCACCTGCGACTCGGCCAGCGTGGCTGGCACATGGTGGATGAACCCTACCGGTTTGATCGTCAGCAGTGGCAGCGTAAGCAAGACGGCCGTTCGTTTCGAGGCCGGCAGCCCGAATATCCTGGGACAGGTTGCGATGCATGCATCAATCGGGTTGTTGCTGGATGTCGGTATGGCGCAAGTGGAGGCTTTAATTACCGCAAACTCACGTGAACTGGCTGCGGGTCTGGCAGCTATTCCGGGGGTCGGTTTACTGCGGCCATATGATGCGGAAAGGGTATCGGGGATCGTCAGCTTCAAACCGCCGCAAACCAACCTGGCCGGTGTTCAACAGGCATTGAAGAACAGGGGCTTGACCTGTGCGGTTCGCGGCGGGGCCCTGCGTCTCTCACCACATTTCTACCAGGCGGGCAAACCAGTGCAGGAAATGCTCGACCTGATCGATTTAGTTGTTAAATTAGATTAAGTATACTATTTAAAGTTCTGATATTACTACATTGTATGTGTGCGTTTTTCTGAACTTATCAATTGCGCCAGATGCGACTCAATGATGGTTCTTGCATGCGCCCCATCTGCTGAGTCACCAAATTGAACACCGATACCGGGCCGCCGGTTACCCTGTGCTCCGGGTGGCGTCACCCACACGACGCGCCCCGGAATGGGCAGGCGTTCTTCAAGCTCCATAATGGTCAGCAAAAGGAATACTTCATCACCCAGCGCGTAACGCTTGGTGCTCTGAACGAACAATCCTCCGCCCTGGATAAAGGGCATATAGGCACTGTACAGTGTTTGCCTGTCCTTGATGGATAACGAAAGTATGCCTTGTTGTGCCATGCCCTGTTCCTCGATTGTTTTCTATCTTCCGTGACCGGCCCTCTTTCGTTCAGAGAACCTGTTCCGCCCAGTGTATCAGCCAAACCTGCAAAAGTAAGTCTCCGCGTACGGGCGTGGCCGCCAGTTGACGGTTGATATCCGCCTGCCGTTGCAACTCCAGCAGCGCGACATCGTGCATGTTTGGATTTGCGGGCAACCAGTCAAGTGAGCGGCCCAGCAGCACAGATTTTATTACTTCACCGGTACAAATGGAAAGCCATCGCCACAAATCCACCGGATTCAAGCCGCCAAGTTCACTGCTGACCTGTGCGGCCGAACCGGGTTTGCCCAACAGGTGTGAAAGCCCCGTCTTCACCCGGGAAAAATCCTTCAGTTCCTGAGTGACCAGGTAGCGTGCCGCGCGCAACGGGCTTCCACCGGCAGCCTGTAAGGCCTCCGTTACCAGGCCGGGGCTCTCGCCCGACCGCTTAACCAGCCAGTCCTGGACTAGGCCGATTTCCGGCTGGGTGATGGTAATGGCCTGGCAGCGGCTGCGGATCGTAACCGGTAACCTGCCCGGGTTATCACTGACGAGTATCAGGACGGCATTTCCGGCGGGCTCCTCAAGGCTCTTCAGCAAGGCGTTTGCGGCGGCAGCGTTCATCGTTTCAGCGGGGTGAATACAGGCAACCTTGCGATCACTGATCGACGTGGTCAGATTCAGTTTTCCAATCAGCGAGCGCACCTGGTCAACCTTGATGACCTCGCTGTCTTCTTCTGGTTGCAGTTCGAAAAAGTCCGGGTGTGCCGTGCCTTTCAGAAGCTGGCATGAACGACAATGACCACAGGCGAAATCTCCGGGTTCACGGCATAAAAGCCGTGCCACCATGACATTGGCAAGCGACCCCTTGCCTGTGCCTGCGGGCCCTTCAACCATCAGCGCATGCGCCAGCTTGTCACGTTCAAGCCGTTGTAAGAAGTTTGCCCAGTGGTCCTTCAGCCACGGATATATTTCAGCACCTGACGGTTCGCTGTCACTCATTCGCCCATCCTTTTTTGCAGGATTTGTTCCACCTGTTCCCGGACCTGCACCTCGTCGCGGCTTGCATCGACCACCCTGAACCGTTGTGGATCAGCTGCGGCGCGTTCGAGGTAAGCGCTTCTGACCCGTTCGAAAAACCGCACCGTTTCGGTTTCAAAACGATCTGCCTGACCACGGCCGGCCACTCTTTTCATACCAAGTTTCACCGGCATATCAAACAACAGGGTGAGGTCCGGTTGTAGATTTCCAAGCACCAGTTTTTCCACGATCGCAACGGTTCCGGCGCCTAATTGACGGCCACCCCCCTGGTATG
Source organism: uncultured Gammaproteobacteria bacterium (assembly GCA_963801195.1). Lineage (GTDB taxonomy): Bacteria > Pseudomonadota > Gammaproteobacteria > Xanthomonadales > SZUA-36 > SZUA-36. The sequence continues at coordinate 1,119,458 of CAWDDX010000007.1, read as the reverse complement.
CGTAGCTGGCATCTGCAAAACGGTCGCAGACGACTACCTTGCCGGCTGTCAATGCCGGCAATATCACTTCCTGGATCAGCTGGGAACGCGCTGCAAACATCAGCAGCAGTTCGGAAATGGCATTCAGGCCCTGGTTACGGGTGTCCAACAGTAAACGCCGAATCTGCTCCGAAATGATGGTGCCACCCGGTTCACGGGTTTCAACGACATCGTGACCACGTGTCGAAAGCCATTCCACGATATGCTTGTTCTGCGTACTTTTGCCAGCGCCTTCGCCACCTTCAAGACTGATAAAGAATCCTTTATTCATTTTCGCTGCTGCCGGGTTTCGGGCCCGGCGGGATTGTCCAGGGTCTGTTTGATCAATTGTTTGACTGCCTCGTTGTGCGCTTCAAGTGTACTCGAAAATGTATGACCGCCCTGCCCGTTTGCAACGAAAAACATCGCGTCCCCGGCGGCCGGGTGGGCTGCCGCCTGTAATGACGCCAGACCCGGGAGCGCGATCGGCGTCGGCGGTAAACCATGCCGTGTATAGGTGTTATAGGGTGTGTCCAGTTTGAGGTCACGACGACGGATATCTCCCTGGTAGTTCTCACCCATACCGTAAATGACGGTCGGGTCGGTCTCCAGTCTCCAGTGCCTGAGCAGGCGGCGTACAAACACGCCGGCAATGTCCGCCCGTTCGCTTTCAAGGGAGGTCTCTTTTTCAATGATGGATGCCATGATCAGCAATTCGTACTCGGTTTCATAAGGCAGGCCGGTATCCCGGCCGGCCCAGGCCTCTGCAAGGCTTACGGACATGGCGTGGTAAGCGCGCCGCAGGATTTGCGTGTCCGTGTTACCGCGGTTGAATACGTAGGTCTCAGGAAGAAACCAGCCTTCGGGGTTGCCTGTCGGCAGCCCTTCCAGGGCCTTCAGTTCCGCCGGATTATCGATGCTGTGCTTCAGGATGGGGTCGTCGCCCAGCGCTTTTAACAACTGCCCGACCGACCAGCCCTCGATAATCGTGAAACGGTAATTGACAACTGCTCCCGAGGCCAGAAGTTCCAGCAAACCGGGCGGAGTCAAACCGGGAGCAATTTCATATTCTCCGGCTTTGATTATCAACGGCTTCAAACGGCTTAACAGACGCCAACGCCAATCGGCACGTGTCGCACCTTGCTTCGCCAGTATCGCCACTACCGAGCGCATGGTCGTGCCGGGTTCGACCATCACCACGAGCCCGGATTTTCCGACCTGCAGCGGTGTTTCAAGAAATTGCTGGTACCGGTGCCAAAAGCCCGCCAGGACAGCGGACGTTAACAGCAAAAGTATCAGTGCGACCGGCAATAGCCGTTTCATGACTTTCTGAATCCCTCCATCAGCCAGCTCTGCAATTCACGTGTCACCGGTCCAATTTCGAACGTCTGATCGTCTATGGCCGTAACTGGAACGATACCCTTTACGGTGTTGCAGATGAACACCTCATCGGCCTCCTGCAACATGTCGAGCGTGACACGGCGTTGTTCGCAACGTGCGCCGAAGCCTGCCAGTATGTGACCACGAACGACGCCGCGAACACCGCAAAGATCAAGCCGTGGCGTTAAAAGCCGGTCTTCAGTGACCAGGAATATGTTCGCCCCGACCGCGCAGGTCACGTGTTCATGCCGGTCCAGCAGAATGCCTTCCTTTGCCCCTTTTTCACGCAGTTCGACGCTGGCCAGCACCTGCTCCAGCCGGTTCAGGTGTTTCATTCCGCCCAACGCAGGCTGTATGGCAAGCCGCAATTCGCAGATTCGGGCTCTGAGGCCCTTCCTGGCAAGTTTGGCAATACCGTCCGGGTAGCGGTCGGCGCTGACGATTCTGACGCAGTTGTCGCCTTCCGGCGGCACAAAGGAACGTGAGAGGCCGCCTCTGCAAATTATGATCTTGACAACGGCGTTGACCAGGCCTGCACTGACCGTTTGCACTTCCCTCAAAAGGATGGATTGTGGCGGCATTTTCAATCCCAGCCGTTCACAACCAATCCCAAGGCGATCCATGTGTCCCTGCCACCTGCGTGGGCGGCCCTGCTCCACGACCAGGGTTTCGAAGAGACCATCGCCAAAATTGAGACCACGGTTTGTGTTTTCCACCAACGTGGATATCTCACCGTTTACCAAACATTCATTCATGAGCTTGTTCCCGGGATATCAAAACCAGTCTTGATGCCCGTAACAATACACGGGTAAATAGCCGCTTTCCATTTTGCGCTGCTCGCACCGTCAATCGGCCCGATAGCGGGCGCAAACGCCATGATGAACATGTTCGTTACGCGCGACAAGCCTCAATCCGTTCCGGGATGTCGGGCCGCATACAGGAAAGTCGGGCCTGGCGCCGTCAACCGGTGAATTTGCGAAATACCAGGCTGCCGTTGGTCCCGCCAAAACCGAAAGAATTGGAAATGACCACATTCACATTGGCTTCACGCGCCGTATTGGGCACATAATCGAGATCGCAATCGGCGCTCGGCTCGTCGAGATTGATGGTTGGTGGAATAATTCCGTCGCGCAGGCTGAGCAGGCTGAATATAGCTTCGACGCCACCTGCCGCGCCCAATAGATGCCCTGTCATTGACTTCGTCGAACTGATCGCAAGTTGGTAGGCGGCATTACCAAAAATGGTTTTGGTCGCCGTGGTTTCAGCAAGGTCACCCAGCGGCGTCGAGGTCCCATGGGCATTGATATAATCAACATCCTGTGGACCTACAGCGGCGTCTTGCATGGCAATCCGCATGCATCGGGCTGCGCCTTCACCGTTTTCAGGCGGGGCTGTCATATGGTAGGCATCGGCGCTCATACCAAAACCGGTTACTTCACCATAAATGGTAGCGCCGCGTTTCTTTGCATGTTCCAGTTCTTCAAGAACGACGACACCTGCGCCGTTGGAAAGTACAAAGCCATCCCGACTTTCATCCCAGGGTCGGCTGGCTTTCTCAGGCTCTTCGTTGCGGGTCGACATGGCGCGGGCCGAAATAAACCCACTCATCGATGTAGGTGTGGTTGCGAATTCTGCACCGCCGGCAACCATCAGGTCTGCTTCGCCATACTGAATCATACGCGTCGCCGAACCCATGTTGTGGGTTGCCGTGCTGCAAGCGGTAACGATCGCCAGGTTCGGCCCCTTGAGGTTGTGCATCAATGACACATAACCACCGATCATATTGATGATCGAACCGGGTATAAAGAATGGACTTACCTTGCGGGGCCCACCGCTCAAATAGGCCTCGGTGGTATCTTCGATGGTCTTGAGGCCACCGATACCGGAGCCCAGCGCACAACCGATACGTTCCGGATCAAAACTGGTATCGGTCTCCAGCAACCCGGCATCCCGCAATGCATCGACCGATGCGGCGAATCCGTAATGGACAAAATCATCCAGTCGCTGGATTTCACGCGGACTCAGATAATTATTCACATCGAAACCTGTCACTTCGCCGGCGATACGCGTCTTCATGTGACTCGCGTCAAACGAAGTTACCGCAGCAATACCGCTGCGGCCATTGCAGATCGCATCCCAGGCGGTATCGATGGTACTGCCAACGGGCGACACGATACCCATGCCAGTCACTACAACGCGGCGTCGAGACATTTGGAAGACCTCAGTTGTTAAGGAACCTCTGATTTATTATGGGCGAAGCAGATTACGATTCAAAATGTTCAGATTCAAGGCACGAATCGTGCTTAATAGCTGGCTATTGCGAAGATTTACAACGCAGAGACTGGACATTTTGGACATAAGATACGAGTTCACGATTAAATCAGAGCTTCCTTAAATGCCTTAAACGTATAACGGCCGACAATTCGTCGGCCGGTAACGTTTGGTTCATGTTTTTATTTTCAGCTTTTGACGGAATTGACGTAATCAATCGCCTGTTGGACACTGGTGATTTTTTCCGCTTCTTCATCAGGAATTTCACATTCGAATTCCTCTTCAAGCGCCATAACCAGTTCAACGGTATCCAGAGAGTCCGCGCCCAGGTCGTCTACGAAAGATGCATTGGCTGTTACTTCCTCTTCTTTAACACCAAGTTGCTCTACAACAATCTTCTTAACGCGTTCTTCGATTGTGCTCATTATTTTATATTTCCTAAAATGTTTGACTCAAGAGACGCAATTTTAAAGAATCTGCGCCAGTTCTGCCAGTTTAATCCTATTCGCCACCGTATGGTAACGGAATGGCGCGCCCGGAAATCAATGTTCTTTCGTTGTATCAACCACTTAAAAATATTATGTAACGTACATGCCACCGTTGACATGAAGCGTCTGGCCAGTAATATAGGCCGCCGACGGCGATGCCAGGAAACTGACAGCCTCGGCGATTTCACTTGCTTCGCCCAATCGGTTCAGCGGTATATCCTTCAGCATGGCCTCGCGCTGCACCTCGTTCAGTTCCCGGGTCATGTCGGTATCGATAAAACCCGGCGCGACCACGTTGACCGTGATGCCCCTCGATCCGACTTCGCGGGCCAGCGAGCGGGTGAACCCCATCATACCCGCCTTGGCTGCAGCATAGTTTGCCTGGCCGGCGTTTCCCATCGCCCCCACCACTGACGATATACTAATAATCCGCCCCTGGCGCGCTTTCATCATGCCACGCAGGCAGGCTTTCGACAGGCGGAATACCGAACGCAGGTTGGTATCAATCACGGTGTCCCAGTCATCTTCACTCATTCTCATCAACAACTGGTCGCGCGTAACGCCGGCGTTGTTAACCAGTATGGTGGGTGCTGATGCGCGCTTTGAAATTTCGTTCAATACCGAACTGATGTCACCGGCGTCGTTGACGTTCAACACCAGGCCGCTCAGACCTTCGACCTTGCGCGCACCGATGGCCGTTGCACCCGACTCGGTGGTCGCCGTACCGAAAACGGTGGCGCCTTCACCTGCGAGTGCGTCAGCAATCGCCGCACCTATGCCACGACTGGCACCGGTTACCAGGGCCACCTGGCCGCTCAATCTATTGCCCATCATTTGTCTCCTCTTGCAGGGCCTCGATACAGGCGTCATGCCCGGTCAATGCAAAGACCCTGGATGCCGGTGCAATCTGACGATTGAAGCCGGCCAGCACACCGCCGGGGCCACATTCGAAAAACCGGCTCACGCCTGAGTCCAGCTGTAACTGGATCGTTTCCGTCCAGCGGACCGGTTGCCACAACTGCCGCGCCAGTGCTTCCCTGATCTGTTCTGCATCGTGGTAGGCGCGCACATCTGCATTCTGGATTACCGGTATTGAGCTATCGGAAAAATGAACCGTCCATAATACTTCCTGTAGCTTGCCCGCCGCCGGTTTCATCAAGCGGCAGTGTGAAGGTATATCGATCGGTAGCACCTCGACCTTATGAGCGCCGGCTTTCAGCGCCAGGTCACCTGCCTGGCCTACAGCCTCGCGGTTACCCGAAATGACCACCTGGCCGGGGGCATTATAGTTTGCACAACTGACGATTTCGCCGTTTTCCACACTGGCGCAAATCTCGCGCACCACCGTGTCCTCCAGACCCCACACGCACGACATGGCACCCCCATCCGGCGGTGTCGCCTGCTGCATGAAGCGTCCCCGCTGTGCAACGATCGAAACCGCGTCTGTATATGCCATGACACCGGTTGCCACCAGCGCAGTGTATTCACCCAGACCATGGCCCGAGAAAAAGTCGGGCCATGCACCACCGAGTTGTTGCCAGACACGCCAGGTCGCGATACCAGCGACAAGCATCGCAGGTTTTTTGATTTCTGCCCGGTTCAGTTCCGTATCAGGGCCATTGGCCGTCAGAGACCACAGGTCATAGCCCAGAACCTCCGACGCCTCGTTGAAGGTATCTCTCACAAGACTGTATCGTTCAGCCAGTGCGGTCATCATTCCAATCGAGTGAGAACTCTCACCGGGGAACAAAAAAGCGGTTTTTGTCATTGTTTTTCCCTGTTTAACAACCGGTCAATAGTATGAGCCCCAACGCCGCAGTGCTGCCACGGGCAGCCTCTGAAAATACCATTACTCACGATGCAGTACACCAGGGGGCCTCTGATTTATTCCGGACGAAATAGACTACGGTTCAAAATGTTCAGATTCAATGCGCGAATCGCACGTAACAGCCGGCTATTGCAAAGAATTGCAACGCAGAAGCTGGACATTTTGGATGTAAGATACGAGTTCATGAACAGATCAGAGGCTCCCTAGTATTTAATCAGCGCGGAAGCCCAGGTAAATCCACCACCAAAAGCTTCCAGGAGAAGGATTTCGCCACGTTTGATCTTTCCGCCGCGCACCGCCTCATCCAATGCGAGGGGTACGGATCCGGCCGAGGTGTTGCCATGCCTGTCGACTGTCACAAACACCTGGTCCATGGTCATTCCCAGCTTCCGCGCAGTGGCTTTTATGATACGCAGATTGGCCTGGTGCGGAATCAACCAGTCGAGTTCTGATTTATTCATGTTGTTGTACTCAAGGGTTTCATCGACAATCCGGCCCAGTGTATTCACCGCAACCTTGAAAACCTCGTTGCCCTTCATACGGATTCGGACGCCCCCGCGTTCTTCCGCCTTGAAACCCGTGCTGACACCCACGTCAACACCCAGCAGGTCGCTGTGTCTGCCTGCTGCGTGGATGTGGGTGGAAAGAATACCCGCTTCATTCGAGGCTTCGAGCACAACCGCACCGGCCCCGTCACCAAATAAAACTGCCGTGCCGCGGTCGTTCCAGTCGATCATCGCAGTCAGCTTATCCACACCGATGACAAGTGCGGTTTTTACCTCTCCGCAACGTATGTACTTGTCTGCAATGGACAATGCGTACATGAAGCCGGAACAGGCGGCGTTGACATCCATCGCCCCGCAATCTGGCAAACCGAGGCGCGCCTGTAACAGGCATGCGGTACTTGGAAATACAAGGTCAGGCGTCGTCGTGCCCAGCACCAGCAAACCGATGTCATCAGGTTTGACACCCGCGGCTTTCATCGCCCGTTGAGCGGCCACTTCCGCCATATCACCACTGGTCTCACCTTCACGTGCAACTCGCCGTTCGCGGATACCGGTGCGATCGCGTATCCACTCATCCGAGGTGTCGAGAATTCTTTCGAGGTCAGCGTTGGTGACAATTTTTTCCGGCAAATAACTGCCGGTTCCTATAATTTTTGAAAATATCACGGGCCTACCTCAATGGAGTAATCATGGATCATCGATTCTATCAGCCGTGGCACCTGCCGTTCGGCTTCGACGACAGCTTCATTGATCGCATGACCTAACGCCTGGCGATCGGAGTTGCCGTGGCTTTTCACCACCACGCCACGAAGTCCGAGCAATGGCGCACCATTATGCTTGGATGGCTCGAAACGTTCCAGCAAGTGTTTCAATGAATTTTTCAGCAGCAAGGCGCCTGTCTGAGCCAACACCCCGTTTTGCATCGCAATATTGAATTGCCGGAGAAACATCGTCGCGAGACCTTCAGCGGATTTAAGTATCAGGTTACCGGAAAAACCATCGCACACCGCAACATCGGTCTTGCCCGCAAAGATGTCATGCCCTTCGATAAAACCCTGGTAATTGATCGGCAATTCCTTGAGCATTGCATGCGCTTCTTTGACCACGCTGTCACCCTTGCTGTCCTCGTGACCCACATTCAGCAACGCCACTCTCGGCGAACCGCTCAGGCCTTCCTGCGGGCATGCAACCGAACCCATGATGGCAAATTGCACCAGTTGATTGGCACTGACGTGCAGGTTGGCGCCGAGGTCCAGCAGACTGGTGTGGCCGGTAGCCGAAGGCACACGCGACATCAGCGCCGGGCGCTCGATACCCGGAAGCATACCCAGCAACTTGACACCGAGGGCCAGTATCGCTGCGGTACTGCCGGCACTGACACAGGCACCGGCCTGGCCCGTGGCGACCTGTTCGAGCGTAAGCCACAAACTGCTGCCCTTGCCGCGTCGCAATGCCGCAACCGGACGCGCATCCGAATCCAGCGCGTGTGTCGCCTGAACGATCCGCAAACGTCCGGAACAGTGTTTCAGACCTGATTCAGATTCGTATGCATTGAGTACCAGCGCTATTTCTTCCGGAATACCACAAAGCAGAATCTCGAGATTGGCTTGTGACGCCAGCACATCCAAAGCAGCCGGAACCGTCACCCCGGGGCCGAAATCGCCGCCGTGTGCGTCCAGTGCCAGTACAACTTTATCGGCAACTTGCTTTGCTGGAAAATTCATTCAGATCCGGGCGGAAACAAAAACCGCCGGCGCTATGGCCGGCGGTCATTGCATCCGATTATTCCCATGCAGAGAATAGGGTTTATTCTTCGTCTTCGATCTCAACTACTTTCGAATCGATGACTTTGCGGCCCTTGTAATAACCTTCCGGGCTGACATGGTGACGCAGATGTGTCTCGCCCGTTGTCGGGTCTACGGACAATGTCGGCGCTTTGAGCGAGTCGTGTGAGCGCCGCATACCACGTGTCGATGGGGTCCTTCGGCTCTTTTGTACAGCCATGATGTTCTACTCCTGATTTAATAATAAAATTGGTTCTACTTGTCCCGCTTCAGCATATGCTGTAAAGCCGAAAAAGGGTTTTCCTTACGCCCTTCCTGCGTTGTCTCGCTTACTATCTTCTGGCCACCGGTCGTATATTCGACCCGCTGCAATCCCGGTTTGCGTGGAATCGTCGGCAAACCCAGCAGCAATTCATCTTCTACTATACCGGCAATCGCCAGCCTGCCTTTTTCCGTTTGTACCGGTTCATAGTTTTCCGGCAGATCAAACTGCTCGCTGTCATCTGCGATGACCGCCAACTCGCTGTTCCGTTTGACCAGTTCATCGTAGACTTCCAGACTTGCCTGGCAAACCAGTGGCAGAGCGGCCTCCACCTGCAGGTCGATGATGACACGATGATCGTGGTCCGTCCTGAATGCCGCGGAAAATGTGGCTTCACCACTTGCATCGACCAACAATGCCGCAAGCCGCTTCATACGTGAAAACGGAATGGTTCCGCTGAATATGCGTTTACCTTCCGCGGCACGATTTGGCGAAATCCAGTCTGGATATTCCCGCGACATAGCCTCACAATCCTTAACTAAACCATGCCGCCTGATCCACACACTCGATCCGCGCAATGGAAAACCCCGACCAGAACACAGTAAATAACTGATAACGAATCAACTTAACCGATAATTTTACTACATAAATGAATACTGAGTCACTATCTGCCGGATTAATTCTTGCGTCATCCAGCAAATACCGCACGATGCTGCTGGAACGTCTCGGCATCCCGTTTGAGTGTCTTTCACCGGATATTGATGAAACCAGGCAGGATGCGGAAAGCCCGCTGGACCTGGTGTCAAGACTGGCGATGGAAAAGGCACGCTCAGTAAGCTGGATGAAACCCAGGTCGGTCGTAATCGGTTCGGACCAGATCGCGGTGTTTGACGGCAGGATAATCGGTAAACCCGGTGATGCCAAAAAGGCGACAGCACAGCTTATGTCATTTAGTGGACAGGCTGTTGAATTCCTGACAGCGGTTTCGGTGCAGTGCCTCGACAGTAACTTCGCCGCGTTGCACGTCGATACCACCGGGGTTGGTTTCAGAAACCTGCACGCCGATGAAATCAAACGTTACCTCGAAATTGAAAAACCGTTTGACTGTGCAGGTGCCTTTAAAGCCGAGTCGCTGGGCATCACCCTGTTTGACTACATCAGGAGCGAAGACCCGACGGCCCTGATCGGCCTGCCATTAATAAGAACCGCGTCCATGTTGCGACACTCCGGCCTGCGTTTGCCATAGGATCATTCAGCACGCTGAAGAATATACGCAAAATACCACTTGCAAGCACGATAAACGCCCTTATTGTTTTATACTGGAATCACTGCCCTAAGCGCCGGAATCCTGATGAATAAAACTGCCAAAAATGACACTCAGTTCAAACACTGGAAGCTCGCTACCGACATCGATGATGTTTTATGGCTCAGCCTCGACCGCGAGGGTGAAAGTACAAACAGCCTGTCTTTGGAGGTTCTCAGCGAACTTGGGACCATTGTCGACGAATTGGAAAAAAGCCCGCCCGCCGGACTCGTCCTGCAATCGGCCAAAGCCGGGTCTTTTATCGTCGGCGCCGATGTGCGTGAATTTGATGACTACGACGACGCCGAGATGGCCAGTGACGGCATCAAGCAGGTCCACCGCCTGTTTAACCGTATCGAGGCCCTGCCCTTCCCCAAGGTCGTCGCCATCGATGGTTACTGCCTGGGTGGCGGATTGGAAATCGCGCTGGCATTTGACTATCGCATCGCCACAAACGTTGATCACACGCGTCTTGGTTTTCCGGAAATCAAGCTGGGTATCTATCCGGGTTTCGGTGGCAGCGCCAGGAGTGTTCAGCAGGCAGGCGCACCCGGCGCCATGGAATTGATGCTCAGCACGCGAAACCTGCGGCCTGGAGCCGCCAGGGCAATGGGGCTCGTGGATGAACTGGTCGGGCAGCATGGTTCATTGCGGTGGGCGGCACGCCGTGCGGTCAAACAGGGCCGCAAGAGCCGAAAGCCAGGTCAATTGAAGCGTTTGCAAAATGTTGCCCCGGTACGTAAATTACTGGCCGGGATGATGCGCAAGAAGGTCGCCGCCAGGGCCAACCCCAAACATTACCCGGCCCCGTATGAGCTGATCGAGGCCTGGGAACTTTACGGCGATGATCCACAACAGATGATGGCAGAAGAAGCCGTCAGGGTTGGAAAACTGATAACGGGCGAGACCTCCAGGAGTTTGCGGCGTGTCTTTTTCCTGATGGAGCGCCTCAAGGGCATTGCCAAACAATCCAAAACAAAGGTCCGCCGGGTCCACGTCATCGGTGCCGGTGTGATGGGGGGCGATATCGCCGCGTGGTGTGTCCTCCAGGGACTGGACGTCACGCTCCAGGACCGTGAACTCAAGTACATTGAACCTGCACTCAAGCGGGCAAAATCCCTGTTCCAGAAAAAACTCCGGGACCACAACAAGGTCAATGGCGCGATGAGCCGTTTGATACCCGATGTGGAAGGCAAAGGTGTCATCCACGCCGATGTGATCATCGAAGCCATTTTCGAAGACGTTGAGGCGAAACGCGAACTGTTTGCAAAAATTGAGCCGGACGCGAAACCTGGCGCGGTACTCGCCACCAACACATCCGCCATACCGCTGGCAGATATTTCCTCTGTGCTGGCCCAGCCCGGCCGTCTGATCGGTATCCACTTTTTCAACCCGGTGGCAAAAATGCCGCTGGTCGAAGTCGTGTATGACAAAACATCGGATGCCGAAGTGGTTGCCAGGGGTGCGTCATTCTGTGGTTTGATCAACCGCTTTCCATTGCCGGTCAAGAGTTCACCGGGTTTCCTGGTCAACCGGGTTCTGTCGGGCTACATGGCAAAGGCCATGAGCATGCACCTGGAACGGGGCATACCGATAGAGATCCTGGACAAGGCCGCGACCTCGTTCGGCATGCCAATGGGTCCTGTGGAATTGGCCGATACGGTGGGCCTGGACGTGTGTATGAAAGTTGTAACCCTGCTGGGCGGAGATGCAACCCGGAAACAGGCCGCCCTGTTGCAGGAAAAAGTCCACGCGGGCGAATTGGGCAAGAAATCCGGAAAAGGTTTCTATGCCTGGGAAAAAGGCAAACCCAAACGTGAGGACAGGGACAGCGGCCAATATTCCCTGGATGAGATTACCGATGCCTTGATGCAACCTTATTTCGACGCCTGTAAATCAGCGCTGGCCGACGGCATCGTCGAAGACGCGGATATTTTGGATGCCGGCATGATCTTTGGTACCGGTTTCGCGCCCTTCCGTGGCGGTCCGCTGTACTACCTTGAGCGAAAAGGAGCGAAACAATGACCGAATCAATGCGCAGGGTAGCCATCGTTGGTGGTAGCCGAATTCCATTTTGCCGTTCCAATACGATCTATTCTGACAAGAGCAACCTGGATATGCTTTCCGCGGTCATCGACGGCATCGTAAAACGCTTCGGTCTTGACGGCGAGCAGCTTGACGAAGTGATGGCCGGCGCCGTCATGACGCATTCCAGGGATTTCAACCTGGCGCGCGAAGCGGTACTGTCCAGCCGCCTTTCAGCCCTGACACCCGCAATAACGATGCAACAGGCCTGTGGCACCAGTTTGCAGGCTGCCTTGAACCTCGGTGCTAAAATCGCATGCGGACAAATTGAAAGCGGTATTGCCGCCGGCAGTGATACAACCTCTGATGCACCGATCGTATTCAGCGAAAAGTTTGCGCACCGAATGATCAAACTCAGCCAGGCCAGGAGCATGAAGCAACGTCTCGCGGTGCTGAAAGGTTTCAGCCCGGGTGAGCTCAAACCGGTTTCACCCACCAATGGCGAATTACGCACGGGCCTGTCGATGGGTCAGCACTGTGAACGGATGGCGCGGGAGTGGCAGATCGCGCGCGAAGACCAGGACCAACTGGCCTTTGAAAGTCATCAGAAGGCAGCTGCCGCCTACGATGCCGGTTTTTTCGATGACCTGGTCATGCCCTGGGGCGGTGTCAGTCGCGACAATATCCTGCGGCCCGACACCAGCCTTGAAAAACTCGCGACCTTGCGCACGGTGTTTGACAAGGGTCCAAAAGCGACCTTAAGTGCCGGGAACAGTACCGCGCTGACCGATGGTGCAGCTGCAGCGCTGCTGTGTTCCGAGGAATGGGCTGCGCAGCACAAACTTCCGGTGCAAGCCTTTCTGACCGCGGGCCGCACCGCAGCGGTGGACTTCGTCAATGATGAGGGTTTGCTGATGGCGCCGACCGTCGCCGTTGCCGAAATGCTGCAGCGCACCGGTCTGAAGTTGCAGGACTTCGATTTCTACGAAATCCACGAGGCTTTCGCCGCCCAGGTACTGTGTACACTTAAGGCCTGGGAATCCAAAGACTACTGCAAAGAGCGTCTTGGCCTGAAGAAACCACTCGGCAGTATCGACAGGGAAAAGCTGAACATCCATGGCAGCAGCCTGGCACTTGGGCATCCCTTTGCGGCGACGGGTGCGCGTATCGTGGCAACCCTGGCGCAGATCCTCGAGGACAAAGGTTCTGGCCGGGGATTGATCTCGGTATGCACGGCCGGCGGCATGGGGGTTTGCGCGATCGTGGAACGCCCCTGACGCACTACAGAACAATAAAATGCTTTACGCGCTTGTTCTGCAGGGTGAAGGTCGCTGACAAGAGTGTTTGGTTGTAAAGCCTTCGTGCCGGGGCCACAGGGGTGGGCGGTTGCTACCAGAACACGGCATGAACCCATCCGTGGGGCCTCGGACTCGACATCCTGTCTCGTACGGTTCTGGTAGCAACCGCCCACTCCTGCGTCCGTCGTACGTTGTGCAAAACCGGCAGAAGCCATTGCTATGAGTACATCCACATCGCAGTGGGTATGCAGATAACATTTCAGGAATAAGTGTCGGCTCCGCCAGGAACCCGTACGAAGCGATCCCCTCTCGGAATAGCTTTGCTGGCTAACCCGGATAATTCACCAAGGATCCGGAGTTTGCAGCGTAACTGGCGAAACAGTTTGATCGATCGTTCGAAAAACCATAGCCCCGCTAAGGTTTGAGAAGGATCGGCCAAAATGTGAAGTCAGATGCGTTGCAAAACCGGATAGGACAAACTGTAACTTTGGAAAAAGACCAAAAACACCCATAACACCATGAAATAAAAGGTAATACTCCGCTTAATCGTCCGCCTTGGTGAAATATTCGGGCTAAGTTAATTGCTTGTGCGGTTCGCTGATGAAAATACCGGCGGCCTCGGCGGTGTTCAGCATCAGCGTGGCACGGGTCATCGGGCCGACACCGCCGGGTACCGGCGTGATCCATGAAGCCCTGCGTGCGGCTACTTCAAAATCGATGTCGCCAACCAGTTTACCGTTTTCCATGCGGTTGATACCGACATCGATCACGACGGTGCCTTCCGAAACCCAGTTGGCATCGACGATTCCGCGTTGACCCACTGCAACGATCAGGATTTCAGCCTGCCTGACAAAGTGTTCGAGGTTCCGGGTGAAACGGTGACAGGTGGTCACGGTTGCCCCCTGTATCAGCAATTCCAATCCCATCGGCCGGCCGACGATATTCGACGCGCCGACGATGACACAGTGATGACCCTTCGCGTCTATTCCGTAGTAGTGCAACAGGGCCATGATCCCACGGGGCGTGCAGGGGCGAAGACCGTGTTGACGCAGCGCCAGCCTGCCGACATTGAACGCATGGAAGCCGTCTACATCCTTGCTGGAACTGATCGAATTGGTGATCGCAATTTCATCGATCTGCGGGGGTAAAGGTAACTGCACCAATACACCGTGAATCTCATCGTCCGCATTCAGTTCATGTATCAATGCAAGCAACTCATCCTGCGTGGTCTCTGCAGGAAGGTCGAAATCCCTGGTCTTGATACCCGCCTTTTCGCAGTCCTTGCGCTTGGCCCGCACGTAAATCTGCGAGGCGTGGTCGGATCCGACCAGAACCACCGCAAGCCCGGGTCTAATGCCACCAGCATGAACGTGTGCATCGGTCGCTTCGCGAACGTCGGACAATACGACCGCGCTGACTTCCAGACCATCCAGTATGGCAGCGGGTTTATGCATTGGTATCTCTTTCAACGTGGTCATCCTGGTTCAAAATATTGCGTAGTGTAACGGATCATAAGCAAAAATGGGGTGTATAAGTTATGCTATATATGGTGTAAACAAACGAGGGTGTGAGCATGAATATTTTCGAATACGTGTTTGTGGGTCTGAGGGGGGCCAGCATGCCGTTGTCAAATTACCGCGGGCAACCGATATTTTTTGTCAACGTGGCGTCCGAGTGCGGGTACACACCTCAATACAGCCAACTGCAACGTATTTGGATGGATTACCGCCAGAGTGGTTTGATCGTCGTTGGTATGCCCTGCGACGATTTCGGCCACCAGGAACCGGGCGATGAAGAGGAGATTGCCGAATTCTGTGAGACCAACTACCAGGTCAATTTTCCGATGACGGGCAAATACCATGTCATGGGGGTATCGGCTCATCCTCTATTTCACGCCATACGCGAAGAATTTGGCGATGATGCCACACCGCGCTGGAACTTCCATAAATATTTGTTTGACCGAAACGGACAAATGGTCGATTTCTGGCCTTCCGCCGTGCCACCTGACGACAGCGCGATCACCCATCAGATCGAGTGCAACCTGCAATCCTGGGTGCTGTAGCCAGAAGAAAAGCGGGCTATTTCCTGGACTTGCTCTTGGTAAACTTTTTCAGCCGTTTACGCTTGGCCAATTGACGGGTCGTAAGTGTGTTCTTGTTGTCCTTGAACGGGTTGGCGCCGCTTCTGAATTCAATTTGCAACGGTGTGCCACGCAGTTTGAAATGGCGGATAAAGACGTTTTCAAGATAGCGTTTATAGGATGCGGGTATGGCGTCGGTGCGGTTGCCATGAATGATGATCCGCGGCGGACAATTTCCCCCGCTGTGGGCAAATCTTAATCGCGAGGCACGGCCCTGGCTCATCGGCGGCTGGTGGGCATCAACGGCTTTGAGCAGAACCCGGGTCAGTTCCGGCGTCGGCATATCAATGCTTGCGCTGCGCCACGCTTCCTTCACCGACGTGAAAAGCTCTTTCAGACCGGACCCGTGCAAAGCCGACAGGCGAATCCTGCGGGCCCAGGGAACAAACTGCAGCCGGCGGTCTATTTCAGAAAGCACCTGTTTTCGGTCGTATTCCCCCATCCCGTCCCACTTGTTCAGCGCGATCACCAGCGCCGTGCCCCTTTGCAGGATATGTCCCAGCAGGGTGGTGTCCTGGTCGGTAATACCCTCGCTCGCATCCACCATGAGGACCACGACATGCGCACGATCGATGGCCTGCAATGCCTTGATGACGCTGAATTTTTCGATAACCTCCGTAACCCGTGCACGTCTTCGTACACCGGCTGTATCGATCAATTCGTAACTGATACCATCATGTTCCATGAATGTGCTGATGCTATCCCGAGTGGTGCCTGGCTGATCGAAGGCCATGACACGCTCTTCGCCCAGCATACGGTTAACGAGGGTCGACTTGCCGACATTGGGCCGGCCGACGATGGCCAGTCGCAAGCGATTTTGATCCTCTTCGGAATCAGGCTCATCCGCTTCCACCGGCGGCAATAAACCTGCAGCTTCTTCCATCAGGCTTTGCATGCCCTGACGGTGTGAAGCCGCAACGGCTAAAGCCGGCCCCATACCGAGGGCGTTAAACTCGGCCAGTGCGATATCCGGGTTTGTACCATCGGTCTTGTTGCCGATCATCAGCACCGGCCTGTTGTGCTCGCGTAATAAGCGGGCGATTTCCTGGTCCTCGAGCGTCAATCCATCCCGGGCGCTTACAACGAACAAAACCAGCTGGGACTCATCGATGGCATGATGTACCTGACGGGCGGTGAGGTAATCAATGCCCTCGGCCTGTGCAACGAGACCGCCGGTATCAATCAGGACGCACGCTCTGTCTCCTACATCACTGATCCCGTACTGGCGGTCACGGGTTACACCCGGCATGTCCGCAACCAGGGCATCCCGGGTACGGGTCAATGCGTTGAACAGTGTGGATTTGCCGACATTTGGCCGGCCGACGATGGCGACGACTGGTAACATGAATTCAGGGTATCATCAGGAGTTGTGGAATGACTGCATCATACCTCAGCACGGCTCGCAAAGTAACGAAACCGCACAAGGTCCTGTCAACGGTCCCTACTTAAGCGCAGCGCCTGCCCGGTAGGCAACAAGGTCTCCTTTTTTGGTCATGGCATACAGTGTATTGCCCACGACCAATGGTGGTCCTGCAAACCCGTCGCCACCGACCTTTTCGCGTGCGGCAAATAATCCGCTGTCAATATTGATCCAGTGCAAATAACCTTCCTGATCACCCACCGCGATAAAGTTGCCGTAGAAAACCGGACGCGTCAGGCCACGGTGCAGCAACTGGTTTTGTTTCCAGGCCTCGGCGCCATTGCGGCGGTCCAGCAGCCAGACGTTGCCATCCTTATCGCTGAGCGTCAGGTTAACACGCTCAACTGAAACGCCCGTGGACGAAGAAATGTCCTTGAACCACAGCAGACGACCGGAATCTGCGGCAAGTGAAGCCAGCCGATTCTTGTAACTCGACACCAGCAGATCGGAGGCGATAAAAACCAGTTGGCCGTCGATATCGGACAAGCGCTCCAACTCCGTTCTGCCCTCTGCGGTGACCAGCGTCTGTTCCCACATCAGGATGCCGTCTTCCAGCTTCAAGGCTACGACTTCACCACCATCGTAACCGACAAAGACCACACCAGCCCGAACCAACAATGGGGCGTTGCCCCGCAGTGTCAATAACGGAACACTGTGGTCATACACCCATAAACGCTGACCGGTATCCGCATCAAGACCAAAAACACGACCGTCAATACAACGCACGACCACGATACCATCGGCCTCTGTGGGTGCCGCGAGCACTTCTGATGTAACCGTAGCAGACCACAGCTGGGTGCCGGTGTTTGAATCGAACGCGAAGACTTCTCCGTTCTCTGTGCCCATCATCAATAGTTGTCCGGAAACCCCGGGGCCTCCGGAAAACGGCAGGTCAGTTTTGATTTCCCAGAGTTTGCGCCCGTTTTCCGCATCGAGCGCCACGAGCAGACCCTTGTAATCTGCGGCGTACAGGGAACCGGACGAATACACGGGCCTGATCTGCCTGCCGGATTTGTCCAGACCCTTACCGACGTCTGAGGACCAGACCTTGCCTACTTTGAGTGTCGGTTCGAACTCGACCAGTTTGGCGGGTGCATCGGGATCGTCATCGTCGTCACCCCAGCTCTTTATCCAACTGCAACCATTGAGCAGCAAAACTGCCGCCAAAGCAGGGATAAACCATTTTCTCACATCTCACCCCCGCCCGAACCGTCCCCGGCGCTTGCGGCACCCTCGACGGTGGCAGTCAGCGCCTGCAGTTTAATCGTGAGCAGTTCGCGGTTACCAACACCTTCTTCGAGCGCATCGAGCGCGGCCTGATAACTTGCGGCAGCCTGTTCCGTTTCACCCTTTGCAACGTAAATATCCCCTTTAATTTCCGCAAATTGGGATTCAAAACCGACACTTGAAGGCGACTCATCGAGTAATTTCAAAGCCGCATCCGGATCACCCTGGCTCAGCTTCAAGCGCGCAAGTCTTTCCCGCGCTATCAATTTCAGGGGCTCGGGCTTGGCATGCGCCATTGCGAATTCAAGGTCTCCCTCTGCCAAATCAGCTTGCCCGGCAAACATACGCGACTTTGCCATCATCAAAGCAGCCATCGAGGTATAGGCTGATTTTGGAAACTCGGATTTCAGCACCTGGTAGTTGCTGACCGCCGCATCCATGTTGTCGTCCTTGATCAAACTGGCCATCACCTGGTATTCGGCCGATGCCTGTTGGGCTTTGCTGGTTTGCCAGGCCTGCCATTGTTTGAAACCAAACATCAATCCGAAAGCGAGTACCAGGCCCATTACAATGGCGCTGCCATTTTCCCTTAACCAGCTTTTTACGCGTTCGCCCTGTTCGTGGGTATCATATAAATCTGACATTACTTTTGTTTATCCGTTATTTTGAAATTGTACCGGTCGGGACCGGCATGAAGTTTATAAAGCACTGATATAACGCCGAATCCAGCTCCGCACCTCGTTACGTCCGAGGGTTAACTGGTCTTCACCGCTTCGTAAAAACTTGACCGTTACATTGTCGTTGATAATCTCATCCTCACCCAGCACCAGGGCAAATAATGCCCCACTACGGTCCGCGCGTTTGAACTGTGTTTTAAAACTGCCCTCATTCAAATTGACAAGCAGACGCAGGTCCGGAATCCCGGCGCGCAAATCATACGCGAGTTTCAACGCAGATTCAGTGCTGTTTTCACCCACCGCCACGAAGTAGCCGTGTACGGGGGGCGGTGTGATGTCACTTTTCTGACTCAGCAGTTCAACCAGGCGCTCTTCACCCATTGCGAAACCAATGCCGGGCCAGGGTTTTCCGCCCTGCAATTCAATCAGGTTGTCGTAACGGCCGCCGGCGCAAACGGTGCCCTGCGCGCCCAGTTCATCGGTGATCCACTCAAACACCGTATGGCAGTAATAATCGAGTCCGCGCACCAGCCGCGGATTTTCATGGAACTCGATCCCCATCCCGTCCAGGTAACGTTTCAGGGTTTGATAATGGGTGCGTGAAGCTTCACCCAGGTAGTCAGCCAACAATGGCGCATCCTCGAGCAGAGCCTGTACTGACGGGTCCTTGCTGTCCAGGACACGCAAGGGGTTGCGTTCCGCCCGCTCATTGGTTTGATCGTCGAGGTCGTCCCTGTGCGCGTTGAGAAACGCGTATAACTCATCCCGGTAAAGAGCGCGTTCTTCCGTGTTACCCAAAGAATTGATTTCCAGCCGGAGGTTCAGTAAGCCGAGGCTTCTCCACAACTGGCTGCCGAGCATCAGAATTTCGGCGTCAGCATCCGCACCCGTTGCACCGAAAAGCTCTGCGCCGATCTGGTGAAACTGCCGGCTGCGACCCTTTTGCGGACGCTCGTAGCGGAACATCGCACCGCTGTACCAAAGCCGCTTGACCGGTCCGTACAGCAGCCCGTTTTGCAACGCGGCACGGACCACGCCGGCGGTTCCCTCGGGACGCAGGCTCAAAGACTCGTCATTGCGGTCATCAAAGCTGTACATTTCCTTAGCGACCACATCCGTGGCTGAGCCAATTGCGCGTGTAAACACTTCCGTCTTTTCGAGCAACGGCAGGCGGATCTGTTCAAAACCATAGCCCGCAAAAACCCGCTCGGCCGTGCTTTCGAGCATCTGCCAAAAATAGATATCTTGCGGGAGGATG
Organism: uncultured Gammaproteobacteria bacterium; assembly: GCA_963801195.1. Lineage (GTDB taxonomy): Bacteria > Pseudomonadota > Gammaproteobacteria > Xanthomonadales > SZUA-36 > SZUA-36. The sequence continues at coordinate 1,099,573 of CAWDDX010000007.1, read as the reverse complement.
TCATTCATCCCCCGGATTGAGCGGATAGGGGAATTCATTCAGTTGACGTCTGGCTCACTATTTTCGGCCTGTAATTTCTGCGGCCAGGTCAGCTGGGCCACATCTTCCCGTGTGAAGGCGGTTAGATCCACCGCTTCGCCGTCCACCGACATGCGCACGGCCGATGCGCGGCCAAACAGGATTCTGAACGGCGGTTGCCCGTGGTAGGAACTGTCACTCCCACCGCGCAGCAGATCCATCTCGAGTTGCTTTCCGGTGGCGTCGGTAATCTCGACCCAACTGTCCGCGGATACAAAAACCTGCAAACGGCTTTCGCCATCGGGTAAATCTGGCAAAGCCGGCTTCGACAGGGCCGCCCATGCCTGCTCGGCCGTATCCATGCCACCCGTCCGCTTTGAGTGGAGGGCGCCCAGCGGCGCGATCGAAGCGTTCACCGGACCACTGAACTGCTTTTGTTGAGCAGGACTGACCGTGGTCTCGGACTCAACGCCGTTCTGTAGCCTCGAACCATTCTGTGACAGCCTTACGGCCTCGTGGGTAAATTGCCATGCGAGGGTCCCGATAAGCAAGGACGCCAGCACATAGCTGCTCGCACGCAACCATTTCTCAGATGAGTTGCGTTTGGGCGGTTCGGCAAAAATGGTGTGCAAATCTGATTCGCGGTTTTCGACCGTCACCAGCAAAGCCGGAATCTCATCCTCCGCTACCTGCAGAAATCGCGCATAGGTCTGGATATAGCCATTCCTGTACAACGGCGCAATATGATTCGCCTTATCCTGTTCAATCGCATCCAGCACTTTCTCGTCCAGGATCACCGCCTTGGCAACCTCGGCCAACGACAGCTTGCGCTCGCGGCGTAATGTTTTCAGGTATTCACCCGTTGCCATTGGAATCAGTTCTTGTTGTTGTTTCATCTTCCAGAGAGCCTCCGTACTTCAGCGGCCTGATCAGTATCGGGAAAGTTTTGTTCAAGCATCAGTTTGTACGCATTCGCAGCCATGGCGTTATTTGCTGCCATTTCAATCCTGTAAGCGAGTAAAAGCGCTTCTGCCCTGTATTCGCTGACAGCCTCGTATCTCTGCATGAATGCGCGCGCAATCAGGTAGTTCTTTTGTTCAAAGCTCAATCTCGACATGTTCATCAGCGCATCGGGCAGGTCGGGTTCTATCTGCAATGCAGCACGCAGATACTCTTCCGCCTTTGCATAATTTCCCTCGCTGATCGCACAGGAACCGGCATTGGACAGCGCGATTGACGGCGAGGAGTAAAACGGGTCATCGAGCGCCGCAAGAAAATGTTCAATAGCTTCTTCCTGCTTGCCGTGCTGGCAAAGGTAGGTGCCGTAGTTATTATTCACATCGCCGTTCTTTGGGCTGGCCTCGTATGCTTTCTTGTAATGTTTGCCGGCCAGTTCCACTTCGCCGATACGCTCGTAAAGCACCGCCAGCACGGTTTGTGCGGGTGCGTAGTGTGGGTCCTCCTTGACCGCTTTTTTCAATTTGCCCAGCGCCACTTCGTACTGGCCACGGTTCATGTATTCGAGACCCAGGGAGGTATTGGATATAACCGCCTTCTGGGTTTTGGTCTCATCATATGGGTCTTTCGGCTGTTGCGAGGCACAGGCACCGAGCAGTGTTGCAATCATGACTAACGCAAGCAGCCGAGCACGCGGCGATGACGCCCACCCGGTCGACCTGAAAATACCAGTGGACGATGTGCTCATGAAGTGATTTCCGCCATTTTGATTTTTATCCGTTCACTTCTCTTGGTTCGATCCTTTACCTTACCGACCAACTGCCCGCAAGCCGCGTCAATGTCTTCGCCCCGGGTCTTTCTGACCGTGGCGATCAAATCGCCCCGCATGACAATTTCCTGGAACCGGGCGATCCGATCCGGGGTGGAACAACGGTACCTGGTGCCTGGAAACGGGTTAAAGGGTATCAGATTAAGCTTGCTGGGTACTGTTCTCAGTAATTTTACCAGTTTTCGCGCATGTTCAGGGTGGTCATTCACACCATCGATCAATGTGTATTCGAAGGTGACCGTGCGTTTGCGCTTATCTGATACGTAATCCCTGCAAGCCTGCATCAGTTCGGCGATCGGATACTTGCGGTTGAGCGGCACCAGTTCAGTGCGCACCTCGTCAATGGGTGAGTGCAACGAAACGGCAAGTGCAACATCAATGGTGTCAAGCAAACGGTAGATGCCCGGCACCAGGCCCGCCGTGCTGACGGTGACACGCTTGCAGGCGAAACCAAAACCAAGGTCATTGCGCATCAGCGACAGGGCCGGCGCCACGGCATCGAAATTGAGCAGGGGTTCGCCCATACCCATCATCACGATATTGGTGATCTGGCGCCGGCCGTTGCGTTCATGCCCCAGCGCCTGCGCAGCGAGCCAGACCTGGCCGATGATTTCAGCCGTGGTCAGGTTACGTGCGAATCCCTGTGCGCCGGTTGAACAGAATGTACAGTTCAGTGCACAACCGACCTGGGAGGAAACACACAGGGTGCCACGCCTGGGTTCCGGGATATAGACCGTTTCAACTGCGTTGCCGCCATGGAAACCGATAAGCCATTTGACCGTGCCGTCGACCGACCTTTGTTCCTGCAGAATTTCCGGTAACTTGATCTCCGCGATCAGGTTCAATTTCTGGCGCAACGCGATGCCGAGATCGGTCATCAACTCAAAATCGGTGACCGCGTGGTGGTACACCCATTTCAAAATCTGCTGGGCACGGAACGGCTTTTCACCAATCGATACGAAAAAATCACGAAGACCCACCTCGTCAAAATCAAGCAGGTTCAAACGACTCATGGTAGCGTTCACAGTGATGCTGCGGCCCAATTGGCTACTTGCCGAAAAAATACGCTATTTCGGTTTTAGCAGTATCCGGTCCATCCGAACCATGCACCGCATTGGCGTCAATGCTCTGCGCAAAATCAGCACGGATGGTACCCGGTGCGGCTTCTGCCGGATTGGTTGCCCCCATCAATTTGCGGTTCAGTGCAATCGCGTTCGTACCTTCCAGCGCCTGGATCATCACGGGTCCGGAAGTCATGAATTTAACCAGATCATTGAAAAAAGGGCGTTCCCTGTGGACTGCGTAAAATCCCTCGGCTTCTGCACGGCTTAAATGCTGCATCCTGGCCTCTACAATCTTCAGCCCGGCCTTTTCGAAACGGCTATAAATTTCCCCGATCACGTTTTTTGCAACCGCGTCGGGTTTGATTATCGATAATGTACGCTCAACAGACACTTAAGAACTCCCTATAGGAAATTGATATTTAAGAAAATAAAAGCATTGACATGCTAGTAACGATTTAACTGAAGTCAACAGGTAATTTTAAGCCGAGACCGGCGTTCTTGCAATCGGCTTTGCGGTTTTGGGCTGTTATCACCCCAGCCCTCTTTCAATCTCCTATATTCACCCCTAAAATGAATTGGTTGGGAAACCGGATCGATACACCTTTACGTCACCTTCAAGCGAGGACATGTATGACCGTTCTTTTTTTGGTTTTGCTCATATTCTCCGCACTTCTGTTGGCGTATTACCGCATCCCTTTACTGATCTCCATTGCCATCCTGGCAGGCCTGACATTCGCTTTTACCGAACTGCGGCACTTTTATGAAATCCCAGCCTGGTTCCGCTGGTCCCTGGGGATAGCGACCGTCAGTCTCGCCGGGTTCGCCATCAAGCCCCTGCGCCGACTGTTGATCAGCAACCGGCTATTCAGCGTCTATCGGAAGGTGATGCCCAAGCTTTCTTCGACCGAGCGCGAGGCGCTCGACGCGGGTACGGTCTGGTGGGAGGCAGAGTTATTCAGCGGCAAGCCACGCTGGCGCCGCCTGCTCAGGCAACCCGTCCCGGCTTTAAGCGAACGCGAGCAGGCGTTCCTGAACGGACCGGTCGAAGAGTTGTGCCTGATGCTCGACGACTGGGAAATTTCTGAAAAACAGATGGACCTCCCTGATAGCGTCTGGCAGTTCCTCCGTGACAATCGCTTCTTCAGCATGATCATTCCGGAGGAATACGGCGGTTTGGCATTCTCAGCGCTGGCCAACTCGGCCGTTATTATGAAAATCGCCAGCCGTAATGTCACGGCCGCGGTGACCGTCATGGTGCCAAATTCACTCGGTCCGGGTGAGTTGCTACTGCATTATGGCACCGATGAGCAGAAGCAATTTTACCTGCCGCGCCTCGCCAGAGGTGAAGAGATTCCCTGCTTTGCGCTGACGTCCACTCTGGCCGGTTCAGATGCGGGCGCCATGCCGGACACGGGCATCGTTTGCAAGGACGTATTCGATGGCAAAGAGGTTTTGGGTTTGCGTCTCAACTGGGACAAACGTTACATCACGCTGGCCCCGGTCGCGACCTTGCTTGGTCTCGCGTTCAAGGCGTATGACCCGGACGGCCTTCTCGGCGACAACAAGGATCTCGGCATCAGCTGTGCGTTGATTCCGACCAATACTCCAGGTGTCGAAATCGGCAACCGTCACATGCCCGTCGGTGCGGTGTTCATGAACGGTCCGACCCGGGGTTCCGATGTTTTTATTCCAATGGACTGGGTTATTGGCGGCCAGGATCGTCTTGGACAGGGATGGCGGATGCTGATGCAGAGCCTGGCGGCGGGTCGGGCTATTTCGCTACCCTCTCTTGGTGTGGCGGGCGGCAAGATGTCCTCGTTGCTAACCGGCGCCTACGCCAGGATTCGAACCCAGTTCAATTCGCCCATCGGGAATTTCGGCGGCATTGAAGAACCGCTGTCCCGCATAGGCGGCCGGACGTACCGGATGGACGCCGGGCGCATATTGACGCTGTGCGCGCTTGATCAGGGTGAAAACCCGGGTGTGCTGTCAGCCATCAACAAATACCACACGACCGAAGTCAACCGCCAGTGCATTCTCGATGCCATGGACGTCCACGGCGGCAAAGGTATTGTCCAGGGACCCAACAATTACCTCGCCCGTGCCTATCAGACACTGCCCATTTCCATTACCGTTGAAGGTGCCAATATACTGACGCGCTCGCTGATCATTTTTGGCCAGGGCTCCATCCGCGCACACCCGTGTCTTTTAAAAGAGATGAATGCGGTTTCGGGTATCGCCAACAGCCAGGCCAGGCGGGACTTTGACAACGCCCTGTTTGCACACATTGGCTACAGCCTGAGCAACGGGGTGCGCAGCCTGTTGCTGGGACTGACTGCCAGCCGTATGACACCGGCGCCCGTCAGCGGGCCGCACGCGCGGTATTTCCGCCAGTTAAGCCGTTTGAGTTCCGCATTTGCATTCATGGCAGATCTGGTACTGGTATTGCTGGGCGGTAAATTCAAATTCAAGGAAAAACTATCGGGCAGACTGGCAGACGCGTTGATCCATTTGTACATGGGCAGCGCCATGCTGAAACGTTTCGAGGATCATGGCCGGCCCGCCGGTGACCTGCCCTTGCTGCAATGGGGTATGGAGGATAGCCTGTATAACATCCAGCAAAGCCTGCTCGGGGTCATCCAGAACTTTCCCGTGCCCGTACTCGGCCGGATCGTACGTCTGATCGTATTTCCCTTCGGTCTTCCACATACCGGCCCGTCTGATAGAACCGCCAAGGATGTGGCAAAGTTGCTGCTGACTGAAAACGAGAGCCGGGACCGTTTGATCGACGGGGTGTTCATCTCCGACCGGGATGATGCAACCGGCCGCGTGAACAAGGCATTCCACCTGGTTCTGGAAGCACAGGCTGCCGAACGTGCGATCAGGAATACCCTGAAGCAATCCGTCAACTTTGAAAATTACGAGGGCCTGGTCAAACGCGCCACCGAAAGCGGGGTCATAACTGAAGAACAGGCGACCATGGTCCGTTTGGCGCAGAAGGCCAGTACCAGGGTCATAGAGGTGGATGAATTCCCCCGCGAACGGGTGGAAAGTCCAGCCAACACGGAGTTCAGAACCGCGCCGCCAGAGCCGGCACCAACCGGACCGGATAAACTGGCCGGTGTAAGGCCGACCGTGACTAACCGTTCAGAAATCGGGTGATTTCCGCTCGCATATTCATGCCATCGGTGTAACCAAGATCGATCAGTTCGCTGCAATAGCTGGACTCGAATAAAAGGTAACTGGCCATGCGCCAGTCCCTGCCCCATCCACCCAGGGTTCGCAACAACACCTGGACACTGCGCGGTATTTCACCGACGTGGTCACGGGTGATGTAACGCAAATCCTTGCTGGGTTTGATGACCAGGCTGTTGATATCGATCAGACCGGTCTGCGGGCGCTCTTCTTCGGATACATGCCCAAGGGTCCGGTTGATCCGTTTCATCCGCGCCAGGTCGGCATTGAGCGTATCCATGAAGATGGTATCCATCAGGTAACCACCGATCTCCCCCGCCGATGGGTATTCCGCCGGACGCGTGGGTGGCAGGTCGGGTTTCTCATCGCGCGTGCCAATCACCATGATCCGGTTTGCACCGAGATGTATGGCGGGGCTCAGCGGGGCGACCATGCGCATACCACCGTCACCGAAGTACTCATTACCGATGCGTTCGGCGGGAAACAGGATCGGCAGCGCCGCGGACGCCAAAAGATGGTGTACATTTAATTTTTCGGCCACTCCCCTGCGGCGTGTGCGCTCCCAATCGGCAATACCTTTCTGTGCCTGGAAATAACTGGTTGCGCTTGCACTGCTGTAGCCCGACGCGGTAACCGAGACACCCCGCAGCGCTCCCGATTCGAGCGCGGTGTCGATCCCCTCCAGTCGCAGCGTGCTTTGCAGGAACCTGCGTAGCGGTGCGTTATCCAGAAAAGCTTTCGGATTGGTCTTGATCATTCCCATGGATAACAGGTTGATAGCAAAACGCATGCCGGATTTGAACACGTTCCAGGCATCGGTTCGGTAGACACGCGCGCAGTGCATGCTCCGCCAGAATTGTTCGAGGCGCTGGACTCCGGTTGAAAATTCATGAGCATGGCTGGCCAGGACCGCCGCATTGATCGCACCGGCCGAAGTCCCGCAAATTACGGGGAATGGATTTTTTCCGTGACCCGTCAATTCATCGATGGCCTTGAGTACGCCCACCTGGTACGCGCCACGCGCGCCGCCGCCGGGCAAAACAAGTGCTGTACAGACAAATGATGTATTTCGCATATCAGTTTGGCTTTGGTTCGTTGTTCCGATAAAGTGTGCTCTCAACAATGGGCATTGCAGCCATGATACTTCCATTAAATGAGTTTCAGCGCCAGTGAATGTATACTGTGGCAAGATATTGTGGCAAGGGCAAAGCCAGCGCAAAGGGGTCAAAATATGTCAATCCAGGGAGCGGGTTTGGAAAACTTGAGTAACAAGCATTGCAAACCATGTGAAGGCGGCGTTTGTCCATTGGATGGTGACAGTCTATCGAACTATCTTGATCGTGTTCCAGGCTGGAACGTGTCGGACGACAGGAAAAGCATTTCGAGAAAATTTAAGTTCGAGGGGTTCCTGGAAACCATGTCATTTATCAACGCCATGGCTTACCTGTCCGAACAGCAGGGCCACCACCCGGACTTTTCTGCCGGTTATGGATATTGTGAAGTTCGTTACACCACCCACGCTATCGGCGGTTTATCGGAAAACGATTTCATTTGTGCTGCAAAAATAGACGATTTGCTGGATGCCTGAAATATGAGTGAAATATCCTTAAAGACACCCGTTTCCGAAAGTGATCGCCACGATCGCCTGAAGGACGCAGTCAATACTGTTAACAGCATCATCATGGGCAAGGAACCGCAGGTAAAGCTGGCCTTCAGTTGCTTGCTGGCCAGGGGACACCTTTTAATCGAGGACCTGCCCGGTGTCGGCAAAACCACGTTTGCACACGCAATGGCAGCCGTCATCGGTGTCCGTTACCAGCGTATTCAGTTCACCAGCGACCTGTTGCCGGCCGATATCCTCGGTGTTTCAATTTACCGCCGCGACCTTGAGAAATTCGAATTTCATCCCGGCCCGATTTTCGCCCAACTGGTACTGGCCGATGAAATCAACCGCGCCACACCAAAATCGCAGAGCGCCCTGCTAGAGGCGATGGCGGAAGGCCAGGTGACGATCGAGGGAGAAACACACGTTCTGCCAAAACCGTTTTTTGTGATTGCCACGCAGAACCCGCTTGACCTGGGTGGCACCTTCCCCCTGCCCGACTCCCAACTGGACCGTTTCCTGCTGAGTTTATCCCTTGGTTTTCCGGAGCCGGAAGTTGAACGTGATTTGCTAACCGCAAAGGACAGGTTACTGGTTTTGCGTGATACCCAGCCCATCATCAGCCCGGACGACATCCTGCATCTGAGCCAGGACTGCCAGAATGTACACATCAGTCCGGCCCTGCTGGACTATGTTCAGGCGCTGCTTGCCGGCACCCGCAACAACCGCTGGTTCGTGACCGGCCTTTCACCCCGCGCGGGTATCGCCATGCTGCAATGCAGCAAGGCCTACGCATATCTGGCAGGCAGGGATTTTGCCATTCCCGAAGACGTAAAAGCCATTTTCCCGAGTCTTGCACGTCACCGTATGCGAGTGCCGCATGGCATGGAAACTTCGGTGAATGAGCAGATTTCAGATCTGTTGAACCAGGTCGCAATCCCCTGAGCCAGACGATGGCAACGGTCGTAACGAAACCGGTCCGTCAATCCACCAGAGACAATATTACAGGCTGGATCAAACAGCGCGTACACAGCAAGCGCGGACCGCTGACGCCGCCATTCGAACTGCAATACCGCCACATTTTTGTGCTGCCGACAAAGTTTGGCTGGGGTTTTGGGGTCATGCTGGTTTTCATGGCGCTTGGCGGTCTTAATTTCAATAACAACATGGCCCTGATACTGGTTTTCCTGCTTGGCACCATTGCCCAGCTGACCACGCTGATCGCCTACCGCAACCTGTCCGGATTGAAAATTGACAGTATTTATTCCGAACCCGTTTTTTGCGGTGAGCACGCACAATTTCGCGTCTTCGTCGCAAATGGTGATGACCGCCAGCGTTTTGCGCTCCAGGCCGGTTTCAAAGAAAGCCAGGACTGCAAGGATCTCGGTCTCAACAGCCAGGAGACATTGCTTCTCAGGCACTCAACAGAGCAGCGCGGATGGCTTGAAATGCCGTCTTTTAGACTGGAAACACGCTTCCCGCTAGGTCTGTTCAAGGCCTGGTCATGGATATTTCCACACACCCGCTGCCTGGTCTACCCGGCGCCTGCCACAAGGGTGCCACCACTGCCCAAAACCGGCCAAGGCCAATCCGGTCGGGCGACCGTAGGTGACGGTGACGAGGTACACGGTCTGCGCAAATACCAGGCCGGTGATTCCATACAACGGGTTGCCTGGCGGGCCAGCGCTCGCCACGACGAACTTTACAGCCTGGAATTTGAAACCCCGCGCGAAGACGCAGTCGAACTGAACTGGGATGTATTAAGGGGGGAAGACATTGAAACCCGCCTGTCGATCCTCACGACCTGGGTGATCACCGCCGACCACAAACTGCTTTTCTACAGCCTCAGACTCCCCGGTGTCCTTATCGAAGCAGGTCAAGGCGCCGCTCACCGCTCGCGGTGCCTGGAAGCACTGGCGCTGTTTCTGCCATGAAATCAAGACCTACCGCGGTGCTGGACAGGCGCAGCATTATCTGGGTGATCACCAGCCTTTTGATCAGCATGACCCCGCAGCTGGCAAGCATGCCCCTGCACCTGGTGCCGATCACATTGTTGCCCATTGCCTGGCGGTTGCTGGCTGAGTTCCGCAGATGGAAACCGATGCCCATGATCCTGCGTATCGTGGCGACAGCCTTTGCCGTCGCCGCGCTGGTTATCACCTACGGCGGACTGATGGGCAGACGGGCGGCGGTCAGTATGCTGGTGCTGATGCTTTCACTGAAGTTGCTGGAAACCTTTCGTATTCGCGATGCGCGTGTCGTCGCCAGTTTAAGTCTTTTTCTGTGCGGGACCCAGTTTCTTTTTTCCCAGGGCGTGCCGATGATCATTTATATCATTGCATGTCTGCTCAGTTCGTTGATCGCCTTCATGCACCTGCAACGTTGCGAAGCATACGAGGTCCTCGATGAAGTGCCGGAGACCGATCGAAACCTTCTGAATGAACTGGGTTTCGGTGCCCGCCTGGTGGCGCTCGCATTCCCTGTCGGACTGGTCCTTTTCCTGCTTTTCCCTCGCTGGGGCAGTCCGCTTTGGGGGCTGCCCGAAGACGCGCTGGACGCCCGTTCAGGCTTGTCCGATTCGATGTCCCCGGGCAGTATTCAAAGCCTGTTTATGGATGATTCTCCGGCATTTCGAGCCACCTTTGAAAGCGGCATACCCCGTAACAGTGACCTGTACTGGCGCGGGCCGGTCTTCTGGAACTTTGACGGCACTACCTGGAAAACCGGTTACCTCGGCCGTAACCTGTTAGCCGAAAGCAAGCCTGATCCTGACAAGGCGTATTTTCGTTACGAGGTCCAAATGGAACCAACGGAACAAAAGTGGTTGTTCGCGCTGGACTATCCTGCACTGCTCCCGGCAAAGACAAAGCTGACCGTCGACTACCAGTTAATCACGTCCCGCCCGGTGACCGAGCTACGTAGTTACGTCATGGCTTCCGACCCGGATTTTCACGATAGCCCGGCACTCAAACAGACCCTGCTCAGGGCTGCGATCGATCTGCCTGAAGGGTTTAATCCGAGAACCGCAGAAATGATGGCCGAATGGCGCAGCGCGGCCAAAAGCGACACCGAGATCATCCGCAGGGCACTCGATTTTTTCCACCAAAATAATTTTCACTACACATTAAACCCGCCATTGTTGAGCCGGCACACGGTGGACGAGTTCCTGTTCGGTACCCGGGAAGGGTTTTGTGAACACTATGCATCGGCTTTTACCGTCATGATGCGCATGGCCGGAATACCTGCCCGCGTGGTCACCGGTTACCAGGGCGGGTACTTCAACAGTATCGGCTCCTACGTGTTGGTGCGACAATCGGATGCCCACGCCTGGTCGGAAGTCTGGATCAGGGGTTCCGGCTGGACACGCATCGACCCGACCGCTGCTGTGGCGCCGGAGCGCGTGGAACAGGGCGCGGTGGAATCGCTCGACCAACGCCGCTACCTGTTGGATTTTGAATGGCTGAGAAATGCACGCAACACCTTTGACCTGTTTCAACGTGGATGGAACAACTGGGTGGTGACCTTTGGCTCCGACCGCCAATCACGTTTATTTTCATTGTTCGGCTGGGAAATGCTTGGCCCGGCGAAACTGGTCATCGCGATGATCGCGTTTATCCTCGTCGTCGGCACCGTCATTTTCATGCTGGTACCCATGCTGCTGAAATTCCGCTTGTCGAGGAGAGCGGACCCGTTGCTGCGCTTATGGAGACAGTTCACCCGAAAACTGGCGAAAGCCGGAGTTGTCGCACGCCCTTCCATGGCCGCCACGGAACTCGCGGCAAATGCGACAAATCAGTTAAAATACAAGGGAAATGCTATATTCAGGATTGCTGAACTGTATACCCGGTGCCGTTATTCGCAGGACTCGGGCAGTCAGCAGGAATTGTCGGACCTGATCAGACGCTTTCAACCACGTTCGACGTCCTGAAGGTGTCCAGATGTACACACGTATACCAATATTATGGAGGATGGGAATGAACCGCCTGATCTACACCACCGGCCTCGTCACGGTTATCGGTTGTTTACTGTCCGCGTGTGTCTCCATTCCGGAGCAACTGAAAGGCGATTATGTTTCACTGACTCCCCAAAACGCCAGCGCCAGCAACCTGCAGACCGCGGTGCGCTGGGGTGGCGTGATACTGGACACCCGGCCTGAAAAAGACTACACCTGTTTTGAAATCCTCGCCCGGCAACTCGGGACATCCATGCGTCCCAACGACACCGACCAGGCCGATGGCCGCTTCATTGCCTGTAAACCGGGTTTTTACGACCCGGAGGTGTTTGAAAAGGGCCGCGAAGTCACCCTGACCGGTAAACTCATCCACATGGATGTGCGCAAGGTGGGTGAATACGACTATCATTTTCCGGTGGTCGATATCGATTTCATGACCCTGTGGCCCGAACGTATAGACCGGGTTTACTACGACTATTACGGCATGTATCCGCCCTATTACTGGTATTACCCGTATTACGGTTCCGTTTACTGGCGTTATCCTTATCGCAGGCCTTGATTTGGGTGAGGAACCTCTGGTTTGTTCGTGAACTCGTATCCTACATACAAAATGTCCAGCGTCTGCGTCGCCTCAAGCGACTACTGCTGGTGAATCTGAACATTTTGAACGGCAATCTCTACTTCACCCAGAATTGATCATAGGTTTCTTAAGGTATAAATATGTCAGAATTTAATGGTTTTCCAAAAGACTTCTTTGCTTTCTTCAAAGCGCTCAAGAAACACAACAACCGGGACTGGTTCAACGCCAACAAACAGCGTTACCAGAAATCCGTAGTCAAACCGATGGGTGAATACATCAGCGCCATGGCGCCACACCTTGAATCCATCTCGCCGTATTACACTGCGGACCCCAAGCCACATGGCGGCTCCATGTTCCGGATCTACCGCGACACGCGTTTCTCGAAAGATAAGACACCCTATAAAACCCACGCCGCCTGCCACTTCCGGCACCGTACCGGCCGCGATGCCCACGCCCCCGGCTTCTACCTGCACATCGAAACCGACGGCATTTCGATCGGCGGCGGCATCTGGCATCCGCCGGCCAGACAGCTGGGCAGGATACGGGAGTTTATCGCCGATAATCCCGTGGCATGGGAAAGCCTGATCCAATCCCCTGAAGTCGAAGCCATGGGCGGTGTCCAGGGCGATTCACTCAAACGGCCGCCGCGTGGTTACACAATCGATGCGATGCACATTGAAGACCTGAAACGTAAAAGCTTTTACGTGATGACCGGTTTCAGCGCGGGACTCGCGCTCAGCCCTGACCTCGTTGCCGAGTCTACCCGTGCTTTCCAAACGGCGGCCAGGCTCAACCATTTCGTCAGCGACGCGCTGGAGTTGCCCTTTTAGGTAATTTTCGCGCCGTTCTGATTACCGGCGCCTCCAACACCTTACTCCGCACCAGCGACTGGCACCGTCATCCGCACCAGCGACTGGCACCGTCATCTGCGCCGGGATGACGTTGGCTCTGATCAGCGTTTGAGGTTGCTCTTGTTCAACAGTTGATTAAAGTTCAAATACTGTATATATTTACAGTATCAACACAAGGCCACCGACATGAGCGAAAAACCGTTAACCAACCGTCAAAAAGAAATTCTCACGTTTATATCAGATTATATTGATTCTGAAGGGTTTCCTCCAACACGAAATGATGTATCCAAACACTTCGGTTTCCGTTCACCCAACGCGGCTGAAAGCCATTTGCGCGCACTGGAACATAAAGGCGTGATCCGCATCGAGGCAGGGTGTTCACGTGGCATCACGCTTACCACCCTGTCTCACTCCAACCTGCCCGCGTCAAGCGCCCTGCGTGTGCCGTTGCCGCTGGTCGGGCGGGTCGCGGCCGGCAGTCCGATCCTGGCGCAGGAAAACATCGAAAATGAATACAGGGTGGACCCGTTATTGTTCTCATCCCGGCCGCATTATCTTTTGCGTGTCGCTGGTGACAGCATGTGCAATGCCGGTATCCTCGACGGCGATCTGCTCGCCGTACACCGCACACCGGAGGCGCAAAACGGCCAGATTGTCGTCGCACGTCTGGATGACGAGGTAACGGTCAAACGTTTTAAACGTGACGGTCACCGGGTCAGCCTGTTACCCGAAAACCCGGAGTTCCAACCCATCCAGGTCGATCTGCGCCGCCAGTCGCTCGTCATCGAAGGCCGGGTCGTGGGCCTGATACGACCCGGCCTGGACAATTGAGCGATGGAATTGGGCTTAACCTCACACCCGTTGCTCTGGCGTGGCAAGCAGGCCGCACACGACATTCCCACGCTCAGCACCGGCCATACCGTACTGGACGAGGTCTTGCCAGGCAGTGGCTGGCCGCAGGGCGCGGTCACGGAACTGGTCAATGAAACAGCCGGCTGCGGCGAACTGAGCCTGCTGTTGCCCCTGCTGGCACGGCTCAGCCAGGCGGGGCACTGGCTAAGCATGATCGACCCGCCCTGGATACCCTACCCGCCCGCCCTGCACGGCCACGGCCTGGCACTGGAGAAATTGCTACTGATCCGGACAAAAAACCGGGGCGAATCGTTATGGGCCTGTGAACAAATCGTACGCGGTATAGCCGGCGGCGCCATGCTGGCATGGCCCGATACCCTGTCCTTCGGTGAAACGCGGCGTTTACAGCTGGCTGCAGAGCGCACACAAAAAACCGTTTTCCTGTTTCGCGGCGGTCAGGCCGCAAACGCTTCGTCACCCGCCGCGTTACGGCTGCAATTGTCAGCGGACGATGACGACCTCCTGATCAGGGTATTGAAATGCCGCGGTCAAAAACCGGCGGCAGTCATACGTATCCGACAGCCACAACTGCTTCAGCCCCTGATGCCGCCACGGGTGAGTTCCAGCGGGTCCAGCAAGCGTTCCAGTTCCGCATCGGAAAGCCCGGTCGTTTCCCGGGCTACATCGCGTATCGGCCTGCCTTCCTTATAGGCCTGCTTGGCGGTCGCAGCACCCAGTTCATAGCCAATCACGGAGTTTAGAGCGGTTACCAGGATAGGGTTGCGTTCCAGAGAGTCCTTGATCTTGTCAAAATTAACCGTGAAACCCCGGATGGCCAGGTCCGCCAGCAGACGGCTGACATTGGCGAGCAAACCGATACTCTGCAAGAGGTTGTGTGCGATCATCGGCAACATCACGTTGAGCTGAAAATTACCGGCCTGACCACCGATGGTGATTGCGTTGTCATTGCCGATCACCTGTGCGCAGACCATGCAAACCGCTTCGGCGATCACCGGGTTGACCTTGCCCGGCATAATTGATGAACCCGGTTGCAGGGCCGGCAGTGCGATATCGCCAATCCCAGCCAACGGTCCCGAATTCATCAGGCGCAGGTCATTGGCAATTTTCATCAGGCTGCAGGCCAGGGTTTTGAGCTGTCCGGACAGTTCGACCGACGCATCCTGTGAACTGATGCCTTCGAAATAGTTTTCCGCAGACACAAAGCCGAACCCGGTTGAAGCGCTCAATGCCACGGCCATACGCGGTCCAAACTCGGGGTGGGTATTGATGCCGGTACCGACCGCACTGCCACCCTGGGGTAACAGCTTCAGACGTTCCAGGGCGCTTTGGATGCGGTCAATGTTCGATTGCACCTGCTGTGACCAGCATCCGAGTTCCTGTCCAAAGGTCACCGGCATCGCATCCATCAGGTGCGTGCGGCCGGTCTTGACGACGTCCTTCAACTCCCTTGCCCTGTCATCGAGCACCGCCTGCAAATGTCTTAAAGCCGGCAAGAGTGCTTCACTGGTTTCGAGACAGGCGCTGACCTGGATGGCCGTCGGAATCACATCGTTGGAACTCTGTCCCATGTTGACGTGGTCGTTGGGGTGCACCTCCACCCCCTGCCGGGCCGTGAGGCGGGCGATGACTTCGTTGGCATTCATGTTGCTGCTGGTGCCGGAACCTGTCTGGAATATATCAATCGGGAACTGGTCATTGTACTCACCGGCGGCTACTTTGCCGGCCGCCGCCCGGATGGCTTGCGCGCGCTGCTCATCCAGCAGGCCCAGGTCGTGATTGACGCCCGCAGCGGCTGACTTGATCACACCGAGTGCGCGGATCAGGGCCGGTGGTATGGGAATGCCGCTGATCGGGAAATTATTCACTGCGCGTTGTGTCTGCGCCCCCCACAACGCTTCTGCCGGCACCTGTAACTCACCCATCGTGTCCTGTTCGGTACGCGTCTCGTCCATCTCAATCACTCCAGTCAAAACCCTGTTAAATATCGTCTGTTACAAGTTTATACGATACGCCTGGACAATGATTATCATCGCGCAATTCAAGGAACCTGCAGGTGGATCCAAATGGTTTATAAAAACGTGCCCGGCACACTGTTTGGATAATGCGCTCCGGCCGCGGATTTCAACCGGCATGGGCCGATCGCGTATTCCGGCGCCCGAAAAACATCAGGCAATGGTCACTTACCCGGGACTCGGTGGTATCATAATGCCGCCTCAAAAAGAGTCAGAAAATCATGCAGCTTTCATCCCTTACCGCTATCTCATCCGTCGATGGACGTTATGCCGGACGCACTGCCGGCCTGCGCGAAATTTTCAGCGAATACGGCTTGATCCGCTACAGGGTGACCGTCGAAATCCGCTGGTTCCAGGCGCTTGCCGCCAGCACATCCTTCCCGCAGGTACCGAATCTCACCAAGACGGCCAACACATTCCTCGACGACCTGGTCAAAGATTTCGACCTGGATGCTGCACAACGGGTCAAAGATATCGAGGCAACCACCAACCACGATGTCAAGGCGGTTGAGTACTATCTTAAGGAATGTTTTTCAAAACAGGGTGAACTGGCCGGCCTTTCCGAGTTCCTGCACTTCGCCTGCACCTCTGAGGATATCAATAACCTCGCCTATGCGCTGATGTTGCAGGAAGCGCGTGCGCGGATATGGCAACCGGTTTTCAACGAGATCGACCATGCCCTGAAAAACATGGCGAACAAATATGCCGGGGTTGCAATGCTTTCCCGCACGCATGGTCAGACGGCTTCTCCGACGACCATGGGTAAAGAAATTGCCAACGTGGCTGTGCGCCTGCAACGGCAGACAGAGCAAATGGCCCGTCAACCCATCTTCGGAAAGATCAACGGAGCCGTCGGTAATTTCAATGCGCATGTGACTGCCTGTCCGGAAGTGGACTGGCCGGTTTTTGCACAACAGTTTGTCGAATCGCTGGGTTTGACCATTAATCCGTGGACCACGCAGATCGAGCCCCATGACTGGATGGCCGAGAGTTTTCACGTGCTGAGCCGTTACCATACGATCCTGATCGATTTTTGCCGGGATATCTGGGCCTATATTTCCATTGGCTACTTCCGCCAGAAAACCGTCGCTGGTGAAGTCGGTTCATCAACGATGCCACACAAGGTCAACCCGATTGACTTTGAAAATGCCGAGGGCAACCTCGGTGTTGCCAATGCACTGCTGGGCCACCTGGCGGAGAAACTACCGGTTTCGCGCTGGCAGCGGGACCTGACTGACTCCACCGTTTTACGCACCATCGGCACGGCCGCAGGCCATGGAATGATCGCCTATTCCTCGCTGCTCAAAGGCCTCGGAAAACTTCAGCTCAACCGGCAAAAACTGAGCGTTGATCTCGACAATAGCTGGGAAGTGCTGGCCGAACCCATCCAGACCGTCATGCGCCTGCATGGCATAGAAAATCCTTACGAACAACTCAAGGCGCTGACACGCGGCAAGGCAATCACCGCCGGGATACTGGTGGAATTTATCCAGTCGCTGGACATTCCTGCCGATGACAGGCAGAGATTACTGGATCTGACACCTGCGACATACACCGGCAACGCCGCAGAGATGGCTGCTTCCCTCGGCCGGGGCGGTTCATGACCGCACCGCTGGGGTCCTTTAGCATTGCGCAGTTTCTCGAACAGTACTGGCAAAAGCAACCCTGCCTGATTCGTCAGGCGATCCCCGGCTTCGTGCCTTTGCTCGATGGTGATGACCTGGCGGGGCTGGCCTGCGAGGAAATGGCCGAATCACGCCTGGTCAGGGGAACATTTGATGCTGCGGACTGGACACTTGATCACGGTCCTTTCACGGATGCTGATTTTGCAACTTTAGGAGAAGAAAACTGGACCCTGCTGGTGCAGGACGTGGAAAAGCATTACGCACCGCTGCAGGATCTGATGCACCAGTTCAGCTTTATCCCCCGCTGGCGCCTTGACGACCTGATGATCAGCTTCGCCGCGAGCGGCGGTTCGGTCGGACCGCACGTGGATCAGTATGATGTGTTTCTGTTGCAAGCAGAAGGCAGGCGCCGCTGGCAGATTGCGGATGCATTTGACCCGGAATTACTGGATGACTGTCCCCTGAATGTGCTGAAACAATTTAATCCGCAGCAGGAATGGGTGCTCGAACCCGGTGACATGCTCTACCTGCCGCCCGATATCGCCCATCACGGTGTCGCCCTGGAGCCCGGCATGACCTTCTCCATCGGCGCGCGCGCACCTTCCGCTGCCGATTTGCTACAGGGGCTCGGTGAATGGTTCGCGATCAAAGGCCACGAGGGTGGAAGGTATTCAGACCCCGCTCTTGAACCGGTCACCCGCCCCGGGGAGATCGAGCGCAGCGCGCTGCACAATTTGCGCGCTCTGATGCTCGCGGGACTGGATGCGAACCCGGACCTGGACAACTTTCTGGCCGCCTTTGTGAGCCGCTTCAGGATGGCGCACGAGCCACTGCCGCCGCCCACTACCATCAGGGCGGGGAAATTGCTCAGGGCACTCCAGCAGGGTGTTTGTCTGCTGCGTAACCCCTGGACCCGACTGGCCTGGATTGAATACCGGGATGGCGCCCGTATGTATGCCGCCGGCCAGTCATATGACTGCAGTATTCAGCTCGCCGAGACCTTGTGTGAAAGTGAGCAGCCCTGTCTAAGCAAGGACATGCTGGACCCGGTATCATTGCAAACGCTGGCCAGGCTGGTCAATAACGGGCATTTCCTGATGGTGAATAATTGAATGGGTCAGTTATACTGGTCGAATAGGCAATATAATTTTCATGTAAGAACTTTTGAGGTGTTGTATGCTAGATGGTTCGACACCAGATTTACTTCAACTAGCGGAACCCGGAAGGCACTGACATTGTGAGCTCAACACTGGAGCAGTTATACCTGACCTCGCACCTCTATGGTGGCAACGCGACCTATATAGAAGCCTGGTACGAAACCTGGCTGGAAGACCCGGAAAAGGTACCGGAGCAATGGCGCAAATATTTCGAATCGATGCCCGCAACCGACGAACCGGAGGCCGGTCATATCGAAGTCGAGGAACGTTTTCGCAAGCTGCCACTCGGTACCATGGGTTACCCGGCGTCTGGCACGGAATTCACTGACCGCAAGCAGGCCAGCGTATCACGCCTGATCAATTCCTACCGTATACGCGGCCACGAAGTTGCGAAACTTGACCCGTTGGGCCGGGCCCACCACGCACCGGTCGCCGATCTCAAACTCGACTTCCATGACCTGAACGAGTCCGACCTCGAACACGAGTTTGATACCGGTTCGCTGGCCGTATCGTCACCACGCATGAAACTCAGGGACATCATCGAATTGTGCGAGCGTGTCTATTGCAAGAGCATCGGTACCGAATACATGCACATGGTCGATACCACCAAGCGTGACTGGATGCGGGCCAAACTGGAAGGCTCACAGGGGTTCTACAATGTCAACGATGCCGACCGGCACCGTATTCTGCAGATGCTGACGGCAGCCGAGGGTCTGGAAAAATACCTGCACACCCGCTACGTCGGCCAGAAACGGTTTTCACTTGAGGGTGGTGACAGCCTGATCCCGCTGTTGCATGAAACAATATTGTATGCCGGCCAGCACGACGTCGAGGAAGTGGTCATCGGTATGGCGCACCGCGGGCGTTTGAACGTACTGGTCAACATCCTCGGCAAGTCCCCGGCGATTTTGTTCGATGAATTTGAAGGCAAGCACGGCATCAGCAATCCGGACCGTCCGGGTGATGTCAAGTACCACCTTGGATTCGCGTCGGATATCCAGACCCCGGGCGGCGAAGTGCACATGGCGCTGGCCTTTAACCCGTCACACCTTGAAATCGTCAACCCGGTCGTGGTCGGATCGGCACGTGCCCGCCTGACCCGACGCAGGGATGAAACGCTGGATACGGTCATGCCGATTCTGATCCACGGCGACGCCGCGTTTTCCGCTCAGGGTGTGGTCATGGAGTTGTTCCAGATGTCCGAGGTTCGCGGTTTTGCAGTCGGCGGAACAATGCATATCATCATTAACAACCAGATCGGTTTCACCACCAGCAACAAGCTGGATACACGCTCAACCCTGTATTGCACCGCGATTGCCAAAATGGTCCATGCGCCGATTTTTCACGTCAATGCCGATGACCCGGAAGCGGTCCATCACGTCATGAAAATCGCCTGTGATTTTCGCCAGGAGTTCAACCGCGACGTGGTCATCGACCTGATCTGTTACCGTAAGCACGGACACAACGAGGCCGACGAACCCGCCGCAACCCAGCCGATGATGTACAAGATCATCCGCGGCCTGCAATCAACCCGGCAAAAATATGCCGACGAACTGATCAAGCGCAAATTCATTGAGCCGGATTATCCGCAATTGCTGATGGACGAATACCGCCGCAAGCTCGATGACGGCGAACAGGTGGCCGATGTCGAGTCTCATCCGCGCACCAACAAGCACGCCGCCAATTGGCGGAATTTTGACCAGGGGGGCGATTATACCGGCAGCGGTATCGAGACCGGCGTCGATGCCGATGAGATCAAACGGTTGGCGGAAAAGATGACACGCTTGCCGGACGGTTTCGTCCTGCATCCCCGGGTTAAGAAAATCATCGATGACCGTAAGAAAATGGCGCGCGGAAAGCAACGCCTGGACTGGGGGTTTTGCGAGACCCTTGCCTACGCCACCCTCATCAGGACCGGCACCGGCTTGCGCCTGGTCGGCCAGGACACCGGCCGCGGCACCTTCTTCCACCGCCACGCCGTATTGCATAACCAGCAGGACGGGGCCCTGTACACGCCACTGGAGGAAATTGACCCCCAGATTGATGTGCATATCATCGACTCCCTCTTGTCCGAAGAGGCCGTGCTGGGATTTGAATACGGTTACGCCACCGCCGCGCCCGAGACACTGGTCATATGGGAAGCACAGTTCGGGGATTTTGCCAATGGCGCGCAGGTCGTCATCGACCAGTTTCTGAGCTCCGGTGAAGCCAAGTGGGGTCGCATGTGTGGCCTGGTGATGTTTTTACCCCACGGCTACGAAGGCCAGGGACCAGAGCACTCGAGCGCCCGTCTGGAACGATTCATGCAATTGTGTTCAAACGACAACATCCAGGTCTGCGTACCCTCCACACCGGCGCAAATGTTCCACATGATCCGCCGGCAGATCGTAATGTCGACGCGCAAGCCGCTGATTGTCATGACACCCAAGAGCCTGCTGCGGAACAAGGCATCCACCTCGACCCTTGAGGAACTGACCAGCGGTGGTTTCCAGTTGCTCATCGACGATGACCGAATCGCGGACAAGACGCAGGTCAAACGTGTCGTCCTGTGCGCCGGTAAGGTGTATTACGACCTGATGGAAGCACTCGGCGAAAGCGAACAAAAGGATGTTGCAGTGGTGCGAGTCGAGCAGCTCTACCCGATTCCACACCAGGAACTGTCTTTTATTTTTGACAGTTACCCTTCCAACTGCGAGATTGTATGGTGCCAGGAAGAACCGCGGAACCAGGGCGCCTGGTACCAGACCATGCATAACCTGCTGCACGACATGCACGAAGGGCAGACCCTCTATTACGCCGGCCGGCCGAGTTCGGCATCCCCGGCGGTGGGGTATCATTCTGTACACGCTGAAGAGCAGCGTAAACTGGTCCAGGAAGCCATCACCACCGGTGCTGGTGAAAAACCATGAAGCAGGCGTTGATCCAAGAGAACATAGCGCTATTTTTTATTTAAATACCCGGGGCCGGCGAACAGTTCAAGCCGTGCTTTCTGGCCCCAAAAGAGGAAGACGATGAGTACAGAAATAAAAGTACCGGTTTTGCCAGAATCCGTCGCAGATGCAACGGTCGCCACGTGGCATAAAAAACCGGGTGACAGCATCCGCCGGGACGAAAACCTGGTCGACCTGGAAACCGACAAGGTGGTGCTCGAAGTACCATCGCCGGTGGACGGGGTGGTCAAAAAGATTGTCCGTGACAGCGGTGAAACCGTCACCAGCGATGAACTGCTCGGCATCATCGAAGAAGGCGAAGTGGAAGCTGCCGCCGAACCTGACGATAAATCAGATGATAAAACTAATGATAAATCAGACGATAAATCTGACGATAAATCAGACGATAAAGCTAAAGACAAACCTGCCGATAAAACTAAAGAATCACCGGAACAATCTGCCGCTGCTGAAGACAAGCCGGCGCCTGCAACAGAAGCGGCAAAACTCAGCCCTGCGGCACGCAGGGTTGCGGAAGAGGAAAAAGCCGATGTCAGCAAGGTTTCCGGCACCGGGCGCGGCGGACGCATCACCAAGGGTGACATGATCAACTATGTACGTAATGCCGATTCGTCCGCGCTGCGTCCGGAAGAACGTGTGAAGATGACACGTTTGCGTTCAACCATCGCCGAGCGGATGAAACAGGCGCAAAACACAGCGGCTATTCTGACCTCGTTCAACGAGGTGGACCTGAAGGCGGTCATGGACCTGCGGTCAAAATACAAGGACGCCTTTGAAAAGGAACACGGCGTCAAGCTGGGCCTGATGTCTTTCTTTGTCAAGGCGGTCTGTGCCGCCTTGCGCAAACACCCGATTGTCAACGCATCCCTCGAGGGTAAAGAAATCGTCTACCACGGTTACCAGGATATCGGTATCGCCGTATCGACCGAACGTGGTCTGATGGTACCCATCCTTCGAAATGCCGAGCACATGACGCTGGCCGATGCGGAAGTGAGTATCAGGGATTTTGCTACCAGGGCCCGCGACGGTTCCATCACGCTCGAGGACCTGCAGGGCGGAACTTTTTCCATCACGAACGGCGGCACTTTTGGCTCATTGCTCTCGACACCGTTGTTGAATCCGCCGCAAAGCGCAATCCTCGGTATGCACGCGATCAAGGAACGCGCGATGGTTGAGGCGGGTGAATTGGTGGTGCGACCCATGATGTACATCGCCCTGAGTTATGATCATCGCATCATCGATGGCAAAGACGCGGTGTTATTCCTGGTTGCCGTTAAAGACGCGCTCGAAGACCCGGCACGAATGTTGTTAAACCTTTAGAACAGATGGGTTCAGAGGATCATCTGGCTATCCATCATTGACTAAACCGGGTTTGGTACCCAAGTAAACATTGTAGTCTGACCGAAACTGGAAAATTAATGACTGAAAAATTTGATGTGATCATAATCGGCGGTGGCCCCGGCGGTTACGTGGCCGCGATCAGAGCGGCACAACTCGGGCTTAAAACCGCCTGCATCGACATGAACACTGGTAAGGACGGCAAGGCGGCGTTGGGCGGCACCTGTCTTAATGTCGGTTGTATCCCATCCAAGGCCCTGCTGGACAGCTCCAAGCATTTCCACCACCTGAAGCACGACTATGCCGCCCATGGCATCAGTGTCTCCAACGCCAGTATCGATATCGACACCATGATCAAGCGCAAGGATTCGGTGGTCAGCAAATTGACCGGGGGGGTCGCCCAGCTTTTCAAGGCCAGCAAAGTCAAGCAGTTCCACGGTCGCGGACGCCTGATGGCCGGGCGCAAAGTTGAATTTACACCCCACGCCTCCGACGAGAAAATCACGCTGGAGGCGGAAAACGTCATCCTTGCCAGCGGTTCCGTTCCGATTGCCATTCCCAATGTGACGTTTGACGATGAGTACATCATCGATAACGAGGGTGCGCTGGACCTGACGGAAGCACCGGCGCGTCTCGGTGTCATCGGCGCCGGTGTTATCGGCCTTGAACTGGGTTCGGTATGGCAGCGTCTTGGCTCCGAGGTTACCCTGCTCGAAGCACTGCCGGGGTTCTTGCCTGCTGCGGACCAGGACATTTCCAAACAGGCCGCCCGGCTGTTCGAAAAACAGGGTCTGGATATCCGGCTCGGCACCCTGGTCAAATCAGCCAGCGTCGTCGATGGCGAAGTCAAGGTCAAACTCGAAGACAAAAAGGGCGAGAGTGAAATCACATTTGACCGCCTGCTGGTCGCGGTCGGTCGTAAACCCTACACCCAGGGTCTGCTGGCGGACGATAGTGGCGTCAAGCTGAACGAGCGTGGCCAGGTCGATGTCAATGAACGTTCGCAAACCAGCGTGCAGGGCGTGTGGGCAATCGGCGATTGTGTCCGCGGTCCGATGCTGGCGCACAAGGCCTCCGAAGAAGGTATCGCCGTGGCCGAATTGATCGCCGGCAAAGCGGCCCACATCCACTTCGACACCATTCCCTGGGTCATTTATACGGATCCAGAGATCGCCTGGGTCGGCAAGACAGAGCGGCAGCTCAAAGAGGAGGGCGTGTCCTACCGCAGCGGCTCGTTCCCGTTCGCAGCCACTGGCCGCGGGCTTGCGATGGGTGATGCCGCCGGCATGGTCAAGATGCTCGCGGATGAGGCGACCGATGAAATACTCGGTGTGCACATCATCGGTCCAAACGCGTCCGAACTGATCGCCGAATGTGTCGTGACGATGGAATTCCGCGGCGCGAGCGAAGACCTGGCGCGTATCGTCCACGCCCACCCGACCCTTTCAGAAGCCGTGCACGAGGCGGCGCTGCACGTCGATAAGCGTGCCATACACAGGGGCAACTGATTAGCAATAAAGGTGAAGTGCCAATGACAAAGATACCGGAATCATTCAAAGCTTTTCGTATTCACAACGATGCCGAGGGTTACCGCTCGGGTATTGAAAAAATCGGCCTCGATGATCTGAATAAAGGCGACGTGGTCATTCGTGGTGAGTGGTCGGGCATCAATTACAAGGATGCCCTGGCCGCAACCGGCAAAGGAAAAATTCTGCAAAAATTTCCGCTCGTTGGCGGCATTGACGTTGCGGGTGAAGTGGTCGCCTCGGAAAGTGGGCAATTTTCACCGGGCGACAAGGTGCTGGTCACCGGTTGCTTGCTTTCGGAAAAACGCGACGGCGGCTACAGCCAGTACATGCGACTGGACAGCAGCAGTGTGGTCCCGCTGCCTGCGGGACTGACAACCCGCGAGGTCATGGGCCTCGGTACCGCCGGTTTCACCGCGGCGATTTCCCTTTACCGCATGGAAGCGCTGGGCCAGACACCCGAGGCAGGACCGATCCTCGTAACCGGAGCTTCGGGCGGGGTTGGAAGTTTTGCCATCGATATCCTGACACGCGCCGGGTACGAGGTACACGCGATTACCGGTAAAGTGGAACAGTTTGACTATCTTGAAGAACTGGGCGCACGCCAGTGTATCTCCCGTCACGATCTGCATTGGGGCCAACACCCGCTTGAGTCCGTACGCTGGGCGGGCTGTATCGATAGTGTCGGCGGTGACATGCTGGCCGGTATCAGCCGGGTCATCGGCCTTTGGGGTAACATCGCGGTCTGCGGGATGGCAGGTGGCATCGGCTTAAACGCGACCAATCTGCCGCTGATACTACGTGGGGTCAGCCTGATCGGAATCAGTTCAGTCAATGCACCGTATGCGCTGAGAAAAACGCTTTGGGATCGTCTTGCCAATGAGTGGCGCCCTCGCCACCTCGACTCGATAGTCAACAACGAGGTCAGCCTGGATGACCTCGGCGAAGCCTTCGATGTGCTGATGAAAGGCAAGGCGCTCGGACGCACGGTTGTCAATCTTGAATAGACCGTGTGCGATAATATAAAGATTACTGCTTTTTTGCCTGCAATTGGTGCATAATTCCAGATCAAGAAACCCTTCAATTTGGATCGACACCAATGGCGAAAGTTTTAATAGTAGATGATTCCCCGGCCCAGGTTTTTACACTGAAAAACCTGATCGAAAACTGGGGGCACGAGACTATTACTGCGGAAAGTGGTGACCAGGCAATCGAAATCGCCCGTCAGGAATCACCTGATGTCATCCTTATGGATGTCGTCATGCCAGGCATGAGCGGCTTCCAGGCGACCCGTAAACTGTCCAAGGATATTGCCACGTGCAACATCCCCGTCATATTTGTCAGCACCAAGGACGGCGAAGCCGATCGTGTCTGGGGAATGCGCCAGGGTGCGGCGGCCTATGTGACCAAACCGGTGAACCCGGATAAATTATTCACCGCCATTACAGAAGCCATCGCGGCCTGATAAAAAATCCAAGGTAGCAGATCATGACCATCGAGATCGGTGACACAATTCCTTCAGCGGTATTGAGCCAAATGACAAATAACGGACCACAGCCCATTTTAACCGGTGATTATTTCGCCGGTCGTAAAGTGGTCCTTTTTTCGGTACCCGGTGCATTTACACCCACCTGCTCGGCCTACCATCTTCCAGGATTCGTGGAACTTGCAGACGAGATCACCGGCAAGGGGGTAGATGCCATTGCTTGCATGGCGGTTAACGACGTCTTTGTGATGCATGCATGGGGTAAAAGCGCCAATGCAAATGGTATTGACATGCTCGCGGATGGAAACGGTGAGTTTACCAGGGCACTTGGACTGCAACTGGATGGAACCGCATTTGGCATGGGCCAGCGGTCACAGCGATTTGCACTTGTGGCTGACGACGGGCGTGTCACGCAACTGATGGTCGAAGCCCCCGGTGAATTCCGCGTAAGTTCAGCCGAATCTGTTTTGGCGGCACTCTGACAGGAGAACGAAATGCAGTGCAATGTAGGTAAAACGGAACGTGTCATTCGTGTGGTTGCCGGCCTGGCTATTCTCGCCGCCGGATTCGTTTATCAATCATGGTGGGGTGCGATTGGTCTGGTGCCTTTATTGACGGGTGCTACGGGTTATTGCCCGCCTTACCAGATGCTGGGCATTTCAACCAACAAAAAATAAAACGGTGTTCTTTTAACCGCTTGGATGGGCCCATAGCCAACGGGCCCATCGTTTCAGAGCTATTCCCCGGGTTCGCTCCCGTTAACTTCGCTCTCGTCAACCCCGTCCACCGGGCCTTCCGCTTCGTCTTCAATCTGAATCCGCGCCAGGCCGACCAGGTTTTCATCCTCACTGAGGCGTATCAGCGTTACACCCTGGGTATTGCGGCCCAGCGTGGATATCTCGTGGGCGTGTGTCCTGACCAGTGTGCCGCCATCAGAGATCAGCATGATATCGTCATCGTCAGTCACCTGCAGGGCGGATATCAGACGACCATTTCGCGGTGAAGTCTGGATACCGATGACACCCTGTCCGCCGCGACCCTGGCAGGAATGCTCTTCAGGTTTTGTACGTTTGCCATAACCACGCTCGGTGACGGTGAGTATGTCGCCCTCGCCCATTACCAGCATTGAGACCACCTGCTGGTCTTCCCGCAGGCGGATGCCAATCACGCCCCTCGCGGTCCGTCCAACCGAGGTGACGTTCTTTTCTGCAAAGCGGATGCATTTGCCGGAACTCGAGAAAAGCATGACCTCGCTGCCACCATGCGTGATTTCAACGTTAACCAGTTCGTCGTCCTCATCGAGATTGATGGCCCAGATCCCATTGGTGCGCTGGTTGCTGTATGCCTTCAGCGGAGTCTTCTTGACGATGCCGTTACGTGTTGCAAAAAACACGAACAGGTCGTCGGAGTAATCGCGCACCGGCAGTACGGCATTGACGCGCTCCTCTTTTTCCAACGGCAACAGGTTGACGATGGGTTTGCCACGACTGACGTGGCTGGCCTGGGGAAGTTCGTATACCTTGAGCCAGTAGATTTTGCCGCGTGAAGTAAAGCACAGGAGTGTGTCATGCGTGTTGGCGACAAAAATCTTGTCGATAAAGTCCTCTTCCTTGACCCGGGTCGCCGACTTGCCCTTGCCGCCACGACGCTGTGCCTGGTAACGGTCAAGCGACTGTGACTTGGCGTAACCCTCATGGGATATGGTGACTACTACATCCTCTTCAGTGATCAGGTCCTCGAGACTGAGATCGAGCTTGTGTTCGAGGATGACCGTGCGCCGTGCATCGCCGTATTTTTCCAGTATTTCCTGCAACTCCTCGCGGATCACTTCCATCAGGCGTGCCGGATCCGAAAGTATCTCCAGCAGGGATCTGACCGTGGCGAGTATTTCCCCGTATTCCGTGGTCAATTTATCCTGCTCAAGCCCGGTCAACCTGTGCAGACGCATGTTTAGAATTTCCTGCGCTTGTACCGGTGACAACTGGTACCCGGTATCCTGCAAGCCGTATTCTGGCTCGAGGTTTTCAGGTCTCGATGTCTCGGCCCCACCCTGCCCCAGCATTGCACGCACCAGTCCGGGATCCCACAACTTGGCCAACAGGCGTTCCTTGGCTTCTGCAGGTGATGGCGAGGTTTTGATCATCTCGATCAGTTCATCGAGATTGGCGAGGGCAACCGTCAGTCCTTCGAGTACGTGGGCACGGTTTCGCGCTTTGCGCAGTTCGAACAACGTGCGTCGGGTCACAACCTCACGGCGGTGACCGATAAAGGCATGCAGAATTTCCTTGATATTCAGCAAGCGTGGCTGTCCTTCGACCAACGCAACCATATTGATGCCGAATACGTTCTGCATCATGGTTTGCTTGTAGAGGTTATTCAGAATGACTTCAGGCACTTCACCGCGGCGCAATTCAATGACGACACGCATGCCGTCCTTGTCGGATTCGTCACGCAACTCCGTGATGCCATCCAGTTTTTTATCCTTGACCAGTTCGGCAATTTTTTCCAGCAAGCGCGCTTTGTTGACCTGGTAAGGCAACTCGGTGACGATCAATGTATTTTTGCCGGTGTGTTCATTGGTCTCGACGTGCGTCACGGCGCGCATGTAGATTCGCCCACGACCGGTATGGTATGCGTCGTATATACCTTGTGCGCCATTGATCAAACCGGCTGTTGGAAAATCGGGACCCGGTAAATGCTGCATGATGCCGTCGATATCGAGGTCCGGATTCTCAATCAGCGCGATCGTGGCACTGATCACTTCATTGATGTTGTGTGGCGGTATATTGGTGGCCATACCCACGGCGATGCCGGCGGATCCATTGATCAGCAGGCCCGGCACGCGGGTTGGGAGCACCAGTGGCTCATATTCGGATTCATCGTAATTCGGACCGAAGTCGACCGTCTCCTTGTCGAGATCGGCCAATAGTTCATGGGCCAGTTTCGACATGCGGACTTCGGTGTAACGCATGGCCGCCGCGGCGTCGCCGTCGACCGAACCAAAGTTGCCCTGTCCGTCCACCAGCATATAGCGCATCGCAAACGGTTGTGCCATGCGCACGATGGTGTCGTAAACGGCGGAATCACCATGAGGATGGTATTTACCAATAACGTCACCCACCACACGGGCAGATTTTTTGTAGGCTTTATTCCAGTCGTTGCCCAGCTCACTCATGGCAAAAAGGACGCGCCTGTGAACCGGCTTCAGACCGTCCCTGACATCGGGTAAGGCGCGGCCGACAATGACGCTCATGGCATAGTCCATGTAGGACTGGCGCATTTCGTCTTCGAGGTTGACCTGCAGGACTTCTTTAGCGAGTTCAGCCATTAAATGTGTCTACTCCGGAAATTCATATCTTATTGATTTATAATGTTATTTATTGTCTGTTCTTTGGGGTGCCCAATTGCGGTTTTGACGACCGACACCAACACTTGATGTTACCATAAAACGACCGTGAAATGGACTATTGAGCATCTCCGAAAAGCGGGGTCTGGCACCGCCGGGAGACGACCCGGACGAAAGTGTCTTTATACTCATACAATAGCCCAGTATCATTGACCGGACTGACCCAGAAAACACGGAGAATTACACCATGAAACAGTTGATTTCCTTTTTCGCTGTGATGTTACTTGGCTTGTCTGCCGCAAACGCGCAGACCGAAGCCGTTAACCCGCAGGTCACCCTGCACACCAACCATGGCGATATCAGGTTGGAATTATTCCCCAGGGAAGCCCCAATTTCTGTTGAAAACTTCCTGCAATACGCCAGGGACGGTTTTTATGACGGCACCGTTTTCCATCGCGTCATCAGCTATTTCATGATCCAGGGTGGCGGTCTCGAGGCCGTGGAAGACGAAGACGGGATGGATCTTGTCGCCAAGCAAACCCGCGACCCCATCGTCAACGAAGCTGATAATGGTCTGAAAAATCTCCGCGGTACGGTTGCCATGGCGCGCACCAATGATGTGAATTCCGCGACTTCCCAATTCTTCATCAACGTCGAAATGAACGGCTCACTCGACCACGTCGGCACGGAAAATTCCCGGGAGTGGGGCTATGCCGTTTTTGGCCGCGTCATCGACGGTATGGATGTTGTGGATGATATCCGTTTTGTTGAAACCGGACCCCAGGATGCACCGCTTGAACCCGTGATAATCGAGTCAGTTGAAATCCTACCCGCGCCCCCGGGCTGAACATGCCCACCCTATTCATTTCAGATTTACACCTGGATGACCGGAGACCGGAAACCACCGCCCTGTTGCTGAAGTTTTTGCAGGAAGAGGCCATCCACGCTGACGCGCTTTACATCCTCGGCGACCTCTTTGAATTCTGGCTGGGCGATGACGTACCCTCAAAGTGCGCGGTCGAAGTTGCAACCGCCTTGAAGCATCTGGGCAGGAACGGTGTGCCCTGCTATTTCATGCACGGTAACCGTGATTTCCTGTTGCAGGACAACTATGCGGCGTTGGCCGGACTACAGTTGTTGCCTGAAGAACACGTGGTGGACCTCTACGGCGAGAGGGTCTTGCTGATGCACGGCGACAGCCTGTGTACGGATGACGTCGCCTATCAACAATTCAGGAACGTGGTCAGGGACCCCGCATGGCAACAGGACTTTCTGGCCAAAAGTGCGCCGGAAAGACGGCAGACCGCCCTGCAGGCCCGCGACGCCAGCGCCGCGCACAAGGGTAACCTGGACATGAACATCATGGATGTGAACCCCGCTGAAGTGAAGGCCGCATTTGAGCGTCACGGCGTACTCAGGATGATTCACGGCCACACCCACCGTCCTGCGACCCATGATCTTGAGATACAGGGTCAAAATGCGCGGAGGATCGTCCTGGGCGACTGGTACACGCAGGGCAGCGTGTTACGGGTGCATGCCGGTCACTACGACCTGTCGGTGTTGCCGCATTCAGCCTAGTCGCTGGAACCTGCAAGCTTCACGATCGACAATTCAAGCTTTGTCGGAATCCTGCCGGCATCAACAGCGTGTTTCACTACCGAAACCGGAAAGCTAATACAGCGATGCAATCGCGTCCATTTCACGCTGCGTGAATCCGGCCTTCATTCGTGCAGGGATATTGAACGGACCCCTGAGCGTACCGGTATATAGTTCTTTCACCAGGCTCAGAAACGTGGATTCGGGTTCCAGGCCGCGTTGCGCACAGCCATAGCGGAACCAGTGGCTGCCGATCTCCACGTGCCGGACCTCCTCAATCAGGATAATCTCCAGAATAGCAACGGTTTCGTCGTCACCCGCGGAACGCAATTTTTCGATCATGGGGGGCGTGACATCCAGACCGCGTGCTTCCAGAACCCGCGGCACCAGGGCCATGCGTTTCATACAGTCATCCGCCGTGTTCTGGGCCATTTCCCATAATCCGTTGTGGGCGGGAAAATCACCATAACAAAAGCCCATCGACCGTAACCGCGAGGACAGCATTTGATGATGACGGACTTCATCGGCCGCGACGGATGACCAGTCGAAGTAATACTGCGACGGCATATCCCGGAAACGGTAAACCGCGTCCAGGGCCAGGTTGATGGCATTGAATTCAATGTGCGCAACGGCGTGTACCAGGGCCGCGCGACCCGTGTCACTGCCAAGCCGCCGGCGCCGCAGCTTGGACGGTTCCACGAGTTCAGGCCTGACGGGGTGACCCGCTACGCCGATCGGCGCGACCGGTGTAGCGGTATCGAACTCGAAATCACCGGTCTGAACCGCCAGCCACAGATCGGTGACGGCGGCACATTTTTCTTCCGGCGAACGTATCGCCAAACAATGTGCTGTGCGTTCAAAAATTGCAACCACAGCAACTATCCCGACTACATGTTGCCGATAATCGCATCCGCGAAGGCAGAAGTCGAAACCTCGGTGGCGCCTTCCATCTGGCGGGCGAAATCGTAGGTGACAATTTTCTGCTTGATGGTCGCACCAAAAGCCTTGGCGATCAGGGCAGACACTTCCGTCCAGCCGATGTAATCAAACATCATCGAACCGGAGAACATCAGTGAACTGGGGTTGACCTTATCAAGGTTGGCGTACTTGGGAGCGGTGCCATGGGTCGCTTCGAAAACGGCGATATGATCTGCCATATTGGCGCCCGGGGCGATACCCATGCCGCCGACTTCGGCCGCCATTGCGTCGGACAGGTAATCACCGTTGAGATTGGTGGTCGCCAGCACGTTGAATTCCGCCGGGCGTAACTGCATTAGCTGAAACATGATATCGGCGATACGGTCCTTGATGACCACCTTGCCTTCTGGACGCTTGCCATCGTATGTGTCCCATAGTTCGGCTTCGGTAATCGTTTCGCTGGCAAACTCCTCGGCCGCGACTTCGTAACCCCATTTACGGAAAGCACCTTCGGTGAATTTCTGGATGTTACCCTTGTGAACCAACGTGACGCTGTCAAGATTATGCTCGATCGCGTACTGGATCGCCTTGCGCACCAGGCGCTTTGAACCAAACGCGGAAATCGGCTTGATGCCGATGCCTGCACCTTCGAAAAACTGGGCGCCCATTTCTTCACGCAAGAACTTGGCCAGCTTCTCGTTTTCTGGTGTGCCGGATTCGTATTCGATGCCGGCGTAAACGTCTTCCGTATTTTCCCTGAAGATGATCGCGTTGACTTCTTCCGGGCGTTTCATCGGCGAAGGAACGCCCTCGAAATACTCGACCGGACGCACGCAGGCATACAGGTCGAGGTCCTGGCGAAGTGATACGTTCAATGAACGAAAGCCACCGCCGACCGGGGTCGTCAACGGACCCTTGACCGAGACGATGAGTTCCTTGACAGCTTCGAGTGTTTCTGTAGGGAAGTAGTTGCCATCATAGATACCCGCGGCCTTTTCACCGAGGAACAATTCGGCCCAGTGAACCTTGCGTTTTCCACCATAGGCCTTTTCGACAGCGGCATTCCAGACACGCATCGATGCACGGGTAATATCGCCACCGATTCCGTCACCTTCGATAAAACCGAGGATCGGGTTATCAGTAACCACCAATTTGTCATTTTGAATTGTGATCTTGTCGCCACTCGAGGGAATTTTAATATGTTCGTAGCTCATGGTTTGGGTTCCTTATTTAAATGACCTTAAATCAGCCGCACATTATACGTGCGACTGCTTCAATCCGCATTCAGTTTGGTGATTTTAATGCCTGATTCACCGATTGGTCGATTTCGCCAATTATTGGGGATGGCCCTCAATGCCGCGCCGGTCTCATTCAGAAATATAGCCGGAAAGTTCAGGCGTAAAAATGCCGTACCGCTTGATACACAAGCGTTACGGCACGCTTGCCCCCGGGCATGTCAAAAATGGCATGAAAACTGCATAAGATAAATTATCTATAAATTCTGGCACGAAAGGAGAAAATTATGAGTCGCGGTTCAGCAGGCAATGTAATTGCAGCCTTGTGCAGCTTTTTCATCCCAGGCCTCGGGCAGTTGCTGCAGGGCCGCTGGATATTGGCGGGGTTCATGTTTGTCATGTCCATTATCCTGTGGTGCATCCTGCTGGGCTGGGTTATCCACCTGTGGTCCATCATCGATGCCGCCGTATATACGCCACCGGTTACCTACCGGTCCTATCGTTCTTACCGGGAGCGCAGGGGCTACGACTGGTAAAAGCAGTTTTATGTTCAACAGGGCCACACCGGAATGCGGGCTGACCACCTGCGCTAAGTTGTAAAACCCTCTTGAATACAGTGGGGGCGCAGACTTCAATTACGAATGTTTTCACAGCCCGAAGCGCTCGTAATAAGTTTTCGCCCCCGCCACTTTACCGTTCAGCCGGCACCGGTCCTTTTTGCACATCCCCAAGTCGGCTCTGCTCTAGTACACTAGCCGTTTACGCATCGCGTTGGAGATAAAAATGTATTTCAAACCACTGCTATTGCCATTGCTGGCACAGGTGTTGCTGACGTTTATTGTCACGGTGAGCATGTACCGCACACGTGTCACCGAGATGAAATCAAAAAAGATCCACCCGCAAAGAATCGGCACCCGCTCGACATCGAGAGAACTTCTGACAGATTCGGCGCGTGCGGCGGACAATTACTCAAACCTGTTTGAATCACCGCTGCTCTTTTACACCGCAATCCTGCTGACCCTGATGCTGATGGTGCCGGACAACATCCTGGTAGTGCTCGCCTGGACCTATGTCGCGGCGCGTTATATCCACAGCTTTATCCACTTGACCTACAACCGGGTCATGCACCGTTTTTCTGTTTTTGTTTTCAGTGTTTTTGTATTGCTGGCCTATTGGGTCAGGCTGGCTTGGATCATTTTTCAGGCTTGAGGAAAAATTGATGGGCACGGACAAGCAGGTAAGCGGCAGCTGTTTTTGCGGCGCCGTCAGCTTTAGCACCAGACTGCCGAGCAAATGGTGTGCACATTGTCATTGCAGCATGTGCAGAAAGACCCATGGCGCCGGCTATGTTACCTGGGTCGGATTCGAGGCCTGCCAGGTCGATATAACGCACGGTGAGGACCGGCTATGCTGGTTTGATTCATCTCCTGGCGCACAACGCGGTTTTTGCCAACAATGCGGCAGCAGCCTGTTCTTCAGGTCCGAACGCTGGCCCGGCGAGTTACATATCGCACTGGGCTGCATGGATGAGGCCATCGACCGACAACCGCAAGCCAATGTGTTTTTCGATACACATGTCGACTGGATGCCAATTGATAAAACCCTGAAAAAGGTGGACGGATAACGCGCTTTATTGACTTCCACCATTCACAATGTGTAGCGAAAGTCAGTTGCTGGTGCGATTGCAAGTATGCTCTATCATCGCATACCCGTATCAAACCGGAGGGTAACTTCGACAAAACCGTCTTGCGGAACGGTCACTGACTTTGCCTGGCTTTGTGGGGCAGGAATGGGTGTCGATTTGTCCGGGACAATCGTATAGACACCGGCGGGCAGGCGCACCTCGAATTTACCTTTCTCGTCAGACTCGAATCGCGCCACCTGGTGCGCGGCGGCAAACACGATAAATGTCGCTCGAAATGGCGCTTCGTCGCTTTGCCCTACCCTGGCAGGCCCGGGCCTGACCGGTCCCCAAAGAACCGTGCCCCTGGCCCCGGTTTCGAGAGCATTAACCGGCATGATTGCAAACAGCCCACAAGACAGGCAGATTGCAGCCAGCAGGAATACAAGAGAATTGCGCGTTTGTGAATTGATGACAAACACCTCCTGATAAAAAAAAGGAGGGCCTCATTGAGACCCTCCCCTTTTCACTCTTGATACCTATTTGTAAGTATCACTTTACGTCGTACTGAATGATCTTCGTTCCCCAACCGAAATACTCGCCATATGGCAGGCCACGACTTGGGCTTACGGCCTGATTCGGCCTGGGGACTTCCGTTGTATACCAGCAGGTGTCATCGACCGGGTCGATTGACATGGCGCTGTAATCGCCCCATCTGGCAACACCACGCTGCACACCGCCAGAAACGTTGCCATCATAGGCCACCACTTCCTTGATATTCATGTGGTTTGACGTGCCTTTGCGGCCAGTGATACCAATACTCGGGTAGGTGGTTGCGCTCGAGATGCTGTATCCCAGGCAGGTATCGCCTGATGCAGTCATCGCGACGCTACCCATCCAGCGGTGGTCGCCGTCAGGTGAGAAAGTCTCCTCCTTCTTCAGCTTCCAGCCCATGTCTTTGTCGTTGCGCAACTCGTACCAGCGTACACCGGCTTTGCCCGTGCCGTCAGCATCGACGGTATGGCTTAGCATGGCCACTTTGCGTTTGCCGAAATCACGGGTTTGTCCGCGGAACATCATGCGGTCCGTGATGCCCTCGAGGTATGCGATAACCTGCGTTGTCGCAGGGAGGAAATCAGGATTTCCACCCTCGGAAGTACCCGAACCCGGCTGGTCGATGCAAGCCCCACGGGGTCCGTTGCACAGATTGCTGTCCCAGGGAGAGACCGCGATATTCGCCACTTCGGCTATCGTCGAGTCTTCCGGAGCAACCCAATCCGGAGTCACTTCCCACACGTCGATGGTATCGCCGGAGCCGCCATTGTTGGTGAAAAAGGTCGGTAGCGTATTATCAAATACAGGCCCGTCATTGTCCCCGGGAACGAAACCAAATGTGTTACCACCCGGGACGAACACCACCATGGTCGCCGGAACACCAGCGAGAAGCTCTGCTTTGTCGATAGCGCCAATTGCGGGACCCTGGAAAGGCCGGAAAAGGTTAACCGATGTATTGACTGCACCGGTTGAGAAGCCAAACTTCGGATAGTCGGGGAAGCCAAGACCCTCGGAGTAAAAGTCAAACTCATACACATTGTAACTTCCGGTCGGATCACCACTGGTCGATACGGCGACGCAGAGTGAGTACCAGTTGGTTGCCAAGAATTGAGAAACCAGCCAGCGATCAGTTTCCTCGTCGTAAATGACAATCGGGTCGCCATCGTCATCATAGGCACAATACGAAGCACCTAAAAGACCCTCAAAGAAAGCGCTGGTCGGGAAAGGCCCAAGAATGGAATTGCCTTCCTTGTCAAAAATTTCCGTCAGCAGGTTGTACATCTGAACGTAATGGTTGGGTCCAACGTCGCCGACCGTGTCCGGTGGTGCGATAAGGGTGCCCAATACGTCCCAGTTATCATCATTTACGCCACCGTCGAATACCTGCAGAAGGTCGGCCGGGCCATTCCATTTCACGTTGCCGCCGCCAGCGACTTTCGACCCGACGATCCCGGCTCCGGATTGTGAGGACTGGCTTTCAGGTTTCATGAAATTAGGTACTTCGTAAAGCACGTCAGCCTTATTTCCTTTTTGGCCCGCTGAGGCTGAAAAATCAGCCAAACCCAAATCAGCGACAACATCCCTGACCGGGCGAGTGGTGCCGTTTGCATACGAATCAAAAACGTACTGTGGAACAGGCGGTGGTGGTTCCACGCTCATCACAACGGTACCGGCGGCATTTCCGCCTGCAAATTGCCCGACTTTAACCCGGTAAGTGACGCCGGCCTGCACGTCCATGACCAGATCATCAGTCAGTCCGAAGTCTGCACAACCCACTTCAACCAGGGCTCCGCAGCTTCCGGTAAAAACGCCGTGGGCGGTATCGAGCTCCCCACCACCGGACGTTGTGCTGCCGACGGTGCTAAAATTCACCGTTCCGTCGGCATCCGGTGTGTATTCCCACCAGACCGTCTGGTCGCCGTCATCCGGGCCATTGCAGCTGAGCAAAGGATCAGCCGGGTCCAGCGTGGCGTCAGTGGCATCTACACTGTCGCTATAAACAGGGTTCGGGGCACTGCCCGGAATAACGCTGGCAGAACTGCAATCGTCATTCACAGGTTGTGCAAAAACAGAGCCGCATAACAACATGGCCAGCGGGATACTCGATAACTTTATCAGCAGAGGATTTCTGCCAAGTTGTTTCGATTGGTTATTGCTCATAAAAATTACCTCACAATCAAAGTTATGGAAGTCAACGAATTCTTCATCCGTTTCCTTAGGGGGAACAAAACATCGTTCTGAGTCTATCGATCACGTGGAATACCGAGTGACTTACTTCTTCTTATTTCATTTTGACGGATTAAGCATCGATCACCTCGGCCATCAGTCTCTTCGATCCATTGAGGACCACGCGAGAGACGGAGACAGTTTGACTTAAATGCTCCATTCTTTGAATCGGTAAATGTGGGGGAATCTGGCTTGATATATCTAGAACAACAGTCTGGTAGAGAAGATTCTTACCCCTTGCATCCCTGTAAACTCCAATCCGGCAGGACTACTATAAGAACAAAATTGTGGAATGTCCATCAGTCATTATTTATTGCAACAGATGGTGTCGTAAAAAACCCAGTATTGAAAAAAACCACCCGAGGGTGGCTTTATACGAAAGATTCGAAGCGAGGAGGTCGCTATTTAGAATCCGCTTCCGGCTTTGGCGGAACTGACAGGATGAGAACAACAGCCGTCTTTCCGTTTTTTTGAGCCATCTCCAGCGCGGTAACGCCGAAATTGTCCTTGATGGCCGGATCTGCTCCTTTTTCGAGCAGTTGCTGAACCAATTCCGCGTTACCCGCCGACGCCGCAAGCATTAAAGCAGTGAAGCCCTTTTTCTTGCTCCTGACGTTTACTTCGGCACCGTTGCTTAAAAGGAATTTTGCGGTTGCGTTGTTCGTAGCCGCCTTGAATTGCTTTCTGGTTGCGTACATTAATGCAGTCTGTGAATCACTGTCCCTGGCATTGATGTCGGCACCCTTGCCGTACAGAAACTTGACGATATCAAGATGGCCTCCAACTGAAGCCCACATTAACGCCGTGCGCTTCTTGACGGGGTCGGCTGAATTTACATTGGCGCCCTTCTTTACCAGCAGCTCAACTTTTGCCAAATCCCCATCCGAAATGCTATCTATCAGCGCCTCATCCTTTGGGGTCTGGGGGGTTGGGGCCTTAACCTGTTCTGGTGTTTTGGCTGAAGGTGTTTTGGCTGAATCAGTGACATCGACAGCATCGGGAGTCTGATTCGGCTCAGAAATCTCAGCCGAATCAGGCGTCTTTTCCGGTTCAGCGGCTTGGGCCATGAGCTCGAAGGAGAAGCTCAGAAGAAGAATTACGAAGGTCAGTTTAATTTTCATCGCGGCATCATAGCAAAACATGCGTAAAAAAACACAAGCATCTGCCGCCGAACTTTTTCTGCGACTCCAGGTAAGTCTTCCGGTCCTGCTTCGCGATAATTTTTCTGCCGCAATTGTTTTGCGCCCTGCACTCATTATCATCCCGGCAGCGACCAGTCAATCGGTTGCCGTTGGTGCTGCGACAGGTATTCATTGGCCTGTGAGAAATGACGGCAACCCAGGAAACCCCGGTGAGCTGACAATGGCGATGGATGGGGTGACTTCAACACCAGGTGCTTTTTACGATCAATTACCGCGCCCTTCTTCCATGCATAGCTGCCCCAAAGCATAAAAACCAGCCCTTCCCTATCGTCATTGAGCAATTGCACGACAGCATCGGTAAATTTCTCCCAACCCTTGCCCTGGTGTGAGCCGGCCTGCCCGCGTTCAACGGTCAATACCGCGTTGAGCAACAAAACGCCCTGTTCCGCCCAGGATTGCAGACACCCGTGGTGTGGCGGCGCGACACCAATATCACTCTGGATTTCCCTGTAGATGTTGGCCAGGGACGGTGGAATCCGCACCCCGGGTTGCACTGAAAAACACAGGCCGTGGGCCTGCCCGGGTCCGTGGTAGGGATCCTGGCCGAGAATCACGACACGCACCTTATCAAACGGTGTGCTGTTGAGTGCATTGAAAATCTGTGGGCCCGGTGGATAGATCACCGCGTTATGCTTTTTTCGTGTGACCAGGAACTCACGCAGTTTGTGCATGTAATCCTGTTCAAACTGATCTTCCATCCGGCTGAGCCAGGATTCATGTAATTGGATTTGCCGCATACCAGGGCCTGTTAACACTATTTGAATCGGGGTTCCTGAGAGGAAACCTGCACACACATTGTCTTGATTCTATACACTTTGACCCAAGTTATCAGGTCAATTAACAAGATCCAGTTCATACAAACCGGAGTAAACATGCCCATACACACAGACGTAGTCATCATCGGCGCCGGTCCCGCCGGCTTATTCCAGGTATTTGAACTGGGTTTGCTGGACATCCATGCACACGTTGTCGATTCCCTACCACGTATCGGCGGCCAGTGTGGCGAGTTATACCCGGAAAAACCGATCTACGACATCCCGGCTTACCCGGTGATCGGAGCACAGGAACTCGTCGACCGCTTGATGGAGCAGATCGCACCCTTCCACGCACAGTTTCATCTCGGCCAGGCGGTTACAAAACTGGAACGCAAGGAAAATGGACGGTTCGGGCTGGTAACCTCCGCCGGCACCGAGTTCGACACCGCTACCGTGGTTATCGCCGCCGGACTCGGCGCCTTTCAGCCACGCCAGTTGCGTGTCGCGGGTGCCGCCGATTTCAACGGCCATTGCATCCATTACAAGATCACCACCGTAGAGGAAATGGCGGGCAAGGATATTATCATCCTCGGCGGTGGCGATTCGGCCCTCGACTGGACACTCGAACTGCACGGCAGGGTCAAAGGCCTGACATTGGTCCACCGGCGTGTCGAATACCGCGCCCAACCCGCATCGGTCAAGAAAATGAAGGCACTGGCGGCAGAGGGTAAATTGCAGGAGTTCCACGGCATGGTGCGTGATGTGCTGAGCGAAGACGGCGAATTCCGCGGTTTGAGGGTTGCCGATGACAAGGGCAAACTGCATGAAATTCAGGCGGACGAGGTCTACGTGTTCTGGGGTCTTTCCCCCAACCTGGGGCCGGTCGCCGAATGGGGTCTGGATATCGACAAGCGCCAGATCAAGGTCGATACCGAAAAGTTCGAGACCAGTGAACCGGGTATTTTTGCCGTCGGTGACATCAATACCTACCCCGGCAAGAAAAAACTCATCCTCAGCGGTTTCCACGAAGCCGCGCTGGCCGCCTTCGGCGTACAAAAGCATCTGGATCCCGATAAGCGGGTGTTTCTTCAATACACCACTACCAGTCCCATCATGCACAAACGCCTGGGGCTGAACGAAGACAAATAACCCGTGAAACGGGCAATGCCCGGCCCGATTGAAACGGCGGGAAGGTCTCCGTTCAGTCCTTTCCCGGTACTTCCCGGGGCAACTTCGACACGCCGGAAACATCCAGTGCAGCCCGGTAGCCATGCCAGGTGGCATAAGCCAGCCAGGGTATGATCACGATCAGTCCGATACCCGCAGTCAGGAACCCGATGCCCGTCAGGCTGCAAATCAGCGCCGCCCAGACAACCATCGCCGGCTTGTTACGCAATACCGCGTTGACACTCGATATCACGGCCGTGATGACATCGATATCACGATTGGCGAGCATCGGCAGCGAAAACACGCTGGCGGCAAAGCTCAGGCAGGCAAATACCGAGCCGACCGCCGAACCGATCAGCAGGAAGTTAAACACATGGCCCCAGTCGGGCTTGCCACCGAGCGGAAAAAAAACCTCCACCATCATGCCGGCCCGGGCCCACAACAGGAAAATCACCAGCAGGACCAGCGTGTACACCATCGAATTGCCTAGCGGCCGTTTGATCGCTGCCAGCGTCTGGGCAAGTTCGGGTTTCCGGCCCTCGCAAAGTTGCCTGCTGACCGAATAGAGACCGAAGGCCAATAACGGTGCTACAAAAACAAATCCGGAAAGTGCACTCAACAACAGGGCGT
The DNA here is from genome assembly GCA_963801195.1 of uncultured Gammaproteobacteria bacterium. Lineage (GTDB taxonomy): Bacteria > Pseudomonadota > Gammaproteobacteria > Xanthomonadales > SZUA-36 > SZUA-36. The sequence goes on along the minus strand of CAWDDX010000007.1, from coordinate 1,058,308 downwards.
ATCCGCCCAACCACCACGCAAGGAAGGCCACCAGCACGCTTAGCATGAAAACAAAAAAACCGTAAACGAGGCTGAGACCCGGGGCATTTCTGAAATCATTCCAACCGGCGCGCAACCAGCCAAAGGCAGCGCCTGTATTGAGCGCCCGACTGGGTACCAGCATGGTCTTCGGCGGTATGTACTCCGGCCGTTGTGATTGCTCATTCATCGGACTTGACTCCGCCGGCTTATCGATTGATCGTCATTTTTTCGACGTCCGGTCCCAGCGGCAATCAAGCAGAGCATTGCTCATCAACTGCTCTTTTGCTTCCCAGATATCACCGAGCCAGGTTTTCAGCAGACCTTTTGCTTCAGGGTCATCGCGAAAATCACGACCACGCAGATTTTGGTCAATCGGTCGCAGTTCGATATGGACGGTGATCTTCTTCACCTGGCCCGACACGTATTGCCAAACACTCGGCACGCCATTTGGATAGATGATCGTGACGTCGATCAATGAATCCAACGCTTCATCAAAAGAGTACAACACCTGACCGATGCCACCATAGCGTGGTCGCAACAGGTGCTTGTAAGGCGAGTTCTGCGCCGTCCGCTTGGCTTCTGTAAAACGCGTTCCCTCGGGGAATGTCATCATGGAAACGGGAATATGTTTGAGTTTCTCACAGGCGCGCGCGGCGTTTTCCAGGTCCTTGCCGCGCAGGGAGGGATTCCTGATCAGTTCCTGTCTGCTGTAACGGCGTAAAAAGGCCATGTCGAGCGCCCACCATGCAACGCCGAGCACGGGAACCCAGATCAACTGGTGCTTCAGCAGGTATCGCCCGAACGGTGCACGCCGGTTAAGACAGTGCTGCAAGGCGAGGATATCGACACCCGACTGGTGATTGCAGAAAACCAGGTAGCGGCCCTCGTGGCTGATCTCTTCGGGTATGTGTACATCCCATTCCATACCGCGGTAGAACCATACCGCGCTCTTGTTGATCGAAACCCACAATTCGCCCAACGAAGATAACCATCGTGTCAAAACATTTCTCGCACGGCCGGCGGGGGCCAGCAGTTTGACGAGCGCCAACAGAAAAATTGCCGTCGTCAAAACGATCGTGCTGACAGACACGACGAGAATTACGATTGCGCCCTGCAGTGCATAGCGCGCCTTCGTCAGCACGGCTGTCGCGCCTAACGCGGTTTTCTGAAGCGCAGGGTCATACGGTCACTTTCGCCTATATCGGCGTACTTTTCGTGATCGACATCACCCAGTTGGTAAGACGGCGGAAGCGTCCATACGCCTTCCGGGTGATCCTTTGTGTCCCTCGGGTTGGCGTTTATCTCCGAGGCCGCCTCGAAAACAAGTCCGGCGTTGGCGGCGATTTCCTTGACCGCCGCTTCCGATACATAACCACTCTTGGCACTTACCACCGGATCGGCACCATCATCCGCCCGGTGCTGGACGACTCCCAGGATTCCACCGGGCTTGAGCACGCGGGCAAATTCGCTGAAAATATTCTGCGCCTGGCCGGCGCTTATCCAGCCATGGGTATTGCGGAAGGTGACGATGACATCGATCGAGTCGGCCTCACCCAGTGACGGGGATTCCGGCGGCGAGAAGTATTCGAAAGTGACCTGGTCATAAACCTCCGGATGCTGTTCGAAGTTTTCCTCCATATTCTTTGGCAGTTCATAGCGGTAGCTTGGTTGCCCTTCCACCTGTGGATCCCAGGTCGCGATGATCAGGTTTCCGTGGTCGCGCATGGCGGGCGCGAGGATCTCCGTGTACCAGCCACCGCCGGGCCAGATCTCCATCACGGTCATGCCGTCCTCTATGCCGAAAAACGCGAGGGTTTCGGCCGGGTGGCGGTACTGATCACGCGCCTTGTTGGCATCGGAGCGGTGCTCGCCCTCCATCCCCAATGCCACCCGTTCTGCGAAAGTCAGATCGTCGGCATCCTGGTCATCAGCATAGACCGTTGAAGAAAGTAATATTGTTATCAAAATGGAAAAAACATATCTCACCTGAACTCTCCTGGTTTATTGTTGCAGGCATCATACCCAAACCGCACCCCGTCCGAAAGTTGCTGCATATATCATGACAGTAAGAACGGACCACCGGATCCGTCTGGCCAAATGCAACCCGGATCGGCGCCTATCGTTCCAGAACCGGTTCAAGCACCTTCCAGACGTTGTCCAGCAACACTGGCTGGCCTTTTTCGTTTGGGTGGATATTGTCCGCTTGCAACAGGTCGGGTTCGAAAGCGATGCCATCCATGAGGAATGGCACAAGCAATGTACCGAATTCATTCGCAAGATCAGTGTAAATGGATTCGAATTGCTGCAGATATGCACTGCCGTAATTCGGCGGCAGCTTGATACCGGCAAGCAGTACCCGGGCACCGATCGCCTGGCTCTGTCGAATCATACTTGCCATATTCTTCCGGGTGACATTTGGATCAATGCCGCGCAGACCGTCGTTTGCACCCAGTTCGATGATGACTATTTGTGGTTTATAGCGATCAAGCAGGCGTGGGAGGCGCGTCAGACCGCCCTGGGATGTGTCACCGCTGATACTGGAGTTGAGAATTTGATATGAATAACCATCTTTACTTAGACGGGTCTCGAGCAGACTGACCCAGGACATTTCACGCTGCATACCGTAACCGGCGCTCAGGCTGTCACCCAGAATGAGCATCACGGGTGGCTCCGATGCGGGCGCGGCAGGTGGATAAAACCCGACAACACATAGCAGAAGCGATAAAATGACTCTCATGATTAATCCTGTATCCAAGCCCAAAACATTCGCCCTCGAAGCAGAGAATCTTAGCAAGGTTGTCAACAGCCCTGCAGGTGCACTGACCATATTAGACCAGGTCAGCCTGCAAGTCAGTCGCGGTGAAAGAATCGCCGTGGTCGGCGCATCAGGCGCAGGAAAATCGACCCTGCTGGGACTGTTGGCCGGACTCGACCTGCCCACATCCGGCCGCATCTGGCTGGCCGGTAATGAACTGACCGCCCTGGATGAGGACGGCCGTGCCGCCCTGCGCGCCAACGAGGTTGGTTTCGTTTTCCAGTCCTTTCACCTGATCCCGTCGCTGACCGCCCTGGAGAACGTCATGCTGCCGCTGGAACTGGCCAGCCACGGACATCCGGTGCAAGCCGCAAAAACGGCGCTGCAGAACGTGGGTCTTGGCGCACGTGCAGATCATTATCCGCGTCAGTTATCGGGTGGTGAAAAGCAAAGGGTCGCCATCGCACGTGCCTATGTCATTCAGCCGACGGTCCTGTTTGCCGATGAACCAACGGGAAACCTTGACCACAAAACCGGACAAACGGTTATAGAAATTCTGTTCAAAATGAACCGGGAATACGGCACCACGCTGGTGCTGGTCAGCCATGACCTTGCCCTGGCTGAGCGCTGCGACAGGATCATACAGATGGAAGCCGGACGGATCGTTTCACCTGCCGCCGCCGCCATGGAGCCAGGCCTTTGAAAGGGCTTTCGCTGGCCTGGCGACTGCTGTTAAGGGACTGGAAATCCGGTGAGTTAACCGTTCTGGGTGTCGCGCTGGTGATCGCCGTAACCTCTCTGACTGCTGTCGCTTTTCTCACCGACCGCGTCGGCCACGCTGTGCAATTGCGTGCCGCCGAATCACTGGCAGCCGATTTGCGCCTCGGTTCCAGCCAACCCCTGCCTGAAGCCTATCGTGAAATGGCCGTTCAAGCCGGTCTGCAAACTGCAGCTGTGACCAGTATGCCAAGCGTTGTATTCGAGCAAGACCGCAATACGCTCGCATCGGTCAACGCGGTCAGCACCGGCTATCCTCTACGCGGGCGTCTCAAGGTCTCCGACCGGCTATTATCAGCACCGGTGCTAACCGATCAGATTCCGGCACCCGGTGAAGCCTGGGCGAGCACCCGCCTGCTGGCCAGGCTCGGCGCCGACAGTGGCTCGGTGATCAGCGTCGGCAAAGCCAATTTCAAGGTCACCAGGGTGCTGGATTTCAGACCTGACCAGGGTTTGCAGTTTATTGATCTCGCCCCAACCCTGCTCATCAACATGGCGGATCTCGATGACACGGGCCTGATCCAGCCCGGAAGCCGGGTAAGTTATCGTAATCTTTTTGCAGGACCGCGTGAAAAAATTTCTGTTTTCAAGAGCCAATTGGAAGAAAGGCTAACCGACGGTGAGCAGCTACGTGATATTGCCGATGCCGATCCGCAAATACGCTCGGCGATGGACCGTTCAGGACGATTTCTCAACCTGGCCTCGCTGGTGAGTGTCCTGCTCTCCGCTGTCGCGGTCGCCATGGCATCACGACGTTATGCGCAGCGCCACCGTGACCGTATCGCCCTGCTCAAGTGCCTCGGATCACAGCAGTCATTCATCCTGCGGCTGAACCTGACCCAACTGGTCATGCTGACCTTACTGGGTGCCGCCGTCGGCATCTTTCTCGGTTACCTGGCGCAGCAGGTACTGGCATGGATAGCGAGTGACCTGATCGCCCAGGAACTGCCTTCGGCCGGCCCTGCCCCGGTATTTCTAGGCTTGCTGACGGCCCTGTTCATACTCTGCGGCTTCGCATTGCCCGACCTGATCCAGATGGGCAAGACTCCGGTACTACGCGTGCTGCGCCAGGACGTTGAGCCGCCGCCGATACGCTACGGGATCAGCTATATTGCCGGTTTAGCCGCGGTGCTGGCGCTGCTGGAGTGGATGGTCCACGATATCAAACTGGTGCTGGGTATCGCCGCCGGCGCCGCCGCAACGTTCATGGTGCTGGGCTTGGCCGGCTGGTTGCTCGTCCGGCTCACCGGGCGTTTACGTGGCGTGGCCGGTATCTCCTGGCGATACGGGCTCGCCAACCTCAACCGGCGCGGCCGGGAAAGCATTATCCAGGTGGTTGCCTTTGGTCTGGGCCTGATGGTGTTGATGCTCCTGACGCTGGTCAGAAATGATCTCATGGAAACCTGGCGGGGCAGCCTTCCGGCAAATGCCCCCAACCAGTTCATGATCAATATTCAGCCACAGGAAGTCCCCGTGATGCAAAAATTCCTGGCCGGACAGGACCTTGATGTACCCGAATTTGTGCCACTGGTGCGGGCGCGGATGACAACCATCAATGGCAAGGACGTTAGTGAGATCAAGTTCGAAGACCAGCGCGGTGAGCGGTGGGCAAAGCGGGAGTCCAATCTGAGCTTTACCGACAGCATGCAAACCGGTAACGAATTGACGGAAGGCCGCTGGTGGCAGCCGGGAACGACGGAGCACGAGGTTTCAGTTGAAACCGATTTTGCTCACGACCTTGGAATCAAACTGGGTGACGAACTCGGCTTTGATATTGCCGGCGAACCTGTCACGGCCACGGTGACCAGTTTCCGAAAAGTGGCATGGGATACGTTCAAACCCAATTTTTTCATGGTTTTCTCGACCGCAACGCTCCAGGACTTCCCGGCCAGCTATATCACCGCACTTTATGCAAAACCCGAAGACGACAGGAAGATTATCGAGCTGATGCGGCAATTCCCAAGCGTGACCGTCATCGACCTCGATGCGTCCCTGGCGCAGGTGCGTGACGTGATGGACAAGGCATCACTGGCCGTGCAGGCGGTATTCCTGTTTACCCTGATTGCAGGGCTGGCCGTGTTATGGGCGGCAGTACAGTCCAGCATGCACGAACGCAGTTTCGAAAGCGCAATCCTGCGAACGCTGGGGGCCTCCCGCGGTCGTGTATTGACCGGCGTGCTGGTCGAGTTCCTGGCCATTGGCCTGCTCGCCGGCCTTTTGGCATCCAGCGGCGCGGGGCTCATCGCCTGGCACCTGGCCGTCAATGTTTATGATCTCAACTATCACTTCAATCCGGTGCTGTGGCTGAGCGGGCCATTACTCGGTATGCTCCTGGTCGGCAGCAGTGGACTGCTGGCAACCTGGCGCGTGGTCGGCCACTCGCCACTGAGTGTGTTGCGGGCGACGTAAGCCGGCTAGACATAATGATTTGACCTGCCCAACCTCAAGCCGCGTGGATTAAGCTAGAGGTTTGGTTAACCATAGGCTCAGAGCCAGAATTGAGGAGGACAGGTCATGAAAGAGTTTAACGCAGAAGAAGCCCGATTTGAAACGGTAACAGCAATCGGCGCCATTAGGCAGGCAGAGGACCTTATCAGATATCCAGCTTATATCGGGCTGGATGTTCACAAGGAGACTATCGCGGTAGCGGTGGCCCGGGCAGGTAGGGAGGAGCCGGAATTCAGAGGCGAGATTGCCAACAAGCCGAACAAAGTAGCCAGGTTGATTGAACGCTTGAGCCAGGAGTTCAGCGGTGAGATCCTGCAATTTTGCTATGAAGCCGGTCCCTGTGGTTATGTGTTGTATCGTCAGATTCTGGCGTTGGGCCATGACTGTCTGGTGGTAGCCCCTTCGTTGATTCCCAAAAAGCCGGGTGAACGTATCAAGACAGACCGGCTTGATGCGGTGAAGTTATCACGGTTTTTGCGCAGTGGAGATCTGACGGCGGTGTGGGTACCGGATGAAGAGCAGGAGGCGATGCGTGATCTGACCCGCACCCGTGATGACTTTAAGGGTCAGGAGCGCAAGGCGCGCCAGCAACTCAATGCCTATGTGTTGCGCCATGGTCATGCCTGGCCATCCAACAGAACACGCTGGACCCAGAGCCATTGCAACTGGCTGGAGTCACTTAAGTTCCCCCATGATTGGCAACAGGTGGTGTTGCAGGAATATATCGAAGCGGTCAAAGTGGCGAGTCAGCGGGTTGCTGATATGACCGCACAAATGATGCGGGTACTACCGCAGTGGTCATTGGCACCGGTGGTTGAATCAATGGTTGCGCTGCGCGGTATCGACAAGCTGGCGGCGATGGTGTTGCTGGCGGAGCTGGGTGATATCAGCCGCTTTGACTCACCCCGGCAGCTGATGGCTTTCCTTGGTCTGGTACCGAGTGAGCACAGCACCGGTGGACGTCGACGACAAGGGGCGATTACCAGGACGGGCAACAGTCATGCCCGCAGGATGCTGGTAGAGTCCGCCTGGAGTTACCGCTTCCCGGCACGGCAGACGGCACACCTCAAGCGCAAAGCCAAAGGTGCTTCCGATGAGGCCAAGGTGATTGCCTGGAGAGCCCAGAAGCGGCTGTGCGGTCGCTACCAGCACTTGCTGCGGGCAGGTAAGAACACCAAGCAGACGACCGTGGCGGTTGCGCGGGAACTGACCGGCTTTATCTGGGATATCGCCTGTCACGAGATGCCACAGGTACAGCAGGTTTCGCAATAAGCCGGACTTGTAAGAAAGACTATGGGTACAAAGATGAAAAGGAGGAAACAGGTAGGTTGAGTCAGGGCATGGTCGGGCCGGTGTGGAGAACCCTTGTTCGGGTTATACCGGCATCGGCCAACCGGATAATCCCCTCATGGGGCATTCCCGGTCGATGATCCCTGCTACTAGAGAAAGGCCAGCTCCGCGATGCAGTGAAGTCCAGTGGTAGCCAATCCACGCATATCAGCATAATCCACCATCGCAAACTGCCTGACCATGTCCTGACTCAACGTGCTTGAGAAACAAGATGAATTGAATCAACTTATTGACAGGTCAAAACATATCAACCCGAATATTTCACCAAGGCGGACGAACAAAAAAGCCCGGCGTGGTGCCGGGCTTTTGAATTGCTCAATGGATGAGCGTTTTTCGATTGCAAGTGGTGCTTAGAAGAAATAGTTGGCTTCTATACCCCAGATGGCCGGCTCATTGACAAAGCCGGTATTATTGCTGAAGTCCACGAACCCTTTGACATTGTCTTCATCAGTGATGTTACGTCCGAACAAGGCCACTTCCCAGTTGTCACGGGTATTCCGGTAGCCGACTTTCAGACCGCCCTCAAACTGGTTATCTGTCACAAATTCAGGGGTGTAGTACAAGGGCATCAGGATTTCGCCGTAATAGACCCAATCGGTGAAGACGAAGAACTCGCCGTCATCGCCAAAGGGCAAACCGTAACGTAGTGTCAGGGTATAGTTGGTCTCGGGTGTCCTCGGGAACGGATTTCCATCGATGGAGACCTGTCCGTTTTCATCCCGGTGCTGCCAGGCTTCGCACAGTGTGGAGCCGCATGGCACCACGCTCAAACCCTTGTCCTTGATTTCGGTATTATTATAAGCGGCACCGAAGGTCGCCATGATATTGTCGGTGACCAGCCATTGCATATCGACTTCAAAACCGGTCGCTACACCCTTCTTGGCATTGATAACCTGGTTGCTGTTAGAGGCGCCGCCGATGATGGACAATTGCATATCATCAACGGTGTAGTGGAAGACGCTGGCGTTCACGCGCAGGGTATTTTCCACCAGGTCGGCCTTGTAGCCGATTTCGTAGGACAGGATGGTTTCCGGATCTGCAACTGTTGGATACTCGAGGAACGCCACGTCACGACCCTGGATGGACTGCGCCCTGAAACCGGTGGCGATCCTGCCGTAAATATTTGAATTGTCATTGATCGCGTAGTCGGCGGTCACATCCCAGCTGACATTATCCGCGGATACATCGATCGGCGTAACCGGTGGAAGACCAAGATCAACCCAAAGCCCCCCGTATTGCAAAACCTTGAAATCCCGTTGGTCATCGGTATAGCGGACACCGGCGCTCAGTGTGAACTGGTCGCTGACATCATATGCACCCTGGCCAAACACCGCCCAAGCCTCGTTGTGGTGTTTGACAATTGTGTTTTGCTGGGAACCGTCAAAACCGAATGAAGCAAATGAATCTGTCTCAACCTTCAGCGAGCTGTCAAAGTAGAAAAGTCCGGCCTGCCAGCTGAAAGCCCCGTCGGTATCGCTCGCGATCCGCAATTCCTGGGTAAACTGATCGGTATCCGCGCCGTCCTGGGTCACGGAAGGCACCGTGATTGTCCCCGGGAAAGTCAGTGTCGGAACGCCGAAAACAGGCGCTGCCGGATCGAAGGTAATGCCCGGTGGAACCGTTGCCGTTCCGCTGAAATCGACTACACCGGCATCGATGTCGCCGCGACTGTAGCCATTGCCTTCCTGGTATGAGGTAATGGATGTCAGCGTGGTGGCATCGAGGCCCCACTCCAGGTTCAGGGTGTAACCCGAACCGTCATAGGCCTGCGGGTTGTTGTCACCATCGTCGTACCATACCGTGTCGCGGCGGTAGTTCTGGTTCAGCTTGTTGCTGCCGGTATTGAACACATTGGCCCTGAATATCGATGAGGTGCCTTCCATGTCACGCGCCTGGGCCAGAAACAGGGCGGTGAAGTTTTCGCTGGGCGTCCACATCAATTGCACGCGACCGGCCATTTCAGAGTATTCACCCATCGCGTCCTTTTCCTGCGTGAAGCCGTTATCGATCCAGTTGTCACGGGTCCGGTACAGCACAGAAATCCTGCCCGCCAGCACATCCGGGATCAAGCTGCCGCCAAATGCGGATTCGACATTGGCGGTCCCGTAGGTGCCGTAGGAACCCGAGACATAACCGCTGTTTTCATGTTCGGGGCGACGACTGTCAAACTTGATGATACCGGCGGTCGTGTTGCGGCCGAACAAGGTGCCCTGTGGACCGCGGATAACTTCAATCTGTTCCATGTCGAAGATCGGGAAGCTTTTGAGTACGACGTTTTCCATGACCACGTCATCCATGATGACGGACACCGGCTGTGATGCTGCCAGGTCAAAATCGATATTACCCAGACCACGCAAGTAAAAACGAGGTGCTGAACGGCCGTTTGATGATTCGGCATACAGGCCAGGCACGCGGCCCGCGAGGGCAAGGACATCCTCACCACCGGCGAACATCGCCTGTAAGGCCTCACCTGAAACCGTGGCAATGGATAACGGCACGTCCTGTATGCTTTCCGCACGCTTGGTCGCCGTAACAATCACTTCTTCCAGAACGCCCTCGGAGTATGCCTCTTCTTGCTGTGCATATATTGAGTTCGTGAGTGAAAGAGATATAATACCGGCTATAACAGATAGATATAATTTATTTCTAGAATTAGCTTGAACTTTATTTGTTCTCATCGATGTGCCCTCTATTCTTGATGTTATTACCGGACCCATGACAATCCGGCGTTCAAAATTCAGGGCCCGTCAAGACGGGATATCGGCGCCAAAGGTGATAAACCGGCGATTTGGCCCCAAACGATTTATAACTGTCGCTTTATACCATACTTCAACCCCTAGAGGGTCGAAAACCAGTCTTTGCGGTAAGTGAATGTCGCCGCGGCAGTCTTTGGTAAAACTTGTCTTATACTGGATTTTGCATTAAAAGAAATTTACAAAACTATCTAACCCTATATTTATCGAGGTTGATTATGGACCCCAAGGTCACCGCGCTATACAACGAGTACATTCACGGCGATATGCCAAGACGTGCCTTCCTTAAAAAACTCGTCGCCATTACCGGTGGCGCGGCCATGGCCAATGCGGTGCTGGCGCTCGTAGAACCCAACTATGCCCTGGGTCAGCAGGTCAAACCGGATGATGAACGTTTGCAGCAGGGCTACGTCAGCTATGAAGGCACCTGGGGCCCTGTCAATGCGTACTTTGCGAAGCCCGCCAATGCAAGCCAGGCGCTGCCGGGCATCCTCGTTGTACACGAAAACCGCGGACTCAACGCCCATATCGAAGACGTCGCCCGGCGCGCCGCACTCGAGGGTTATATCGCGGTCGCACCCGATGGACTCAGCTTCGTAGGCGGTGCACCCGAGGATCAGGAGGCGGCGCGGGACAAGTTCCGCGATGCGGATACTCCAACCATTACCGCGGATGTTATCAAAGGTGTCGATTATCTGAAGGCACGCGACGATTGCAACGGCAAAACCGGTTCGGTCGGTTTTTGCTACGGTGGCGGTGTCTCGTTGCAATGCGCCGCTGCGGAAGCTCACACCGATGCGAGCGTTTCCTATTATGGCCGTGCGCTCAACGCCGATCAAACTGCCAGGGTGTCGGTCCCGCTCATGATGCACTACGCCGGTGAAGACGAACGGGTCAACGCGATGATCCCGGAATTCCGCCTGGCCCTGGATGCCCATAAAATCGCGTATAGCCTGAACATGTACCCGGGTACCGGTCACGGCTTCCACAATGACACCAGCCAGGCGCGCTATGATGAAAAGGCCGCCAAATTGTCGTGGCAAAGAACCGTCAATTTCTTCAACCATTACCTCAAGGCCTGAGTCGCATACGGTATTTATCGTGCGTGCGACCGAAGCGGTTCACATCATCATTGCGTGTGAACTGCCTGTGAAAGCCCAAAACCGATTTCATACCCAACGATCGGGGAGCCTTCTCGGCGGCAGCCAGCGGTACGTAGCGACTTACACGTCCCGGGGAAGAAAGACATCATGTTGAGCGCCAATCAGATCAGGCAATACCATGAGGCCGGTTACCTGGTGCTCGAGGATGCGATTGCGCCGGTTGAGATTGAAGCGCTTAAAAACGCTGCGCTCCGGATTGTTGACGGTTTCGATATCTCCCGTAACCGCGCTGTCTTTACCACCTCGGACCGGGACAGGGGACGCGACGACTATTTTTTTGACTCCGCGCAAAATATCAACTGTTTTCTCGAGGAAGGCGCAGTCGGCCCGGCCGGCGAACTGCTGAAACCCGCACGCCTTGCCATTAACAAGATCGGCCACGCCATGCACGATCTGAACCCGGCATTTGGAGCTTTTTGCCGGCAGGCCGTGTTTGGCCGGGTACTGCGTGATATCGGATATCACAACCCCTTGCTGTGGCAGACCATGTATATTTTCAAGCAGCCCCATATCGGCGGTGAAGTACGCTGGCACCAGGACGGCAGCTACCTGATCACCGAACCCAAAACGGTAACGGGTATCTGGGTGGCCGTCGAGGATGCCAACCGGGACAACGGTTGTTTGTGGGTGCAACCCGGTGGTCACCTTTCACCGCTGCGGGAGACCTACCAGGTCGACTGGCAAACGCGCAAAGGTGAGATCACCCCTCTGGACAGGACGCCGTGGCCATCCATCGAGGAAGCTGTTGCGCTTGAAGTCCGGGCGGGCAGCCTGGTCATTTTTCATGACCACATGCCCCACTGCAGTTCACAAAACCGCTCGGAGCGCTCGCGGCATGCGTTTACCCTTCACGTGGCCGAGTCAAGTTCCGCGTGGTCGGGTAAAAACTGGTTACAGCGCACTGCCCTCGGTGACTTTCGATTGTAGATTCTTTTTTTCCTGCTCACTTAAAAAAGCCATTTCCAGGCCGACGCGCTGCGATTGTTGTACCTGCTCGCGCGTGAGACCCGTCGCCGGTGCGGCGACGAGGTACTCGTGAGAAATATCGATCGCACTGATTCCGGGGTCATCGGTATTCAGACAGAATCTGACACCGCGTTCGGCCAGAAGCCTGATCGGGTGAACGGCATAGTTTTCAACGGTGCTGGTGTGCAAGTTTGAAGTCGGACAGACTTCGAGGCCGATCCCCCGCTCCACCAGGTAGTCCACCAGGGCCGGGTCCTCGATGGATCGGAAGCCGTGACCGATACGCTCTGCACCCAGGTCGCGGATAGCCGACCACACGCTTTGCGGGCCGTCGGCTTCACCGGCATGGATGGTGACATGCAAACCGGCGTCGCGGACGCGTTTGAAATGAGATTTGAACAAATGGGCCGGAAAGCGGAATTCATCACCGGCGAGGTCCACCGCTACGATGTGATCGCGGTGTGCGAGTATCGCGTCCAGCTCTTTCATACAGGCCTCGACACCAAAGGTCCGGCTTAGGATGCCGATGATATTGGCGTGCACACCGGTATCGCGTTCGGCTGCACGAACGCCATCCGCGCAGGCCTCCATGACCTCGTGCGGGTCCATGCCGTGCGACATCGCCATGAACCAGGGACTGTAGCGCAGTTCGATATAATCGATACCCTCGGCCCGGGCGTCTTCGACGTTTTCATAGGCAACGCGCCGGCAGGCGTCCGCGTCGACCAGTACCGCCGTCATGTGCTCGAAACGGTCGAGAAACGCCATCAGGCCCGGTGCTGATTTGTCGATGTGTACATATGGCGCAAGACCGGCAATGGTCCGTGCCGGCAGGTCGATACCGTGCTGATCGGCGAGTTCGAGAATGGTTTGAAGGCGTATGCTGCCGTCGAGATGACGGTGCAATTCAACCAGCGGCAATTTACGATCGATCATTCGGCTTTTGCCTTCGCGACCCAAGCCCTGATATTGGCATCCAGCACGCTCAATGGCAGTGCGCCACGGTCCAGGACCTGATCGTGAAATTCCCTGATATCAAATGCATCGCCCAACTCATCGCTTGCGTAGGCACGCAATTCCTTGATCTTCAATTCGCCGATCTTGTAGGCGAGCGCCTGACCGGGCCAGACGATATATCGATCAACTTCAACGACGACGTCGTGCTCCTGCTTGCCGGCATTGGCCATAAAGTAGTCAATGGCCTGCTGACGCGTCCAGCCCAATTGGTGCATACCCGTATCGACCACCAGGCGAATGGCGCGCCACATCTCATAGGTCAATTGTCCAAATTTTGAGTAGGGGTCCTGGTAAAAACCCATCTCCTCGCCAAGACTTTCTGCATAAAGTCCCCAGCCTTCGATAAAAGCGGTGTAACTGCCCACGCGCCGGAACCACGGCACGTTTTCCAGTTCATCCTGTAATGAAAGCTGAAGATGATGCCCGGGCACGGCTTCATGCAGCGTCAGGGCCTCCATCTCCCAACGCGGCCGTGTATCCAATGCATAGGTATTGGCAAAGAAATTACCCGGGCGGCCGGCCTTGACCGAACCCGGAAGATAGTAAGCGGTGGTTTGTGACTTCTCGGCATAAGACGGAACGGGAATCACGCCGTAAGTCGTCCTGGGCAACTTACCAAACAATTTCATTAATTCGGGATCAGCACGCTTGGCGATATCCCGATACTCACTTAACAGGTCCTCCTTGTTTTTATGATAAAACTGAGGATCGGTGCGCAGAAACACCAGAAAATCTTCAAACGAACCTTCGAAACCACTGGACGCAATGACGTTTTCCATTTCACCACGGATACGTTTGACCTCATCAAGACCGATCTGGTGTATCTGCTCCGGTGTCAGGTCGGTCGTCGTTCTCTGTTTAACGTTATAGGCATACCAGGCTTCACCGTTTGGCAGGTCGCGCATGGCGATCGATTCACGTGCTGCCGGCAGATACTCGTTTTCGATGAATGCCAGCAGTTTCTCAAAAGCAGGCGCCACCTTTTCACTGTATGCCGCCTGGGCCTGTTTTCTCAGCGTTGCCTGCTGCAAAGAATCGACGCTCGCCGGAAATTGCTTGAAAGCACCCAACAAGGGGCTCTGATCGGCTTCATCCACCAGTTGGTTGCGGATTTGCTGCGGAACATCACGCAAGGTAACCGCGGGTGGTGTAATACCTTCCGCCATACCCTTGCGCATCCATGCAATGGTCTGGTCAACCACTTCCGGGGTCTTGTTCAGACGCGCGATCATGTTGGCATAATCTTCACTATTTTTTGGCTGGGAAATCGCCATCATCTGAGCGAGATCCTGCTGCACCCCGGCCATCTGGTTGACCGGCATCATTTCAGCCGGAAATTGCTGACCTTCTACTGCAAGCTTCTGGCCGTCGTATAACAGGTCGTAATTCACCTGCTCGCTGGGAGTCAGCGCGTCACGATTGATATTTTCCAGGGCTGCCACGAGCATCTGCACATCGCTCTGGCGCTGGAGCGTAGCGGCTTCCGACTGATCCGACCAGCGATCCTGTCCACGGGGGTCACCCAGGAAAGTGGCAAACTCAGGATAGCTGAGCATGGTGTAGTCATAGGTCAAACCGACGATTTCTTCAAACCGCCCGGAGTCACTCAACCCACTATCGCCAGCGGCGAGTTCCTGCACACGCGCGGTCAGCGCATTGATTTCATCCCGGTAATCACACATACCAATGGATGAAAAACACGGCAAAAACAGCAGAACAAAAATAACTTTTTTCATAAGACTCCGTTTACCAGTTGATCGGGATATTTGTGCATTCTACATAGGTTGTATTCCATTAGTCAGCCGTGCCGGGCTGCTGAGCCGCGTTTCCGATGCCAATTCAATGACTTTGTTCACTATCAATTCACCATCGAAATCGCTGTCATTGGACCGTGGTATGACCTATGGAATTTTTATGTCTATACTTTCTGCCAATAAACTGCAAAACGTAAAAAGGTTTAACCCATGTCCAAACCATTGGAAAACGTGCTCTTTGCTATCGGCAATACGCCGGTCATCAGGATCAACAAGATGTCTCCTGACGGCGTCAATATGTACGTCAAGGTAGAAAGTTTCAATCCGATGGGCTCGGTCAAAGACCGCATGGCGCTTTCCACGATCGAGGCAGCCGAGGCCAGCGGCGAATTGAAACCCGGCCAAACCGTGATAGAGGCGACCAGTGGCAACACCGGTATCGGACTGGCCATGGTGTGTGCGGTCAAAGGCTATCCGCTGGTGGTGACGATGGCGGAGAGTTTCAGCATAGAGCGGCGTAAAATATTGCGATTTCTCGGCGCCACGGTAGTGCTGACACCCGCCGAACTGAAAGGCACCGGGATGTTGGCCAAAGCCGTGGAACTGGCGAAGGCACACGGCTGGTTTTTGGTCAGACAATTTGAAAACGAGGCCAATGCCGATGCACATACCCGGACCACGGCCGAGGAAATACTTGCCAGTTTTGACGGAGTGCGCCTGGATTATTTTGTCACCGGTTTTGGCACCGGCGGGACACTCAAGGGTACCAGTCGGGTTTTGAAAAAGAAAAGTCCGGAGACAAAAGTCATCGTCTGCGAACCGGATAACGCACAACTGCTCGGCAGTGGCATTGCACAGGAACGAGAGGCAGACGGAAGCCCAACCGTCAGTCATCCTAACTTTCGGCCCCACCTTGTGCAGGGGTGGTCACCGGATTTCATCCCGCGGTTGACCGAAGAAGCGATCGCTGCGGGCACGGTTGATAAGATAGTTCCTGTCGATGGCAAAAGAGCGTTGCAATACACCCGCGATCTCGCACAAAAAGAAGGTATCTTTTGCGGCATTTCCGGCGGCGCGACTTTCACCGCTGCAATGGACATCGGCGCGACGGCCCCTCGGGGCAGCAATATCCTGTGCATGTTACCCGATACCGGTGAACGTTACCTGTCGACGCCATTGTTCGATGACATCGTGACCGAGATGAGCGAGGAGGAATGGGTGGTGTCACGCTCTACACCCAATTACCGTTTCGATGCCGCCACCACCGGCAAAACCGCAGCCAGCGCCAAAAAGGGTGTGAAATCGCAACCTGAACTGGATGAATCAGCCCTGGAATTTTTTGAGCGAATCACATCCGATCGTGACAGCCCCGTCGTTCTGTTTGCGCTTGAATGGTGTGAATTCTGCTGGGCCGTGCGCAAACTTTTTGCCAAGCTTGAGATTCCCTTCCGGGCCGTCGACCTCGATTCAGTCCAGTACCAGGAAAACGACATGGGTGGCAAGATTCGCGCCGTGTTGCTGGACCAGACTGGCTTGCCCACCATCCCGCAAATTTTTATCGGCGGAGAGCACCTGGGTGGTGCAACCGACCTGTTCAACGCTTTCAAAAGTGGCAAACTGAGCAAACGCCTCGCGAAACACGACATCGGCCTTAAAGTCATGCCGGACTCGTTTGAACCGGCCTCCCTGTTGCCGGGTTGGTTGCATAAGCGTTAACCCGAATACTTCACCAAGGCTGACGACTAAATGATAAATGTCCTTTTATTCCATGGTGATACGGTTGATTTTGACCTTTTGCCAAAATCACAATTTGTCCTATCCGGTTTTGCAACGTATATGACTTCACAGTTTGTCCGATCCTTCTCAAACCATAGCGGTTTCGAACGATCGATCAAACTGTTTCGCCGCTTAGCTGCAAATCCCAAATCCCTGGTGAATTATTCGTGTTAACTATCAATTCCATAAAAACAATTGATTTAAATAATACTTGATAAACGTTCATAATCTCCCCACCTTAACTGGGTAACAAGCTTGCCCGCCCGAATTTTTCTACAAAGGAGATTAAAAATGACCCAACATGTACCCCAGGTTACATTCAAAACCCGTGTCCGTGATGAAAGCGTTGAGGGCCCGAACCCATTCCGCTGGCAGGACATCACATCTGACGAGATATTCAACGGCAAAAAAGTAGTCGTATTTGCACTGCCAGGCGCATTCACACCCACCTGCTCCAGCACTCACCTGCCCGGTTACGAGAAAAATTACCGGGCATTGCGTGACGCCGGTGTTGATGAAGTCTACTGCCTGAGTGTAAACGATGCTTTTACCATGTTTCAGTGGGGCATCCACCAGGGGGTCAAGAACGTGAAATTGCTGCCGGATGGCAATGGTGATTTCTCACGCCTGATGGGCATGCTGGTACGCAAGGACAACCTCGGTTTCGGCCTGCGCACCTGGCGTTATTCGATGTTGGTCGAAGACGGTGAAATCAAGAAAATCTTCAGCGAACCCGGCAAAGAGGACAATTGCCCCGCCGACCCTTTTGAAGTCAGTGACGCCGATACGATGCTGGCTTACGTCAAGTCCGCCTCCTGATCGGTTGCTAAACAGAAAGACGCAGAACTTTCGGGTTCTGCGTTTTTTTTATACGTTTTTTTTGTTAAAGCGATCATCCTGCCCTTCAACAACTTTCTGCTCTTAGCATAGACGCAGTCCTTCATCCCGTCTTGTCCGCTTTCCGGAAAGGATAAGGCCCGCGTGAGCGGACGCTGCGACTGAAACCGGGCGTGGTTGCTCATAAAGGGAGAGGAGTCTGGACGTCAAAACGGCGGCGTATCTAACGCCGCCGTTCCGATTTTTACGAGTTGCGGGAGCCTCCCGTAACTCTACTTCGACCGGCGATTTATCCGGGTTTCGGATTATCGCTTACCCGGCCTTTCTCCGATGCGCTCAGAGCACGTCAAAGCGGTCGAGGGTCATCACCTTGGTCCATGCGTCGATGAAGTCACTCATGAATTTCTCTTGTGCATCTTCAGCGGCATATACTTCAGCGATGGCACGCAACTCGGAACTCGACCCGAAGATCAGGTCAACGGGGGTGGCCTTCCACTTGAGCTCACCAGTGGCGCGGTCTCGTCCCTCGTAAACACCCTCGGACGTGGCTGATTTCGACCATTGCGTTGACATATCGAGCAGGTTTACAAAGAAATCGTTGCTAAGCGTGCCAGGGCGCTCGGTGAATACGCCATATTCGGATTGCCCGGTGTTCGCATCCAGGGCCCGCATGCCGCCGACCAGCACAGTCATTTCAGGAACACTCAACGTCAGCATGCTGGCGCGGTCGACAAGCATGTCCGCCGGTGACCGGGGGTTTCCTTCACCAAAGTAATTGCGGAATCCGTCTGCATTTGGTTCGAGCACGGCAAACGACTTCACATCGGTCTGATCCTGCGAGGCATCCGTGCGTCCCGGTTTAAATGGAACCTGTACATCCTGCCCTGCGCTTTTTGCAGCCTGCTCGATACCAGCCGCACCACCCAGGATTATCAGGTCGGCCAGCGATACCTTCTTGCCGCCCGATTGGGCCTTGTTAAAATCTGCCTGGATTTTCTCCAGACTCTTCAGCACTTTCGCCAGTTCCTCCGGGTCGTTGACCGCCCAACCCTTCTCTGGCGCCAGGCGAATACGCGCGCCATTTGCACCACCGCGCATGTCGGTGCCACGGAAAGAGGCGGCTGACGCCCAGGCAGTCCTGACAAGTTCGGGAACGGTCAGACCGGATTCAAGGATCGCCTGCTTAAGCGCGGCAACATCCGCGGTATCGACAAGCTCATAGTCAACATCGGGAACGGGGTCTTGCCAGATAAGAACCTCGGCAGGCACCTCGTCACCGAGATAGCGTGAACGCGGCCCCATATCACGGTGCGTCAGCTTGAACCAGGCCTTGGCAAAGGCGAGTTCAAACTCATCCGGGTCCTCCAGGAAACGCCTTGCAATCTTCTCATAGCCCGGGTCGAACCGGAGTGAAAGATCTGTCGTAAACATGATGGGTGCATGCCGCTTCGCAGGGTCGTGTGCATCAGGCACGAGCGTCGACGCACTTTCGTTGTCCGGAATCCATTGGATCGCACCCGCCGGACTCTTTGTCTGCACCCAGTTAAAGGCGAAAAGATTGCTCAGGTATTGGCTGGTCCAGGCGGTTGGATTGGCAGACCATGCACCTTCAAGACCGCTTGATATCGTGTCACCGGCATTGCCGCTGCCACACTTGTTTTTCCAGCCGAAGCCCTGCTGCTCAATTCCAGCGGCAGCCGGTGCCGGCCCCACGCATTCGCCTGGGCTGGCGGCGCCGTGTGCTTTACCGAAGGTGTGACCGCCGGCAATGAGCGCAACGGTTTCTTCATCGTTCATCGCCATGCGTCCGAATGTTTCGCGAATGTCTTTTGCTGCCGCCAGAGGATCGGGGTTGCCGTTCGGTCCTTCCGGATTGACGTAGATCAGACCCATCTGGACTGCGGCCAGCGGATTCTCCAGCTTCCTGTCGCCATGGTAGCGCTCATCGGCCAGAAACTCGGATTCGGGGCCCCAGTAAACCATGTCAGGTTCCCAGTCATCCTCACGCCCGCCGGCAAAACCAAAGGTCTTGAAGCCCATGGATTCGAGCGCGACGTTACCCGTCAGGACCATCAGGTCGGCCCAGGAAATATTTCTGCCGTATTTCTGCTTGACTGGCCACAGCAAACGCCGCGCCTTGTCGAGATTTACATTATCGGGCCAGCTATTCAGCGGTTCAAAACGTTGTTGACCACCACCGGCGCCACCGCGGCCGTCAGCCACACGGTAGGTGCCAGCACTGTGCCAGGCCATGCGGATAAAAAATGGTCCATAGTGACCGTAGTCCGCCGGCCACCAGACCTGTGAGGTCGTCATCAGGGCCTCGATATCCTTCTTCACAGCATCGAGGTCGAGACTCTCAAATGCCTCGGCGTAATTAAAGTCTTCGCCCATCGGGTCGGATTCGTCAGCATGCTGGCGTAGCGGGCTGAGGTTCAGTTTTTCAGGCCACCAGAACTGGTTCGACTTTGGCTCGGCTTGGGCAAATGCGGGGCTTGTTAGCACCACAGGTAACGCCACTATCACTAAAGCGGCGAATATGGGTATCACTGATTTACGCATAAAAATAAACCTCCGGAAAAGAAACATATCGCTTGGGATTCACAATGAGTCGCCAATGAACCATGTAATTGATGGATTACACGAAGATCATACTGACACTGCAAAAGTTATATGTAAAATTGATTGATACTATAATTTTGATAGTTATCGCCAATTGTTACGGACTTTGACAGCATGCAGACCCGATTTCGCGCGGGGGCGAATAGCATGGGTTATGCTGGGGATATTCTGAACATCATCTGGTTTTTAAATGTGAAAGTACATTTATTCAAGGACATAAAGCTGCCAGAGATCTTTGCGGGTCATCTGCAAAAACGGACTCATGGCCAGCAAACCCGTCTTGCCAATGCTTTTCTCGAGATAGCGCATTTCCTCAAACTTGGCACGGGTACGCTCCCCAACTGGCGTATCCAGGCCATTTTCCCTCATCATCAGCACGCCTTTCGCCCGCAACGCGAGTTCAGTGTAAAGCCGCAGGTAACAAAGCATGTCGACGACCACGATAGCGGGGAATTTCTGTTTCAGGTCCTGCAGAAAGCGTCCGATCCTGGACTGTGTAAATTCACCTGAGTTGATTTGTTCGAGCAACTTGGCATCCTCGTCGAAATCGACTTCCAGCCACTCGTGCATGCTGCGCGCACCTTTCCGGAAAACGACAAGAAAGATCGCCGGCAGGGCCAGCAGGGTGCCCAGTGTCGTGAGGATGGGTGTACCTGGAAAATGATTGAAAACGGAGTGTATGGTGATGGCTACGATAAACCCGGGCAGGTACAGCAACGGGTTGATCTTCATCTGGCGTTCGCTCAGCGTCTGGGCCATGACACCAAACAGTGCCATCGTACCGCCATGCATGATGGCGGTTCCAAAACCGCGTACAACCCAAACCGCGATCTGGGCATCGGCGGCCATGTAAAGGTAATAAAAGTTCTCAACCACACCGAAACCGGCACCCACCGCAAAACCCAGAATGGCCGCATCCACCAGGAAACCGATACGGTTGGTCCTGAACAGGTAAATCATTACGCAGGCCTTCATGCCTTCTTCGATCACGGGCGCTGCATAGCGTGAATAGACCGGAAAACTCCAGTCCAGGATACCGATGGCATAACCATTGATCCAATACCCGGCAACCGGCAACAGGGCACCTGTCAAAATGACCCACAAGATGGTACGCAAATTGACCAGCTTATAGCTGTCCATGTATAAAAGCAGCAGCAGGAAAATCAGCACCGGCAACAAGCCTACCGGCGCCCGGGTAAGCAGATCAGTCAACATGGATCAGTGAATTCCTGGCAGGGGCTCCCATGCCCCTATTTTGAGTGATTTGAGCTCCGATTCACAATATTTTCAGTGATATCATGAATTCATCATCCAGTTTGGTGCCTTTTCTGAAACCGGCGGCGTAACCGACTGACAGGGTCATGGGTAGCCTGTGCACCACGGTGAATTGAAGATCCAACTGCAAACCAAGGCTGGCATAGGTGCGTTCAAAGCGCTTACCCGGATCGGCGACCAGTGCGACAGCGAAAATAGCCGGTCTTATCCAACTGAGAAAAAAACCCGGTGATCCGACAGATTCAAAGCGCACGGGTGGGAGGTTCCATTCCGCTACGGATTTAACGAAATCCCGCGCGCTGATGGCGTCGATTTCAAAACCCGGCATGGAATAGTACTCACGGTATCGTTTTACTTCGCCATCATCCACGTAGTTATTGCCAAAACCACCAAAATAATAATTGCTCAGGGTATTCAGACGGTCACCGTTGGCGATACCGCCGGCGTTATAGAACCATATTGATGAGTGTTTCCAGGGTAATGCAAAACCAAAATTCAGCCCGGCCCGAAGCTTGGGAATGGTTTCGTTGTTTGCATAGTCTGCCAACGCGACGATATCCCATTGCCAGCCTTTCTCATGATCGACGGCGCCCATCGACCTGCGGGTGTTGGTGTAATTCAGTTCGGCCTGGCCATGCAGGATGTTCTGGAAAAAAAACGTCGGTACGTTCTGATTGCCCGGCAAGGTGTCGAGACCCGTGTAATATGCGACATCGGCTGAAAAATCCAGCACTCTCGGCTTGTCAAAAATCAATGCCTTTTTATAGCCAACAATATACGCGTCACCCTTCCTGCTGCGTTTTGTCGGTCCAAAAAGATCGTAAAAATCCGCATCGTTGTGCCAGTAACGCGCATGCCAGTTCAATGCCTTGTACTCGGCGCTGAAATGAAATTTTTCTCCGGAATCGAGGCTGCTGTCCGGTGAATAGGAGGCACTGATATCCAGGTTATGTAACTGCACCGGGTCCTGGATCTTCATCGCCCAACCGATCGCTGCTGAATCACGGTAGCCCTCGACGATCGGATACCCGGATTCATAACCCAATTCGCGGTATGGCCGGTATTTGCCGCGATCGGCAATTTTGCCCTCGTAATCGACTTTCGAAAGTGTGCCCACGACGTTCCAGTCACGTAAGACCGGGTGCTTCTTGACGACTTCATTGCCCAAAAAGTCAATCGCACTCAGATCTTCGAGCGGCACCGGATCTATGACCGTGGGTATGAAACCCTGGCCAGTGAATTCGAACACGACCAGGGAGCCATCCTCTCGCGGTATCGGACGAAAAAAGCCGGTCTCGGCATTGCTGACCGCTTCCATCTCACCGGTTTCAATATCAAAACGGAAAATATTCGAGACACCGGTCAGGAAAGAGCTTCCGAACAGGTATCGTCCATCGGGTGAAAACACAAACCCCTCGGGAGCCGAGGTCAGGAAGTTATATTCGGCGATGGATTCAACCTTCTTTTGTAACAGATCATCCGTGCGATAAACCCTGAGGTACTGGGTGGCGTCGATTTCCCCGAGGGACAGGGACAACATGGAACCATCCGGCGAGATGTCCATTTCATAAGCGACTTCACCATATGGCCAGGAATGAACCTGATTCCACTCTGTGTAAGGCGGCGGAATCCGGACCAGCGAAACGTACCCGTTCAGGTGCCGCAGGCCCCAAACGGACTTATCGGCCGCATTGAACGCGAGGTCGCCCACGCGGGCGTCCTTGATCAACATGCGTTTTTTACCCGTTTTCAGATCAACCGCCATCAGGTCACGATAGGCGTTATTGTCATCCGTATAAAAAAGTGTTTTTGAGCCGGGGTCGTAAGCCGGTGAAGTTACCGGGTAAACCTTGGGCCCCTTGATGTCCGTGACGTGTCCGATGCTGCCATCGGCCAGAGACATCAAGCCGATATGAGCGACGACCCCGGGGTATCTGAACGCGCCGACCATTACGTCATCATCCGTATCGATGAATGAACGTGAAATCGAGCCCAGGGCCCCTGATGTCAGTGGAGATGTGTGCGTTAGCGGGTGCTCATGAACCGAGGCGAGATTTTTTTCCTGGAATTCATGTTCAAAATTGATCCACTGGTTCCACGCATCTTCCAGCGGCAAACCAAATACATCTTGCAAACTGTTTGGCGTAATACCTTTCACTGTCCTCGCCGCGCTTGAGCCATTCAACAAGGATTTCGGGCGAGTATTGAAGGGCCAGATAACTCATGAACCGGGTTCCGTAAAGGTAGGCGTTGACCATGCCCTGGAAGTCAATACTGCTGCCCTCGGCCACGATGCCGAGATTGCTGTAAAAATGCGCATCATCCCGCACCATCGAACGGAACACCATCTCGTCGTATGCACCCTGGGCCCGTCCGACGCCACCCGACATCCAGGTTTCGACAAAGGTGGCAGATCCTTCCTGGTACCAGCGCGGCGCGCTGAGCCTCGGCGTTGCGAGGTAGTTATACAGTATGGACTCCGGATGCAGATCGGTCTGACGCGGCTTGCCGCCGAAAAATCTGCGCCAGCGCAAATCCCGTTTATTTGCAACGTCCATGGTCGCCACGTGCGTCAGTTCGTGGTTCATGATCATGAAGGTTCTTTCGTTACCCGGCAAGGTTTCGAGTGTGCGGTTCGACGGTGCGATATATACGGAAATCGAGTTGCGTGGGGAAACGCTGGCGCCGGCGTTTCCGTAATCGCTGAAATCAGTCAGGATAACCGTGGTTCTTTCCCGCGGTTTCCAGTCAAAAAGATATTTCTGAAATTCATACGAATTATGAAAACTTTTAGCCACATGCGGCACCAGGTAAGTCTGAAATGGATCCTGGTAGATAAGTAACAGATCGTCTGTTTGGATGAAATCAATTTCGAAGGGCGCCGCATTGACCTGCGTGTGAACCATAGCAAAAACTAGAGTTGCCAATAGACTTCCGGCACGCACCCCACACCTCCCAGTCGATCGAATTGTTTTAATTAGCATACTCTTAAAATGAAATATCTGCTTTTTCCGGGATCAAGTCGTCACACTTCCATGCCATTCCACACTTGCCATCTACCGGTTCCCGCAAATTTTCGTATGCTAAAAAAAACCGCCTGCAAATGGCAGGCGGTTTTTCTGGACTATCGCTCTTGCGTTTTATGCCATAGCTTGAGCCCGTCCCCCCTCGAAACTACTGCGACGCGCTTCGAAGTGCTTCGTTGGCCATGGCCGTACGGAAGTTGTCACTGGCCAGCGCGGAGCGGAAGTTGTCGTTGTTCAGCGCCGTGCGGAAGGCCTCGCTGTTCATCGCGCTACGGAAGGCCTCGCTGTTCATCGCGGTGCGGAAGGCTTCGCTGTTCATCGCGGTGCGGAAGGCTTCGCTGTTCATCGCGGTGCGGAAGGCCTCACTGTTCATCGCGGTGCGGAAGGCCTCACTGTTCATCGCGGTGCGGAAGGCCTCACTGTTCATCGCGGTGCGGAAGGCCTCGCTGTTCATCGCCGTGCGGAAGGCCTCACTGTTCATCGCGGTGCGGAAGGCCTCACTGTTCATCGCGGTGCGGAAGGCCTCGCTGTTCATCGCCGTGCGGAAGGCTTCGCTGTTCATCGCGGTGCGGAAGGCTTCGCTGTTCATCGCGGTGCGGAAAGCTTCGCTGCTCATCGCCGTACGGAAGCTGTCATTTGACATGGCGGCGGAGAGCGCCGCATCACCTGCCAGGGCCGCATCAAAAGCAGCATCATTGGCCATGGCTGTGCGGAAACTGTCGTTGGCCAGCGCGGTGCGGAACGCTTCGTTGTTCATCGCGGTGCGGAACGCCTCGCTGTTCAACACACTGCGGAAGTTGTCACTGGCCAGTGCGGTGCGGAAGGCCTCGCTGTTCATCGCGGTGCGGAAGGCCTCGCTGTTCATTACGCTGCGGAAATTGTCGCTGGCCATTGCAGTACGAAAGGCCTCGCTGTTCATTACGCCGCGGAAGTTGTCACTGGCCATCGCGGTGCGGAACGCTTCGCTGTTCATCGCGGTACGGAACGCTTCACTGTTCATCGCGCTGCGGAACGCTTCACTGTTCATCGCCGTACGGAAGGCTTCGCTGTTCATCGCCGTGCGGAAGGCTTCGCTGGCCAACGCTTGCCTGAACGCATCACTATTAAGCGCTGCAGCAAACGAGGCATCACTGACGATCTGCTGGTACAGGTCTGTTTGCATCAATTGCGAAACACTCTCGTCACCGAGTTGAACATCACTTTTGGTGATCTGTTCACCACGATAACGTTCTGCGGGAACAATCGTTCCCGAGGCCTGGTCATTACCAGCCGGGAAATCGTTACCCAGAAAAGCAACACCGCCGATGACAACTGCCAATATGCCCACTACTATCCAGGTCTTCTGATTGTTCATGCTCATTCTCTCATCCTCTTATAATATTTTTAACGCCCTGACCTACGTTGACCTTAGTAACCATTACTGCAATGGATCGAAAAAGTTGGTGAATATACTTTAAATAAATAGTTCAATACCCTGAAATAATCAATTCGGCCTTTTGTACGAGATGCTCATTGGCAAAGAGATTCAGCTCCAGCAGTGTCCCTTGCTCACGGCCTGAGGTGTGATTTAATTTCAAAGTAAAATGCTGGTCGCCAAGACTGGTGAGACGTACTTCGCCATCCCTGATAAAAACGGCGTTGCCGGTTTCCTGGGCGTGGGTCGCACTTTCAAAACCGAGTCCGCTACCGGTAAGGTCCATGACCATTTCAACCGGCCCTTCAGAGTTTAATTGTACATCCAGGGTAAATAATTCATCCTGGTTGCGTAATTCAGCCCCGCCATTCACTTGCGAGGTTTCAAAATGAACGCTGTCGACTAACACGCCCTGCATACCGGGCGGTTGCTTTTTAACCATGGTGCCGGACAGGTTTTCTGCGTCCTTGCTCGAAATGGGTTTTGAATCCATTTCATAGATACTCAAGGTCAATACAACCGCTGCTGCAAGGGCTAACCCGGGTTGTAACCACGGTGCGCGCAGCCAGTCAGTAAAAAAGCTTTTGCTGTTTTGTTTTGCATCGTGCCGCACCGGTAAACTGACCTGTTGCTCAATGGCGTTTTGCAGGTGATGCGGAACTTCGACCACCGGCAACTCGTCCAGAAGATCCGTTATGGCCCTTAATTCTTTATCCAGTTCAGACACTCTGTCTGAATTTACAAGAAGACGGTCCAGTTCGTGCTGTTCATCAGCACTCAATTCGCCATCGATATTGCCATTGAGAAGATTCCAAATATGTTGATCGACAGGGATCTGGTCCATTTGATTGTTTTCATTCATCGTAGTCAAAACCCTCAGGAAATGCTGCTGTGATTTTCAAGTGCCTTTTTCAAAAGCTGTCGGGCGGTATATAAACGTGACTTCACGGTTTTTTGAGGCAACTGCAGAATTTCACCTATCTGTTGATAGCTGCAACCTGAAATGTGTTTCAAAACCACAACGGTTCTGTAGTCATCACCAAGTAACATCACTGCGTCCTGCACACGTTCGTCGAGCCGTTTTGAGTCCAAAGCCTCCGCAGGGCCCTTCCACGGTGACGCCTGGCCATCATCCAAAGGCTCCTGTGCACGACGCTTCTTAACCTGGTTAAGCGATTCATTGATGGCTATCCTGTAAACCCAGCTGAAGAACTTGAATTTCTGATCATAGTCATCGAGGTGTTCAAACACCTTGAGGAAAACTGTTTGTGTCGCATCCGCTGCATCATCCATGTTTCCCAGTATTCGATAGGCTGCATTAAAAACCGGCCGTTGGTATTCGCTGACCAACCTGGACATAGCCCGTCGGTCACCACGTTTACAGTCGTTTACAAGGGCAGCATCCTTGTCCTTATGCATAATTACTTCCGGAGTCGGAAAAAGTTGGTGGGTGTTTGAAAAATAATTCCATGCTGCGCCGCGGTTCCTTCGTTATTGCTTACCTGGGACAATTTCAAACAACTTGTCGAATCCTGAATAACGGAAAATGTCATGAATGTGGTGGCTGACATTGATCAGTTTTACACCCTTACCCGAACCCATCAGACGCTTGTGGGTTTTCAAAAGAACACCCAGACCGGCACTGGATATGTATTCCATCTTCGCCATGTCGATCACACACTCACCTTCGATTTTGTCGAGAAAGGTCTGGGCCTTGACCGCCTGTGCCGCGTCCAGCCTGCCGTCCATAACGACGATCCCGTCATCCGCAAGTAATATTTCAAACATCAGTTTACTTCCTGTCCACAATAAACGTGATCTTGCTTTGCCTGTTCCGGTATTCGTAATGAATGGAATCGACCATCTTCATCACCAGGTAAAGACCCAGTCCGCCCGGCGTACGCTCTTCCAATGGCGCGTCGACATCAACGTTGGCGACGCTTGTCGGGTCAAACCTCTCCACGTCATAATCCGTCAGCCTGACCTCGAGACCCAGGGCGTGCGGCAACATTTCGATCAGGATTTCTTCGTTCGATTCAGTGTTGTACGTTACCATGTTGACAAACAACTCTTCGGTTGCAAGATCGACAACATTACGCAATCCGTCCGACAGGTTCATTTCATGGAAAACTGATTCTGTCATTTTGACTATATTCTTGAGTTCATTAAAGTTGCGTTTGAATTTTCGCTGCATTTCTTCTTTCCCGTTTGTTCTCTATTCCGGCAATCGTCGCACCATCACCAGTGTTATATCATCCGCCTGTGGCGCATCACCACCAAAGTCCATCACGGCTTTTATCAGCTTTGCACTCAGCCCGGCCATCGAAAGATGCATATTGGCCCTGATTACGTTTGCGACCCGTTCTTCACCGAATTCCTCCCTGTCAAGGTTTGTATATTCATAGATGCCATCTGATATCAATCCCAGGATGTCACCGGGCTCCAGTTTAAGGTTTACCGAATCCTGCTTGCTGTCGATCGCCATCGCACCCACAGGAAAACTGGTGGGTTTGTACCATGCACAAACCCGTTTCGCGGCACGAAAATGCAGGATCGGCCCCTGCCCGCCCGAGTGATAGTTGACCACGTGGGTGGTTGGATCCAAGAAGCCCATGAACGCTGTGATGAACCTGTCGTCAGGCAGATCCTCCACCAACTGGTTGTTGACGTGCATGTAAGCCTGGTCAAGATCGGCGCCGAGCCTGAATGAAACCCGCAACATGGCCTGCATCTGGGTTGCTGACAGAGCCGGGCCGAAGCCGTGACCCGTTGCATCACCCAACAGCATGAACAACCGCCCGTTCAGCACTACGAGGTCATACAGATCGCCGCCCGTATGGTCTGTCGGTTGAAAATGACCGTGCAGGTCATAACCGGGAACATCGGGCATGCGATCCGGCAAGGTACTCATTTGTATGTCGCGCGCCACTGCGACCTCCTGGCTCAGAATTGCATTGGCGAGCAACTCATCGGTCATGTACGAGTGCTGAATCGCCACCGCCGCCTGCGCCGCCAGTGCCGGCCCCACCCACTCGTCGTGCTCATCAAACTGCCCGGTTTCAGTGCCAAGCCATTGCATCACGCCCAGGATGGTTTCATCCAGCCCGGTAATGGGTACATTTAAAAGTGAACGGGTCTCGCCGCCGCTGATGTGCGTCGGGTATTCGAGAAAAAGCGGGTCTTCCCGGCATTCATGTATGTTGCTTATTACAAGGGTTCTCGCGCACTCTCCAGCCCAGCCTTGACCGATGTCCAGCCGCGCGGGATCACTGCTGCTTGGAACAACCATGACCAGTTTTCCGCTGCTCTTGTCCAGTAACCACAATACCCCGGTTTCGGCAACGATGGCGACCTTGCCTACCTCGATGATTTCGCGCAGCAATTCCGGCATCGCCTCGGGTGAGGCCAGGCGATGCATGATATCAAGGATGCGAACCAGCGATTCACGCGTAATCTCATTCGGGTGATCAAGATGATTCATTATCAGCACCTTACTCTTATCTTCTGATAAATATAGCAAAAATATACATAACGTATGTTTCTGTCTGCTGACATCATATGCTGGACTGACCCGGATATTATGCCCCTCGTATAAGAATCCGGGATTGGCAGAACTCCCGCCGGTAGAAGGTTTGGCTCAAATGGCCTGGTTTAACTCAATCGCCAGTTTTTGAAGCAGGCCGAGGAGATAATCGACCTGTTGCAGGTGGGTGCGGAAATGCAACACCGCCAGGCGCAAAAAGAATTGCCCACTGATGAGGGTGGAACTGATGAATACTTTGCCATCCGCCTGCACTGCCGCGACCAGTTTTCGGTTGAAGTCATCCGCATCGGCGTTTTCAGGTAGGAAGCGATATGTCACCACCGATAGCTCCGGATAAGGCCCTGTTTCCCAACCCGGCGCTTTATCGAGTTGTTCATGGAAATATCGCGCGAGCCATATTTTTTCAGCCAGGGCGGCGCGAAACGGCGCCAGCCCAAACAATTTTAGCGGCATCCAGAATCGCAAGCCCCTGAACGGCCGCGTCAATTCCAGGGATAAATCCGCCGGTGAATAATGTCCGGTAACCATCCTTGCGTCCTGCATATAGTCCGCCTGGTAGGACTGCGATCGCGCTAGCCACGCTTCATCCTTGACCAGCACCGCCCCGGACCCATAAGGAAGAAACAGGCCCTTGTGAGGGTCCAGTACGATGGAATGTGCCTTGTCGAGACCGCGAAGAACCTGCCTGCCCTCGGCGCACAACAGGAAAAACCCCCCGTATGCCGCATCGACGTGTAACCACAATCCGTGTTGTTCGGCCACCTCGGCGATAGACACGACGGGGTCGACCGCTCCCGTGTCCGTGGTACCTGCAGAGGCAATCACCAGCCATGGCCGCAGGCCCGCGGCCTTGTCCTCGACGATCAGCTGACGCAAAGCGGGCACATCCATACGAAACCGCTCGTCCATTGGCACCAGCCGCCTGTTACACTCGGCCAGACCCGCAGCACGTATTGCCTTGTCTATACAGTGATGTGCATCTGATGTGGTGTAGATACAGCTGTTTTCGACGTCTCTTGCCCGCACGCCCATGGTTTCCCTCGCGGCAATAATGGCCGTCAGGTTCGCCATGCTGCCGCCGGACGTGAGGTCACCTCCGGAAGTTTCTGGGTAACCCACAAGCATTGCCATCCAGCGCACCATTTGTCTCTCCATCTTTGCCCCGCCCGGAGAGGCGAACGACACACCGGAATAACAATTGGTGATATCGGCGAGGAAATCCCCCAGCGCGGACGGGTATATTCCACCGCCGGGTATGTAGCCCATGTGTCCACCCGAAGCAGGGTTGATCCCTTCAAAATTAACCGCCGTGCCCAAGGTTTCCAACAGGTCAGAAAAGTCTGTCCCCCCTTCGCTAAAATCCTCCTCGAGCAGGCGGCTGCGGCCCGCGTCAGGCTCATAGGTTTTTGCAAGCGCCAAGCGCTCCAGAAAGTGCTCAGCGTAAGCAATTGCCTGATTTGTCATCACTTCGCGACGGCTGGCCGGCGGCTCAAGTATGGCGGCTGTGAGTTGGAATTGTTTTATCGTGTTCCGCATTGATACAAACGTTAAAAGATTGATTCTGTCATTGGTTTTGGCATACCTTAATCATCCAGTGTAGTGCACCGTAATTTATGGGTCACATAATGAACCAAGCGTTGAAGAAAAACTGCAAAATAATTAACCATCGTAAATATTCGGCCAACCCGGACCGGGAATCGGTGTGGATATAGACCGGAACCTGATCGGCGAGCAGTTCCGGAGCGAGATCGACAACCTGATCGGCCAATTACAAACAGCCTTTGCCGAGGTGATTCGAGGTATGGATGAGCGCCCCGCCCTGACCCGGGGAGCCGAGGCCGCTTTGCAAGTGCTCAAAGAGCCATTGCCGGATACCGGTTGCGGTGCCCGTGAAAGCATCGAAAAGCTGTTACAGTTGAACGAACTCGCGGCGGCCAACACCGGCGGCCCAAAATGCTTCCATTTTATTATTGGCGGCAATACGCCAGCGGCCATGGCGGCCGACGTGCTTGCAACCGCGTATGAGACAGTAACCTATACTTGGGTCGTCTCACCCGTGGGCGTGCAAATGGAGCTTCAGGCCCTGGACTGGCTGAAGGAACTCTTCGGTCTGCCCGCATCCATGTCGGGCATCATGGTAACTGGCGCCACCATGGCCAACTTCGTGGGTATGGCTTCTGCTCGTCAGTGGTGGGGTGAACAACACGGTTTCGATATTTCCGAAGAAGGCATGTCTGGAAAACCGCAGATGCCGGTTTTAACCTCCGGTTTCATTCACGCCAGTTCGCTCAAGGTCCTGGCTTTGCTGGGTGTTGGCAGGGCAAATGTGCAACAGTTTTGCCGTGACGATTTTGGCCGTCTGGACATTGACGCCATGCGGTGCGCACTCGAAGACCTGAACGGTCAACCGGTCCTGGTCATTATAAATGCCGGGGAAGTGAACAGCGGTGAGTTCGATCCGGTCAATGACATCATCGACCTGGCAAGACGACACAACTGCTGGGTACATGTCGACGGCGCATTTGGGCTGTTTGCACGTGTTTCACCCAGGACGGCCCACTTCGCCGATGGCGTTGAACGGGCTGATTCCATCACCGTTGACGGTCACAAATGGCTGAACGTGCCGTTTGACTCGGGTTATGCGTTTGTCAGGGATCACGGCCTGATGACACGTGCATTCCGCTATTCGGCCGATTATTTGCCAGCACCGGACAACCCGCGACCGACCATGGGCGCTATCGGCCCGGAAAGTTCCCGACGCGCCAGGAGCTTTGCCGTCTGGGCGACTTTGAAAGCTTATGGCCGCCAGGGACACCGCAGTATCGTCGAACATTGCCTCGACATCGCCCAGCACTTTGCCGGGCAGGTCCGTTTGCATGACACGCTGGAACTGATGGCCAAAGTACCCCTGAATATCGTCGCCTTTCGTTTCAATCCGGGCGGGCTCAGCGAGCAACAGCTAGACGAATTGAACCAGCGTTTGGGGGATACCATCATCGAAGACGGCCGATTCCTGGCGGGTACTTCAAGGATAGGGAAACGAACGATATTCAGACCGGCATTTTCAAACTGGCGAACACGTAAAGAGGATGTCGAGGAATTCGCTTCCGTCGTTGTTGAGTTGGGTCAGCGCCTGTTATGAGTCGGGACACGCCGAAGGTACGCCTGCCCGGCAAAACCATTGCAATAGCCGGTAACATCGGCACGGGTAAGTCATCACTGGTGGAGTTCTTGACCCGGACCTACGGCATCAAGCCTTTTTATGAACCCAATGATGAAAACCCCTATCTGCCTGACTTTTACAGGGATATGAAGCGCTGGGCATTCCATTCCCAGCTTTATTTTTTGAGTAACAAATTTCGAATGCACCGGCAGTTGGAACAACTCTCCGGTGTCGTGGTACTTGACCGCACCATCTATGAAGACGCGGAAATATTTGCCACGGCTTTGCATGATATGCGCAAGTTCACCGGTCGGGACTGGGACACATACTGGAATTTCTACCAGATCATACTCGAATCGATCCGTCCACCCGACCTGATGATCTACCTGCGTTGTTCAATGAGGACACTCCGCAATCGCATCCGCAATCGCGGCAGAGCCATGGAAAGCGACATTCCGCTGTCCTACCTGAAAAGACTGGAAAGCTTATATGACCAGTGGGTCTCAAGTTACGCGTCCAGTGAAATGCTGGTCCTGGAAACCGACAAGCTCGATTACATCAATGACATGGTAGACCGCCTGGACGTCATGGAGCGCGTCGAGGCTTTATTACCCGCGACGCTACATCGTCCGGAATAATCTCAGGCGTCGACGTTGTGCGCATAAAACACATTGAGTTTATTACCATCCAGATCACGGAAATAGGCTGCGTAAAAACCATCCATCCGCGGACCGGGCGGACCTTCGTCCGTAGCGCCTAATTGCAGCGCCCTGGCGTACACCGCATCGACTTTCTCAGATGAATTGACGGTCAGCGCAATCATGGTGCCATTGCCTACGGTCGCTTCGTTGCCATCATAAGGCAGGCAAACCGAAAATCCAGGCTGGTCAGGTGCGACTGCCCAGGCGACAAAACGGTCTGACTGCATAAACCGCCCTGCACCCAACTCTGCAAACAGCGCATCATAAAATGCCACCGCTTTCTGAAGATCCCTGGTACCCAGGGTGGTGTATCCAATCATTGATTTCTCCTGTATTCAGACGTCCGATAAAGACAACAAGGATTAATTCATGCCACCAGTTTTAAAATGTCTTTAAATGTAATTCAGTAATGTAACAACATATCAACCTGAATTATATATCTCATTACCTTACTAATTTGGCTATAGACACCCTGCCATTTTGGCTATAGACGATCTGCCAAATTGGCTATAGACAATCTGCCAAATTGGCTATAGACAATCTGCCAATCTGGCTATAGACCATCTGCCAATCTGGCTATAGACAATCTGCCAATCTGGCTATAGACGATCTGCCAACCTGGCTATAGACAAACTGCCAATCCGGCTATAGACAATCTGCCAATCCGGCTATAGACGATCTGCCAACCTGGCTATAGACAATCTGCCAATCTGGCTATAGACAATCTGCCAATCTGGCTATAGACAATCTGCCAATCTGGCTATAGACGATCTGCCAAATTGGCTATAGACAATCTGCCAATCTGGCTATAGACGATCTGCCAACCTGGCTATAGACACCCTGCCATTTTGGCTATAGACGATCTGCCAAATTGGCTATAGACAATCTGCCAATCCGGCTATAGACGATCTGCCAACCTGGCTATAGACAATCTGCCAAATTGGCTATAGACAATCTGCCAACCTGGCTATAGACACCCTGCCATTTTGGCTATAGACGATCTGCCAAATTGGCTATAGACAATCTGCCAAACCGGCTATAGACAATCTGCCAGTCCGGCTATAGACGATCTGCCAATCCGGCTATAGACGATCTGCCAATCCGGCTATAGACAATCTGCCAATCCTTATGTGGCTATAGACAATCTGCCAATCTGGCTATAGACAATCTGCCAATCTGGCTATAGACAATCTGCCATATCATCAGAGGGTGCTGATTTGCGAATTACCAAAAATACACTGCAGCAACAATAACCGGTGAGCAGGGCAAAAACTACGGACAAAAAAATGCGCTATTCCGGACGGACGGAATCACCCGTCCGGAATAACGCACTTTGCTCGAGTTTCAGAAAGAAAAACTAACCCATTTGCACGCTACCAGCCCCAAGGTGTCTTTACACCGCCCCTCGGACTGCGCAGATATACATTTTTTGCCTGCTTCCTTGATTTCGGAACCAGTGAAATGAAACCTTGCTGTAAGCCGATTTTCATTTTAGTTGCCGGCCTGCTACGTCCAACCAGTGTTGTCGAGAAACCGTGCCAGGCAGATACCTTGCGATACAACCAAATGACTGTAGCGGACATTATCAGTGTGGCTAAAAAAATTGAAACCAATGCAAGCATTTTTATTCTCCTCAATACAGGCCCATTATTCGGACCCGTATATGATCTTGGATAACCTTTCAAGGCATACCAAAAACCACCTAAGGGAGACTCGATGGTTACGGAGAAACCGTAAGCCACTTTTCCATGTCTGAAAATTCTCAGGTCCTTAAACCCTCAAACCTCACCAATCGTTGGTGATGAGCTAACCCGACCCCATGCCGGTTAACTACTTATTCCATTTATCATTCTTGAGGGGGCAAAGTCCGTGCGGTTTTTCGGAACCCGATAAACCAATTCTTGATTGAATGGATTCCCCCCTTAAAACAACAATGATGAGTATGTGTTCTCATCGTTGCTAATAAGAGTATAAACCATGCATTTAAAAAATGCATCAGGAAAAATTCACGTCAGGCATTATGGCTTGGAGCAAACACCCAGGGAAGATAATGCCGGGGATCGACGTCGGAACATAACGGTTTAGCCCACGACCAGGCTATCGATATCTGCTCCGGTTGGTTTTTGCGTACGACCCCTTACCCAGGCAAATTTGATACCCTGCGTGCGATTGACCGGTAAGCCAACACTCAAAGCGGTGAACCAGTTACCAGAGGGGTAACGCGGCCTAGGAGCCTGTCGGATTTAACATGATCTACTCGGCAACTGCTCCATGCGTTACCCTACCTCCCACATCCATGTGGTCGTGCGAAAAACCCGAGTTTGGCCAGATTCCCCACTCTTTCTCGTTAAATAGCTGTGCTATTCGCCTCAAAAGACCGAAAAATCTGACTCAAATCGGCTTGCCCTCGCTACGATCGGCTAAACCCGACAGACTCCTAGCGGGACTTTGATTTCGTTCCCACCGGCGTAAACGACGGCAGTTCTGAACTGCGTATGTGCTCGAATATCAACTCGGTTTCAATGTGTGAGACCTCTTTACGCGAGGTGAACGCGGTCATCGCGAGGTCACGCAAATGGTCGGAATCCCGCGCCCAGACGTGAATCAGGAAATCGATCGGACCAGCGACGTGATACAACTGCACGACTTCGGACAAACTGAGCGCATGCTGTCGGAAGGCATCGACATCCGCCTTGAAATGACGTATCAGCCTGACCGCGATCATGGCCTGGATACCAACCCCTAGGCTCGCCGGCGCGATGTCCGCATGGAAGCCCTTTATAACACCGCTGGTTTGCAACAAACGGATACGCACCAGGCAGGTTGAGGCCGCCAGGCCGACTCTCCGGGCAATGTCCTTGTTTGAAATGCGTGCATTATTTTGTAACAGGGCCAATATTTCGTAGTCGATTCGATCCAGCGTCTTTTTCATTGTCTTATTCCGTATTTAATTCGGTGTATTAATTACGACATAAACTTTATTCTATAATTAGATCATATACTAGAATATTACACACACAAATCGTCAATATAATCAGATCGAAGACTGTATGTGACCATATCTTCGTCAAGGAGGCGCCAGCGGCGTTAGTCAGATGAAAAATCACAATCCCGTAGAGACACTTGCCAAAACACGCCACGAATTCGGTGAACACGGCGGCGTCAACATGTCCGTGGAAGCCAGCACGACTTTCACGGTGATGCATTCGAACACCATGCCGGAAATTTTCGGCGGCAAAAAAAGCCCTGATCATGGCGGTTGTTATCTGTATGGACGGCATTTCAATCCAACGGTTTACAACCTTGGCAAACAATTAGCCGCGCTGGAAGGAACTGAGGCGGCCTATTGCACTGCCAGCGGCATGTCGGCCATCTCAGCTACGCTGATGCAACTGTGTGACGCCGGCGATCATATCGTATCCTCAAACGCCATCTATGGCGGCACTTATGCCTTGATGCATGACCTGCTGCCGGACAAGACGGGTATTACAACCACGCTGGTCGATATCACGGATCTCGATGCAGTGGAGGCGGCGATCACGCCGCGAACACGCGTGCTTTTCACCGAGAGCATGTCCAACCCTACCTTGCGAATTGCGGACATTCCGCGTTTGAGCGCGATCGCGCGACGTCATGGCATCAAGCTGGTCGTGGACAACACCTTCAGTCCGCTGATTCTGAGCCCGATAAAATTGGGCGCGGACATCGTGGTGCACAGCTTGACCAAGTTTATCAACGGCGCGTCCGACCACATTGCCGGCGCCGTTTGCGCCGATGAGGACTTTATTCACCAGTTAATGGATTTGCATACCGGCATGTTGATGATTCTGGGTCCGACCATGGATCCACAGGTTGCTTTCAACATCAACCTGCGTATACCACACCTGCCATTGCGAATGGCAGAACACAGCCGGCGTACACAGTTGTTTGCCGAACGGTTGCATGACATGGGGGTAAAAGTTGGCCACCCGGGTCTGCCGCACCATCCGGACCACGCGCTGATGAGCAAACTGCATAGCCCGGAATACGGTTACGGCGGTGTCCTGACCATGGATATGGGCACTGTTGAAAACGCCAATGAACTGCTGGACCTGCTGCAGAACAAGTACCACTTTGGTTACGTCGCGGTCAGTCTCGGCTATTTCGACACGTTGATGTCCTGCTCCGGCAGCAGCACATCAAGTGAGTTGACCGACGAGGATAAAACCGCCGCTCATATCTCACCGGGACTGGTGCGCCTGTCGATCGGGTTTACCGGCACAACCGAACAACGCTGGAAACAACTTTCAGAGGCGTTGCAGCGGGTCGGTGCGATCCAGGAAAAGCAGATTGCCTAGCTGTGAATTCCAGCAACGTTGTTTACACCAGGTATCCGGGTAATTGGTGGTTGCAGGTTCAAACTACCATGCTCTCGATGCTCATTGTGGTGTTTCAGATAGGTGACTAGTACAGCCATACGTTCATTGGAAGTTTGATAGACACGGCAGGAAGCCCAAACCCTGCCCTGGCTGGACCAGTCAGGGCAGGGATAGGACCGGGCCCGGGTACAAACTGTACTTTTAAACGCAAGCCGAAAACTTCAGGTTCAGAAATCGATTAAGTGGCTGGAAAAGAGAGCCAAGTCCGACTGGTGCAATGTCCGGGTCAGATCCATTTGACTGACGAATGGTCAAGCCGTTAAATAATTACCAGGGCAATTCTTTGCCTTCAGCGTGCCAGAATCGACCGGTCTGGCTCATATTCAGTGCGTCCATGCGTTGAATCAGGCCACGTGCGGACTGTTCGGGCGGAACTCCCCGGCCACCGCTCATGTCGGTGGCCACCATGCCGGGATGCAGCAATGCGACCGCGATATCCCGGTCTTGTAAGTCACGCGCCAGGTTCACACCCACCATGTTAACCGCAGCCTTGGAGACCCGGTAACCGTAATAGCCACCCGACGTGTTATCACCGATCGAACCCATGCGGCTGGTAATGATGCCGATTTTTGAACCCGCACTCAGGTGCGGCAACAGGGTCGAGGTGACCCGTAAAGGACCCAGCGCATTGACACGAAACTGCCGTTCCATGGCTTCGAAATCGAGCTGATCGAGGTTTTCAACAGACAGGACACCGGCATTGTTGATGAGCCAGTCCAGTTTCTCCAGGCCCGGTTGTTCACGAAGCATGGAAAGCGATTCATCTTCAGTGACATCAATGCCTTCGATGACATGCAGGTTCAATGACTTCAATTCACTGCTGGCCGTACGGCAAACCGCCACAACTTTATCGCCACGGCCATGCAACTGTCTGCATAACTCGAGTCCAATACCGCGATTGGCGCCGGTTATCAAGACTTTATTCATTACATGAGTCCTCCATCATCTTTACAAATTAAGGAAGCTCTGATTAATGCCATCCTGGCATTATCAGAGCGCGGTAGCCGAAAAGTGTCATTTTCGACTGCCTTACAAATCAACGGCTTGGCGCCGCTGATTTGGCGACACATCCATGTGTCGCGGGAACCTCAGAATTAATCAGAGGTTCCTTAATATTAACCGGATCCCCACTGCTGTCCCACTTATTCCAGATGCCAGGTGCTGAATCAAAGGTCAATCGCGGGATTGCGCAACATTTGTTTCGTCCGGACTTCAATTCACCATTTGCCAGGACCGCCAGGTGCGTGCTGTCGACACAATGGTTTCTATCAGTCGATGGCAACTCTGTGTCAGAGCCGGGGCGGGTATCCACTACCAGGACCGTGCGAGACAGGAGGTCGAGCCCGAGCCTCCAGGACGGGTTTACGGCGTGTCCTGGTTGTGGATACCCACCAAGGCTCCTTCCACTGATTTTAAGCGGGACAACAGTACCGGATCCCCGCTTAAAGAGTCCTCGGAATTCCCGATAATGCACTGTTATACTACTGCACTGTCTCCGGTCGTTGAAGCTTTATGGAATCCCGTTTTAAATCCAACAATTTTATTGCCATTTTGATCGCACTGATTCTTATCGCGACCGGTTTCGCACTGGCGTTTGTCCACCGGCATTCCGAGTCACAAGAGGACCACGGTAAAAAGCCCGTTGCCGCAGTCACAATGACGGTCGCGGAAAGGGACCGGGCGTCCGCCTGACATTTCACAGCAATGACCAGGTCACGCGCAGCATTAACCCATCTCCTGCCGAGTCTGTTGGTACTTGCAGTGCTCGCTGGCTTTGTTTTCATCGCATGGTATCCCTACCCTTTTCGGCAATTTGAACAGAGCGGTAAGTTTGCACTGGCGCTGATACTTACCGCCGGGCTAATCGGACCGGCCATGACATGGCTTTTTTACTCAAAGGGGAAACGCGGTCTGTTACTTGACCTGGTTGTCATAGTCATTATCCAGCTCGCGGCCTTCGCATGGGGCGCGCTGTCACTGTATCAGAACAGGCCCTATTTCATGGTGTACACCGTTGACCGATTCGAAGTCCTGTCCGCGCGTGATGTGGACTTTGCCTGGATCACCGACCCGAAATTCCTGGACAAACCCTTTGCCGAACCAATCCTGCTGTTTGCAAATATGCCGGCAGACCCCGCCTCGTATCAAAAGTTATTACGCGAGATCATGTTCGAAGGCAAACCCGATTTACAGTTCCGACCCGAGTACTGGAGCCTGTACAACACGCGAAAACAGCTGGTTTTACAGAAGTCCAGGCCCCTGGAAGATTTAAGTGGCCAACGTCCGGCGTCAACCGGTGCGATCGACACACTGGTCGAGCACCATGGCGGTGATATCAATCAGCTGAGATTTGTTCCCGCGCTGCTCAATGACGGGCAGTTCACCGTCATCCTTGATGCGCGAAACGGCGACGTGGTCGATATGCTGATGATAGACCCGTGGCTGGAATAACCCGGGAACTGTAACCCCCCCGCACACAACAAGTACGGGGCGCCCACCATATGCGCGCCGTGGCCAGCCTGCCTGCTACGGCCAGCGGCGCAGACCCGATCCAGCGGTCTGCGATCATTCTCGCGGTGGCGGTGGGATGATCGCCCCTAATCTGTTTTTACATCAGCAATATACTGCCTGACAATATCCTCAAGAATATCCAATGGTACCGAACCACTGGTCAGTACGACATTGTGAAATTGACGGATGTCAAACCTGTCTCCCAGTTCGGCACGCGCCAGATCACGTAATTCGAGTATCTTTGTCATACCTACCTTATAAGCCAGCGCCTGTCCGGGCATCACGAAATAGCGCTCTATTTCGGCAACCACGTCACTTTGAGCCATACCGGTATTACTGATCATATAGTCGATGGCCTGCTCGCGGCTCCAGCGTTTGTAATGAATCCCGGTATCGACCACCAGTCTTACTGCGCGGAATAATTCCGCCTGCAAACGTCCGATATTGTCATACGGGTCATCCTCAAACCCCAGTTCCCAGGCGAGGCGTTCCGCGTACAGCGCCCAGCCTTCCGAATAGGCGACCGAGGGAATGATCCGCCGGAAAAAGGGGAGATCACCTTGTTGTTGCTGAATCGCCAACTGAAAATGATGGCCCGGAATGCCTTCATGATACGCCAGCGTCCGCATGCTGTAGCGTGGTGTCGCCTTGATGTCATACAGATTGGCAAAAAAGGTTCCGGGTCGTGAACCGTCCATTGCCGGTTGTTCATAATAGGCGCCCGGCGCTGTTTTCTCTTTGAATTCCGGAATTCGTTGAACCACAAGGCTGGCCTCGGGCTTGACGTCAAAATAGGGGTCAAGCCCTGCGGAAATTTCATCGAGAATGGACTGGTAATCCGCCAATATCTGGTCCCGGCCCTCGTTGCTGTCGGAGTAGTAAAACCTCGGGTTTTCGGCCATTTCTGAAATGGCTGCATAAAACCCTTTTGATACATCCCAGCCTTCGTTTACCAGGATACTGAGTATTTCCGACTGAATCCGGTCGACTTCCGACAAACCGAAATCATGCAGGAACTCGGGCGTGTAGTCAGTCGTGGTAAACAGGCGTACGGCAAGCCGGTAGAAATTATCACCGTCGGGTAAGGCCCAAACGCCGTTATTTTCACTGACCTTGTCATCAAGAACTTCGAAATAGCTGATCAGACGTCCATAGGCCGGATAGACCGTATCTTCAATTTGCGCCCGCGCATCCAGGGCGATTCTTTGCTGATCTGCAGCCGGCAAACCCGCCGCCTTCATCTTGTCGGTCAACGATACCATCAGGATGCCTTCCTCGGCCGGTGTCGCTACGAAATTCCGCATTTCCTCCAAGACCTCCGTGACCACGAATTGCGGCGGCAGAATACCCAGTTCCTCACGGTGGCGCAGACCATCCAGCACCTGGTCAAATTTGCGGCCGACCTGTGACAGACGTGCGACATAATCCTCGGCGTCCCGGACGCTGTGTACCTGGTGGGTGGACTGCATAAATGACGGAAATCCATTTTGCACCCCGAATAACTGGTTGACGGGATAATTGTGGTAACGGTATTTCTCCAGTTCGAGCAGTGTGTCCATCAGGTCCAGCGCAATGCGCTTGGACATGCGGTCTTTTTCGTTGAGGTCCTCACCGTCGTAGGTGAGCAGGACTTGCCTGCTGTTTTTCAGATGTTCGAACAGGCGGTCGCCCGCTTCCTTGCTTTCATCATCGAGTTTCGCGTTGTGACCCTTGATGCCAAATTGTTCCAACACGTGGATGGAACTGAGCATTTCCGGACTTTCAAGCGCGGTCTGTAAAAATGCCCGGGCAAAGAAAATATTGATGTTGACCGGTTTGAAATACCAGCTGTGCGCGATGAACGCACCACCCAGTACCAAAAGCAAGGCCAGCGTCAGACCGACCCATTTCATGACGCGTTTGAAGATTTGCATGACAACCTCTGACAGTGAAACCAATTCCGTGGCTGGTGACGCTCAGACCGGCAAAACGCAGGAAGATGAAAGCACCGGGAACAGCCCGGATACGCGTTCCGGAACACGCCCGGAACCACCATTCAGCGTCTTCCGTCTGTTGCGTTACCCGTTGGAATTTTAACACCGGCGGCGCGGGGAGTTTACAAAATATTAAGCGCTTTGCATCCGCCGCCGATACCGGGTCATTTGCGCGTGGTACACACGTTCACCCAGCAATACAGCCAGCACCAGCATATACACGGTGGGATCGAACGTATCCAGCTTGACCTGCCAGTAAAAGTGCCATACACCGACGATTGCAATGACATAGACCAGGCGATGTAATTTCTGCCATCGTTTGCCAAGCCGCCGCATCATGCCCCTGGTCGATGTGACAGCCAGCGGAATCAGCATTAACAGGCCCGCCATACCGAGCGTGATATAAGGCCGCTTGATAATATCCTCACCGATGGCGCGGATATCCATGCCCTGGTCCAGAACGGCATAAACCAAAAAATGTAAAACGACATAGAAGAACGCGAACAAACCAAGCATACGCCGGTATCCGATCAACCAGTTCCAGCCAGTCCACCGTCGCAGCGGTGTGATGCTCAGGGTCAGCAGAAGAAATTTCAGACCCCAGCGTCCGAGTTCATGTAAAAGTTCCTCGACGGGGTTGGCGCCCAAGCCCATGCCTGCCCCTGCCAAACCAAACGCCCCCGCCAGCAGGAAAGCAAAGGGTAGCAGGCAGGTGAGAAACACCATCGGCTTGGTCAGCCGGTAGAATGATTTCGAACCGGGTTTCATCAACAGGTTGATTTAGCAGCTAGAAATTCTTACGCAGATCAAGCCCGGTGTACAGCGAGGCAACCTGGTCGGCATAGCCGTTGAACATCAGGGTCGGTTTTTTGGATGCGAACAAACCGGCGCCGATCGGTCTTTCCATGGCCTGGCTCCAACGGGGATGGGAAACCTCTGGATTCACATTGGCGTAAAAGCCATATTCACTCGGTATTGCCTTTTCCCAGCTACCGCGCGGGCGCTTGCTTGTAAAACTGATTTCGACGATCGCCTTGATACCTTTAAAGCCGTATTTCCACGGAACGATCAAACGCATGGGCGCGCCGTTCTGGTTGGGTAACTCGCGGCCATACAAACCCACGGTCATCAGGGTGAGCGGGTGCATGGCTTCCTCCATGGTCAGGCCTTCCACGTAGGGCCAGTCAAGTGTGCGTCGCCGCTGGCCGGGCATGCGCGACGGGTCATAGAGTGTGGTGAAGCGCACATATTTCGCATTGGAATTGGGTTCAAACCGTTTCAGCAGGCTGGCCATTGGAATACCCACCCAGGGAATCACCATGGACCAGGCTTCCACGCAGCGTAAGCGGTAAATCCGCTCTTCCAGCGTATGCGCCGCCATGATGTCCTCGTAATCGTACTGCCCTGGTTTGTCACATTCCCCATTGACTTCGATACTCCAAGGACGGGGCTTGAAATCAACGGCATTTCGCGAGGGGTCCTCCTTACCAGTGCCAAACTCGTAATAGTTGTTATAGGTGGTGATGTCCGTCCACGAGTTGACCGCCTCGTTCGTGCTGTACGGACTCTTTTTCACGCCGGGCAATTCGCGACCGCTGGGACCCTGATCAGAAGCGGTCGCCAGTACCGGTTGAAGGGCCAGCGCACCCGCCATGGCCAAGCCGGCCGTCTTCATGAATTCCCTGCGCTTGAGGTAG
This sequence comes from uncultured Gammaproteobacteria bacterium, assembly GCA_963801195.1. Lineage (GTDB taxonomy): Bacteria > Pseudomonadota > Gammaproteobacteria > Xanthomonadales > SZUA-36 > SZUA-36. The sequence continues at coordinate 1,014,347 of CAWDDX010000007.1, read as the reverse complement.
ACCGATTCATCGGTGATCTCGGAAGGCAAAATATTACTGGGTCGTTTAATCAACATAAATTCGGTACTCGGTTTCCTGATTTTGGGGTTACACAATGACAGACCGGCAAAGCCGTGATTTTATTTCCATAAAAATACACTTCGGTGCTTTTTCATCGTTATTATAGCCGCTGCGCCCCAACACGAGCCCGGATGATGCAGGCCGATGCCCTAGCCGAACAATCCAATCACCCGCACCGGACGATTATTGCAATTGCGTTCCCCGCGATCCTGGCCAACTCCTCCGCGCCGCTGGTTGGCCTGGTCGATACCTGGGCTATCGGACACCTGGCGGATCCGGCTTACCTGGCTGCGATCGGTCTCGGTAGCGTGATTTTCAATTTCATTTTCTGGGCGTTCGGATTTTTGAGGATGGGCACCACAGGTATCATAGCCCAGGCCAAAGGCAGGGATGATGCCGTGCAACTGGTGTCGGGTATCTGGCGTAGCACGAGCCTGGCGCTCGGGCTCGGCGCGGTCCTGATCCTGTTACAGGACTTCATCCTGTTGATGTCAATCAAGGCCCTCGCCCCGCCGGAGACCGTTACCCTGCTGACCGGGGATTACTTCCACATCAGGATTTGGGCGGCACCGGCGAGCCTGCTCGTTTATGCCGTTTCCGGCGTATTGTTTGGCCTTGCAAGGACTGGACTGGTGCTGGCGCAGCAGTTGGTGCTGAACATCACCAATGCCATACTGAACGTGATATTCGTGGTCGGGTTCGGCCTGGGCGTTGCCGGCGTTGCCTGGGGAACCCTGATCGCCCAGTGGCTCGCCGCGCTGGTCGGCCTGTGGTTACTGGTGAGAATTTTTAGTCTCCCTACCCTTCTGGCCGGTTTGCAGGATGCCCGTACCTGGCTGATGTCCGGTTTCAGGAAACTGATTGCTATCAACGGCTATATTTTCATCCGCACCATACTGTTAATGACGGCGCTGTCACTCGTCATGCGTGTTGCCGGCGGGTTGGGCGAGGTGGAAATGGCTGCCAGCCACGTGGTCATGCAATACATGCTGCTGATATCGCTGGGACTCGACGGCTTTGCCCACGCCACCGAGGCACTCGCGGGTTCCGCCTGGGGTGACGGCAAGGCCCGCCTGTTTCACCGTTGGGTCGTGCTGACCGGACTTTGGGCACTGGCGGCCAGCTTGATTTACGCGCTCGGTTTCTGGCTGGCAGGCAGCGGACTGACGGCGTTGCTCACGGACATCACCGCGGTTCGCATGGCCGTGGAGACACTGATGCCACTGGTCGTTGTCCTGCCCGTAGTCGCCGTGGCCTGTTACCAGTATGACGGCGTTTATATCGCAGCAACCGCCGGCGCTGGCATGATGCTGACCATGGCGATTGCTTTTGTCACCTACTTGCTGGTGCTGGACCCAATGTCGGCAGCCTGGGGGCTCCGGGGTTTATGGGCCGCAGTTTTGATCTTCATGGCCGCGCGTGGTATCGCCCAGGCCATATGGTATCCAAAACTTAAATCCAAACTCGGCTGAAATTGACCCATCCGTGGAAACCGGGTCCCGTAAGTCAGGCCGGGAGCCACCTGTATCGCGCCGGCCACTCATTTTTTTGGTTGCCGGGGGAATTTGCTCCTGGCACCGGCTTCGATTTGCCATGAATTTTCCAATTTTTGCACAACCTGGGTGAAAGTCATCCGAACCGGACTTCACCTGGCCCGGGGACCCGGCCGGGCCAACCGCCGCAAGGTCTATTTCGGTGGTTTGACCGAAAGCTGATCGGCTTTAACCAGTTCGATCTGGGCTTTGCCCTTGTAGACCCTGACCTTGCCGTAAACACAGGCCTTGTAGCCGACCAGGGTTTCCGGGGCCAGACTGAAATTCCTGCGGTTTTTACCAAATATGATCGCGCTGAACGCATGATCGGGAAAGGGTTTGTCAAAATTCAGATAAGTCGGCGCGCCCTTCGAATCCTTGGAATACCTCGCACCGGCGATCACACCACATACCATGGCGTATTCACCGGCATGCTCGATGGCCTGGTGGGCCCTGACGATGTCCTCCTGCTGGGCCTGAACCGCCCCGCTCAACGATAGAACAGCAATCATGATTGACAGGTTTTTCATAGGATATGCGCTTTTTCAGGGGCCTGCGTTGACGTCTTCATCTGTGTCTCATCATAATACAAGTTGTGCATTCTGCAGATCATAAAACATGCTGATTTCCGACAGTCATCAATTCGTTTTTCTACGCATGCGCAAAGTGGCAAGCACCAGCATGAAAACCGCCCTGTTACCCCTGTGCCTGCCGCGGCCGGCGGGCGCGCTGGCGCACCTGAAAAGCCGGGCCTGGCTGGAATGGGACTACCACAAGTATGTATTCAGAGCACACGATGATATCCGCGCAGCGCAAAGACGGATGCCGCAGGACAGGTTTAACCGTTATTTCAAGTTCGCTTTTGTCCGTAACCCATGGGACCGGCTGGTTTCGGAGTACGAATTCTTACTGGAAAGACCGGCGCACGGACGCCATGCCCGCGTGAAAAAGCTGGATGGCTTCAGGCAGTTCATCCAGATGCAGATTCCGCGCAAAGACGCCTACCAGACAAATATGCTCTGTGACCGTCAGGGAAACCTGTTGATGGACTTTGTCGGCAAACTGGAAAATCTGCAAAGTGACTGGCAAACCGTCTGCGCACGTATCGGCATACCGTGTCAGGAACTGCAACGTAAAAACGCGACACAACACCGGCACTACCAGGATTACTACGACCATGAAAGCAGGCACACGGTCGCCCGCCACTGGGCCAGGGAGATAGAGTTGTTCGGTTATACCTTCGACGATTAGCCCGGATAATTCACCATGGATCCGGAATTTGCAGTGTAGCTGGCGAAAGAAGTCAGATGCGTTGCAAAACCGGATAGGACAAACTGTAATTTTGGAAAAAGGCTAAAATCACCTGTATCACCATGAATTAAAAAGACATTTGTCATTTATTCGTCCGCCTTGGTGAAATATTTGGGCTAGCAGCCTGTCGGACTTAACATGATCTACTCGGCAACTGCTCCATGCGTTACCCTACCTCCCACATCCATGTGGTCGTGCGAAAAACCCGAATTTGGCCAGATTTCCCGATCTTTTTCGTTAAATAGCGGTGCTATTCGCCTCAAAAGATCGAAAAATCTATCTCAAATCGGATTTTACCCCAGGGTACCCTCTCTTGATGCTGCGCATCAATTCACCTTGCCCTCGTTACGATCGGTCAAGTCCGACAGACTGCTAGCTGTGAATAAGCACCGTTCCGCGGAAGGTAACCATGCTTGCACATTACCGGCGGCTTATCGACTTTTCACGCCATACACTTATGATCGACAACATATCAAACACTCGAATCACGCAAGACAAAACGGTTCACGGAAATAAAAAACCCGGCGGTGATCACCGCCGGGTTTTCAAGGTCTAGCCGTTTAAAGTCTAGTGACGTAACTCGACCCGACGGTTGGCCGCACGGCCAGATTCCGTGTCGTTAGTCGCTACCGGGTCGCTTTCACCATAGCCTTTGACCGTGATGTTGGCTGCCTTGGCGCCGTGGGCAATCAGGTAGTCAGCAACCGCCTGGGCGCGGCGTTTTGACAGACCCAGATTGTATGCTTCGGTGCCGATGTTGTCGGTGTGACCGGCAATCTCAACTTTCAGGTCAGAATGACGCGTCAATATCTGCAGCGCATCGTCGAGGCTGGCTGTAGAATCAGCCGTCAGCTTCGCAGAATCGAACGCGAAGTTCACGTGATCGAGCTTGTATTCCTGAGCGAGGTCACAACCGCTGTTATCGACCGGAGTTCCCTTCGCTGTATTCGGGCACTTGTCCTTGCTGTTGACAACGCCGTCACCATCATCGTCAAGTTCACAACCGTTGGCGTCCACTTTCGCACCGGCTGGGGTTCCCGGGCATTTGTCGCGGTAATCGTCAACGCCATCGCCATCACTGTCAGGCGGACAGCCGTGTTCATTGACCTTGACGCCTGGCGGTGTTCCCGGGCAGTCATCCAGACGGTCGACGACGCCGTCGCCATCGCTGTCCTTCTCACAACCGTGCTCATCAACAATACCGCCTGCAACTGTTCCGGGGCATTTGTCCTTGTAATTTTTCACGCCGTCGGCATCGGTATCACTCATCCCGCAGATTGCGCCACCGACGAGAAAACCACCAACGGCACCGTACATGGATGAATCAAAATCATCCGTAGCACCACCGGCCAAACCAACGGCCGCGCCAGCGGCGGCACAGGCACCCCACTGGTCATACCAGCCGGATTTGCCCGGGCCTGAAGCACAGGCGCTGAGCAATAATGACAATGTGATCGCAACCAAACCCAACTTAAAATGTTTCACTACTTTCGTCCTCCTGATGATAAACACTGAACCCTGATCTTAACGGTATTATAACGTTATTATATATGACTGAATGTTACAAACTCACCTATTGTTTTTGATTGGCGGAATTTGTCCAATACGAGCATATTGTTTTAGGCCGTTGTGACTTTTTTATCCGGCCATTATCGTGATTCATCCCTGGGAATCCTGGCGACCGGATAGCGTAAATATTTTGCGTCATAAAACGGTGTTTGTTCATAAAACCACATCAGCCGCAGGTACCCGCTGGCGGCAAAGACCTCATCGGTCGCAAGTTTTTGTTCAAAGCGCGCCTTTAACGCCGGATCAGCTTCCAGCATTTTTTCAGCCAGCGGTTCCATCACGTAGGCTTCCGCGTATTCCGTACGTGTAAAAATCTCGAGAAAAAACCCCCATTGCAAAAAGGAATCGGCTGACTGCGGTTCGAGCAGCAATACCAGTAATTCGCCGAGCGGTTGATCGGTGCTGATACGGTAACTGCCGGCTGGAAAGGTCGTCTCGATCACCTCTTTGACGGGTTTGCCCGGATCGATCCGGATGTGACCTTCGAATGGATTCGGGGTCCAGTCAGTTGGTTTTGCGATACCGGCGCCCGGCAAACGATAGATCTCGGCGCGGGTCGTAAACGGTTGTTGTATCTGCTCAACCTCGATGCCGTGAAGTTTTATCCGCTCAACCACGTCAGACCAGGCCTGGGGAATCATGTAGGCGGCTGGAGGTTCAACAAGAACCGTGGGTTTTGTTATGAATATTTGCGGAATCGTCAAACTGACCGGCTGTCCGGTCCAGCGCACCACCTCGGAACCGCTCACCATGCCCTGGTAACGCTCCGAGCGAATGCCCTTGAACGGAACTTTTTTCACAGCCATCGTCTCATCACGTTCGAAACCCAACGGTATCCGTTGCGGCCGCTGCCGCTGATCCGTGATCCGGGCACGGCGCAGGGAATCTTTCTCCCTGGCGAGCAAACCCATGGTTTCTGCCAGCAACACGTAAGTACCCAACACGCGGCGCTTATAGGGTTTCAGGGAATGATTTTCCACCAGGACGGCGGGCAGATGGATGGCGTCACCATAACCGTTTGAGAAACGCGGGTCTGCGGACCAGGTCAAAAGTCCGTCATCCATGTCCATGTTATTGGCTGCAAAAATCAGCCCGCCGGGCTCGTGCCCGTCCTTAATTAACGCGGAATTGACCGCCGGGCGGTAGACGTCTTCGATCCAGTTGCCGATGGCCGGCGACCAGCCATCACGGCCGTTGCCGCCAAACGTGATGTCATACTGGTAATCCACTCCGTCGGTGACGTGCAGGTCGAGGTACAGATCGGGCTGCCAATGCCTGAAAATCTTGATCAAGGCGCGCACACCCGCAGTGTCCAGTTTGGTGAAGTCACGGTTCAAATTCTGGTTGCGCGCGTTGGTGCGCCAACCCATTGGCACCGGTCCGCGCTGATTGATGCGGTTGTATGCGGAGCTGCGCTCGTGGCCATCGACATTCAAAATAGGTATAAACAGGAAATTGGTTTTCTCCAGAAGCGCTTGTCGTTTTGCCGCCACCGTCATATCGCGCAAGAGCATCAGACCGGCATCCTTGCCATCGATCTCACCTGCATGGATACCGGAGTGTGCGAGCAACAGGGGTTTGCCGCTGGTTTTCATGGCCTCGCTGCTGAAGGTCTGACCGGAGCTGGCGATCACCATCCAGATATCCCTGCCCTCGAGGCTGCGGCCAATTGAAACCAGCTCCAACTCGGGCGCTGCGCTCACCAGTTTTTGGAGCCACGCAACGGTTTCATCGTAGTCCGGTGTCGCAAGTAAATGCATACGTTCTGCCGGCGTTATCCACGGGTCATCAGCCGCCGCCACCAGCGCTTCACTCTGGCCCGACCAGTCCTGGACAGGTGGCAGAAGTGATTCGGTATCGGTAAACACATCCGCCGCGTCCGCAGCCAGAGCGTTAACAGCGTTGAAAGCATTGAAAGCGAGGATTAGTAAGAGCCACAACCGGGTCCGGGTATTCATCGGTAAAGCTACTCCAGCAAAATTTTACGGGCCCCGGCTTTCAGAGCAAGGGCGTGACGTAGTTCTCAATCTCGCGTCTCAACGCCTCGTCGGGCAGGCGTCCCAGCGCCGCACCCAGGTTATCGCGGACATGGTGTGGCTTGGTGGTTCCTGGAATGGGCAGTGTCGATGCCGGGTAAGATATCACGTATTTGAGAAAGACCTGCCCCCAACTGCTGGCATCTATCTCGGCCGCCCAGTCCGGCAATGGCTGCTCGGCCACTGCCTCGAACAGGGCACCCCGGGCAAACGGCAGGTTGACCAATACCGCGATGCCGCGGTCCCGCGCCAGGGGCAATATGCTCTTCTCGGCGGAACGGTCCGCCAGGGAGTAGTTCAACTGTATGAAATCCAGCGGGTGACGGCGCATCACATCCTGCATTTCATCGTATTGACGCGGGCTGTGGGTGGTCACACCCAGGTAGCGTAAACGGCCCTCCGCCTTCCAGGCTTTCATGGTTTCCAGTTCCACTTCGGTGCCACGCAGATTGTGCACCTGCATCAGGTCGATCTTCTCACCCCCCAGCAATTTGAATGAGCGGTTCATCCGCACAACGCCCTGCTGCTGATCTTCCCGGTCTACCTTTGTCGCCATAAACATTTCATCGCGTATGCCGATATCACGCAACAACTTGCCGATGACGGTCTCCGCTTCCCCGTAATTCGGAGAGGTGTCGATCACGCGGCCGCCGGCCGCATGAAAACTCTCCAGCGTTTCCCTGAAGCGCTGCATCTCTTGTGCGTTGCTATCCGAACGGAAATCACGCGTCCCGATCCCCACCGCTGGTAGCTGTTCGCCAGTCGATGGGATAGTGGTCGTAATCCGGGTCTCCGTTTGCGCCAGCAGGGGACGGAAGGGGCCGGCAGCCGCTAACAGGCCTGCGCTTCCACTGAGTCTGAGCAATTGTCGTCTCGAAATGATCATGAAGTTTCCACCTCCTGTTTCGCATCTTGTTGCGCGAGAATTTCCTGTTTTGATCCCAGTTTAAGAGCCAGCAGCGTCCACAATCCCGCGATCGGTGCTGCGGCCAGTGCAATGGCGCCGATGGTCATGCCGACCGCAGACATCCCGGTATATATCCAGCCACTCACCAGGTCGCCGCCACGGTAAACCGCAGCGTCCAGAAAGGGTTTGGACTTGTACTTTGCTTCCCTTCCCAACACGGTCCAGAGGATTTCACGGGCCGGCTTCGTCATTCCATAGCGCCCTGCACGGTAAATCACCTGTATGACCACCAGCACTGCCAGGGTCGGGTAGAGACCCAGCAATATGAACCCTGCGGCCATCAGCGCCGGCAAAATAGCCAGCGTCATGCCGACGCCCAGCCACTTGATGATACGCGCGGTCAGGTAGACCTGGAATATGATGGTGAGTCCACTGACCAGCAAATCGATACTGGCAAAAAAAGCCCTTCGCTCACCCCTGTCGGCAAAAGCGTCCGCCACCAGGCTGGCCTGCTGAAAATAAAGCATGGTCGAGACAAATGTCATCAGTGCGATAAAGGCGGCTATACCCAGCAGGTACGGTGATGCGAATACGGCTTGCATACCACTCCACGCATTGCCGGCGATTACTTTCTCCGCCTCCCCCGGCGTGGTAACCGAACCGGTATTAAATCGCCGGTGTAAAGACTTGGCACACCAGGATGCGACCTCGAGTGGGACGCAGGCCAGCAACAGCAATGAAAAAACCGGAATACTCTCCGCAAGAACGGCGGTGACGGTGGAACCCGCCATACCGCCCAGTGAACTGCCAACGGCAATAAAGCTGAACAGGCGTTTGCCCTGACTGTTGTCAAAGCAATCCGACATGAATCCCCAGAAAACAGTGACCACAAACAGCGCAAACACGCTGCTCCAGACATAGAAAATACGGTCGATCCAGGGTCGTGCATCCATCGGCAGTGAGACCAGGCACAGCCAGAAAACGACCAAACAGAGGATAAAAAACCGGTTGACCAGGGGCACAAACACCCCCCGGGAAAACTTTGAAGCCAGCCAGGAATATGCAGGAACAGCCAGCAGCATCACGAAAAATACGGCCGTCCACAGGTATTGCAGATTGCCGCGGTCCGCCGAGGATATTTCGTCCCTCACCGCACGCAGGATGTAATAGGAGAACATGATGAAAAAGCCATAAACGGTCGCTATCAGGAGACCCTTCAACTCACCCTCGTCATGAATTTCTACGAATTTTCCAATCAGTGGTTCAATCAATGCTTTAAGCAATGCGTATCTCGCTTATTAGCAAACCAGCTGTTCAATATTGAATCAGTCAATTGAGTGTCTCACATTACAAAGACGGGTGTCAGCGGCCTGCGTCGCGCTGATGCTGATGCCAGGCTGCGAGCACCCGTTTCTCTTTTTCAGGATCGATACCCGCCCGCGTAAAGGCCTGCTGATCGGCGGGCAGTTGCCGGTGCCATTCAAGGGTATCCACGACTGTTTCGGCAAACGGACGATAAGTGAGACCGGCATCTATGCTGGATTGTTGTTCTGAGAGCAAACCGGTAATACCATCTTTTTCAATCCACATGGGCAATTCACCCGGGTTGACCTGTTTCTGCAAAAAATCTGCTTCAACCCAGGTAAAGTTGACCGCCTGGGGTGTAGTCGCACGAATACCGTTGAGCATGCCGCCATAACTGAACCTGCCAGCGGGGCCGGTTGCGTTAAAAACACCAGACTGCCCGTCTTCTGCCAGGCGGATATAAAAACCTGCAAGGTCACGTACATCGATAATTTCAAAGGTGCTGTCCGGGTTACCCGGCGCCAGTATTTCCCCGCCACGATAAACCCGGTCGACCCACCAGGTGAACCGCTGCGTGCTGTCCCCGGGTCCGGCGATATAAGTTGGCCGAACGATCAGGGCCCTGTCGCCATAGACCTCCTCGACCACCCGCTCACACTGGGCCTTAAACTCACCATAATGGGACCAAACGTCCTCTGAATCGGTGTTGGTCCACGCGTTCAGTTTCGAACCTTTTCCCAGCGGGAAAACTCCCGCGTTGAAATCATAAGCTGCGACGGATGAGGTAAACAGGTATCGGCCGACCCGGTTCTTTAGCAATTCGGCCGAATCCCGGACCAAACGCGGTAGGTAACCCGAATTGTCTATAACCACGTCCCACTGGCCCGTATTCAACGCTTCAAGTCCGCCGTCCCTGTCGCCGACCAGTTTCCGAACCCCGGGAAACAGGTCCGTATTTGACCGGCCCCGGTTGAAAATTGTCACTTCATGGCCCCTGGCAAGGGCTTCACGCACGATGTGTGGTCCAATGAACCCGGTGCCCCCCAGTATTAATATACTCAGTTGTTTTTGGGCCTGGGCGTGGACCAGGCGGGAGGACAAAACCACCCCTGCTCCGAGGAGACCCAAGCCCATCAACAAATTGCGTCGCTTGATCTTGATCAATTTTATAATTTCCTACTGGTTTATACTCTCTTAATCTAAACGAAGGTATCCGGCTTGTCAGCATCTGGCCTTCGAATATTCAATCAGGAGTTAAAATTGAAAATCATAAACCGGAATAATCTGCGCCGTGGCGGCTTCGCCGGGCTGCGTGAAACCCGTATGGTGATGAGTCCCCGCATCTTCCGCAGGAGCCGGGAGTCAGGTACGTCAAGTGGAATTGGCAGGTTCTGTTACCTCGCTGACGCCAGTTTTTTACCGTACGGCGAAACGAGGATGCATACCCATAAAGATATCGATGTCATTTCGGTCATGGTCGAAGGCCAGCTCAGACATGAGGGTTCAATGGGAGATGGTCAGGAACTCCATGTCGATGATATACAGGTTCAACGTTCCGGCAGCGAGGGGTTCAGCCACAACGAAATCAACCCTGATGATGCGAAGAACCGCATGATACAACTCTGGGTGATCCCGGAAGCCGGCGGGGAATCAGCAGAGTACCAGATGTTCCATGCCGAAGCCGGAACACGCACACGGATTTACGGAGGTCCGCCCGACCAGGACGATACTTTTTCAGGCCGGACTGCCATTGACATCGCCCACGTCAATGCAGGTGATCAAATCATCCAGTCCGGCAGAAGCGTGGTCTTCATCACCACGGGTGACGGCGTATGTGCGGGCGAATCACTGGCGGAAGGCGACCTCGTGGAAACCCGGGACTTCAAATTCAAGGCCCATATTGACAGTAAACTGATTTTGGTATTTGAAATCTGATCGCATTCCGCTTGAGCTTGCACTGCGCTGATCTGGCCCGAGACGGGCGTCAGGGGAGATTGGCCACAAGCGACAAGAATAATCGGGCGACCCCAGCTTTGGTTTGACCCTCTTTTACATTTGCACCTACAATAGGTAGAGATACACGCAGAGGGCATTAATCAATGCCGCCGGTTAATATTCAATAAGAGGTAGAAGGTTTATGCAGTGCCCTAAATGCTCAGGTGAAATGGAACTGGTTTCATATAACCAGATCGAAGTTGATCGTTGCACGGTGTGTGGCGGTCTTTGGTTCCAGCCGGATGAGTTACGCAATCTCCGTGATGATATCTGGATGGCCGATTACATCATCGACAGCGGTGACAAATCCATTGGTAAAAAGGCCAATGCGTTAAAAGAATACCATTGCCCCGAATGTGGTGAAATGATGCTGCAGGAGTTCGACCCGGAGCAACCGCACATCACCTATGAGTCTTGCCCCAACGGTCATGGCACTTATCTCGATTCCGGTGAGTTTACCGACCTTGTGCGAAAAACTTTTTGGGATAAATTCAAACGCGCACGCTAAAAACGCAGTTCATTTGAACAAACGGGTTTAACGTACCGGGTGGTCACTGTCACCTGGTGCGGTTCTCAAAACCGTCGCGCCGGTCACAGGCTGGCCGTCATCAATACCTCGAGCCTGCCATCCGGTAACAGCATCCCCTGATCGATATCAAAACTGGATAAAAGATTCACCAGGATAGCCTGGGTGTGGGGAGTCGTCCGCGCCTGTTTTCCCATACGCGGCCGGATGCTGAACATATGGGCCTGCTCAATGCCGTATTGCTGATTGGAGAATGTTGTATTGAGCGTCCGCACAGTAAAGGCGTGAGCCCGCGTGGAGCGGTGCAGAAATGGCCGGATTGATGTATTGAACGCCCGCAAAGCCTTGTCGTCCAGGTAATTGAGAAAATCCCAGAACAGGCAGATATCAAAGCGCGTGCCCTTGCGAAAACCAAGTGAGGCGGTGATGTGTTCGGCGAGTTCGGCTTCGGTGTAATCACCCGACTGCATATGCAAAATGGGGTCGGTATACATCGCGGCAAAATGCAAACGGCATTTGAACTGGGAAAAAAACTCTATCGTTTCGGGTAATGCGGGACCAATTTCAAGGACAGACAGACGGTTGTCGGGCCTGATTTTCTTGATCAGGGTTGGAAACAGCAGAGATTGCTGTGTTCGATTTGCATGGGACACGACAGGCGCAGTATCCACGCCTGTCGTTCCCGGAAACGTCGCGTTCAATTCACTGGTCTGCTTGCAGGTGATTCAGTCTTCATACCGTTTGAAACAGGAAAACGCCTAGCTACCATTCAGTGAGTAACCCTTGTTTTCATTCATACCGTTGGAAGCGAGGACTTTTTGTGTTTCGGCAGCTTTTTCAGCTGGTTTCTCAACGGCTTTTTTTGCCGGGCTTGCAAGCTTGGACTTGGCGTTCTCACTGGGATCCATGTCGATGCTGCCTTTGAATATCGCGCCGTCCTCAAGTGTCATGCGTGGCGCTACGATATTGCCGTGGACATTCCCGGAGCGCAGAATAATCACCTTTTCCGTGCCCGTGATATCACCACGAACCTCACCGGCAATCTTGATCACCTTGGCGGTAATGTCAGCGTTAACGCAGCCGGTCTGACCCACTTCAACCTGGTAGAGGTCGAGACGGATCTTGCCGTCGACCTTGCCTTCCACGACCAGGTTTTCGTCACCGCTGATGTCACCATTGATATGAATACCAGCACCGATGAGGGCCGATCTTCCACTGCCCTGGGGCGTGCTGGCAGACGCTGGACGATTTTCCTGTTGTGCTGGCGCGTCCGCGGACTCCGGTTTAACGTTTCTGTGTTTTTCAAACATACAAAATTCCAATAACTTCTTGAACTGGGGGCGAATAGTCTAGCAGAGATTATCGTCTGAATACCAAAATCACTGTCATGAATGATCTATTTTCATAATATTTTTATGCACAGGTGGTTACAATCGCTTCCCGGCCCCGGAATTTCCCGGCGCCACCGGCGGACTGCGGTCACCGGTGATAGATGAATCCATGACGATTCAACATTAGCGACTGGCAACCAGGACATTCCGTAAACATGCAAAAACTGTTCGTTCGCTTCAGCCTGATTCTTTTTCTCCAGCTTGTTGGCTTTTCCGCAAATGCCGCGGAGCTGGAGTCCCAAATGACGAGTGACTACGAGACTTTTTTTCGGCAACTGGTTGCGGATCGCAATTATCCGGGTGCGGCTTTTGCCATCGTCACACGTGACCGGATACTGCATATCGCTACCGTAGGATATACGACAGCAAATGAAAAACGTCCCATCGACCAGCAAACCACCTTTCGCATGGCGTCCGTTTCCAAGACTTTTGCCGCCGAATTGGTCGGCCTGTTGGTTGAAGACGGCGTGCTGGGTTGGGATGACCCGGTCAACCGCCACGTTCCCGGTTTCAGGATCGACGGCGATGCCTCACAGATCCATATCCGGCATTTACTCGGGCAAAGTACCGGACTGATTCCACACGCGTATGATAATTTGCTGGAAGACGGCAAGAGCATGGATTACATCTGGCAAAGGATGTCCGACCTCCCCTACGTGTGTGCACCAGGCCAATGCTATGGTTATCAGAACAGCGTCTTCAGCCTGGTTGATCCGGTTGTCGTAAAGGCCACCGGCCAAAGCTACGCAGCACTGCTCGAGGAACGGATTTTCAAACCACTCGATATGACCACGGCTTCCGTCGGTCTTGATGCATTTGTCAACAATCCAAACCATGCCGAACCGCACGCCAGACGAGGCGGAAAATGGAAAACAATTGCGGTACAACCCAACTACTACCGCGCGGCACCCGCAGCCGGTGTCAATGCCAGCATCGTGGACATGGGCAAGTGGCTGCAGGCTCAACTGGGCCACCGGCCGGGTGTGATTTCACCCGTAATGCTCCAGGAACTGTTCCAACCCGGGGTTGAAACCCGGCGGGAAACCTACCGTAAAGAATGGAAAAACATTATCACCGATGCCCACTACGGTTTAGGCTGGCGTATTTACCAACTGGGTAAGGAACAACTGGTCTATCACGGCGGTTGGGTTGCCGGTTTCCGCGCGGACATCGCCTTTTCGTTGCAGCACGATATAGGTATCGTCGTGTTGCTCAACGCCGAGAGCAGCGGGATCAACGAACTGACCACCGGTTTTTGGCAAATGGTGATGGCTCCCTAGCAGTCCGACGCACTGCCAGGGAAAAATAGTTGTCAATCAGACGCGTGCGCTCTTCCCTCTCATGGTTAGCTGGTTTATCCTTCCTTAACCCATCCAAGTGAACAATCAAGATGCCTGCGTTGAAATTTATCCTTAGCCTTATGCTGCTCGTTGTGCTGCAGTCCTGCAAACAACCCACCCATTGGAACGCCAGCGACGTGGCCGGCGCGATGCCAGACCTGGAGTTTACGTTAACCGGGCCGGATGGCGAACAGGTAAAAGCGAGTTCACTGCGCGGCAAACCGCTGCTGCTGTTCTTCGGCTTTACGAACTGTCCCGGTGTTTGCCCCACCACCCTGGCCCGCCTGTCGGTGCTGCGAAAGAAACTGGGACCTGAGGCCCAGGACCTCCGTATCGTTTTCGTCACGGTAGACCCTGACAGGGACACACCCGAGGCCATGAAACGCTACACGGCCTCGTTTGGCCCGTGGCTGCTCGGACTGACCGGCGACGAGGAAGACCTGACCCGGCTGAGTGAAACCTACGGTATCTATGCCTCGATGGAATCTTCGGACAGCAAAGGCAATTACAACATCATGCACAGTGCGGTCATTTTTGGCTTTGATGCAAACGGCCGGGTGCGCCTGTTGATTTCGGATCTCAGCGACGGCGATGCCGTCGTCTCGGACCTCAAACAGTTAATTAACCTATAAATTCCCGGAGTTGCCATGCCCTCATTCGATGTCGTTTCCGAAGTGGACCACCACGAATTGCACAATGGAGTTGACCAGGCCAACCGCGAAGTCAGCACACGGTTTGATTTCAAAGGGACCGGTTCGAATTTTGAACTGGCGGGACTGGTCATCACCATGAATACCGAATCTGAATTCCAGCTGCAACAGATGTACGACGTTCTCTGCAATAAACTGGTCAAACGCGCTATCGATATCGCCTGCCTGGAGAAAGACGAGCCCGTCATCCACGCCAGGACAGCGACGCAGACCATCAAGGTCAAGGAAGGTATCGAAACACCGTTGGCCAGGGATATGATCAAGCTGATCAAGCAGAGCAAGGCCAAGGTGCAGGCGGCCATACAGGGTGAACAGCTTAGAATCACCGGCAAAAAACGGGATGACCTGCAGGAAGTCATTGCCCTGTTGAAAAACGCCGGCCTGGAAACGCCGTTGCAATACAAAAATTTCAGGGACTAAAGGCTTTCAGGCAACAGCCAGGATATTTGTGCAACAGGGTTACAAAACCTGGCCCGACCGCCTTTCACGATGGGCGGCCGGGTGCAGTTTAGAGGTTGCGCGGATGGCGACGTTTTAACCGTTAACCTCAAAAAAAACAAATCCCGTTTACTTTCCCGAGCAACACGGACCGGTCACTTTACGTACCCCGGCAAGTCGAAGGTAAATACTTGAGCAACCCAGGTGCCGTCGCACCACGGCTACAGCGCCAGGCAATGGTGGTAACGCTGGTCACCTGCGGGGTCAACTGTGGCTGGACCTGCCCGAGCGTCGGATAGATCGCCATTTCATTGACATTGATCTGAAACGAGCCGACCGCAGGGTCATAACCGTCAAAACCGCTGCAAAATTTAGAGACGTTGCCACTGCTCAATGCAGCGGCGTCCATGTCCGGCGGCCAGCTTCCGACGGTTGACATGTATTCCGATACGGCGAGCTTGGCGGGCGCCGCCCCGACCATACATTCGGTAATTTTTGCCCGTATGTTGTATTCCTGGTAAGCGGGAATTGCCAGTGTCACAAGAATGGCAATAATCGAAATTACAATCATCAACTCGATGAGCGTAAACCCGCCGGAACGGCGCATAGTTAAAATGAATGGGCTTTCAATGTTGAGCATGATCCTTCACCCTCCAACCTTGTTTGCTAATTGACTGCATGTAATCAGACATGGTCCCTCATATCTTCTTACCTTTCGTACGGGTTGATCCAGGGCGTTTTCCTTACGCCACAAAATAAACCGCCTGGCAAAAGTATATGTCAAACCTTACAAAGTTAGAAGTCCGGATAATTCAGCGCTGAAACCCGTTACGACACAAACCTCGGCCCGTCTCTCAAAATCTGTCCATAGCTGAAGCATTGGAGCGGCATTTAAGGTAAAATTACGCGTTGCCTCTTGGCATAAAAGAAAGGAAATATTGTTATGAAATCCACTTTGACGCTTGCGCTCAGCGCGGCGCTTGCATTAACCATAGCCGGCTGCTCCAAGACCGATAACAACGCGGTTTCAGAATCAGCCCCTGCAACCCCAACCGAAACCGCAATGACCACAAACCCGACAGAAAACAACCCATTTTTTGAAGAGAGTCCGCTGTATTTGCATTACCCGCAATTCGATAAAATCCACAACGCGGACTACAAACCGGCGTTTGAACTCGGCATGAAGGAACACCTGGCTGAAATAGAGGCCATTGCCAACCAGACCGAAGCTGCCACCCTGGACAACACCCTGATCCCGATGGAACGCTCGGGTCAACTGCTGAACCGGGTTGCCACGGTGTTTTTCAGTATGACAAGCGCCAACACCAATGACGAACTGGAAAAAATCCGCAGCGAAATGGCACCGGTATTGGCGGCGCACAACGACAAGATACTGCTCAACAGCAAGCTGTTCGCGCGCATTCAGGCCTTATATGACCAGCGCGACGCGCTGGAACTGGACCCCGAGTCTTACCGGCTGATCGAGGAGAACTACAAGGATTTCGTCCGCGCCGGCGCAAAGCTTTCCGATGAAGACAAGGAAAAGCTCAAGGCCATGAATGCCGAACTGGCCAGTTTGCAGACCACGTTCAGCCAGAATGTACTGAACGAGGTGAATGCATCGGCCGTTGTCGTTGACAGTCTTGACAAACTCTCCGGAATGCCGGATGCCAATATCCAGGCGGCGGCTGAAGCTGCAAAAGAAGAGGACATGGACGGCAAATACCTGATCGCCCTGCTCAATACCAGCCAGCAACCGTCACTGACAAACCTGGAAGACCGGGCGCTGCGGCAACGTATCATGGAAGCTTCGCTCGCCCGCGGCAGTCACGGCGGAGAGTTTGACAATCGCGAAACACTGGTCCGCATTATCAAGCTGCGCGCCGAGCGTGCCCAGTTGATGGGTTACCCGAACTTTGCTGCCTACAGTCTCGAAAACCAGACCGCCCGCACGACGGAGGCCGTCAATGAGCGGCTTGCGAGCCTGGCGCCACCGGCGGTTGCCAATGCGAAACGCGAAGCAGCAGACATGCAGGAAATCATCGACGCAGAGGGTGGTGACTTTAAACTGGCCTCCTGGGACTGGAATTTCTACGCAGAAAAAGTGCGTATGCAACGCTATAATTTTGACGAATCGCAACTTCGCCCCTACTTTGAATTGAACAATGTTTTACAAAAAGGCGTGTTCTACGCAGCCGGACAGGTTTATGGCATCACCTTCAAGGAACGCCACGATCTGCCGGTTTACCAGGAAGATGTTCGTGTCTTCGAGGTCTTTGACGGCGATGGCAGCACACTGGCGCTGTTCATTTTCGATCCTTACGCCCGCCCTTCAAAACGCGGTGGTGCATGGATGAATTCCTACGTGGACCAATCGCGCTTGATGAACAGAAAGCCGGTCGTTGCCAACCACCTGAATATCACAAAGCCGGCTTCGGCTGATGAACCCGTGCTTCTGACCTTTGACGAAGTCACGACGATGTTCCACGAATTTGGTCATGCCCTGCACGGCATGTTCTCAAACGTGAATTACCCGGAATTCTCCGGAACTTCGGTTCCCCGCGACTTCGTGGAGTATCCATCACAGGTCAACGAGATGTGGTCGACCTGGCCGGAGGTCCTGCAAAATTACGCCGTTCACTACGAAACCGGTGAACCGATGCCGCAGGAATTGCTGGACAAGGTGCTGGAAACGCGCAAGTTCAACCAGGGTTACAAGACAACTGAATATCTCGAGGCTTCCCTGCTCGATCAGAGCTGGCACCAGTTGACACCCGAAGAAGTCCCTGCGGCTGACGGCGTTCTCGATTTCGAGGCAAAATCGCTTGAAGACGCGGGTGTGGCACTTGACACGGTACCGCCGCGTTATCGCAGCACCTACTTTTCACACATCGTCGGCGGTTATTCAGCCGGTTACTACGCCTATATCTGGGCCGAAGTGCTGGATGCGGATACCGTTGAATGGTTCAAGGAGAACGGCGGTATGAAACTCGAAAATGGCGACCGTTTCCGCCAGATGCTGCTGTCCCGTGGCGGGTCCGAGGATGCAATGACCCTGTTCAGCAACTTCTATGGTGCCGAACCGGATATTCAACCCCTGCTCGTACGGCGCGGTTTGAACTAAGAACAGCAAAATGCGCGGCCGCCTGCAGCATAGGTGAGCCAGGTTAGAAGAGGCCCCGGTTAACAGACCGGGGCTTTTTGATCTTCATAAATGCCGCCTGTGATGCCGGCGTTAACGGGTTCAGCGGCACAATGCGTTAATTTGATCAATTCCCGGGTACAAAAAAACCCGGTCAGGAGATACCTGACCGGGTTTTTGTAACT
Source organism: uncultured Gammaproteobacteria bacterium (assembly GCA_963801195.1). Taxonomy (GTDB): domain Bacteria; phylum Pseudomonadota; class Gammaproteobacteria; order Xanthomonadales; family SZUA-36; genus SZUA-36. The sequence continues at coordinate 995,900 of CAWDDX010000007.1, read as the reverse complement.
TGGAAACCTTACAGAGGGGTGACGTTCTCTGCCTGGGGTCCTTTAAGGCCTTCACCAACGGTGAACTCAACCTGTTGTCCTTCCTTCAGGGTTTTACGGCCGTCGCCGATGATCTGACGGAAGTGGACGAAAACGTCGCGTTCGCCTTCACGGGAAATAAATCCAAAACCTTTTTCGTCGTTGAACCATTTAACGGTTCCAGTAACCTTATCTGACATTATCATTAACTCACTATATATAGTTGAAAAACCACCTTCCGGTAGCGGCTGTGCTGGATTGGAACGGGACCGGGGTATATCTGGAAGGAAGTAGGACGACCTGTACAGACTAAACACTCAATCACTCGCCGCAACATGCAGCGGGCACAGTTTACATTCTTCCGATGGTATATGCCATAAAAACAATCAAGTGCAATGCTTTTTGATCACTCCAGGTTCACGTTCTGAAAAATTTCCGTGCTGTCTGACCACCCTCGCGGTTCGGCTGGCGAATCATCCTGGCTCACGGCTCCGTCGCGGCAATTCGTATCCGACTTCAACGATCCGGTCATTGGCACGTTCGCTTGCAGTGATTAAAACGGCAGCTCCGTCGTGTACTTGACCCTGCGCAAGGCGAAACTTGAACTGGCGGAGCGCACGCTGGCGTGATGCAGGATTTTTGTATTCAGAAACTGATTATACGACTCCATATTCCTGGAAATGATCTGCAATACATAATCCCGTTCACCCGACACCGAAAAACAATTCATCACTTCGGGCAGGTTCTCAACGTGGGTTTCGAAGGCCTTCCTGACCCTGTCTGAATGCTCCACCATGCTGACGGACAATAAAACATGTATCTGCAATCCGATGGCCTTTGGATTCAGCAAGGCCACCCTGCCCTCGATGACACCTGCTTCCTCCAGTTCACGGACACGCCGCCAGACGGAGGTGCGGGACAAACCGGAACGCTCGGCCAGGTCGATCTGACTGAGGTTGGCGTTCTGCTGCAATGCAGCCAGCAATTTACGATCGGATGCGGACAGTTCCATTATATTTACAATTATTTCATTTAACGTTAAATACTTAAACCATTGTTTCAAAACACTGGTAATAATGTCAATCCAGAAACACATTATTCATGTGAAACGGAGATAATGATTAATGACTATACCCCATTAACCAGCCACAGACAAAACGACAGGTGAAATCATGACCACGCATACCAGCCACCGCCCGAGTTGGGCCGAACCCTACAAAATCAAGTCCGTAGAACTCATCCGCATGACCACCCGGGAGGAACGCGAACAGGCGATTCGTGAAGCCGGTTACAACACCTTCCTGATTCGCAGCCGTGACGTCTACATCGACCTGTTGACCGATTCCGGCACCTCAGCGATGAGCGACAGGCAGTGGGCCGGCCTGATGGTCGGTGATGAAGCGTATTCGGGCAGCGAGAATTTTTACCACCTGCAGGACGCCGTCAGGGAATTCTACGGCTATAAACACCTCGTGCCGACCCACCAGGGCCGCGGTGCGGAAAACCTGTTGTCGCAGGTCATGATCAAAAAGGGTGATTTTGTACCCGGCAACATGTATTTCACCACGACACGGCTTCACCAGGAGCTGGCGGGCGGCACATTTGTCGATGTCATTATCGACGAGGCGCACGATCCGGCCAACCGGCACCCGTTCAAGGGCAATGTCGACCTCGAAAAACTTGATAAACTGGTCCGGGAGGTCGGTGCGGAACGTATTCCCTATATCAGTCTGGAAGGAAATGTGAACATGGCCGGCGGCCAGCCTTTTTCATTGGCCAACCTGAAAGAGTTGAACAGCTACTGCAAAAAACATGAAATCCCGATCATGCTCGACGCTACCCGCACCATCGAAAACGCTTGGTTTATCAGGGAACGCGAAGCAGGTTACGCTGATAAATCCCTGCGTACAATCCTGCGCGAAATCTGCGACCTGACGGATGGCTGCACGATGTCCGCCAAGAAGGACCTGCTGGTCAATATCGGCGGTTTCTTCGCCTGTAACGACGATACGATATACCGCAAGGTGCAAAACCTGGTGGTCGTCTACGAAGGTCTGCATACATACGGTGGTCTGGCCGGACGCGACATGGAAGCCATGGCGATTGGCCTCCGGGAAGCGATCATGGAAGATCATCAGGCCGCACGTATCGGCCAGGTCCGGTATCTCGGCGACCTGTTGCGCAGGGCCGGCGTTCCGATCGTTAACCCGATTGGTTCACACGCGATTTTTATCGATGCACGAAAATTCCTCCCGCATGTGGACCAGGACGCCTACCCGGCCCAATCGCTTGCCGCTGAGTTATACTTGGAAGCGGGCATCCGCACGATGGAACGTGGTAATGTATCGGCCGGCCGGGATCCGCTCACCGGCAAAAACCGTCGTCCGGCGCTCGAACTCGTCAGGTTGACCTTGCCGCGTCGTGTTTATACCCAGGCGCACATGGACGTCGTGGCGGAGTCCGTTATCCGGGTGTTTGAAAAACGTGACCGTATCAAGGGTCTGAAGATGGTCTATGAACCCGAGTACCTGCGATTCTTCCAGGCGCGTTTCGAACCACTGGAATAAATGTCCGGTATTTACCCAATGGAGAGTAATGAATGACAGATCTGTTTGAAAACCCGATGGGCCTCGACGGCTTTGAATTCGTCGAGTTCGCGTCCCCGACTCCGGGCGTACTGGAATCGGTATTCGACAGGATGGGGTTCACCGCCGTCGCCGAGCACCGGTCTAAGAAGGTGCGCCTGTACCGCCAGGGCGAGATCAATTTCATTATTAACGAGGAGCCGAACAGCCACGCAGCCTATTTCGCGGAAGAACATGGACCCAGCGTCTGCGGTATGGCTTTCCGGGTCAAAGACGCCCACGCAGCCTATTACCGGGCCCTCAAGCTGGGGGCTCAACCCATCGATATCCCCACCGGTCCAATGGAATTGCGCCTGCCTGCGATCAAGGGTATCGGTGGTGCGCCGATTTACCTGATTGACCGCTACCAACAGGATCAAAGTTTTTACGATATCGATTTTGTATTTTATGAAGGTATCGACCGAAACCCCAATGGCTGCGGTTTCAAGTTGATCGACCACATGACCCATAATGTCTACCGCGGACGCATGGAGTTCTGGGCAAATTACTACAAGCGTATCTTCAACTTCCGTGAAATCCGCTACTTTGACATCAAGGGTGAATACACAGGGCTTTTATCCAAGGCCATGACCGCGCCGGACGGCAAGATCCGCATCCCGCTGAACGAGGAGGCCTCCGTCGGTGTAGGTCAGATCGAGGAATTTCTGATGGCCTACAACGGCGAAGGCATACAACATATCGCGTTGATCTGTGACGACCTGTATGCGTGCTGGGATGCCCTCAAAACCAGGGGCTTGCCTTTCATGACACCGCCCCCTGCGACCTACTACGAAATGCTCGATGAACGTCTGCCCGGCCACGGGGAACCGGTTGCAGAACTGCAGACACGCGGTATCCTGCTCGATGGATCAACCGCGGACGATGATCCGCGCCTGCTGCTGCAGATATTCTCCGAAACCATGATAGGACCGGTATTTTTTGAATTTATACAACGCAAGAAAGACGAAGGATTTGGCGAGGGGAACTTTACGGCCTTGTTTGAATCCATGGAGCGTGACCAGTTGCGCCGCGGTGTCATCAGCACTGCAGACAAGGCTTGAGCAAAAGCGCTTAAAAGCCCAGGAAACCCTATGAATATCAGGAAAATACACCACGTCGCCTACCGTTGCAAAGACGCCGGGGAAACGGTCGCGTTTTACAAGGATGTCCTCGACATGGACCTGGTGCTGGCCATTGCCGAGGACCAGGTTCCGAGCACCAGGGCGCCCGACCCATACATCCATATTTTCCTCGATGCCGGACAGGGAAACGTACTGGCTTTTTTCGAGATCCCCAATTCGCCAGCGATGGGCCGGGACGAAAACACACCGGACTGGGTGCAGCATATCGCGTTTGAAATTGGCGACATGGACGAGTTGCTGGCAGCCAGGGATAAAATCGAGGCCGCCGGACTGGAGGTCATCGGTCCGACCGACCACTATCTGTTCAAATCCATTTACTTCTTCGATCCCAATGGCCATCGCCTGGAACTCTGTGCCAATGTCGAACGCCCCGGTGTTCTCGAGAAACTGCACAAGCTGGCGCCGGAGATGGTCGAGGAATGGAGCAGGACAAAGCGGGCGCCCAAACACGCCGCATTCATGCATGAAGAAGAATTCAGTCTCGAATCCTGAACACTTCCAGGCTTTGAGGACCGGGCCAAATTGCGGGACTCAACGGCGCCGATCAGCGTACCATTGAAGCCATACAAAGGACCCATAGCTAACAAACCCGGGGAACACCCATGAAGACCATCATCGAACCCTTCCGCATCAAGACGGTTGAACCGATAAAAATGACCACGGTGGAGGAACGCAGGAAACTGATCAGAGAGGCTCATTACAACCTGTTCTCACTGCAATCCGAAGATGTCATCATCGACTTGCTGACCGATTCCGGCACCGGCGCAATGAGTACGAACCAGTGGGCGGCGCTGATGAAAGGCGATGAATCCTACGCCGGTTCACCCTCGTATTACCGTTTCGAGGCCGCGATCAAGGACCTGATGCCGTTCAAGCACGTGATTCCAACCCACCAGGGTCGCGCGGCCGAACACATACTGACCTTTGTGGTTGCCGATGGGCACGGCAAGGGGATGATCGTGCCCAACAATACCCATTTCGACACCACGCGCGCCAACTTTGAAGACGCTGGAATCGATGCTCGCGACCTGGTCATCCCGGAGGGTCTCGACACGGCGCTGGAACACCCGTTCAAGGGCAATATGGATCTCGACAGGCTCGAAAGCCTGTTGGCGGCAGAGTCCGACAACATACCGATGGTTGAGATCACCATCACCAACAACGCCGGTGGCGGCCAACCGGTTTCGATGGCCAATATCCGTGGCACCAAGGCCATCTGTGACAAGTATGACAAACCGCTGATCATCGACAGCGCCCGCTTTGCCGAGAACGCCTATTTCATCAAGTTGCGCGAGGAGGGCTACCAGCACGAATCGGTCAAGGAAATCGTCAGGGAAATATTCTCCCACGCCGACGGCATGACCATGAGCGCCAAGAAGGATACGTTTTCGAATATGGGCGGTTGGCTGGCGCTGAACAACGATGACTGGGCGGAAAAGGCCCGCACCCGGCTGATCATGACCGAAGGCTTCCCGACTTATGGTGGTCTGTCGGGACGTGACATGGAGTGTATCGCGACCGGACTGGAAGAGATCGTTCACGAGGATTACCTGCAATACCGGATACGGTCCATCCAGTACATCAACGAACGACTGGACGCGATGGGCGTTCCGGTCATCAAGCCGGCGGGTGGTCACGCCATCTTTGTCGATGCCAAAAAAATGCTTTCGCACATCCCGTCATTGCAATACCCGGGGCAGGCGCTCGCGGTGGCCTTGTATATACAGGGCGGGATACGCGGGGTCGAAATCGGCAGTTTCATGTTCGGCCGCCAGCCCGATGGCAGTGAAAAACCGGCAGCCATGGAACTGGTCAGGCTGGCCATGCCACGTCGTGTCTACACCCAGGCGCAGGCCGACTACATCGTCGAAGTCTTCGAGGAACTCGTTAATAACATTGTGGAAATTCCCGGCCTGGAAGTGACCTGGGAACCCTCATCCCTCAGGCATTTTACCGCCAGGCTGCGTCCGCTTGAGCAGGGCTGAGTGTATTGCAGACAAGCCGGTCAAATTCGCCCGGCAAATACAGTACAATCCTGACTACGAACACGACTGAATCAAATAAAGATTCCGGGGGTTTCAATTGAAAAAACGCGCACTCATTACCGGTGTGACCGGTCAGGACGGAGCCTACCTGGCCGATTTCCTGCTTGCCCGGGATTACGAGGTCCACGGCATCAAGCGGCGCGCTTCGTCTTTCAACACCGACCGCATCGACCACCTGTACCAGGACCCGCACGTATCCGGCAGGGATTTCATCCTGCACTACGGTGATATGACGGACTCGACCAACCTGATCCGCGTGGTGCAGGAAGTCCAGCCCGACGAAATTTACAATCTCGCGGCGCAAAGCCACGTGGCAGTCTCATTCGAAACGCCCGAGTACACGGCCAACACCGACGCCATGGGCCCTTTGCGGCTACTCGAAGCGATCCGCCTGTTAAACCTGACGGACAAGACCCGCTTCTACCAGGCTTCCACCTCCGAACTTTACGGCCAGGTGCGGGAAACGCCACAAAACGAACAAACCCCCTTCTACCCGCGTTCGCCCTACGCCGTTGCAAAGCTCTATGCCTACTGGATCGCCGTCAACTACCGTGAGGCGTACGGGATGTTCGCCTGCAACGGCATCCTCTTCAACCACGAGTCCCCGGTCCGCGGCGAGACTTTCGTGACGCGTAAGATCACCCGTGCGCTGGCGCGTATTCAGACCGGTTTGCAGGACACCCTTTACCTCGGCAACATCGATTCAAAACGCGATTGGGGTCATGCACGCGATTTTGTTGAGGCCCAGTGGATGATTCTCCAGCAGGACGCGCCGGACGATTACGTCATCGCGACCGGGGAACAGTATTCGGTGCGGGAATTTATCGAACATGCCTTGAAGCACCTCGGCATCAGCATCGTCTGGGAGGGCCAGGGTGTTGACGAGATCGGCCGCGTGGCGGAAAACAGCGCCGATACCGGGCCAAAAACCGGCGATGTTATCGTGCGTATCGATCCACGCTACTTCCGGCCGACAGATGTGGCAACACTGCTCGGGGACGCATCCAAAGCCCGTAAAAAGCTCGGCTGGAAACCACGTACCAGCTTCGCGCAACTGGTCGAGGAAATGGTCACGGAGGACCTCGCGGACGCACGCCGCGACGCGGTCGTGGCCAAGGAAGGGTTCAGGGTATTCAACCATCATGAATGAACCGGAAGATGTCTGAACCGGATTACACGGAGCTTGCCGAACTCCAGCGTGGCAAGGTCTATGTGGCCGGGCACCGGGGCATGGTGGGTTCCGCTTTAGTAAGGCGTTTGCGGCAGGCCGGCTGTGACAACCTGCTGCTGAAAACGCGTGAAGAGGTAGACCTCGAGAACCAGCAGCAGGTGCGTGACCTGATCCTGTCCGAGCGACCTGATTTTATTTTCCTGGCCGCGGCGAAGGTCGGCGGTATTCATGCCAACAACACCTATCCCGCGCAATTTATCCAAAGCAACCTGATGATCGCCGGCAATCTGATCGACGCCGCCGGCAAAGCGGGTGTGCGGCGCTTGCTGAACCTGGGCAGTTCCTGCATATACCCGCGCAGCGCGCCGCAGCCGATACGTGAAGATTACCTGCTGACAGGAACACTGGAACCCACCAACGAGCCCTATGCCATTGCCAAGATCGCAGCGATCAAGTTATGCGAATCCTACAACCGCGAATTCGGTACAGATTTTCGCAGCGTGATGCCCACCAACCTCTACGGCCCGAATGATAATTTTGACCTGCAGACGAGCCATGTCCTGCCGGCCCTGCTGCGCAAGATGCACGAGGCCACGGAAAGCCGCTCCGCAGCGGTAGAAGTCTGGGGTTCGGGCACGCCGCGGCGTGAATTTCTGCACGTTGACGATCTCGCAGATGCCTGCCTGTTCATCGCCTGTCTGCCAAAAGACGTCTACGCCGTGCACACCCGGCCCACGCTATCGCAGTTGAATATTGGCAGCGGCACTGATGTTTCAATTGCGGAACTCGCAGCGATGATCAAATCTGTCGTCGGCTACGATGGTGAGATCCGTTATAACCGCGAATACCCGGATGGCACGGACCAGAAACTGCTCGACGTCTCGGCGGTGGCAAAGCTGGGCTGGCAGGCCCGTATTGGTTTGCGCGAAGGCATAGAGGCGACCTACCGGTGGTACCTCGACCAGATTTAACCCGGACATTGCATCAGTATCCCGGAAGATGGTGCACGACTGCAGGGAAGCAGGAGGTAGGGCAATGTCGGGAACAATTGCCGAGGACAGGCGCGGCTGGGCACCGGGCTGGACTGAGAACCGAAGAGGGCTACGGGTGGAAGGAAGCCCAAGCCGAGGCGTGGCTGGACCAGCCAGGGCCGGGATAGGACTGGGCTCGGGTTCAAACTGTACTTTTTAAACGCGAGCCGAAAACTTCGGATTCAGAAATCGATTGAATGGCTTGGAAACAGAGCCGAGTCCGACTGGTGCAATGTTCGGGTTAACCCTTTAAAAACCGGAAAGCGATCAACTGCCGGTGCCGATTCTCTCGAGGCGGTAACTGCCGTCCACGACACGTTGCCACCACTGGCGGTTGTCCAGGTACCAGGCGACCGTTTTACGTATACCGGATGCAAAGTCTTCCACCGGTTTCCAGGCCAGGGCGTTATTGATCTTACCGGCATCGATTGCATAACGTTCGTCGTGGCCGGGGCGGTCTTTGACAAAAGTGATCAAGTCCCCGAAACGCATGATGCCCGCCGGCTTGTCCGTCACCATCTCATCCAGGATGGTGCAAATCTCCCTGACCACATCGATGTTCATCTTCTCATTCAAACCGCCGATGTTGTAGGTTTCACCCGGCTTTCCATGGGTCAACACGCGGTACAAGGCGCGCGCGTGGTCATCGACATACAGCCAGTCCCGTATCTGCCTGCCATCACCGTAAACCGGCAGCGGTTTACCCGTGAGGGCATTCAGGATCATGTGGGGGATGAGTTTTTCGGGAAACTGGTATGGTCCGTAATTGTTGGAACAGTTGGTCACCAGCACGGGAAACCCGAAGGTTCGGCCCCAGGCCCTGACCAGGTGATCGGAACCGGCCTTGGTCGCCGCATAGGGCGAACTGGGGTCATAGGCGGTATCTTCGCGGAACAGGTCGTCGCAACCGGCGAGATCGCCGTAAACTTCGTCGGTGGAGACATGCAAAAAACGGAACCCGGCCCTGTCAGCATCGGACAGGCCTGAAAAGTAGGCCCTGCCCGCTTCCAGCATGTTGTAGGTGCCGACCAGGTTGGTCTGGATAAAATCACCCGGCCCATCGATCGAACGGTCGACGTGGCTCTCCGCCGCGAGGTGTATCACGGCATCCGGGCGATGCCGGCTGAAGATGTTATCCAGTGATTCACGTGAACAGATATCGGCCTGCTCGAAGCGGTAGCGCGGTGAATCTGCCACCGGCACAAGGGAGTCCAGGTTACCGGCATAGGTCAGCTTGTCGAGGTTGACGACCTCGTCACCAGTCTCATTGATCAGGTAGCGTACCAATGCCGAACCGATGAAGCCGGCACCGCCGGTAACGAGTATTTTCATGGTGTTTCAGGCGTCTGATAGGATGTCGTGATTATAATCGCAGACTCCCACAATTCAAACGGAAGCTGTATTATTGAAGATGATCCCAATGTCTGTATTGAAGGGGCTGTGTACTTGAAAAAAATGATCCTAATCACCGGTGGCGCCGGCTTTATCGGCTCACACACCTGCGTGGCCCTGCTCGAAGCCGGCCATGATGTCATCGTGCTGGACAACCTGTCCAACAGCGATGCCACGGTGCTGGAACGGGTCGGGCGGATCTGTTCACGTGAGCCCGTCTTTGTAGAGGGCGACATTCGTGACAGGGCCTTGCTGAAGCGTTTGTTCAATGAATACCCCATTTCTGCGGTCATGCATTTTGCCGGTTTGAAAGCCGTCGGCGAATCGGTGCAAAGACCGCTGGAATACTACGACAACAATGTCGGCGGGACTTTGGTTCTGCTCGAGGCCATGCGTCAGGCCGGTGTCACGACCATGGTATTTTCGTCATCGGCCTGCGTTTACGGCAACCCGGACAGCGTGCCGATAACCGAGGATTTCCCGCGTGCTGCCGCCAATCCATATGGTATGACCAAGCTCATGATCGAGGACATCCTGGCGGACCTTCACCTTGCACAGCCAGGTTGGCGAATCGCACGTTTACGTTATTTCAACCCGGTTGGCGCACATCAAAGCGGGCTTATCGGCGAAAATCCACAGGGTATCCCCAACAACCTGATGCCGTTTATTACACAGGCAGCTGCAGGGCTTCGCGAGGAGTTACCGGTCTACGGTAACGACTACGACACGCCCGACGGCACCGGTGTGCGGGATTACATCCACATTATCGACCTGGCCAACGGCCACGTGGCGGCGCTCGACTACCTGCAAAACCACCCGCAACTGCTGACCGTAAACCTGGGCACCGGCAATGGCGTATCGGTGCTGGAAATGATCAGCAGCTTTGAGAAAACCAATCAGTGCCGTGTGCCGTTTCGTATCTCTGAACGCCGGCCCGGAGATATCGCCATGTGCTGGGCGGACACGGGTCTCGCCAAGCGTCTGCTGGGCTGGGAAGCGGAACACACACTGGAGGATATGTGTGCGGATGCGTGGCGCTGGCAAATGACGGTGCTTGAGCACAACAACCTTGAGAGAGCAAGCTGATGTCCGATCTCAAACAACTCGCCGCCAGTCTTCCAAAAGCCGAACTGCACATCCACATCGAGGGTAGCCTGGAACCGGAACTGATGTTCAAACTGGCGGAACGAAATGCCGTTCCATTGCCATACCCCGATGTAGAATCGATAACTAAAGCATATAATTTCAATTGTTTACAAGATTTTCTTAATCTTTATTATCAAGGAATGTCGGTGCTGAGAACCGAACAGGATTTTCACGATCTGACCTGGGCCTACCTGCAGCGCTGCCGACAGCAGAACGTGGTGCATTGCGAGATATTTTTCGATCCGCAGGGACACACCGACCGCGGCATAGATTTTGAAGTCTTTATGCAGGGTATTTGGAGCGCCCTGGATAAAGCGCAGTCGCAACTCGGCATCAGCAGCAGACTCATCATGTGTTTTCTGCGTCACCTGGACGAAGCGAGCGCTATTGCGACACTCAAGGCCGCCGAACCTTACATGGACAGGATCACGGGCGTGGGGCTCGATTCATCGGAACTGGGATACCCCCCTGCCCGGTTTCAACGGGTATTCATCAGTGCCGCTGACAGGGGTCTCAAGCGGGTCGCCCACGCGGGGGAGGAAGGCCCGCCGGAATATGTCCGCGAGGCACTGGATTTGCTTGCCGTCGACCGTATCGATCATGGCAACCGTTCGCTGGAAGATGCAGCGCTGGTTCAACGCCTGGCGGACGAACAGGTGCCGCTGACCGTCTGCCCCCTGTCCAACCTGCGTCTGGCGGTCGTTAAAGAGATGTCGGCGCACCCGATCCGGAAAATGCTCAGGCTGGGTCTGAACGCCTGTATCAATTCCGACGATCCGGCCTACTTCGGCGGCTACATGAATGAGAACTTCAATGCGCTGATCGATGCCGCCGGCCTGACGCGGGATGAAATTTTTCAATTGACCATTAACGGCTTCAAGTCATCTTTCCTTTCCCCAGCAGAAAAGCAGGCCCACCTGGAGCATATTGATGCGTTGCGCTGACCACAACGGGAACCCAGCAGACCATGTCTGATACCGAGCAAACCCAACAACGGTTTTCGATGGCCGATGTCGCCGCCAAGCCCGTCACCTACCGTGTCGCGCTCGCCGGCGGGAAAATCAAAGTCGGTGAAGAAGCATTCAGAATGCTGAAAGACGGTTCACTGCCCAAGGGCGACGCGCTGGCACTGGCTGAATTCGCCGGTATCCAGGCGGCCAAGCAGACACCGAACCTGATTCCGCTGTGTCACCCGATTTCACTGAACCGGGTATCGGTACACAGCCGTCTCAGGCGGGATGAATATGCCGTCGAAGTTTACGTCATTGCCGAAATCAACGCCCAAACCGGCGTGGAAATGGAAGCGCTGTGCGGCTTGAACATCGCGCTGCTGACCATCTGGGACCTGACCAAGCCGATCAACGCCGCGCTGGAAATTACGGATGTTAAACTGCTGTACAAATCCGGTGGAAAACGCGGCGTCTGGACCCACCCGGATGGATTGCCGGCAGCGGCGCAAGCCATCCTGGACCAGCTTTAAAAATAAAATGTCACGCTATACCGCACACCTGCCCCTGACCGGTATCGGCCCTGGAGGCCAGCAACATATAGGCTCTGCACACGTCGCCCTGATCGGTATCGGCGGTCTGGGCTGCGCCATCGCCCAGTACCTGGCATCGAGCGGTATCGGTCAACTGACGCTGTGTGACTTCGACACGGTGGCCGAGAGCAACCTCGCGCGGCAGATACTCTTCCGCGAAACCGACATCGGCCGTTACAAGGTCGAGGCGGCGAGCGAAAGTCTGCGGTCGCTGAACCCCGAAACCGTTTTGCACTCCGTCAACCGGCGCATGACCGATGCGGACATGCATACGCTCTTCCCCGGTTGTGACCTCGTCATCGACGCCAGTGACAATTACGGCACCCGCCTGGCGGTCAACCGTACCTGCCTGGCGCTGGAAACCCCATGGATCATGGCCTCATGCATCCGCATGGAGGGCCAGGTCATGGTCCTGCGCCCGGACCTGACTGCGCAGGCCTGTTACCGCTGCGTATATGGCACCGCACCTGATACTCTCGAAGATTGCCCCGGCGCGGGCATCTTCGCCCCGGTTGCAGGGATCATCGGCGTGTCCGCCGCGTATTTTGCGCTGTCTTACCTTGCCGGGATGTCACCAGCGGCGAACTTGCACCTGTTCGACGCCGCCAACTGGCAATGGCGGTCGGTCAAAACACAAAAGAAACCCGGATGCAGGGATTGCGGCCAGGTGGATACGAACCTCACTCGGTAGTCGCCACCGATTTGTCCCGTGTCAATGCGTGTTGGAGGACATGCCACGGCAATGTCGCGCATTTGACCCTCGAAGGATAACGGCCCGCAAACGCCAGCGCCGCCAAATCTCCCAATTGCTCATCATCCGCCCTGTCTGCTCCACCGGTAATGGCTTTTCTGACCTGTTCGAACAACGATTCCGCCTGTGCCAGGCTGAGACCCTCTAAATGACTGGCCAGCAGGGACGCCGACGCGGTGGATATGGCGCAACCGACGCTTTCGACAGCCGCCTCTTCGATGACATTGTCACCGTTAACCACCAACTGCAGGCTGACACGATCACCGCAAAACGGGTTCTCGCCCTTGCCCTGGTGTGTCGGCCTTTCGATACTGCCGTGGTGACGCGGAAACTGGCTGTGCTCGATAATGATTTCACTGTACCGCTGCATGCGTTCATCATTCATGCCGATGACCCTCATGCCCTTGATTCTCAAGATGGGGATCCTCGGGCGAATGCCCCGCTGCGGCGCACTGCTCGCAATTCACCCACTCGCTGGCACCCGTTACGTAGTGCTCTTTTTTCCAGATGGGCAGACGGGTCTTGACCGCGTCGATGACATAGCGGCAGGCGTCGAATGCGGCACCCCGGTGCGCGGCGGATATGCAAACGATGACGGCAATTTCACCCAGTTCCAGCAGCCCTTCGCGGTGTATGCAAAGAGCGTGGCTGATCGCGTAACGCGTTTGGGCTTCGGCGATGATTTTTCCACCTTCTTTTTCCGCCAGCGGACGGTACACCTCGTATTCGAGCCGTTCGACCTGCTGGCCTTCATTGTGATCGCGGATCCAGCCCTCAAACGCAACATATGCGCCGCAGTGAGGGTCGGCAACCGCTTCCCTGGCGGCGGCCACATCGATCGCCCTGTCGCTGACAGAGAAACTCATCCGCCTGCCACGGGCGGGAAAAACAGGACCTCATCGTCGTCGTTCACGACTGTTTCCCAGCCGCTCATCTCGTCGTTGACAGCAACCAGCGCGGCGGCCTGTGCTTTTAACGCAAGGTGTTTTGATGTCATCAACCGGAACAGTTCCGCCACCGTTCCGCCTGACCAGTCAACGGTCTCGGTTTCACAACCCGCCTGCTCGCGAAACAAGGCGAAATATCGCACCCTGGTTTTCATCTGGCCACCATGCAGTACACTGGTCTTGACGCAGAACCACTATGCCTGCGCGAGCATGCCTCGTGCTGAACATTCTGGTAACCACTGATCCTGCCTTTTAGGGTTGACATTACACTAGGGGCGTTCTCAATCACCCAGCCTGCGCTGCCGGAACCTGTTTTTTTGGTCAGCAAGGCAGAATGAGTGCTTTGTAGTCGGTCTACATAAGCGAATGATAACGCCGCTGGGCGGGAAAACAGGTCCGGCCCTTCGGGTTGCAGCTGAAAAAGCGCCATACTGCGTTGTTCGTTGTTCATTTGGAATAACCAAACCTCTCTTCTTACGCCTTGCCTGGCGTTTTTTCAGGTGCAACAGCGCAGCCTGGTTGATTGAGAACGCCCCCTAGCCACCCATTCGATACATTTCTACGTGCTGCTGGGCGCGTGGCAGTTCATTGCGTAGCTCACTGTAACGGTCGGCCCGCAACTTCCATAAATCAGCTATCACGGCGGTCATCTCGTCTGCGTTCATACCGTTGCGGATTTTATCGCGTAATTCTGTTCCGCGTGCCGAGAACAGGCAACTGTAAAACGTACCGTCGGCCGTGATGCGTGCACGCGAACAGTCACCGCAAAACGGTTCGGTAATCGAACTGATAAAGCCGATTTCACCGCTGCCATCGGTAAACGCATAACGCCGCGCGGTTTCCGCGGCCGTCTGCCGGGCGACGGGACGCAGCGGCCAACGGTCATGTATCGTCTTTAACAATTCGGCGCTCGGCACCACCATCTCGCGGTCCCAGTGATTGACATTGCCAACGTCCATGAACTCGATCATCCGGACGGTGTGACCGCTGTTCCTGAAATGCGCCACCACATCCGCAACGGTGTGGTCATTGATATTGCGCTGCACCACGGTGTTGATCTTGAGATGCTCAAACCCGGCCTGCTCCGCCGCGCTGATGCCATCGAGCACCTCGGTAACCGAACCTCGCCCGCCGGCCATTTGCCGGAACACCTTTTCATCGAGGCTATCCAGGCTGACCGTGACGCGGCCAAGACCCGCGTCTTTTAAAGCCGCGGCATAACGCGGCAGCAACACGCCGTTGGTCGTCAATGCCAGGTCGGTTATGCCATCGATGGCTGAAATCCGCTTGACCAGCTCGACAAAGCCCGGCCGTAACAGTGGTTCACCACCGGTCAGGCGGACTTTGTGTACGCCCAGGCGTGTAAACACGCGCACCAGCAACTCGATTTCACCATCACTCAGCAAGTGGTGCGACGGTAAAAATACGCCACGGCCTTGCAGGGACTCCTCCGGCATACAATAGGTACAACGCAGGTTGCAACGGTCCATGACCGAAATTCTCAGGTCCTTAAGCGGTCTGGAAAGCGTGTCAGTGATTGGCAGCAAAAGTTCAATATCCTCAATATGGCATCCATAAACCCCGTCCGGCAGCTTATGAACTTAAAACGAAGCCAGATTCTAACCCGAGCGGGCCAATTAACCCAGCGCCCCCGGTTTCAGACGTCGGTATTCGGACCGGTTACATACCTGCCCAGCGCCAGATCAGCCTGGCTGCGACGTACAGCATCAAGAGTGCCGTCAGACGCTTGATCCAGCTCTCGGGCAGGTGATAGGCGCCGAGGCGACTGCCGAGTTGACCACCGATCACGACGGCGATAAACAGGGGCCACGCCTGTATCCAGCCATCAAACGGCGAATAATCGCCCGCTTTCATCAGTTGACCGGCAAGCCCGGCGAATGAATTCACCAGGATGAACCCACTGGTGATACCGGCGACGGTGCGGGCGGGCGCGAGGTGGAAAAAATAGATCAGCGGCGCGAGAAATATTCCGCCACCGATACCGGTGATACCCGCGAGCAGCCCGATAAAAGCGCCGATCGGTGCGGCCACCAACCAGTAGTGTATGGTGGCATGGGGGACTTCTGCTGTGGTTGTATCCTGCTTTAGCAGCATTTGCGTTGCGGCGACCAGCAGGCTGAATCCAAGCAAACCCATAAAAATATGTTCGGATACCGGCAGACGTCCACCGAGCCACGCCATCGGCATCGATAGCACGATGAAGGGCAACAATCTGCCAGCGGACAGCGATCCGGCCCGGGCATAGTGATATACGCCGCCGCTGACCACCAGTATGTTACAGGTCAGGGCGATTGCCGGAACCAGCCTGAAATCCGTGCCTGAGAGGATCAGCAAGGCGTTATAGGTTGAGCCACCGCCAAACCCCACGGAGGAATAAGCCGCCGCAACCAATAAAAACAAACCGGCCAGTATCAATAACGGCATGGGATCAATAACGGCATGGGCAATCGCTGTTTACAAAAAACAGCATTATGGACCAACTGCAAAGCGGCTGCCACGGACCCTTGAAGGTATAATCACCTGAAGCCCATGCAAGCTGTTGCACACCATGGACACCTAAACCCGCGGTGCGTAAGCCGCGTTTCTCTGTGCTACCCGAAATGAAAACCCCGGCCGATTGTCATTTCGAATTCACGATTAATCGACTTTAACCCGCACCCACATGTGCTATGATTTTTCCGTGGTTTCATTCAAACATCAAAGCGGGTTCTTGTTACAACCCAAGCTGAAACGTCTGCAGGATTTGCAGACCGAAATCTATCGCCAGTTGCAGTTACTGATACCCGACCAGGTTGCCCATTACGATTCGTTTCAGTCACAGGTCCACGGTTCGCCGTTACTCAGGATGGACATACTCGAGCGTCACCCATATACGCACTTCGTCCGTCTCACTTATCAGTTCAATACTAAAGACATACCCGAAATTGCACCGGACGCCCATATCCGCGTCTACAACGACGCCCGCTTGGCAGAGGCGACGTCGTTTGACCCCGTGCAGGGCTTCGACCGCAGTGCCCGCGGACGGGTGCGGGACACAGTGCGCCCGCCGAGGTCTGCAAACCGGTCCGGAGACGGTTCCCGCGCACACCTGCTCTCACCTTCTTCATGGTTGTCACCGCTGCATAATTTACAACGTCACTGGCGGCAAAACGCGGCCCTGGACAAGTGGTTGAGCTACCTGTTGCACCAGGGTCACAGCCTCAGCAGCATGCAACCCGCCAATGAGAAGATCGATGGAATACCGGCTGTTCCGGTGAGGCAAACTACGCGTTCCACGTGACGTTCCACGGTATGGGGAAATTGCGTTTGACAGGCCCGCAATAACTCAGTAAGATCACGCGCCTTGCGGGGCTATAGCTCAGCTGGGAGAGCGCTACAATGGCATTGTAGAGGTCGACGGTTCGATCCCGTCTAGCTCCACCAAACCTTGTCCCCTTCGTCTAGAGGCCTAGGACACTGCCCTTTCACGGCGGCAACAGGGGTTCGAATCCCCTAGGGGACGCCATACCCAAGGCGTTGATTGTGAAAGAATCAACGCGACTAAAGCCATCCTTTTGGGGTGGCTTTTTTTATGCTCACAGCTTTTCTACTGCTTTTTTGAATTGGGTAGATAAATCAGTTCCTACAGTAGCGTACAACGCATTCTCGTATGCATTCGGGAGAAAAGGAGATTATGAGACAGTTACCTTTCACACTATTTGTGATGGCAATGCTCCAGGGTTGTACGGGTTTTGCTGTAGCTGCTAACCCGAATAATTCACCAAGGCGGACGAATAAATGACAAATGTCTCTTTATTTCATGGTGATACAGGTGATTTTGGCCTTTTTCTAAAATTACAGTTTGTCCTATCCGGTTTTGCAACCTATCTGACTTCACATTTTGACCGATCCTTCTCAAACCATAGCGGCGCTATGCTTTTTCGAACGATCAATCAAACTGTTTCGCCAGCTACGCTGCAAATTCCGGATCCCTGGTGAATTATCCGGGCTAAGAGATATTGTTATAAATGAGGCTTATCCCGGACATTGCACCAGTCGGACCCGGCTCTGTTTCCAAACCATTGAATCAATTTCTGAAACTGAAGTTTTCGGCTCGCGTTTAAAAAGTACACTGTGTTGCCGGGTCCGGTCCTGTCCCGGCCCTGGCTGGGCAACTTCCATGTGTGGAGGCAAGCTACCCCCGAAACTCCGGAGTAGCTGGCAGGATGGCTCAAACCATGTTGAGAACAAGAAGAACAACGGACGCTGCAACAATCGAACCCACCAGGATAGCCATGGGAATCACATATGCCTGGTACTTCCAATTGGAAACCTTACAGGAAGGACATCGGCTGCCAAGAAATGTATGGGGATACACTGTTTGACAGCCGCGGCAAGGTCTTGTGACTGGTCTGAACACCCATTGATTCTATGCTGAAAGAAACTCACCGCAATTGACCCATGTCAATCTTCCTGCCCCGGCTTGTAAGAATCACCTGGCAAAAACTTGCACGATTCCGCCAATTTACAAACTTATCAACGAATGGCAACTTTCCTTTTCACCACCTCAAACAGTTGACGTTTATCGCTGAAATGCTTAAGCGGAGTGCACGCAACGAACCCTTGCACTTTATAAAAGCATCACGGATCACATCGAACTATAACGTCTCGCCGTTTTCATCCCAGGTGCGAACCGGACCGTCTTCCTTGCCATCTTTGAAAGGGGCTTCCATTTTTAGTTGCCCGTTCTCGTACCACATGCGAACCAGGCCATCCTTTTTGCCATCTTTATAAGTGGCTTCCATTTGCGGTTTGCCGCTCTCATACCAGGAACGAATCAGGCCAACTTTCTGACCATTCTTGTATACGGTTTCCGATTTTAGTTGACCGCTCCCGTACCATTCCTGAAGCAGGCCATCCTCCTTGCCTTCTTTGAATGTGACTTCTCTTGTTAATTGTCCGCTCTCAGACCATGAGCGATCCGAACCATCTCTCTTGCCATCCTTGTAGGTGGTTTCCCTTTGCATTTGTCCGTTCTCATACCATGCGTGGGTCAGGCCATCTTTCTCGCCGTTTTTAAACGTGATCGAAAGTTTCATATTCCCATTTTCATATCGGGAATCCGCTGTTCCTGAAAATGGCTTCGATTCTTCTTTTGCATACACGAGTCCGTCGCGAAACTGAAGCGATTCGTAATCTACAGCCATGACTTTTCCGCTACCCAGGAAAATGAGGATAAGGCTCATCAATATGACAAATATTTTCATGGTCAAACTCCGTTTAATATTTACTCGGCCCGCGAATGAAGGTGATTGAGGCTAAAGAAACTTCCACGATGTACAGTTGTGTATATTAACAGTCGCTGTCACCGATTCTTGTTGATCTCAAGGCCTGGATCAACGGCGTGGAGTCGTTTCATTTTCAAATTGCCGTGCATTGTATCCAGTTTTTGGCTGGTATGCTTGATTTTCAGATTGAGAACAGGCTGACGCTTAAAATGCAGATCAACGGGTGTGGTTTTACGATCATGGTTGGCTTGCAGAGACATTTACAGCATCAAGCGGGCTAAACTCCGGACATAGTGTGCCAGTGCCAACTGTCCCTGAGACAGCAGGCTGCTGGCCTGCGAACAGAATTGTATTCGTAGCCCGCCACAAAGAGGATACAATATGCGGTTTTGAGGTTGTTATATTTCCACAGCTTGTATGCATTATAGTTGCAGCGTGTTTAATCACGATGATACTGACTGCATGGCTTTCTGGCATGCAGCAGGGCGAACCTTGAATCTGGAAAGTTTCATCAACAAGAATGTTACACTCGATACAGCAACATTCCGGGCACGCTATGTATTTAAAGCACTTCAATCTGTCTGAACGGCCGTTCTCGATAACACCGGATCCACGTTTTCTCTATATGAGCCCGCGTCACCGGGAAGCGTTTGCGCACCTGTTATATGGACTGGGAGAAGGTGGTGGTTTTGTTCAACTCACCGGTGAGGTTGGAACCGGCAAGACCACCATATGCCGGTGCCTGATGGAACAGGTGCCCGACCATGTCGACCTGGCCCTGGTGTTGAATCCCAAGGTGACATCGATCGAATTGATTGCCACGGTGTGCGATGAGTTGGGCATTAAATACGCTGGAAATGATGCCAGCATCAAGATGCTCACCGATGTATTGAATCAATATCTGCTGGAAGCACACGCAAAGGGTCGACGTACGGTGTTGATCATTGACGAAGCTCAGAATCTAAGCGCCGACGTACTCGAACAAATTCGCCTGCTGACCAACCTTGAGACCTCAACGCAGAAACTGCTGCAGATTATCCTGATCGGGCAGCCGGAGCTCCGTACCCTGTTGCAAAATGAAAACCTGCGTCAACTGGCCCAGCGGGTAACAGCTCGTTATCGTCTCGAACCCCTCACCCGGGAAGAGACCGGGACCTATATCAAGCACCGGTTGCAAATCTGTGGTGCAACAAGGCCGATTTTCAAGAAATCTGCGGTGGATCGGATTTACAAATTATCCGGCGGAATTCCCCGTCTTATCAATGTTTTATGTGACCGCGCCTTGCTCGGCGCCTACTCCGAAGACAAGTTGCAAATCGACAAAAAAATCATCCGGGTGGCGGCGAATGAAGTGCTGGCGGACGAATTGCAGCAATCCCGCGCAAGGTTAAATCCCAAATTGTTAGCCGGCGGCCTGGTTGTGCTGATTCTCGCCAGTATTATGGCCTATGTCTTTTGGCAAGACCCTGACGTCGACCACGTGCTTAATGACGCAACGGCTCAATCTGCCCCAGAGGGGTCTGCAGATGATACTTCTGCTGATAATGTGTCGTCTCAAGCCTCTATGGCACCGCCCTCAAACGCTGTACCGGATGCAACTGCCCTGAGCGGTCTGCCCTCTCAGTCAGGTTCACTGGCAGCAGCGCTGCTGGCGGCGGATCAATCCTGGCCTCTTGCTGCATGGACGGAGTTGTTTGCCCGGTGGTCTGTCAAACTGCCGGCAGCCGTCGCGCCTGAATACTGTGTCTTTGCCAATGAGGTCGGGTTGTACTGTATGCTTGAAAAAGGCTCCTGGGGGCTGTTGCGCCAGTACAACCGGCCGGTGATCATGGGGTTGTTTAACAACGACAGCCAGGCTGTACCGGTGGTTTTGCAGCACCTTGACGACGGCGTGGCTGAATTGATCATTGGCAACGAGTCAGTCCGCTTGCCTGTTGCCGAGGTGGATCGCTACTGGCGCGGCGATTTTACATTGTTATTAAGGGCGCCGCCCAACGGACATTTTTTGCTCGCGGCGGGAGATCGGAATCCGGATGTTGCCTGGCTGCGTCAATTGCTGGAGGAAGCCCAGCAGGTGGAACTGCCCGCCGATGATCCGCAGTACTTTGATATTCTTTTGCAAACACAGGTAATGGATTTTCAACGTCGCCACGGCCTGACACCCGATGGCATGGTGGGGAAACAAACACTGATTCAACTTGGCACCTACACCGACAGGGATGTTCCCCTGCTGTCGGTTGAGACTTCCTGAGTAGTCAAGATATGTCCTATATCCTCGCAGCACTGAAAAAAGCGGATCAGGAGCGCGAGATTGGTGCCGTGCCCAACCTTGAAACACCCCATGAGGAAATGCAAGCTCAAACCCGTTCATATAGATGGCTCTGGATTATTGTTCCGCTGCTAAGTGTCAATATCGTACTGGTTGTCATGTTACTGAAAAGTAAAGCGCCGGATGCACCCGTTGCAGCACAGGTTCTGCCTGAACGGCAGGCGCCCCTGGCAAACGATCAACTGGCGCTACCGAATCAACAAAAAAGCGAAGCCCCGATCAGCAAAGCGCCGGCCCCGGAAAAGCCGGTGCAACCGGAAAACGAGCCGAAACGCTCTGGCGGCGAGGTGGTGGTGCTGGCAAAACCCGCCTATTCACTGAATTCCCGGGCATCGATACCGCCAGAAGAAGAATCGGCGATGCAACCGGATGCCTTAACAACCGCGAAAGACAATTCACAATTGCATAGCTGGTATGAACTGCCACAGGAAATGCGCAACAATATTGACTTGCCGCGCCTCGATATGCATGTGTATTCGGAAATTCCGCAAAAACGCTTTATCCTGGTCAATCTGAAAAAGTACCGCGAGGGTGAAACCCTGGCAAGCGGTCTGGTGTTGGAAGAAGTTTTGCCCGATGGCATGGTCATGTCGTACCGGGGCGAACGCTTTCTGGTCGATAAATAGAGGCTTCCTGCAAGCATCATTCCTTACCGGAACCGTCCGGCGTCGCGAATGGGAAACCCTCGTTTTTATTACATTTTCCGCAGGGCGGAATGGATCAATATTTCCGCGCCAAGTCCGGCGAAATCAATAGTCTTCACCAAATACTTTGGTTAGTTGATTTAGGTCAACTCTGTTGTCAATTGCCTCTGATACCCTCTCGCGTGGCTGAATTAAAACAAATTTTCAGTTGGGGTGTTGCCGATATGTGACGATCTCTTAAGGCGTTCTATCCAACATCAAGCAAGTCAGTGTGTTGTACCCACGACCGAAAGGCTCTGAATCACCTGACACAATCGAGGAGAGAGAAGTACCATGAGCATGAGCATGAAGCTATCAAGTTTTAAGAGATACCTGATGATTTTCATCGTGATGGTCTCAGTCGCCATTCTGGCGGGCTGCGGCGGTAGCGATGGAAAAGATGGCGCTACCGGTTCTGCCGGACCACAAGGCCCTGCCGGCCCTTCCGGCCCTGAAGGCCCCACAGGCCCTCCCGGTGAGGTTACTTTGGCCGTTGAACCGGAATCCTGTGCAATCTGTCACACCGATGTCGGCGAGGAAGAACACCAGGCAATTTATGATAAGTATATAGATGCCAGCAACCTTGCAATGGAAATCACCAGTGTTAAAAGCGTCGCTGATGGTGCTGGCGGCTTTAATGTCACCATGACGGTCAGCGTCAAGAAAAATGGCGCGCCATTTACCGATGGCCTGGCATCGCTGGACCAACATTCTTTCTATGTCCAGGGTTACGATTCCGCGTCACGGTCTTTCCCCAATGCAATGAACAAATCGCTGAGCTATACGACTGCGACAATGGTTTCGCCAGGGGTTTATACGCTAAAAGCAACGGGTGTTTCCTACGCACCTGAAAAGTCGAACGCGTTTGCTTACGGTTACATTGCCAAGGACCGGCTTGATACCACAACTGCCGGTCATTACAACCTTTACGACAATATGGTCAGTGCGGGTGTCGCCTTTGGTGATGCTGATGAATATGATTCCTATGCCAATGTCGAAGGTTGTGAAAAATGTCACGGTACACCCTATCGCAAGCACGGCTACAGGGAAGCAGTCGTTGCCGGCTTGCCAACATTCAGTGCCTGTAAGGCTTGCCACATGGACGACAGGGCCGGTGGCCATGCGGATTGGCAGCAAATCGTCGATGACCCCGTAGCCTGGGGCAATGGTGATGATGCCAGTGCGAACCCCCAGTACGATTACACGCGCCGGGTCATGAATGACGTGCACATGTCGCATGCCATGGAATTCCCGTATCCGCAGAGCATGAGCAACTGCACCACCTGCCACGAAGGCAAGATGGACAAGGTAACGGCCGGTGAGTTTTTCACGGCCGAAACCTGCAAGAGCTGTCACGGGATCAAGTCACGTCCTGACGAGTATAATTCACTGACCTTCTATGCAAAGCGCGCTCCCTCGATGGAAGATGTCTGGGCGGACGCAGGTGTCAGTTGGCATGATATCAGTGATAACTGTGCGAGCTGTCATGCGAATGGCGTTGGTCCATCCTTCAGCGAACTCCATACCGGCTACGACTCGAAGATTTATGCAGCCAATGGCGACAGGTATTCAGAACTCTATACAGCCGAAATTACCGGCGTTTCCTGGGCTGGTGGCAAGGTTGATATCAGGTTCACGGCCAACACTACGCTTATGACTGAACCGACAGTGCTGGTTTCTTACTATGGATATGACACGAAGCAGTTTATCGTTTCCAGTCACAGCCGGGATGCCGACCGAAACCGCTTGGGTGAATTTACGATCGGTGGATCGAGCCCGTATTTTACCGAAGCAGCCGACAGCGTGCAGGGTAACTGGCATGTCACACTGGATACGTCTGCCTATGCGGCGGATCTGGGTATCCAGGACAAGATCGCCAGCGGCGTTATCAGGAGGCTGGAAGTCTCCGTACAGCCGACAGTCGACATTGACGGTGTGACCGTGGCCACGAACGGGGTGTCCAAGACCCTGGTGCTGGGCAACAATTCGATCGACGACAACTACTTCAAGGGCGCGAATGCCGTTGTAGATGTTGAAGGTTGTGATGCCTGTCACGATGCGCTGGCCACGACGTTCCACTCCGCAGACCGTGGTGGCGACATCACCCTGTGCAAGCACTGCCACGTTCCAAGCAGTGGCGGCAGCCATCTGGAAATGCAGTCGCGTGAGATCGCGAGTTATGTCCACGCTATCCACAAATTCCAGGCGTTTGATCCGGGTGATATAAACTTCTGGGATCCAGTGGAAGCAAATATCTATAACTTGCATATTGAGCATGTCTTCCCCAACTTCACGATCAAGAACTGTGAAGCATGTCACCTGGAAGGCGTATTCAATGTACCGGATCAGTCCGAGTCCCTGCCGGCTGTATTGTCAGCAGCGGATATGAATAGCGCAGGGCCGAACGGTGAAGATACATGGAACAGAAAGATCGGTGCCGTACCGAGCTATGTTGTTGGTCCTGCCTCGAAAGCCTGTGGTGGGTGTCACAGGGCAGAACTCATCAACGAAGATAAAGCAGGTGAGTTGGCAGCATGGAACTCACACACCGGTGCCAATGGTTACCTTGTTGAAAATGATGATGGCGTTTGGGATGCGATAGTCGCCAAAATCATGGCCTTGTTTGAGTAGTAGTTATGCGAGGTGGGCCTACTACGGCCCACCTCACACTACAATACATAGTGTGATGACAAAACCCCGGTTTTTTGACCGGGGTTTTGTTTTCAGTATCCCTTAATACTCCCAGGCTTGATTTTGTATGTTTAGCAGCACCTGTCAATGGGCAGCATTTGTGTTGATCAAAAACATTGACTCTTAACGTTGAAACACCCTGGGTACAAGACATGATGAGGCGCTCAGACCGCGGCACAATCCATGCAAATCCAGGCAACAGTTCCGGCTGCAAAGCAGCAAGAATAGCCGCTCGATACATTGAGGTCTCTGGCAATGTAACGCTTAAACCACTTATACTCGCTGACCGGAAACGCAGACTGTGACAACACAAGCAGGGTCTTGGTCTGACAGCAGTCAAAACCTGCCTGATGGCGTTTTAAAAACGGAGCATGTACGCATCAAATTAAAGCGACTCTATCCACTATTAGTAAATTTTCGGACTACCAGGAAGCGACCCGGATGGTAACGATGGCAAAAGGAGGCTTGTCCTTTCTTCTGTTCAATCTCAGGAGAATGCTGAATCACCGCATTGCGGTACTTGGCATTACCGGAATTTTGGCTTTTTTTGTTTTGTGGCAGGCGGGCTCCCTGTTCTGGAAGGTATGGCTCCTCAATGAAGACTCACCGCAACCAGGCGCCCTCATGCCGTTATCGGCCAAAAACGCAGAACCGGAATCACTACAAAATTTGCTGCGGTATCCTTTAATCCAATCCGCGTCGACAGTCACGACACCAGGCTCTGCTTTAATTGACGCGCCTAAAACATCGTTGAATCTGAAATTGGTTGGCTTGATGTATTCCACAGATAAAAACCAGGCCCGTGCCATCATTGAGAATCCAAAGGATGGTGCGCGCAGCTATGCCATCCGTGAACGGGTTGCCGACAATGCCGAGATTTATAGCATTGAGCCAGACCGTGTTATTTTATCGCATGCCGGAAAGCAAGAAGCCCTGATGCTGGATCCCGAGGATAAAACTTCCAGCATCCAGTCTGGTAGTGGAAGTCAGACGATAAATGATCCAAATGGGAGCCAGGCGTCTACTGAATTGCAATCGGCCTCTGGTCAAAATCCATCAGATATCCCAAAAACAACGGATGAATTGATGCGTGATTTTTCGGCGACACCGGTTATGGAAAACGGAAAGCTGTTGGGGTTCCAGTTAAAAGCCCTGCGAAATCCGGAAATCATGACCGAGTGGGGTATCGATCCCAATGATGTGATAACTGCTGTGAATGGTATTTCTCTCGATGCTCCGGGCCGCATTATGGTCTTGTACGACAAGCTCAAGAAACAAAGAGAATTTGAGATAACCCTGAATAATGGTGGGAATAGTCGCACCATTAACATCGATCTGAATGAATAAACATGGATTACTGGAACAATAACATGGGCAATATTTTCCGTTTAATTATTACGGTTATGGTCTTTTGGGTCTTGAGTTGTCCCAATGCGCTACTGGCAGAAGAGCAAATTACGCTTAATTTCAAAGATGCCGACATCACGGCAGTGATCGATACCGTTGCCGATTTGACGGGAAAGACTTTTATTATAGACCCGAGGGTAAAAGGCCTGGTTAATGTTGTTTCCACCCAACCGCTATCAAAGGATGAAGTATTAGGCGTTTTCCTGTCCATACTGGAAGTCCAGGGTTTTACCACCGTAAAAATCGGTAAAGCCATTAAAATTGTTCCCAACACCCAGATCAGGAACATCCCACAACCGGTCCTCGATAAAGTACCCGGTAACCGCGACGAGGTCATTACCCACGTTTTGCCTCTGAAATATGTCAGCGCCGAGCAACTGGTGCCGATTTTACGTCCATTGATGGACAATAATGGCCATCTGGCCGCCTACCCGGCAAGTAATAGCCTGATCTTCTCCGATAACGCCAGCAATATTCAGAGGATGTTGGATATTGTCAAACGTGTTGACAAAAACACCGAGCAGGAAGTTGAAGTGATTCAACTGCAATATGCCCTCGGCTCGGAGATTGTTCGCCTGCTGGACAAACTGTGGCCACAGAACGCGGAAGATCCCACAAACAGAATCTCGGTCGGAGTTGACGAACGCAGCAACAGCATCCTGATCAGTGGCAGTTCCGCAAACCGACTTGAAATCCGTGCCTTGATTTCGCATCTCGATACTCCGGTGGAATCCGGCGGCAATACCCAGGTGATTTATCTGCGCTATGCAAACGCCGAGAATGTCGCCCGCATTCTTACCGGGCTCAGTAATTCAACAAATACTGACACGGTCGCAGGAAGTGCAGATGCCGGTGGCAATAACAGCCAAATCCAGGCAGATATGGAATCGAACGCACTGGTGATTACGGCGTCGGCATCCCGCTTCAAATCCTTACGGGCAGTTATTCAGAAGCTGGATATGCCGCGCGCGCAGGTTCATATTGAAGCCATTATCGCTGAGGTATCTTTTAATACCGCGAAGGAACTGGGAGTGGAGTGGTTCGTCGACGGTTCAAACAGTACGAACAGTACCTGGCCAATTGGTGGCACCAACTTTCCAAATAATGGCGGCACCCTTGGAAGCATTGTCGGCTCTATTGTTAACGGCACCCTCCCCGCTATTGGAAACGGGTTAAACCTGGGTATAGGTGGTATCACCAGCGGTGGCATCCGTTATGGCGCATTGTTGCGGGCCCTGGCTTCCGATGGATCAACCAATATATTGTCCACTCCATCTTTGACGGTACTCGATAACCAGGAAGCCGAGATTATTGTTGGTCAGAATGTGCCCTTTAAAACAGGTGCTTACCAAACCGAGGGCTCCGTGGGCCAGCTTAACCCCTTTACAACGATTCAACGCGAGGACGTGGGCATTACCCTCAAGGTCAAGCCGCAGATTAATGAAGGCGATGCCATTACCATGTCGATCGAGCAGGACATTTCCAGTGTCAGTGCAATCCAGGCCAGCGAAACCGATATCACAACCAATAAACGTTCCATAAAAACCACTGTACTGGTGGCTAACGATGACATGATTGTGCTGGGCGGACTGATCGATGAAGACGTGCAGGAATCCCAGTCCAGAGTTCCTGTGCTGGGTAAAATCCCTCTTCTGGGACGCTTGTTCCGCTACGATAAAAAAACCAAGCTGAAACGTACACTGATGATATTTATACATCCGACAATTATCAGTAACCCTTCAATGGGTCATCTGATTAGTCAGACGAAATATACCTATTTACGAGAACAGCAAAAACAGACGACAGATATGCAGGATATCGAAGTAAAACCCGAGATGACCGACTTTCCTGAAGCCCCGGTCGTTTCTGATAAAGAGCAAAACAATCCTGACGTTGAAAATAATCCAGACCCTCAGTCTGACGATGCGAACCATTGATGTGAGACCGGACATCCTGATCCCCTATGCCTTTTCGCATCGATACGGTGTTGCCGTTGTCGAAACCGACCCGCTGACCGTGGCCTGTCACCCGAAAACCAGGGCCTTGGGGCTACTCGAAATCCAACGTCAATACGGCAGCCAGTTTAAACTGGAAGAACTGAGTGAGGAAGAGTTCAACGACCTGGTGTCCTCGCTCTACGAGCAAGGAAGCTATCAGGCAGCCCAGTTAATGGAAGATATCGGTGGCAATAATGAACTGGCCTATCTCGCCGAGGTTTTAAACGAACCTGAAGACCTGATGGAAAGTCAGGACGACGCGCCCATCATACGACTGATCAACGCCCTGCTTACCGAAGCCATTAATGAAGAAGCCTCCGATATACACATCGAGCCATTTGAAAAAAGATTGTCGGTACGTTTTCGTGTCGATGGGACATTGCGTGAAGTATTGAGCCCGCCGATCAAGGTCGCCCCGTTATTGGCGTCACGAATCAAGGTGATGGCAAAACTGGATATTTCTGAAAAACGTCTTCCCCAGGATGGCCGTATCTCATTAAAAGTGGCGAACCATCCGGTAGACGTCCGGGTTTCCACGCTGCCTTCCGGTCATGGTGAACGCGTGGTTATGCGCTTGCTGGACAAAAAAATCGGGCGGCTGAATCTGAAAACCATGGGCATGGCGCCACAACCCCTGGCGCTTCTCGACGAACTGATACACAAGCCCCACGGTATCATCCTGGTAACCGGCCCGACCGGTTCGGGTAAAACCACTTCACTGTATGCTGCCCTGTCAAGACTGAACAGCGCCGAGCGCAATATTTTAACGGTTGAAGACCCCATCGAATACGATTTGGATGGCGTTGGCCAGACCCAGGTCAACAGCAAAATCAATATGAGTTTTGCGCGGGGTCTGAGAGCCATTTTACGGCAGGACCCCGATGTGGTCATGGTTGGTGAGATTCGTGACCTGGAAACTGCCCAGATTGCTGTGCAAGCCAGTTTAACGGGTCACCTGGTGCTGTCCACTTTGCATACCAACAGTGGAATTGGCGCAATTACCCGACTGCGCGATATGGGTGTTGAAAGTTTTTTATTATCATCCAGCTTGCTGGCCGTTGTCGCCCAACGCCTGGTACGCGTGCTCTGCCCCCACTGCAAACAGCCCTACACCGCCTCCGTGGAACAATGCAAGGTAATGGAAGTCGACAGCCAAAAGCCTCCCACCCTGTTTAAGGCGGAAGCTTGTAGCCTCTGTCAACAACGGGGTTATATGGGGCGCACCGGAATTTACGAAGTCATTGCCATCGATAGTACATTGCAAAATATGATTCACGACAACGCCTCCGAACAAATACTTCGTAATTACGCCCACCCACTTTATCCCAGTCTGCGCCGGGACGGTTGGCGGCAAGTGCTAAACGGCACAACGTCACTGGAAGAGGTTCTCCGCGTCACCAAGGAGGGTTAATGGCCTGTAACAGCCCATTTAGCAGTGCTTTGCGAGCCGGGACGGCCAATTGCCGTGTCGCTCGCTTTGCGAAGAACACTGACAAGCCAACTGTATCCGTAATAATTGCCTTTCAGGAGCACTAGAATTCCATGCCCGCCTTTGAATACAGAGCGCTCAGTGCCAGTGGCGACAAAGAGCACGGCCTGTTGGAAGGTGATTCAGAAAGACAAATCCGGCAACAACTCCGCGACAAAGGCTGGCTGCCCCTGGAGGTGATGCCGGTAAAAGAAAAAGCCACCCAGGATTTAAAAACCTTTGGCGGTTTCTTCCAGCAGGGGCATCGGCTTAGCGCCAGTGCGCTCACGCTGATCACACGCCAGTTGGCGACACTTATCGGCGCCGGAACTCCGGTTGAATCAGCACTGCAATCCGTTGCGCGCCAAAGCACCCAGCGCGCTCAAAATCGTGTTTTGCTGGCCGTCCGCGCCAAAGTGCTCGAAGGCCATCAACTGGCAACGGGTCTGGGCGAATATCCCCAGACTTTCTCGCAACTCTATCGGGCAACGGTATTTGCCGGTGAACAGGCAGGAAAACTGGATCAGGTTTTGGAGCGCCTGTCCGATTATCTCGAAGCGCGTAATCGCGTTCAACAGAAAACCAGCCTCGCGCTTATTTATCCGATGGTGTTATCCGTGGTGGCCATTGGCGTGGTCATAGCCCTGCTCACCTATGTTGTGCCAACAGTCGTGCAGGTGTTTGAAAGTACCGGGCAACAATTACCTGTGCTGACCCGCGGCCTGATTGCCAGCAGTGATTTTATAAAGAGCTATGGCCTGTTGTTGCTGATATTGCTGGGCACGGTTATTTTTGCCGTAAAGATTGTATTAAAAAATCCAATCTGGAAGAAGCGCTGGCATCTGTTTCAGTTGCGCATCCCGTTGGTCAGCGGTTTGATCAAGGGTATGGAATCGGCACGCTTCACCCGCACGATGAGTATATTATTGGGCAGCGGTGTACCTGCCATGGAATCGCTGAGCATTGTCAAGCAAGTCATACACAATCAAGCCATGATTGAAGCGGTTGAAATAACCACTCAAAGGGTAAAAGAAGGTGCCGGCATTGGCCAATCATTAGCCCAAACGGGGTTGTTTCCGCCATTGACACTCGAACTTATCCGCAATGGTGAAGTCAGTGGGCAATTACCGGAAATGATGGAGCGGGCAGCCATTAATCAGGAGCAGGAAATTGAAACCAAAACCGCAACGGCTCTGGGTTTATTTGAACCGCTATTGATACTCGCCATGGGTGGTGTCGTCCTTGTCATTGTGCTGGCAATACTAATGCCCATATTTGAAATGAACCAGTTAGTGAAATAAATTGAAGGCGTGTTTATGAAACAAAAAAACCAGGGATTTACACTTATCGAAGTAATGGTGGTCGTTGTTATTCTCAGTATTCTGGCAACGATAATCATACCCAAGGTAATGGACCGTCCGGATACCGCGCGACTGGTCAAAGCCCAAACGGATATTCGCGCCATCGAGAGTGCGCTCAATCTCTACAAGCTGGACAACTTCAACTACCCCACTACCGAAGAGGGACTCGACGCGTTGACTCCCAAGTATATTGAACGCTTGTCCAATGACCCTTGGGGAAACCCTTATCTATACTTAAGCCCGGGACTACACGGCGAAATGGATGTGTACACCCTGGGCGCCGATGGCTTACAGGGAGGAACGGGCAAAAATGCCGATATCGGCAACTGGAATGAAGAGCAGTAACGCCGTCTGCTTCCTGGTTGATTGAGAACAGCCCTGAGGATTCCCGTGCAAACAGCCGATCGCCAACCCTGTGCTTTTCGCAAAGGAAAAGGTTTTACGCTGATCGAACTGCTGGTGGTAGTGGTTATCATCGGTGTGATCACATCCTTAATGGCATTGTCAATTTCGCCCAATAAAGCCTCCCCTCAAAGGGAAAGTCGTCGTTTTAGTCAGGTGCTCGAAGCAGCGCGGGAACAGGCGGTGTTGTTTAACCAGGATCTGGGCCTGGAAATAACTGGAAACAGTTACCAGGTGTTGCGCTGGCGGACACAACGATGGTGGCCTTTGGATACCTCCACATTCTCTGAATACACACTTCCGGGAGATCTTTCGCAAACCCTGTGGCTCAATGGACGGGCGTATGAGACCCAAGCGGCTGACGGCGATAAACCGCAACCACAAATCCTGTTATTTGCCACCGGTGAGGTCACGCCATTCGAATGGACTCTGAAAGATCCGGCAGAAAATGGTCAGTGGCGATTATCCGCCAACCCCTTAGGGGTATTCGACTTGAATTTGGAGCCGCTGCAGTGATCTGTAACAACGGCAGCAAACGTTACAATGGCTTTACCTTGATCGAGCTTATGGTCGCGATAGCGGTACTGGCTATCGGAATGACTGCGGTGCTGCACTCCACCTCACAGGCCGGACATGCCGGAATCTTTCTCAAACAAAAGACCATTGCCCATTGGGTAGCCAGCAATCATGCCGCCGAACTTTCGATCAACAAGGAGTGGCCCGAACCTGGCGTCACCACCGGCACAGAAACCATGGCCAAACAAACCTGGCACTGGGAGACCGAGGTAACGCGTACCGATGTTCCCGAACTGCGGCTCGTCACTATTCGCGTAACGCTGGATGGTGAGGAAAAAGCTTCTTTAATCACCTTCCTGGGTAAGCCCATGTGAACAGATTACCCGCCCCCGGCTCATGCAAGGCCAAATCCCAATCATCCGCCAGGCAATCGGGCGTGACGCTCCTGGAGCTGTTGATCGTCATTGCTGTTTTTTCCATCATGAGCGCCGTCGCATACAGCGGTCTGCAAAGCACCCTCAAAACCGGGGAAAACTTCAGTGCATCCATGAAGGACCTGGAAGCAGTACAAATGAGTCTGACACTTTTTCAGCGGGATATCATGCAACTGAGTCCACGCGCGATCCGCGATGCCTATGGCGATAACGAAGCCGCCGTCCTTTTATTCAATGGGCAAGAGCTGGTCTTCACCCGTGCCGGCAATTTTTCATCCCTGAAACTTGATCATACCGAGTTGACGCGGGTCGCCTATTCTTTGCAGGACAAACAATTGATCCGTTCACACTGGCGTCGCCTGGACAGCATACAAGGAGACCGGCCGTTAAGAGCATCCCTTTTAAGCAAAATAAGCAATCTGCAAATACGCGTTCTCGATATGAATAATAGTTGGCACCTGGATTGGCCCCTGTCGGATAACGCCAAAATTCGCGCCGTGGAACTAACGCTTGAGCTGGAGGGTTGGGGTGAAATACGCCGCTTGTTCCCGGTCCCAGGCTAAGCTTCCGAACAGAGAACGCGGTGTCGCCCTGATTACAGCGGTTCTGGTGGTGGCCATCGCTGCCATCATTGCCACCTCGATGATGAAACGTCAGAATTTTGATACCCGGCGCACCGCCAATATCATTCACCGCGACCAGGCAATCGCTTACGCATTGGGGGCAGAAGATTGGGCCGGTATCGAACTCAGCAAAGACGCCAAAGATAACAATTACGACCACCTGAAAGAGAACTGGGCCTATGAATTGCCACCTCTGCCTGTTGATGGGGGTTATATCAAAGGTAAAATCCAGGACCTGCAGGGGCGTTTTAACCTCAATTCAGTACTTGACCCATTGCAAGCAGAGCGCTTGTTCCGGCTATGTCAGGCCATTGATGTTGAACCCGGCTTCATCCCTGCCCTGCAAGACTGGATAGACCCCGATACTGAAGTGCGTGACAATGGTGCTGAAGATGACACTTACACCCGCCTGGACCCTCCATACCGTACCGCCAATCATTTTCTTGCCGATACCAGCGAGCTATTGCTCGTCAAAGGGGTGAGCCTCCAAGACTACAATACGCTTACGTTTTACATAAGTGCGTTGCCGGCGGGTGCCGAAATCAACGTGAATACTGCATCACCCCTGCTACTTCAGAGCCTGACGCATGATGTCACTTTGCCGGATGTTGAAAATATTGTCAGGCTTCGCACTGATCAACCCTATCGGAGCATTGATACGTTTGTGGAAGACAAGACTTTTGCAGGAAAAGAAATAGACGGGGAGTACCTGACCGTAAACAGCCAATATTTTCTGTTTACCGCAAATGTTATGCTAGGCGATGTACCACTGACGTTACAATCCGTGCTGCGCCGATCAACAACTGGAAAAATAACCGTTATACAACGCCGGTTTGGCCCCTCGAGGGAGGGAATCCTGACTCAAACTGACAACATTCTCGAACCAGGCTACCAGAACCAGACACCATGACGGATACATTGATAGTACAACTTATCCCGCCGATCAACGGAATCGATGACGACGTGCACACGTCAATTGACTGTGCCGTACAATGGTTACAGGTATCGGACGCAGCGACCCCCGGCACATTGAACCCCGAAAGCGGGGAGTTATCCCGGTTACTGCAACAGCCGCCCGTTGATTGTCGATGGATTGTTCTGATACCGGGTGAAGATGTACTGACAACAACTGTCAACCTGCCAAAGAAACGCCGTCGTCAGGCAATAAATGCGCTGCCTTTTATGTTGGAAGACAGCATCGCCTCTGATGTGACACTGGAACATATGGCCGTCGGCCCCGATAACGCTCAGGGCGAGACCCTGGTCGCCATTACCCGGAAGCAACACCTGCGGGACTTGCTGCAAGCATTTACTGACGCCGGCATTACGCCTTACAAAATGCTGCCGGATTATGCAATGCTTCCGGAAAATACCGACACCTGGCAGATTCTGCTTAGCGCTGACCGTGCAATGGTGCGCTGCCCGGATAGCACGGGTTTCTCGACCTCCGTATCCCGGTTGGCGCTGTTACTGAATATTGCGAAAGAGCGGGAAAGCGGCGCTGCCGCCAGGTCAGTAAACTGGATCAGGACAGCCGGCACAACCGCACCCATACCCGTACTGCCCGAAGACTGGAAAATCAGCGAGCAGCTGGTTGCGAGCCCGCTGCAACACTTTGCTGCCGAAGCTACGGATGCATCGCTGAATTTGTTGCAGGACGAATTCAAGGTGATACAGCAGGATGCCTGGAACTGGCGCCCCTGGGCGACGGCGGCCGTTTTGGCACTTGTCGCCATATGCATCGGATTACTGGATACCGGTCTTGACACAGCTCGCTTCAATCGCGAAAACGACCAGCTACAGACCTCTATGATCGAATTGGCCAGGGAGGCATTGCCTGGGACCAAACAAATCCGGGATCCACAAACTCAATTATTGATTGCCTGGCGGCAGTTAAAAAATGGCGGTTCCGTCGGTGCGGGTTTTTTGCCATTGCTCAATCGGGTTTCCGCCACCATAAACGAGCAGCCAATTACCGTGAATGGCATTAATTTTAAGGACGGCACCCTGACAGTGGCTTTGCAGGGTACCAGTTTGCAACAGCTGGATAACCTGCGCCAACAGATCGAACAACAGGGGCTTAATGCCGAACTGCTCAATGCCGGCACCGATACCGACAGCGCACACAGTGACCTGGTCATCAAAACCATGGCTCCGCAAGCGCCACGGAGTGCAGGCTGATGGAACTCATCAATGCTTTTAAAAGCCGCTGGTACGGTTTACAACCCAGGGAACAGCTAATACTGCGCAGCAGCGCAATTATTCTCGGCTTGCTGTTGTTCTACTTGTTGATAGTTGATCCGGTCTATTCCGGCCGCGACGATGCTGCACAGAGACTGGAATCTGCCCGCGAAGCCTTTTCTGTCATGCAACAGCAGGCCTTCGATCTGAAAACCTCCTTATCAAACCCGGCAACTTCAGGAACCGGATCGTTGTTAACCGAGGTTGAGAGCAGCGCCCAGAAAGAAGGGCTGCGCAGCGCGCTCAAACGCCTGCAACCCAGCGGCAACGATCAGATCCAGGTCAGTCTTGAGGGGGTTTCCTACAATCAGGTCATGCAGTGGTTGAGCAGCCTGCATCAACAGGGCGTCAAGGCACAACGGGTGGATATTCAGGTGGATCGCAAAACGGATCTTCTCGCAGTACAACTGCTACTTGAGCGCTAGCAGTCTGTCGGGCTGCGCCTTGCATTGAGCCGATTTTGGGACTCTGAGACGGTAGCAACTTGCGGGACAGGACACTAGTGGGCACTATGCAAAAATGGTTGTTGATCATTGCCGGTTGTATCGTATTTGGCCTGAGTTTACTGGCACACTTACCAGCACGCTTGGTGTTTCCGGAGAATTCAGGCGCGTTCCAATTCATCGGTATCAGCGGCTCTGTGTGGCAAGGTGAGATAAAGCAGGTTCTGTTTTCTGGCAAAGTGCTGCCAATTCGAAATCTAAACTGGTCTGTCAACCCGGCAGCATTAATCACAGGAACACTCAAAGCGGATTTTTATGAACAACTCACACCCGTCAATCATGGAACTGTGGGTTTGAACCTGCTGTCGCGACAGGTTGATCTGTATGCGTTACATTGGCAATTTCCGACCAATTCACTCGATGCATGGATTCCATTGTCAGGGGTGAAAACACGGGGCAATTTTGTGCTGGATCTGGAAACCCTGAAGCTTCCGGCCAACAATGTTTATCCCAGCCAACTGGAAGGGCGGCTCGACTGGCAAAACGCGGAACTGGAGATTGATTCGGCATATTGGCTGATCGGCTCGCCGGTGATGCAGTTCTCTGCTGAAGGCGATGTCATTGAAGGGCTCGTAACGAATTCTCAACCCATGTTGCCCGGTGAAAGTTCTTTTCAGTGCACAATAAAAAGCTGCCAGGTTGAACTGAGTCTTCAACCAACCCCGGATGCACCGCAATCGGTGTTGGATGGCCTGTCGCTACTGGGGCTTCAACAAACCGGCGACAAGTTCTCGGGGAATATCACCTTTCCACTTGAATGATCCGCAAAATCCGCGCGCTTCCGGGTCTCAATAATAAGATCAAGCAGCCATACAGCGAAACATGACCATACGACGCTACACTGCCCTTGATTGCAAACATGGTTGCCCTGCTCCAATTCGTCCTGTCAAGTGACAGATACTTTTGCTGTCGGGCATGCAACGCATCAAAATCATTTTTCTGACAGCCCGGTGGAAGTCCGTGCAGAACAAAGCAGGGGCCCGACGGAAACAGTAAACTATCCGCGCTTCTGGAAAGCCGATATTTGATAGTGATTTGAAAAATTGGCAAATTGATTGCAAACTTAGATGATTCTCGTTGAGAAAGTATCGTCAAGGAAAGATGATGAACAAGCAAATTGCCGTGCTGGTCCTTATTTTGTTTTATGTCAATTGCGCCAACCTCTGGGCGGGTTCTGCAGCGCCTGTCGTGGTCGTGCTAAGCCAGCAGGACGGCACGACGTTTAAGGCGGTCCGACGCGGTGACGAGTACATAAACTGGATCGAAACCGTGGACGGGCATACTGTTATAAACGTCAATGGCAACTGGTTTTACGCCGTGGGGGACGACGCGGGTACGCTCAGGTCAAGTGGAATCCCTGTCGGCAGTTTGAGCCAGCCTGATCTCCAATCAATGCCGTTGCATGTCAAGCCAGCACGCGATCAAGTTAGTCCGGTACCAAGAACAATCAGGAAAATACCCCGCACCAAATCAAGCCGTGATCAGTTATTACCTGCACCGCAAGTATTACCTTTACCACAAGCCATCTCACACCAACAAAAACTGCTGACCATACTGGTCGACTACTCGGATATCGCTTTCACCTATTCAGACGGAAGCTTCCAGACGCGCATTTACGGGGCCGGCAACAGTGTCAAGGATTACTTTCTGGACAACAGCTACGGTGGATTCACAATCGCTGCCGCAACAGAAAGTTACGGCACCAGCAACGATGGCGTTGTCCACGTCACGCGTGCGACGACACATCCTAACCAGGGCGATGACAGAAACATTTCGAGAGAGGAAGCCCGCGCGATCGTCAGCCTGACAGACACCTTCGTCAATTACGCGGCCTATGATTCAAACGGCGACGGCAGCGTCAGCGCGGATGAACTGGCGATCATGATCATCCTGGCGGGCTATGAGACGTCATTCGCGGTACCGCCGACACCCAATGTCTGGGGTCATGCATGGGCGTTTTCGTCCGGCTTGATACTTGATGGTGTCACACTTCAACCGTATACCATGTTTGGTGAAAGACAAAGCTCACACCAGGCGACGATCGGTGTCATGTGTCATGAACTGGGGCACCTGATGCTCGGTTTGCCGGACCTCTACGACACGGACGACAGTTCCGCCGGCATCGGCGACTGGGGGCTCATGGGCAGCGGGGAATGGAATCAAACGGGCAGTTGGCAGGGCGATTCGCCTGCGCATCTGAGTTCGTGGAGCAAGGTCAGCACAAATTTTATCCTCCCACAGGATATAAACAGCAACAGCAGCGGCGTGAGCATTGTAAAAGCCGATTCCAACGAGGCTGCCAAACGGATATGGATCGACAAATACAAGCTAAGGGAGTATTTCCTGGTTGAAAACCGTCAGAAGTCCGGCTACGACACGGGTCTTCCCGGGAGCGGTCTGCTGATATGGCATATTGACGAAAATGTCAGCGCAAATACGGATGAAAGCCACAAGCTGGTCGATCTGGAAGCAGCCGACGGTAAGACGCAGCTCGATTCCAATGCGAATAACGGCGACACGGGCGACCCTTTTCCGGGTTTATCGAACAATAGAAGTTTTAACAACTCGAGTACGCCCAATTCCCGGGACTATCTCGGTAGCGCTACGCAGATAGGTGTTACGAATATTTCATCATCCAGCGCGACAATGACCGCTGACA
Source organism: uncultured Gammaproteobacteria bacterium (assembly GCA_963801195.1). Lineage (GTDB taxonomy): Bacteria > Pseudomonadota > Gammaproteobacteria > Xanthomonadales > SZUA-36 > SZUA-36. The sequence continues at coordinate 957,491 of CAWDDX010000007.1, read as the reverse complement.
TGACTCCGGGTTCAGGTGTGACAGGCGATCATGTCAGTTATTATGAAAATGGATCCATTGTCAGCCTGGGCTTGAATGAGACTGCAATCTGGGTGGGAATGCGCACCCAAAACAACACCGCACATTCGAAATTCGATGGCGTGGACGTTTATGTCAATGACCCGGTCGGCGCCAGCATCGACATCAGTTATTACACCAGTATGACGGGCGGAACGCCTTCCGGGCTGATCCATTCCCAGACCGGTTTCGCCGCTGGTCCGGGCTGGAACCGGCTGCTCCTCACATCGCCGCAGACATTCCCGATCGGGTCCGAACGCGGTGTTGTGCTTAAAATTACCAATGACAGCGGCACCTATCCGAGTTCGTATACACCATCCAGCCCGGGATCAGGGCGCAGTTACGTCGATCAGGACGGGGTCGGCACGTTTTTCCCCCTGTGCCCTTCATTCTGTGGCGACCTCAACCTGGCGGCCCTTGTGGGTGACACCCAGGCTGCTCTCCCGCCGGCGCCACCGTCCCAGGTCAATGCGAGTGATGGCACGTTTACCGATAGAGTCGTTATTACCTGGACATCGGTTGCCGCTGCCACCGCGTACAATGTCTATTATTCGTCGAGTATCGGTTCGTCCAAAACGCTCCTGGGGCAAATTTCCGGAACTTCCACAAATGCGATGGGCCTGACGCCGGGCACTGCCTATTATTTTTGGGTCTACTCTGTCAATGCAAATGGCGAATCGTCGACCGGAACCTATGACACGGGCTTTATCAAAACGGTCACTCCGGATCCCGCCGATCTGGCCATCACCGTGCTGGATGCAAGCAACGGTGCTTATGCACCCGGCGCCAGTTTCATCGTCAAAAACAAGGTTGACAATATCGGTGGCGCGTCTTCAGATGCTTATCGCATCACTTTCTATGCCTCAACCGACGCCACGATAACCGCAAGCGACCAAAGCCTCGGGTTCCAGGATTACCCCGCACTTGGCCCCGGCGAAAACCGCAGTTACAACACCCCGTTGCAATTTCCTGTCTCCATGCCAGACGGTCAGTACTACATCGGTGCGATATTGAGCGTTAATGATGCCAATTCCGCTAACAACACGAAAAATGACCCGGTACCGCTTACTGTTGACAGCTTGCAACCGGTGTTTCAAATCAGTGCGGGTTTGAATGATGCCTGGTATTACCCGGTCACGACCGGACAGGGGTTTTTCGTCACTGTTTACCCGACGATCGGGTACATATCGCTTTCCTGGTTTACCTACGACACGGTCAGACCCGACGGAAACGTGACCGCCAACCTGGGTGAGCCCGGACATCGCTGGCTCAACGCTGTGGGGCAGTATTCCGGCAACCAGGCGGTGATGAACATAAGCTTTGCCAGCGGCGGGATTTTTGATTCATCAAAGCCGGTGACGGAGATCACTGACGGCACCATCACCCTGACCTTTACCGACTGCAATAATGGCACCGTGGAATACAACATCCCCTCAATCAATCAACAGGGTACTGTGCCCATCCAGCGTGTCGTCAGTGACAATATCGCGCTGTGTGAGTCCATGTCACAACAGACTCAAACCTCGCAAAACAGCCCGGAACAAAAGACCGCTGGCATGCACAAACTGCTGTCTTATAACCCTGCGGCCAGCGTTCCGCCAACCCAGCTGCTCAATATGAACGCCGGCATGAACGATTCCTGGTACTACGTGGTTACCACCGGGCAAGGGTTTTTCATTAACGTTTTTCCCGTGCTCGGCTATGTCAGCCTTTCCTGGTTTACCTATGACACGGTCAGACCCCCGGAAAACGTGGCGGCAAACCTCGGTGAACCGGGACACCGCTGGCTCAATGCGCTCGGGCAATATTCCGGCAACCAGGCAGTGATGGATATCAGCTACGCCAGCGGTGGATTGTTCGATTCGCCCACGCCGGTGACCGAGATCAATGACGGCACCATCACCCTGACATTCTCTGACTGCGCTAATGGCACGGTCGAATACAACATTCCGTCCATCAATCAGCAGGGTACGGTACCTATCCGGCGTGTCGCCAATGACAATATCGCCTTGTGCGAGATATTGAACCAGCCATAGGCTGAATCGTGGATCGAGGCACCTGACAAACTTCAGGTGCCGGCCCACATTGCCTGTCTCAGAAATGAGTCATGTCCGGGCTAAGTGGCGGTTGCCCCACAGGCTGCCCGCCAATTACAATGCTGCACTACCATTGGAGAGGTGCCAGAGTGGTCGAATGGGCTTGACTCGAAATCAAGTGTACGGTCTCCGTACCGTGGGTTCGAATCCCACCCTCTCCGCCAGATATAAAAGGCCCCGCAAATGCGGGGTTTTTTATATCTGACTGATACGGCTGTGTAAGAAGCCACTGCCGCGCAGCGGCCCGTGGGATCGACAAAAACGCCGGGAGCGTTTTTGCATGAGCGCAGCGAACCCGAAGGGCCGGGTACAGGGACGTACACGGTAATCCCACCCTCTCCGCCAGATATAAAAGGCCCCGCAAATGCGGGGTTTTTTATATCTGACTGATACGGCTGTGTAAGAAGCCACTGCCGCGCAGCGGCCCGTGGGGTCGACAAAAACGCCGGGAGCGTTTTTGCATGAGCGCAGCGAACCCGAAGGGCCGGGTACAGGGACGTACACGGTAATCCCACCCTCTCCGCCAGATATAAAAGGCCCCGCAAATGCGGGGTTTTTTATATCTGACTGATACGGCTGTGTAAGAAGCCACTGCCGCGCAGCGGCCCGTGGGGTCGACAAAAACGCCGGGAGCGTTTTTGCATGAGCGCAGCGAACCCGAAGGGCCGGGTACAGGGACGTACACGGTAATCCCACCCTCTCCTTCAGTCTTAGCCACCCCGCTTCGGCGGGTTTTTTATATCTGGCGAAGCGGGTGGTCAGATGCAGAACGTTGTGCGAAGCACCTGGGTTCGATTACCGGGCAGGAGGAGGTGAGACCGGGAAGCGGTCGAGAGGCTGACCTGGGCCACAGCCCGGGAAGACGTCGACGCAGGCGACGCCCGCAGGGCGAGGGTCATGGATGGCCCGAGTCAATCCCACCCTCTCAGCAAAAAAAAAGACCCGTGTTAAACGGATCTTTTAAAGTGGAAAATAACCAGTCCGCCTCTTCCATTCGGGCTTCTGACCTTGCTTGCCCCCCAAGCTTATAACTTATCCTGTTGGACCCGTTTCCCTGGGTCTGACGCCTTCCGTTGTCGTCGTTGGCACAACACTTCAGTAATCTGTCGTTGGCACAGCTACGTCACAGGTGGTGACAAACTTCCTTGTTCAAGGATAAAAATATCTACCTCGATAATGCATTTATACATCCATCAGCAATTGGCGTCGACTGTCATTTCTAACAGTTTTCAACAACTTCGACACAAATATTCGAAAGCCAGTAAGAATCGATGAAGGATTCCGTGCACGGTAATCGGGTTTGTTTTGCCAGTAAGAGCGAGTCATGCCGGGTAATATAAGCGTGTTTCGGCGCCGGAGCCGAGGTGTATTCCGCCCCTTCGCCGGGCTGCCAGATGCAGGAAATCATCGACAGCATCGACCTTTGGCCACGTCGCAGGTCAATTGCCCGTCAGAAGCCTTACCAGCCGCGTGAATTGGCTTTTCCTTGCTGGATCTCGGCGAGCAGACCGATGAACTCCGGTTCGTCGCGTATCAAATCGTAATATGGCAGGAAGGGCTCCATGAACGGCATAACCTGGCTCGGTTCCAGCAGGCCGGTGCGAATGCAATTGACGGCTGCCGCCGTTGCTGCGGCCATGCCCAGTGCGCGACAGGAGAGATGCCAGGAGTTGGCCAAAAGTGCCTTGTCATTGCTGGTGGCCCGCGACCATACCCGTGTGAGTCGTTCCGTTTCTGCTGGGTTGCCTTCTGCGGCGGTGACAAAAGCCATCACGAGAACTTGCATCTCGGAAATGAATTCGCCGTCTGAATCTTGTCTTTCATCAAGATGCGCTCGCACCTGGGCCAGGAACGGGTCCAATTGATCGTTTGCCTGCAAGAACCAGTATGTGATGAGCTGGTATAAATCGACGCCGGAAAATCCGGTTATTGAAAGCCTGTATTCATGATTGCCGGCCGTTTGCATTGCACCGACCCATTTTTCAGCCGCCGCATAATCTCTGCTCGCGATGCTGGATTCCCACATATCCAGGGGCACAGAGACTTCTTCAAATTCCTTCTGAAGTGCCAGCAGATCCTCGGCCCAACGACTCGCGTCCTGATGTTTCCGCATTTGGAGCATGCTGTATATGGCCGCCTGCTCAAAATTCTGGTAGTTGGTATTTTCGATCTCTTGGCCGGCCTCGTCGTACTGATGATTGAGGATCAGGTTTCTGGCTATCGAGGACGTCCAAATCGGGTTTCTCGGATCCAGTGTCCGGGCCATGCGGATCGACTCAACTTTGCCTTCAAAATTTCCCTGGCGCCGCTGTATGTTCGATTTCAGTTCCAGCACCCGTTCATCGCTGGGCCTTAGTATCTGGGCTTGACTGATCAATTGATAGGCCTGGTCGTAATTCCTGAGAATGTAGTAGGTGTAGAAGGCTTGCGCGATCAGGTATTCAGCTGAATTGGGCGCAAGCGTGCGGATCTTCTCCAGTACCTGTTCGACCTGCTGTATTGAATCGGGGTCTTTCCGGGTAAAATTATTGAAGCTCAGATATCCAGCCAGTTCGGCCCATGCGCGGGTAAAATTAGGGTCCAGTGTCACGGCTTCTTCCAGTGACTTAACGTATTCCGGGGCGTCCAGGTCCAGTTTATCCCGAATGTCCAGTGCCCGGTGGTAGGCTCTGTACGCGGCCATGTTATCCGTCGGTAACACACGGAGTTGCAAGATTTCCTGTTCCGTCAGGCTGGCATGCAATTCAGCTGCAATCGAACGCGCAATCTCCGCCTGAACGTCGAAGATATTCGCCGCTGTCAAATCCCGGTCGTACTGACCGGCCCACATGTGCCCATCAGAACGCGCATCAATCAGCTGCACGTTGATGCGAACCTGGTCACCGATGCGCTGTATGCCGCCTTCCAAAATTGCATCGACGCCCAGTTCACGTCCGATATCGCGAATGTTCCGGTGGGTGTTCCGATACTCCAGCACCGAGGTGCGCGAGATCACCCGCATGGATTGAATTTGTGCCAGCGCGGTCAGTAGGTCATCGTGCATACCGCTGGCAAAAAACTCACCGTCATCCTCCGTACCGGAAGTGGTAAACGGCAAGACCGCCACCTTCGGTGAGCCGTGGCGCTTTGCGTCCGGCGTTTGCTGTGGAGCATCAATGAATGTAACGCTGAGACTGTAGAGTACAACCGCGACCAGACCGGCGAGCAGTACGAGAACCCGGTAATGCTTGCGTTGCGATAGCGGGTTGACGGATCGCTCTTCTTCGGGCGGAGGGGGAAAATGGCTGATAAACCCCCTGCGCACAACGGTTTCAATATAGGCATTCCGGTCATCCGGCGATAGAACCTGCCGCAGGATCGAAATGCAGCGATTGATGGCGTCATCCGAAACGATCCGGTTGTCCCAGACTTCGGCCATCAATTCGTCGCGGCTGGTGAGTGTTTCCTGATGGGAGAGGAAGTATGCAAGCAACTTGGCGACCTGGGGTTCCAGGTGCCTTGTGGTTTCTCCATCGAACAGATCACCGGTGTTGACATCGAAGCGCCATCGGCCGAACAGATGTTGTTCCGGAATGATTGGACCAGCACGGTTCATGGCTTCAGAACTTCCCCCTCGATAAAAATCAGCAATCCATCAGCAAACGATCAGGGTTTGATCAGGCAATCGGCTGAACACTCGAGCACACTTTGACATGATCTGCCAAACTGGCGGATTTTCGTAATTATAAACCAAAATTTCTACCCGACCCGGAGAATATATGAACAAGTCACTCATACTCGCAACCATCGTACTGGTCGCCTGGGCGCTGCCAACACAAGCTGCCAAACCCGATAAGCCTTTTCCCAAAATCGTTTGGGCCCAGGAGGGGGCTCCACCGGAAGGTTTCACGATCGGCAAAGGATCGACCGCCTATGCAGGCTCACTCGATGGATCGATCTACAAGGTAGACCTGCGCAGTGGGCAAGGTGAACCTTTCGTGGCTGCGGAACCTGGTGCCAGCATAATTGATGGCGACTGCTACAAGCTCGGGATGCGTGTCGATAAGCGCTCCAACTATCTGTTTGTTGCGGGATGCTATTGGGGAAATGCGTACGTGTTTGACGCCGACAGCGGTGAGCCGATAATGGAGTATCAGGTGACGCCTCAGTTCGAGTCTGTACTCAACGACATCGCCATCACCCAGGATGCTGTCTACTTCACAGATTACTCGCAACCCGCTATTTACCGCTTGCCACTGTCAAAAAACGGCAAGATTCCGGGCAATGCAGACGCTGCCACACAAATACTTCTATCCGAAGAATTTGGAGCAGGCGATAACCTGATAGAGAGTTTCGCCAACGGCATCGTCGCAACGCCCGACGGTAAGACCTTGATCATCGGCAACTCGGGTACTTCGAAAATATTCCGGGTAGATCCAGCCACTGGCCACGCGGATGAAATCATTGTTGACCCGCCTCTTCATGGTCTTGTGGACACAGGTGAAGTGGATGGGGACGGATACCCTATTCTGGATGGAACTTTTCTGGACGCAATCGTATTACGCGACGGTGTCTTGTACATTTTGGGTGCCGGCTGGAATACGACAGAAGAGGACATGGTACAGGTGGTGGTGTTGGATGAAGATATGCTCACGGGGACTCGCATGGGAGCGATCACAGATTCCGAGATGGACGGAATCGCGAGCGGCGCCCTGCATGGGGACTCCCTGTATGTCAATAACGGCCGTTATTTTAATTTCCCGGGGTGTCTCCCCGACCCCGATGGCTGCACCCAATACTGGATCACCAAGTTGAATATCTACGACATCCACTAAACTCTGGATCGCTCAAGATAGCAAGCAAGATACCAGGATGAAAGACGCAGGCCGGATACCTTTACCTTAAAGTGTATCCGGCTTTTTTTCTGTTTTAGATGTCAATCAAGCCAGCTTAGCAGGCGTGGCTGGACCAGCAAGGGCCGGGATAGGACCGGGTCCGGCTGGTGCAATGTCCGGGCTAACCGGCTTTCTCCCGCGGCAAAGTCCAAAATACCTGACCCATGGAGCACGAAAAAGGGGCAGCCGAACAAGTCTTTGATGTAGCCACAGTCAACAGAGGGCTACAGTTGTAAATCCGCGTGCAGCGCGTGACGTTCCGCTCAGGGAGGTATTCGCGAAGCAGGCTGCCTGCTATGATTGATGCTCCCCGCCAAAACCGGTTCAACCATTGGGGAAAGGTCACAAGGCCCATTTAAATGTCCAATATCCCCAGCCCATCCATCCAACTCTTTGACTACCCGAAATACTGGGCCGAATGTTTTGGTGTGGCGCCGTTTCTGCCGATGGGCCGGACGGAAATGGAAACGCTGGGCTGGGATTCCTGTGACATCATCATCGTCACCGGCGATGCCTACGTGGACCACCCATCGTTTGGCATGGCTATTGTCGGCCGCCTGCTCGAAGCCCAGGGGTTCCGGGTGGGGATCATCGCGCAACCCGACTGGCAATCCGCCGATGCATTCAAGGTCCTTGGTAAGCCCAACCTGTTCTTTGGCGTGGCCGCAGGCAACATGGATTCGATGATCAACCGCTATACCGCCGAGCGCAGGATGCGTTCCGATGACGCCTACACGCCCGGAGGTGTCGGCGGCAAACGTCCGGACCGTTGTTCATTGGTCTACAGTCAGCGCTGCAAGGAAGCCTGGCCGGATGTACCGGTCATCCTCGGCGGCATCGAGGCTTCGTTGCGGCGTATTGCACACTACGATTACTGGCAGGACAGTGTGCGCCGCTCCATCCTGCTCGATGCCACGGCCGACTTGCTTTTGTACGGCAATGCGGAGCGGGCATTGGTCGAGGTGGCGCACCGCCTGGCCCGGGGTGAAGACGTTGCGCAAATCACCGATGTGCGCGGCACGGCGCTGGTGCGTAAGGACACGCCTGATGGATGGTGGGAGATCGATTCCACCCGCATCGACCGGCCCGGCAAAATCGACCGTGTCGTCAATCCCTATGTCAACCCGCGCGAGATGGATGTCACCGAGAAACAGCGCCGGGATGCGGCGATGTACGGGGTGGGTGATCGCCAATCGGACGATAGCGTCATACGGTTCAATCCCCACCCCAGCCGGGACCGTGACCGCACGGTCATACGCCTGCCCTCGTTTGAGAAGGTCCGTAATGACGCTGTGCTGTATGCCCACGCCAACCGGGTATTGCATCTGGAAACCAATCCGGGAAACGCGCGGGCGCTGGTGCAAAAACACGGAGATGTCGATCTGTGGTTGAATGCCCCGCCAATTCCGTTGACCACCCCGGAAATGGACTATGTCTTTGGTATGCCCTTTGCCAGGGTTCCCCACCCGTCCTACGCCGGTGAAAAAATACCCGCATATGACATGATCCGGTTTTCGGTGAATATCATGCGCGGCTGTTTCGGTGGTTGCACCTTCTGCTCGATCACCGAGCACGAGGGTCGCATCATCCAGAACCGTTCCGAGGAATCGATTCTCAGCGAGGTGGAGCAAATACGAGACAAAGTGCCGGGGTTCACCGGTGTGATCTCCGACCTCGGCGGGCCGACGGCCAATATGTATCGCATCGCCTGTAAGAGCCGTGAAATCGAGGCTGCATGCCGTAAACCGAGTTGCGTCTACCCGGGTATCTGCCCCAATCTCAAAACCGACCACTCGGCACTCACCCGGTTGTACCGCGATACGCGCAAGTTGCCGGGTGTCAAGAAGGTGCTGATCGCCTCCGGTCTGCGCTACGACCTGGCGGTAAAGGATCCGGAATATGTCCGGGAACTGGTCACACACCACGTCGGCGGGCAACTGAAGATCGCGCCCGAGCACACCGAAAACGGCCCGCTGTCAAAGATGATGAAACCGGGTATCGGCAGCTACGACCAGTTCAAAAAAATGTTTGAACAATACTCGAAAGAAGCCGGCAAGGAACAGTACCTGATCCCCTATTTCATCGCCGCCCATCCCGGCACCACCGATGCGGACATGGTCAACCTGGCGATCTGGCTGAAACGTAACGGCTTCACCGCCGACCAGGTGCAGGCCTTTTACCCGTCACCGATGGCCACCGCGACCGCCATGTATCACTCCGGCAAAAACCCGCTGCGCAAGGTGACCTACAAATCCGACGACGTCCAGCCGGTGAAGACGCCGGAGCAACGAAAACTGCACAAGGCGCTGCTCCGGTATCACGACCCCGGCAACTGGGAAATGTTGCGCCAGGCGCTCAGGAAAATGGGCAGGGCCGATCTGATCGGTGATGGCGAGCGGCACCTGATCCCGGCCCGCCAGCCGGAGCCCGGGCGCGGTTATCACACACCGCGCAGAAAGAACACCGTACAGGCGCACCAGCGTCGCACCGGTAAAAAAATCCTCACCCAGCATACGGGTTTGCCGCCACGCGATGACGGCGGCGGCAAGCCGGCCAGGGCCGGCAAAAAACCACGCAAGCGGGGAACGCCGGGCTAACCCGGACATAACCCGGACATAGCACCAGTCGATCTTGCCGGGACGGTCGAATGCAGGTTAAAGTACACGACCGTTTATAAAGTTCCCGAGCGACAGTTTTTCCCGGACGCATATCCGCATTGCCAAAAAGCGCGCCTGCTCGCGGGCGGACATGCTCCAGTGATGAAACAAAATACCGCTGTCTTACTCTTTATCCGCTGCAACTGGCCGGGCACCCGTCGCCATGATCCTTTCGGGGTCAGGCTCGTAGGTCCAGGGCAGGCCGGAATTTTTCCAGCCGTTCCGGAGACGCTGGCCGTTGAATACACTCAGGGGATCGTCAATCGCATCGCCCTCCATGCCGTCGGTGATCGAGTAAACATTTGTGTAACCCGCCCCGGCCAGTTGGTTGACCGCCTTCGCGCTGCGCCCCCCGGAACGGCACATGACCATGATGGTGTCAGCCGGTCCGGCCACTTCCTTCACCTCCGCCAGGAAATCCGGGTTTGCCTGCATCATAAAACGGCCTTTTTCGGCATCCCATTCATGGGTCTGAACCATCAATGGGATATTCCAGGCCATTGGCGCGTGACCGACAAACAGGTATTCCTCGAGGGTGCGAACGTCCAATATCTTGATATCAGGATCTGCCTGCCACTTGTCGTAGGCCTCCCCCGCCGTCAGGTAGAGACCCAGGCTGGTCTGCTTGCCCTTTGGGAGATCAGGATTCGCCGCGACATCGCCGGCGCTTGCAACGGCAATGTATACCAGGTTGACGAGCGTGCAAAACAGCAGGGCATAAAATCGATTCAGTTTTATCATAACAACATCACTCCTTTGCTCGACAGCAGTATAGTACCGGGACTGCCGGCTTCACATCCACAAATACACGGGGAGCGCGGTTCAATGTGACAGACACGGCGCAGAAACGCGACCCCTGCCCTAAAACTTGTAACCAACCGACGTGGTCACACCATAGTCACTGGTTGCTGCTTCAGGCGAGATCGGCTGGTTGTCATAGGTGCTGTAGAAATCCAGTTTCCAGTAGAGGTCATTGACGATTTCAAACCTGAAATCCGCATTGAGACTGGCCCGCCACCTGCCCCAGTCCGTAATACTCGGAAAAATAATAAAATTGGTTTTGAAACTGCGTTCCGGCGTGTTGAATTTATAGTACTCATAGGTCAGCCAGCCCACCCCTTCAAGATTGGTTTGACTGTCGCCTTCATTTGGGATTTCGCGGTTGACATCCGCCCCGAGGGCAAACGAAAACCAGTTTCTCTGCGAGCGAACCGGCACCCAGCCATAACCTGCTCCGGCAAGCGCCCTCAGGTCGATACCCAGTTGATCATTACTCTCGAGGTTGGCGAAATAGCTGAGGAATCTCTTGTCGGGCTTGAAGACGTTGTGCAGGCCGCTCAATTCGGAGCGCTGCGTGTCGGTCGCCGTATTCTGGGTCGTGATTTCCGTGCTGAATGACACCTTGCTGATCGATTTTGTGCGCCGGTAGACCGCGTCCAGACCCAGGTTGTATTTACCGACTTCACTGCCCTTGTCCCAACTCAGACCGAAATCCACGCTGAGATCGAGCCGGTCCCAGAAATTGGCCTCCACCGGATACATTGCAAAAACATCCACAACGTCCACATTGGCCGGTCCCGTCGGCGTGGAAACTGTCAACACGTTGTCGTTCGCCGGCTTGGTGAGGGTACCGTAGTAACGTTGTCCGTTGGTCAATTCCACGGCTTGCCCGGTCGAACTGGTAATTTGCAGAATATCCTCCCATTCGATATACACCGTACCCATGTGGTCGGTTGAAAATGCGAGCTTGCCCCGCGTCAGGGACTTGACTTCACCGGTGATCCTGTCGCCGTTTTTGAGATAAACGATATCGGTCTTATCAGCCCAGGCGGACTGGCAAAACAATACGATAAGCAATAACAGTAGAACCCTTGGGGTCGGTCCGGGCTTCGCTTTCTTGTCCATCCGTCAAACTCCTGCATGGCATTCAACTGCGTTTGTCAAAATCCGCACAGCCGAATGATCCTGGCTCAAAAAGTGAGGTCTGCATTATCCCAGATCGCGGTTTGACAAGTCAGGTAAATGAAGCCAGGCACCCTTCATGCCAGGGCGCCTGGCGCAGACACCGCCGAAAATATGCGGACATGGAAACGAATTGTTTGCGTCCGAAGCACTCCTGATTGTTCATCTTAGGAAAAGTCAGTCCAGTTGACCTGTGTCAACTTCAAAACAGAATTGCATGTGTATTATTTAATCACCGCTCTTGATAGCTGCCTGAGAAATTGCCTCCCCCCCCCGCAAATTTAGGCATATTCAGGGCGGTTTTTTTTGCATTAAATTCCCCGCATTGGTGTCCCTTACGCCGCATCTCAGGTAGCCCGGCGGGAGAACTACGGTTTTTCAGCCGGCTTATTCGCTGATCCCGGAAAAAGTATCACAGTTGGCGATATCCCCCGATTCGAATCCGCGTTTGAACCACTTGACACGCTGCGCCGAAGATCCGTGGGTGAAACTGTCGGGTACGACACCCCTGCCCGCTTCCCTTTGCAGGCGGTCATCACCGATAGCAGTTGCCGCAGTCAACGCTTCTTCAAGGTCACCCGGGTCCAGTATCTGCCGTTCGGTGTTGGCGGCGTGACCCCACACACCGGCGAAACAGTCGGCCTGCAACTCCTGTTTAACCGACAGTGCATTGACCTCGGCTTTGCTTTTGCCCTGGCCGGCCCGGCGGACTTCGTCGCTGATCCCCATCAGGGTTTGAACATGATGACCAACCTCGTGGGCGATAACGTACGCCTGTGCGAAATCACCGGGCGCTCCGTAGCGCTGCTTGAGGTCCTGGAAAAATGACAGGTCGAGGTACAGTTTCTGGTCTCCGGGACAATAAAACGGTCCGACTGCGGCCGAGGCCATGCCACAGGCGGAGTTGACATTGCCGCTGAACAGAACCAGCGTCGGTTCGCGATAGGTGGCTCCCCGTTGCTGGAAAATATTCTGCCAGGTATCCTCGGTGTCCGCCAAAACCACCGCGACAAAATCTCCCATTTCCTTTTCAGCGGGGCTCAGCTCACGCGGCGATTGGCTGGACGTGGTTTCGCTTCCGCCGGTTATCAGCGGCAGCAGGTCGATACCCAGCATACGGCTGCCAAAAAATACCACCACCGCGATCAGCAGCATGATACGTCCGGTTTTTGTGCGCACCAGCATCGGGATAAAGTTCAACAAGCCCGAACCGGAACCACCATATCCGGCGCTTTGCCCGCGCCTGTCCTCCACGTTGGTGCTCTTTCTGCCACTTTTCCAGCGCATAAGCCTTCCTCAAAAAACCGGGTGTCCGAATATAATGCCATCGGCAGAACTGCTAAGCTATACCCCGTCATTTCAAATTTGATAAAGTTGGTCGCATCAGAGGTATTCACCAGGGTAATGCACATATGAACGAAGATATTCTTATCGGCGGCAGCGACGCCGGGAAAATTTTTCTCAACCCGAGATACGCGAACCGCCACGGACTGGTGGCCGGGGCGACGGGTACCGGCAAGACGGTCACATTACAGTGCCTGGCGGAAGGTTTTTCCGATCTCGGGATACCGGTATTCCTGGCCGATGTGAAAGGCGATGTATCCGGCATCAGCCAAGCTGGCAAACCCCACCCGAAAATCGATGAACGCATTCAGAAAATCGGTATCGAAAACTATATCCAGCGCGGCTACCCGGTCGCATTTTGGGACGTATTCGGTCAGCAGGGGACACCGGTGCGCTCCACCATCTCGGAAATGGGGCCACAACTCTTATCCCGGCTGCTCGACCTGAACGAAACCCAGGAAAGCATCCTTACCCTGGTGTTTGAATTCGCCGACAACGAAGGCATGCTGCTGGTCGATCTCAATGACCTGCGCTCCACCCTCGAGTACCTCGGTGCAAACGGCAAGGACCTGGGGGTCGGTTTCAGTGTCTCGACGGCATCGGTCAATGCTATTTTGCGGCGCTTGCTGATGCTCGAACGGGAAGGCGGTGACCAGTTTTTTGGAGAACCGGCCCTGCAACTGGAAGATTTCATGCAAACCAGCCGTGATGGCCGCGGCATCATCAATATCCTCGCTGCAGACATCCTGGTCCGCAGCCAGCGGGTCTACTCGACCTTCCTGCTGTGGCTGGTATCCGAACTGTTCGAGAACCTGCCCGAACTCGGCGACCCGGAGCAACCGGTGCTGGTGTTCTTCTTCGACGAAGCACACCTGCTGTTCAAGGATGCACCGAAAGCGCTGTTGAACAAGATCGAGCAGGTGGTCAGGTTGATCCGCTCCAAGGGTGTTGGAATCTACTTTATCACCCAGAGCCCGGGCGATATTCCCGACAGTGTTCTGGGCCAGCTGGGTAATCGCATACAACACGCCTTGCGGGCCTATACGCCCAGCGAGCAAAAAGTCGTGAGGGTTGCAGCCCAGTCCTTCCGCGTCAACCCGGATCTGGACACCGCCACGGTCATCACCGAGATGGGTGTCGGCGAAGCATTGGTATCGACGCTGGGGGACAAGGGTATTCCCGCTCCGGTGCAAAGGGTGCTGGTACGTCCGCCGTACTCCCGCATGGGCAAGGCAACGGATGAGGAGCGCAAGGCCCTTAGGGAAAACGACCCCAATATGCGGCGTTATGCCGAGGCCTTCGACCCGCGCTCGGCGTACGAGGTATTGAACGAACGCATCGCAGCCAGCCTGAAACAGCGGCAACAGGCCGAGCAGGAAAAACTGGCACAGGCGGAACGTGAAAAGCGGGCCAAAAAGCCAAAAGCACGCAGCAGCAACCGCCAGAGTACGTCAGAGGCTTTTTTCAAGAGCATGGCCCGCAGCCTGGGCAGCGCGGTGGGTGGCACCGCTGGCCGCAAGTTCCTGCGCGGTGTGCTGGGATCGTTGCTCAAGTAATACCGCGCTTTTACGCGCCGCGGTCAACCGGATGCCGGCGAACATCCGGGTGCTTGCTTAACGTTCCTGGCTGAGCCGGTAAATCATGATCGCGGCCCGTTGGATGGCGATCGGCAAAGAATCGAGATCGAGTGACTCGTTGGGTGTATGCCCACCCTTACCATAAGCCCCCATGCCGGCAAGACCATCGGTGTAGGGCGCCACAAATGAAATGTCCGCCGCACCACGCCTGGCCGCGTCCAGTATCGGCATGGCCCCGCGTCCGAGATCCTGGTTGATCTGTGAGAGCATATCGCTCAATTGACGGTTCCCTTCGGTCGGCGCCATCGCGGGATAGCTGTCGTTAAAACTGATGCTGGCATCGGTCAGCGGCAGGTGGCGTGCGACCACGGTCTGCATCGCTTCACGTGCCCGCTCCAGTTGTTCCTGCGAAATCGTCCGCATACCGCCGCGCACCACCACGCGATTGGGCACGATATTGGTCTTGCCAAAAACACGGCCTTCAGGGGTATTACAGTCACCGGTAACCTCCGTACCACCCATGATGGTACCCGCGTTGAAAGTCAGGTACTGCTCGCCGCGGACTTCTTCATAGAAACCGTTGAGTATTCTGGCTGCTTCGAATATTGCGCCGGCGCCCGTCTGATCGTTAAAAATTCCGGCCGAGTGGGCCTGCTTGCCGGTCACCTCGAGACACCAGTTACTCGAACTGCGGCGCGCTATCGTCGTCCATTCCTTGCCGTCGTAGTCGATGCCCGCTTCGAAGCCCAACGCGACATCGGCCCACTTTCCGGCCTCGATCAGATCCTTTCTCGAAATACTCAAAGGCTTGCCCGACTCTTCCTCGTCACCGGTATAGGCGACCACTATCTGGGAGCCATCCAACACACCCGCGGCCTGCAGGGCCTTGAGTGCGTAAATGATCACGACGTCACCCGATTTCATGTCCTCGACACCGGGTCCGATTGCCTTTGATCCTTCGCGGCTAAAAGTCTGGAAGGCTTCATCCGGTTCAAACACCGTGTCGAGATGCCCGATTAGCAGTATTCGCTTGCCACGATCGCCGACGTGTTCACCGAACAGGTGACCACCGCGACCCATTTCCTCCGGCATGTCAACCCAGCGCGTTTCAAAACCGAGCCCATCCAGTTCTGAGCGCAATACCGCCCCGACGTCCCTGACACCTTGCTGATTCATGGTGCCGCTATTGATATTGACCAGCCTTGCCAGCAGGTCGATAGCTTCCTCGCTGTGTGCGTCACTCCAGTCGACGATGGCCGTTTCGTTCTGGTCCAGTGCCGGCGAAGCGGAAGAAGTGCCTGTAAAAAGTGCAATTTGCGCGGATATGATGCAAATAGAAATAAATCGAGCCTGGTTCATGATGGGTCTTCCCGGGAATTGAAATTGGGTTAAAAGTCTATTTTGCCGCCAACAGGGCCTTGAAACGGGGATGTTCACGCAAACTATCGAGATCGCTGTCGTTTTTCATCCAGTCCATCTCTGCCATACCCTTGCGTACACTTTTTTCCAGGCAGTCGAGCGCCATCTCGACTTGACCGATGTTGGAATAAACACAGGCGACATTATATAGGTTCAGGGCGTCGTCAGCCTGGCTGGTCTTGGCTCGTTCCAGCCATTCCATGCCTTTCTCGGTCTGGCCGGCCTCGAGCAGGTTGACCGAACCAAAGCACAACGCCCTGGCATCATTCGGTGTAGTCTGCAAGCGCTTTTCAATGACCTCCAGCGTGCGCCGCCGGGCATCGTTGCGCTTTTCCTCCTGGCCAAGCGCCCGGTACACCTGCGCCAGCAGGGCCAGGGCCTGGTAATCATCGGGACGCACCTCGGTGGCTTTTTCAAACAGCTGCGCGGCCTTTTCCAACTTGCCCTTGGTAAATGCATGGCGGCCGTGGAAGTAGTAGGCATCGAAAAGCTTCGGGTCGAGCTCCACAGCCCGCTCAAAGGCTTTTTCGGCCTCTTCCTGCCGAACACTGTAAGACAGCGCCAAACCCCGCGATGCGTGGACCTGGGCCAGGTTGGGGGCCAGTTGAAGGGCCAGGCGGCTGTTGGTTTCCGCCTGCAGACGCACCGACACTGCGCTGTCTGCATACATGTAGATGAAGGAAAAACAATCCGCCAGGCCGGCATAGGCAAGGGCGTAATCGGGGTCGAGGTCGATGGCGTGGGAAAAATCTTCGCGCGCTAGTTTCCAGCTCTGGTCACTGAATTGGTAAAAGTGCCTGCGCCCGCGCAGGTAATATTCATAGGCCTCGATATTTTGCGTGGGCTCCTGCTCGACGGCTTCTTCCCTGTTTGGGTTCAGGGAAAGCTTGAACGCCTTGGCAACGTTCGCGGCGATCTCTTTCTGAATGCCGAAAACATCCTTCAGTTCCCGGTCGAAACCTTCCGACCAGATGTGGTAGCCGTCACCGACGTTGATCAACTGGGCTGTCACGCGCAGATGTTCCCCGGCCTTGCGCACGCTGCCTTCCAGAACGGTATTCACATTCAGCCGTTCGCCGATGGTGTCGATGTCCATCGAAGTGCCCTTGAACTGGAATGACGCGGTCCGTGAGGCCACCTGGACACCCTGGATTCTTGCCAGCGAGTTGATGATTTCCTCGGCCATGCCCTCACAGAAGTGATCCTGGTCCTTTTCCGGACTCATATCCACGAAAGGCAATACCGCGATGGAGTGCTCCTCCTGGATGTCGGACTTTTGCTTGTCCGCGCGGGCAGACTTGCGGCGTTTTTTTGTCCGTCGGATACCCTCGGGTGTCACTTCCAGTGCCCAGGCGAGGATCAGCGCCACCGGAAAGCCGAGTCCCAATAGCCATAGCACCAGTGGGATCGACCACTGCGGCAGGTTGAGTGGTTCGAACGTGGCATCCGCTATCTGCATCAGCACCCATGCACCGACGATATAGGCAAGGGCGACACGCACGACCTTGCGCCGCTTCAGTTCTTCGAAATAAGCACCCAGTCCGGACTGCTTTTCACCCATATTTTTCCTCTCAACCTGCCGGCAATTACCACTGTTCAGTGCGCAGGGATTCCGCCTTCGGTCCACAAAATCAGAGAGTATCCTACATTAAAAAGTTTGCGTGGCGGTAGATGCAGAGAAAAAATGAAACAAACCGGGAAAAACCGGCATCCGGCATCACACTTTTATTCCCGGTACCGCTACTTTTTGCTGCTATTGTTAAAGACCACAATAACTCCAGTTTGATTCAACATGGAAACCCTATGAAGCTCATAGCCCGATTCCATTGCTGCAACTACGCACCCATATTGAAGCCCGGATCGAGGATTACCCTTCGCACCAGTGATTCCGTGCAAACCGGCGACCCAAGCCAGGGTTCGAGCATCTTGCAAGTTTCGACCGGTTCACGGCGTGTCCTGAAAGGAGGTACTGGATACTGCTGGTGCGCCGGCGGGTTTGCCGTCAGCCAAAGCCGAGGCAATAAGCTCGAAACTGAGGGGTGGTCAAGGTACAACAATCAGCAAAGGTGAATCAAAAGCCCTACCGGCTGCGCCTGGCGGCGAACTTGCCCATGTACCGCCGGTAATATTGCAGCTCCTCGATGGACTCCTGGATATCGGACAGCGCCTCGTGGCGGTTTTCCTTTATATAATCCTGCAACTCGGAGGGCAACCACTCATTGGCCAGGATTTTCAATGTGCTGACATCCAGGTTACGGTAATGAAACCAGCTTCCGAGTTCCGGCATAAAACGGTGTAAAAACCGGCGGTCCTGGCAGATGCTGTTGCCACACATCGGCGACTCGCCTTTTTCGACCCATTCCTTGAGAAATTCAATACAGGCCGCTTCGGCTGCAGCCATGCTGTAGCGGCTGAACACGACCCGCTGCCACAGGCCGGAATCGGTATGATGTCTGCGATTCCAGTCATCCATGGATTTCAATACCGATTCATTGTGCCGGATCGCGAGGGCAGGCCCGGTTGCCAGGATATCCAATTCACCGTTGGTGATAACCGTTGCCACCTCGAGGATGGTGTCGTTATCGGTATCCAAACCGGTCATTTCCAAGTCGATCCAGACCAGTCTTGTTTGTTTCTCGTCGTTCATGTGTTCTTTTTCAGCGTTTTGCGCACTATACCGACCCGCGTTGCTTCGCGCCATGTTCAATTTGGCAATGACGGGTACAATATGCGCATGCAAGACATCAAAACCGATACGTGAACGCCGCTACCCGCGCCGAAGCACTCGTACTGGTCTCTTATGGTGGCCAGGGCGTCGTGATGTCAGACGACGGAACGCAGCATTCGTGCAAGTTCAGACGAACGGTTGGGAGGCCTTTCTGTGGCGACCGGGTGCTGACTGCCAGGGCGGATGGTAACTCGTTGGTTGTTGACTCCATTCTGCCGCGGAGAAATTACTTTGTAAGAACGGACGATCGTCTGCGTCAGCATATCATCGCCGCGAACCTCGACCAGGCACTGATCGTTGTCGCGCCCCGCCCCCTGCCCTCACTGGACCTGTTGGAGCGTTACCTGCTGGCCGTTCACAGCCTCGGCATCAAACCGGTGATTGTGTATAACAAGTCAGAACTCGAAGTGGCCGCGGATGAAACGGCCAACGGCGCCGCGGTACTGGCCCATATGCCGGATTATGAAGCACTGGGGTACAGCGTCGTTCGTACCTCGTGTAAAACCGCGCCGGGCATCACGGCATTGCGCCCGGTCCTGAAAAACCGGACCAGCATCCTGGTCGGCCAGTCCGGTGTCGGCAAATCATCTTTGATCAACCAGCTGATACCCGACCTTCATATCCAGACCGGTAACCTCTCCAACGCAACCGGAAAAGGCGCGCACACCACCACCACGACCAAGATGTACCAGTTCACGGACGGCGGCTACCTGATTGATTCGCCCGGTGTCTGGGAATACGGTATATGGAAACTAAAGAAAGAAGAACTCGCCGCGGGATTTATCGAATTTAAAACGTGCCCCGGCCGGTGCCGGTTCAACGATTGCCTGCATTCATCCGAACCGGGTTGTGCCGTCAAGCAGGCGGTCGAAGACGGATTGATCCTTGACTGGCGTTACCGCTCCTATCTGCGTTTGTTGAAACAGAATAGTTAGGGGTAAATGTTGTCGTCCCGGCGCAGACCGGAACCTCCAAAACTCAGCACCCCAAACGGTGCTAAACCGGGATGACGTGCTTGAATCCAGCACCCGCTGCCACGTTTGGATTTTTCCAGTAAGCGATTTTTCAGTTTTATGTTATTCTGAGTAACGATGAGAACTGAAAAGCGTTGGAGAAAGACGATGACAAGGATTGTTCTGGCTTTCATGCTGGTATTGGCAGTGCAAACTGTATACGCCGATGTTTTGATAATTGACGAAGTGCGCCAGGCCGAAACACATGAATTTGCCGAAAAATGGACTGAACAAGGCCACCGTCGAAACAAAATTCGGCACACCGATAGAAAAGATCCCGGCCGTCGGCGATCCACCCATTTCGAGTTGGCGATATGACACCTACAGTGTCTATTTCGAAGGCGACCTCGTGCTGTTCACCGTTTTGCTTCCGGGTGCCGTTATAGAAAAATAGGCAAGGGGGCCGCTTCTGCGTTATCCTTGCGCCCTCTCAAGATTAACGGAGCCTCTCTGAAGGCTCTCAAAGCCTAATGCCTGAACCAGAAGCAACACTAAAACCGCAAGCGGTGACCCCGGATTTGATACCTGCGGAACAGCCCACAAGGGAAATTACCCGCGATGGCGTCAATTATGTCCTGCTGGGGACAGCCCACGTATCACGCGCCAGTGTAGCCGCTGTCACCGAAATGGCAGGCAGCGGCAATTTCGATGCAATCGCCGCAGAACTCTGCCCCGCCCGTCACCAGGCCCTGACCAAACAGCAGCAATGGAAGGACATGGACCTTTACCGCATTATTCGCGAGAAAAAAGCGGGACTGGTGATGGCCAACCTGGCCCTTGGGGCTTACCAGCGGCGTATCGCTGAGCAGTTTGGTATCGAACCGGGTGCTGAACTCAAAGCCGCCGCCGATGCGGCGCTGGCCAACAAAGTACCCCTGCAACTCATCGATCGCGACCTGGCGACCACCCTGAAGCGCAGTTATCGCGCCGTGCCCTGGTACAAGCGCATCATGCTGACGACAGGGCTCGTCATGAGTACCGTCAGTTCGGAAGAGATCGATGAAGACCAGATCGAGAAGCTCAAGGAAGGCGATATCCTCGAATCCACCTTCACCGAGTTCGCCGAACAGTCGCCCGAATTATACGAAGCGCTGATCACGGAACGTGACCGTTTCATGGCAGCACGTCTGCGCCAGGAAAACATCGGCAACGCCGGCAAGCGCATCCTGGTGGTGATCGGCGCCGGTCACCTGGAAGGCCTGTCAAAACACCTTGCGTCCGGCCAGCAGGAACCGCTGTCCGAGGTCGAGATCCTGTCACAATTGCCACCGGCCAACCGCTGGCTCAAATTTGTACCATGGGTGATCGCAGCGCTGATATTCACCGGCTTTTGGGTCGGCTTTTCGCGCAGCCCCGAACTTGGTTGGCAACTCGTCACACTTTGGGTCCTGATCAACGGCGGTCTTGCGGCACTCGGCGCACTGATCGCGAGGGGTCACCCTTTAACGATATTGAGCGCCATGATCGCCGCGCCGTTGACCTCGCTGAACCCGGCCATTGCGGCAGGAATGGTCACTGGCGTGGTGGAGTCGTGGCTGCGTAAACCCAGGGTCTCGGATCTCGAAAGGTTACGTGAAGATGCTACCACGCTGAAGGGTTGGTTCAAAAACCCCGCTACCCGCATTTTGCTGGTATTCTTTTTCTCAAATCTTGGATCTGCCATTGGTACATGGGTGGCGGGGTTTCAGATTTTCGAAGCCCTGAGCTCATAAACGCAGGCGGGATTCAGGGACTGTTAATACCATGCGAATACCCATCGCCTCGCCGGAATGACCGCTTTGCAAATTGGACCCTACACATTAAGCAACCGCATTGCCCTGGCGCCAATGGCCGGCGTCACCGATCGCCCGTTCCGGCAGCTTTGCCGCCAACTGGGTGCCGGTTACGTGGTTACCGAAATGGTCAGTTCGAACCCACGACTCAAGCACACCCGTAAATCCGTCTGGCGCAGCAATCTCGATGGCGAGCCCGAACCCGTGGCGGTGCAGATCGTCGGCAGTGATCCGCGGACTTTGGCGGAAGCGGCCGTTTACAACGTTGGGCTCGGCGCTCAGATAATAGATATCAACATGGGTTGCCCGGCCAAGAAGGTCTGCGGCAAGTTCGGCGGTTCCGCCCTGCTGTCTGATCTCGTGCTGGTCGAAGCCATTCTCGGGGCGGTGGTTGCCGCGGTCAACGTGCCGGTGACACTAAAAATACGCACGGGCCCGGACCAGAGCAACCGCAACGGTCTTGCAGTCGCGCAAATTGCCGAGTCCTGCGGTATCGCTGCACTGGCGGTGCATGGCCGCACCCGTGCTGACCGCTTCAACGGCGAGGCTGAATACGAAACCATCCGCAGCATCTGCCGGGAAACCGATCTGCCCGTATTTGCCAACGGTGATGTCACCACACCCCAGCAGGCCAGGCGCGTCATGGATTACACCGGCGCCACAGGATTGATGATCGGCCGCGGTGCGCAGGGCAATCCCTGGATATTCAGGGAGTTCAATCACTACCTGCTCACCGGAGAGGTATTGCCGCCGCCGGATGCATGTGAGGTCCATGCGGTCATGCGCGATCACCTGCGGCGTCTGCACGTGTTTTACGGTGAGTGTCATGGTGTACAGGTCGCCCGTAAACACATCGGCTGGTACCTCAAGGGACGCCCGGATTCGAAACAGATACTGTATGATTTAATGCGCGTGCAAACCGCAAAAGAGCAGTTCCAGTTACTGGAACAGCACTTTCCCGATTCATCCAAACTGGCAGCTTGACCCCAATGAACTGGAAACCATCAATTTTTAAACCCAAATGGCAAAGTAGCAATGCGGACATCCGCCTGGAGTCGGTCAGCACCGAACAACACGCGGACCTGATCGGCAGCCTGCTCGATATTGCTGCAAAAGACGAAGACAAGCGGGTACGCTCAGCCGCGATCAAACGGGTGCACCAACTGGAAAACATTTTGAAGCTGCATGACGGTGAGCAGGATCCCGAGGTTAAAAAACTTCTGCAGGACCGCATCCGGCAACTGGCCGCTTCTTCGAACGAATCCCGGCCGCCGCTGGAATTTCGTATGCAGGTGGTCGAAACCACATCGGATCGCGATTTGATCGAACACCTCGCTACCCATGCCCCCGAAACGGAGCTGAGACGGGCCGCGTTGGCCAGGGTTGAACGGCAGGGTGTATTGGGTGATTGCTGCATCAGTGACAGCGATGCGGAAAACCGCAGCTTCGCCGCCAGTCGAATCACGCAGCACACGACCCTGAACCGGGTCATTGGCGCGTTGAGGAAATCCGACAAGACGCTTTACACGAAATTGCAGGATCGTCTGCACGAAGAATTGCTCGGGCAGGCAGACCCCGGCGCCGTTCAGGTCGAAGCCGTCCTTATCTGCAGTACCCTTGAAAAACTCGCGTTGGACACCGAGGCGCAGGACGCTGCGGTAATCGACGCGCTGCATACGTCCTGGCAACGCATTGCCAGCCATGCAGACAGTACGATGGCACAACGCTATCAGCGTGTCTGCGACCGGCTCGCCGCACCGGAGGAGCCCATTTCTGACCCGCTGGCGGAAACACCGGGTGATGCAGGCTTGGAACCGGCCATTGAAGAAGCGCCGGGCACCCCTGCGGAGCCTGCAACGGTGGAATCGCCGCAAGCCAGCGAAGACCTCGCGCGCATCGCCGATGCCATACGTCTTTACCAAACCGAAAATGCACAAAAGCCGCGTCCGGCCAGTATTGCCAAGTTGAAGCAGCAATTGGAAACAGCCTGGAGCAAATGCGTAAACCCGGGCGCGGATGACCGGGATCGTTTCCATGCGGCCAAAGCCGTGCTCGAAGGTCTCGAAACCATGCTCGAGCAGCAGCGCCAAAAGTTCGAAGAAGAATTGCAACAGGCAAGTGAGCTGCTCACGCAACTGGAAACCGAGCTTGAACAGGGTGAGTTGCACAAGGCACTGGAAACACGGGCCACGCTGCAACAATCCGTAAAAGGACACGGCAAGAACAAGGATTGGCAAAAGATCAACAGCAGGATGAACTCGATGCAGGCACGTCTGCGCGAACTGCGTGACTGGCAACATTGGTCGAATAACAAGGTTCGCAAACGCCTGATTGCCGAAATGGAAGTTTTACCCTCTGCCGATCTGCACCCGGACGCCCTGCTCGACCGCATCAAGAGTCTGCAACAGGAATGGAAGAACCTGGAGCAAAGCGAGCAGATCCCGGGAGATAAAAAGTTTTCTGCCGCCCCGTGGATGTGGCGGAAATTCAACACCGCGGGCCACGAGGCATTCGAGACCGCCAAGCCATTTCTCGACAAACGCAGTGAAATCCAGTCCCGCCACGCCGAGTCACTCGCCACGTTTTGTACCGAACTCGAGCAATTGGCGAAAAGTGAACCGGTCGATTGGGTCGCACTGGTCAAAGGCCTGACCCAGGGGCGCAGGAAACTGCATGACCTGAATGAAGTGCCCGCCAGGCAACGTCAAAAACTGGCGAGAAAACTGAAAGCCACGCTGGATAAATCCAATACCGTCCTGCAAGCACATTACCAGGATGTCGAACTGGAAAAAATGAAACTGATCCGCGCCGCCAGCCAGCTTGTGCATCTGCCGGAACGCAGCGAGGCGATCGCCCAGGCAAAATCACTGCAATCGAACTGGAAGGACGCGGGAAGCCTGTGGCGAAGCAAGGAGCAGGAGCTCTGGAACCAGTTCCGCGCCCACCTCGATCCCCTGTTCGATGAACTCAAATCAAAGCAGGCAAGTGATCGTGCGGCAGACGACGACCGTCTGAAGGCGCAAAAATCGCTGTGCAACGAACTCAGGGACATATTGAAAAGCAAGGATGACCTGGCCGGCCTGCACGGCAAAGTCCAGGGCTTACAGGATAGCTGGAAAGACATTGAACACCCCGATCGTAAACTGATGCAGTCATTCCAGAACCTCGTCGAGCAATACGAACAACGTGTCAAACAGGATCAACAGCAACACGTCAACGCGACCCGCGAGCGCATATGGCTAAAATCCGCATTGCTGCACGAACTCAGCGTCAGCGGCAGGACCGCGAAGGGTGAGTTGAGTAAAAAGACGGCAACGAAAGTCGCCAGCGCCTGGCCCGGGGACAGCTCCGATGACGCGCTCGAGTCACGCATGGACAAGATCTGCAAGGAAATCCTGGCGGGTGAAAACCCCACCCCGACCGATGAGGAAATCGGGCAGATGCGTTCGCAGGCCCGCGTTCTGTGCATCGCGCTGGAGTTTCTTGCCGGACTGCCGTCACCGCAAGAAGACCGCGAGCAGCGTATGAAATACCAGGTGGATCGTTTAGCTGAATCGATGTCCGGTGCACGCACGCGGCAACCAGCCACCGAGGAAGCACTCGAAGCGGAGAATACCTGGCTCGGTTTGTATGCCTTGCCCGAATCTGATTTTGAGACTTTCGGCAAACGTATCAAACAAGCCTTGTCCGCTATTATGGAGACTGCTTAATGCTTTATAACAATAGGTTATTTAATATTGTTAATGTAATTTGTCTCTTGATTTTCAGTACTTGTGCAAACGCAGCGGAAACCGCACCCGGGGCGGCGGCAAGCTGGGTGGCCATTCTGCCGCCATTGCTGACCATCGCGGTCGCACTGATCACAAAACGTGTCATCCCCGCGCTTTTCCTGGGCATCTGGGTCGGCGCCTGGGTCATCAATGACTTTGGCCTGTTCGCCATCTGGACCGGATTGCTGGATACCTTCCAGGTTTACGTGGCCAATGCACTGTCCAACCCCGATCACACCGCTATCGTGCTGTTTTCGATGATGGTGGGCGGTATGGTGGGCATCATTACGCGTAACGGTGGTATGCAGGGCATCGTCAACCACATCGTCGCGTGGGCCGATTCGGCACGCCATGCCTGTGTGGCAACCGCGGCCCTTGGCGTTGCGATCTTTTTTGACGACTACGCCAATACCCTGGTGGTCGGTAATACCATGCGACCGGTCACCGATTCGATGCGCGTCTCGCGCGCCAAGCTGGCCTATATCGTCGATTCAACGGCCGCCCCCGTGGCATGTATTGCCGTCGTGACCACCTGGATCGGTTATGAAATAGGCCTGATCGGCGATTCCTTGAGCAAGATGAAAGGACTGAACACCGAGGCTTACCTCTTATTTCTGAATACCATCCCCTACAGTTTTTATCCGATCATGGCGATCATATTTGTTTTCATGGTTTCCATCTCCGGCAGGGACTTCGGCCCCATGCTGGAGTCAGAACGGCTCGCTCAAAAGCATGGTTCACAGTACCACGAAATAGAAGTCGATAAAAACCAGGAAGTGGAAGCCCTGGGCCCCGTGGACGGCAAACCCCACCGTGCCTTTAATGCCTATATTCCCGTGCTGGTCATGATTCTTGGCATGATTATCGGACTGTATGTCACCGGACAGCAAGCGACCGCTGATGTGGCCGACCCTTCACTAAAAGATATTATTGGCAGCGCGGATTCCTACACGGCGCTGATGTGGTCATCCCTGTGTGCGATGATGGCCGCCGCGATTCTGTCCGTCGGCCAGAGAATCCTCAGTCTCGAGGAAGTGGTCAACGCCTGGTTCCACGGCGTAAGCTCAATGCTGATGGCAATGATCATTCTTATTCTCGCCTGGTCTCTCGGCGAGATTACCGACGTCCTGAAGACCGCAGAATTCCTGACCAGCGTACTGGGTGATTCATTACCAACTTTCATCATGCCGACGATCGTGTTCCTGCTGGCAGCCGTCGCCGCCTTCGCAACCGGTTCCAGTTGGGGCGCCATGGGTATCCTGTTCCCGCTGGTCATGCCATTGACCTGGGCCGTGATGAGTGCGCAGGGTCAGACGGGTCCACACGACATGCACATCCTCTATTCATCGGTCTCGGCCATACTCGCCGGTGCTGTCTGGGGTGATCATTGTTCGCCCATTTCAGACACCACAATTTTGTCTTCGCTTGCCTCCGGTTGTGACCATATAGAGCACGTCCGCACCCAAATGCCGTATGCGATAACGGTCGGCGCGGCCGCCATCCTGTTCGGCAGCCTGCTGACGGCACTGGGCCCGCCCTGGTGGCTTGGCATGATCATCGGACTGGCCGTGCTCTGGCTGATCCTCAGGTTCTACGGTAAACCATCGTACGAACCCTATACGGTTTGATGGCCGCAAACGGGCCGCAAAGCCCCCTGAGCGCACGTTTTGCCGGCGATGCCCCGGGCTGGACGGGGCTGCATGGCAGCAGTACCGCCCTTGCCCTTTTGTCAGCGGCCCGCGCCCATGACGGCATCGTACTGGTCGTCACCCGCTCCAGCCACCAGTCTCACCTGCTGGAGCAGGATGTACGCCTGTTCAGTGATGGTTCGCTTCCGGTTTTGCACTTTCCGGACCATGAAACGCTTCCTTACGACCCGTTTTCGCCCCATCCCGACATCGTTGCGGAGCGTCTTTCCACCCTGTCCTCGCTGTCTGCAGTAAAACGTGGCCTGCTGCTGGTGCCAATCGCCACGCTGTTGCAACGCCTGCCGCCGAGAAGCCATGCACTGGGACGCAACATCCAGCTGAATACCGGCCAGTCCCTGGTGATCAACGAGTTCCGGGAACGTCTGCAGCAGGCCGGTTACAGCCATAGCGACCCGGTTTACCAGGCGGGCCAGTTTGCCGTGCGCGGTTCGGTCATCGACCTGTTTCCAAGCGGCAGAAAGGCACCGTTGCGGATCGACCTGTTTGACGAAGAAATTGAATCGCTGCGCGAATTTGACCCTGAAACGCAGCGTTCAGGCGCGAAGCTGGCCGACTTCAATATGTTGCCGGCACGCGAATACCCCTGCGATACAGATTCGTTTGAGGCATTCCGCAAGGCCTTCCGCTACCGGTTCGTGCTTGACATGCGCCGCGTGTCACTTTACCAGGACCTGCGCCAGGGCCTTCACCCGCAGGGCCTGGAACAGTATTTGCCGTTGTTCTTTGATCGCACCGAAAGCCTGCTCGATTACCTGCCGGCCAGTCCGTTGGTGGTTATCCAGCAGGATGTCGAGGCATCGGCCACCGATTTCTGGTCATCGACCCAGGAGCGCTGGGAACAACGCCGGCACGATGTGGAACGGCCTGTGCTTGATCCCCTGGAGCTTTATTTCGAGCCGGACGGGTTGATCGTGAAACTGCAGCGGTACAACACTCTCAGGTTGTTTGGTACGGCTGATTCTGCACCCCGCGCAGTCAAATTCGACACGTGGGACGCACCGGACCTCCACATCCATGACCGTGGCCAGGAACCCGCCGCGGCGCTGCTCAAATTCAACCGCGAGTTTCCCGGGCGCATCCTGTTTGCGGCTGACACCACCGGGCGCCGCGAGGTGCTCGCGAAGACCCTGGGCGCCTTTGCCATCCGCCCCGCTCGTTTTGAGTCGTGGGCTGAATTCCAAAATTCCGGCGAAAGGCTCGGACTGTCGGTTATCCCACTCGAGGAGGGTTTTGTCGCAGGGGCAGAGTTTGCCATTCTGACGGAGAGCCAACTGTTTGGTGGCCGGGTCAGGCTTAAAACAACACGCAAGCGCTCTGAACGTGACCCCGAATCGATCATCCGCAGTCTCTCCGACCTGGAGCTTGGCGACCCGGTCGTTCACGAGGACCAGGGCATCGGCCGTTACCGCGGTCTGCAGACCCTGGAAATCGATGGCCGCGAGGCTGAATTCCTGATGCTGGAGTACGCTGGCGAGGACAAGCTATACGTACCTGTTTCCTCAATGCACCTGATCAGCCGCTACACCGGCGGTGCAGCGGAAAACGCTCCCTTGCACCGGTTGGGGAGTGAACAATGGGCCAAAGCACGCAAACGCGCCGCCCAGAAGGTACGCGATGTCGCGGCCGAATTGCTCGATCTGTACGCACGCAGACAGGCGCGGCAGGGATTCGGGTTCGCCTTCGACCAGCCCATGTACGCAGATTTCAGTTCCGGCTTCCCGTACGAGGAAACGGCAGATCAGCAGACCGCCATAGAAGCCGTGCTCGATGACATGGTATCCAGCCAGCCGATGGACCGTGTCGTATGCGGCGACGTCGGTTTTGGCAAAACCGAGGTCGCACTGCGTGCCGCCTTTATCGCCGTGCAGGGTCAGAAACAGGTGGCGATCCTGGTACCAACGACCCTGCTGGCGCAACAGCATTTTTCCAGCTTCAGCGACCGTTTCGCCGATTGGCCAATACGCATTGAACTGCTATCCCGGTTTCGCACCGGCAAGCAAGCCAGTGCCGTACTGACGGACCTCGAATCGGGCAAGGTCGACATTGTTATCGGCACGCATAAATTGTTGCAGCGCGACGTTCGTTTCAAGCGGCTGGGACTGGTCATCGTAGACGAGGAACAGCGGTTTGGCGTGCGGCAGAAAGAACGTCTGAAACAGCTGCGCGCCGAGGTTGACCTGTTGACACTGACCGCGACCCCGATACCGCGTACGCTGAACATGGCCATGGCCGGCATACGCGACCTGTCGATTATCGCCACCCCGCCGGCACGCCGCATGGCCGTGAAAACAATGGTTTCCAGGTGGGACAGCGCACTGTTGCGCGAAGCGCTGCAACGTGAAATCCAGCGCGGTGGCCAGGCTTTCTTCCTGCACAACGAAGTACGCAATATCGAACAGATTGCCCGCGAGGTCGCCGAGCTGGTTCCGGCAGCGCGAGTCCGGGTCGCGCACGGGCAGATGCCGCAGGGTGATCTGGAAAAGGTCATGCTGGACTTCTACCGCCAGCGGGTCAATGTGCTGGTTTGTACGACCATCATCGAAAACGGCATCGACGTACCCACCGCCAATACCATCATCATCAACCGCGCGGACAAGTTCGGCCTGGCCCAACTGCACCAGTTGCGCGGCCGGGTGGGACGCTCACATCACCGCGCCTACGCCTACCTGATCACGCCCGATGAACGCAGCATGACAGGCGACGCGCGAAAAAGGCTTGAGGCCATCGCGTCACTGGAAGAGTTGGGGGCCGGTTTCACGCTGGCCACCCACGACCTTGAAATCCGCGGCGCGGGCGAACTGCTCGGCGATGAGCAGAGCGGCGAAATCCAATCGGTTGGCTTCAGTCTCTACAGTGAATTACTGGGCCGTGCGGTATCCGCGTTGCGTTCCGGCAAGGAGGTCGACCTGGAGGGCAGCCTGCACCAGGAAACCGATATTGAACTGCACACCTCCGCCCTGATCCCGGAAGATTTTCTGGGCGATATCCACACGCGGCTGACCCTTTACAAGCGCATTGCCAGCGCACCTGACGCTGATGCCCTGAGAGAACTTCAGGTCGAGATGATCGACCGCTTCGGCTTGCTGCCGCAACAGACGAAGCACCTTTTCGAGGTTGCCGGGCTGCGCCAGAAAGCGCGGGCAATCGGTATACGACGGGTCGATTTTGGCGAGACCGGCGGCAGTATAGAGTTCAACCAGGACACTTGTGCGAACCCGGTTGCATTGCTGGAGTTGCTCCAACGCAATCCATTCGATTACAAGATGAAGGGCCCGCACAAACTGCGGCTCATGTTCGATGTTGAAACGGTGGACGAGCGCGTGCAAATCATTGGCGAAATACTGGATAAACTCAGGCCACCCGAGCCAGCGGCTTCATGAAACTGTCTGGCCTCCCTGCGCTTGTTATCACGGTCAAATCATCTAAACTAGCAACGATGAAACGCATCCTGCCTGTCCTTTTGCTAGCCGCCAGTTCAGCCGTCCTGGCTGAATCCGGCGCCTATAGGGTCGAAGTTATCGTCTTCCGCAACCTGGCGGCCACCGCCGAGGCGAGGGCATCGGAGACATTGCGCAGTTTTTCAAAATTCCCGGACTTGCAGGACAAGCGGCAGGCGGATGATACGCCCGCGAAACCACCCGTCATGCAGACGCTTGAGCCGGTTGACCTCACGGGCGCTGCGTTAACCGCCAATCTGCCCGATGACCTGCTTATCCTCGACACGAAAAGCGGCACGATGGATGATGTCTGGCGACGTCTGCGTTCCAGTCAGACCTACCGGCCATTGATCTACGCCGCCTGGCAGCAGAACCGCGTGGATTACTACCCGCCAATGCGTATTCACGACCAGCAAGTCATCGATACCCAGCTGCGTCCACCGACGCGGATCATGGTGGCCGACCTGACGGAGCCGGACCCCCTTGCCGTCTATCGCAGCACTTTTTACCAGTTGGACGGCAGCCTGCAACTCAGACGCAGCCGTTTTCTGCACCTTTTCCTGGACCTGGAATACCGCGAGAATATGCCGCAGGGTGAAGCCGTGGCAACCTTCCCCGATGACATTGCTCCCGGGCCGGGACCGGTCGTCGTTGCTGACACACGAGGGTTGTACCGGTCGTATTTCCTCAATCAAAACCGGCAGGTGAATACCGGTGAAATGCAATACTTCGATACGCCTTTTTTCGGTGCCCTGGTATACGTTACGGCTATCCCGTGACGGCAGGCGGCAGGGACATGTAACACGTTGATATGCAAAATAAAAGGGAGCCCAAGCAACATGAATTTCGAAAAAGTAATGTTTGCCTTTTTTATCGTTCTGGCACTCACCCTGAATTTCGGTTTTTTCATCGGCGAGGTCGATGACCCGAACCATCACGATGTCCTCGAACTGGCCGCGGCGCTGATCGTCAGCCTGATCGCAACAATCATGAAATTTGGTGATCGCTCGCAAATGGGTGCGGTCCTGCTCGCCACCAGCCTCGTCGCGGACCTGCAATTATTGATCGCCGCGGGTATCTGGATCTATGCGGTCAATGTTACCGATGCCGGTACCACGACGGCGGTTATCTCGCGCATCGTTTCACTGTCCGGTGGCGCCCTGCTGGCCAACCTGGTCTCGGTGACCCTGCTGATCGCAGAAACCATCAGCATACGGCGTTAGCAAAAGCAGGAAGGACACGCATTTTGTCGCCCTACTCGCCCACGGATGACATCGTCTGGATGACGATGCGGCGTATGCGCACGCCGTTGATCGTCCTGATCCTGGTTTACTTCTTTTCGATTCTGGCGCTGACCGCCGTGCCCGGTATGGACCCCGAAGGCCGTCCATACCACATGAGTTTCCTCGATGCCGCCTATTTCATGTCGATACTGCAAACCACTACCGGCTTGGGAGAAATCCCATACAGTTTTACCGCGGCGCAACGCATGCTGGTCTACTGGCTGCTGCTGCCGAATGTCGTGGCCTGGCTTTATTCGATTGGTACCCTGCTGGGGCTGATCCTGGATAAACAGTTCCAGGCCGCCTTTCAGCGTAACCGCTTCAGCCGGCAGGTCCGCTCGATCAAGGAGCCCTTTTATATTGTTTGCGGGTTTGGCAGTACCGGCTCCATGGCTGTTTCAGGCCTGCTGGCACGCGGTATTCACGTCGTTGTCATCGAGTTCGACGAGGACAAGGTCCGGCGCATGATCCTGATTGACAAATTTGCCCACGTGCCTGCGCTGGCGGGTCGCGGGGGTGAGCTTGCCAACCTCGAACTGGCCGGTTTGCGGCTTGAAAACTGCCGGGGTGTGATCGCCACGACCAACGATGACCAGGTCAACCTGAAAATCGCCATTACGGTCAAGTTACTGGTGCCCGGGATCGCCATGATCGCACGCAGTGAAGATCCACGCGTTTACGACAACATGGCCTCGTTCGATACCGATTACATTATCAACCCTTACAGCATATTTGCAGAACGCATTTCTCTGGCCCTGAATTCGCCGCTCAAATTCCTCGTTCAGGACTGGCTGATCAGTGTGCCTGGAACCGTTTTACGCGAGGTTATCGAGCCGCCTTCGGGCCGCTGGATCGTGTGCGGCGTGGGTCGTTTTGGTTCACGCGTGGTCGAACAACTGGAGAAAAACCGCTTGCCGGTCACCGTGGTCGATGTCCACGAAGACCGTCTGCCAGCCTATCAACACGCGATTCTCGGACGTGGCACCGAGGCGCATACACTCGAAGCCGCCGGAATTGTTGATGCCGAGGGCATCGTGGCTGCCACGGGTGACGATATCGACAACCTTTCGATCATCATGACGGCGCGTAATCTCAACCCCCGCCTGTTTGTCATCACCCGCCAGGAGCGGCGCGAGAACAAAGCGCTTTTTGAGGGTTCTGGGGCGGACCTGATCGCGCTCCGCAGCCGCATCGTCGCCCGTCACATACTTTCGTTCGTTGCTACGCCCTTACTGCAGTCGTTCATGCAGCACCTGATCAGGAGTGACGACAGTTTTGCCGAACGGACCGCAACCAGGCTCAAGGCTGTGCTGGAAAACCGTGCGCCCAGTATCTGGCTGTTCGAACTGAAGGGCGAAGTTGCCAAAAACCTGCGCTTTGTCCGCTCACAGACAAACGAGATTACACTGGAACACATCGTCCGCAACAGCCGCAGCGAGGAGAACGAATTCCTGCCCTGCGTCTGCCTGTCACTGGAACGCGGTGCACAGCGGTTATTCTTGCCCGAAAACAAAACTGAATTGCAGATACATGACCGTTTGCTGTTCGCCGGTCGCGACAGCGCACGCCGGCAAATGCTCTGGACCCTGAAGGACAGCCATTCCCTGCTCGTGAATGTCAGCGGCAAGCACCTGCCGCGTGGCGCACTGTGGCGGTGGTTGTCGAAGCGCTGATCATTTAACCCGAACATTGCACCCGTATCCGGGTCCTGGCTGGTTCAGACACGCCTGGGCCTGGGCTTCCTTCAACGCAGGCTGAAATCGTCGGCATCCTGTTGAAACGGTAACTTGCGCCTGATTGCTTTCACCTGGTCCAGGTCGATGCGGGTGCTGCCATTGCACTCATTTACGCCCAGTTCCAGCACCGCCTGGCCCAGCGGGTCATACACGGCACTGCCGCCCGCGTATTCGAGACCCCGGGGATCCGTGCCGCTGCGGTTGACGCCGATCACGTAACACTGGTTCTCGATCGCCCGGGCCTTGAGTAACGCGGTCCAGGCCGGTGTGCGCGGTTCCGGCCAGTTAGCCACGAAAATCAGCAGATCGTAATCGTCCCGGTTGCGACACCAGGCCGGGAATCTCAGGTCATAACAGACCTGTGCACAGATACGCCACCCGCTGTAGGCAAAAACCTTGCGTTCCTTGCCCGCCACGTAGCGCTTGTCTTCTCCGCCAAATGAAAAGAGATGCCGTTTGTCGTAGTAATGAAGCCCGCCGTCTGGCTGAACCCACAGGAAACGGTTGACCCTTCCCTCCCCGGTGGCAATGGCCACACTGCCGCAAAGCACGCAACCGAATTCGGCGGCCAGCGATTTCATCCATGCCACGGTGGCGCCTTCCATGGTTTCCGGTTCAGCCTCGGCATCGCCCAAAAAACCACTGGTGAAGGTTTCCGGAAAGACAACCAGGTCACAGCCGGAACCGCTGTCACGCACGATGGCTTCCAATTGGCGCCGGTTGGCATCCGCGTCCGCCCAGAACAGTTGTGACTGGACCAGCAGGCAATTGAGCTTATCTGGGTTTTTCATACCTACCATTCTATCAGGCGACGAACAGGTAATCCCGCCCCGCTATCCTGCCATGCTCGTGCAGGTAGGCTGTGATCTCCTCACG
This sequence comes from uncultured Gammaproteobacteria bacterium, assembly GCA_963801195.1. Taxonomy (GTDB): domain Bacteria; phylum Pseudomonadota; class Gammaproteobacteria; order Xanthomonadales; family SZUA-36; genus SZUA-36. The sequence goes on along the minus strand of CAWDDX010000007.1, from coordinate 923,181 downwards.
CGCACCTGCCGCACCAACGGCGACCAGCAGCATTGCCGCACCCAGGTCGTCCACCTTCCCGACCGGCCAGACCGCCTGTCCGCGTTTCCGGCCGCCGATACGGCGCGGATGCACCTCGATAAAGCCTTCGACCACCCCGCCTTCGCGGGTGATCAGGTCATACATCTGCCGCCCGGTAGGACCCGCCCCCCAAATGACGACAGCGCGGTCCGGCAGACGGTGATGAACCAGGAAATGTGTCTTCGCCTGCATGAAACGCTCTCGTGCATAGCGGGCATCGGTATGGGTCAGACGCGTATCGTGTTCACGCCAGCGTAGCAACACGGGTGCAGGTTTGCCCATGGACATATGCGTGGCATCGGCGCGCAACAGCAGGTCGTAATCCTCCGGCCAGCCGTTGTTCCTATAACCGCCGAGTTTTTCTATGGCGGTGCGCCGGAACATCAGCGTCGGATGTGGCAACGGGCTTTCGATGAACACCTGCTGGCGAACCTGTTCGGGCTCAAGGACCGAGTTAAGCCAGTCCTGGTAACGTTTCAGACCACCCTGGATGCCCTGCACCGAGAATATTTCAACACAACAGCCGCTGATGTCCACCGATCGGTTCGCGTCGAGATAATCCAGTTGACTACGCAACCGCCCGGGCAGGGAAATGTCGTCTGCATCCATGCGTGCCACGTATTCACCACGGCTGTGATTAATTCCCGTGTTGCAGGCATCGACCAGGCCCCGGCCGTGGTTGCCAAGGATTTTCAGACGTGTATCACTTTTGTCGAGTGCCGAAATTGCCGCGTCGGTGCTGTGATCATCGATCAGCAACAACTCCAGCCCGGCATGGGTCTGGGAAAGTATGCTGTCGACGGCTTCTTGCAGGTACACGCCGCCGTTGCGAACCGGCATGACCACCGAAACCAGCCGGTTCATATCAGCAACCACACCTCTTCTTCAAAATGGTGTTCGCGGTAATTGTCACCCTCACCGCCGCGGTCGATGACCAGGTAATCCGAATCCTGGCCGAGGCTTAACTGGTAGTGGTGCCAGACACCCGCGTGCAGGTTTACACCCTGCCGGCCATTGGTGAGAAACACGCGTAGATCCTCCGGACCGGGTGGCGCAGCCGCCTTTGCCACGACCACCGGAAATGGCCGTTGGTGCAGCGGATAAAACGCCTGGCTACCCAGGGGATGGCACTCCATCAAACGTATTCTGAATGGCAGCACGACCGTGCTGCTGCGATATATGCTGAGCTCAGCACGTCCGTTGTCGAGGGTAGTGACCTCCGCCAGCCTGGCGAATTTTTGCGTATGCCCGAAGTTGATAAGGTCCGGATCGATCCCCTCGGTCTCCAGCACGTCCCCAAACGGTGAAAAGGCCGCTCTCGTGAGCTTCTCCGGACGCACATCAAACCTGGTAATCCTTTTGGAAGGCATGTCAGGCGGGCCCGGCTCTCAAGCCGAGCAAATGCAAGCGGGCGATACCGCCATCGGGGAAAATATCGAGACGCACGTGGCTGACGTTGCCGACATCGCGAACCTGGCGTTCGAAGATGTGCAGTTGGTCAGGTCCGAGCGAAACGGCGGGCAATATGACGGGCCAGTCTGCAGACACATCGGACAGAGCGGCCCGCTCACCCGCCGCAACGGAAAACCCTGCCCCTTTCAGTGTACAGCGGGCCGGGTAATTGCCGCGAAAAAACGCCGTGTCCACTTCGACCCGGCATACTCTGCCAACGTGTCCCAGCTTGAGGATAACCCAATCATTACCCGCGTCGCGTCGCCGGCGTGTTTCCCAACCGTCACCCATATTGGCAACCGGGTGGTTGGACAGGAGATTGCTCATTTCACCGAAATGCATGTTGTTACATTCAAGCGCCTCGCCGCCCGCCGCGGATGACACCAGGTCCGTCCACTGCTCGCGGTTCATGCCGGGTCCATCTGCCACCGGTTCACCAAACACCCGCAGGCGCGCGACCCCGCCATCGGGATAGATATTCAGACGCAGAAACGACCAGGAGTTTGTGTCCCTGACGGTAAAAAAGTGGCGGCTGCCGCCCCCGAGTGCAGTACGCGGAACAATTTCGCTCCAGGGTGTATTTTCATCCGGTTCGATCCCGGCGTTACAGGCCTCGAGCATCGCCTCGGGCGGATAGTTTCCTGTAAAAAAACGGGTATCGATCTCGACACCGCGTATCACACCCGGACAAATTCGCAGCACGCAATAATCGTGACCCGGGGTGCGTTTACGCCGGCTTTCCCAACCGTCCATCCACTTGCCGTTTTGATCATAGCGTCCGGGATGGAATACCGGTTCCTGCGCCGACAACATGCGTTTTGCAGGCCCGAAAAACTCGTCGCTGACACGTAAAACTGCGCCGCCAAGTTCCGGAGCCGCCAGGTTTTCAAGGTGCTGGAAGGCTTCAGGCGGAAGCCGGTTTTCTTCAATCACGCAGAATATCTCCAATTCTGAAACGCGCGATACGGCAGGTTTGTTTTAGCGCATTTTGAAATTCCAACGAGCGTTGATTGCGCAAACGTTCACGGAAAGACTCGAGGATTTCCCGGCGCGTAAGACCTTTCACAGCGATGATGAACGGGAACCCGAACTTGTCATTGTATTCGCTGTTGAGGTCGCTGAACGCGGCGTACTCTTCCGCACTGCAGCGGTCGAGCCCGGCGGCACTCTGCTCGCTTAACGAATCAGCGCTCAGGTCATCCGGACCAGCCAGTGCACAGGCCAGCTGCGGGTGTGCACTCAAGGTCGCGATTTGTAATGCGGGGTCGGCGCAGAGAAACACGGACTCGAAAAGTTCGCCGAGGCTTTCGGTGTGTTTCAACAGGCTGCCGCCGTGATCAAACACGGTCTCCGCGACCCATGGAGAGTTCTCAAACACCCCACCGAATCTTTTCACAAAACTTGCCTGGTCCATTATCCCTCCGCGGGGTGCTGGCTGTGCCAGTGACGCGCAATATCGATGCGACGGCAAAACCAGACATCGTCGTGTGAACGGGCATAGCGCAGGAATGCTTCGAGCGCGGCGAAGCGACCGGGCCGTCCCGAGATACGGCAATGCAGACCCACGGACATCATACGCGGTGCATCCGCGCCTTCGGCATACAGAACATCGAAGCTGTCTTTCAGGTATCGCAGAAATTGTTCACCGGTGTTGAAACCCTGGGGGGTCGCAAAACGCATGTCATTGGCGTCCAGTGTGTAGGGGATCACCAAATGCGGTTTGCCGTGCTGACGGTTCCAGAAAGGCAGTTCATCACTGTAGTCATCCGCATCGTAGAGAAAACCACCCTCCTCGACGACCAGCGCACGGGTATTGGGGCTGGTACGCCCGGTATACCAGCCCAGCGGACGCTCACCGATGGCATCTTCGATGGCGCCGAGCGCTTTTTGCATGTGTTCACGTTCGGTGTTTTTGTCCACGTACTGGTAATCGATCCAGCGGTAACCGTGGCTGCAGATTTCGTGTCCCGCAGCAAACAGGGCCCGCACGGGGGCCGGATTGTGTTCGACCGCCATGCCGACAGCGAAGACCGTCACCGGGATCCTGTAACGGTCAAAAAGGTTCTTCAAACGCCACACGCCAACACGCGAACCGTATTCGTAAATCGACTCCATGCTCATGTGCCGCACACCCTGGCGTGCCTCGGCATTGGTGATTTCCGACAAAAACGTTTCGGATGCCGGATCACCGTGCAACACGCAGTTCTCGCCGCCTTCCTCAAAATTGAGCACGATCTGCAATGCAAGGCGGGCGCCGCCCGGCCAGTGGGGGTCGGGGGGCTTGGTGCCGTATCCACGCATATCCCTGGGGTAATTTTTGCTCATTGGATCAATGCTGCCCGGTAATTCTATCGTGGACCAAAGGGTTGAATTCGATTGCCCGTGATGTGTCAAATTTAATATAACTGAACTGATATACTTTCACTAAGCAGATAAAAGTATAACTGATAGTCTACGACTCACACGGGGTGATGCGGCAGGACCATGGGACATTTAACGACACACGTACTGGATATCTCCAACGGTTGCCCCGCTGCTGCCATACGTATCGAGCTTTTTCGCAGCGGGCATGCCACACCAATCACCACGGTGACGACCAATTCTGACGGCCGTTGTGATGCCCCGCTGCTGGCGGATGAGGGCTTCGTTGCCGGCAGCTATGAACTCGTTTTCCACGCCGGCGAATATTTTACGGCGAAGGGTCATGAGGACGGCCAATACCGGTTCCTCGACCAGGTGGTCATCCGCTTTGGTGTCGATGACACGGAGCAGCACTACCATGTGCCGTTGCTGCTTTCACCCTTTGGTTACAGCACCTACCGGGGCAGTTGAGACACAGGAACGGGCCGATGCACGACACCGTCAGATTTATCCTGGCTGACCGGATCGAAGAGATCAGCAACTGTGAACCCACCCGGACGGTGCTCGAGTTTTTGCGCGAAGACAAGGGTCTGAACGGTACCAAGGAAGGTTGCGCGGAAGGTGACTGCGGCGCCTGCACAGTGGTGCTCGGAGAACTGCACAACGGTGGCATCCGCTACCGCGCGTTCAATTCCTGTATCCAGTTTCTACCCACCCTGGACGGCAAGCAGCTGCTGACGGTCGAAGACCTTGCCCGGGCAGGCGGCAACGGTAATAACGGACTGCACGCGGTCCAGCGGGCCATGCTGGAACAAAACGGCTCACAGTGCGGTTTTTGCACACCCGGCTTTGTCATGGCGCTGTTTGCAATGTTTCAAAATGACAGGATGCAGGCCGTGGGACGTGCCGACATCGACCTCGGACTCGCCGGCAACCTGTGCCGCTGCACGGGCTACGCCCCCATCGTGCGTGCCGCCGAACAGGCGCTGACAGCCGGGCGCAACGATCACTTCAGCGCCGCTGAAGCGCGTGCGGTCGAACAACTGAAATCCATCCAAAGTAATGATGCGCTGGCGCTGAATGGCCCCGCCGGACGGTTTTACGCACCACGAACGACGGCGGAGCTTTGCCGCTTGATCGAAGAAAACCCAAAGGCGGTGCTGGTCGCCGGCGCAACGGATGTGGGTCTTTGGGTGACCAAGCAAAAGCGCAGTCTGAATACCGTCATCTACCTCGGTACCGTCGAAGAACTGAAACAGATCAATGACGATGGGCGAGCACCTGTCCATCGGCGCGGCGGTGACCTATACCGATGCAACCGGCGCCATCACGGCCCGCTATCCGGCGTTCCTGCCGCTGATCCGGCGTATCGGTGGCAGCCAGGTGCGCAATGCCGGGACCATCGGCGGCAATATCGCCAACGGCTCTCCGATCGGTGACATGCCCCCCGGGTTGATCGCCGCCGGCGCCAGGCTGGTGCTGGTTTCCAGCAAGGGGCTGCGCCACATCGATCTCGAGGACTATTTCATCCGCTACGGCAAACAGGACCTGCGAACGGGTGAATATGTCGCAAGGATACTTTTGCCGCTGCCGCCGGCCAAGCAGCTGTTTTCGATCTACAAGGTCTCCAAGCGTTTCGAGCAGGACATTTCTGCCGTCTGCGGTGCGTTTTCCATCACGCTTGAAGATTCGGTGATCACGAGTGCGAGGGTCTGCTTCGGCGGTATGGCGGAAACGCCAAAACGTGCCGCGGCCTGCGAACGGGCCCTGCTCGGCAAACCATGGAACCAGGCAACCGTCAGCGCGGCCATGCAGGCGATGACGGAGGATTTCACACCGCTGACGGATATGCGCGCCAGCGCCAGCTACCGTATGCGGGTCGCCCGGAACCTGTTACAACGGTTTTTTCTCGAACACAGCGACGCGCCCTACCCCGTCAGGCTCGGAACGCGCCACGCGGCGGATGGTCACGACGGCAACAATACGGGGAATGTCAATTTTGAATGACTCCAGAGACAGCGCAGCCACGAGACGGAAAATTCGCAGTGTGTATTCCGCCATCAACCATGACAGCGCGCGCAAGCACGTTTCAGGCACGGCGCTTTACGTGGATGACATACCGGAACCTGCCGAACTGCTGCATTGTTATTTCGGTGCAAGCCAACACGCCCATGCGAGGGTTCTCAGCATGGATCTTGGCGCGGTTGAGCGATACCCCGGCGTCGTCAGGGTCATGACGGCAGCGGATATTCCCGGCTTCAACGATATCAGCCCGGTACACAATGCTGACGAACCGCTGCTCGCGAGTGACCTGGTCCAATTTGCGGGACAGCCCCTGTTTGCCGTGCTTGCCGAAAGCCGTGCGATCGCGAGACGCGCGGCAGACCTCGCAAAAATCGAATACGAGGAATTACCGGCCATCCTGGACATCGAGACCGCGCTGGCAAAAAAGTCCTACGTTCTCGAACCTCAACAGATGCAAATGGGCGACCCCAAAGCCGCCCTTGAATCAGCGCCTCGCCGCCTGCAGGGTACAGTCTGCACCGGCGGGCAGGACCACTTCTACCTGGAAGGGCAGGTGTCGATGGCCCTGCCCAAAGAAGACGGGGAGATGCTGATACTGACCTCGTCCCAGCATCCGACCGAGGTTCAGCATCTGGTCGCACGCAGTCTCGGAAAACCGATGAACGCGGTGACGGTCGAAGTTCGCCGCATGGGTGGCGCATTTGGCGGTAAGGAAACCCAGGCAGCGCAGTGGGCTATCATGGCGGCCGTCATGGCGGATTTGAGCGGGCGGCCCGTCAAGCTGCGCCTGGACCGCGATGACGACATGCTCAGCACCGGCAAACGGCACGACTTCCAGATCCGTTACGACGTGGGTTTCGATGAAGACGGCCGCATCCTCGGCATCGAATTCATCCACGCCCTGCGATGCGGGATGTCCGCAGACCTGTCGGGGCCGATTGCCGACCGCGCCATGTTCCACAGCGACAACGCGTATTACCTGCCCAATGTCAGTATCACGTCCTACCGCTGCAAAACAAATACCGTGTCGAACACGGCTTTCCGCGGTTTTGGCGGCCCCCAGGGCATGGTGGGTATCGAGCGTGTCATCGACGCGATCGCAATGCAGTTGGGCAAGGACCCGCTGAGCGTGCGCAAGATCAACCTGTATGGTAAACATGAACGCAACATCACACCTTATGGAATGAAGGTCAGTGACAATGTGCTGCGGGCCCTGATCGAGGATTTGCAGATCTCGTCCGGTTACGATCCGAGAAGACGGGCGATCGAGGTCTTTAACCGGCAAAGCCCGTTCATACGGCGCGGTATCGCGCTGACGCCGGCCAAGTTTGGCATTTCATTTACCACGACCTTCCTGAACCAGGCCGCAGCACTGGTGCACGTCTACAAGGACGGCAGCATTCACCTGAACCATGGCGGTACCGAGATGGGCCAGGGCCTGATGATCAAGGTCGCCCAGGTGGTTGCCGATGAGTTCCAGGTCGATCTCGACCGGGTCTTGATCAGCGCGACCAATACCGGCAAGGTGCCCAATACTTCTGCAACGGCCGCTTCCTCCGGTACCGACATGAACGGCATGGCGGCGCGCGCGGCAGCGCGAAAAATCAAGAAACGGCTGGTCCGGTTTGCCAGTAAAAAATATGCCCTCGCCGAATCCGATATCCGCTTTGCCGACAATCACCTGCAGGCTGGTGAATTTGAAATCAGCTTTGCCGCACTGGCCGAACAGGCGTGGCTGGGGCGTGTTTCACTGTCTGCAACAGGGTTTTACCGGACGCCGAAAATTCACTATGACGCGCAGACCCTGAACGGTCGTCCTTTTCTTTACTTCGCCTACGGGGCGGCGGTCTCCGAAGTGGAAGTCGATTGCCTGACCGGTGAGTCGCAGATCAGGCGGGTCGATATCCTCTACGACGCCGGCAGATCATTGAACCCTGCTATCGACATGGGTCAGATCGAGGGTGGCTTCATACAGGGTGCCGGCTGGCTGACAACCGAGGAGGTCTGGTGGGATGCGCAAGGTCATCTTCGCACCCACGCGCCGTCGACCTACAAGATTCCGACCTGTGGCGACATACCCGAGATTTTCAATGTGCGGATATGGGACAAGGGCAGGAACAGGGAAAGAACCATCCACCGTTCAAAAGCCGTGGGTGAACCGCCACTGATGCTCGCCATTTCGGTTCACAGCGCCATCAACCAGGTCATTGCCGGAAAACTCGGTGGCAACACGTTACCGTCGCTCAATACACCGGCTACACCCGAAGCCATACTTCTGTGCCTGTCTGCAGACGAGCAGGATGATTAACCGGTACGCAAACCCGATAAATATTGTCTTTTGGGATCGGGTCGCGCACCACGGTGCGCCAAGCCCGGCGAGAAACCCGGCATGTGCCGGCAAGCGTGATACCTGGTAATGGACGCACACCTGCAGATGTGGCTGGATTTGCTGGTTCGATGGTTTCACTTTATCGCCGGCGTCGCCTGGATCGGCGCGTCCTTTTACTTCAACTGGCTCGAAAACCACCTGCAGCGGCGGCATCAGCCAGAGGGTGTCGCGGGCGACCTGTGGGCAGTTCACGGCGGTGGTTTCTACTATCTGAAGAAATTTGCGGTGAGTCCCGGGCAGCTTCCACCGGAATTGCACTGGTTCAAATGGGAAGCCTATGCCACCTGGCTCAGTGGCATGGCTTTGCTGGTCATCGTCTTCTACTGGAACGCCCAGACGTACATGCTGAACCCGGAGGCCGCGGCAATCAGCCCCGCCATGGCAATCGGTATCGGTGTCCTGTCGCTGCTGATGAGTTGGATCGTGTACGACCTGCTCTGCTGTTCGGGCCTGTCTGGCAGGGAATGGCTGCTGGCGCTTCTGATAATTGCCTGGTTTACGTTGCTGGCGTGGTTGCTGTCGACGTGGTTAAGCGGCCGCGCCGCTTACATTCACGTGGGTGCCGCCATCGGCACCATCATGGTGGCAAATGTATTCCGGGTCATCATCCCGGCGCAGAAGGACCTGGTCCATGCAGTCACGGAAAATCGCGTCCCCGATGCCGGCAAGGCCCGTAAAGCGCTGCAGCGATCCAGGCACAACAACTACTTTACCCTGCCGGTGCTGTTCATCATGATCAGCGGACATTTCCCGGCGACTTATGGCAACCGGTATAACTGGCTCGTGCTGTTGGTTTTTTCCCTGGCCGCCGTGGCCATCCGCCACTATTTCAACATACGTCACCTGGCCGGGTTCCGGGCCTGGCCGCTGTTGCCCGCGCTGCTTCTGCTCGCCGGCCTGATCATATACACCGCACCCGAACCGGCACCGGTTTACCGGGAAGAAGTTACAGGTACTCCGGTCCAAACGAACGAGGCATTTGCCATCATTGAACTACGCTGCACGGGATGCCATGGTGAGGTTCCGTCTTTCCCCGGTTTCACGAGTGCGCCTCTCGGCGTCGAACTGGACAGCCCGCAGAAACTGGAGCAGCACGCTGAAAGGGTTTACCAGACCGTGGTAATCAGCCGCGTGATGCCGCTGGCCAACCTCACGCAGATGACGGATACCGAGCGGCGCCTGGTGGCCCGTTGGTTTGAAAATCCGGCTACTCGCACAGAACGGTAATCGACCGCAACTCAGCGTTCGATTGACCTGAATGGCAGGGGTCGAAGAGCCGTAATTAGCTCTCGGGCCGCATATGCGGGAACAGCAACACGTCACGTATCGATGCTGAATCGGTCAACAACATGACCAGGCGGTCGATGCCGATACCCTCGCCCGCCGTTGGCGGCATGCCGTATTCCAGCGCGCGGATATAATCGGCGTCGTAGTGCATCGCCTCCAGGTCACCGGCGTCTTTCTGCGATACCTGTTCCTGGAAACGCGCCGCCTGGTCTTCGGGGTCATTCAACTCCGAGAAACCGTTGGCGATCTCGCGGCCCGCGATGAACAGTTCGAAGCGGTCCGTTATCAACGGGTTTTCGTCGTTGCGCCGCGACAGCGGTGACACCTCGGTCGGATAAGCCGTTATGAACGTCGGGTTCCACAGGTTTGACTCAACGGTCGCCTCAAACAGCTCGATCAGTAATTTGCCCTCGCCCCAACTTTTTTCAACGTGGATGCCGCGGGCTGCACAGGCCAAAAGGAGGGTGTCCCTGTCCCACAGGTCAGCATCCTCAAGGTCGGTATTGAACCTGCACACGGCCGCTTCGACGCTCATCCGTTCAAATGCCTGCCCATAGTCAATATCCCTGCCTTCAAACGCGACCGTCATGCTGCCGCAAACGGTCTCCGACAACTGCCGCAGCATGGTTTCGGTCAGGTCCATCAGGTCATTGTAATTGGCATAGGCCCAGTAGAATTCCAGCATGGTGAATTCGGGGTTGTGCCGGGTCGAGACACCTTCATTACGAAAATTACGATTGATCTCGTAGACGCGGTCCAAGCCGCCCACTGTCAGGCGTTTCAGGTATAACTCGGGCGCCACGCGCAGGAACATCGGCAGATCGAGGGCGTTGTGGTGGGTGACAAACGGCCGTGCCGTGGCCCCGCCCGGTATCGGGTGCATCATGGGTGTTTCGACTTCCAGAAACTCCCGTCCCGGCGCTTCCATGAAGTCGCGTATAAAACGGATGATTTTTGAACGTGTATGGAAGACCTTTCTTGAATCTTCGTTCATGATCAGGTCGACGTAACGCTGGCGGTAGCGGGTTTCGGTATCGGTCAGGCCGTGAAACTTCTCGGGTAGTGGCCGCAGCGATTTGGTCAACAGGCGCAGTTCATCGGCCTTGACCGACAATTCACCGGTCTTGGTGCGGAAGATCACACCCCTGGCGCCAATGATGTCACCGATGTCCCACTGCTTGAACTGCTGGTAAGCACCCTCGGGCAGGTGATCCCGTTGCACCACCAGTTGTATGCTGCCGCTACCGTCCTGCAGCCTGACAAACGCGATCTTGCCCATCACGCGCTTGGCCAGCATGCGCCCGGCCAGAGAGAATTGCTCTTCTATTCCCGCCAGCGCTTCGCTGTCATCCTGCTCAAACCGCGCGTGCAGAACGGCGGCGTTGGCATTGGGCCGGAAATCGTTGGGATAGGCATTGGATTCGGCCTTGAGCGCATGCAGTTTTTCGCGGCGTTCGGCGATCAGCCGGTTCTCGTCCGGCGTCTCGCCGGCACCCGTTTTATCTTGATCTGGTTTATTCACGCGTGTTCCCGTTCTTGCTTGATATACTAGTCTTCGGATAATCCCTGCTTCAGGGATGCTTCTACAAATTGATCCAGATCGCCATCGAGCACCGCCTGGGTGTTGCCTGTTTCAACGCCGGTACGCAGGTCCTTGATACGTGACTGGTCAAGCACATAGGAGCGGATCTGGCTGCCCCAGCCGATATCTGATTTTGAATCTTCCATTTGCTGATTTTCAGCATTGCGTTTCAATAACTCCAGTTCATACAGCTTTGCACGCAACTGTTTCATCGCATGGTCCTTGTTCTTATGCTGCGAACGGTCGTTCTGGCACTGCACCACGGTATTGGTCGGCAAGTGCGTAATACGCACCGCGGATTCGGTCCGGTTGACGTGCTGACCGCCGGCGCCCGATGCGCGGTAGACATCGATACGCAAATCGGCAGGATTGATATCGACCTCGATATCGTCATCCACTTCCGGTGATACAAAAACTGCCGCGAAGGAAGTATGGCGGCGATTGCCCGAATCAAACGGCGATTTCCGGACCAGGCGGTGTACGCCTATTTCCGTCTTGCACCAGCCGTAGGCATAGTCACCGGTGATATGGATCGTCGCGCTCTTGATGCCGGCGACATCACCGGCCGATACTTCGATCAACTCCCCCTTCCAGCCGCGTCGCTCGACCCAGCGGAGATACATGCGCAAGAGCATTTCTGCCCAGTCCTGTGCCTCGGTACCGCCCGAACCCGACTGGATGTCAAGATAACAGGGGTTGGCATCGACCTCGCCCCTGAACATGCGCTGGAACTCCAGCTTGTAAACGTCTGACTCGATTTTATCGAGTTCCGCTGCCACCGATTCAAGGGTGTCCTGGTCCTCTTCCTCGACTGCCATTTCGAGCAGTTCACCACTGTCGTTAAGGGATAGCGCGACCTCGTCCAAGGTACCGACAATCCCCTCAAGATGCGCACGTTCACGGCCCAGCGCCTGCGCGTTCGCCGGGTCGTTCCAAATCTCGGGATTCTCCAGTTCGCGGTTTACCTCTTCGAGCCGGTCCTTGTTACCCGAATAGTCAAAGATACCCCCTGAGCGCTGACGAGCGCTGCTTGAGGTCCAGGAGCTGATTGTTTATCTGATTGGATTCCACGCCATAACCTTAGATTTTGGAGCGGTGCATTTTACACCAAGGCGGGCCGGCAGGTCTGCGCAATTTTCAGTCGCTACCGGTGAGAATCTGCTCGATGACCAACTGGCAGGTTTTATTTCCGCGAAAATGGTTGATATCCAGTTTATAAACCACCCTGAGGGTACCCGCGTCCGGCAGGTCTTCAGGTAAACAGCCAAATGCGATCGCATCAACCGAAGCCCGGCCGTCTACGGGTCTGAGCTGCATCTTCAAATGGCTGCCCCCCACCACCCTGTGCGTCTCGACCACGAAGCGGCCTTCGAACAGGGGTTCGGGGAAATGTTGCCCCCATGGCCCCAAATCACGCAGGAGCTCGGCGAAAGGCATATCGATCTCGGCGGGTGATAACTCGCCGTCGGTCAGGATTTCATTATCCAGTGTCCTGCCGTGAAGGTAAAACTCGATCGACTCGACGAATGCCCGTTTGAAGGTCTCAAGCCGGTCAGCAGTCAATGTCAGTCCTGCGGCCATCGCGTGACCGCCAAAGGCCGTGATCAGTTTTGGATGCCTGGCGTCGACACGCGCCAGTATGTCACGTATATGCAGTCCGCTCACCGAGCGCGCCGAACCCTTGAGTATGTCCGAGCCGTCCGCTTCCGGCGCAAATGCCAATACAGGCCGGTGCACGGTGTCCTTGATGCGCGACGCGACCAGCCCGACGATTCCCTGGTGCCAGGCCTCGTCATACAGGCACAGACCGGCGGGAAGTTCCTCACCCTCGAGATTTTTCAGCAAACTCTTCAATTGGTTAAGCGCCTGTTGCTGCATTTGCTCCTGCCGGTTGCGACGATCGTGGTTAAGGTCGTCCAATTCGGTGGCGAGCGCCATGGCTTCATCCCGGTCGTCGGTCAACAGGCAGCGTATACCGACACTCATGTCCTCCATGCGACCGGCGGCATTGAGACGCGGCGCCACGGCAAATGCCAGGTCCGAGGCCACGAGGTGACGAAAATCCCTTTTTCCCAGGCGCAGCAGGGCCAACAGACCGGGACTGCAGAGCCCCTGTTTGATACGCTCCATTCCCTGGCGCACCAGGATACGGTTATTGTCGTCCAGCGGAACGAGATCGGCCACGGTCCCCAGCGCGACCAGGTCCAGCAAACGCGCGAGGTTTGGTTCCGTGCGCGGCAGGGTAAACCAGTCACGCTCACGCAGTGCGCTTCGCAGCACGGTCATCAGGTAAAAAACCACACCGACACCGGCGAGATTCTTGCTGGGAAAACGATCACCGGAACAGTTGGGATTGACAATGGCTTCCGCTGCCGGCAATTCTTCACCCGGCAGGTGGTGGTCGGTGACGATCACCTTGCAACCCAGTTCACGGGCCCGCCTGACACCGTCGATTGAGCTGATACCCGAATCGACGGTGACCAGCACATCCGGAGGATCATCCGACAGGGTATCCACCAGGCCGACACTCAGTCCGTAGCCGAATTCGAAGCGGTTGGGTACCCTGAAATCGACCCTGGCCGCAGCCATCTGTTGCAGGGCCCGAACGGCCAGTGCCGTACCGGTTGCACCGTCGGCATCAAAATCGCCGACGATCAGTATGCTTTGACCCGTAACCACCGCATCCGCAAGAATTTCGGCCGCATCCCGGATACCTGAAAGCGTGTCGGGCGGTCGCAGGCGGCCCAGCTTCAGGTCAAGGGATTTTTCATCGGCTACATTGCGGGCCAGCAGGATTCGGCGGATGACCGGATGCAGCGAATCGGGAAGTGTGTCCGGTGCGGATCGGGCTTGCCGCTGCCTTACCTTACGGTTGGCATGCAAGGGGGATGTCCTTAAACTGCAATTGTCACCGCCATTGGGCCGTGGCAGTAGAAAGACGCTGAGAAATGCGGGTCAAACATATTCGACATTCAAAATCTCGTAACTTAAATCACCACCGGGCGCGTTGACGATGATCTCGTCACCCTGCTCCTTGCCGATCATCGCCCTTGCGATGGGCGAGGTGATCGAGATACGGGACTCCTTGATGTCGGCTTCCAGGTCGCCCACGATCTGGTAGGTTATCTCGATCTCTTTTTCATTGTCATACAGCGTAACGGTGGCGCCAAACACGACTTTCCCGCCCGGGTTCAGCTTGGTGATATCAATGACCTGCGCGCCGGCGAGTTCGGACTCCAAATGACGGATGCGGCCCTCGGTGAAACTTTGCTGTTCCCTGGCCGCATGGTATTCGGCGTTTTCTTTCAGGTCACCGTGCGCTCTCGCCTCGGCAATCGCCGCGATGATCTTTGGCCGCACCACCCTTTTCAGATGTGCGGCCTCGGCGCGCAAACGTTCCGCACCCTTTAGTGTCAATGGTGTTCTATTCATAAAGCTTTCCTGTCCAAGGTCTATTTCGGACCCTTGTGGGCACTGTGCAACTCCTGCAGTGTGCGCACCTCCGGATTAAATTCGTGGTCGATCGCCTGTAAAGTGGCCCAACCGCGGGCAATGGTCGTCGTATAGCTTACCTTGTATTGCAGTGCTTCTCGACGAATGGAGAAAGAATCCGCAATCGCCTGGCTGCCCTCGGTCGTGTTGACGATAAACTCGATTTCGCCATTCTTGATGGCGTCAACAATGTGCGGGCGGCCCTCATCCACCTTGTTAATAGGTTCACACAGAAAACCGTGCTCACGCAAATATTTCGAAGTTCCCCTGGTTGCGATCAATGAATAACCCCGCTCGACCAGTTCCTCGGCGATGGGCAGCAACGGCGCCTTGTCCGCGTCCCTGACACTCAGAAAAGCCTGCCCGGGCCTGGGAATACCGTACTTGGCCGCTTTCATTGCGCGCGCGCAGGCTTCGCCAAAACTCCGCCCCACACCCATCACCTCACCGGTTGAACGCATTTCCGGACCCAGTATCGGATCAACACCGGGAAATTTCAAAAATGGCAATATGGCCTCTTTCACAGAATAGAATTCAGGTATTATTTCTTCTGTAATACCTTGTTCTTTAAGTGTTTTACCAGCCATACAAAGGGCGGCGATAGAAGCCAGCGGCCGGCCGGTAGCCTTGGATACAAAAGGTACGGTCCGTGAGGCGCGTGGGTTCACTTCGAGGATAAATATCTCATCACGGCGCAGGGCAAACTGGGCGTTCATCAAACCCACCACGCCCAGTTCAAGGCCCATCATTTTCATTTGCCGGCGCATTTCATCCTGCACTTCAGCGGACAGGCTATGTGGAGGAATGGAACAGGCTGAGTCACCAGAATGCACCCCGGCCTGCTCGATATGCTCCATGATGCCGCCGATCAGAACCTCAGTGCCGTCACAGATGGCGTCGATATCCACCTCGATGGCGTGATCGAGGAAACGGTCGAGCAGCACGGGCGAATCATTGGAAACCTTGACCGCATCACGCATGTAACGGCGTAATTCCTTTTCAGCGTGCACCACGTCCATCGCACGGCCGCCGAGCACGTAGGACGGTCTGACGACCAGTGGGTAACCGATTTCCTTGGCCAGTTCAACGGCCTGCTCAACACTGGTCGCGGTACGGTTGGGCGGTTGGCGCAAACCCAGCTTGTTCAACATCTTTTGAAACCGTTCCCGGTCTTCGGCCAGGTCGATCGAATCGGGAGAAGTACCGATGATAGGCACCCCGGCCGCCGCCAGCGGGCGTGCGAGGTTGAGCGGTGTCTGCCCGCCGTATTGAACGATGACGCCTTTCGGATTCTCGCGATGGACGATTTCGAGCACGTCTTCCAGTGTCAGCGGTTCGAAATAGAGCCGGTCGGATGTGTCGTAATCGGTCGAGACCGTTTCCGGGTTGCAGTTGACCATGATGGTTTCATAGCCATCGTCACGCAAGGCAAGCGCCGCGTGCACGCAACAGTAGTCAAATTCAATTCCCTGGCCGATGCGGTTGGGCCCGCCGCCCAGCACCATGATCTTTTCATTGTCGGTTGGCCAGGACTCGCACTCCTCCTCGTAGGTGGAATACAAGTAAGCCGTGGTAGTGGCAAATTCGGCCGCACAGGTATCGACACGCTTGTAAACCGGGTGCACACCCAAGCGGTGGCGATGTTCGCGCAATTCCTGTTCCCTGACACCTACCAGGGTGGCCAGCCTGGAGTCCGAAAACCCCTTTTGCTTGAGCGCAAAAATGCGCTGCTTGTCGAGTGCATCCATACCCGCTTTGGCCACCGCCGCCTCGGTGCTGATCAGGTCTTCGATCTGTGCCAGGAACCAGGGGTCTATCCTGGTCAGCGTATGAATTTCCTCCGCGCTCATTCCCTCCCTGAAGGCATCGGCGACATAGTACAGACGCTCGGCGCCCGCTTCACGTAACTCACGTTTCAGTTCGGCAGCGCGCTCCTCGGGGTCTTCGGCCAGCAGCACCGGGTTAAAACCGTCTCTGCCGGTTTCCAGGCTGCGCAGCGCTTTTTGCAACGACTCCTGGAAAGTGCGCCCGATGGCCATCGCCTCCCCCACCGATTTCATTTGCGTGGTCAGACGGTCATCTGCAGCGGGGAATTTTTCAAATGCAAAACGCGGGATCTTGGTCACCACGTAGTCGATGGAAGGTTCAAACGAAGCCGGCGTTGCGCCCCCGGTAATCTCGTTACGCAACTCATCGAGCGTGTAGCCGACCGCCAGCTTTGCGGCGATCTTGGCAATCGGGAAACCGGTCGCCTTGGACGCCAGCGCCGATGAACGCGATACCCGCGGGTTCATCTCGATGATGATGACCTTGCCGTTTTCCGGGTTGACTGCAAACTGCACGTTCGAGCCGCCGGTGTCCACGCCAATCTTACGCAACACCGCGATCGACGCGTCGCGCATGAACTGGTATTCCTTGTCGGTCAGGGTCAGCGCCGGGGCCACCGTGATCGAATCACCCGTATGGATACCCATCGGGTCGAGGTTTTCAATCGAGCAGATGATGATGCAGTTGTCCTTGCTATCGCGCACCACCTCCATTTCATATTCTTTCCAGCCCAGCACCGAGACCTCGAGCAACACTTCCGTGGTCGGTGACTGCTCCAGTCCGCGCTTGACGATCTCGACAAATTCTTCACGGTTATAGGCGATACCGCCGCCCGATCCGCCCATCGTGAACGAGGGCCGGATGATGGTGGGGAAGCCAATTCTCTCGAGGATATCGAGTGCTTCATCGAGACCGTGGGCAAGCTCCGCGCGCGGGGTTTCCAGACCAATTTCTGCCATGGCCTTACGAAACAGATCACGGTCTTCGGCCATATCAATGGCCTTACGGGTCGCGCCGATCATTTCCACGCCGTACTTTTCCAGCACGCCCTTGCGGACCAGGTCGAGTGAGCAATTCAGAGCCGTCTGGCCGCCCATGGTCGGCAACAGCGCGTCGGGGCGTTCTTTCTCGATAATCCTTGAAACCGTCCGCCATTCGACCGGTTCGATGTAAACCGCGTCGGCCATTTCCGGATCGGTCATGATGGTTGCCGGGTTGGAATTCACCAGCACCACCCGGTAGCCCTCTTCACGCAGGGCCTTGCAGGCCTGGGCGCCGGAATAATCGAATTCACAGGCCTGGCCGATCACGATCGGACCTGCGCCGATGATCAAAATGGTCTTAATGTCAGTTCTTTTTGGCATACGTCAACAGGCCTGGGAGCCCATAAGGCCCATGAAACGGTCGAACAGGGGCGCAACATCATGCGGGCCGGGACTCGCTTCAGGATGTCCCTGGAAGCCGAAAGCCCGCCCCTTGTTAAATTCTATCCCCTGCAGACTGCCGTCAAACAGGGAACGGTGCGTGGCCCTGATATGGACCGGCAGGCTTTTCTCGTCCAGGGCAAAACCATGGTTCTGGCTGGTGATCAGGACCTGCCCCGTATCAAGGTCCTGCACCGGGTGGTTGGCGCCGTGATGACCAAACTTCATTTTAACCGTGGTGGCGCCGGCCGCGAGGCCGAGCAACTGTACGCCCAGGCAGATACCGAACAGCGGAATATCGGCGTGCAGTATTTCCCGGATTGCTTCTATGGCGTACCCGCAGGGCTCGGGATCACCCGGCCCATTGGAAAGAAATACCCCATCGGGTTGCATCGCCAGAACCTCGCTGGCCGGGGTCGTGGCCGGAACCACCGTAACCCGGCAACCGCGGTCACTCAACATGCGCAGGATATTCCGCTTGATGCCAAAATCATAGGCAACGACATGACGCACCGGGTCCGTCGCCTTCCAGTCAGATGTGTCCAGGTCATAACTGCCCTGGGTCCACTGGTAAGACCCACCGGTGGTGACCACGCGGGCGAGATCCTGACCCTGCATTCCCGGGAATTCCCGCGCCTGGTTCAAGGCCAATTCCTTATCGGGCCGGACAGCTGCAACGATGCAAGCACCCTGGGCGCCTTTTTCTCGCAGTATCCTTGTCAGGCGCCGGGTATCGATACCGGCAATGGCCACGATCCCGTGACGGACCAGGTAGTCCTGCAATGATTCCTGGCTGCGCCAACTACTGAACAGCATGGCTGCATCGCGTATGACCAGGCCCGCCACCATGGGCCGCGCGGATTCTTCATCAGCCTGGTTACAACCGGTATTTCCGATGTGGGGAAATGTCAGCGTGACAATTTGTTTGGCGTACGAAGGGTCTGTCAGGATTTCCTGGTAACCGGTTATCGAGGTATTGAACACCACTTCGCCGGTCGTCGCACCTTCAGCACCGATGCTTTGGCCGTAAAATAAATTGCCGTCTGCGAGTGCCAGCAAAGCCTGCTGTGTCAATTTCCTCTCTCCGGATATGCAAAACGGGAATGCCGTGGTCAGCGATTCCCGCTTAGATTTAATGGGTTAAAGTTGCGTTTTCCGAAATTCCCGGTTCGGGGCCGCATATGTCGCTCTAAGCGGCAAGATTTTACTGGAACGAGCTACACCTGTCTAACAGTTTCCCCGGCAATTAACCCAGGCCCAACCAATCGTTGGTTGAATAATATCCGGGTGGTTGCTTGACCAGCCACCCGGCTGCCTTGAGTGCACCCTTTGCAAAAACATCACGGTCGAGCGCCTTGTGGGTTATTTCGATTACCTCTTCGGGCAAGCCAAAGCTGACCGTGTGCTCACCCACGACCTCACCTTCGCGCAGGCTGTTGAAAATCACATCAACCGCCCCTGAACCGGACGCCTTGTCCGTTGCTCCAGCGCGTCCCTCCATGACCGCATCGGCCAGTGCCAAAGCGGTGCCTGAAGGCGCATCCAACTTGTACTTGTGGTGTATGTCACTGACAGTAACCTTTGCACCGGTATCCATGGCATGGGCGGCCTGGCGCACCAACGCTTTCATCAATGCAACGCCGTAACTCAGATTTGGCGCCCATAATACCGGCACTTTGAGGGATGCGTTTTTCAGTGCTTCGATATCCGTGCCTGCCAGCCCGGTGGTGCCACTGAGCAGTGCGACGTTCCTGGCCGCACACCAGTCCGCAGCGACCCGGGTACCGTCGGGCAAGGTGAAATCGATCAGCAGATCAGCTGCGGTATTCAATTCCAGGAGTGTTGGGTGCCAGTCAACACCCGGGTCTTCTGCGGGCCGGGTTCTTGATACCAGGCCAACCAGTTCGAAACTTTCACAATCATGTAGTTGGGCTAAAACCCTGCGCGCCATGCGGCCCGCACCGTGGACGAGCGTCCGCGTCATGAAGTCATCCGGTCAAAGAACTCCCGCACGCCATCGAGCCACGAACTGGACTTCGGATTGTTCTCGGTCTTGCTGGTCACGTAGGACGCCTGGAACTGTTTCAACATTTCCTTTTGTTTCTTCGAAAGCTTGACAGGTGTCTCAACAACCACCTTGCACATCAGGTCGCCCTGACGGTGGCTGCGTACCGATTTAACCCCCTTACCCTTGAGGCGAAACATGCGTCCGGTCTGCGTTTCCTCAGGTATTTTCAGTTTTACCTGGCCATTGAGCGTGGGGATTTCCAACTCACCGCCAATGGCAGCGGTGGTAAAGTGAATGGGTATCTCACAATACAGGTCATCGCCATCACGTTCGAACAGGCGGTGCTGACGTACCCTGACCTCTACGTACAAATCACCCGCCGGGGAGCCTGCCATACCAGCCTCACCCTCTCCCGCCAGCCTGATCCTGTCACCGGTATCCACACCAGCCGGAATCTTTACCGACAATGTCTTGGTCTCGCGTACCCGGCCCTGGCCGTGACAGGACACGCAAGGATTCTTTATGACCTGCCCCATACCCTTGCAGGCCGGGCAGGTTTGCTGAACCGAGAATATCCCCTGCTGCATCCTTACCTGGCCGATACCACCGCAGGTCGTGCAAGAAGTTCTTTCGCCATCCTCCGCGCCACTGCCGTTGCAGGTTTTACATTCACCGAGGGTTGGAATACGAATTTCGCGACTGATGCCAGTGACGGCTTCTTCAAGATCGAGTTCCATCGCAAACCGCAGGTCGGAACCACGTTGCTGCGCTCTTGCGCCACCGCGACCACCCCGGTTGCCGAAGATATCACCGAAGATATCACCGAAGATATCACCGACGTCACCGCCGAAGCCGGCAGGACCGCGCTGGCCCCCACTGGTCGCTGCATGACCGAACTGGTCGTAAGCAGAACGTTTTCGCGGGTCTTTCAGTACTTCGTAAGCTTCCTGTGTTTCTTTGAAATGTTCATGCGCGTTGGCATCATCCGGATTGCGGTCCGGATGGAATTTCATCGCCAGTTTACGGTATGCCTTTTTGAGCTCAACCTCATCGACATTGCGTTGAACTCCAAGCACTTCGTAATAGTCACGTTTCGCCATAGTAAAGTGGTCTTTATTAACTGTAGGTTTTTATCTGCCACTGATTTGTGGTCGAACCCATGGCAATTCAAGCGCGGATTAGCCTATTGCCGCATCAGGTCTGACATTTTTTCTTCAGCACGTCTGTGAAAAGGGAGTCGCTGTTCCGGTTCAGACAAAAAAGATTTAACACCCCGGTTCGATCATCACAGTTCCGCAACGATCTGCTCGATGGGTCATAACGGTAAAAATCATAGCCGAGCGCTTGCAAGAACGGCAACCAGCGCTGGGGGTTGTTAATCTCTATCAACAGCACGGGTTGGTGTCTAACGAGCGTCTTCTCGAGCCCCTTCAAAGCCTGCTGCTCAAATCCTTCAACATCCAGCTTAATCAGGTCAGGCGCTAATTCGAAGCTGTCCAGAGGCACTATATCGACGCTTAACAAGCGGTAACCGCTCTTGTCACTGGCGTCAAAACCAGATTCAGACAAGCGTTGATGCACATAGTCTTTCTCGAATTCCGCCGGATCCAGCGACCCCTGCGCGGACAGCCCCGACGCCCGGCGTCCGGGAACATGCAATGTTCCGCGGCTGAAAACATCGCCGGCCGCGATCAGCCGGAACGAAAAACGTGACGGGTGCAACAACCGGATCAGTAACAAGCTCCAACGGTGTTTTCGGTTAGGCTCGAACGAAAGCACACGCATCCGGCGCGTCCGCCGCAAAATCGAAATGGCCGACTGACCCCGGCTCGCACCGACGTCCAGCACCAGTCCGTCTGTCTCAATCAGCCATTCGAAAATTTCGAAATCCGCCTCATGCGTATCGCGCCTGAGCCATTGGAGCAGGTTGGCCAGTATTCCGTATGGCAACACCGGTCGCATTTTTCTTGCCAGGCGACAGGCACCTTTTTTCATCGGCATTCTAGCGTGTTGCATCCAAATTAATGGCACTTTCAGCCATAACTTACGACTCCGAGTGTTGCGCGACTGGCGCGTGCGAGCGCCGCCGAGACATCATCGATCAGATCGGGCGTGTGCTCGATCCCCACCGAAAGACGCAGCAAGGTGGATTTGATACCGGCTTCCAGTTGCGCCTCCGCGGTCATCGCCGCGTGTGTCATACTGGCAGGGTGGCAGACGAGACTCTCCACTCCACCCAGGGATTCCGCCAGGGTAAACAGGCTCGACCCGTCCAGGAAGGCCCGCACCTCGTTCTCGCCGCCATTCAATTCAAAACTGATAATCGCGCCGAAACCGGACTGCTGTGACCGTGCCAGTTGATGATCGGGGTGACCGGTAAGGCCGGGGTAATATACCTGGCTCACCGCGCCGTGCGCATGCAAAACCCGCGCTACCGCCTGTGCGTTTTCTTCGTGACATCGCATTCTTGCGTGCAGGGTTCGCAAACCGCGCATTGTCTGACTGCAGTCCCACGGCGAGGCGGTTGAACCAACACAGTTGGCCCACCAGGCCAGTTCTTCCAGCAGGGCGGGTGTTTTAGCCACGACCGCCCCGCCGACGACATCACTGTGCCCGTTGATGTACTTGGTGGTTGAGTGCACGACAATATCTGCACCCAGCGCAAGCGGTTGCTGCAGCAGCGGGGTCAGAAAGGTGTTGTCCACCACCAGCAATGCGCCGCACTCCCTCGCAATACTCACCATCGCACGGATGTCCGTAATGCGCAGCAAGGGATTGCTCGGCGTTTCCACCCAGATTAATTTCGGGCGGTGTGTCAGACATGCGCTGCGCACCGCATCCGTATCGGTAAAATCGGCAAACCGGGTTTTAAAACGCCCCGCAGCCGACAGTGAGGAAAATGCGCGGTAACAACCACCGTAGCAATTATGCGGAGCGATTATGGTGTCTTCGGGTTTTAACAGATAGGTCACCAGGACCACCGCGGACATGCCGGTATTGGTCACGACTGCACCATGCCCGCCTTCAAGCCGGGTGATAGCGGTTGCCAGAACATCCCGGGTCGGGTTGCCGCTGCGGGAGTAATCGTACTCGCGCTTTCCGCCAAGACCCTCGAAACTGAAGTTGGACGACAGGTAAACCGGCGGCATCACCGAACCATACTGCGCGTCAGTATCAATGCCTGCACGAACCGTATTGGTAATTTTTTGGTATTTCATGATGATCGCCTTGTTCCCGTAATGAAGTTTAGTACAAACCTCATTGGAAACTCCGGCGAAGCCGTTGGCAGGGAACCGGCCCATCACATTTCTTGCCTGTGCTGCCTGTCCGCTCATTTTCCGGTAGTCCTGGTGGACTCCGCAGGAGTTAGCACCTATTACGGGATGGTTAGTCCCGAAGGTTGCCCCGGCGTCAAAGGGCCTGTCCCTCAGCCGGTCTCAATGAGTGTTAAAACGAGTCTAGCTCAACCGCAGATGTTGTCAAGGATTTTAAATTCAGTAAGTTGCGGGACATTCACGAGGATGTGGGAAATTAATAAGTTTATATCCGTACAAATTCACAGCGGCACCATCGTTTTCGGCATCGATGTGTCACCCGCCCGATTAAATCTGTTTTCTCTTTGACTAAAAATCATGCAACCCGGATGAATTATTTTATGCGTATCAATTGCAGGAATTCAATCTTGTGCTAAACTCTAGTTAAGACCGTGTATTTTTTGTTGATCTGACAGGAACACAGAATTGGCTTTCACGGTCTGGATAGAGCCTTGCGCGGTTGCTGGCTCGTCCGTTGCAGATTACTTTACGCCAGGATGGCTAAGCTGTTTGTTATTGACATTCCACGAACAGTGAGCATTCGACAGGGAAGACAAATGTCAACCTGCAACCTGTAAAGTTTTTGCACGGATTGCCGCACCACACCGCGCCTGGTTCCCGGCAAAGGGGTTTGTCGCACGACAACGCGTCATAAATGCAGTCCCAAGCGGGGAGGAAGAATATGTTATCCTACACAGCCTTACTTGTTGCCAGTTTAGTCGTGGCAGCAGTCGCCTTTTTTCTGTACAAAGTTATTTCCGATTCGAGCAGATCCGTATTCAGTTCAAAGAATGGAATTGCGCTCATTGACGGCAAACAAGCACATAACAATGACCCTGTAAGCAAAGCGAGTCTTGCTTACAAACCCTCAACCTACGGTGCAGTTGGTCGTTCAAGCGCCCAAAATTTTGCCGGGACGGTCCCTGCCAAACCGACCGAGTCAACCGACATCAATTGGGGCTGGGGGGGAAGCGGGGTTCAGCTTCGGGAACCTGGACTGCAGACCGCAAATGGCGCCACAGGCAATTCCAAACATTGCAGCCTGTACGATTCAAACTTAGCAGATTCAAGGCCCGATCACCCAAATCCATATACCGGCAGACTGCATCGTGAAGAGAAGAACAAAACGGTCGGCAGGACCTACAAGGTAACACGGAAGACGCAAACTGCGATCGGCAGCGATGGAGACCTGAACAAACCCTGGGGCTGGTAACACAACCCGTTGTAAGACATCCCGGTGAGGGCGACGCAGCAGCGCCGCCCGCTTCTTACATTTTGCAAACTGCCTGACCGCTCCACGGTCCGTTCCGGATAGCGTTATCAACCCTGGCCTTGACCATCCACCTGAGCCTGAATCCCGGTCACGGTAGCGACACGTTCGGGTTAACCGGGCCCGTTTTCTATTTTCAGGCTGCAATTTACTCCACGATACATCGACCGAAATGCTATGGAGCGTGACGGTTTACCGTATTTTGTGATCGTTCGGACGCGTTTGGTTTCAATGCGTCCGAATCATGGCTTTACGCCTATTGACAACAAATGAATGAACGTTCATTCTACTGCCTTTTTACGGCCCCAAAAACCTTGCACGCGTGTTTCTTGCTGGACTTATTCATATGAACCTTAACATTTACCGTTTTGTCGCCTGCTCTCTTTTACTGCCCCTCCTGGTTGCCTGCAAACAGCAGCAGGGGCCGGCCATGCAGTTC
This sequence comes from uncultured Gammaproteobacteria bacterium, assembly GCA_963801195.1. Lineage (GTDB taxonomy): Bacteria > Pseudomonadota > Gammaproteobacteria > Xanthomonadales > SZUA-36 > SZUA-36. The sequence goes on along the minus strand of CAWDDX010000007.1, from coordinate 898,251 downwards.
CCCACACCCAGCGTGACCTTCGTCACCTTGAAGACACAACCCGTGACCCTGGTCAGGCAGCTCCCCGGTCGGACCAACCCGTTTGTCGTTGCAGAGGTGCGTCCGCAGGTGACAGGCATCATAAAGGAACGGCTCTTCACTGAAGGCAGCCTGGTCGAGGCCGGTCAGCCGCTCTACCAGCTTGATGACGCCATGTACCGGGCCGACTACAACAGCGCCAAGGCGCAGCTTGCCCGCGCGCAGGCTGCCGCGGACATCGCCCGTTTCAATGCCGAGCGCGCAGAAAAGTTGATCGGTTCGAAGGCGATCAGCGAGCAGGACCTGATCAACGCCAGGGCCGAGGAGCGTCAGGCCAAGGCGGACGTCGGTATCGCTGAAGCCCGGGTAGACTCCAGCCAGGTAAAACTCAACTACGCCCGCATCACGTCGCCCATTGACGGACGAATTGGCAAGTCGACCGTTACCCGCGGCGCGCTGGTGACAGCCGATCAGGCCGCACCCCTGGCAACGGTACAACAACTCGACCCCATCTACGTCGACCTGACCCGTTCGGCGAACGAATTACTGGATCTGCGACGCCAATTTTCAAGCGGTGCTGCGCGCGAGACCGAAAACATCCCCGTGACTATCATTCTCGAAGACGGCACCCGTTACGCACACGAGGGTAAACTGGAGTTTACCGACGTCGCCGTCGATCCGATGACGGGCAGCTATGCCCTGCGCGTCGTTGTACCCAACCCTGACAATCTTCTAATGCCCGGAATGTACGTCCGGGCGACCGTCAGCAGCGCGGTGCTTGACCGCGGGCTGCTGGTGCCACAACGCGGTATTGCCCGTGACGCCAAGGGTAACGCCAGCGCGATGCTGGTGAATAAAGACAACACCGTCGAGCAGCGCGCCGTGCAGGTCAGCCGCACCATTGACGACCAATGGCTGGTCAGCAGCGGCCTGGTCGAAGGTGACCGTGTGATCGTAGAGGGCCTGCAGAAAATCCGGCCTGGTGCCCAGGTAGTCGCTACCGAAGCTGCGTCAGAGGGTGCACCACCAGCAGCGAATACCGATGGTGAATCCACAACGACCGCTACGCAACAGCACTAGGAACGACCACAATGGCTCAATTTTTTATCGGCCGTCCCATCTTTGCATGGGTCATCGCGATTATCATCATGCTCGCCGGCGGCCTGTCAATTACCCAGCTGCCGGTTTCGATGTATCCGGATATTGCACCGCCGACCGTGACCATCGGCGCCTTTTACCCGGGTGCATCGGCCAAGGTGGTCGAAGATTCGGTGACACAGGTCATCGAGCAGAACATGAAAGGGCTGGATGGGTTGCTGTATATGGCCGCCACCAGTTCCGCCAATGGTGGCGCCTCCCTTTCACTGACATTTGAGAATGGCACTAATCCGGACATCGCTCAGGTACAGGTCCAGAACAAGGTGCAGCTCTCCATGCCGCTATTGCCACAAGAGGTCCAGCGTCAGGGCGTCAATGTTGGCAAATCCCGCAGCGGTTTTTTACTGGTCGTCGGTTTCGTATCCGACGATAACAGCATGACCAAAAGCGACCTCGCCGACTATGTTGCGGCCAATATCGTCGATCCGTTGAGCCGGGTTCCGGGCGTAGGCAGTCTGCAGGTTTTTGGATCTCAATACTCCATGCGTATCTGGATGGACCCGAACAAGCTCGATGCCTACCAGCTCACTCCAGCTGACATCATCGCCGCTGTGCAGGCGCAGAATCGGCAAGTCGCAGTCGGCGAACTGGGCGGCACGCCCGCCATAAAAGGCCAGGAACTGAACGCAACGATCACCGCGCAGAGCCGGCTGCAAACGCCGGAGCAATTCCGCGACATCATATTGCGCAGCAACGAGGACGGATCACTGCTGAAACTCGGTGACATTGCAAGGGTGGAACTGGGTGCGGAAAGTTACGGATCGATCACGCGTTATAACCGGCAACCGGCGACCGGTATCGCGGTGATGCTGGCCACAGGCGCCAACGCCCTGGAAACCGCCAGGGCCGTCGAGGACCGCCTCGAGGAGCTCAAGCCGTTCTTCCCGCCTGGGGTGCGCACGGTAATCCCGTTTGAAACCACGCCTTTCGTGCGTGTGGCCGTCAAGAACGTCATCAAAATTCTGCTGGAAGCCATTGCCCTGGTGTTTTTGGTGATGTACCTGTTTTTGCAGAATTTCCGCGCCACGCTGATTCCGACCATCGCTGTTCCCGTGGTGCTGTTGGGCACCTTCGGTATGCTCGCGGTGCTGGGATTTTCGGTCAATATGCTGACCATGTTCGCAATGGTGCTGGCGATCGGTCTGCTGGTCGACGATGCGATCGTCGTCGTCGAAAATGTTGAACGCCTGATGACGGAACAGGGTCTGTCCCCGGTCGAGGCTACGCGAAAATCGATGCGCCAGATCACCGGTGCACTGGTCGCCGTCGGCCTGGTGCTGGCGGCGGTGTTCGTGCCTATGGCCTTTCTGGGCGGGGCCACCGGCGTGATCTACCGGCAGTTCTCCGCAACCATCGTCTCGGCAATGGGGTTATCGGTGCTGGTTGCGATTGTTCTCAGTCCGGCCCTGTGCGCGACCATGCTCAAGCCGCTCCACAAGGGTGAGCAGTACCACGACACGGGTTTCTTTGGTTGGTTTAACCGTAACTTCGATCGCAGCACACAACGTTACCGGCATGGTGTTCGCAGCATGCTTTCGCGCAGCGGACGTTACATGGCGGTCTTCCTCGTACTGGTTGGTCTGATGGCCGTGTTGTTCTTTAACCGCCCGACCTCGTTTCTCCCGCAGGAGGACCAGGGAACAATGTTCGCCATTGTGACGGCGCCGGTAGGCGCTACCCAGGAACGAACAATGGATACGCTGTACAAGGTGGAGGACTATTTTCTCAACGAAGAGTCCGAAAATGTCGATTCCATGTTCGCCGTGCAGGGATTCAGTTTCGCCGGCGGCGGCCAGAACAACGGCATGGCCTTCATCAAGCTCAAGGACTGGGATGAAAGGCAACGGCCCGATCAGGATGTCAGGGCTATCGCCGGCCGAGCATCACGTGCTTTCAGCAAAATCAAGGACGCCCTCGTATTCGCGTTTGCACCACCGGCGATCCAGGAACTCGGGCGCTCGGCCGGATTTACCTTTTACCTGGAGGATAAGGCCGGCCTTGGTCACGATGCGCTGATGGCGGCGAGTGGCCAGTTACTCATGGAAGCTTCGCAAAGCCCCTTGCTGGTCAATGTACGGCACAATGGTCAGGCCGATGCTCCACAATTCCGCCTGGATGTCGATTTCGAGAAAGCCAGCGCGCTCGGGCTTTCGGTCGCAGCGATCAATTCAACCCTGCAGGCCGCCTGGGGTGGTCAATACATCGATGACTTTATCGACCGCGGACGCGTCAAGCGTGTTTACCTGCAGGCCGATGCGCCGTTTCGCATGGTGCCGGAGGATTTCAGACTCTGGTCGGTGCGCAATGAAGCAGGTGAGATGGTGCCTTTTTCGGCGTTTGCCAGTTCGCACTGGGATTACGGCTCGCCACGCCTTGAGCGCTACAACGGCGTACCGGCATTGGAGTTCAATGGCGAAGCGCGGCCAGGCGTGAGTTCGGGTGATTCGATGGCCGAGGCAGAGCGTATCGTGTCGCTCCTCCCAACGGGATTCGGCATGGAGTGGACCGGGCTCTCCTACCAGGAACGGCGTGCCGGCACGCAAACCCCTCTGCTCTATACGCTTTCGATACTGATTGTTTTCCTGTGCCTGGCGGCACTGTATGAAAGCTGGTCGATACCAACCTCGGTTCTGCTGGTAGCGCCGCTCGGCATCCTCGGTATCGCGCTCGCGGCGACGCTGAGGGGACTGGAGCGCGACATCTACTTCGAAGTCGCGATGCTGACCACGATCGGCCTGACGAGCAAAAACGCCATCCTGATCATTTCCTTTGCCAAGGACAATGTCGAACAAGGGATGGAGTTGATCGAGGCGACCATGCAGGCTGTGCGCGACCGGTTGCGGCCCATCATCATGACCTCGCTGGCATTCGGTATGGGTGTACTGCCACTGGCGCTCGCCAGCGGCGCGGGTTCGGGCGCGCAGCGCGCAATCGGTACCGGCGTGCTTGGCGGCATGCTGGTCGGCGCTTTCCTCGGTGTATTTTTCATCCCGCTGTTTTTCGTCGTGGTGCAGAAGCTGTTTGGGCGACACGGGCGTGAGACCAGGCATAACAAGCGAAACGCCACTGCCAATACCGGGAGCAACACCGGACAGACATGAGCACTACTAAAAAGGAAAGCAAGGCGGTCCAGCGAACCCGGGTGCAGAAAGAACGTATCCTGGCAGCCGCCCAGTCCTGTTTTGTAGAGAGCGGCTTCTACGCGGCCAGCATGGCAACCATCGCCGAAACGGCCGGCATGAGCCAGGGGCTGATCTACCGCTATTTTGAAAACAAGAACGCCATCATTCTTGCCATTATCGAACAACAGCTGACGGTCGCCCGCCGGCGTATCCGGGAATTACATTCTTCGGAAAATCTTTCCAGTAGGATGGTCGAATATTTTGACGAAAAGGAATGCGAAGAACACAACGCGATGAACCAGGCCCTGTACCTGGAAATCACTGCCCAGGCAATGCGTGATTCCCAAATCGCGGAGGCGTTGCACCGCTACGACACCACCGTGTGTTCGGAGTTGGGTGACTGGCTACACAGAAGCAAGCAAGATGGCGGCTACGGCCTGCCGGAGTCCATCGCAACCTCGCGCGCCTTGATGCTGCTTTGCCTGATAGAAGGTATCAAGCTGCGCGGACCGAGGGGACCGGGGCTGGACCGGCACATGCTTGGCGAGACCCTCGATGAACTGCTCGATGCACTGGTGAAACAACCCGCTTAGTTAGCCCGGACATTGCACCAGTATCCCGGCCCTGGCTGGTCCAGCCACACCTGGGCTTGGGCTTCCTTCCACCCGTAGCTCTCTTCGGTTCTCAGTCCAGCCCGGCACCCAGCCGCGCCTGTCCCGCGCCATCATCCGGGATACTGATGCAATGTTCGGCTTAGGTGAGTTCCGGGCCAGCTTTTGTGTGAGTACCCGGCCCCACCTTCTATGAAAATAATTTTCAAACAGTAAAAAAAACCCCGGCGAATGCCGGGGTTTTGATCACGTCCCAAGGGAAAATTACTTATTTTTTGCCCTTGTCGTCATCTACTTCTTCGAACTCGGCATCGACCACATCATCACCACCCGCTTCTGCCGACGCACCGCTATCCTGGGCGCCGCCAGCCTCGGCCTCGGCAGCCGCTGCGGCCTGCTGGTAAATGACCTGGGCGGCCTCGGTCAATCTGCCCGTTGCAGCTTCGATGGCTTCCTTGTTGTCTTCTTTCATGGCAGCCTCGACACCTTCGATCGCATCTTCGATCTTCTTGCGGTCACCCTCGTTGATCTTGTCACCCATCTCCTTCAGGGTCGAGCGGGTGGAGTGAACCATGGCATCTGCGCTATTGCGTGCGGTGACCGTTTCGTGGAACTTACGGTCTTCCTCGGCGTGCGCCTCGGCATCCTTGACCATTGACTCGATCTCGGAGTCGGAAAGACCCGAACCCGCCTTGATAACAATCTTCTGCTCCTTGCCCGTCGCCTTGTCCTTCGCACTTACGTGCATGATGGCGTTTGCGTCAATATCAAAGGTGACCTCAATTTGCGGCATGCCGCGCATCGCGGGGGCAATACCGGCCAGGTCAAAACGGGCCAGTGACTTGTTGGCGCTGGCGACTTCACGTTCACCCTGCAAAACGTGCACGGTGACGGCCAACTGGTTATCTTCCGCCGTCGAAAATATCTGCGAAGCCTTGGTCGGTATCGTGGTATTTTTCTCGATCAGCTTGGTCATGACACCACCCATGGTTTCAATACCCAGGGACAGTGGTGTGACATCCAACAACAGCACGTCTTTTACTTCACCCGACAGAACGCCACCCTGTACAGCAGCGCCCAGAGCAACGGCTTCATCGGGGTTAACATCCCTGCGTGGTTCCTTGCCGAAAAGTTCGGTGACCGCTTTTTGCACCATCGGCATACGGGTCTGGCCACCCACCAGGATGACATCAGCGATATCGCTGACTTTCAGGCCCGCGTCGTCCAGCGCCGTGCGGCAAGGACCCATGGTCTTCTTGACCAGGTCTTCAACCAGCGATTCCAGCTTTGCGCGGGTCAGCTTGATATTCAGGTGTTTCGGTCCGCTGGCATCGGCTGTAATGTACGGCAGGTTGATTTCGGTCTGCTCTGTTGTGGAGAGTTCGATCTTGGCGCGCTCCGCACCTTCTTTCAGACGTTGCAGCGCCAACGGGTCATTGCGCAGGTTGACGCCCTGGTCCTTCTTGAACTCGGAAACCAGGTAATCAATGACGCGCTTGTCAAAGTCTTCACCACCGAGGAAAGTGTCACCGGAGGTCGAAAGCACTTCGATCTGGTGCTCGCCGTCGACATCTGCAATTTCGATGATGGAGACGTCGAACGTGCCGCCACCCAGATCGTAAACTGCGACCTTGCGTTCACCACCTTTCTTGTCAACACCAAAGGCCAGTGCCGCCGCAGTCGGTTCGGAGATCACACGGCGAACCTTCAAACCGGCAATTTTGCCGGCATCCTCGGTAGCCTGACGCTGGTGGTTATTGAAATAAGCAGGAACCGTGATGACGGCCTCGGTGACTTCTTCACCCAGGTAGTCTTCCGCAGTTTTCTTCATTTTCATCAATACGCGGGCAGAGATTTCCGGCGCGGCCATTTTTTTGCCGCCAGCTTCGACCCAGGCGTCACCGTTGTCAGCTTTGACGATTTTGTACGGTACGAGATCGATATCCTTCTGCACCACGTCTTCATCAAACTTGCGGCCGATGAGACGTTTGATGGCGAACAGCGTATTGTTCGGGTTGGTTACCGCCTGGCGTTTGGCCGACTGGCCTACCAGGACTTCCCCATCTTTTGTGAACGCAACAATCGAGGGTGTTGTGCGGTCACCCTCGGCATTTTCGATGACCCGTGGCTCACCACCTTCCATAACTGCGACACAGCTATTGGTAGTACCAAGGTCGATTCCTATGATTTTAGCCATTTAAATTCTCCAAAATGTCTGTCTTGAATTCGATGCTTGAAAGATGGGGGCTGCCCCATACTTTTCAATGCGATGTCTGGTTTGTAGTAAGTTGCATCAATGTGCTGAAGCTCAGGGTTTCCGTGAAACCACGACCTTGGCAGGTCTGATCAGGCGGTCATGCAACTGGTAGCCCTTCTCTATCACATCGATCACGGTATTTTCGTCGTGTTGATCAGAGGTCAACATGGTCATGGCCTCGTGCTTTTCCGGGTCAAATGGTTCTCCGATCGGATCAATTGTCTGCAAGCCATGGTCACCCATTGTCTTTGTCAACATCTTCATAATCAGCTGTTTACCCTCGCTCAGCGCTTCAACGGTGGCCGATGGATCATTCGCCGCTTCGAGTCCACGCTCGAGACTGTCACGTACCGGCAACAGGTCACTCATGAACCTTTCGAGCGTGCGCAAGCGGGATTTTTCATGCTCACGCACCAGCCGTTTGCGCAGGTTTTCAATGTCCGCCTGCATACGCAACATATCCTGCCTGGCCTCAATGGCTTCAAGGCGGGCGGCCTGCAATTCCGACTCAAGTTTTTCCATAGGATCATCTGATCCGGCTTCTTCAACGGCTTCACTTTCCTGTTCTTTCAGGTTTTCCTCGTTGCCGTCAGCCATGGTTTCCTCGTCTTTACGTCGCGCCGTCATTATCATTACTCCTCGATTCCGGGAAGCTGCTCTTCCAGTACTTGCTGTCACGCCCTGATATGGGGATTGGCAACTGCGATTCAAGAAGCGATACTAGGCGTCTGCCGGATTTTCCCCGCCACAATGGGTCAATTCAGGCAAACACCACACACGCTTGAATACAACACGGCCGGAAATGCTCAGACACCTCCACATCAGTAATTTTGCCATCGTGCCGACACTCGACCTGGACTTCAGGCCGGGGTTCACCGCCATCACGGGCGAAACCGGCGCCGGCAAGTCCATATTGGTAGACGCCCTGGGTCTGTTGCTCGGCGAGCGGTCTGATGCCACCTGGGTGCGCCCCGGGGCCGAACGCGCTGAACTGAGCGCAGAGTTTTCACTTGAAGACAACCTCGAAGCGCGGCAATGGCTCGAGGAATTGGAATTATCCGCGGGCGAAAATTGTTTATTGCGCAGGACCATCAATTCAAGTGGCCGCTCACGTGCTTTTATCAATGGATCACCGGTCACGGTCGCACAAATACAATCCCTCGGCCAGTTGCTGGTTGAAATCCACGGTCAGAACGAACACCTGAGACTGACCAGGTCTTCCGAACAGTTCAGGTTGCTGGATGGCAGTGGCGACTACGCCACCGAGATCGCCGCGGTCGAACAGGCCTGCGCCGACTGGCAACGGATCAGGCGGGAACTGGATGCGCTTGAACAAGACGCAGCCGTTTCACCAAGCGAACTCGAGTTTCTGAAATACCAACTGGCGGAGTTGCAACAATTCAACCTGTCGTCCGATGCTTTGGATGAACTGCAGACCGAGCACGACCGGCTCGCCGCGGGCGACTCCCTGCTGGAAGCGCTGAACAGCAGCCTCGAGCTACTTGACCCGGAGGTCTCGGAGGAGCAGGCGGGCATCAACTCCGACCTCAACACCACGCTCGCCTCCGTGCGCAAATACAGTGACCTCGACAGCCATATCAAGGACGCTTGTGACATGCTCAATGAAGCCGCGCTCAATTGTGCGGAGGCGGTCAGTTCGCTGCGTTCGGCGCGTGACCGGGTAGACCTGAATCCGGACCGATATGATGCCGTGAGCAAAACCCTTGGCGACGTACACGAACTGGCGCGCAAGCACCATGTCCGGATGGAGGATCTCGATGGGGTCATGCAGGCGCTGGCAACCCGCATCGAACGGGCGGACGGTTCAGAACAGCGGCGCAAAGCTTTGCTGTCCGATTTGCAAGGCCGCCTCGACGGTTACCACAGCCAGGCAAAAACACTGCATGAAAAACGCCAGCAGCATGCGGCTGAATTGTCACGGCGCGTCACCGCATTGATGGCCGACCTGGGCATGGCAGGTGGAACCTTTGAACTGGCGGTTACACTGACCCCTGGGGCCAGACCCAATCCGCGCGGTGATGACGAGGTGCAAATCCGGATCAGCGCCAATCCCGGCCTGCCTCCCGGCCCATTGAACAAGATCGCATCGGGTGGTGAATTATCGAGAATCAGCCTTGCCATCAAGGTCGCCGCGAGCGCCGGTTGCGAAGCCGTAACACAGATATTTGACGAAGTCGATGCCGGTATCGGCGGTGAGACTGCCAATGCCGTCGGCAGGCTGATGAAACGCCTGTCGGGTGCCGGCCAGGCCCTGTGCGTCACACACCTGGCCCAGGTCGCGGTATGTGCAAGCCACCAGTTGCAGGTGCGCAAGGCGGCCGGAAAAGAATCCACGCTGGTCGATACGCAACTGCTTGACAAGACCGGCAGGGTCGATGAGATCGCGAGGATGCTAAGTGGAAAAATCTCTGATCAAAGCCGTGCCCACGCACTCGAGTTGCTCAGCGATGGAGCAGCGTCCGGCTAGGAGTCTGCGCAGTGGAAAGTATTCCTGCTGCGAAGGTGTCACAGCGGTCCATTTTTCCGCACTTTATCGTCAAATAGCGGTGCTATTCTCCTCAAAACTGCGAAAAACTGTCCTCACTGTGTCGCTTTCTCACGACGGATATTTCTACCGCGCAGACTCCTAGCAGTCTGTCGGACTTGACCGATCGTAACGAGGGAAATCCGATTTGAGATAGATTTTTCGATCTTTTGAGGCGAATAGCACCGCTATTTAACGAAAAAGATCGGGAAATCTGGCCAAATTCGGGTTTTTCGCACGACCACATGGATGTGGGAGGTAGGGTAACGCATGGAGCAGTTGCCGAGTAGATCATGTTAAGTCCGACAGACTGCTAGCCCGTATATTGCACCAGTCGGCATCGGGCCTCACCATATCTAATTGAATCGATTGACCTAAATGGAATTTTTGTTGATGAATCCCAGGGTACACTTTGTACCCGGCCCGGTACCTATCCCGGCCCTGGCTAGTTCAGGCACGCCTGGACTTGAGCTTCCCTCGGACCATCGCTATGGCTATGATCCTCACTCCAGCCCTGCACCCAACCGCACCTGACCTCGGCAATTGTTCCCGACATTGCCCTACCTCCTGCATCCCTGCAGTCGTGCGCCAGTCTCCGGGATACTGGTGCAACATGCGGGCTAGCACACGCCGGGTTTCAACCGCCGGCGGTCGGCTTACTCATTTTTTCTTTTTGGGACGTACGTACATCACCAGGCTGTGGTCGACGATGTCATAGCCGTGCCTGGACGCAATATCCGCCTGCAAACGTTCGATCTCGGCATTTGAAAATTCGATGACCTTGCCGCTTTCGACACATACCATGTGATCATGATGGTCGCCCGAATCCAGTTCGTAGTAGGCCTGCCCGCCCTCAAAGTTGTGCTTTACCACCAACCCTGCCGCCTCGAACTGGTTCAGTACGCGATAAACCGTTGCCAGTCCGATGTCTTCGCCGGCCTGTATCAGAACCCTGTATATGTCGTCTGCAGTGACGTGCTTGTTACCCGCTTCGTCCAGTAATTCGAGTATGCGCTTTCTCGGTTGGGTGACTTTCAGACCTGCTTTACGAAGATTTCCATCATCCACTGTCTTGTCCTGTTGCTATAAAGTTGAAATCGGCTGTTCTTCATCACACCTTACTATTGTATCATTCACGGCCTTGAACATTAGCCACAGCCATTTTCGAAGGAACCAGATGACCAGGTATTTGTTTTTAGCACTGATTGCCGTGCTTACATTAAACACGGGCTGCAACATTATTTACAAACAAAATGTTCAGCAGGGCAATGCCATCGAACAGGAAGACCTGGATCAGATTCATCTTGGCATGACAAAAAAGCAGGTTGCCTACCTGCTTGGCACACCCGCAGTGCAGGACCCGTTCCACAAAGACCTGTGGGATTATATTTCATTGTTCAGCCGCCGTGGTGGCGAACCGGTAAGGCGCCTGGTGACGTTCAGGTTTGAGAATGATCAGTTGGTTGCAACCGATGGGATCGGTGATTCGAAGGGTGGCGACATCAAGGCGCTTGCAGAGACCGAAACAGCTGTTGCTGGCGTCAAGGACATAGCAACCGCCAAGAAGACCCAACTCGTTACCGATGACTCCATTATCAACTGGACCCTGCAACTGGGTGCATTCAACACGCACGAGGAGGCGCTGGAATTCTCCGAGAAAGTCAAAGCCAAAGGGTTCGAGGCAAACCTCAGGGAGCAGGTCGTTCCCGGACTGGGCACACGCCACCAGGTACGCTCCGGACTTTATGACACCTATGACGAAGCCCAGGCTCAGCTCAGGGTCATGGAGAAAGCTTTGAACGTAGCCGGTATCACGGTGCCGGTTGATTCACCGCTCAAACCCTGATTCGATACTCGAATTGTGGCGTGACGGGGGTGTTCCGCAACCTATCATGACCTGGATTGCGCCAGCGCTCTTTGGCGGCGCACTTCCTTGGGGTCAGCGACCAGTGATCGGTAAATCTCCACCCGGTCACCCTCCCGCAGGACCAGGTCCGGTTCGGCTTTTTGGCCAAAAATACCCACCTTCGTAAGGTCAAGTTCAAAGTCTTCAAACAAACCCGGCACACCGGACCGGGCGATTGCTTCGGCCAATGTCGTACCCGCAGCGACTTCCAGCCCTACAAGCTCCTGCCTCGCAGGCATCGCCAGCACGACCTCTACCCGGATGGTCGGCCGGGTCTCCGGTCCAGTCACGATGGATAGACCTTTTCAGCACGTTTGCAGAAATCATCGACAAGCCGGTCCGCAATCCTGCCGAAGCCCTTGCCAAACATTTTCGACATCGGACCGGCATTCATTTCAAAATCGAGTTCCAGGCTGATTTTGCAGCCATCCTCACCCAGGGGCACAAAGCGCCACTCCCCTTGCAGGTTCCTGAACGGACCCTCAAACAATCTCATTTCAACCTTTTCCCCGCTGTGCAGCGTATTCAAAGTGGTGAAATTCTGCTTGATCCCCGCGACCACGACCGTCAAAGAAGCTTTCTGAAAATGATCATCCTGTTCGTGAACTTTCGTGGCAGTGCACCAGCTCAGAAACTGTGGGTAGAATGGAACATTCTCCACCAGCTTGTACATGTCCATTGCACTGTATGTAACCAGTGCTGAGCGTAATATTTTCATAAGACCCGGTTTCCAAAGAAGACAAAATTTTACACGATTCGCACGCTTGAGTGGTCACGGCATAGAGCTAACCCGGATAATTCACCAGGGATCCGGAATTTGCAGCGTAGCTGGCGAAACAGTTTGATCGATCGTTCGAAAAAGCATAGCGCCGCTATGGTTTGAGAAGGATCGGCCAAAATGTGAAGTCAGATGCGTTGCAAAACCGGATAGGACAAACTGTAATTTTGGAAAAAGGCCAACATCACCTATATCACCATGAAATAAAGAGACATTTTTTATGTATTCGTCCGCCTTGGTGAATCATTCGGGCTAAGGAACCTCTGATCTATTCATGAACTCGTAGCTTATGTCCAAAATGTCCAGCTTCTGCGTTGTGAATCTTCCCAATAGTCCCGCTATTAGGTGCGTTCCACGCCTTGAACCTGGACATTTTGAATTACAATCTACTTCGCCCAGAATAAATCAGAGGTTCCCTAAGACGCCAGACGCAGTAAGATAGCCGACTGGCAGGAAAACATTGATGAATAAAAAAACTACGAAAATCACCCACGGCGACGGCACCAAGACGATAGCACGCAACAAGCGCGCCCGTTTTGACTATCACATCGAGGAACGTATCGAGGCCGGGCTGGGCCTGGAAGGATGGGAGGTCAAGTCACTGCGCGAATCCAGGGTGCAGTTTGCCGATTCCTATGTCCTGCTGAAAGACAACGAGGCGTTCCTGTTTGGCTGCCGGATCGATCCGCTGCCGACGGCATCCACCCACGTCAACCCCGATCCGGTGAGGACACGCAAGCTGCTGCTGCACCGCCGCGAAATCGACCGTTTGACCGGACAGGTGGAGCGCAAGGGTTTTACCGTTGTTCCAACCGCCATGTACTGGTCACACGGCAAGGTCAAGGTAGAAATTGGCACAGCCAAGGGCAAGAAAGCCCATGACAAGCGCGCCGACCAGAAAGACCGCGACTGGGAGCGGCAAAAAGCACGCATCATGAAACACGGTTAATCAACGCTCCAGACACCTCCTTGGAACACACAAAAACCAGGCGGAATGCTGTTGTGACCACGACGCATGGAGTACCATGTGCAGATGGTCAGTAAGCACGATCCGAAGCCGCCGATTCGCGTCGGAATTGCAGACAAGAGCCCGTTGATGCGGGCGGCGCTCAAGCAGCTATTTTCCGAGGACGGACGCATCGAACTGGTCAGTGCAAGCGAGAACTCGGACGAGTTTCTCAGGACAATAGAGCCGGTACCGATGGAGGTGGCGGTGGTCGGCTGGATCATACCGCCCGCCGATGCGCGTTTTATCCTCGACCGCTTACAAACCCGCAAGAACCCGCCGCGCGTAATCGTTTACACGGGTTTCGAAAGCGACACGGTACCGCTGCAGGTCATGGCGCATGGTGCCGCCGCCTTCGTCTCCAAAAATGATCAACCGGTACACCTGCTCGACACCATTGTGCAGGTAGCCAGTGGCCGCATGGTATTCCCCTACGTCGATGTCACACAGCTCAATGCCAACCCTCTGGGTACGTTGACCAAGCGGGAACTGGAAATCCTGTCCTCGCTGGCCGCGGGCCGTACCAACAAGGAAATCGCGTCCGAGAAAGCGGTTTCCACCAATACCGTCAAGTACCACGTCCGCAACCTGTTTGAAAAACTTGGTGTCAGAAACCGCGGCCAGGCGATCGCTCTGTATCTGAAGAGCTGAATCACAAGCAACTTGCTTTAGACATTTGATCAGCCTTTCTTATGGGTGGGTTTTTTCCTACCCAAAAAACCCGGTTCTGCCCCCCTTATGCATATTACGGATGGTATCGCGCTTTCCTATACTTTCAGGCAATCAAAGCCGGATACGCTTTCTGCGGTCCGCCACCGTCACTCGAGGAGAGACACATGCGGAAATTCCCCAGCCTGAAACGCTACCTTGCAACCTGGGCAGGCAAGTCGATCAAACGTAGGGACATCACCGCCACGCTCGAGGCTATCGCGGACGCCTGCATCGAGATTTCCGCGCTGGTGGCCCGCGGACCCCTGGCCGGCAAACTGGGTGCCAGCAAAGGCAATAACGCGGACGGCGACACCCAGAAAGCGCTCGACCTGCTCGCCAATGACCTGCTCATCGAAGCGCTGCACGGTGCACCCGTATCCTGTCTGGTCTCCGAGGAACTGAAAGAACCCTTCTCAATCAACAAGGGTGCACCGCTGTTTGTCGCCACCGATCCGCTGGATGGTTCTTCCAATATCGATACCAATGTTTCAGTCGGCACGATATTTTCAATCCTGCCCTCGGGTATCGTCGAGGATGGCAGCAACATGGATGATCCCTGCCGCCTGCTGCAACCGGGAACAGCACAACTGGCAGCCGGTTACGTTATCTATGGGCCGCAGACGGCACTGGTACTGACCCTCGGAGACGGCACTATGATCTTTACGCTGGAGCCCCTTGCAAGGGAGTTTCGACTGACATCAAAACATGTCACCGTTCCAGACGACACCAACGAATTTGCAATCAACAGTTCAAACTCACGCCAGTGGGATGGCCATATCCGGGCTTATGTGGACGACTGCCTGGAGGGCGAAGAAGGGCCGCATGGCACCAATTACAACATGCGCTGGATCGCATCACTTGTCGCGGAATGTCACCGCATCCTTTCCCGTGGCGGAATATTTCTGTACCCCGCGGATATCCGCAAAGGCTACGCCACCGGGCGTCTGCGCCTGGTTTACGAATGTAACCCGATCGCTTTTCTGATCGAAAACGCCGGCGGTAACGCAACCACCGGTATCCAGCGAATACTTGAAATACAACCGCAAAATATCCACGAGCGGGTTCCGATGATTTTCGGCTCGAAGCACGAAGTTGAACTGGTCGAAAAGTACTACGCAGGGATAAACCCTTACAACGAACGGCCCCAACTGTTCAGAAACCGCACCCTGCTGCGGGATTGAAGCCAGGAGAAGCATATGTCTGTCAAGCACCCCATTATTTCCGTCACGGGCTCTTCAGGTGCCGGAACCTCAACGGTCAAACAAACTTTCGAGCGCATTTTTGAACGCGAAGGGATCAATGCCACCGCTATCGAAGGCGATGCCTTTCACCGTTACGACCGCAAAGACATGAAAATCGTGATGCAGGAAGAAACCGATAAGGGCAACAACCATTTCAGCCATTTTGGACCGGAAGCAAACCGCCTGGAAGACCTGGAGAACGTCTTCAGGCAATTCAGCCAAGAAGGCAGCGGGCGCATCCGAAATTACGTGCACGATGACATCGAAGCCAAGTTTCACGATTCACCGCCGGGCACGTTTACACCGTGGCGGAACATACCGGAGGAAACCGAGTTGCTGTTTTACGAGGGCCTGCACGGCGCAGTGGTGACAGATACTGTCAACCTGGCCCAGTACTGTGACCTGACCATCGGGGTCGTTCCGGTGATCAACCTCGAGTGGATACAGAAAATTCACCGTGACAAGGCCGACCGCGGCCATTCGATGGAGACAATCCGTGAGACCATCTTGCGCCGCATGCCCGACTACATCAGTTATATCTGTCCGCAATTTTCCGAGACAGATATCAATTTCCAGCGCATCCCGACGGTGGACACGTCGAACGCATTTATCGCCCGCTATATACCGACCGCAGATGAATCCAAGGTGGTCATCCGTTTTAAAAATCCGCGCGGTATTGATTTCCCTTACCTGATCTCGATGATCAAGGACAGCTTCATGTCACGCGCCAACACCATCGTTATACCGGGCGGCAAGCTGGCGATCGCCATGCAACTCATTTTGACCCCGATGATTTTGCGTTTGATGGAACGCAGACGCCGGTCGCGCTGAACCGAATTATTTTTAAACTTTTAATTTTTAGGAGGAATAATGGATCAATCCAACCGATACGCCAATCTTGACCTGAAAGAACAGGACCTGATAGACGCCGGTCGCCATGTGCTGGTGGCCTACCACATGAAACCCAAGGCGGGTTACGGCTATCTCGAAACGGCCGCGCACTTCGCCGCGGAATCATCCACCGGCACCAACGTCACGGTTTCCACCACGGATGACTTCACCATGGGTGTTGATGCGCTCGTGTATGAAATTGACGAATCAAGGGAACTGTTGAAGATCGCCTACCCCGTCGACCTGTTCGACCGCAACATCATCGACGGGCGTGCGATGCTGGCTTCGTTCCTGACCCTCGCCATCGGCAACAACCAGGGCATGGGCGATGTGGAGCACGCCAAGATGCATGATTTCTGGGTGCCACCAGGCTACCTGAAACTGTTTGACGGTCCATCAACCGACATCTCCGATCTCTGGCGCGTGCTCGGCCGGCCGGTGAAAGACGGCGGTTTTATCGTCGGCACCATCATCAAGCCCAAACTCGGCCTGAGGCCGAAACCCTTCGCCGACGCGGCCTATGATTTCTGGCTGGGCGGTGACTTCATCAAGAATGATGAACCACAGGGCAACCAGGTATTTGCACCGTTAAAAGAAACGATCAGGCTGGTTGCGGATTCCATGCGCCGCGCCCAGGATAAAACCGGCGAGGCCAAGTTGTTCTCCGCCAATATCACCGCCGACGATTACCGTGAAATGATCGCACGCGGTGAATTCATCCTCGAAACCTTCGCCGAAAACGCCGACCACGTGGCTTTCCTCGTGGATGGCTACGTGGCCGGCCCTACCGCCATAACAACCGCGCGCAGACATTTTCCCAAGCAGTACCTGCACTACCACCGGGCCGGTCACGGTGCGGTCACTTCACCATCGGCCAAACGCGGTTATACTTCTTTTGTACTGGGCAAAATGTCCCGGCTGCAGGGCGCCTCGGGCATACATGTCGGCACCATGGGCTACGGCAAGATGGAAGGTGAACAGGATGACAGGGCGATTGCCTACATGATCGAACGAGACAGCGCGGATGGCCCGTATTACCACCAGGAATGGCAGGGCATACGCCCCACTACGCCGATCATTTCGGGCGGCATGAACGCGCTCAGGATCCCCGGTTTTTTTAAAAATCTCGGGCACTCAAACCTGATCCTGACCGCCGGTGGCGGCTGTTACGGACACGTCGATGGTCCGGCCTCCGGTGCAAAATCGTTACGCCAGGCCGAAGCTTGCTGGCGCGCAGGTGCCGACCCGCTCGAGTACGCGAAAGAGCACAAGGAACTGGCACGCGCGTTTGAGAGCTTCCCGGCCGATGCCGACAGCCTCTTTCCGGATTGGCGGAAACAGCTCAATGTCAAAGGCTGAGTTAAGGGCCGAAGCGGTCGTTTGGGACCTCGACGGCACACTGGTTGATTCAGCGCCGGACCTGGCGTCGGCGCTGAACACTGTGCTGGACATGCGCGGCTTTGCCCCTCTGCCGCTCACAATGGTGAGGTCGATGATCGGCAACGGCGTGGCCAAGCTGGTGGAAAGGGGCTTCAACGCCGTCGGAATACGTCCGGATGCGGCACAGCTCGATCAATTGGTATCCCTGTTTGTGCAGGAATATTCAACTTGCCTGACCGAGTACACAAGGCCGTATCCACACGTGGTCACGATGTTGAACCATATCCAGGCGTTGGGTATCCGCATGGGTGTGTGCACCAATAAACCGGAAGCGGCATCACGGCAAATCCTCAAGGCGCTTGGCTTGTCCGGCTACTTCAGCAGTGTCGTCGGCGGTGATACCACCCCTGCCCGCAAACCCGACCCGCTGCCCCTGCTGACCTGTCTGCGTGAGCTCATCGCAGAACCCGCATCCAGCCTGATGATCGGCGATTCCGTCACTGACGTGCAAACCGCCCGCGCCGCCATTGTCGCCGTCGGCGTGGTTCCATGGGGTTACCGGTCCGTATCCGTTGAAAAACTCGGTGCGGACTTTATTATTCGAAACGCTGGTGAATTGTCGGGCCTGGTAAACGCCGAAAAACTGTCGCAACCGCAATCAGCGCATTAATAGTTTCTTATTCCGAACAACTGTTACAGGCTGCCGGGAACCAAACCGGTAAAATTGCGTCCGACAGAATTGCCCGGGGGCGACCTGGCTTCGACGTGGGTCGTGAAACCTAAAGCAGGCAACTGCAAAGGCAATACCGAGGGGTAGTAAGAAGGCCAACCCCAGGCCTGCCCTTTAGAGACTCATAGATTGATGATCCCTTTGGGGAGGAGCCAATACCAGGATTTGAGGTGTATACAAGCTCGAATAATACGCTCCACATCCTGATCATCAGGATGAAGGTATAGTCCAGCCCTTTTCAAGAGACTTGGAATAAGCTGTCCCGCAGAAGTCTGGACGCCGAAGTCTGCAATCGAAGTCTGGAAGAATCGAAGTCTGGACGAAGTCTGGACACCCATCACTTCTAACGTTTAAAGTCATGCGTGTATCCGGTTGTTTTTTCTAAAACCCTTCTCACCCGCTTAATTTAGGGTTTCTTAATGTAATATTACTATTGCGTTCAGACCTTATTTAAATGATCGTCCCGCCGTAAAACATATAATTGCGCTCAGACACTTATTTTTGAATGTTGAAATTGCCGCTAGTTTTTCTATTGGCAAAAAGGCAAGGATGCTGAGCAACTTTACATATGTCTAAACTCGCATACCCCCGCCTGTCTGTACCAAAAATCACTTATTGAGAGACCGGTACATTTCCATAAAAAATCAGATGTCTTCAGAGTCTTTTACCGGAAAATGGTTTTGCATATACCAAACGCATCCTCGGCTAATCACTCTGAATAAGTTGTAATTTTAATGCTCCTCCATGCTGCCCTGTTTGGGCATGACATGAGAGAAGGAGTTGAAAGTGTTAATTCGCTGAACCATTGCGGGAATGTGAATGACGTCGTTGGAAAAACCGAGGAGAATATCAATGAAACAGCTAACATCGCGGACCAGGGCGAATATGTCGCCTTTGTTCGCATTACTCATGATGATCGCGGTCCTGATGACCTGGACGTCCGAATCCTGGGCGTACGAGGACTACTCCTCAGGTTGCGACGGGTGTCACGGCGGTTTTCTACGCAGCCCCTACATTTCACTTTCAGACGGTTCCAATTGGGGTGATGACCTCCATGATGTTCATCGAAGGACCATGTTGAATTCAGATTGTAATACCTGCCACGTGTCTTCCGGTCGAAGTCCAGCTTACCTGGGCATTTCCGCAGGTGGTTCAGGTCTTGCTCC
Organism: uncultured Gammaproteobacteria bacterium; assembly: GCA_963801195.1. Classification (GTDB taxonomy): domain Bacteria; phylum Pseudomonadota; class Gammaproteobacteria; order Xanthomonadales; family SZUA-36; genus SZUA-36. The sequence goes on along the minus strand of CAWDDX010000007.1, from coordinate 878,731 downwards.
TATCGCCTGTGTTGGCTGCCATGGCAGAGAGGAAGACATGGGCCATGACGGTTTATCCCCCGGTCGTGGTGCAGGCTTGCGTCAACACCATACAAACGCCGGCGAAACGGACTGCATGGGTTGTCACGACGACGCAGATCCCGCGACTTACACCCCCGTGGGTGAGGATGTACTACCGGAGTACTATGCAAACCCGGGCAGCAACCACCCGCTTATACCGGTAGACCCCTGTAACCCGAACGGTTCAGAAGGGGCGTTCGCAGGCTCATTATTAGGTTTGGATAACGACGGTGACGGCACTTACGACACCGCTGATAGTGATTGTTCCATCGCCAACGTTCCGCCGACAGCCAATGCCGGCGGCCCATATACGGGTACGGTCGGTACCGCAGTCAGCTTTGACGGTTCGGCTTCAAGCGATTCCGACGGCAGCATCAGCAGTTACGCCTGGGACTTTGGCGACGGCAGCAGCGGTTCGGGTGTCAGCCCGTCCCACAGCTATACCGGCGACGGTTCGTTTACCGTGTCCCTGACGGTCACCGACAATGCAGGCGGCACCGATATGGCCAGCACCACGGCCACCATCGCGCCCATCGCCAACGTTCCGCCGACAGCCAATGCCGGCGGCCCATATACGGGTACGGTCGGTACCGCAGTCAGCTTTGACGGTTCGGCTTCAAGCGATTCCGACGGCAGCATCAGCAGTTACGCCTGGGATTTTGGCGACGGCAGCAGCGGTTCGGGTGTCAGCCCGTCCCACAGCTATACCGGCGACGGTTCGTTTACCGTGTCCCTGACGGTCACCGACAATGCAGGCGGCACCGATATGGCCAGCACCACGGCCACCATCGCGCCCATCGCCAACGTTCCGCCGACAGCCAATGCCGGCGGCCCATATACGGGTACGGTCGGTACCGCAGTCAGCTTTGACGGTTCGGCTTCAAGCGATTCCGACGGCAGCATCAGCAGCTACGCCTGGGATTTTGGCGACGGCAGCAGCGGTTCGGGTGTCAGCCCGTCCCACAGCTATACCGGCGACGGTTCGTTTACCGTGTCCCTGACGGTCACCGACAATGCAGGCGGCACCGATATGGCCAGCACCACGGCCACCATCGCGCCCATCGCCAACGTTCCGCCGACAGCCAATGCCGGTGGCCCATATACGGGTACGGTCGGTACCGCAGTCAGCTTTGACGGTTCGGCTTCAAGCGATTCCGACGGCAGCATCAGCAGTTACGCCTGGGACTTTGGCGACGGCAGCAGCGGTTCGGGTGTCAGCCCGTCCCACAGCTATACCGGCGACGGTTCGTTTACCGTGTCCCTGACGGTCACCGACAATGCAGGCGGCACCGATATGGCCAGCACCACGGCCACCATCGCGCCCATCGCCAACGTTCCGCCGACAGCCAATGCCGGTGGCCCATATACGGGTACGGTCGGCACCGCAGTCAGCTTTGACGGTTCGGCTTCAAGCGATTCCGACGGCAGCATCAGCAGTTACGCCTGGGACTTTGGCGACGGCAGCAGCGGTTCGGGTGTCAGCCCGTCCCACAGCTATACCGGCGACGGTTCGTTTACCGTGTCCCTGACGGTCACCGACAATGCAGGCGGCACCGATATGGCCAGCACCACGGCCACCATCGCGCCCATCGCCAACGTTCCGCCGACAGCCAATGCCGGCGGCCCATATACGGGTACGGTCGGCACCGCAGTCAGCTTTGACGGTTCGGCTTCAAGCGATTCCGACGGCAGCATCAGCAGTTACGCCTGGGACTTTGGCGACGGCAGCAGCGGTTCGGGTGTCAGCCCGTCCCACAGCTATACCGGCGACGGTTCGTTTACCGTGTCCCTGACGGTCACCGACAATGCAGGCGGCACCGATATGGCCAGCACCACGGCCACCATCGCGCCCATCGCCAACGTTCCGCCGACAGCCAATGCCGGCGGCCCATATACGGGTACGGTCGGCACCGCAGTCAGCTTTGACGGTTCGGCTTCAAGCGATTCCGACGGCAGCATCAGCAGTTACGCCTGGGACTTTGGCGACGGCAGCAGCGGTTCGGGTGTCAGCCCGTCCCACAGCTATACCGGCGACGGTTCGTTTACCGTGTCCCTGACGGTCACCGACAATGCAGGCGGCACCGATATGGCCAGCACCACGGCCACCATCGCGCCCATCGCCAACGTTCCGCCGACAGCCAATGCCGGCGGCCCATATACGGGTACGGTCGGTACCGCAGTCAGCTTTGACGGTTCGGCTTCAAGCGATTCCGACGGCAGCATCAGCAGTTACGCCTGGGACTTTGGCGACGGCAGCAGCGGTTCGGGTGTCAGCCCGTCCCACAGCTATACCGGCGACGGTTCGTTTACCGTGTCCCTGACGGTCACCGACAATGCCGGTTCGACCAGCACCGATACGACGACTGCCACAATCTCGATTATTGTGCCTCCAAGCACCGTCATAATTGATGAGGCCAAGTGGGAATCCGGAGACCACAGACTGGTAGTAAAGGGTGTGAGGGGCGACCGGGGCGCAACCGTGATCATCAGTAACGCTGATACCGGTGAAACCATCGGTACAACCCGCGTACCGAAGGGTGGCGAATGGAAGTTCGAAAAGGAAATCGACAGGTCTCCTTGCCGGGTCCGGGCTACCATTGGCAAACAGTTTGCTGAAAAAGCGGTTAAAGACGCCCCCGCCAACTGCGGTGATGATAATGGTCCACCCCCAAGTTCGGTTCATATTGATAAGGCCGAGTGGGAATCCAGCCACGAAGACGACAGCCGCCTGCTAGTGAAGGGCACCAGTGGTGAGCGTCGGAAGCAAAAAGTTATCATCACAAATGCCAATACGGGTGAAAGGATCGGTTGGACCCGAACCAGGCGCAAAGGCAACTGGAGATTTGAACGGGAACTCGGCGAGACGGAATTCGGCCGGGCGCCTTGTCGGATTCGGGCTACCATCGGCAACCAGTTTGACGAGATGGACGTCGGGAACGCCCCCGCCAACTGCAGCAGGTAGTGGAGGAAAAGTAAGAGGAAACAAGACATCCCTTTCCGGCATCAGTTACCCTGATGCCGGACTGGGATGTCACTTCCGCTCATTCTCGGAACCGGCCCTGGAATGCATTTGGGCTCAGCGCAGGGTGCCGGAGTAAATCAATGGTGGTCATGGTAAGCCTTTCATGGGCCGCGACACACAACCATTTTGTAGTGGCGTACCAAGAGAATGAACATGGGTGGTCATGAAAACCCAGGCATGTACACGATGATCATGCACACGAAGATCAAATTCGATTGCACCCAAATTCAGGCCGGTTGGCGCAGGCAGCAATCGCCGCATCTGAAGTAAAAAGTACTTGCCCGTTGTTCCCACGCTGGATGACGCCAACAGAAATCCTGGCCGGGTAAAGTTTCCTTCGTCTTTGCACAAACATGTCCGTACTCAGTCACCTGATAAATTCATGCTCTGACCCGACTCTGACAATGTGTTTGATTACCGGAATATGCTAGTCTGTAATGGTTCGGCTGTACCCGTAAATCACGGTGTGAACCCGATCCTGACTAACACAGCCATGTCTGAATGGACCATGAGTAAGATTCCTGCAAAAAGCCGCTAGTCAACGAGAGCGCAGCGCCCGTGGTCGAGACCTGAGTACAGGCTTATTGTTCAGATTTTCCACGCAAAGGAGAATTTGTCATGTCATCTGTTTCTAAAAAGAGCCCACCGCACAAAACCACTGAGAACGGGCAGGCATTCAAGCCGGCCAACAGCTATTGGCCCGAGACACACGAGGTTTTTAACCAGCCGGACATCCTGCAGGATTACAACCTGTACGAACAAGACAAGGCCTTAAAGCAGGCCGTCTGGGCGCATGGAGGCGGGTGGGGTGAACCTGAATTAGACCAGTTCGGCGAGATAACCGGTAGCGCGGAAGTCATTACCTGGGGCTTTCAGGCCAATGAAAACAAGCCAACCCTGCATACCCACAATCCCCGTGGAGTTCGTATCGACGAAGTCAGATTTCATCCCGCATACCATGAGTTGATGAGGCTTTCGATCCGTGAAGGTTTACATGGCTCCCATTGGTCTGAGCCGCGCCCGGGCGCGCACGTGGTGCGTGCCGCCAAAAGCTACATGATGACCCAGGTGGAAGCAGGTCACGGTTGCCCCGTTACCATGACATCCGCTTCGATTCCAACACTGCAAAAGCAACCCGACCTGTATGCGACCTGGGCCCCGAAAATTCTGACGAGAGAATATGACCCGCGCAATCTCCATCATGACCAGAAAAAGGGACTCACGATCGGTATGGCCATGACGGAAAAGCAGGGTGGTTCGGATGTCCGTCGGAATACCACCCGGGCCTGCCCCCTGGATCATCCCGGCCCGGGCCAGGCCTATGAGTTGGTGGGACACAAGTATTTCGTTTCTGCGCCAATGAGTGATGCCTTCCTGGTACTGGCCCAGGCGGAGGGTGGAATTTCCTGCTTCCTGGTTCCCCGCTGGCACCCGGATGGCAGTAAGAACCCCCTTCAAATCCTGTGTTTGAAAAACAAGATGGGAAATGCATCCAACGCTTCCAGTGAAACCGAATTGCGCGGTGCGCTGGGTTGGTTGGTGGGCGAGGAAGGTCGTGGCGTTGCGGTCATTTTGAAGATGGTCGCAATGACGCGCTTTGATTGCATGGTGGGTTCCGCTGCCGGTATGAGACAGGCGGTTGCACAGGTGACCCATCATTGCTCACAGCGCTCCGTATTTGGCCATTTACTGACAGAACAGCGTTTGATGCAAAACGTGCTGGCAGATTTGATCCTTGAAAACGAAGGCGCTGTCGCTTTTGCGATGCGTATCGCGCACTCGCTGGATCATCCAGATGATGAACACGAGCAAATGTTGATGCGAATGGGCACTGCTGTTGGCAAATATTGGATTTGTAAACGCGCACCGGGGCACGCTTATGAAGCCATGGAGTGTATTGGCGGCAGCGCTGTCATGGAAGACCTGATAATGGCGAGATTATTCAGGGAATCACCAGTCAATGCCATTTGGGAGGGAAGCGGTAATGTTCAATGTCTGGATATGTTGCGCGCCCTGCACAAATCACCGGCATCGCTGGAGGCGTTTCACAAAGAGTTGAGTTTCGCAAAAGGCGCGGATCGCTTTTTGGATCAGGCGATTACCCGGATCAACAGCGAATTCGCCCGTTTGGATAACGTCGAATATCGTGCCCGGGCTATTGTTGGACGAATGGCGCTGGCTTTCCAGGCCTCAACGTTGTTTCAATACGGTGATACAGGCATTGCCGAGGCTTTTTGTGCGTCGCGCCTGAACCCTGAAAACCAGGGCTGGGTGTATGGAACTTTGCCTGAAAATGTCGATTGCAAAGCCATTATTGAGCGCGGCACGCCGCACATATAATCCAAACGCGATTGGTTTTCACACAGCGCATATTGGCAAAAAGGAGTTTTTCAATCGTGGAAGATGTTTCGTGACACTTGATCTGGAAATGTCGAAAGCCCTTGAACCTGCGCGAGTGCTGTTGAGCAAGGCAAATGCATTCATCGTCAATATTTGAATCAATTTACAGACAATTTACAGACACCCATGGAACAATCCCGTAGAATTGCGTTCTTAAGATTTACCGGGGGCGACCTGGCTTCGACGTGGGTCGTGAAACTCTAGGTGCATGCCGAGCTGCAGATAACTCGTTAAACTGATTGCAAACTTTTAGTTGCCAACGACGACAACTACGCACTAGCAGCTTAAAAACCTAGCTTAGTGCCTTCCGCCCGAAGCGTGTCTGTGCGAGTCGGAGCCCGGGAGTCACCCAACACAGAATCGCGGCTAAGCACGCCTGGTGTGGATCCGTTAAAACCTATCCAGGATCGTTGATTGTTTTCCCTGCCGACCGGGTAGCCTTCAACTAAATTAATAGGACGGATAAGCATGTAGAGCCGAAAGCCGATCACTTGCGGACGCGGGTTCGATCAATATGGGTCGCCTTTGCCAGTAATGGCAAAGTGAAAACGGAGCTCACATCGGTGAAACCTAAAGCAGGCAACTGCAAAGGCAATACCGAGGGGTAGGAAGGAGGCCAACTCCAGGCCTGCCCTGTAGAGACTCATAGACTGGCTGATCTCTTTGGAGAGGAGCCAATACTAGGATTTGGGGTGTATACAACCTCGAATAACACGCTCCGCATCCTGATCATCAGGATGAAGGTATAGTCCAGCCCTTTTCGAAAGATAAGGATAAGCTGTCCCGCCGCCTCCACCAATGACGTACCCCGGCATTTTGCCGGGGTATTTTTTTGGATATTTAAATCTTTTAGCAATCCAAATACTGCGGGTTCGATTCCCGCCGCCTCCACCAAACAAAAAAGCCATCCCGCCGGGATGGCTTTTTTGTTTGCGCGCGCGGTTTAAGGAGATCAACTGCGTGGTCGAACAGAGCAAATTCGATTGACGACCGTTGCAGATAGCCAAGATTTCGGCCGGGCTATGGCCATGTATAAAGTCTGGGATTTCTCCGGTGAATTATGGACTACCCCCAACCCCAGGCCTCAAAACGGCCCTGCCCAAAGGCCACCGGACTGACCCTCCCAGGTGACCGTATCGACGCTGTGGTTTGTTCCGTTGCCGTAACAGTGCGCTTTGAATCGACCTGAGATTCTTCGAAATTCTCATATCTTCGGTTTGAGCCTATATAATTCCTTGCGCATTGTCCGGGAAAAGGGATCGATAAGATGACGAGGTTGTTAGGTGCGAATTCCGAAGTAGGCACACTCAAAACGGTGATGGTCTGTAAACCGGGGCTGGCGCATGAGCGTTTGACGCCCCGCAATTGCGCGGACCTGCTCTTTGACGATGTAATCTGGGTGCAACAGGCCCGGCGGGATCATTTTGACTTCGTTTCGAAAATGACGGACCGCGGCATCAATGTACTGGAGATGCACGACCTGCTCGAAACAGTGCTCGATATACCGGACGGACGCGAATTTATTCTGGACAGAAGGATTACACCCGGGTTTGTGGGCCTGATGGCAGCGCGCGTTATTCGTCCGTGGTTGGATGAAATGCCTTCAGCGGAGCTGGCACAACACCTGATTGGTGGCATTGCGCCAAGCGACATGCCTTTTTTCGACGAGCGTATTTTCACGTCCTATACCGATGACGACGGTTTCATTTTGAATCCCCTGCCAAATTGCACATTTACCCGCGACACCACCTGCTGGATTTACGGCGGTGTAACACTGAACCCCATGTTTTGGCCGGCGCGTAAGCAGGAAACCCTGCTAACCGCCGCTATTTACATGTTCCACCCGTTCTTCACTGAAAATGAGTTTGAAATCTGGTGGGGAGATCCGGACGTGGACCAGAAACTGGCCTTCGTGGAGGGCGGCGACGTCATGCCGATCGGCAATGGTTGTGTGCTGATCGGAATGGGTGAACGCACCACCTACCAGGCTGTCGGCCAGATGGCCGAGGCACTGCTGACCAAGGGTGCGGCAACACGGGTGGTTGCGTGCCAGATGCCGCATTCCCGCGCTGCCATGCACCTGGATACCGTGTTTTCCTTATGCGATGTGGACAAAGCCACCGCCTACCTTGATATTTGTAATGAAATCAGCTGCTTCAGCCATCGGCTTGCTGACAAACCGGGCGAACTGGACATTCATCATGAGAAAGGTCATTTGTTTGAGGTGGTCGCGGATTGCCTTGACCTTAAAAAGCTGACCGTCGTGCAAACAGGTGGTAACCGCTATCAACAGGAAAGGGAGCAATGGGACGATGGCAATAATGTGGTCGCCCTTTCTCCGGGTGTGGTTCTTGGTTACGACCGCAATACCTACACCAATACCCTGCTGCGCAAAGCCGGCATCGAGGTGCTCACAATTTCAGCTTCCGAGTTGGGCCGCGGACGCGGAGGTGGTCATTGTATGACCTGCCCAATTGAACGTGAAGCGATTTAAACCGCGTAAGGAAAGGCGAGGACAGCCATGTCTCCGAACGGTTACCTGAATGCCTGGCCGTGACCTCTCCCGTGTAGCCGATCCAATTGTGGCGGAGAAACGTCAGTACATCGACAAGGAATTGAATCTTCCAGAAAAAACCCGACGCCAGGCTGGCGTCGGGTTTTGATTGATACCTGAAGACCGGGTCTTTCAGGTACTTTGTCTTTCAGGTACTTTAATTAGCAGGCAGCGAAGCATAGTAGGCGGCAAGGTCTGCCATATCCTGTTCGCTGAGGTCTCCTACATAGTCATTCATTTCACCTTCGAGTGCGCCTGATTGGTAGTCGGCCAGCATCTTTGCATGCTCGGCTGCATCCAGTCCGGCAATCCCGGGTACATCTTCATCGCCTTTGCCGTCAGCACCGTGGCAGTCAGCACAATCGGTGGCCAACTCGGCACCTCGTGTAGCATCACCACCGGCCTGCACACCGCCGGCAGCCATCATCAGTGTCAAAAACATTGAAATTATCATTGCTCTGGTTAACATTTTTCATTTCTCCTCGTAAAAACAGGTTAAAAGCTATACTACAAAATTCAAATTCATCGGTTGAAGTTTTTGATCGTGACGTTCGGACTTTCTAGTTACCTTCCAAACTTCCATCCCAATAAAACAATCCAACCGGGTCTATCACCGCCTCACTATAGTTCCTGTTAGCTGAACGCAAGGTGAAGAATTACGTATGGGATGGCGATGCCATAGGAATTTTCAACTGCAGCATCGTCATTCCACAAGAAAATCGGAGGAAAAGGCGGTTAAAACCCGCGATATGACCTCCCTGGTGAACAGCTTTACACGACAGATCCGATTTTGATTCCTTATCCCGATTGTACAAACGCCTTAAGCCTAATTGACCTCAACCACCAGTTCAGCATCCAAAGGCGCTACGGGCGGTTTCTTTTCATCCAGATAACGAACAACCTTGCCATAAACAATCAGTGAAATGGCGGACACCAATGCAATGCCTGCAAAAATATACCAGATGTAATGGGCATTGCCCGCTGCGGCTTGCCACGCTTCATGACTGGCAAATTTCCTGGGGTCAGGGCAATAGGCATCCAATAAATAACCTGACAGCCCAAAACCCAAAATAGAACTGATAAATGAATGCAGATGTGAGAAGCCCAGGTACATCGCCTCTTCACCTTTCGGCGCCTGCAGGGAAAAGAACTCCAGGAAACGCGGTGATATAAAAGATTCTGCGAGCCCCTGAAAGACGATGCCAACAATCATCATCAGCGCAATGGGATGAACGCTCATAAACCCCAGATCAACATTGCCGTGAATCAAATTTCCGGATGCCATTGCCAGCGCTGAGACAGGCATGATGAACATGCCCGTTGTCATGGAAAACAACGCACTTTTCCGGCGCATCATAGATGTGACCAGGCCCACGGTAACCACCACTACAAACGGGTTGACATTGGCGTACCAGGAGGGTGATGCGCCCTCACCTGCCATTCTCAACACGTATTTGGGCATGGTAGCGTAGAGTTGGTGCTGTACCATCCAAAAGCCGGTGATGATCAGAATCAGGGTGATCAGCCGGCCATTGGTCAGAACCCGCCAAAGCGCCTGCAATATTTGCTGCAGTGATTTGCTTTCTGTTGTTCGTTCTGCATTCCTGAAGAATAAAAAAATACTGACAAATGCCAGGAACGTCATACCTGCAGCGAAGTAATTTAAGTTTATCAGTCCCAGGTCGCCCATTGACTCACGCAGGGGTTTCACAATCGTTTTACCGGAAAACGCGCCGATATTGACCATCATGTAAAAGATCGAAAAGCCCTTGGCGCGATTCGCTGCCGTGGTCGATGTCGCCACGGTCCCGGTAATCACCGCCTTAATAAATGACCCGCCTATCATGATAATTATCATGATAGGAATGATTGACCAACGGACATCAGCCTGTTGCAGACCGTTAAACGTGGGATGACGGCCATACTCAACGAGCCCATGCTGTTCCAAAGCCAGGGGAAATAAAGCCAGGCAGAGATAACCGATCGTGAGCAGGGCAAATGCCAGTAGCAGGGCCTTGCGAAAGCCTATTTTGTCGGCCAGTGCACCGGAAAACGCGGGCAGAAAATACAACCCCGCTGAAAACCCGCCAGAAATCCAGGCGGCCTGGACATCGTTGAAACCGAGGATCCTCGATAAATACAAAGTGATGACGATGAACACACCATAGTAGGCCGCCCGCTCCAGCAATTCGACCGAATTGGCAATCCAGAAAACACGTGGAAATCCACGAAATCCGACGGGGGATTGATTCTTGTTCATGATGATTTTTCAGGATTTTTGTGCAGCGCTTAACATAAAAGCAACCATGACCAATTACAATGCCTGACTTGCCGATTTGCAGAATTGGATGAGCACTTGACCAGGCAATGTGGATATTGATGCCAGTCAGCCGCCACGCACTTCGTTTCCGACTCATTTTCACTCGCACCCACTGTCATGTTCCACTATCCTTGCGAAATGACTCGCTTTGCAATGATCCTGATAGCTATCCTGCTTCCAACTTCAGACCTGTGCGCTCAAGCGCGGGGTTTTGATGCCTTCGAGTTGACCATTCCCGAGTTGCAGGCCGCGATGGCGAACGGCGAGACGACTTCGCAGGAACTGGTATCCTGGTACCTCGAGCGGATCAATGCTTTTGACCATGAAGGCCCACGACTGAATGCCGTCATCTATATCAATCCCCACGCGCTGGAAGAGGCGGCTGCGCTCGACAAAGAGCGCGCTGAAAAAGGTCCACGCGGGCCCCTGCACGGCATACCAGTCCTGTTGAAGGACAACTACGATACCTTTGACATGCCGACCACCGCCAGTTCGGTTGCAATGACCGGATCTGTACCACCGGACGACGCTTACCAGGTACGCAAGCTGCGCGAGGCGGGCGCGGTTTTTATCGGCAAGACCAACCTGCACGAGTTCGCGCGTGGCATCGAAACGGTCAGCTCGCTGGGTGGCCAGACGCTGAACCCCTACGACCCGAGCAGAAATCCTGGTGGTTCGAGCGGCGGGACGGCGGCCGCGGTGACGGCCAACTTTGCCGCCGTCGGCATGGGCAGCGATACCTGCGGGTCCATACGCATCCCCGCCGCGCAAAACAACCTCTACGGTCTTCGCGTCACCCAGGGATTGTCCAGTCGCGACGGTATCATTCCACTCTCACATACACAGGATGTGGGCGGCCCGCTCGCCCGCAGCATGATCGACCTGGTGACAGTGCTGGATGCGACCGTGGGTCCCGACCCTGCTGACGAACAGTCGCTGGCGGCGACCGGCCACGTACCGGAAAGCTATACTGAATTCCTGCAAAAAGACGCACTGAAAAACGCACGCCTCGGTTTGCTTTCCGGCTACCTCGACACGCAGTCACCCTTTGGCGAGGTTTCAAAAATTATCCGGCAGGCCACCGAAGTAATGGCGGAAAACGGGTCCGAAATTATCGAAATCAGCATCGAGGGCCTGGATGAATTGCTCAAGGACACAAGCGTCATCGACATCGAGTTCAGGTTTGACCTGGCGAGGTATCTCGAGCAATCGAATGCACCGGTCAAATCATTGCCGGAAATACTTGAAAGTGGCAACTACCTCGCCGTGCTTGAATCGCGCTACCGGCGCTCGCTTAAAACCGACGAGAATTCAGAAGACTACCGCAACAGGCTTGCAAACCGCGAGAAGGTAGAACGCTTGCTGGTTGAAGCGATGACAGCGAACAAGCTGGACGCACTTGTGTATCCCACTTTGCGGGTCAAGGCCCAACATATTGGCGAACCCCAGTACGCCAGCCTGTGCCGGATCGCCGCACACTCCGGCCTGCCTGCGATTTCCGTTCCTGCCGGGTTTACACCCGACGGTCTTCCCATCGGTATTGAGTTGCTTGCCATACCATTTGGGGAAGCCCGGCTCGTGGCCCTCGCCTACGCCTGGGAACAGGTGGCCAAACCGCGGCGTCCACCCCCCAGGACACCCTCCCTTCTGAATGATCAACTGGTGTATCCGTTTGTACTCGACTCACCTGCGGCCGGTGGACAACTCAGCTTCAGACAAACGACCCAGATCCTCAGCTTTGCGCTCCAGACACCCGACTTGGCGGCCGAGGACATCCTTGACATAAAAGTACACCGCGGCGCGGTGGGTACAAACGGTCCTATTGTCGCGCTGCTGGGCGACAGCCTGCAGGGCGCATGGGCGGTACCAAATGCGGAAGTCAACAATCTGCTTGGAAACCGACTCTACCTGGTCGTTTACACCCGGGGATCACCGTTTGGGGCATTCCGCGGCCAGATTCTGCGGCATTAAACCACGCAGCAGACCGGGACAACGTAAAACGCACAAAGCAACATAGCCCTTAGCTATGGGGGATGACCAAAATTCTATTTGTTCAGCTATCCCCGCATCATTACGATATCCATCACGCGGCCGGGTGCTATGGAGAGGATAATGAGAGCTGGTTTTTTGAGGGTTTTGGCGATGTCGATCCCGATCATGGTTATTTCCGCCTGCAGTGTCGCACCGCCCGCCTACGACATGCTGATCCGCAACGGCAGCATCGTTGACGGCACCGGCGCCCCGGCCTATCCGGGTGATATTGCGATCTCAGCTGGCACAATTGTAAAAATTGGCGACCTTGGCGAATCCCACGCCAAGCGTGTCATCGACGCAAGCGGCCTGACCGTTGCACCCGGCTTTATCGACCTGCATACCCATGCCGACCGCAACATCAGGGAAAACCCGGGTATCGAAAACTACCTGCGCCAGGGTGTGACAACCGTGCTGGCCGGCAATTGCGGCAGTTCACCCGTCCACCTCGATGACTACTTCCGTTCCGTCGAAGCAACCGGCATCGCGGCAAACCTCGGTCTTTTTGTCGGTCACAATGACGTGCGCAGAGAGGTCATGGGGAATGAGAACCGTGCGCCCACTGCGCAGGAACTTGTCCGCATGGAAGACCTCGTCCAAGCGGCGATGGATGACGGCGCCTTTGGACTCTCAAGCGGGCTTATCTATCTGCCCGGCACCTATTCGGAAACTCCCGAGGTCGTCGCGCTGGCCCGCGTGGCCGCTAAGGAAGGTGGCATATACGCAACTCACATACGCAATGAGTTCGACCAGATCATCGCGGCGATCGAAGAGGCAATCAGCATTGGGCGCGAAGCACACATACCGGTGGAGATTTCCCACTACAAGGTGGCCGATAACAGCATGTGGGGCGACAGCACCATCACCCTGGACCTGGTGGAGGCGGCGCGGAAAGAGGGGCTGGATGTGGCGATTGACCAGTACCCCTACACCGCCGGCAGCACGGGACTCGCCAACGTACTCCCCGCCTGGGCGAGGGCCGGCAGCAAAGAGGATTTCCAGGCACGGCTGGATGACCCTGAAACACGCGCCAGGATCAAGGACGATACCATCAAAAAATTGAACGGTGCGAGGGCTGCCGGCGACCTGTCACGTATTACGCTGGCGTCTTTTTCAGGCCACCCTGAGTATTCGGGCAAGACCCTGGCCGAGGTCACCCGCATGCACGGTCTTGAACCGACCATTGAAAATGGCGCCGAAGTGGCGATGGACATGCTTTACGACGGCGAGGGTTCAGCGATCTATTTCATGATGGTCGAGGAAGACGTGAAACGCATCATGCAGGCCCCTTTCACCAGCATCGCCTCGGATGGATCGGCCGTCACGTTTGGCAAGGATGTTCCGCATTTGCGTAACTACGGAACCTTTCCCAGGGTATTGGGCACCTATGTGCGTGCAGAAGGGATTCTGAGTCTCGAAGAAGCCATCCACAAGATGACCGCCCTGCCCGCAAGCCGCATCGGTCTTGATAACAGGGGCGTACTGGTTGAAGGCATGGTGGCGGATATCAATATTTTCGACCCTGCCACGGTGGACGACAACCAGGACTGGGCGCACCCCCACCAGTATGCCACCGGGTTTAACTACGTGATCGTCGCCGGCGTTCCAGTGATCGACAACAATACCCGGACCGGCGCGTTCCCGGGCAAAGTGCTCAAAAGACAGTAACAAATAAATGGCGATCGACACCCGACCGGTTTTTATAGCCGATACCTGTATCGGCGGCCTGTCGGTGGTCAGGTCGATGTGGCAATCCGGCAGCGCGGGTGAGGTGGTGTTCTTGGCTGACTACGCGGTCAACCCGCTCGGTGTGAAAAGCGACAGCGCCATAGCAGGCGTGGTCGATAGCTGGCTGCGTGCGGCCGCAGCAAAATCGGATACGCTGGTCATTGCGTGTAACACGCTCTCGATCCGTTATCGGCAGCTGACAGACTGCAAAGCACCCATCACCGGATTAACGCACATCGTTTCGATGGTGGATTGCTTCGAAGCACTGGTGAAGACCGAAGCGCACCGAATGGTCAACCGCAAGGTCCTGATCATCGGCACGGAGTTTACGGCCGCCCAGCGGGTTTACCCGGACATTCTCGGTTCAGCGTTGCCCTCCATGCGTATCCGCACCATCGGCGCGACAGACCTCGAACGCAAAATAGCCCGCCTCCAACTGGATAAAAACGCAGGTGACTCCCTGCTTGGCGTTGAGCTTTCACGGGCGCTCGGGGAAACGGATGTCGCGGTGCTGGCATGCACCTGCTTCCCGATGGTCCAGGCCCGTTTGGAAGCCCTGTTCCCGGAGGTTATTTTTCTCGATCCGGCCAGCTACTGTTCAGGTCTCCTCAAACAGGATGAGATCAATTGCAACAGAAAACTTACACTCAGGGTGACGGGCGACGTGGTGTCGGAACATCGGGTCATTGAATTCGCAAAAACATACCTTGGCAGTGATTCCGTTGTCCTGCTGTAGTAATCTCCTCACAAGCTTCATAAAGAAAAGGCGTCAATAATATGCTGCATTTAGCGATCGCCGCGGGCCTGATCCTGGGATTGATCGTCGGCCTTGGCGCCGCGGCCACGGGCAACGGCTGGCTGCTTGCGGTCGCAAAGGGCTCCGCGCCTTTCGGTGTGATTTTCATGAACGCGATCCGCATGATCGTCATACCGTTGATCATGACCGTCATCTTCACCAGCATCGCCCGGCTGGGCGACCCGCGCAAACTCGGCCGCATCGGCGGTCTGACACTCGCCTGGTACTGGCTGACCCTGGTTCCTGCCATCGCCATCGGCATGGCGGTCATGAAAGTGGGTCTGCAATTTGCGGCCGAAATCAGGATGCCGGAAGCGCCCGCCATCGAAGTGCCGCAACTGCAAAGCATTGTCGATTTTATCGTCACGCTGGTTCCGGCCAACCCGTTTGCCGCCGCGAGCAGCGGCGCGATATTGCCGTTGATCGTCTTCACGGCCCTGGTCGCCGCCGCGACCGGCACACTGCCCGCTGAAAACCGGGAGCGTTTGGTCAACCTCGCGGATGATGCCAGCAAGGCGCTGATCAAACTGGTCTGGTGGATTCTTTACACGGCCCCTATCGGCGTGTTCGGTCTGACCGCACCGGTCACGGCCGAACTCGGTTGGGGCCTGTTGCAGTCACTTGCCGTTTTTATCGTCTGCGTGTTTATCGGACTGCTGGTATTCCTGGCCCTGGTGACGCTGCCATTCGTATACTTTGTAGCGGGCATTGGTCCGCTGAGATACCTGAAGGAGACCTTCGGCGCTGTTTCCGTTGCCGCGTCAACCACCAGTACGGCGGCCGCAATTCCGGTGACGCTCGAGGAGTCCACCAAAAATCTCGGGGTATCCGAGACGATCGCAGACTTGCTGATACCGCTCGGGGCGTCGATGCACCGGCCCGGCAGCGCGCTCTTCCAGGGTGCTGCCATCGTCTTTTTGGCCCACCTCTACAACGTGCCGATACCTGCGGCCATGATCGGGGCGGCGTTCCTGGCAACCTTCCTGGTATCACTGACCGTGGCGCCGGTACCGTCGTCCGGTGTGGTGACCATGGCGCCGGCATTGGATGCCGTGGGCATACCGCTCGCCGGTCTCGCATTGATGCTCGGTATCGACCGTATTCCGGACATGATGCGCTCGGCTGTCAATTTGCTCGGCCAGGTATCAGCGGCGGTGCTCGTTGACCGCTGGACCAAAAAGGGGTGAGGCACATTTTTCCAAAGCTGAACCTTGAAATTGACAAACATCATCCCGGCGTAGGCCGGGATTTCCCAACATTTCCGTAAACTTGAATGAAGCCCCAAATTAGCGCTCTGCTAATCTCATGGAGATCCCGGCCTGCGCCGGGATGACATGTGCTAGATGACATGCGCGGGATGACATGCGCGGATGACATGCGCGGGATGACATGTGCGGGATGACATGTGCGGGATGACGGTGCTTGTATTTGCGCTAAAATATAACCTGGCCTCGTTTCCCCTTTTCCTGCAGTCGTTACAACCAGCATGAATTCTGGTTTAGTATGTAGCCACAAACCCGCCCCGGTGAACGGGTTTCTGTGGAGATCATCATGATTGACAAGGCTGTACCCACTATCGTCACGCGAATAAGGCGGTTTTTTGCAAGCAACACATCAGCGGGGGAAAAACGTCGGTCCGGCGCGGGCCTGTTACTGACCCTGGTGCTGCTACCGCTGTTGCTTGGTGTACTGGCGTGCCTGCCGGTACCTGTGGGTGACCCGGAAAAAAGCCGTATTGACCCGTCGCTGTCGGGCGCCTGGTCGTTTGTAAATTCCGATGGCGGTCACATGCTCATGGTGCTGGACCCGTATGACAAACGCACCTGGCTGTTGACGCTGATCGGCTTGACTGCCCTACCGGTTGGCGAAACGGACGCGGCGGCGGTGTCACCAAAACTGCCGTTTAACGCTGCCAACGCAGACCGGTTCAAAGTGGAAGGCATGGGTGTGTATAAATGCTGGCTGACCAAAATTGGGGGCGAGACCTTCATGACATGGGAGTCCAGGACCCTGTCGGAAATTTCACCCGGCGAAAATTCCGGGGAATGGTGGGTGTTCCGGGTCAGGAAGAGCGGTGATGATATTTTTTACCTGGACGGTTTTGATTACGCGATCGATGGCCTGGACAAGGTAGAAACCCGCAGGGATGCGGAGAAGATTATCCGCCGTCATGTGGATGACCCCACGTTTTTCAGCGTGGAAGATTCACCGCGACTGCAAAGGCTTTCGGCAGGTGATTTCAAAGCCCTTGCCAAGCTGCTCAAGGATTTTGGGATAGAAGATACCCTGTAACGTGTATCCCCGTTTTGGCACATTGAGTTTTATCACGCCTTATGGACTTATGCTGGTCATCGCGCTGTTGGTCTGCTGGTACTACGCGCGCAGACGAGCGGTAAAATTTGGCATCGATGCCTCGCATATCGATCTTGCCCTGCCACTGGTGTTTGCAATAAGTGTGCTTGGGGCGCAGCTATTCACGCTCATCGGTCCGCACGATAGCGTATTCGCGGGCGGGGGCATCGCATCACATACGCGGATCAGCCTGTTCGCGTTGCTGCTATTTGCCGTACCCGCGCTGTATGTCTATTGCCGTGTGTGCGGGCTTTCATTTCGCAGATTGCTCGATCTGTTTGCGCTACCGGCCATGGCCTGCCTGATGCTGATCAGGCTGGGTTGTTTCATGGCGGGGTGCTGCTGGGGTGACCTGGTGTACGCACCGCCGCAACTGGCTCAAGCCGCCGGCCCGGAACAGGCAACGCAAGTGCTTACCGTGCCGTGGTTTTCAGCCGAAGGGCTTGCGAGTGCTGTGAGTTTCCCATTTGACAGTTTTGCTTATCGGCAACACCTTGCGCTCGGTTTGATCGGACCGGAGGCATCTGCTTCATTACCGGTCCACCCGACCCAACTTTACGAGTTTGTATTGCTGGCCGTGTTACTCGCGGGCTTGCAACGCCTGGAGGACCGCTGGGTGTCACCCGGTACCGCTGTACTCGCTGCATTGGGAAGCTATGCCGTGCTGCGCTTTTTTATTGAATTTCTGCGTGCCGACAACGCACTGGTACTGGGCCGCCTGACCTTTATCCAACTGGTCTGCACCGGGCTGATCATCGCTTGCGTCACGGGTATTGTGAAGGCCAGACAGAAAACATGACGGGATAACACACCAGAACGGAAATTCCACGCTCCGTGTATAATCAATAAGGGCTTTCGCCGATTAAAAATTGAAAGATTGGAGTTTAAAGGTCAGGAGAATCAGCCAATGAAGCAGAGGATTATTTTTAATACCGTCAGCGGCGTCATATTGGTGTTAATGTTGGTTTCCTGCGCCAGCCAAGCACCCGTTTCGGTACCACTGGAAGAAAAACTGGCGCAACAAGGTTTCACCCTAGGCGAGCAGGTCAACAAGGTCATTAACTTCCAGGTCAGCGGTTGGAATAACGTCGACCGGAAACACGTAATCATGAATTTCGGTGCATCGCGCAATTACCTGGTGACATTGCGTACTTCGTGCAACAGCCTGCTTGGCGCTACAGTGATCAGCTTCAGCACCACCGTGGGGATGTTGACCGACAATGACAAACTGCTGGTGCGGGACAGTAGCCAGCACATTGCACAGTGCTATATCAGCACCATCCACGAACTCGAAAAAATCAAAAAAACCGGATAATTACGCCAGTACGGTACCGCTGGTCCTTGAGTGCTGTTGGCGTTGACGTGAGAGAAAATCAGGGCTGATCGTCCGGTCCAGGGCCGGCAGGTGAAGGGTCACGGGGTCATTGTCGTGGTCCTGGCCCCCTTCGCAGGCCTTGATCAACTTCATCACCAGGTCACCTTGGTCTAATACAGTTTAATAATTCGGCCCCATTACATCCTGTAATCGTGGATAATATCGTGCATGGCAATAACCGATCAAACCAGCAAAGGTGACCTGCAAACTGCGCTCAGGAATGCGCTCGAACTGCTCCAGCGTAACCCTGCCCTGGCCCGGGAACAGGCGGAGGAGATTTTAAAAGTCTACCCCGGCACCTCCAGGGCCAAACGGATACTGGCCAGCGCATTGCGACTGCAGGGTCGACCACAACGGGGCCTGGAGGTATTGACACCCTTACTGGCCGAATTCCGCGACTCACCCGAATTCCTGCATGAAATTGCCCAGTGCTATGGGGCTGTTGGCCGGGGTGATGACGCCATCAACGCCCTGCGCCGGGCCGTTTCGCTGGACCCGAAATACGCCCCCGCCTGGCAAAGCCTGGGCCACCAGTTGAAAGTTGCAGGTGATGACGCCGGTAGCCAGCAGGCCTTTGAACAGCACTTTGCTCTCTCGACGCAACACCCGGAACTGGTCGAAGCCGTCAAACTGTTACGCGAAGGCAAACTGGGCAAGGCCGAGCGTATCGTTCGTGAACTGCTCAAGGAGTACCCCGTCGACGTGTCGGCCATCCGCGTGATGGCGGATATCGGGATCAAGGTCGGTCAACTGAAAGACGCCAGGCACCTGCTCGAGCGTTGTCTTGAACTGGCGCCGGATTTTCATTCGTCAAGACATGCCTACGCGCTGGTTCTGCTACGGCTTCAAAAACCCGAGGCTGCGTTGGTGGAGACCGAGCGCCTGTTGGCGCAGGAACCGAACAATCCCAATTTCCTGACCCTCAAGGCATCCATCCTGGTTCGCATCGGCGACCACCAGGAAGCGATTGATATCTATGAGAAGGTTTTGATCAATTATCCCAACCAGGCACGCGCGCAGATGAGTTACGGGCATACGCTAAAGACAGTGGGCAGACTGGAAGAGTCCATCGCCGCGTACCGCAAGTGTATCCGTCTGAGCCCGGAGGTGGGTGAAGCCTATTGGAGCCTCGCCAACCTGAAGACCTTCAGGTTCGGTGATGATGATATCGAAAACATGCGCAAGCAAGTGACCGCCGAAGGCGGGGACGCGGACGACCAGTCACACCTGGCTTTTGCGCTGGGCAAGGCGCTGGAGGACCGTAGAGAGTATGACGAATCCTTTCACTTCTACCGCCGCGGCAACGCCATACGCCGGGTCGAACACAGGCACAACCAAAAGATCAACGTCCTCGAATCCGTGCGCCAGGTCAGGACTTTCGACAAGGCCTTCTTCGATACGCGCAAGGGCTGGGGTTGCCTGTCACCGGAACCGATATTCGTGGTTGGATTACCACGCGCCGGCTCGACCCTGCTGGAACAGATCCTGGCCAGCCATTCGCAGGTGGAAGGCACCGGCGAACTACAGGATATCATCGCTATCTCGCGCAAACTGGGCGGCAAATCACGTCAGAACCCGGCGGGAAAGTACCCTGAAATCCTTGCAGAAATGACGGCGGAACAATTACAGGAACTGGGTGAAAGCTATCTGAAAACCACTCAAATTCAGCGCACCGGCCGCCCGTTCTTCATCGACAAAATGCCAAATAATTTCCGTCACATCGGCCTGATACACCTGATATTGCCCAACAGCAAAATCATCGACGCGAGGCGCCACCCCATGGGCGGCTGTTTTTCCGGTTTCAAACAACTGTTTGCCCAAGGCCAGACTTTTACTTACGGTCTCGAGGACATCGGCAAGTACTACCGTGATTACGTCAGGTTGATGGACCACTGGGACGCGGTGCTGCCCGGCCGTGTCCACCGCGTGCAGTACGAGGAGATGGTGTCCGATACGGAAAGCCAGATTCGCGCATTGCTGGATTATTGCGGACTGGAGTTTGAAGACCAGTGCCTGAGGTTTTACGAAACCGACCGTGCCGTGCGTACACCGAGTTCGGAGCAGGTACGAAAACCCATTTACAAGGAAGGCATGGAACAATGGCGATATTACGAGTCGCACCTGGGCCCGCTGAAGGAGGCCCTTGGCCCTGAAGTCAGGGCGCGGTATTCCATTGAATTTTAAACCGGATGGTTGGCGGCAACCGTGGTACATGACCCGCTGAACTGGAAGTCATTAAGCCGCCGGGGCTTTGCGATACTGACCCTGGTCCTGGCCCTGCTCGCCTTTCCTGGCTTGAGCGCCGCGCAAGATTCGACCGGCAGCTTGAAAATCCTCGTCTATGGCGCCTCGGGCAAAGTTGGAACACACATCGTCGATGAGGCGTTGCAACGCGGGCACCACGTAACGGCCGTTTCGCGCGATCCTGCGAAGATCTCCCGCACCGACCCGAACCTGGCGGTGGTAAAGGGCAACATCCTCGATAACGAAAGCGTCGCCAGCCTGGTTGCCGGCCAGGATGTCATCATTATTTCTGTTCGCGGCGTGCTGGGAAAATCCAAAGATCCTGCTGACAGCGTTGCACGCATCGGGGTGGAAAAGGTCGTCGATGCTTTGCGTGCCGAGGGTGGCAATGCGGCGCGGCTGATCCATGTCGGAGGCTCCGGTTCACTGGAGGTGGCACCCGGCAAGCTCTATGCCGATACCCTGCCGAAAATATTCATCCCCAGGGAACTCCAAACCGAAATCGCCGGACAGATAGCCGCGCTGAACTATCTCCGCACAATCACCGATGTCAACTGGAGCTATGCCACGCCCGCCAGGAATTTCACCAATGGCAAACGCACAGGGGTATTCCGGATCGGCGGTGACCAGATGCTCGAAGACGCCAGGGGCAGGAGCAGGATTTCGCGCGCGGACTTTGCTGTCGCCCTGATAAATGAAGCTGAAAAACCGGAACACCCCCGACAGCGTTTCTCGGTCGCCTACTAACTGTTAATTCTGTGAAGGTTGTTCACACGGGCAAAAGCCCTATTTTTCGATTTGATGCCAGTACTTCATTACGGCTTGTTGTTCCCAACGGGCCGTGTATTTGAGGAACTGTGACATACCACCGCTGAAAGGATAGTTCACCCAGATGGAAACACCGAAAAAGTCGAAATACGCCACCTGCGTCACACGGGTTCCTGAACCGACGGCTTGTAATTGTATGCTGCCATGATGATACACCTGACCGCACTCTTCCGGATTCAACAATACGAATTTGAGTAAATGCCGCCCAGGAAACAGGGTGGTCTGCCATTTGAAAGTAACTTTGGGCTTGTCGTTATAAACGGTTGCCGTGATCACTTCATTGCCAGTGTGCCGAACAAGCCTGTGCGACTTTATCAGCTTGTTGGTCAACAGGATTTGACTGTCAAAATCGGTTTTGAAATCCCAGGTAACATCAATTGGCGCATTGATGGTGTAAACCAGTTGATAGCCGCGGCCATCGGCTTGCGCCGGTTTCAACTTCGAGATGACCGGGTCGGTGTTCAACGCATCAACACCGTCGCTTCCGGCGTCATTACTCGCGAATGACAGGGGGTTTGCCGCGAGCAGCACTGCCACCGTGGCGGTGCCAAATCCAAGCCGGAATATGTCTCTATACACACTGTTCCCCATTAAAGTCCCGAGTATAGATAGTGACAAGACTGGCGGGCAACCATCCGTTGGCCACCGTGGCGATAAATATGCGGGCCAGCAGCCTGTCGGACTTGACCGATCTTAGCGGGGGCAAGGTGAATTGATGCGCAGCATCAAGAGAGGGTCCCCTGTGGCAAAAGCCGATCTGAATCAGATTTTTCGATCTTTTGAGGCGAATAGCACCGCTAATCAACGAAAAAGATCGGGAAATCTGGCCAAATTCGAATTTTTCCGCACGACCACATGGACAAGGTGAGAGCGGGAACCGCTCGAGAGGGTGGCCCGGGCCATGCAGGAGGTAGGGTAACGCATGGAGCAGTTACCGGTTAGATCATATTAAGTCCGACAGACTGCTAGCCCGCAAATTGCACCAGCCGGTAGCGGGCCTCTCGATAAGCAAATGATTTGCTTGAATTAAAAGACATTATTTCAAATCAACCCCGCGGTACACTTTGTACCCGGCGCCACATTCCGAGATGCTGGTGCAATTTGCGGGCTAGGAAGCTGCAGCGCGGAGATGTATTCTAATAGGCATTGACTGGATGGAGATCATCATGAGACAAGTTGCCCTGATCGCACTTCTGTGTTTGCTGAGTGGAATGGCCACGGCTGATTTCGAGTTAACAGACCCGGCTGCAGTTAACGAAGCGGAAGCCAACCAAAAAATCACCATCGGCGAAGAAGAAGTATTTGCAGTCGAGGGTGCAGGTGCCAAGCGTTGTAATGACTACCAGGCCGACCGGCAAGAAAATGATGCCATGCATTTTATCAATCTGAACTGGGCCAAGGGCTTCATTACCGGGGTAAATTACGTCCGCATGGAAGAACAGAAAAGCTCCCAGCTCGGAGCGGGTCTTGACATGGATGCACTGACGCTCTGGATTGATAACTACTGTATTCAACACCCGCACGCCACCTTGTCCGATGCCAGCACCGCGCTGGTTAACGAACTCACCAATTGATCTCAGCCATTGCTCGGGGAACCGGGGCCGCCAGGCGTGCCCCCATATCAGGACACCAGGCAAACCCCGTTCGGCAGTTCGATTTCAACGCAGATGGGCAAATGGTCCGAATGGGTGTGCTCCAGCACTTGTGTCTTTTTCAACTTGAGAGATTCTGAAATCAGGATGTGATCGAACTTGCGGTTGGGCCGCCAGCTGGGGAAAGTGTTCCTGTCTTCGACCGGCAAATTCAGATGCGTGTTGTTCACCAGGTCACGTAATTCTCCTGAATTCGAGCCGCAATTGAAATCACCCATCACCACCAGGTGCGAATATTCCTTGACCAGTTCACTGATATAGCCCAGTTGCAGCTTTCGCGCCCGTTTGCCCAGCGCCAGGTGCATGATGCATATGAGCAGGGACTCGCGGTTGGTCCGCAGTTCGACCAGCATGGCTCCGCGCCCCCTTAAGCCCGGCAACTTGTGTTCATCGACGGCGTGCGGGCGGACCCGGCTTAAAACACCGTTGCTGTGCTGCGCAATTTTGCCCAGGCTGCGGTTCACCTGCCGGTACCAGTAAGGAAACCGTGCGCGGTGCGCGAGGTATTCCGTCTGATCCAGGAAACCGGTTCGAAGACTGCCGGAATCCACTTCCTGCAGGCCAACGATGTCATAGGACTGGATCAGGTCGGCAATGCGGTTAAGGTTTGATATACGCTCCTTCAGCGGCAGCAGGTGCTTCCAGCTCTTGGTGACATACTCGTGAAAATCCTTTGTATCAACGCCGGTCTGTATATTGAAACTGAGCAGGCTCAGCGTCTGACGCCCCGCCCTTGGGACCGGGTCGGTGATGGCGGTTGATTCCTTGAATTCCATGTTTCAGCTAATAGCTACCGTTTGCAGGTTATACATCAGGGCGCCCCGTAATCACGGACCGCTTGTTTTAGAATATAGCAACTCGGCGACCTGTTTGTGCTTATTGCGTCGGAGTAAAAACTCCGGAGCTATCCTCCCCGACCCCGAAATCTCTCCGAACCCGGCATTTCCGCTCAAACTATCGGTAACACTCTACGGGTTGAGCAACTCTTTAAGACAACGCTCGACAATATCAATTCCCTCACCTGCCAGTTGATCCGAAATTGTCAGGGCCGGCAGGAAGCGGATGACATTGCCCCGCGTGCCACAACTCAACAGGATCAGTCCGTTTTGCCATGCCCGGGTCACCAGGTTTTTGGCCAGGTCCGGGTCCGGCCGGTCCGCCTGGCCGTTTTGTACCAGTTCCATGGCGATCATGGCGCCCCGATTGGCACGGATATCGCCGATGACACCGGGATATTTCAGTTGCAATTGCGCCAGCCTGCCGGCAAATATATTGCCGATCCGCTTGGCCCTTTCAAGCAGGTTTTCGCCTGCAATGACGTCAATGACGGCCAGCGCGGCGGCGCATCCGAGCGGCGAACCGGCATAGGTTCCACCGAGTCCGCCGGGTAACGGCGCGTCCATGATTTCCGCCTTACCGACAACCGCCGCCAGTGGGAAACCACCGGCAACACCCTTGGCAACCGTCATCAGATCCGGTTCGACGCCGGCGTATTCGCAACTGAAGAACTTGCCTGTCCGGGCAAACCCGGATTGGATTTCATCGGCAACCAGAACGATACCGTGCTCATCGCACAGTTGACGCAATGCCTGCAGGAATTCATCCGGTGCCGGGTAAAACCCACCCTCCCCCTGCACGGGCTCGACGATAACCGCGGCGACCTCGGTGGGTGCAATATCCACCCTGAACAGCCTATCAAGAGCGGCAAGTGAATCTGCGGACGTTATTCCGTGGTACTCGACCGGGAATGGCACATGGTAAATTTCACCGGGAAACGGTCCAAACATGTATTTATAAGGGGTGAGCTTGCCCGTCAAGCCCAGCGCCATCATCGTACGGCCGTGGAAGCCGCCATTGAATGCAATCAAACCCCTGCGCCCGGTGTGCGCCCGGGCGATTTTCACGCAGTTCTCCACCGCCTCAGCTCCGGTGGTGACAAACACCGTTTTCTTCGGCGTATCGCCCGGCGCGAGCGCGTTGAGCTTTTCCGCCAGTTCCACCGCGGAACAATAAGGCGTTATCCCGAACGCGGTATGACTGAAGCGCTGGAGCTGCGCCTGGACCGCCGCGGTCACCTTGGGGTTCGCGTGCCCCGTCGAACACACCGCGATGCCGCTGGCAAAGTCGATGTATCGCTTGCCTTCGATGTCCCACATTTCCGCGTTTTTCGCGTGATCGATATATACTGGGGCCATATTGCCCTGCGCCCGGGAAAACGCGGCGTCCTTGCGCAGCCTGCCAGTCGGCATTGCCGGGCGTTGCGACCGTGGCACCTTTTCCCAACTCGCTCATTTATCAATACCACCCATGCACATGTACTTGATTTCCAGGTAATCATCCAGACCGTACTTCGAGCCCTCACGGCCCTGCCCGGATTCTTTCACACCACCGAATGGCGCCATTTCATTGGAAATAATGCCCTCGTTGATGCCAACTATACCGTATTCCAGACCTTCACCCACCCGCCAGATACGGCCGATATCACGCGAATAAAAGTAACAGGCCAGGCCAACCTCGGTGTCGTTTGCCATATCGATGGCCTCTTTTTCCGTTTTGAATTTGAACAACGGCGCCACCGGCCCGAATATTTCTTCCCTGAAGACCCTCATGTTATCGCTAACCCCGGTCAGGATGGTGGGTTCAACAAAGCTCCCACCCAACTCGGAACGGTGTCCACCCGCCATCACGGCCGCACCCTTGCTGACGGCGTCTTCGATAAACCCCATGACATCATCCGCCGCGCCCATATTGATCAGCGGACCAATATCCACACCAGCGTCTGTGCCATCGCCGATCTTGAGTTTGCCGACGGCAGCTGCGAGCTTTTCGGCGAAGGCGTCATAGATCCCTTCCTGCACCAGGATGCGGTTCGCGCAAACGCACGTCTGACCCGAGTTTCGGTATTTACTCGCCATCGCCCCGTCCACGGCGGCATCCAGGTCGGCGTCATCAAACACGATAAATGGCGCGTTGCCGCCCAACTCCATCGATGTCCGCTTGACGGTTGCCGCGCATTCGGCCATCAATTGTTTGCCCACCGCTGTTGAACCCGTAAATGTCAACTTGCGTACGATGGGGTTGGATGTGAGTTCCTTGCCGATCTCTTCCGTTCTGCCGGTCACCAGGTTGATGACACCCGCGGGCACACCGGCACGCTCGGCCAGCTCCGCAAACGCGTAGGCCGACAATGGGGTCGCATTGGCAGGTTTGCAGACTACTGTGCAACCCGCGGCCAGGGCCGGGGCGATTTTGCGGGTCAACATCGCATTGGGGAAATTCCACGGGGTGATACAGGCGACAACACCGACAGGCTGCTTGATGACCACGAGGCGTTTATCATTCGAGGCGTGGGGAATCGTATCGCCGTAAATGCGTTTGCCCTCCTCGGCGAACCACTCGATATAACTCGCACCGTAGGCAATTTCACCGCGGGCCTCGGCCAGCGGTTTACCCTGCTCGGCGGTCAGTATCTGCGCCAGGTCCTCCTGGTTCTCCATCATCAGGTTGAACCACTTGCGCAGGATGGCTGACCTTGTCTTGATGGGTGTTTGACGCCAGCCGGTTTGTGCAGCCTGTGCGGCTTCGATCGCACGGCGTGTCTCGGCCGTTCCACAACTCGCGACCCGTGCGATGACCTCACCGGTGGCCGGGTTCAGGACATCCAGCGTAGCCCCCTCGTCCGAGGCGGTCCACTGACCGTCGATATACGCACCTGTTTTTAACAGTCGGTCATCCGTTAATGAAATGCCCATGATCAATTCCTCCGTTAAATTTTGAACATCCGCACCGTGAATGACACCGACTCGAACCTGAAGGTTTCGAACCCGTTGACAGGCGCAGGATATCTGCTCAGACATCGATACTGACTATTGTAGCTTTTGTGGCCCTTTTCAAACACCGGCATAAACCTGTTCGCAGCGGAACCACCCGGCTCGGGATGCACGTGTGGGTTCAGCGGCGTAGAATCCTGCCATGATCAACAAAACCGTCCTGATGGAATCCATTCGCACCGGATTGGCGGAAGCGAGCGGCAACGCGACTGGCCTTGAATGGGTGCGTGACCTTTCCGGTGGCGACATCAACCGGGCCGCCCTTGTCCGCAGCGGCGATACAAACTTGTTCCTCAAGTACCGTACCGGCACCCCGCCGGGAATGTTCGCAACGGAGGCGCGGGCTTTGGCCGAAATATCGGCGAGCGGGCGTATCAGGGTACCGGACGCTATCGCCTGGGGCGATGACGGCACGACGGCATGGCTTGTGCTGGAGTACATTGAACTCACAGCAAACGGACCGCCTGCGCTTCTCGGTGAGCAACTCGCGGCCCTGCACGAACTGACAAAGGACCGCTTTGGCTGGTCGATGGATAATTACATCGGAACCACGCCACAACGTAACAGGCGGTCTGATGACTGGACTGAATTCTGGCGTCAATGCCGGCTGGAACCGCAGCTGGAGATGGCCCGCGCGGCCGGCTTCGGCGGCCGCCTGATCGACAGGGGTGAACGTCTACTCGACTGCCTGGATGAACTCATGCAGGACCACCAGCCGGCCGCGTCGTTACTGCACGGCGATTTATGGGCCGGCAACAAGGCCTATACCCCCGCCGGTCAGCCGGTGATTTTCGATCCCGCCAGCTATTACGGCGACCGCGAAACCGACATTGCGATGACCGAACTGTTCGGCGGTTTTGAGCCGGCGTTCTATTCCGCCTACCAGGCGTACTCACCATTGCCGGTGGGATACCCCGTGCGCCGGGAACTGTATAAACTCTACCATATGCTCAATCACCTCAACCTGTTTGGCGCAGCCTACCTGTCACGGTGTGAAAGCATGCTCGATGCCTTGCTGGCGCAGGTTGAATAGCTTAGGCTCGAAAACCGCCCGCACAATTAATACCCATTACGTTGCCTGCAACCTGTGCGAAGCCATCTGCGGCCTCGAGATCAAACTCGAAAATGGACTGATCAGGTCCATTAAAGGTGACAAACGGGACCCGTTGAGCAAGGGGCATATCTGCCCGAAAGCCGTCGCGCTACAGGATGTTTACAACGACCCCGACAGGCTGCGTTTCCCGGTCAAGCGGACCGCGGACGGGTGGCGGAAGCTTTCGTGGAAGCGTGCGTTTGAAGAAGTCGCCAGCGAACTGAAACGCGTTCAGGACAGGCATGGACACGACGCCGTCGCGGTTTACCTGGGCAATCCCACGGTGCATAACCTCGAAGCCCTGCTGTTCGGTCCGGAGTTTTTCCGTACATTGCGCACCAGGAACCGCTATTCGGCCACCTCGGTCGATCAATTACCGGAACAACTGGTGTCCCTGCTGATGTTTGGCCACTCCCTGTTAATCCCCCTGCCCGACCTCGACCGCACCGCGTTCCACGTCATCTTTGGCGCCAACCCGGTGGTATCCAATGGCAGTATGATGACGGCGCCGGGCGTTGGCAAACGTCTCAGGGCCATTATTGATCGTGGCGGAAAACTGGTGGTCATCGACCCGCGCAGAACCGAGACCGCCAAAATAGCGGATGTGCACCTTTTTGTGCGGCCCGGCAGCGATGTGTTCATGCTGCTCGCCATGCTGCAGGTGCTGTTCAGTGAAAAGCTGCAATCACCCGGACGCGTTGCCGGGTTCCTGACCGGACTGGCACAGATCGAGGAACTCGTGCGTGACTATACGCCCGAAAAAGTGGCGCGCGCGACCGGTGTTGACCCGCAAGCCCTGAAGGACCTGGTACGGAATTTCTGTGCGGCCGAAAGTGCGATGCTGTTACGGTCGCATCGGTGTTTCGGCGCAAAAATTCGGCACCCTCACCCAGTGGTTGATAACGGTATTCAACATCCTCAGCGGCAACCTCGACGTTCCGGGCGGTACCATGTTCAGCAAACCCGCCTTCGAAGTGCTCAAAGCTGGCAGAGCCGGGAAAAAAGGGTTTGCGGATCACCATAGCCGGGTCAGGAAACTACCGGATTTTAACGGTGAACTTCCGGTCGCCGCATTGGCGGAGGAAATCGCCACCCCGGGTGATGGGCAGGTACGGGCGCTGGTGACCAGTGCCGGCAACCCGGTCCTGAGCACGCCCAATGGCGAACGGCTGGAACGGGCACTGGAAGGGCTCGATTTCATGGTGTCGATCGATATCTACCTGAACGAAACCACGCGTCATGCGAATATCATCCTGCCGCCGCTGACCAGCCTGGAAAGACCGCATTACGACGTCGTCTTCCAGGCACTGGCGATACGTAACGGCGTCAAATTCTCCCCCCGGGTCTTCAGGCCGCACCGCGACCAGCGCTCCGATCTGCAGATTTTCACCGAGTTGGGCTGGCGTATGAAAAGCGGCAACTGGTTGGACAAAACCCGCGGTTGGCTCAGGAAGGTCATACTGCAGCGGCTTGGCAGTGAATGGGTCATCGGGCGGGGATTAAAACGGGGGCCTTATTACCGCTCCCATGGACTGGATCTGAAAAAACTTAAAATGAACCCGCATGGTATCGACCTGGGTCCGCTGCAGCCCTGTTTGCCGACGCGACTGTTCACGGAAGACAAAAAGATTCACCTGGCACCGGAAATATTCGTATCCGGATTGAAAAACCTCTCCGGATTTCTAGATGCGGAGGAAACGAATTCGAACCCACCGGAGTTTGACCTTCTGTTGATTGGCAGACGCGACCCGCGCACCAATAACTCCTGGATGCACAACAGTTACAGGCTGGTCAAAGGCAAGAACCGTTGCCTGGCGCTGATACATCCGCAGGATGCCGCATCCCGCCAACTAGAGGACGGCGACATGGTACAGGTCGCCTCGAGGGTGGCCAGTATTCGCATTCCCATCGCCATCAGCGATGAGATGAAGCCAGGCGTCATCAGCATCCCGCACGGCTGGGGCCACGGTGAAGACGGTATCAACCTCGGAATTGCGCAACAGCATGCAGGGGTGAATTCGAACCTGCTCACCGACCACCGTTTCCTCGACAGCCTGTCAGGCAATGCGGTCCTCAACGGTATACCGGTTTCCCTCCAAAAAGACACGGCCCGGGCATCTGGTTGAAAACCCCTTGCAGCCTTGAGTTCTTAAGCTATTCCGGGTTCTCCACGCTTAGGGATTCGACGTAGACCAGTTCACATGCGCCGTCGCCGCTATCGGTCCTGGACATCGAAGAGCGCCAGTGCCAGCCCGAAACGTGATCCACATCGACCAGGTAGCCGCGAAGGTTCACGATGTCCCCAACGCGCAGCTTCTTCAGCGTCCTTTCGACGTCTTTCCTGGCAGGTATCATGTGCATATTGCTGCTGCTGGCGACAATCTGTTGCTCGGCTACCGGAGGCGGTAAATCGTAGCGCGTGCGATACCAGCGGCCACTCTGGGATATGTCGATCTGGCTGAGCGTCGCGCTGTCGGACATGACGCCCCAGCCTAACGCCAGGTCGATGGGTGAGAGATCGGCAGTACGGCCCAGGTAATAGGGTTCTTTTGAGAGGACACGCGCGCGGATTTCGAAGCTTGCTTTGCGGGTAACCTGGTAGTCATCCAGCATAAAGGTGGAGGTTTGCACAGCCACCTGTTGCGGCTGTTCTGCGACCAGCACGCCGGGCGCATGTTCGACCGCCGCGCCCTCCCAATCCCTGTAGCCCAGGAAGAGGAGCCCGATGACGCTCAACAGGAAGATCTGTTTGGTCATCGGACCCGGTTCACGCCTGTCAGACGACGCAGCGCCATTGCTTGCGAGGCATCAGCTACCGCTTTGCCAACGCGGCCTTCAGGCCATCCAGGCACAAGCCGATATGACGGTCGGTACTGGATGCACCCATCAGGCCGATG
The DNA here is from genome assembly GCA_963801195.1 of uncultured Gammaproteobacteria bacterium. Lineage (GTDB taxonomy): Bacteria > Pseudomonadota > Gammaproteobacteria > Xanthomonadales > SZUA-36 > SZUA-36. The sequence goes on along the minus strand of CAWDDX010000007.1, from coordinate 847,549 downwards.
CGCCAGATTTTCCCGGCCAGCGTGCCGAGACCCGCGCCGATCTCAAGGTTGTATTCATTTAACAGGAAATGCCTGACAGCGGCCTCATCGACCCCTTGCGGAACCTTGACCGCATTGAGTTGCGGTAAACGGTATTCCTCTTCCACGTAAAACTCGAGACCCATGCCTTCGATGCCGGATCTCAATTTCCGGTAGTTTTCCGCATGTCTTTTCCAGGCGTTTTCAAGGCCTTCCTTTTTGAGCATCAAAAGGGCTTCATGCAGTGCATAGAGCATATTGATAGGCGCGGTATGGTGATAGGCGCGCTTGGCGCCCGGTCCCCAGTAGCCGGTCAGCAAATTCAAATCCAGGAACCAGCTTTGCGGCGGCGTTTTGCGCGATTTTACTTTCGCCATGGCCGCCTCGTTGAACGATACGGGCGACAGCCCCGGCGGCGCGGACAGACATTTCTGGGTGCCGGAATAAATCGCGTCGATACCCCAGTCATCCATACGCAGTTCGATCCCGCCAAGCGAAGTGACGGCATCGACGATACTGAGACAGCCGTGGTCGCGTGCCAGCGCACACAAGGTTTGCGCATCGGAACGAACGCCTGTCGATGTCTCGGAATGGACAAACGCCAGCGCCACGGCATCGGGATTGGCCTTGAGCGCCTGTTCGACTTTACCGGGATCAACCGGCGCGCCCCACTCAAACTCGACGGCAACCGGGTTGGCGCCGCAACGGCGTGCGATTTCCAGCATGCGGCCACCAAAGACACCGTTGCTGGCGATCACGACCTTGTCACCGGGCTCAAGCAGGTTGACCAGGCAGCACTCCATACCCGCCGAACCCGTCGCCGAAATAGGCAGGGTCACGGTATTAGTGGTCTGGAATGCATAACGCAACAAATCGTTTAGCTCATCCATAAACACGATAAACGCCGGATCCAGGTGACCGATTGTCGGCCTGGCCATCGCGGCGAGTACTTCCGGGTAAACGTCCGAGGGCCCCGGGCCCATCAAGATTCTCTTTGGTAACATTGGCTTACTTCCCTGCTGTATGTGGGTACTCCGCCAAGACCTTGTTGACGGATGTAAAAATGGCATCACGTAACTTCTGTGCCACCTTGTCGTTGACATCGGCGACAGCGACACCCTGCCAGACAACCTGGTGCTTGTCGGAATCGACGAAATCGATAAAGACCGAGGCCTCGGTCGTAACCGTTGTGCTGGTACCCACCGCGACGCCAACGCCAAGGGCGGAACCGTAATAGGCTCCGCCCGGGCGGTCGTAGTAGGCGCCGCCCAGGTAAGGCGCGTTGTAGTACCTGATCTGAACCTTGTCATCTGAGCGCAACGTGACATTGATCAGCAAATCGGGTTGGTCCGATATCCGGTAGCCCCTGCGGTTCATTTCACCAGACAGTGCGTCACGAAAATACTCGCCGAAAATGGGGGAGTTGTAACCAGCTTCCACGCCCATGGGATCAAAGAAATTGTAGGTTTTGAAGCTGCTGAAATCCGCGCCCGGGTCGCTGTCGCTGCGTACTGACAGACCCGGCGTACAGGCCACCAGCGCGGTCAGCAGGAACACGGCCGCAATGGCCATTGAAATACGATGACTGCCTTCCGGCCGCTGTTGGTAATTTGTCTTCACCGGGTATCCTTTGATGATGGGGTTCCTGCTCAATCCGAAGAGAACCGGAGCCACGTATGGCCGTTTCTGCCCTGATCTCGTGCATGGCAAGAGTAAGAGCCATTTACACGGATGTCCACTAAAAATGAGCAGCAATTAAATCTAAAAATCCAAAAGCCGGACAAGCTTGTGCGTCGCTATGTGCATATAATGAACCTTCGGTGTTTTCATACCCTTCGGGTCCCACATAAGCGGACAACAAGCAATGAAATTTCGTGACCTGATGCTATTGATGGTGGTCTGCCTGGTCTGGGCATTCAACTTTGTCTCCGGCGCCAAGGGCATGCAGCAGTTTTCCCCGTTGATGTTCATGATTATGCGCTTCAGCTTGCTGCTGATATTGACCCTGCCATTTCTGCGTATGCCGCCGGTGGGGCAATGGCCAAGGATGGCGGCTGCCGCCCTGTTGATCGGTTCGATACACTTCAGCTTTTTGTTCTGGGCCCTGAAGCGCTCGGGCGATGTCTCATCGGTCGCCATCGTGCAGCAGATGTACGTACCCATCGCGGTCCTGCTGGCGGTTATCCTGCTGGGTGAATCCATCGGTCTGCGCAGGGTGCTGGCGATTGGCATGGCGTTTGCCGGGGTACTGATCCTCGGTTTCGACCCGCATGTCCTGTCGCAACCGGATGCGTTGGTGCTGGCATTGCTATCCGCATTTTTCCAGGCCCTCGGTTCGATTTTCCTGCGTGGTATCGTCGGTGTTTCCCCAATGAATTTCCAAGCCTGGACCGCCATCCTTTCGCTGCCCCTGTTGATCTCGCTTTCCTTTTTTCTGGATAGCGGTCAAATTGAATCTATCCGCTCGGCGCAACCGTTGCACTGGGCCAGTGTTGCTTTTTCCGCCATCGGCGCGTCCATCGTCGGTCACGGCCTGTTCTATTACATGGCGCAACGTCATCCGATCAGCACCATCATGCCCTACATGCTGATGATGCCGGTATTTGCCGTGATATTTGGCGTACTGGTGTGGGGCGACCGGCCGGGCTGGCGGTTATTGCTTGGTGGAAGTCTCGTGTTGCTGGGCATCCTGGTAATAACGCTGAGAACACGCCGTACGGTTGAAAAAATACTCAGGTAACAAACGTCTCTTGCTCAATGATATAAAGATAATCCAGCCCGCTCCTCGCAGGCAGCAGGCCGGATTACCTACAGCCCCCCCGGGCTGTTCCTGACTTTAATAAAGCTGTTTGCCGCAATGAGAAATTTTGCCCGAACAGGACAATTGACAGTGGGTCGTAAACACGACACCAGTACAGGACCCCTCCTTCTCACTATTCGAGTTTATTCCTGCCAATTACACGAATCAACGGAATTCAGCCCAGGATTGGAAATAAGCAGAATCACCCACGGAGCGCACCCCCGGTTTGCCGTCATTGATATCCCGGGGGATACGCTCGCATCATTTGCATTTCCCGAGTAGAAGTTCGCGCACTGTCATATAATGCCCGACTTTCCGGACCACCCGCTGACCAATGACCCAATGCTACAACTCAACCAGATAGAATTGCGCCGGGGCGCCAAGCTGCTGTTCGAAAACGCCAGCCTGCAGGCCCATGCGGGACAGCGCCTGGGCATTATCGGTGTCAACGGCAGTGGCAAGAGCTCGCTGTTTGCGCTGATCCGCGGGCAACTCGAAGCAGATGCCGGTCAATTGCAGGTCAACCCCAAGGATGTCATTGCCCACGTGGCTCAGGAGAGCCCCCACTCGGAGCAACCGGCTTTGGAGTTTGTCCAGGATGGCGACAAAGACTTGCGCCAGCTGCAGGCCAATATCGCCGCGCTTGAAGCCCTGGACGATCATGACGAACGGCTTCATGACCTTTACGAACAAATGGATAATATCGATGGTTTTACCGCCGAAACGCGGGCTGCGAGACTGCTGCATGGGCTGGGTTTTGCAGCCGACGTCATACGCAAACCCGTGAATGAATTCTCCGGCGGTTGGCGGATGCGCCTCAACCTGGCGCAAGCACTCATGTGCCGCTCCGATATACTGCTCCTGGATGAACCCACCAACCACCTCGACCTGCCGACGATCCTGTGGCTGGAACGCTGGCTGAAGTCCTATACGGGTATTTTGCTTTTGATCTCCCATGACAGGGACTTCCTGGATGGGCTCTGTACCCACATCGCCCACATCGAATTTGAGACAGTTAAGACCTACACCGGCAATTACAGCCAGTTTGAAGACGTTCGTTCCGAACAACTGGCGCTGCAGCAGGTCATGTATGTCAAACAGCAGAAAGAAATCAAACACATGGAAAGCTTTGTAGAACGGTTCCGCTACAAGGCAAGCAAGGCAAAACAGGCGCAAAGCCGCCTGAAAATGCTGGAACGCATGGTACAGATTGCGCCGGCACACGTCGATTCCAACTTTCATTTCCAATTCCAGGAACCAGAAAAGCAACCGCAGCAACTCATGCAGCTCGAGGACGTCAGTGTCGGCTACGGCAACACCACCGTCGTCAGCCAGGTCCGCCTCAGGCTGGGTGCGGGTGACCGCATCGGTCTGCTGGGGTCAAACGGCGCAGGAAAATCCACACTGGTCAAGGCCCTCGTGGACGGCAGTACGCTGTTGTCGGGTGAGCGGGATGTCAACAAACATACCCTGAGCGGTTATTTTGCACAGCAACAGCTGGAGCTGTTGCGTATGGACTGCAGTCCGTTATGGCACTTGCAACGGCAGGCGCCCGAGGCCAGGGAACAGGAACTGCGCAACCACCTGGGCCGTTTTGGCTTCCAGGGCGAGCGCGTCACCGATCCTGTTGCACCCTTTTCCGGCGGTGAAAAGGCCCGCCTGGTGCTGGCAATACTGGTGCTGCAGAAACCCAACCTGCTGTTGCTCGATGAGCCGACCAACCACCTCGACCTGGACATGCGTCACGCACTCAGCGTGGCATTGATGGAATACAGCGGTGCCTTACTGGTGATCTCCCATGACCGTCACCTGTTGCGCAGTGTCTGTGACGACCTGTATATCGTGCACAACGGCCGGCTGCACGAGTTCCGGCAGCCCCTGGATGAGTACAGCAACTGGCTGAAGGACCAGGATGCGGTAGCCGAAAGCAAAAGCACGGCTGTTGGCCAAAGCACCGCGCCGTCGAGCAAGAAACAAAGCCGGCAGGACGAGGCCAAACGGCGCCAACTGCTCAAGCCCTACACCGATACCGTCAGGAAAATCGACCGCCAGTTGAACCAGCACAGGGCCGACCTGGCCGGGGTTGAAAAGCGCTTGACCGACGAGACGCTTTACACCGATGCCAACCGGAAAGCGGAAATGACCGAATTGCTCGTACGCCAGGCAGGTCTGAAATCGTCACTGGAGACACTCGAATGGGAATGGCTGGAGGCCAGCGAACAATTGGAAGACGCTGAAAAGGAACTGTAGAAAAGTACGGTATGCAAGCACGGTCAAATTTCAGGCACGGGCATACGAGCGATGAGAATATATTTTCGGACTTGTACGGCCCAATGGGTTAGGATTGATCAATGATTGAGAGCAATATTTCCGTCGCGGATTTCAAAAACTCCGCAGGCACCGAGCTTGGGCCTTCGGAGTGGCTGTTGATCGACCAGGAACGCATCAACCGCTTCGCCGATGCAACTGACGATAACCAGTTTATACACGTCGATCCCGACAGGGCTGCGGCCACGCCATTCGGTTCCACCATTGCCCACGGTTTTCTCAGTCTTTCGATACTTCCCAGCCTGCTTGCGCAAATCCTTCCGATACCCGAAGGCATCGTGATGGGAATCAACTACGGTGCGGAAAAGGTCCGGTTTTCACAACCCGTGAAGGTCAACAGCCGGGTGCGCGCCAGGGCCAGGATCGAGAAAGTCAGCGAACGGCCCGGCGGCCAGTTCATGATCAAAACCCGGGTGTCGCTCGAAATTGAAGACATGCGGCGTCCCGCCGTGATCGCCTATCTTCTTTCCCTTTACGTGGTCGAAACAAGCTGACAAAAGGCACATGTGGCAGTTGACGTGCCGGGTGATGGATACCGGACAGCCAAGCGACCGGGTCGTGCTGCCAACTCGCCAGCGATGCGCGTAAAATGGACCCCATGTTGAAGCGCGAACGCCTGCATATTCTGTTGACCAACGACGACGGCCACCAGGCACCCGGCATCCGGGAGCTTCACCGTGTGCTGAAACAAACGGGCCACCGTATCAGCGTTGTTGCGCCCAGCACCGAACAAAGCGCCACCGGCATGGGTGTAACCAGCAGACGCAACCTGGCGCTGGAACATCTCGATACCGACTACTGGCACCTGGACGGTCAACCCGTTGATACCGTGTTGGTCGCCCTGCTCCACCTGCTGGAGGACAACCCTCCCGACCTGGTCCTCTCGGGTATCAACTTCGGACCCAACCTCGGCACCGCGCTGCACATGTCCGGCACGATTGGCGCGGCGATCATGGCAACGCTCAACGGTTTCCCATCGATCGCCATTTCTGCAGGTATGCGGTTTGAAGAAGTTGGCACCCCGTTTCAGAGCACCCACGATGTCCTGGAAGCGGCTGCTGAATTTACCTGTTCGGTGATTGATTCACTGCAGTCGTCCGCCGGCCGGAAAGGACGTCTGCTGCCAAAGCAGGTTTTACTCAATATCAATTACCCGGCGCTGCCCAGGGACCAGATCAAGGGTGTGCTGCACCCGAAGATATCCGCCGGAAACATGATCCAGATGGGTTACCGGCGCTGCGCTGAAACAGGCCAGGTCATACCCGGTTTCTATCCCGGCGTTGACCCGTTGCAACCGCAAAACGAAGCGGGTGATGTGCGCGCCCACATGGAAGGTTATATCACTATTTCGACCATCAAACCGCGTTGGAACCCGCCGGCCAAGCAGGCAAAAAAACTCGAGGAAAGATTGCGCACACTGACGCAAGGGTTTCACACCGGGGACGGCTAAACAATCCCTTTTAGCAACCAAATCAGCCTGTTCTCATTCAAATTCGACCATTCAGAATCGACGTAAACCCGTCAGCTATTCCCCGTACGGAATCCAGATGTTCTTGATCTCAACGGCCCTGCGCAGGAAAACTTCGCCCTCACCCTGGAGCGGGTCTTCCCAGTCGTGGTAACGGCCATAGTTCACCCAGGTTCGTTTCATGGTCGCCGCCGCCCCGGTTTCAACCAGCCGGCTGCCATCAAGCGTTCCCCAATACCAGAGGCCCTCGATGTCGTAGTGTTTGGCCAGTTCGGCTGCCAGCAACTGCTGTTCACCGGTGACGATATTGACCGTGCCACCCGGCAGGTCAGAGGTGTCCAGCACCTGGTAAAAATCCGTCGCCAACAACGCATATTGCTGCGACGGGACCAACACCACGCGGTTGCCCATGGCAATGGCGGGCATGACGGTTGATATCAGGCCCAGCAAACCCGCCTCTTCCGGTGCGACGATACCGATGACGCCCAGCGCTTCCTTCATGGCCAGCGTCACCATGCGGAACGGTGTCGAGTGCACGGCGCTGTCGTATTTATCGGCCATCGCCGCGTAGGTGTATATCCGGCTGATGCACAATTCCAGTTCGGCCCTGGCGGCGGTTTCATTCTTGCCGCTCAGTTGCACGATACGCCGGCTGAACTCCGCGCCGCGCGCCGACAGGTTCTCAGCGATGTAATAGAGTACCTGGGCACGATTGTGTGCCGTGGTCTGGGTCCATCCTTCCGCCTTACGGGCGGCTTCGACCGCGTCGCGGATATCCTTGCGTCCGCCGCGCGGGTATTCGCCCGCCGGGTGGCCCGAAGCATCGAGGGCCATCAAGCTGTAACCGCCGTCGGGGCGCACTTGTTTACCGCCGATATAGAGCTTTGCCGTGCGGTCAATAGAGACGATATTGCCGGCGTCCGCGTCCTGGCCGGAGGAAGGTGTCACGGGGGGGTAAACCGGCTTGTCGTGCAAGTTCGTCTCCCACGCAGCATGCGTGTACTCGTACAGGCCCTCTTTTCCGCCTTCACGGCCAAAACCGGACTCGCGGAACCCGCCGAAACCGGCGGCGGCGTCAAACACATTGGTGCAATTGACCCACACCGATCCGGCTTTCAGCCTGGGTGCAACATCGAGGGCCAGGTTGATATTTTCGGTCCAGACGCTGGCCGCCAGCCCGTAACGGGTGTTGTTTGCAAGCTCGACGGCCTCCGCAGGCGTCCTGAAAGTCATGGATACCAGCACCGGGCCAAAAATCTCCTCCTGGGCCAGCGTTGACGAGGGCTGCACATCGGTGATCAGTGTCGGCGGGTAATAACACCCGTTTTCCGGCAGTCCGCCCTCGGCCTGCCAGACACGTCCGCCTTCTTCGGCGCCGAGGTTCACCAGGTCGGTGATGGTCTTCAACTGCACGGGGTCCACCACTGCACCGATATCGATACCCTTGTCGAGCGGATCGCCGATGACCAGTTTGGACATTCGCAGCTTGATTTTTTCGAGCAGGACATCTGCTACCGACTCCTGCACCAGAAGCCTCGAACCGGCGCAGCAGACCTGGCCCTGGTTAAACCAGATGGCGTCCACCAGGCCTTCGACCACACTGTCGAGGTCCGCGTCCTCGTAGACGACAAAAGGTGACTTGCCACCCAGCTCCAGCGTCAGTTTCTTACCGGTGCCGGCGGTTGCCTTGCGCAAAATACGACCGACTTGTGTTGAACCTGTAAAGGCAATTTTCCTGACATCATCGTGTTCGACCAGTGCAGCGCCAGCCTTGCCATCCCCAAGCAAAAGGTTAAACACACCGTCGGGCAAACCAACTTCATCGCAGATTTGCGCCAAAAGCACCGCGGTTGACGATGTATATTCAGCCGGTTTCAGCACCACGGTATTACCCATGGCCAACGCGGGTGCAACTTTCCACGCCGCCATCAGCAGCGGGAAATTCCATGGAATGATCTGACCGACCACACCCAGGGGCTGAAACCCGGGCATTTCACGCTCCATCACCTGGGCCCAGCCTGCATGGTAATAAAAATGCCGCGCCACCAGCGGAATATCGATGTCCCGGGATTCACGAATCGGTTTTCCGTTGTCCAGGGTTTCGAGCACTGCGAGCAAGCGGCTGTGTTTCTGCACCTGGCGCGCAATGGCGTAAAGGTAGCGGGCCCGTTGATGACCGCTGAGTGCGGCCCACGCGGGTGCGGCGGCAGCGGCCGCAGCCACGGCCCGGTTGACATCTTGCGCATTGCCATCCGCCACTTTCGCGAGTTCTTCATTGCATGCGGGGTTGCTTGTTTTGAAATACTTGCCGCTGGCGGGTTCCCGCCATTCCCCGTCGATGTAATGGAGCAGTTTATTGTGGTGCCCGGCGTACCACAACTCCGCGATTTCCTTGTCCTCGGGCGCCTGGCCGTATTCCATGTGGGTGAAAATGTCTTGAATGCTCATATCGAATCCTGTTTCCTTCTCAACTCATCGGATGACGGTGCTGGGCCGAATAGCTGCCGGTCAGACGGTGCTCCAGTTGGCGTTCAACATCACCCAGCAAACTGCTGGCGCCAAACCTGAACAGCTTGGGATCGAGCCAGTCATTGCCGAGTTCTTCCTTGATCAGGATGAGGTAGGCGATGGCATCCTTGGCCTTGCTGATACCACCGGCAGGCTTGTAACCCACCTTGTATCCGGTCAGACGGTGGTACTCCCGGATCGCCCGCACCATCACGAGACTGAACGGCAAGGTGGCATTGACGCTCTCTTTGCCGGTGCTGGTCTTGATAAAGTCGGCACCCGCCATCATGCAGACCCAGCTGGCTTTGGCGACATTGGTCAGGGTGGCCAATTCACCGGTTGCGAGGATCGTCTTGATATGGGCGTCGCCACAGGCCTCGCGGTAGGCCTTGACCTCGTCGTACAGACCTTTCCAGTCACCGGTAAGCACCTTGGCGCGGCTGATCACGATATCGATTTCGGTGGCCCCTGCTTCCACCGACGCCTTGACCTGCGCCAGCTTCAGCGACAGGGGTATCTGGCCGGCGGGAAAACCCGTGGACACCGCCGCAACCGGTATACCCGAACCTTCGAGTTCACTGACCGCGGTTTCAATCAGGTTGTGATAAACACACACCGCACCCGTGTGGATGGTCATACCCTCCACACCCAGGCCCTTGAGGATGTCCTTGCGTACGGGTTGGCGTGCTTTCCGGCACAGGCGTTTGACCTTGCCAGGCGTGTCGTCACCAGCGAGCGTGGTCAGGTCCATGCAGGTGATCACTTTAAGCAGCCAGGCCGACTGGTGGTCTTTCTTGACCGAACGGCGTCTCGCGACGGTTGCCGCGCGGCGTTCCACGGCGCTGCGATTGATACGCAGGCTGTTAAACAAATCCGGTGTGTACGCCATACCCGGGTTCCGTTCCAGCCCGTGGTCCCTGGCAGTCCCCGCCTGTCTTAAAATTGATACATTTGTCACAATCAGGCTCCCGCCCTTTCAGGATGGCATTAATCAGAGCTTCCTTAGTATAAACCCTGTAAGGCCGCGTTGGGTGTCAAAATCCCACCTGCCGCCGGGGTCCTGGGTTTCGGGCTGTAAAGCGACCCTGCCCCGCCGTTATGAAATTTGCCACACATTCGTTTCTTTATGGCAAAATAGAGGCTGATTCCCACCCTGGTCAGCACATCACAATGAGTTATTTCTCCCCCACGGTCTTACGTGTTTTGCCGATTGCATTATTGATACTCCAGACCTCTCTACGGGCCGAGACTGAAACCTTCGAAGGCTCGTTTGAAAACGATGCGCTCGAACACGTTCAGGTCACAGCGACCCGCAGGCAAGAGCGGGATTTTGATATTTCCGCCGCCGTGACAGGTATCGATGAAGAATCTGTACTCGAACTCGCGCCCGATGTGATCGCGGAAATGGTGAGGGGGCAGCCGGGCACCTTTTTCCAGCAGACCACACCCGGCCAGGGGGTACCGATCATACGCGGGCTGAAGGGCTCCCAGGTCCTCCACCTGGTCGACGGTATGCGTCTGAACAATGCCTTTTTCCGCAGCGCACCCAACCAGTACCTCGGCCTGGTCGATTCCTTTGCGGCCCGGCGCATGGAGATTGTCCGCGGCGCCCAGGGCACGCTTTACGGTGCCGATGCGATGGGTGGAGTGGTCAACATCCTGACACCGGAACCCGACTATGACGGCACGGACTGGCAGCAGGACAGCAGGCTGTACGCGAGCCATGACAGCGTCGACGACGGCTGGGTGCTCAACGCCCGGACCCAGGGTGGCAAACAGGGCTGGGGTTTTACCGGTGGCGCCACCTACCAGGACCACGGCTCACGAAAGTCGGGTAGCGGCGAAAAGCTGGTTCCATCCGCATTCCGCTCAAAAGCGGCCGATTTGAAATTCATAATACCCGGTGGTGAACGGTCCAGCCTGATGCTGGCCGCGCAGGTCATGGAACAGCCAAACACACCCCGGTACGATTCAATGGCGCCCGGTTTTGGCGAACAGGAGCCTTCATCTGAACAGGCCCGCTTCAAACCCAACCGGCGCAGTTTTCTCCACGCGCGTTACCGTTACGACGGCCGCAGTGAATGGTTTGACCAGGTCGAGACAAATTACGCACGCCAGGTCATCACCGACGACAGGCTGGCGCAGGATTACGCCAGCCCTGAAATCGTCACCGAGAACAACCGCAGCACCCTGGATGGCCTGACCCTGCAAATTATTTCAAATTTTGACTCGGGTATCTCGCTGGTGTGGGGTGCGGAGTACTACACCGATGCGATAGACAGCGATCGGTTCACACAACTTGAAGGTTCGGATACGCAAACCGAAGTACCCGGCCGTTTTCCGGACGGCTCGAGCATGGACAGCGCGGCGCTCTACCTGTCGGGTGAATGGATAAATACGGACAGGTTCAGCCTCAACGCGGGCCTGCGTTACAGCTGGTTCGACATACGTCTGCCGGCAGATGACAACCATGGGGCCGTGAGGCTGGAGCCCTCTGACCTGACCGGTGACATACACGCGGTTTACACCCTGAACGAGGGTCTCAAGCTGGTCTCCAACGTGGGACACGGGTTCAGACCGCCAAATATTTTTGACCTCTCCGCGCTCGGTCCCCGCCCCGGCAACCGGTTTAACATTGCCAATACCGATCTGGGCTCTGAAACCGTCTGGAGTTATGATCTCGGGCTTAAAGCGGAGACCGGCAAACTGGAGATGGAGGTGTTTGTCTTTTACCTCGACTATTCCGACAAGATCACTTCCGTATATACCGGTGACACGACCGGGGACGGGCGCCTGGTCGTACGCAGCGAAAATGTCAACAACGTGGACATCTACGGCATTGAATCGAGCCTGTACTGGGCCGTCTCGGCCGATCTGCGCCTGTTTGCAGTCGCCAATTACACCCGCGGTGAAGAACACGATGACCTCGGCGCAAGTTTCCCCGCCGACCGCATACCGCCGCTCAATGGACAGCTGGGCCTGGAATATTTCTTTAACGAAAGTTTGCGTATGGAAACCTACCTGATGTTCGCCGGCCAACAGGATCGCCTCAGCCCGCGCGACCTTGGAGACCCGCGCATCAATCCGGACGGCACACCCGGCTGGGGCACCCTGAACCTGTTGCTGGACTGGCAGGCCACAACCAGGATTCAACTGGGCCTGCGCCTGGAAAACATCACCGACAAGGAATACCGTGAACACGCCTCGGGGATCGACTCGCCGGGCCGTAACGTGGGTCTATGGGTGAATTATGGGTTCTGAGAAACGTGACCAACCACCCGGATAGGCAACCGCCGGCCTTCGGCCTTCACCGTCAACAGCGCCGGGGGTCACATCGTGGTTTCTCACGACCCCCGGATGTCCGCAAGAATCTGCTCACACCCTGACGGCCGGGAAGTATCGGGCAGAATCTGAAAATGCGGGCAAAACAGACTCACAGGGAGTTGCGACCATGGCGGTGAACGGCCTCTTCAGACAACTGGGATTCTGGATCATGCTGCCGCTATCCGCCGTGCAGGGTTTGTGGCTGCGGCGCACGGCCATACGTCTGCCCGAGGCCAGCGGTGCAAGGACGGGCGTCAGCGGCCAGGGCGCAACCCTTCACCTGCTGGCGCTGGGCGACTCGATCATTGCCGGTGTCGGCACCGGCAGCATGGACCGTTCACTGCCGGTGCAGTTCGCCCAGGCCCTGAGTGAGAACCTTCAATACAGCGTTCACTGGCATGTTGACGGCGCCAATGGCGCAGATATAGCGGACTTGCGTCACAGCATCGCTCAGCTCCCGCAACGTCTGCACGCCGACGTGATCCTGATTTCGGTTGGCGTCAACAACGTCACCGGGCTCAGCAGCACCCGCCAATGGCGCTCCCAGCTTGAACTCATGGTCGCAGACATCAGGAGGAGGTGGCCGCAGGCAAGGGTTATCTTCGCCGGCCTGCCGCCGATGGGGCAGTTTCCGCTACCGCCCCAACCGCTGCGATTCACTTTGGGTCAACGCGCTGCGACCCTGGATTCGATTGCTGCCGGGGTCATTTCCCAACATGCGGGCATGCTGCATATACCGACGGATATCAACCCGCTTCAACAGGAATTTTGCGCGGACGGCTTTCACCCGTCAGCGGAATCCTGCACTTACTGGGCAAAGGTGCTTGCACACAGATTTGAAACTGCTAACTTAGTCCCACCAGACTCAGGCAAGGGGTCAGCATGAACGCAAACAACCTGTCCGGCAAAGCCGTTGCACAGACGATACTCGATGGATTCGACCGCCATTACTTTCTCTTCAGACGGTACGGCTACGAGGCCAAATTCTGCTTTGAGCACGCCGACTGGTCACGCGCGGACAAGGGCAGGAGGGAACGTATCCTGGGCTATGAAGCGCGTGTGAACGAAACGGTTAGCGCACTGAACACGCGCTTTCCGGCGGCCTGTGAAGATGCGCTGCTGTGGCCCGAGGTCAAGGCTGCATATATCACTATGCTGCTGAATCATCTGCAAGCTGAATGTGCTGAAACGTTTTATAATTCAGTTGTTTGTAGAGTTCTTCATAGAAACTACTATAATAATAAGAACATTTTCTGGCGTCCCAGCATCAGCACCGAACACCTGGATGGATCAAGCCCTTCCTACCTCAGCTATTACCCGCCCAGCCAGGGTCTTCGCCACTGCCTGCTCAAAACGGTAACGGGTTTCGGGTTGAGCAACCGGTTCCAGGACCTGCGTCGGGACATACGCCGGCTGGAAGTAGCCATCCTCGAGCACCGGGGCAAAGGCTGGAAGGTGCAACCCAATTACCAGATCCAGGTACTTACAGCCCTGTTTTTTCGCAGCAAGGCAGCCTATATCGTCTGCCGTATCATCAATGGCGATATCACGCAGGCGCTGGTAATCCCGCTGCTACAGGATGCTGAAAGACGGATTTACGTGGATACCGCGCTCATGCGACGCAAAGACGTCACCATCGTCTTCAGCTTCACCCGCGCCTATTTCATGATCGATATGGAAGTGCCTTCCACCTACGTGAGATTCCTGCTCTCGATCATGCCGGGAAAATCGTCCGTCGACCTGTACGCCATGCTCGGTCTGCAAAAACAGGCCAAGAACCTTTTCTACCGCGAACTGCAATATCACCTCCGGCACTCACGCGATAATTTCCAGGTCGCGCCCGGTGTGCGTGGTATGGTGATGCTGGTCTTCACCCTGCCTTCCTTCCAGTTTGTATTCAAGCTCATCAGGGACCGTTTTGATCCTCCCAAGACCTCGTCGAGAGAGGATGTCCGTCAAAAATACCAACTGGTCAAATACCACGATCGCGTCGGGCGGTTGGCCGATACGCTGGAATATTCAAACGTCGCCATCGAACTCAACCGGGTCGATCCCGACCTGCTGAAAGAACTGCGTGCCAGCGCGGCCGATTCAATCGAGGAATCGGATGGAAAGCTGGTGATCAGGCACGTTTACATAGAACGTCGCATGGAACCCCTGGATCATTACCTGGCCCAGGTCAGCGGCACGAAAAGACGCCGCGCAATACGGGATTTCGGCCAGTCGATCCGTGACATGGTCGGCGCCAATATTTTCCCGGGAGACATGCTGAAGAAAAACTTTGGCGTCACCCGCAACGCTCGCGTGGTTTTTTATGACTACGATGAAATCTGCTACATCACCGATTGTAATTTCCGGAAAATCCCCCCGGCGCGCAGTTACGAAGATGAACTATCGGACACACCCTGGTACTCCGTTGGAGACAACGATGTTTTCCCCGAGTCGTTCGCACCGTTCTTTTTTACAGACCCCGCTGACATGGCCCTGTTTAAAAAGGATCATGCGGAATTGCTGACCGCCGAGTGGTGGAACCGGATGAAAGACACCGTACGCGCCGGTGAACTGACGGATGTGTTCCCCTACCCTGTCAAGCGCCGTTTCTCGGTTCGATTCGGATCCTGAGCAGGATCCGCCAGCGGGCTTTTGGCGATTCCGGCCAACTGTTGGATATTCGCGCCAGGCCGCACCCGGTCATTCTTGTCGGACAGCGCCCCGGACCCGGGTTGAACACAGCTGCAATCCCGCCACGTAGTCTGGCCCGCAAATTGCATCGTCTATCATAATGTCAGGGCCATGACCCATGACATCTGGGCCATGAACTTTAAATTGTACTGTGTTAGTGTTGTAGTATAATAACACACTGGAATTGAATCCGATTAAATAGCCATGATGTATCGAGTACGTAAGCAGTTACATTACAGGGGGCTGATCACGCTGCTGATGGCAGTCGTACTGCTGCTCCTGCAGGGGTGCATGAAACCCGCCAACGGCGAAGAACAAGGGGACGAAACGGCAGACGCCCTGGCGATACCGGTTGAAGCCGCGCCGGTTTCTAACCGGGACATGGCTGCGTTTTACTCCGGAACCGCAACACTTGAAGCCGACAAGCGCGCGACCGTTGTTTCACAGATTACCGGTGTCGTGTTGAAAATTGATGCCGAGGAGGCCGATTACGTCGAAGCCGGGCAGGTCCTGGCCGTGGTTGAGCCGGAGCGCTACGCGCTCGAAGTCGAACGCACCAATGCCTCGCTGAAACGCCTGCAGACCGACTACCAGCGTAAGAAGGAACTGTACGCGAAACAACTGGTGAGCACCGAGGACTTTGAGCGCGTCAGTGCCGAGTACGAGGCGCAGAAGGCCGCCTATGAACTGGCCAAACTTGACCTTGCGTACACCAGCATCAAGGCGCCGATCAGCGGTTACATTTCAGAACGCATGGTGCGTGTCGGCAATCTTGTGAAACTGAACGAACCGGTTTTTAACATCATCAGCTACGACCCCCTGCTGGCGGTCCTGCACGTACCCGAAAGAGAACTGCGCGTCTTAAGTGACGGCTTGCAGGTCACCATGTCGGTTGACGCCTGGCCCGGAGAAACATTTGACGGCAAAGTAATACGCATCAGCCCGATGATCGATACCAACACGGGAACGTTTCGCGTAACAACACAGGTTTTTGATCATGGCCACATGCTCAAACCCGGTCTCTTCGGCAGGGTGGAAATCCTCTACGATCTGCACGCGGACGTGCCGGTCATCCCGCGCAGCGCGGTCATAACAGAAGACGAATTGAGCCATGTTTTTGTCATCGACGAAGCGGGCAACGCCAAGCGCCGCGACATTCAGCTCGGGTTTGAAAACGACGGTATGGTCGAGGTGACCGACGGTCTGGCCGGAGGCGAGACCGTTGTCACGGCCGGCAAGGGCAGCCTGAGTGACGGCATGCGCGTGGAGGTGGTGGGCAAGGGCCCGGTCCAGGACACATGAGTACTGTGCCTGTAAAAGCGGCCGGTTCAATGAAACTGATCGAAATCGCGACCCGCAGACGGGTCGCCATCTCGATGCTGGCCGTCACACTGGTGCTGTTCGGCCTCATCGCCCTGAAAGACCTGAAAGTCAACCTGCTGCCCGATCTGTCCTACCCAACCCTGACGGTTCGTACCGAATACCGGGGCGCCGCGCCCGAAGAAATCGAAACCCTGCTGACCCGTCCGGTCGAAGAGGCCGTCGGCGTGGTCATGAATGTCCTCAGCGTCAAGTCGGTCTCCCGCGCCGGTCAGTCCGACGTCATTCTCGAATTTGCCTGGGGCACCGATATGGACCGCGCGGGTCTCGACGTACGCGAAAAGCTCGAGGTCCTGCAACTGCCGCTGGAGGCGAGCCGCCCGCTGCTGTTGCGTTTCAATCCGGCCACCGACCCCATCATGCGGTTTGGCCTTATATCGGAAACATCAGACGAAACCTCGCTCAAGGCGCTGCGGCGATATGCGGAGGAAGAAATCAAGAAGGTCTTCGAACCCGTGGAAGGCGTCGCGGCAGTCAAGATCAGCGGTGGACTCGAGGATGAAATTCAGATCGAGATCGACCAGCGAAAGATGGCGCAGCTCAACCTCTCGCTGCAGGATCTGAGCGCACGCCTGGCCGCTGAAAACGTCAACGTGTCGGCCGGACGACTGGAGGAAGGCGCACAGCGCTACCTGGTGCGCACGATCAACCAGTTCGCCAGCGTCGAGGAGTTTGGCAACCTGATCCTCAGGACTGGCACAACCCGGCCCATTTACCTGCGCGATATCGCCAATGTCAGGGCCGGCTACAGCGAGCGCCAGGCCATTATCCGCATGAACGGCAAAGAAGCGGTGGAGGTGGCGATTTACAAGGAAGGTGACGCCAACACGGTGAGTGTCGCCAAGGGTATCAAGAACCGCCTGAAGGAGATGAAGGAATCACTGCCGGAAGGCGTGTCGATCGAAACCGTCGACGACCAGTCCGTTTTCATCGACCGCGCGATTGGGGAAGTGGTCAAGGCGGCCGTCATCGGCGGTCTGCTGGCCGTGCTGGTGATCTTCGTTTTCCTCCGCAACGTCTGGTTTACCTTTACCATCGCACTGTCGATCCCGGTGTCGATCATCGCCACCTTTTTCATGATGGGACAGGCCGGTATATCGCTCAACATCATGTCGTTGGGCGGTATCGCTTTGGCCACCGGCCTGCTGGTCGACAACGCGATCGTGGTGCTTGAAAACATCTCGCGTTACCGCGCCGAAGGTGAAAGCCGGGTCAAGGCGGCCGTCAAGGGCGCGAGCGAGGTCGGCGGCGCAGTGATCGCCTCCACCCTGACCACCATCGCAGTCTTCCTGCCATTGGCGTTTGTCCAGGGCATCGCTGGCCAGTTGTTCCGTGACCAGGCTTTGACGGTCACGTTTGCGCTGGCCATTTCGCTCGGCGTCGCGGTGACCCTGATCCCGATGATGGCGTCGATCCGCGGGCAGCACACGGTCGGCGGCGGAGGTATCAGCGTGCGCATCGGCCACTGGTTCGCCGCCGTTTACGCACACCTGCTGGACCGCGCCCTGGCGCACCGCGTAACGACGCTGTCGGCGGCGGCGCTACTGCTCGCGCTGTCCATCGTGCTGTTGCAACGCACCGGTACCGAACTGGTGCCGCAACTTGAGCAGGGCCGCTTTGATGTCATGCTCGAAGCTGCGCCGGGTACACCGCTGGAGGAGACCGACAGGATCGAGGGTGAACTCCAGCAACTGGCCACGACTGAGCCCGGCGTCGACTATGTCTACGGTGTGGCGGGTTCCGGCAACCGCATCGACGCCAACCCGACCGAAAGCGGAGAAAATATCGCCAGGATGCTGGTAGTCATGAAGCCGGACACCTCGATGGACGGGCAACAGCGCGTGATCGACGGCCTGAGATCCAGGGCCAGGGACATCGCCGGTCTGGATGCGAACTTTTCCGCACCAGAACTGCTCAGCTTTGACAAGCCGCTGGAAATAGAAATCCAGGGTTTTGACCTGGATTCCCTGAGGATCGCCAGCGACGAAGTGCTGAAGCGATTGCGTCTATCCCGGCGCTTCGCCGACGTCGAATCAAGCCTCGAACGCGGGCACCCTGAAATCCAGATCTATTTCGACCAGGAACGCGCCGCTGCACTGGGTCTGACGGTAAAGCAGATATCCGACCAGGTGGTCGGCAAAATCCGTGGCACGGTCGCCACCCGATTTAGCTGGCGTGACCGCAAGGTCGATGTGCTGGTTCGTTTGTCCGAAAGCGAACGGCAGTCCATCGCCGCCGTGCGCGACCTGATCGTCAACCCCGAAAGCGAATTCCCGGTGCCGCTGTCGTCGGTCGCCGATGTGCGAATCGCGGAAGGACCGGCGGAAATCCGCCGGGGTAACCAGGAGCGACTGGCACTGGTCGAGGCCAACCTCGCCTATGGCGATCTCGGCAGTGCGGTCGCCGAAGTCCAATCCCTGCTCGCCGGCATGCGCTTGCCTTACGGCCTTAAAATGTATATCAAGGGGCAAAGCGAGGAAATGGCAGCCTCGTTCAAATCCCTGATGTTTGCCCTTGGCCTGGCGGTGGTGCTGGTTTACCTGGTAATGGCCTCCCAGTTCGAATCCCTGCTGCACCCCTTCGTTATTCTTTTTTCGATACCGCTGGCGGCCGTCGGCGTGGCGCTGGCCCTGTGGTTGACCGGCACCAGCCTTAGCGTCATCGTGTTCATCGGACTGATCATGCTGGCCGGAATCGTCGTCAACAACGCCATCGTGCTGGTCGATTTGATCAACCAGTTACGCGAACGCGGCATGGACCGGCTGTCCGCGATTCGTGAAGGCGCGCGTTTGCGCTTGCGGCCGATCATGATGACAACCCTGACCACGGTGCTCGGCATGTTGCCGATGGCGCTGGGTATCGGCCAGGGGGCCGAGATGCGCACACCCATGGCGATTACCGTGATCGGCGGTTTGCTTACATCGACCCTGTTGACCCTGCTCGTGGTGCCGGTGATGTACTCCTTGCTGGACCGCCGGCCCGATGTGGCGACCGCCACTCGGGAAGCCGGCAGCGCAGCGGAGACATAACACATGGTCCCCGCACGATTCGCCATGGACCGTCCGGTGACGATCGTCATGATTTTCGTTTCGATGATCGCCGTGGGCCTGCTCGCCAGCCGCCTGTTACCATTGGAATACTTCCCCGGTGTCGATGTTCCGTTCATCATCCTCGATATGCCCTACCAGGGCTCGACACCGGATGAAGTGGAAAGAGAGATCACGCGTCCGGCTGAGGAAGTCATCGCGACCCTTAGCGGGATCAAACGGCTGGAGTCGACATCCTCTTCCAACGGATCGAGACTGGAAATCCAGTTCGACTGGGGCACCGATGTCGCCGTCAAGGCGGTCGAGGCCCGCGAAAGGATGGAAGCGATTCGTGATGAGCTACCCTCCGACCTGCGCCGCATCAACGTTTTGAAATTCAACTTCACCGACCAGCCGGTTTTAACACTGCGTATCTCCAGCGACCGTGACCTGTCCACCGCCTACGACATGCTGATGCGCAACCTGGTGCGGCCGCTGGAAAGAATACCCGGTGTGGCGCGGGTGGATTTCCAGGGCATCGAACCGCGTGAAATCCGTATCGAACTTATCGCCGACCGGGTCATCTCGCATGGCATCGACCTGAACCGGTTACAGATGCAGTTGAACCAGGTCAATTTTTCGGAATCGGCCGGTCTTATCAGTGACAGCGATACCCGTTACCGGGTCAATCCGCGTGGTGAATTCCGTTCGATCGACGACATCAAGCAACTGGTCATCTCGGAAGACGGTCTGCGCCTGTCGGACATCGCCGACATAAAGTATGACTCCAAACGCCGCACCTACGCCCGGCACCTCGACCGCAAGTACGCCATCGGTGTCAGTATATTCAAGGAAAGCGGCGCCAACCTGGTCGATGTCGGCAACCGGGCACTGGCGGAAGTCGACCAGATCGGCAAGACACCCGAGATGCGCGGCATCAATCTATTCTTCCTCGAAAACCAGTCCGAAGGTGTGACGGAATCACTTAGCGAACTCCTCAAGGCGGGTGTTCTTGGCGCCGTGCTGTCGTTGTTCGTGCTCTACTTTTTCCTGCGCAGCATCTCGACAACCCTGATGGTCTCGCTTGCCATTCCGGTGGCGATCACGATCACCCTCGGGGTCATGTATTTTCTCGGCCTGTCGTTGAACATCCTGTCGATGATGGGGCTGATGCTGGCGGTCGGCATGCTGGTGGACAACGCGGTGGTGGTCAGTGAAAGCATCCATACCGAGTACGAAAAAACGCCGGACGACCCAAGGGGCTCGGCGCTGCGGGGCGTCAGCGCGGTGGGCCTGGCGGTGGCCGCCGGAACGCTGACCAGCGCGGCGGTGTTTCTGCCGATCATTTTTGGTAAACAGGACCAGATTTCAATCTTTCTGACCCACGTCGCGTCCGCCATCGTGGTCTCCCTGGTTATCTCCCTTTTCATCGCCCAGACCATTATTCCGCTGGCGGCTTCGCGTCTGGAGCGGCCCGTATCGAAAAAACAGAACCACGCCATCGATTTTCTGCGCGATCGCTACGTCCGCCTGCTGAAATGGAATATGCGTCACCGCTGGCTGTCGGCAGCCATGGTGATCCTGACCCTGGCGTCGGCGGCCATCCCCATGTCCGTGGTTGAAACCGACATGTTTCCCCGCAACCAGACCCGCAAGCTATACCTGAACTACCACGTGGACGGCCACTACCCGTTGGCAAAATTGAAGGAATCCGTCGACCGGATCGAAGAATACCTTTACGCCAACCAGGAAAAGTTCGAGATACGCGCCGTCTACACCTATTATTCCGAAGAGGAAAACAATACCGCTTCGTCGATCCTGCTGACCGATGACAAGCACTCGGAGCGTTCAGCGGAGGAAATTTCCGCCGATATCCTGGCGGGGCTTCCCAAAATTGCGATCGGCCGACCCAGTTTTGATTTCGATCGTGTCGGCGGCGCCGAAAAACTGAGCGTCACCCTGACCGGCACCTCGAGCGAAGTGTTGCGCGGCCTTGCGGAAGACGCGGTGCGTATCCTGTCGTCCGTCGACGGTTTGTCCGGCGTGGTCTCGGCTGCGGGGGCCGGTGACCAGGAAGTCCAGGTGCGCGTCAACCGCGAACGCGCCAACCTGCTTGGCTTCTCCACGCGCGAGGTGGCGCAGGTCGTAGCCATCGCCCTGCGCGGAGTGGACCTGCGCGAGTTCAAGGGCGAGGAAGGTGAAATACCCGTGCGTCTGCAATTCCGTGAGCAGGACCGTCAGCAACTGGACGACCTGCGTGATATCAAGCTCAGAAATTCGCAGGGCGAATCCATTCCGCTTGTATCGATGGTCGATTTCATCGAACGCACCGGTCCGACCGAGATCCGCCGTCTCGACCGTAAAACCGGATTGTCCGTCACCGCCCAACTGGACGGCATCACCTCGGAAAAGGCCAACGAACTGATCAAGGAGAACATGGACCTTATGAAGCTGCCGAGCGGTTACAGCTGGCAATTCGGCAGCGGTTTTACGGGTGACCAGGAAGCCATGCAGAAAATGATTTTCAATATACTGCTGGCCATCGCGATCATCTATATCGTGCTCGCAGCCCAGTTCGAGTCGCTCGTCTATCCGCTGAGCATGATCTGCACCATCCTTTTTTCGGTGATCGGTGTCTACTGGTTCTTCCTGATCACCGGAACTACGTTCACGCTGATGGCAATGATCGGTATCCTGATCCTGATCGGCGTGGTGGTGAACAACGGCATCGTGTTGATCGATCATGTCAACCAGTTGCGTCTGCAGGGACTTCCCCGTGACGAGGCGCTGATCCGCGCTGGCCGCGAACGCATGCGCCCGATCCTGATGACCGTGGGCACCACCGTGCTGGGCCTTTTACCCCTGTGTATCGGCACCACCCAGATCGGTGGTGACGGACCGCCCTACTACCCGATGGCGCGGGCCATCGTCGGCGGATTGCTGTTCTCTACCTTTGTCAGCCTGGTGTTGTTGCCGACGATTTATAGCTGGCTGGACGTCATCCGGCACTGGCCGCAAAAATTCTTTACCTGGATCAGCCGGCGTCTTTCCGCGTTGATCAAGCGGCAGCCAAAGCCTGCTCGAGATCAGCGATAATATCCTCGATATCCTCGATGCCGACACACAGGCGGATCATGTCCGGCGTCACACCGGCGGCTTCGAGTTCCTCACCCGCCATCTGGCGGTGGGTGGTGGATGCCGGGTGTGCCGCCAGTGATTTCACATCACCGATGTTCACCAGGCGCAGGAACATCTGCAGGGCATCGTAGAACCTCACGCCCGCTTCATACCCGCCCTTGATACCGAATGTCATCAAGGCCGAGGGTTTACCATCGGTGTATTTCTGCGCCAGCGCATAATAGGGAGATTCGGGCAGACCGGCGAAATTGACCCAATCCACCTTGGCGTGGTTTTTAAGATAATGTGCCACCGCCAGCGCATTTTCGCAGTGGCGCTGCATACGCAGGGGCAGTGTCTGCATACCTTGCAAAATAAGGAAGGCATTCATCGGGCTCAGGGCCGAACCGGTATTGCGAAGCGGCACCGTCCGTGCGCGTGCAATGTAGGCCGCCGGACCCATGGCTTCGGTGTAGACAACCCCGTGATAAGACGCTTCGGGCTCGGTCAGCATGTGGAATTTCTCGGGGTATTGATCCCACGGGAAATTGCCGCCGTCGACGATGACACCGCCCAGGGAATTGCCATGTCCGCCCATGTACTTGGTCAGGGAGTTCACCACGATATCGGCGCCGTATTTTATCGGCTTTATCAGGGCGGGTGTCGCCACGGTGTTATCGACGATCAGTGGCACGCCGTGCGCATGTGCCATGTTTGCCAACGCCTCGATGTCCACGATATTACCCGCGGGATTGCCGATGGACTCACAGAATACGGCGGTTGTTTTCGCATCGATCAGGTCCTGCATCGCCAGCACGCTGTCATCGGCGGCAAAGCGGACTTCAATGCCCTGGCGCGGCAACATGTGTTTGAACAGCGTGTACGTACCGCCGTACAGCAAGGGTACGGAAACAATATTATTTCCCTGCTCTGCGATGTTCAGCACGGCATAGTTGATCGCGGCACTTCCCGCACTCACACACAGGGCGGCAATACCGCCCTCGAGCTGTGCGCAACGCTGTTCCAGAACGTCATTGGTCGGGTTCATGATGCGGGTATATATATTGCCCGGCACCGCAAGGTTGAACAGGTCGGCACCATGCTGGGCATTGTCGAATTCGTAGGCAACCGTCTGGTAGATCGGAACTGCTGTGGATTTGGTTGTCGGGTCGGATTTAAAGCCGGCGTGAATGGCGAGTGTCTGATCTTTCATACATGACATCCTTTGATTGGCATTGTTTTCTGGTTGCGGTTTGGCATTACTACCTTATGCGAAGCGGGTCATCGGGATCAATTTCATCCATAAACTGCTTTTTGCGATCAAGGTTCGTGACCTGGTAGACCAGGCCGAGCCAATTGTTCACCATCGCCTTGGCGGTGTCGCCCCAGGTGTTATCGAGCATGGCTTCGATTTCCTCTTCCGGCAAAGCGGGTAAGGGTTCGCCGCTGACCGGTGCCTGCCGGGCCTGTTCGGCCTGTTCAAGATACTGTTCCGCAAGCAGTGCAACTTCAGCGGGAAAGTAGTTTTCCGGAAACGGCGGCGGGACTACCAGTTCACCCGCAAGGAAGCGCACCATTTCGCGCTTGTATTCCTTTAGCAGACTGTTCCTGTCGTACTCGGGATGACCCTGGAAATAGATCATGCGGAACTGGTCCGGACTGACCGCCATGTGTACACCGCCCGATTCACTTTCCACCAGCACGGTCAGACCGGCATCTTCGAGTTGCCGTCTGCTGATCTCGTTATAGCGCGAATGTGGTACATCGAAGCGCGTATTGATGTCGCGCAGCAGCGGATGGCCGGGACTGGAAATGCGGTGACTGTAAACACCCCAGCGCTTGCGCGGCAGTGCCCGCCGCTCGATACCATATAGATACCTGAGCAGCGCGTGGGTCGCCAGGCAGGAGCAGAGCGTCGATGCAACGTTGTTCCCGGCCCAGCGCACAACTTCCGACAAGGGTTGCCAGAACGGCTCTTTTTCGAGGTCCGGGTTGGAGATATTTGCACCGGTGATGATCAACGCATCCAGTCCCTGTTCCTGCAAATCTTCAAATTTGCAGTAATAGCGCTCAATATATTCCTGGGTCTTCGCGCTGCGGGATAAACCGGGCAGAGAGAACGGGTAGACGTAAAACTGTGCAATGCGGTTGCAGTTCCCCACCAGGCGGATGAACTGCCGTTCGGTGGCCTCCAGCGCGCTGTCCGGCATCATGTTCAGGAAACCGATATGCAGTTCGCGGATATCCTGGTGGACCGCGCGGTCAAGCGGCAGCACTTCGTGGCCCTGCTCGCGCAGCCGTGAAAAGGTCGGTAATTCCAGATGTTCAACCAAGGGCATAACTAGAGCCAGACTCCTGACCGTTAAAAAAAATGACCGGGCCCTTTAACCCGGTCATTTCAAATACTACTTTAAATCGGGCTTTCAGGCACCCGCTATGGACTTGCCTTTTGAACCCAGGTCTTCACAGGCTTCCTGCAGACGCGCAACGATACCTTCTTCGCCCAGCCGCAAATATCCTCTCGGATCGTACAACTTCTTGTAAGGCGTGCCGTCATCCGGGTCGACCTGGTATTCGAACGCGCGGGTATTTTCCTTGACGAACTTGCCCACGGGTTGCGAAAAAGCGAACTGGGTATCGGTGTCTATGTTCATTTTGAAAACACCGTAGCTGACCGCCTCGTGAATCTTGGCTTTTTCGGATCCTGACCCACCGTGGAACACCAGGTGCAGGGGGTTTGGCCCGGTACCGTGGGTTTTCTGAACCAGCGCCTGTGAATTCTTGAGTATCTCGGGCCGCAACTTGACGTTACCCGGCTTATAAACACCATGCACATTACCGAACGAAGCGGCAACTGAAAAATGGCCGATCGGATTCAATAACTCATAGGCACGCAATACGTCTTCAGGCTGGGTGTAGAGCTTGGAGTTATCCGCACCTTCCTCGAATTCGCTGCCAATGCCATCCTCTTCACCGCCGGTCACACCAAGTTCGATTTCCAGCGACATGTCGATTTTGGCCATACGCTCCAGGATCCGCGCACACTCTCCGAGGTTGAAATCGATGGAGTCGGCCGAGAGGTCCAGCATATGGGAACTGAAGAGCGGTTTGCCATGATCTGCGTAATATTTTTCACCCTCGTCCAGCAGCGCTTCGATCCAGGGTATCAATGAGCGGTTGGCGTGATCGGTGTGCATCGCGACACATATACCATAATGCTCAGCCAGCAGGTGTGCGTGCTGGGCCGCTGCGACCGAACCCAGCACCTTGGCCGCAAACGCGTCCTTAAGACCCTTGCCAGCATAAAACTGGCCGCCGGTATTGGACAGCTGGATGATGATGTCAGAGTTCGGCTTTTGCTGCTGCTTCCATCACGGCGTTGATCGTATTGGTGCCGGTCACATTGACCGCAGGCAGCGCATAGCCACCGGACTTGGCCGCTTCAACCAGGGTTTTATAGCCTTTGCCGGTGACGACACCGGCTTTCAATGTACTTTTGCTCATGTTATTTCCAAGTGTAAAAACCTGCTTCATTCTAGCGTATTCTCATAATGGTTGGAGGGAATGCGATGAAGTTTTTTTAATTGTGACAATCCACAGCATCATGAGCAGACTGACCACTCTCGTGGACCAGAAAACCCTGCTATTTCTTCGGTTTGAGGACAATTCTGTCGCTAATTGATGCCTGCATCACATATCTATGAAAATCTTCATCACATCCTTGACATAGGTCAAAGCAAATTAAACAATTGAATGTCACATTGCGTGTAAGGTGCAGGAACACGATCGCATCCATTTCAATAATCAGTTCCGTCTATCTCACAGCCGATGAAATGACGGAATAACGGGAGTAAGTCATGAGGATACAAAAAGTTTGGTTGCTCTTGGTAAGCGCCATATTATTATTTAGTGCAACCAACCTTGCCGCCAAGTCGGACGCTGCCGACAACGGTTACTACACTGCCCAGGACAAGGAGTTCTATCTGTCCCCAGAAATGCTGTTGTATATCAAACCCGGTTTTGAAATAGATATAATGAATGTTGTCATTCCTTCGGATATGCGCCCGGAGGTCACTTATCGCATATCTGATCCCACCGGCCTGGGGCTGGATCACGATGGTATCTACACACCAGGCGTCGTGGACATGCGTTTCACGCTGGCCAATATCCCGATGGTTGAAGAACAAAAAACAAGACTCGCCTACGAGCGTATCGACCGTAACGGCACGCTCACTTCACTCGGAGACGGCGTATACAAGTATAAGTTCGACACCGCCATCAGTTCCGACCAGGACACGACACACACCCTGGTTGCGGGGGGACGCCGGACCTCGACGCATTCGAGTTTGGTGTCTATTCAGCTAACGACGTCTACAACTGGGTTCCCTCCGGTCTGGGCGAAGCAGTTCCGAGAGACATCGTGACCACCGAAACCTGCAACCGCTGTCATGATCCGCTGCAGATGCACGGCGACAGGTGGCTGTCACCAGCCGCGTGCACGCAGTGCCACAATCCTACCGGCAATACACGCTTCGACGTGCTGATCCACGCGGTCCACTCCTCCGGCGAGGCAGGCGGACATGACTTCTCTGAAGTGATTTATCCGGCCCCGATCAACGAATGTGATACATGCCACACCGGCGGCATCCCCACGAAGTCCTTCCCGCTGGTCGCCGAACCTAACCCGGTACGCGTATGCGACCAGTCCGGTTTTGGTACGACCGAGCTGAGCTGGGGCGATCTCGGTGACTTCGAGATCCACGTGGGCACGGCGGATGGTCCGCTGTTCACCGGGGAGAAGGCGCGGGATCGGCGATGACCGGCAAATGGGTCGGCGATGGCACCAACTTCGTGCTGGTCGACAAGGCGACCGGCGAAACCCTCCAGACACTGCCTGTGAATGCCACGGTACTGGGCTGCGTCGGCAATGCGCCCGGCACTTACAGGGGAAAACCAGGCACACAGTGGACCAACTGGCTGGATCACCCGAGCCGCGCGGTCTGCGGCTCCTGCCATGAGCATTCCGACGTCGATTTCGAAAATGGCGTTGGCCATTATGTCATGGCCGACGACGACCTTTGCGGAATTTGCCACCAGCCCACGTTCGTTCCGGAATTTAGCTGGACCTCGGTCGGCGGTGTCCACCTGTCGACCTACAAGTCTGCCCAATTCCCGGCGCGCTGTTCGAGTTCGTTGACGTGACGAACACAGGCCCCGGTCAAAAGCCAACGGTCAGGTTCAAGCTCAGCAGCAAGACGGGGATTCTCGACCCGAATACCATCAATCGCCTGAGGCTGAATATTTCCGGACCCAACACGGATTTCTATTATTACAATCAGGAAACCGTTTCCGGTGCGGTGCTCAATGGTGACACCTGGAGCTACACGTTCAATAAACCACTGCCCGCAGACGCGGAAGGTTCCTACAGCGTCGGTATCGAGGGCCGCGTCACAGCGAACGTCAACGGTTCGAACCAGAATGAAACCATCGAGGCATCGATGCTGCCATTCGCCGTCACTGGCAATGTTATGCCGCGGCGCACGGTCGTCGAGGACTACAATTGCGAAAGCTGTCACGTTGACCTGGTGCTGCATGGCGGCAATCGCACCAATGCCAATTACTGCGTGACCTGTCACATGCCGTTGGCAACGGATGAAGAAATGGTTCGTCCGGGCAACCCGGACCAGTCAATCCACTTCAAGTTCATGATCCACAAGATTCACCGTGGTGCCGCACTCGAGAATGGATTCACCGTCGCAGGATTTGGTCAGAGCATCCATGATTATGGTGATGTTGTGTACCCGGGTGATCTGCGTGATTGTGGGGTCTGCCACGTGGATAATTCCTACCAGTTGTCCGGATTGCCGGCCGGTCTGCTTCCGACCGTGACGCCGCAGGAGTGGTGGTCACCGATGCAACCGCAGGCCGCAGCCTGCCTGAGCTGTCATGACGGCGACTCCACGGCGGTCCACGCCTACACCAACACCGCGTTCTTTGGCGAGTCCTGCGTGACCTGCCATGGCGAAGGTGCGGATTTCGCAGTAGACAAGGTACACGCTCGTTAAATCTCGTATTGAGAAGGTTTTCGAGTATGAAAAAAGTGCAGGGTGTTCCGGCACCCTGCTCCCTTTTGTAAAAGGTTAAGGTTTTGAACCGGTAGTCACGCGCATGGCCGTTGAAAAAATCTTTCCGGGTAATAAGGTATTATTTCGGCACCATATAAAAGCGCATAATCAGGTAGCGTCAATCACAACTTGTGATCAATGAGACTAAAAAAAGGACAATCTGGAGTCAGTGATGAATAAATCGTTTATACAGCCGCTTTTAATCGGCATGTTATTTTTGTTCGGCTCAGCCAGCCTGGCCGCCAAATCGGAATCCGCCGGCAGCGGAAACTACACCAGCAAGGACAGCGAATTTTACCTGACCCCCGAGCAAACACTGTTCATCAGGCCGGGCCTGGTGATGACAATCACGGATGTGGTCATTCCATCCGACCTTAAAACGGAAGTGACCTTTACGCTGACAGACCCGGCGGGACTGCCATTGGACAGGGATGGTATTGAGACACCGGGACCCGTTGCCACCTCCTTTATTCTCGCCTATATCCCGGCGAATGAAGAGGCCTATGTTTCTTACACAACGCGTGTTCAGACCAGCCCGACCAACGGTGAATCCGTTGACCAGGCGTCCACCGATTCAGGCGGCAGCTATACCACGATAAATGTCGGCACGTATAAGTATAAATTCGGCACGGTACTGCCGGAAGGCTACGACCAGGACGCCACCACTACCCTGGGCGCATATGCTTCACGCGACCTGTCCGAGTTCGACCTGGGTGTCTATTACGACAACGCGCTCGATCATTTCGTACCGTCGGGCACCTCTGAGCCGATGCCGCGCGATATCGTCACGACCGAAACCTGCAATGGCCGCTGTCACAACCCACTCGCACTGCACGGTGGATCACGCAGGGAAGTCGGGCTGTGCGTACTGTGCCACAACCCGACCCAGGGCATTGACCCGGACTCGGGCAACTCGGTTGACATGCCGGTGATGATCCACAAGATCCACATGGGTGAAAACCTGACCGAGGACTACACCATCATCGGTTACCGCCAGTCGGTCCACAATTACAACCATGTCGTCTACCCTGCCCCCATCAATGAGTGTACAGACTGCCATACCGGCGGCATACCAACTGCGGATTTCCCGATGGTCTCAACACCCGCAGCTGCGCTCGTATGCGACGGCTCCGGTGTCGGCACGGTCAGCCTCAACTGGCAATACACCGATAACGTCAAGATCAGGGTCCATTCCGATTCCAACCCGGAAGGCTCCGACTTCGGTCTGGGCGGCCCGACAGGTTCCGTCGAAACCGGCAAATGGGTTTCGGATGGCACCTATTTTGACCTCTACGACCTGAAGACCGGAGACCTGGTCCAGTCCGTGCCGGTAAACGCTACGGTGCTGGGTTGTGTCACTAACGCCCCCGGCACCTTCAGGGGTGAACCCGGCGTACAACACACCTACTGGCTGGATCACCCCAGCCGCGCGGCCTGCGGTGCCTGTCATGACTATATCGACTGGGAAACCGGCGAGGGACATTCCGAATACAATCTCGTCATGGCGGATGACAACACCTGCGGCAATTGCCACGTACCCGTTTCAGGCAAGGAATTTGACCGCTCGGTCCAGGGCGCCCACCTTGTACTGTACAAATCAGCCCAATTACCCGGTGTCGTGGTCAGGTTCCTCGAAGTCACCAATACCAACCCGGGTGATCACCCAACGGTCAGGTTCTCGATCGTAAGTAAAGACAGCGTCATCGACCCGGGCGGCATGAACCGTCTCAGGCTGACCTTGTCGGGACCCAACACGGATTACAACTTCCGCGCCCAGGAAACCGTAGGCGATTCCGCCGTATGGGCAGGTGACAATACCTGGACCTATACCTTCACTGCGGCCCTGCCCGCCGATGCCGAAGGCTCATGGACCGTCAGCACCGAAGCCAGGAACCTTGCAGAACTTGATCTCGGTCCTGAAATATCGGAAGAACGCGACAACGCGGAGAACACGATCATGGCGTTCGCCGTCACCGACAGCAAGGCCACGCCACGGCGTATGGTGGTCGATGACTTTAAATGTGAAAGCTGCCACTCCAACCTCGCCTTCCACGGCGGCGCCCGGCACAACCCGCAGTATTGCGACACCTGCCATATGCCTGGAGCAACGGGTGGCGGTCAGACAATACATCTCAAGTACATGATCCACAGCATTCACCGAGGTCAGGAACTTGTGTATGGTTTCGCCATCGGCAGCCACGACTACAGTGACGTCGAGTACCCCGGCGACCTGCGTGACTGCGACGCCTGCCATGTAAACAATTCGCAACAGATATCAGATTTGCCCGCCGGCCTGCTGCCGACGATAACACCACAGGCATTGTGGTCTCCGATGGAACCCGAAGCTGCCGCCTGTCTGAGTTGTCATGACAGTGATGATGCTGCAATACACGCCTACACCAATACCTCTTTCTTTGGCGAGTCCTGTTCGGTTTGCCATGGTGAAGGCAGGGTGGCCGCGGTGAACAAGGTGCACGCCCACTGATAGCGCCATAAAAACCGGCTTCAGAGCCACATCAACCGGCAGGGTGTCCCACATCCTGCCGGTTTTTTTTGTTGTCGAAATCCGCTGTTGCGGATGGTCTTGCAATGAAAAAACGCGCCCGGGCCGACAACTGTCCGCCAATGCACTTCCGCTTCCGAAGGCGACACGGGGCAGCCCAGAATGTCACGATGGCTGTCATCATCGACGCCACAGGCGACTAGCACGGCGGCATCGAGCACCTTGCCTGTCTGACGGACTTCGTACTGGGCGTCCAGCACGATGTAACGATAAATGCCCAGATCCCGGGTGCGCCAAGCTTCCAGCATGTCGTCCAGCTCGGTCGCCGCCCGAGACACCTGGCTTGAACTGATCTCCAGACCACACAGTTCCTCGTAAATTCTCTTTACCCGCCGGGTCGATACCCCTTGAACACACATCTCGGTAATCGCCAACAATAATGCGCGTTCTGAGCGCAGGTCCTTCTCAAGTCTTTGCGGGTAAAACCACCCGTCACGGGTTTGCGTACCTTCAATGGCAACGCGCCGAGCCGGGTATTGAGCTGTTTGCCCTTGCAACCGTTGGCATAACCTACAAGCTGGGAACTGTGCTCATAGATGCTGCGCCAAGGTAATCACTCCGCTCGGTCAGAATCGCCAAGTTCATGAGCAGCGTCACCGCCTCTGCCATTCCATTAAATCCGTTGGCCTTTAACAGTTCCACTGCGCCTTCAATCGTTTTATCCTAATAATGCTGAGCCATTTTGTGTTTCCTTTTGTCTGCAATTCGCCAAATCGCTTTCAAAAGGATAACCAGATGGCTCAGCATTTACCTACCATCAGAAACTTACAGAAAGAACGTTACACCACCTTATGGAACGGCTATAACATTGATAGATGCGATAGGTTCACTGGTTGAACTATATGACCCTTCGTATAACTCAAATATCTTACCCGTTGAATCAATCCAGCTTGAGCTTACGGTTCCACTTCCATTTGATGAGAATAATTGCCTCGTGGAATTATAAGTAGTGCTTCGTACATATACGTAAGGATCGGAGAGGCCAATAGACGACCAAGTAATGTCAATGGTACATGTTGAGTTACCATCCAAATCACACGTCTTTGCAGTACCGCTGAAACTCCCGTTCTTCAGCGCTACACCTACTTTTTGTTTATTGTTTTCTATGTCGACAAATGCCTGGTTCTGAATAATAATCTGACTCCCTCCGTAAACTAGATTATCATTCAGGTCATTGTTCTGGATAATTAATTCTCTTAAATCGGAGCCAGGTACTCTCTCGTTTATGACGATACCTCCCTGATTATGATCATCAATTGTGTTGTACTCAATTATTCCGGTATGTAATGTCTTTTCACTGAAATCTGCTAGTTCAATACCATTCGAGTGAGCTGCCAATCCCGCAGTGAATGTATTGCTAGTAATCAAAATATCTTCCAGGGAACCAGATCCATCAGGTCCGGCTTCTAAAACCATTTGACCTCCGCCATTTCCAGAAAACTGAGTTTTCACATGGTTGCTATAAAACGTATTGGCCGCGACTGTAACGTTGTCAGCGGCCTCAATGGATAACGCGTTGGCGCCAATACCTTCAAAATAATTGAGATAAAACCATAAATAGGAGCTTTGCACGTTACCCGTCCAAATTCCATAAGTAGACGCATTGTTAAATTTCGAATAATTGATACTTACATATGTTGACCCAGTAATCTGAAGCAAGAATGTTTTTTCCATATTAATGTCAACATTCAAAATCCAAACCTCATCGGAAGACAAAATAGCGATAGCACCGTAACACTGGTCAGCGTTGTGATATTTACCACCATATTCACAATCAGTATCTGAAGCGCTATAACTGCGGAACAACAAGTCATCAATTGTAATCTCGTCTGATGAAAATATTTTCAGCATATAAGAGTTAGTTGTTCCTGCAGCATCAAAACGATCAGATGATTCAGATATTGTGTATCCATTTCCATCCAATGAAATATTGGATTTATTGCTGATATCGATCATTTCGTTTATTTGCAGTTCAATGTTACTAGTCATTACAATATCCGAGTTGCTTACAATACAGCTAGTCAAAGCTGAAAAACTCCCCGCATAACACGTAGCCATGGTGTTTTGACCATAAAATAAAAAGCTTATCAATAATAAGTACTTAGTACATTTCATATCTTCTCTCCTTGTAAAACAAGTTAGTAACTTCGATACCCAACACATCACTGCTCTCTGTAACAGAGTAATGTACATGAATTATTATTGGCTGCCTTTTTACAAAATACTTTGTTTTCTGCCTCGTCAGAAAAATACGTGGGTAGTTTTTGGCACGGGTAAAGCTCCAAGTGCATGATACAAGGAAATTTCAGCCGCACGATAGGTTCGAAAACCGTACGCTTTTCTGGTAGTCAGTTTTGCTTCGGTATTAAAGCCTTCAACAATACCACTGGAAAACTGCTTTTTAGCCCGGAACCAGTTGAGTAACAAAGGCCGGTGCCGCCGCAGCATCCGGGCTACTCTTTTCATCGGTCCAATCTTCGAGCGCATTGTTTTTGTACACCACTTATCAAGAAATTCACCAGCCCAGTAGGGTGAAATGTATTGCCAGAATAACTGAATCTCTTCTTTCAACAGGTAACTCCTGATCGAGCGCAAATTGTACTTCAACAGATCTGACAATCGTGTCTCCTGTTTGGCTGTCAGGTTCTCCGGGCGTTTCAATAACAGCCAACGGGTTTTCGTTAAGACCGGTTCGTACCCTTGCTCTTTTAACTCCCTGGCTTCCTGAGCTCGAACTTCATCAATGGCCTTGCTCAGGTGGCTCATAATATGAAAGCGATCCAGAATATTCAGCGCATTGCCTGCCTTTTTGGCAATCACCTTCAGGTACGGTTTCCACATGTCACTACAGATAAACTTCAGCGCCCCGCGGCGCTCTTTGCCAAACCAGCGAAAGAACCGTATCAAGGTCTTGACCGTGCGTTTCTCGCCAATCCACAGCAAGCGCTTGCAGTGCCCGTCAATCTGGTAGACCAGCGTCAAGTACTGGTGGCCCCGCTGCCAGGCGATCTCGTCAACACCCAGGGCCTCAATACCTGACAAATCCTGATGTTTACGCCCCCAGATCACAGCGCGCTCTACCGAACAAAATACGTGATCCCAGGTGGTGCGGAACGCGTCAGCCACTTCCTTCCAACTCATGCGCCTGGCCCAGTCGGCCAAAAACCAGGCATACGTCTCAGTCAGTTGGTGCGTGCCCTCCACCCAGGGCATCTGCTCTACCCGAACGCCGCAGTCAAGACACTCAACCCGGCGCGGTGCATACACAAAAAACACCTTGTTGCCCCACATCGGGATGAACTCGAACCGGCGCACAGGCAGGGCATCGTAACCGGGCCTTTTACAGTCACAACCACTGCATACCGCACGGCTGTTTAAGCGAGCCTTTATCTCCACCTCAAGGGTGGGAACCGTTGTGCCTTCAACCCAATGCACCGATCCATATACAAATGATTTGAATTTCTGCTCGCGATTGAGGATAGTCTTGATCTGCATCCTGTTCCTTTTGTTCTGTCTGACGGTTAGTTTGCACTTCCATCTTCTCAGAACGGGGGCAGGATGCACTACCCTCAAAACTCAAAAACTATCTCCTGTACAACAAATCCGTTATATTTTTACCCACAAATTTTCCTGAAGAGCCTGTTTTCTGAACTGGAAACGTGTTCGGTCTTGATTGAAATATTTATCCGAACCAGTCGAATTGGTCAATTTTGTAATTTTGTTGGTAGCCCTCCTTCCTGAATCTAACGTTATCAAAAGTTGGAGGAAATTTATATGATAGGGCCTTCCCCAAATCGAGTGGGTAGTTTAGCCTAATGAACCATGAAAGACACAGAGCTATACAGCCAAATACTGGGTATCGAGAAGCCATGGAAGGTGGTGGAAGTGCAGGTATCGTTGGCTGACGATGAAGTACAAGTGATGGTGGCCCGGGCAGGTGGCAAGTTGCTGTGCCCCAAATGTGGCAAAGCCTGCCCCGGATATGATCAACGGCCCAGGCGCTGGCGCCACCTTGATACCTGTCAACTGAAGACGGTGTTGCTGGCCGATGTACCACGGGTGCAGTGTGCCGAACATGGGGTGGTGACGGTGAGTGTACCTTGGGCCGAGCCTGGCAGTGGTTTCACGGCGCTGTTTGAAGCGCTGGTGATCAACTGGCTCAAACAGGCCTCGACCAGCGCGGTCTCGGAGCGGCTGCGACTGAGCTGGAATGCGGTGGACGGGATCATGCAACGGGCCGTGAAGCGTGGACTGTCACGCCGTGCTGAACTGTCACCGCGGCGGCTGAGTGTGGATGAGACCTCGTACCGCAAAGGCCATGACTACGTGACGCTGGTAACCGATCAGGATCAAGCGGTGGTGCTGCACGTGGCGGATGACCGCCACACCGGCAGCCTGGCGGAGTTTTATGCGCAGTTATCGGCAGGACAAAAGGACGGTATTGAGAGCGTGTGTATGGATATGTGGCCGGCCTACATCAAAGCGACCCGCAACGCGCTGACCAATGCGGACGATAAGATTGCTTTTGATCGCTTTCACGTGTCGCAGTATCTGGGCAAGGCGGTAGATCAGGTACGCCGCCAGGAACATCGCCACCTGATGCGCCAGGGTGATGAACGCATGAAGGGCAGCAAATACCAATGGCTGCGTAACCGCGGCAGCATGGACTGGCACCAGCAACGCAGTTTTACGGCCTTACGGCAATCCTCGCTGAAGACGGCGCGGGCCTGGGCGATCAAGGAAATGGCGACGCGCTTGTGGGATTACCGCAGTTACGGCTGGGCCGAAAAAGGCTGGAAACGGTTGATCAACTGGATGGCGCGTAGCCGTCTCAAGCCCATGCAGATCATTTCGAAGACCTTGCGCAGACATCTGCGTGGCATTCTCAACGCGGTGCTGCTGGGCGTGAATAACAGCCATGCAGAAAGCATGAACTCACGCATCAAAACCGTGAAGAGCCGTGCTCGCGGCTTCAGAAACAAACAGCGATTCCACAACGCAATTTACTTCCACCTTGGTGGACTACAACTTTATCCCAAGGGCATAAAAGCGTGAATCACCCACTACAAGTGGGGAAGACCCATATGATATTTGTCAGCAAAAACGTAAATCTACTTTTCAGATACTAGTCATCAAAAAGCAATTGCAAAATCAGAACTCGGACCGGAATAAGTCCCAGGTAAAATACGTGATCCGTGCTTGCAGAATCAATCCATCAGCATTAAAACAAACAACAGCACCGAGATTAGAAAACCTCGGGATCTATTTCCAAATACTCATTTTTGTATCGCCATTAAACCATGCACTCACATGAACGCACACAAAATTCAGGAGTCAGCTTGGGGTCCACTAATTTGATCTCCCTCGGTGTCAGACACATGGCTGCAAGCATCTGAGTAGGTTTGATTGTTCCCGCATACATCAACTCTTCATCTCTCGCATGAACCCGGTCGATGAAATCCTGGTCCCACGTTGCCTTAGCATCAAAATTGTGGCCAAAGGGTCTGTCGATAAAAACCATTATTATGTTGGAAAATGGAATAAATAGGTCGAAATGAAAATTCTGAATCAGTAGAGGCAAGATGTCCTGAGCCCTTATTCCTTCAAAGCCTTCTGTTGAACAATCATGATTGATGTATTCATGCTCATATCTTTTTAACGATTGATTAAAACGGTAATTTTCTGGAAGTTCTTTCCAGAAACCCTGCACCACTTCCAGAGCTTCGGGCCATCGTTGATGTCCATTTCTGCCAATCATATCCGCAGTGACGAAATAGCCATGTGGATACAGACAACCTTTGATTGATTCGAATAGGCTTTCGAGTTTTAGTACGTGGTGCAAGCAGTGGTTTGCGATGACCAGGTGATATTCTTTTACAGGTTGCCAGTTGTTAAAGTCACCATGTAACGGATTGATAAAAAGCTCTACGTTCTCCTCTTGTGCGAGCTCCTTACCCCGTTCGAGCATCGACAGATTAATATCCATACAATCGATACGAAAATCGTTGATATTGTTTTCAATGAGTCGTTTGGCCAGTCTCACTTCCATATCGCAATTTCCACAACCAACGCTGACAATTTCGATTTTCAGGTTGGGGAACTGCGTGTGAAATTTCTGTGCATACATAAAGAAAAACTGTTCAGGATCAGTAATACCGAATGGATGAAATTTTTTTGGCCCTAGGTGCTTGCAGGACCAGTAATGGAATATGTCGGGCAAATCATGAACATTTAAGCAGTCATTGAACTGTTTCTGCTCAGCTTCTATCCGTCGAGCATACTCAGGATCACCGGATTGCGATGACTCTCTGGAGGCCCCGAATGAAATGACTCTCTCAGGTCTTTTTGCAAGGGTTGCAAAAATTATTTTTTTGAAATTTTTTAAAGAAAACATATCATATTTAATACAGTGGAAACTCTACAAGCATTACACTCCAATACGTTAACAGACGTCAAACGCAGGGACTTTTTTTGAATTTTTTGAAGCACTTTCACTCAGTATAAATATTCAGGTTAGCGCCAAAAATATGGCTTTTGATGAGTTTAATGACACGTTTGCAAAGTTGCAATTTCAAATATGAACGATCAAAACTTTTAAGTACACAATTATTAGGCGTGCAGCCATTACCAACGCGAAAAAGGAAGGCTGCCGGACCAAGGCTTCAGGCTGCCGGATCCCGCGCCATAAAAAACCAGGCTCGCGGCCAGTATGAATACATTGCGAAACCTGGCCGGGGTCAAAAACAGGCAAGCCAGGAATGCCGGAAGAAATCCGAACAGGAAAAGGTTACTGCTGAAAACCATTATGGTCCAGTTGCCGAAAGCAGATGCGAGTTTAAACGTTTATCGGCGGCCATCACACCGCCCGGTTTGAATTTGCTTCAGATTGATCCGGCACCGCGCCGGGTCGATGACCGGCGCATTTCATCGAGTCCCGGGTGTTACTATCCGGAACATGGTTCTATGGCGGTGGCGGCAGTTATAATGCCGCCTTAAAGCCGGTGATCGCAGGCGCTGACGCTATCAGAAAATTTCAGGGGATTTTATTCAGGTGAGGACCGGGATCATTGGCAACAGGTGGACCGTGCCGGTCGTTTCGCTGCTGGTTGCGCTGGTGTTCGGCGCCTGGTCCATAATGCGCGGCCAGGACATCAACTGGGATCTGCTGAATTACCACTTGTACAACCCCTATGCCTTTTTGAACGGGCGCATCGAGTCCGACCTCGCGCCCGCGGGTGTGCAGACGTACTTCAGCCCAATGCTGGACATCGCCTACTTCAAAACGATAGGTCAACTGGGTCCGAAGACAGTCGGTTTCCTGCTCGGGTTTTTGCAGGGCCTCAATTTTCTGCTGTTAACCGGAATCGCACACGCAGTGCTGAAGGACCAGCGCCATCGGCGCCGCTACGCCCTGCTGCTGGCGCTGGCGGGTGTGCTGTGTATCGGTTTCCTGGCGGAAGTCGGCACGACGATGCACGACAGCCTGGTCGCCCTGTTGCCGTTGTTGTCATTGTGGATGATCCTATCATCGATCGGATCAATGACCGGCGGTGATCGCCGCAGGGGTTCGGCGATGATCACCGGCGCAGGCGTGGTCGCCGGTATCGGCATCGGACTGAAACTGGTTACGGCGATCTATGCGCTGCCGCTGTGCCTGTCGATGCTGCTACTGCCGCTGTCTTGGACCGAGCGCTTCAAACTGGCCTTCCTGTTCGGCTTTTCGGTGCTGGCCGCCCTGTTGGTGACGGGTGGCTACTGGCTTTACGAGATCTGGCGTTTGTTCGGCAACCCATTGTTCCCCCAGTTCAATAACATATTTCACGGCGAACTGGCCGCGTTCGACGCGACACGCGACCTGCGTTTTCTTCCCCGGACCGTATTGGACAAAATTTTCTATCCCGTCATTTTCACCCTTGATCCGCAACGGGCCGTGGAACTCAGGTACGAGCAATACAGTTGGCTGTTCGCCTACATCGCGGTCCTCGGCTTATTCGCCGAACGGTTGATACGGTTTTTCAGGAAGGCCACCGTAACGGTCCGCTGGAATCCGGAAGCGGAGTTTCTGCTGGCGTTCTTTTGTATCAGCTACCTTTTGTGGTTGAACATCTTTGGCATTTACCGCTATCTCGTGGTCATCGAGCTTTTGATACCGCTGCTGCTGTTTGTCATCGTAACGCGCGCGTTCAGACACCGTCTCACAGCCCCCGCCGCGCTGGTTTTCCTGTTCGTGCTGACGTTTGTCAACCTGCGCGACATACCGGACTGGGGGCATGCAGGCTGGGCGGAGCGCGTCTACCGAATCGAGGCGAACACGCTGGCTTCGGCGCCCGAACCCGTCGCCGTTTACCTCGCCGGCCAACCCCTGGCGTGGATTGTTCCAGCTCTCGACATACACAGCCCCTTCATCCAGGTCGTGCCCAACATGGGCGTCTCGGATGCGTACTGGCAACGTGCTAAAATCATGACTTCGGGCCGTACCGGTAAACTCTACATCGTCTACGCCTCGGACGACGCCGTCATCGCGGAGCGCGCCCACGCCGCCCTGGTGAAACTCGGCCTGTCCGTCGCTGACGACAACTGCGGTCACATCAACGCCTTCATCGGTGACGCCGGATTTGAATACAGATTTTGCGAACTTGAACGTACGGAGCCATTCTGATGCAGGAACAAAACACTTTCACGGATCATCTGCGCATTGCGGTCATCCTCCCCTGCTATAACGAAGAACACGCCATCGGCAAGGTCATCAATGACTTCAAGGAAGTTTTACCGGAAGCCGACATCCATGTTTTCGACAACGACTCGACCGACCGCACGGCTGAAATCGCCCGCGCCGCCGGCGCCCGGGTCGCACACGTCGCGCTGAAGGGGAAAGGCAACGTCGTACGCCGGATGTTCGCCGACGTGGAAGCCGATATCTACCTGATGACCGACGGTGACTGCACCTACGACGTCAGCGTTGCCCGACAACTGGTCGACAAACTGCTGACGGAGAATCTCGACATGGTGGTCGGCTGCCGCGTCGATCGTGGCGAGTCTGAAAACTACCGCCGCGGTCACCGCCTTGGCAATCGATTGCTTACCGGTTCTGTACGACGTATTTTCGGTGGCCAGTTCACCGATATGCTATCGGGCTACCGGGTATTTTCACGACGTTTCGTCAAATCGTTTCCCGCGCTGGCCAGTGGATTTGAAATCGAAACCGAACTCACCGTGCACGCACTCGAGCTACGCATGCCATGCGGTGAAGCAGACACGGTTTACGGTTCACGCCCGGAAGAGTCGGAAAGTAAACTGTCCACCTACCGCGACGGCTTCCGCATTCTTAAAACCATCGTGCGTTTGTACATGGTTGAACGTCCACTACAGTTCTTCAGTATTTTCAGCCTTGCCCTCGCATTGGCGGCGATTGGGTTTGCCATACCCTTATTGCCGGAATACCTGGAGACCGGACTGGTGCCGCGCTTGCCTACCGCCTTGCTGGCCACGGGTTTGATGCTCTCGGCCCTGCTCTCGTTCCTGGCCGGTTTATTGCTGGATAACGTGACCCGTGGTCGGCAGGAACTCAAACGTATGTCTTACCTGTCAATACCCGGGGTATCCCACACGCGGCATCAATGAAAGTCGTTAGAGAACTGGTCCTTTTCGGCCTGGCGGGTGTCATTGGCTTCGTTGTCGATGCGGGTGTTCTATACCTGCTCAAACCGATGTTGGGGCTCTATTTCGGCCGCCTGGTATCGTTTATCTGCGCGGTCCTGACCACCTGGATCATCAATCGTCAACTGACTTTCAACCAGCGTGCTTCCGGCCTGACCCTGAAACGGGAGTTTTCCCGTTACCTGGGCTTGATGCTGGGCGGCGGTGTGGTCAATTACATGGTTTACGCCTTGCTGGTTTACTTCGTGGAATTTGTCGCCAGACAACCCGTCTGGGGTGTCGCTGCGGGCAGTTGCGCGGGTATGCTGGTCAACTATTTACTCGCCAGGTTTTTTATATTCAGGGGCAGTACCGCTTAATCCACGTGCGCTGCCGGCGGTTGCACCCTCACCTTCTTAGCCTGAAAAACTTCCTTAACAAAACCGAGCTTTCTTCAGCCAGGCAACCCCCGGCCACCTTCACCGCGTGATTATGGGCAGGGTTGCCCAGCAGGTCGAACACGCCACCGGCGGCGCCTGTCTTGGGGTCATCGGCGCCGTATACGACCCGTTCCAGCCTGGCGTGAATCATCGCGCCGGCGCACATCGGGCACGGCTCCAGGGTCACGTAAAGGCTGCAGTTTGGCAGGCGGTGGTTACCGAGCGTCTTGCCGGCTTCCCGCATGGCCATGATCTCTGCATGTGCGGTTGGATCGTGCAAACCGATATTCCGGTTCCAGCCACGGCCGATGATCTCAGCCTCCCTGACGACCACGGCGCCAATGGGAACCTCATCTTCCTCACTCGCACGCCTGGCCAGCAACAGGGCCTCATTCATCCAAACCTTGTCCTGTTCATCAAAGGTAACGCGGGCTTCGTTCATCAGGATCCCGTTTTACCGGAAAACGCCCGCTTCAGCGCCCTGAGGGGTCGTGTGACACGCCAAGAAGTCGACGTCTCGAACTCCCGGACACGGGCTTTCAAGCCTGCAACCCGTTTCTTCATGAGCTTGAGCGCTTCACTGTCATTTTCATTTTTCTCCGTGTCTTCATGGGATTGATCAAATGTCAGCTGGCTACGCAGATTATTCAAGTCGGTATTCAGACGCCGGATGTCGGCATACAGACGCTTCAGATGCTGGTCCCGGGAGGTCAGCAAATTCCTGATATGTTGTAACTGCTCCACACTCAATTCCATGCCGGCCCGCAAGCTTTCGGGCAGGTGTCTTTCAACATAGATGGTCGAATGTTCCGCCCCCAGTTCTTCGATTGGCCGGCTATCTGTGTAGTAATAAAGTGCAAAACTTTTGCGGCTCAACCCACGTTTATCTTCGGGCAGGTCAATACGTTCAAAGCCATGCCAGGAATGTTCAGTGGTTTCAAAAATTACGCAACGGTTGAATGCGGGTGTAACCGTGACGATTTCATCATCGGCAGGTGGTTTATAGGGATCACGGTGAAGCTGGATCGAGCCACCCCATGCTTGTTGCCACTCGGGACTCAGATACAGGATCAGGTTCAAACGACGGTGCTGGCGGGAAACCGGGTGAAAATTAAAATCCACGTGTGGGTTCAGGCTTTGTCCATGCAGGTTTTCGTGTGTTCCGCCGCCAAAATAACCCGGATCAAACTTCAGCCCGGGAATACCGGTCAGATCTGAAATCAATGTGCGGAAATTTTCACCGGCAACCAGCCTGTCGAGTTTTTGCCAGGCCGGTCCAAGATCTGCGATCTTTTCATGTACCGCCTTGCCGCCGACTTCGCCATTTTCATTGATGGCCAGTTTTTCATCGAAAGCCGGAAAATCACTTAAAAGAGAATGGGCGAAAGTCCCGTCCAGAAAATCGTCGATTACAATGTGGCGAAACGGTTGTGCTGATATAAATCGTTCGCGCAACTGTGCACTGTTATCTTTCACACGCTGGTTGACAAGATTGTTCATCACCCTATTATCTTGTGTTCCGGTGTTCTGTCAATAGAACCCTTTCTCAAACGATGACCAGGCGTTAACACGGGATGTTTTAAAATTATTTCCATTTGTCGTATGGTCAATACCGCCGGTATTTTCTGACAATTTGAACGGCACCAGGTTCTAAGCCTGGCTCAGAGTTTACGCGCAATGTAAACGATATTTCCACCCAGATAACCCCACTTTTTCGAGCAAAAACACAGCAAAAAACACTCCTGGAAACCCGCTTCGCGC
The DNA here is from genome assembly GCA_963801195.1 of uncultured Gammaproteobacteria bacterium. Classification (GTDB taxonomy): domain Bacteria; phylum Pseudomonadota; class Gammaproteobacteria; order Xanthomonadales; family SZUA-36; genus SZUA-36. The sequence goes on along the minus strand of CAWDDX010000007.1, from coordinate 804,373 downwards.
ATCTCGTCCAGCAATTCCATACCAAAATCATAATAGCTCAGCACCCCCTGGTCTGACAGCGGATCGCCGTGATAGCTCGGCTCCACCAGGTGTTCGATGTTGCCCGCTTTGTCAATCCTTGCACGCACATGGGTTTCCTGCTGGAAACTGAAGGGGACGCTGAGCACCAACTGCCCGCCCCTGTCAAGCACACGGTGAAACTCTCCCAAAGCCGAACGGTAATCCGGTACGTGTTCCAGCACGTCGAAACACAAAATTATATCCAGGCTGTTATCATCGAAACTCAATTGCGTCACGTCTTCGTTTCTGACTGGCCCCACATGGGTCTGAACCATTTCACCGGGCTCATGATCGGCAAAGTATTCACTGGCAACCAGCAAGGGAAAACGCCCGGCCAGGTTCTGAAAAACCGGTGAAAGCGTCTCTGTGAGGTAAATGCGGTCGTCAACGGCCGGTTCGCAAATCGCTTCAAACACATGTAAGCAGCTTCACCACCGATTGATCAGTCCGCATCCGGGACAGGTCAGTGTCTCACGCCAGTTGACCGGTCCGCCCTGGCCTGGTACGTCTACGGCAAAATCCACTTCCTGTTTGCACAGGTAACAATTGCCCCGTAAGCCTGACGATGCCTGCGACGGTCTGTCTGCTTGTAAATCCTCAGAACCTGAAAAGTATTCTTGAACGGCATTGATGTCTTTGGCATGGAAAAAAAGCGGCGGCACATCAGGGGGTAGAATGCGGTTTCTTTTCCGCAGCCAGTTCCGGTAAGAACGTCTCAGTGGTTCAAAACGGGAAGGTTTGTTCATTCCCACTCAATGGTGGCGGGTGGTTTACCGGATATATCATAGACCACGCGGGACACACCCGAAATCTCATTGATGATTCTAAGCGAGACCTTCTCGAGAAACTCGTAAGGCAGGCGCGCCCAGATTGCAGTCATGAAGTCGATGGTCTCCACCGCGCGCAAAGCAATAACCCACTCATAGCGACGCTGGTCACCCACCACGCCAACCGATTTTACCGGCAGAAACACCGCGAACGCCTGGCTGACCTTGTCGTAGAGACCGTGGTTGCGCAATTCTTCGATGAAGATATGATCCGCTTTTGCCAATGGCTCGAGGTATTCTTCGCGCACCTCACCGAGGACCCGGACACCCAGCCCCGGTCCCGGAAACGGGTGGCGATAGACCATTTCAGGTTCAAGCCCCAGTTCCACGCCGATGCGGCGAACTTCGTCCTTGAACAACTCACGCAAGGGCTCGATGAGTTGCATCTTCATGTAATCCGGCAGACCGCCGACATTGTGGTGCGACTTGATCACGTGGGCTTTGCCGGTGCGGCTACCTGCAGATTCAATCACGTCGGGGTAGATGGTACCCTGTGCAAGCCACTTGACGTGGTCGACCGAACGCGTGCAATTTTTTGCCTGCTCTTCAAATATGTTGATAAACAGGCTACCGATGATTTTACGTTTTTGTTCCGGGTCGGAAACACCTGCGAGCCCGTCCAGGAAACGTTCACGGGCATCCACGCGGATCACGTGCACCCCCATGTGGCGGGCAAACGTCGCCATCACCTGGTCGCCTTCACGGTAACGCAGCAAACCCGTATCGACGAATATGCAGGTCAGTTGATCGCCGATGGCCTCGTGCAACAGGGCTGCAACCACGCTCGAATCGACCCCGCCCGACAGACCCAGCAGGACGTGGTCGGAGCCGACGTCCCGGCGTACGTTGGCGATGGCGTCTTCAATGATATTGGTTGCTGTCCAGCGGGTTTCACAGTTACAGATATCCCGCACGAAACGCTGCAGAATTTCCTTGCCTTTTGCAGTGTGGGTGACTTCCGGATGAAACTGGACGCCGTAAAAATGGCGGCTTTCATCGGCGATGGCGCAGACCGGCGCAGAATGGGTGCGGGCGACCAATTCAAATCCATCCGGAAGCCGCGTGACTTTGTCACCATGGCTCATCCAGACGTCAAGCAGGTTGCGGCCATCGCCGCTTTGCCGGTCTGATAAGCCGTCGAAAAGCGCCGAGGAAGCTGCCAACTCGACTTCGGCGTATCCGAATTCTTTTTCGTCCGAGGCCTCCACCCTGCCACCTAACTGCGCCGCCATCGTGTGCAGGCCGTAACAAATGCCGAGAACCGGCACCTTCAAGTCAAAGACGATGGCCGGGGCCCTGGGTCCGTCCTCGGTGGTCGCCGATTCCGGTCCACCCGAGAGTACGATCCCACGGGGTTCGAAGTCCGCGACTTCTTTTTCGGTGACATCCCACGGCCAGATTTCACAATAAACACCGATCTCGCGGATACGACGTGCAATCAGCTGTGTGTACTGGGAACCGAAATCCAGGATCAGTACCCGATGCTGGTGAATGTCCTGTGTCATGTCAGTCCCCGGCAGGCCGTGTGTCAGCCCAGCTTGTAATTAGGTGCTTCCTTGGTGATCTGGATGTCATGGGCATGACTCTCGCGTACACCGGCACCGGTAATACGGACGAAGCGCGCTTCTTTACGGAAACGGGCGATCGTGTCACAACCCATGTAGCCCATTGAAGAGCGCAGGCCGCCCGTCAACTGGTGCAGAACACCGGACAGCGAACCCTTGTAAGGCACACGTCCTTCGATACCTTCCGGCACCAGTTTATCCGCGGCGACATCCATCTGGAAGTAGCGGTCTTTAGAGCCTTCCTGCATCGCGCCGAGCGAACCCATGCCACGGTAGGTCTTGTACGAACGGCCCTGGAAAAGCTCGACGTCACCGGGCGCCTCCTCGGTGCCGGCGAACAGGCCGCCGATCATCACCGTCCACGCGCCCGCTGCGACGGCCTTGGCAACATCACCGGAAAAGCGTATTCCACCATCGGCGATACAGGGCACGCCGGAATCGGCCAGCGCCAAGGCGACATTGTTGATGGCGGTAATCTGCGGCACACCGACCCCCGCGACGATGCGGGTGGTGCAGATGGAACCCGGACCCTGGCCGATCTTGACCCCGTCGGCGCCGGCTTCAACCAGCGCCAGCGCACCTTCGCCGGTGGTCACATTGCCGCCGATGACCTGCACTTCGGGAAAATTCTTCTTGACCCAGCGGATACGGTCCAGCACACCCTTTGTATGCCCATGCGCCGTATCGACGATGACCACATCGACATGCGCCTCGACCAGCGCAGTGATCCTTTCCTCGGTATCACCGCCCACGCCGACCGCTGCGGCGACCAGCAGACGTTCACGCGAGTCCTTGGCGGCGTTCGGAAAGTCGGAGGACTTCTGAATGTCCTTGACGGTGATCAGCCCACGTAATTCAAAATTGTCATTGACCACCAGCACTTTTTCAATCCGGTGCTTGTGCAGCAATCGCAGCACCTCGTCCTGGCTGGCGTTCTCCTTCACGGTGATGAGGTCTTTCTTGGCGGTCATGATATTACGCACCGGGTCTTCGAGACGGCGTTCAAACCGCATGTCGCGGGACGTTACGATACCGACCAGTTCGTTACCGTCAACGACCGGGACACCGGAGATATTGTGCCGGTGGGTGATGGCCAGCACTTCGCTGATCGTGGTATTCGGGTTGACCGTAATCGGGTCCTTGATCACACCCGCCTCGTACTTCTTGACGATCCTGACCTGTTCCGCCTGGTTTTCCAGGCTCATATTCTTGTGTATGACACCCAATCCGCCCTCCTGGGCCATCGCGATCGCCAGGCGCGCTTCTGTCACGGTATCCATGGCGGCTGAAATCAGCGGTACATTCAGATTCAGTTCAGTGGTCAGGCGGGTGCTGAGCGAAACGTCTTTGGGCAAAACGTCAGAATAGGACGGTATGAGGGATACGTCATCGAAGGTGAGAGCTTCACCGATTACTTTCATGGCAGGTGTACTCCGTTTGGAATATAGCAACGCCCGGAGAAGGCCGGGCGCGTTAGCAGGCCATTATAACCATCCCGCCTGTTGAAGAACAGACCGGGATCAGGGCTGGGAATAGACCAGTTCACCGTCAAGCCAGGTCTGCAATACCCTGATCCCGGCGATGGCGGCTTCATCGACCTCAAATATATTCTGATCGAGAACGATGAAATCGGCACGTTTCCCGGATTCCAGCGAACCCACGCTGTTCTCCATGAAGCCGGCATAGGCCGCGTCCAGCGTAAAGCCGCGCACGGCTTCCTCCCGGGTCAGTCTTTCCTTTGGATACCAGCCGCCCGGCGGCCAGCCCTTGGTGTCCTGGCGGGTGACCGCGGCGTAGATGCCGAGCATCGGGTTGACCTGTTCGACCGGGAAATCCGAACCCAGCGCAAGCCGCGCACCGCTTTCCAGCAACGAACGCCATGCATAGGCGTAAACGACGCGATCCGGACCCAGGCGGTCCTCGACCCAGTACATGTCGCTGGTCGCGTGGGTCGGTTGCATCGCGGCGATGATACCCAGCTGTGCAAACCGCGGAATGTCTTCGGCGGTCAGGGTCTGCGCGTGTTCAATGCGGTGCCGGCCGGGGTTGTCCGGATATTTTTTCTGTACCGATTCATATGCATCCAGCGTGACCCGGTTACCGCGGTCACCGATCGCGTGGACCCCGACCTGGAACCCGCAGGCCATGGCCTTGTCCATTTTCGCCTCGAGCTCGGCGGGCGGCATGAAAAGCAGGCCGGAATTGCCACTGTCGTCCGAATAATCCGCCAGCAATGCCGCGCCACGGCTGCCCATGGCGCCATCGATGTACAGCTTGACCGCGCGCATGAACAAACGTCCGGACGGGTCATCATATGCACCGTTTGCACAAAGCCAGTCGAGGGTCTCACCCGCGCCGTCGGTAAAGGCATAAACGCGGGTTGGAAAACGCCCCTCCGCTATGAACTGCCGGTACAATTCGAGTACCGGCTGACTGATACCCATTTCGTGCATACCGGTCAAACCGAGACTGACCATCTGCTCCAGTGCAAGACCCAGCGAGGCCCGCAGCAGTTCCGGGGAAATCTCGGGAACGGCTTTTTCGACCAGTTCCATCGCGCCGTCGACAAGCACACCGCTGGGCTGACCATCCGCATCGCGGTGGATAAAACCGCCTACCGGTTGCCAGTCACCGGTTAGGTCCTGGTCAGCCATGGCGAGCGCTGCGCTATTGGCCCATCCCGCATGACCGTCGATACGGCGCAGCCACACGGGCCGTTCAGGGAAAGCCGAATCAAGATCGGCGCGGCTTGGAAACTCCTTGACCTCCCAGTCGTTCTGATCCCAGCCGCGGCCGAGCAACCAGTCGCCATCGGACAGGTGTGTTTCCTGTTCACGCAACTTCTGGATGATTTCTTCCTTGCTGGCGGTATCGCGCAGTTGCGCCTGGCTGAGACTGAGCGCCAGGCCATACAAGTGTGCGTGTGCATCGATCAGACCCGGGATGATGGTCTTGCCGCCCAGGTCGATGTGCCTGGCATCGGGAAAAGCATCCAGCATGGCCTGCTCACCACCGACGTTGTGGATTCTTCCGGAACTGTCAAACAGGATGGCATCGGCTGTCGAGAATCCGTGGTCCATCGTGTATATTTTTGCGTTGTGTATCAGGGTCTTTGTATGACCCGCCTGGTCCGGCATCAAACCGGCAGTGTCTTGCGGTGGTGAAGTCGTTTTCGCGGCTTCTTCCGCTGGCGGCGGCGCATCCACGTTACAGGCAGCGCATAGCATCAGGCCGAACAGGATCAGGGTTTTCTTTATCACGTGGTGCTCCGGCTAATTCAAACAGGACATTGGAAGGACATGAGTTTATCATCTGCGCATGTATTCCGACGACCATAAACTGAATGACGGAGCGGGTAATATCTACACGCCCTCCGAATTGAACCACGAGGCCCGACTGCACCTCGAGGCCGGTTTTGGGCGTATCTGGGTCGAAGGCGAGATATCAAACCTGAGCCGGCCGGCATCCGGACACCTGTATTTTTCCCTGAAAGACGACAAGGCCCAGATCAGCTGCGCCCTGTTTCGCTCAAATGCCTACGGTATGAGTTTCAAACCGGAAAACGGCATGCTGGTGCAGGCGCGGGGTCGTGTCAGCCTGTTCGAGGCGCGCGGCAATTACCAGTTGATCGCGGACTCGCTGGTACGCTCCGGCGAGGGTCTGCTGCGGGCGAAGTTTGAGCTGCTGAAAAACGACCTGGCCAGTGAAGGCCTGTTTGCCGAGTCGCACAAAAAGCTCCTGCCCGCCTTCCCGTTGCGGATCGCGGTGGTTACATCTCCGTCGGGCGCGGCCATCCGCGATATCCTGAACGTTTTGCAACGGCGCTGGCCATTGGCAGCGGTGCGTGTTTACGGCGTGCCGGTCCAGGGCGCAGAGGCCGCACCCGCCATCGTCAAGGCGCTTGAAGCGGCCAATTCACATGGCTGGGCGCAGCTCATTATCACCGGTCGCGGCGGCGGTTCACTCGAGGACCTTTGGCCGTTCAACGAGGAAGCGGTGGCGCGTGCGATCTATGCCTCCGGCCTGCCCGTGGTCTCAGCGGTCGGGCACGAGATCGATTTCAGCATCAGCGATTTCGTTGCCGACCTAAGGGCGCCGACACCCTCTGCCGCGGCGGAACTGATCTCGCCGGATCAAAGGGCTTTGCAGCAAAAAGTGGCTCTTCTGAGTGACCGCCTCGAACAACGCAGCCTGTCATTGCTTCAGCAGCTTTCCCAGAAACTCGATCATCTGGCGCACCGTCTGCGTCAGCAACACCCCGGCCAGCGTCTCGCACAGCACCGTAAAATCCTGCAACAGGCGCAGCAACGGCTATTACTCGCAGGCGCGCGAATCGTACCCCAACGCCGGCAACACTTACAGGAACTGGGCCGTCGGCTGGCACAATCGGGGAAACGTATCGAGCCGGAACGCCGGCTGAAACTGCAGAACCTCGTCCGCACGCTGAATGCGGTCAGCCCGTTGCCGACACTGGCCCGTGGTTATGCAATTGTCACCGATGCACAGTCCGGTACAGCAATCAGTTCCATTAAAAACGTAACAGCGGAGCAAACACTGGTTACGCAGCTTCACGATGGCCAGATTCATTCGACCGTCGGCAAGACAACCGGCAAAACGCTGAATACAAAATAGTTAAGCAACTCTTTTTACCAAATCCGCTTTCCCGCCAACTGACCGGAAACGGCCAATGAGTGAACCTGTTAGTCCAACCGCCAGATGAGAGAGGAATACTTCAATCTCGGGTTTTGTCTTTTCTGCAGGTTGAGTTTGTGGTGATCCGTAATGAAAGTGTCCAACCAGCCCAATTGGACCATTTCAGTTTTCAGGCTGCATTGACGCACCCGCATCGCATTGTACGCACGTTCTGGCAGGCGTGGTTCAGACATCTCGTTTTCGTGAATTCGTTATTCGCCAAATTTACGGAAAATCGCTAACGGAATCAGTGGCTAAGAAGGTACAATCAATGTAGGGGGTTTGTTACATATACACACCCATTCTCGTTTTTGCCTCGCAAGAAGTGGATAAAATGCTAAAGCAAAACAGAAGGTTACAAACGAAACCAGCCTCAATATGCCCATTTTCCGCGCATATCGAGCCCTATTCTCGATAAATACTAGTTATATGAATATGAAACAGTCTTCACCTAGCTGGAAAAAACGGCTTTTGGTTGGATTTGTGTTCTTTTTGTTTTTATTTTTCCATACTGAAATTCTCAACTTCACCTTCTTTCATGATCGAGGGTTGTGGGAGCAAGTGGGCTGGCGAAGCTATGAAGATGAAGATATAAAACGAGTCAAATTTCTACTTTGGTTAGGCGCAGATCCTTCTTATGTCCATGACGATGGGCATGGGCCAACTTCCGTTTTGGAAAACGCAGTGGAATGGCAAAACCTAGAGATAATTGAGATATTGTTACCGCTGTTGCCTGCAGAATCACACTCTAGTGCGATGGAGTACGCCTGTCGTCGTGGTGGGCATGATAAGGCTATTGAATTCTTGAGCGAGAGGGGAATCACCCCTTCGAAAGTGGTTGAACCAATAAACCCAAAGACACCGATGCCAACTGTTTGTCTTGAGGTCTCGTGAATCATATAACTAGGCGTTCAAGGTCGTTCCGGCGCTACGCGCCTCCACCGGACGTAAAAATGCTGCGCATTCTTACGCCGCTTAACTAAGACGTTATGTGTAATAAAGATCATGGAACAAGACGAAATATTAGAAATTGGAATTGATGAAGATGAAAGGCTTTATATCAAGCCATCGTCTAATTCATTTCCCTATATCTATCGAGAGGCAATGGAGGTGCACTGGGATACTAAAGGCATGTTCCTTTACAGTCCAAAACCACGGAAATGGTCGTATCTAGATTGGTACGGTCAAATAATTAAAGCAGCAAAAGAGCAATCTTGTAGTCTTGTGCTTAGCGATAAAACAGTGTGGGTCAACATGCCGGCGTCACTGAAAAACGAAATATTGGCGCAACAACATGCAGTCAACACATAACAAGGCGCTCGTTCGGACGCAAACTACGCTCCGCTTCGTTTGCGCCGCACAGCTTAGTCGTTATGCAGCTATGAGAGTTAATCAGTGAATTTCAAGATCATTGGTAAAATCGAAAATGAGAGGACGTTTGCTGCTGGTAGTGGAATCAGGGAGGTTTCCAGGCTTGGAAAAGTTTACGGTAAAGGTAGGTGGCGGAAACGAAAAGGAATTGCAAAGATTCAATTCCAGAATGGAACCTTGCGAACCGCAGAGGTACACTGGTATGAGGCTACTGGCATTGGTCGTAAGGAATTTAAAATTAAGCACTTTGTGGATTAAGTTATGAAAGACTCAAAATTTGTCATTTGCATCGACAACTCAGACTATCCGGCTTCGCTCGAGAAACGGAAAATCTACGAAGTTCTGCCAGACAAAGATGCAGAGAAAATCGAACACATTAGAGTAATAGATGAGTCAGGGGAGGACTATCTATATCCCGCTTCGTGTTTTATCGATGCAAACCTCACAAAAGAAACACGAGATGTCCGGCACTGACAACAGCCGCAACGGCTTCACCAGCAAGACCCTGCGCACCGAAGATGGCCAGTTTGAACTCAATACTCCACGTGACCGGCAAGGCAGCTTTGAGCCGCAAGCTGGTCAAGAAACGTCAGACCCGCTTTACCTCCATGGATGACAAGATCCTCAGTCTGTATGCCAAGGGCATGACGACCCGCGAGATCGTCGCGACATTCAAGGAAATGTATGGTGCTGATGTTTCAGCAACCCTCATTTCCAAAGTCACCGATGCCGTCATTGAGCAGGTCGTCGAATGGCAGTCCCGGCCGCTGGATGAGATCTACCCGATCATTTACCTGGACTGCCTGGTGGTCAAGATCCGCCAGGACCGGCGCGTTATCAACAAGTCCATTTTTCTGGCGCTGGGCGTCAACATGGAAGGCCACAAGGAATTGCTGGGCATGTGGCTGTCGGAAAACGAAGGCGCCAAGTTCTGGCTCAATGTGCTGACAGAGCTTCAGAACCGTGGCGTGAAGGATATTTTGATCGCCTGTGTCGATAATGTCAAACTCAGGATGCGGTTTCGAAAGCAGCATAACAAAACGTTCAAGTTCGTTCCGGGCCTGTGGCCCTCCACCGGACGTAAAAATGCTGCGCATTTTTACGCCGCTTAACTAAGACGTTATGCCGCCAGGGCTCGTGCGACTTTATTTCGAGCGACACCAAGTGCAAGCAAAGACTTTACAAGTAAGTCCATTGAAACAGATGCATCAGCTGCCTCCATTTTTGCTACGCGAGATTGACTTGAAGCAATCAATCGTGCGAACTGGACTTGGCTCAACTTCTTCTTCTCACGCTCTTCTCGCAATGTCTCACTCAATGCAAGTTTCATCTCAATATAAGCAGACTCCTCTGCTGAGAGGCCTAAGAAATCACTGGCAGTACCTACACGCCACCCATTTCGCTCAAGTTTCTGTCGCTTACTTTGTTTCACGGTCATATTCCTTCAGTCTTAACTTGCACACATCCAAAACACGTTTGGGCGTTTTGGTCGAATTTTTCTTAAATACTTCCAAAATAACAATTGCATCAGCGTCTATTCGATACATAATCCGCCAAATGCTGTCCTCGTCATTAATTCGCAACTCATGGCAACGAGCGCCAACACTCGGCATCGGCCTCAAGTGTGGAAGGCCAATTTTCTCGCCCTTCTGCAATCGTCTAAGCAGAAGCCCTGCCTCTAATCTTGCCTCCTTTGTGAAGGGTGGCGTCTTTACCTCTCCGTGTAGCCATACTAAGGGCTTGTCATTCGGACTCATGCGACTTATTCTATGTCAAATATGACATATTCACAATGCTATAGTTCCGTAAGGCATAACAAGGCGTTTAAGTTCGTTCCGGGCCTGCGGCCCTCCACCGGACATAAAAATGCTGTGCATTTTTACGCCGCTTAACTCAGACGTTAGGCTGCACAGAACGAGCACCACCGCGAGGATTGGAAAAGACAATGCAGGCATTCGAAGGATTACTCCATGTCGGGCGACTGACAATTTATGCGCTTGCTGGCCTCCTAATTTTCTACCACACATACACTCTCTACGACTTGTATCTTGGCTCCGGTACAGATATTTATGATGTTGGTAATGCCAACACATATGCTCTATATCGGCACATACAATCCATTCTCCGTGTCTTTATCATCAGCAGCCTGCTTCTAGTAGTCCTGAATAAACGGCCTGCTCTGTACGGCATGTGGATCACCATCGCTGCGCTTGTAGCAACGCACTATTGGGCGCTTTTCCTCGACCTTCCATTCCGCTTCCTAGAAGGCAAACATCCGCTTTCATATCTGAAGGGGTTCATTATCCCAACGGTAATTACCATTCTGTTCTTGTCTATTCATTCGCATCGTGATTCGGCCAAACGTGCGCCCTAACACTTCGTTCAAGCCGAGACTCTTGGCCGCGAGACATCCGGCCCCCCGCGCTGTGTCAGTCCGCGTCGTATTTCCGACGGGCCGTGGAGTAGCCGGTTTCAGGTCCAGGCAGGCGCGGGCACAACGAAACTCAGTCCGGCCTTGTCGGCTGTTCCTCGCTCCGGCACATTTCCGCCTAACTACTCGCTCAAGCGGACAGATCAATCGCTTCGCGATTGATGCTGCCGCTTAGCTCAGGCGTTATATGCACTAGTGGCTATGTCTTATATCCGTTCTTATACATACTATTATATGGCTATTGAACCATATAAGTGATAGTGTGGTCTCATGAGTAAGGGGAGCTTTGAATGGGACGATGCCAAAGACTTGGCGAATCAGGCAAAACACGGTCTTTCATTCTCCGAAGCTCAATTTGCATTCGCTGACCCAGATCGAGTTATCGCCCGTGACTTTGAACACAGTGGGAAGGAAGATCGTTTTTATTGTTTCGGCCGCCTGGGTGAAGGTATCGCCACAGTGAGATTCACTTACCGTGACGAGATTATTCGAATTTTTGGAGCGGGTTATTGGCGTAAAGGTAAACGAATTTATGAGCGCGAAAATCAAATACACGGATGAGCCAATAGGAAAGATTGAGGTGGTAGCAGATATGCTTCCCTCACCGGAGGAATTGGCATTTAAAGAAGATACGGTGAAGGTTACGATTTCTCTTAGCAAATCCAGCGTCGAATTCTTCAAACAGGAAGCGAAAAAACACGATACAAAATACCAGCAAATGATCCGGCGCTTACTAGATGCATACACTCAGGCGCAGAGTCAGCATATAACAAATCATTCAACACGGACGCGCTAAAGCGCGCCGGTTAATTCAAACGTTAGGTGCACCTGATGTCGCGTCTCCTACTCCAATGCGTAAATGGAATGCTAGCGCTGATAACAATTGGCTTGGGGGGCGCGTCTTTGCTCTTCGGTGTTGACAATCCCATTTATGGCGCTGCTGTTATTCCACGGCTCCCTGTCCTTGATAGCAATCTGCGGTTCATGGGCGGCCTTGGACTTGGACTTGGAGTAGCATTGCTCTGGATCTTGCCGACGATCGAGAAGCAGGCGGTAATCTTCCGCTTGGTTTGGATCTGCGCATTGGTGGGAGGAATAGGCCGGCTTCTCTCGCTCGTGCTAGTCGGAACTCCACCGCTACCCTTGGTTGTCTTTACCGCGATCGAAATTCCGGGAGTTCCATTGCTCATCTATTGGCAATATCATGTTTCCAAACCACAAAATATCCATGCGTGAAGCTGGTGCACCTAACATGAAGTTGAAGCGGAAGAAACAACCTGTCGCCATTTTTGTATTCGCAAAAATACCGCCAGAACGTCTTCGCCGTTTAACTTGGTGTTAGGCGACAAGACGCACATGTCGGCCGCAGGGAGGGGCAACATGAACTACTCAAAAAAGATTAGCGAGATCTGGCGTCACCTTGAGCCAGGTAACGCCGTACACGACTATAGGAATCTGGTGCGATACGCGACACTGGCCGCATCCAGCCACAATACACAGCCGTGGAAGTTTAAGCTTGAGCCCAACAGAATCGTAATTCTTCCGGACCTGTCGCGACGTTGTCCTGCGGTCGATCCAGACGATCATCACTTGTATGCAAGCCTGGGCTGCGCAGCCGAGAATATTCTTGTGGCGGCACCAGCTTTCGGGTTGAAAGGCCACTACTCATATGATGCACGTGCATCGAGCGTGCAAATTGACTTCGAAGAAACGCCTCCCTTGCGGTCATCCTTGTTCGAGGCCATTACGAAGCGCCAGTGCAGCAGGGTCGAATTTGACGGATCATCACTTTCTGTTGAGGAAATTCGCCAACTTGAGGAAGCCGCAAGTGGCGATGGGGTCTCCGTTATGTTGATTACAGACAGTGAACAAAAGGAACAGATAGCCCGGTACGTCACGGAGGGCAACACGGCTCAATTTGATGACGCTGCGTGGGCTGAGGAGTTGAAATCGTGGATCCGCTTCAGTGCTGCGGAGGCTGCGCACACCGGTGATGGTCTGTACGGCCCGGTAATGGGCAGTCCCGACGTGCCCCGATGGCTTGGAATGCTCTTCATGCGCTTCGCGTTTTCCGCGAAAAACCAAAACCGGAAAGACATCCGAAATATCCGGAGTTCGGCTACATTAGCGGTATTGTACTCCGAGGCCGACGACAAACCACATTGGATCGAGGCGGGCCGATGTTACGAACGTCTTGCTCTCCAGGCCGCTGCGTTGGATCTGCGCACCGCCTTCATAAACCAGCCGGTTGAAGTGTCCGCACTGCGCTCAGGGTTTGCTCGCTTTCTGGGTATCGGTAATCGGCGCCCGGACCTCATAGTGCGCATCGGCCGCGGCCCCGAGACGCCACGATCGCTACGGCGGCCAGTGGAGCAAGTTCTTGCCTGAGCAAGTCGGCGCAGGTTTCGCGTTCCACTTCCTGGAACAGTTGCATGCGGCTGTGAATGCGCATGATGCACGGGCAGTGGCTGCATTGTGCCACGAGAACGTCTTGTGGGAGGACCCGGCTGCACCGGAGCCGTTGCGCGGGCGGGAAGCCGTGTATCACTTCCATCGGGACATCCTCTTCCGGGCCATTCCTGACGTGCGAATCGAACTTGTCGATGGCCCGTACCTGTCTCTTGATGGCGTGAGCATCGCGGTTCACTTGCGCATGAGTGGAACGATGACCGGGCCACTGATACCGCCCGGTTTTGCTCCAACCGGAAGGCCAATTGCGTTCGAGACTGCGGAATTTTCGTACTTCGTCGGCGAGTTACTTTCCCGTCATGCCGTGGTGCTGAACATGCTTGATCTCGCTCGTCAAATTGGAGCCGTCCCGAAAGCAGGGAGTATTGCTGAGCGATTCGGTGTCAGGCTCCAACACATCGCCGCTCGCCGGGCTCGAAGAAACAGGGGGTGAACATGACCCGCACGGGCGATCGCCTGACAAGCGCATGCCGCCGGTACAACAAGATCGCTACGCGCTTTGTTGACCGCTGATGCCAGGCGTTAGGTGACTTGGGTATCCAGGTCGCTGGTAGTTGCCTTAATTGTCTGGTTTGACCGCTATCAGCAAGTTGATTTTACTAAACACATCCCCGCTGTTTGGGATACATGCAATGGCCAAATAAAGTTTGCTTCAGAATGATATGTAAAACTCAGGCTTTTGTCTGGAGTCAAATAAATCTGGCTGTCAGAATTATTTGGCAACTGCTGCCCTTGGATATTTTTACTCAAGTGACAAAATTACGATCTACGTTTATGCCAGTGGCGTAATAATTAACGATCAAAATGTGGACTCTTGGGTTCAGGAGCGAAATCAAGCAGATACACGAAGCATAAATGGCACATGCCAACAAAGCAGTTAACAAATCATTAAACTCGGAAGCCGGCGATGCCGGCGCCGGTTAATTCAGGCATTATTAGAGCTGTAATGAAAGCGAATCACTTTAAACGAGAAGCAAAGTTAATGGCATTATTCTTTCTCGTTTTAATACTGCTCGCTCTAATCGCCGGTTTGGCTCTTCCAAAGCTAATTCAGATCAAAGAGATTGATCAGTGTCTGGACTCGGGTGGAGCCTATAATTATGAAAATAGTACTTGCGTAACAGAGTAGATTCAAAGATTAAGATTAGTAAATTCCATGCAAGTGCCAGTTTGTCATACAAACCGTTAAAATACGTTTCGCCAGCAAGCTGGCTTCACCGGACGCCAAACGGCGCCGCTTTACTCAGACGTTAGGTTTCAGAGAATGGTCAGACCGATGTTCCACCCGAATCAATTCCAGGTAAACGAGGCTTGGATAGCATTCAAGCTGAATGATGCACCGGTGCTAACCGAAGTAGATGGTGACTTTAATGTTCTCGCACTTATGGATGCAGCAAGCTGCATGATTCTAGGCACAGAATTCGTTGGCGCTGGTGTATTAGAGCCATCGCAACTCGAGTCCAAACGTTTGTTGAAGTGTGGGCATTCTCACAAACAACAATTTCCAAAAAAACTGTTTATCCCGACCAATCAAGCAGCTGATTTACTGAGTGTTGAAGCAGAGCGGAACAACATTTTTGTAATTCGTGTTCCAGAAGAACAGCTTCTGATATTCATCGGCGAGGCACGCGAATGCTTTCAGCAACACGTAAGCGGTAACAGGGTTCAATGAAACCATATAAAGCATTTAAGTCCTTTCCGCCAGCGGGCCGCCTCCACCGGGCACGGCTCCGCCGCGCCGCTTAACTAAAGCGTTAGGCTGAGGAACGAAGCGATGCGCATCTTGAAAGCCGGGGTAGTGTACTTTCTGATCGTGTTTGGCGCCGGGTTTGCCCTCGCCTTCGTGCGTCTGCCGGTTTTGGTGCCACGCTTCGGAGTGCGCACGGCCGAGCTCCTTGAAATCCCCGTCATGCTCGCCGTTATCTTCTGGGCGTCCCGGCGCTTGGCTCATCGTAATATTTCGTTTAGCCGCGCATCGCGTCTGCTGTGCGGCATCGTCGCGTTTGCGCTGCTTGTCGGCGCGGAATTGCTGGTGGCGTATGCCTTTGGTGTACGCTCCCCCAGCCAGTACCTTGCCTCGCGTGATCCAGTCTCGGGCAGTGTTTACCTGGCGTCGCTGGTATTCTTCGCCTTGGCTCCGGCGTTGTGGAACAGCCGGCCGGGGCCTGACAATACGTTGAAGCCGAAGCCGCGTCGCGGCTCCGCCAGATATAGGCGTTAGGCCGCAAGGAGATCGAGGCAGAAGGTTTTCGGGACCACGAGCATTGTTCGGTTTGTCGTTTCAAAATCACCGACGGTCATTCATACTGGGAAAACAGAAACAAACTTCTGTGCGACCAGTGCCAGGAATTTCTTACGAAGGCATAGCCAGCCCTTCGAGCGAACGCGGTGGGACAACGGCGTGTTTCCTGTTACGTTTGTCGCCTGTACCACCCAAGGGCAATGTTATACCGAGCTAGTGGAAGTTGAAGCAGAGAATCAGTGAAACAATCTATCGTACATATTGCACTGGTCGTTAAGGACTACGATGAGGCCATTGCATTCTATACACAAAAACTTAATTTCGATTTAATTGAAGATACCTATCAAGCTGAGCAAGACAAACGTTGGGTTGTAGTTTCTCCTCCTGGTTCTGAAGGGGTGACCCTGCTATTAGCCAAAGCTTCTAATCCAGAGCAAGAAGCGTTTATCGGAAATCAGTCAGGCGGTCGCGTATTTCTTTTTCTCAACACTGACGATTTTTGGCGGGATTACGAGGCCATGAAAGCAAAAAAAATAAAATTTATACGAAAGCCCAAAAAACAGGAATACGGTATGGTCGCTGTGTTTGAGGATTTATATGGGAATCTATGGGATCTCCTGGAACTAAACAATGATCACCCGATTTACAAGTCAACCATACAAGGCGTTTAAGGCGGACGAGCAAAGGCGTGCCGCTTAGCTCAGACGTTATACGTCTGAATCGTGCCTCATTCGCCATTCCGAACTCGAAACAACTCGAGGACATTGAATTGAAAACGCACAAAATTGATCCGGTAGTCGAGAAGTGGTTTGCCTGCTGGGAATCCGGACGTATTTATGAGTTACCTATCGCCGATAATTTCAGGCATACCAGTCCGTTTGGCACGATTGAAACCAAGGCGCGATATCTGGAAATCGTTGAGAAAAACAGAAAGGATTTTCTCGGCAACAAGCTGACAATCATAAAACAAATCAAAGAGGGCAATAACGTCTGCGTGCAATTTGAGCAAATGAATATCAACACCGGCCTGGAAATGATTGTTTGCGAATGGTATGTGCTGGACGGTGATCAAATCAAAGAAATTCGCTCGTTTTATAATATTGGGAATGCAGAAATCAAAGGGTAGCGAGAATGAATGTCCAACGTTTGGAAAAACCGTATGGCAAATCGCTCAAGCGGACGCCTGCTCCGGTCGTTGCCGCGCCGTATACAGGCGCCGGTTAGCTCAAGCGTTAGCGGGCATGATGGACAGTTTGTGGCTTTTTTGAGAATCGTCGCAATGATCGTCATTTTTCTGGGCACAGTCGCCGGTTATATTTCGTACCGATTGCTCGCTCCGCTTAAGCTGCCAAGTCTGAATTTGTGGTCACCGCACCCGTACGGGGCTGCGATACCCCTGGTGTTGGAGGGCCCGATTCTTCTGAAAAGCAATTGGTCATTTGCTTCTGTGGGCAGAGGAACGCTTGCCCAATCGTGGTTTTTCTGGTCCGGTCGACTGCTGGTATATACCTGCCTTTGTTTCATTGTGGCAAACATCCTGATTACCAGCTATGAAGAAAATCGTCCCAAGTACAAGTATGGCGATGAGTTTCGCAGGTATTGCGAGCACGTTGGACGTTGGGTGCCCGGAAACCCGTATGATCATGCTGGCTAAAAGGTCACTTCAGCGGACTGCCGCGCGTGGCAGCCGCTGAATTCAAATGTTAGCCAATCAAGTTTTAGGAGTTTCTGTTATGAAATTAAAATTATTTGTGACAATGTTAATACTGCTTCTGTCAAGTTCATTTGCAATGGCATTTGATTTAGCAACAAAAATTACTAAAACAGAAAATACTGTATGCCTGGAGTCCATCGGGTATGCAAAACTAAGCCTGTTGAAAGAAACAATAACTTTGACCGGATCTATAATTTCAACAGGAAAATTATCAGTAACCGGATCGGCTAATATTGTTATGTGGGTAAAGGTAGAGGGTGGTTATTACTTTTCTAAAATACCTGCTCTTCAAAATATTAAAGATGAAAAGGGGCTCAATTTCGAGATTCCATTCAACGCCGGTAACAAACAAGCCACTGAAGTGATTATCGAAGTGGAAATGCTGGGTGAGGGTAGCGTCAGCATCAGTGACCTAATAGTCAAAAATGCCTAAGCGAGCGTTTCACACGGAGTCGCTGAAGCGAGCCGATGAACTTAATGGTAGATTGCAGGAAATAAAATTAAAAGGAATGCTGATCTGAGTAATCGCAGAAAAATGGAGAGTAGATCATGAATTTCAAAATGGATCACATTGTTATCAACACAGTCGATATTAACAACTCGCTTCATTTCTACACAAAAATACTTGGTTTGTCTGACGAGCGGCTAGCGGAATTTAAAAATAACCAGGCCCCCTTCCCCTCTGTTCGACTAACGAAAGATACCATCATTGACCTTTTCCCTAAAAAGCTTTGGGAAAAGACAAATCCGGAAGTTGTTTGCCGACCCAACCTCAATCATTTTTGTCTTTCAACAAGTAAAACAAATTGGGAGTTACTGCAGGAAAGGCTAAAGGAAAATGGAGTTTCAATTGACGATGGTCCTGCTAAGCGCTGGGGGGCTCACGGTTCAGGAGTGTCTGTCTATTTTAGAGACCCTGATGAAAACGTAATAGAAGTTCGTTATTACGAAAGTAACGACGCTGATGGTCCCTGTATGCTCACTTCATAAGGTATTAAATAATAAGCCTTTATAACGTGGCCACATTTGTTTAGACAGCTAAACCCAATTCCATAAGCGGATTCCTGCCTATCGTTTTAGAGGCCGGGGTTAGCGACTGCTGAGAAAAATATACACTATCTGGTGTCTTACGTCCCAAAGCGCAGTGTGGCCGCCTTTGATTATATAAATCGAAGTAGCGGCCTATTCCTGACCGTTGTGCGAAGCTGAAACAATCGTATACGCGGTGCTAATCTGAGAGCAGCCGTAGCATAAGAATCCGCATACCACAGCCGGGATATGGGTACCACCCCCTGAGACCTTCAAAAACAGGGATGTTTTTGGAGAGCCTATAGGGACATACCCGTGGCGTGTCTCAGGGGGAGGCACCCGTGTCGCGGCGCCCGGATGGCATCGGACTTGAAGAATTCGATCTTGAGGTCTGGTGGGAACTGCGGTCTCAAAAATAAGCCGTGCTAAGGCTTGGCACTTCCCAAGCGCTGTGCGGGGCTGAAAGCAGCTGCAGCATAAGAATCCGCATACCACAGCCGGGATACGGGTACCTTCCCCTGAGACCTTCAAAAACAGGGACGTTTTTGGAGAGCCTATAGAGACATACCCGTGGCGTGTCTCAGGGGGAGGCACCCGTGTCGCGGCGCCCGGATGGCACCGGACTTGAAGAATTCGATCTTGAGGTCTGGTGGGATCTGTGGGCTCAAAAATGAGCCGTGCTAAGGCTTGGCACTTCCCAAGCGCTGTGCGGGGCTGAAAGCAGCTGCAGCATAAGAATCCGCATACCACAGCCGGGATACGGGTACCTTCCCCTGAGACCTTCAAAAACAGGGACGTTTTTGGAGAGCCTATAGAGACATACCCGTGGCGTGTCTCAGGGGGAGGCACCCGTGTCGCGGCGCCCGGATGGCACCGGACTTGAAGAATTCGATCTTGAGGTCTGGTGGGATCTGTGGGCTCAAAAATGAGCCGTGCTAAGGCTTGGCACTTCCCAAGCGCTGTGCGGGGCTGAAAGCAGCTGCAGCATAAGAATCCGCATACCACAGCCGGGATACGGGTACCTTCCCCTGAGACCTTCAAAAACAGGGACGTTTTTGGAGAGCCTATAGGGACATACCCGTGGCGTGTCTCAGGGGGAGGCACCCGTGTCGCGGCGCCCGGATGGCACCGGACTTGAAGAATTCGATCTTGAGGTCTGGTGGGATCTGTGGGCTCAAAAATGAGCCGTGCTAAGGCTTGGCACTTCCCAAGCGCTGTGCGAGACTGAGAGAAGCCGCTCCTCGGCAACTGCTCCTGCGTTGCCCTACCTCCTGCATCCCTGCAGTCGCGCGCATCCCTGCGCCCGCGGCATACCGTTCATCCTGAACATAACCCCTTTTTGCTCTTGCTTGCGTATTAACAGGGTACGTAATGAAGTTATTAACCCAACAGGAGTAAAAAAATGAAAATCCAGTCACTTTTAATAACGCTTTGCATCACCACGCTAACGGCCTGCGCCGTCGATACGAATGACACCTCCCAGGCGACAGTTGATAAAGACACTTCGCCAAGCACCGAGGAAAGCTTTCGCCAACTGGCCCTGCAAACAGCTGAAGACGAGTACGTAATCATGCCGGCACCGGAACCATCAGAAAAAAAGTCCAGGGACGATCATGGTCAATCCGATGCCCAGACTCCACCGAACAATTCCGGTGTCATATCGCAATACCACGCAATCGTGGCAAAGGAACAGGTGGCGGCAGACCGGGCGACTGGCATGACACGCATCCAGGCCTATCCGGGCACGGTTCTGAATAATATCCGCCAGGCGAATGAACCACTCTACCGCGAGAACTATCAGCACCTGGACAACCAGCGTGTCATACGTGTTGCAAGTGAGCCGGTTTCGACCTTTTCAATTGACGTGGACACCGGTGCTTATTCGAATATGCGCCGCTGGCTCAACCAGGGCCAGTTGCCCCCCGAAGACGCCGTCAGGGTCGAGGAATTCATCAACTATTTCAATTACGACTACCCGCTACCCGGAAAATCAGCGGGTGCCGTTCCAGGTCAGTACGGAAATCGCCCCCACGCCGTGGAACAGCAACACCCGTCTGTTACGGATTGGCATCCAGGGTTACAAGGTTCCCAGGGAGCAGGTACCTGCATCCAACCTGGTATTCCTGATCGACGTTTCGGGTTCGATGAACTCACGCCGATAAACTGCCGCTGCTGCAACAGGCGCTGACCATGCTGGTCGGTCAACTGGATGCACGTGACAGTATCAGCATGGTCGTTTATGCGGGCGCTTCCGGTGTAGTACTGCCGCCGACCCATGGCAACCGCAAGGCGGATATCCTGGCCGCGCTACAACAATTGCAGGCGGGTGGTTCAACCAATGGCGCGGCAGGTATCCGGCTCGCCTACCAGTTGGCGCAACAGAACTTTATCGAAGACGGCGTAAACCGTGTCATCCTGGCCACCGACGGTGACTTCAATGTCGGCCTGGCCAGTACCGAAGAACTGATCGACCTGATCCAGCGCAAACGCAAAGCCGGCATCGCCTTGACCACGCTGGGTTTTGGCAGCGGCAACTACAACGACCACCTGCTCGAACAACTGGCCGACGAAGGCAACGGCAACTACGCCTACATCGACCGTCTCGGCGAGGCCAAAAAGGTCCTGGCGGAAGAACTCTCGGCCACCCTTCTGACCATCGCCAAGGATGTAAAAATCCAGATCGAATTCAACCCGGCGCGGGTATCCGAATACCGCCTGATCGGTTATGAAAACCGCGTACTGAACGAAGAGGACTTTGCCAATGACAAGGTCGATGCCGGTGAAATCGGAGCCGGACACCGTGTCACGGCCCTTTACGAAATCAGCCTCACCGGCAGCAGCGGTCAGCGTCTGCCGCCACACCGCTACCAGTCCAGATCAGCAACGGCTGAAAGCAATGCAGTGTCCTTCAATAACGAACTTGCTTACCTGCGTATTCGTTACAAACTGCCTGATGAGTCGGTGTCGAAACTGATCCAGTCACCGATAATGGACAGCGGAATCAACGCACGCGGCAGTGAAAGTTTCAACTTTGCCGCATCTGTCGCTGCCTTCGGACAAAAACTGCGTGGCGGTACCTACCTGGAAAACTTCAGCTACGACGACATCGAAGCATTGGCGCGAGGTTCAAGAGGCAACGATCGGCACGGCTACCGGAGTGAATTCATGCAACTGGTGAACCTTGCCAGCACCCTGGATAGGACCACAAATATGTCACAAAACGTGGCGGTGGACTGAAATACGCATGATCCGGCCCTGATCGATTCGAAATGGCTCGATTTCGAAGTCAGCCCCGCTTTCGCGGGGTTGGCTTTGCCACCGGCAGGACCTGTGAAAATCATGCATGTGCAAATCTTGACGGAAAACTCAGGCGGTGTACTTGGCGGCTCGGCCCGTATCCGCTACGCTGCGGTCATGCGGGAGACGAGCGACGAAAAACTGATGCAACGGTATGTCAAAGGCGACGTAAATGCTTTCGACGAGCTCTATGCCCGGCATCGTGGCCCGCTCTATCGTTATTTCATACGCCAGGTGAGCCACCGCGCGACCGCCAATGACCTCTACCAGGGCGCCTGGGAAAAGATCATAAAGGCGCGCAAGCGGTACCGGCCATCGTCGAGCTTTACCGCGTGGATGTATGCCATCGCGCACAATCACCTCGTCGACCACTTCCGGGGTCTGCGACCGGTCGATCAGGTGGAGATGCAGGACTTCTCCGATCAGCGGCCCGGCCCGGTCGAAGATGTCATCGATTGCGAGCAAAGTGAACAATTGAGGTCAGGCATCATCGCCCTGCCGGAGGAACAACGGACCACCCTGCTGCTGAAGCTTGAAACCGGTCTCAAATTGGAGGAGATTGCGAGGGTAACCGGGGTCAACACGGAAACGGTCAAAAGCCGGCTGCGTTATGCGGTCGACAAACTCAAACGGAACCTGGTTGAATGAACACTAGTCACAACAACGGCGACAACGACCGGTCATTGATCGAAAACCTCGACACGATCGGCCACAGCTACGCACGACTGGATAAGGAAGAGCCGCCGGAACTGCTGGACATGGCCGTCTTGAACAGCGCCCACCGCGCGGTGGAGAAAAAAACATTACGGATGAGATTTGGCTGGCTGCACGGGCTGACCACGGCCGCCGTGTTTGTGCTGGCGCTTTCACTCATCAGCAAACAGCAGGAATCCCGGCCGCTTGACATGAATGGGATGGGACGTGAAGCGCAGCCGCAAGCGCCGCTTGATATGACTGAAAAAAAACAGTCACCGATGCTTCAATCTGATGAATTAAACCGGGTATTGAAAGATAAGGGCGCGCTGCGCTCGGACATGTCCCAGGGCGCGCCTGCGCCTGCAGCTGAAGCCCCCGCTGAAGATACGGTTTTTGCGGACACAGCGGAAGCAGAAAAAGCTTCATCCGATGATGTGCAAAGTCCGCGAGCGAAAGCCCTTTACCGGGATGAAGACGGCCAGGCCGACGCGGTAAAAACTGAAAAGGCGGTAACACCGGAAACCGATACGATTCGGCAATCCCCCCAGGCCGCAACGGCCAACGAAATGCGACGCCCCGTCAAGTCAAGCGAACCAGACGTGCTTGAAAAAGAAACCAGCGGCAAAACAGACTCGGATGCAAGCCAGCAGATACAGGCCATCATCCAAATGAAGCAGCGCGGTGACGAAAACTGGAAAACCGAGCTCAAGGCATTCGTTGATAGCCATCCCGACTATCCGTTGCCAGAAGAATTAAAAAACTGATGCTGACCCTGAAGTCACCGGCCTCTTTCGAAGAAACCATTAAGAAAAGCCGTTTTGTCGGCCATGCCGCCAGTGTCACCACGCAGGCCGAATCGCTGGATTTCTATGAATCGGTGATGGATCCGCAAGCAACACACAACTGCTGGGCATGGCGGATTAATTTCCAGGTTCGATCCAGCGACGACGGTGAGCCCTCCGGTACCGCCGGACGCCCCATGCTGAATGTCATCGAGCACCGTGGACTGCAGAATGTCATGGTCGTGGTGACGCGTTATTTTGGCGGGATCAAACTCGGCGTTGGAGGCCTGGTCCGCGCCTATTCCGGGACGGTGGCAAAGTGTCTCGACAGGGCCACCGTCATCGAACTGTTCCCCATGTCGGAACACACCATCAGGGCCGGCTTTGAATGGGCTTCCGGCCTGCATGGTGTACTGGATCAATTTTCGGCGGAAAAACTCGAAGAAACCTATGACAGCGAAGGCCTGATCATGAAAATACGTTGCCGGGATGCAGACTACCCGGAGCTGTTGACCAGTCTGCGTGATGTCTGCCGGGGCCAGGTATCCATTATCAGGAATTGAACTGCATCGACACACCCGGCAGACTGGTTGCGTAATCAGCTCCCATCAATAGGGAAGGTGTGTAAAATCCGCCTTCCACGTCGTTCCCGAGCAAATACTCGACGATGCCGAGACTGGCCGTAACCGTGATATCGTAGCCATTTGGCGTCGTCATGGTCGCGGAGACACTGCGCCCGTTGGCGGTACAGGCTTCGCCCCAAATCTGCATTTGCGTGCTTTGCCGATCGAAGCCTTCCGGGCCGGTCACGGATTTCTCGACACGTTTTTTCATCATGTTCTGGACCCATTGCATCGTAAGAAGCGGCTTGAGCATACGCAGACGTTTCATTCGCAGGATGGATGAAGGCGGCACCGACATATAGACCTCGATATCGGGTACACCGGTGCTGATGTAAGCGGTAAAAACGTCACCCCACGGAATTGTAACAGCCAGGCGTCTGCCGTGACTGAATCTGATTTCCCGTGTCTTCCAGGCTAGCGGCACCCATTTCAGTTTGCCATCTTTGCGTACGCAGCCGCCGCCCGCCAATCCTTCGATACTGGTTTTCGCGGTTCCCGGACTCATGTTGCCGCTGGCTTCAAATGCCAGGCTCAATTCGGTTGCAGCAGGCAGGGCATTCACCAGCTTTGCCGCCAGGCAATCCGTCGGCACGACATCAAACCCGACACCCGGCATCAGCACAATATCGGCGTGCCTGGCCTCTTCCCGCTGCTTGTGTGCATTGGCAAAGACACTGATTTCCCCGGTAATGTCGAGGTAGTGACAGCCGTTGTTCAGACAGGCTTCAATCATTGGCTGGCTGGTTGCAGAGAACGGGCCGGCGCAGTGCAGCACGATTGAGATCCCCTGCAAAGCTTTGCTGACCGCCGATGTATCGTCAAGGTCGAAAACAAGGCTGTCAAAACCGGTTTCCGCCGCGATTGCCGCGATACTTTCCCGATTACGCCCGGCCAGGATAGGCTTTAAACCCCGCGCCTTGGCCTCCCTGGCAATCAATTGCCCCGTATAGCCATTGGCACCATATATCATCCATTTCTTATTCATTATCAACTATGTCCCTGTGTTGACCCACGCACTTTAAAACAACGACCCCTGTTGTTTTACAAGACTGTCTGCAGACTTGGACTCCCCGGGTCCGGCGCTTTTATCCTTTGCCGGCTTGTTGGGTTTCCGCTTTTTCTCCGGTGGCTTTTTATCAGGCTCAGGAGCGGTCCCGGGGACACGATCCCGCGTTTTGGACTTGATCTGTACGTCTTGAGCAGATTCCTTTATCCGCGCTGCAGCGGCTCGCTTCACCAGCGGGCTCCGGTTGACAACGCCGATCAGGTCTTTAAGCGTACAAGCGGATTCGAGCGCGTGCCGCAAGGATTGCTTTTTGTGGATAAAGTAGCAGTTTCTGCGACCGGTTTTTGTTACGCTAATCATGCCACCGTCCTGTAAATCGCGTACAATTTTTTGCACGGCCCGCTCGGTGATGCCTACGTCGGCTGCAACATCGCGCAAACGCGCTTCCGGATCACGGCTGAGGCAAACCAGGACATGGCCATGGTTGCTAAAGAGGGTCCAGTTACTCATATGGATATCACCAGGTAGTGAGGATTACATGAATTATATTTCGCGTTTAACTATTCTTCAATCAAATCGTTCGGATAACAATGGCAGTGATTAAACATACGGCCCAAAAAGCTGCCAGTGCATGGCGGGAATTTCTGCGTCTGGAGTCTGCCGGTGGTTTGATACTGGTTGCCGCCGCCTTGCTGGCCCTGGTGCTGGCCAATACACCGCTGGCTGACTTATACACCCGGTTGCTAAGTCTCAAACTCACCGTCATGGTCGAAACTGTAGGCGTCAGCAAACCGCTGTTACTCTGGGTAAACGACGGCCTGATGGCAATCTTCTTTTTGCTGGTCGGTCTTGAACTGAAACGTGAAGTCGTTGAGGGCGAACTCTCGAGACCGGAACAGATCGCACTGCCCGCGCTGGCCGCTATCGGCGGGTTAGTGGTGCCGGCAGTGATCTACTGGCTGGTCAACCGCGGTAACCCGGAAGGATTCAACGGTTGGGCAGTTCCGACCGCGACCGATATCGCCTTTGCACTGGCGATACTGAGCCTGTTGGGTAACCGGGTACCTGCGAGTCTGAAAGTATTCCTGACTACCATTGCCATTTTCGATGACCTGGCAGCCATCGTCATCATTGCGCTGTTTTATTCCAGTGACCTGAGTACGGCTGCACTGGCCGCTGCGGGTGCCGGTATCGCCGCACTTTTCGTACTCAACCGGATGGGTGTCAAAAGCCTCGCCGCCTACCTCATTGTCGGAATTTTCATCTGGTTTTTTGTGCTCAAGTCTGGTGTTCATGCAACACTCGCCGGCATTGCGGTGGCGGCATTTATTCCACTGGAGGGCGGTGACGAGCATTCGCCTTCACGTCACCTCGAGCACATCCTGCACCCCTGGGTTGCCTTCGGCGTGTTACCCCTTTTCGCATTTGCCAATGCCGGTCTTGCATTGGCCGGTGTGGGTTTGGACGATGTCACGGGAACGGTTTCCACCGGTATTCTCCTGGGATTGTTTTTTGGCAAGCAAATAGGCGTTTTCGGAATGACGGCCCTGGTCATCGGCTTGGGCATGGCCAGGAAACCGGAAGGCGCAAGCTGGGCCATGTTGTACGGTATCGCCTTGCTGTGTGGTGTGGGCTTTACGATGAGCCTGTTTATCGGCAGCCTGGCATTCGAGCATGGTGGTTTTTCAAATATCGCGGCACTTAAAATCGGCGTTATCAGCGGTTCAGTGGCCTCCGCTTTTTGTGGCTGGCTGGTCTTGCACCTGAGTCTTCCAAAAGCGGCGCCAACGCCTCAAACTGATTCCCTTTAAGGAACCTCTGATTAATTCTGAGGTTCCCGCGACACATGGATGTGTCGCCAAATCAGCGGCGCCAAGCCATTGATTTGTAAGGCAGTCGAAAATGACACTTTTCGGCTGCCGCGCTCTGATAATGCCAGGATGGCATTAATCAGAGCTTCCTTAAATATATGAAATCAAAGCGTGGCGGCAAGTTCACTGCCCTCGCGTATGGCGTACTTGGCATCAAGTTCCGCCGCTTTCTTTGCGCCGCCGATAATATGCAGTGACAGACCTCTACTGCCCAGCGTACCCGCCAGGTCAAGATTACTGACCTGGCCCGCGCAGATCACGACGTGGTCGACTTTCAGCAACTGTTTTTCACCGTTGATGCTGATAAGCATACCCTCATCGTCAATACGCTCGTAACACACGTTTCCCAACATGTGGACCCCGCGGTTGCGCAAACTCAGCCGGTGTATCCAACCGGTGGTTTTGCCAAGCGATTTACCCGGTTTTCCGGGACTGCGCTGCAACAGCCAAATTTCACGCGCTGACGCAGGTGTCTGTGCCTCTACGCCTTCGACACCACCCCTGGCGATAAAAGTGCGGTCAATACCCCATTCGTTGGTGTAGGCCGTGATTGCGTCGGGGGCGGAGTCCGGATCGTGATTCCCGGTATGACTCAGGAACTCGGCAACATCAAAACCGATACCGCCTGCACCAATGATCGCCACGCTACGGCCAACTTCCACCTTGCCGGTCAGTACATCGACATAGGAAACGACCTTTTCGTGATCGATACCCGGCAGGTCAATTGTCCGCGGATGAACACCCGTCGCCAATATGACTTCGTCATAACCGGCAAGGTCCTCGGCGGAAATACGGATGTTCAGCTGCACGTCGACCTCGGTACGTTCCAGTTCACCCCGGAAATAGTCCAGGCTCGCACTGAACTCCTCTTTTCCCGGTATTTTCTTGGCCATGTTGAACTGCCCGCCAATCTCGTCTGCCTGGTCAAACAGGCTGACCCGGTGTCCACGCCCGGCGGCGACGGTTGCAAAGGCGAGGCCCGCCGGTCCAGCGCCGACCACCGCAATGGCCTTGGTGGCTTTAACGGGCAGGTAGTTCAACTCGGTTTCGCGGCATGCGCGCGGATTGACGAGGCAGGAACAGGGTTTGCCGGTGAAAGTGTGGTCCAGACAGGCCTGGTTGCACGCAATGCATATATTGATTTCTTCCGGCCGGCCGAGGCGGACCTTTTTGGCAAACGCTGCATCCGCCAGCAGCGGACGCGCCATGGATACCATGTCCGCATCGCCACGGGCAAGAATATCTTCAGCGACCTGCGGGGTATTGATACGGTTGGTCGCAATGACCGGGATATTGACCTCTGGACGCATCCGTGCCGTCACCCAGCTGAAAGCGCCGCGGGGAACCATGGTGGCGATGGTAGGAATACGCGCTTCATGCCAGCCGATACCGGTGTTGAGTAGCGTGGCGCCGGATGCTTCGGCCATTTTTGCCTGTTCTACAACTTCAATCCAACTGTTGCCATCAGGCAACAGGTCGAGCATTGACAAGCGATAGATGATAATGAAGTCTTCGCCGGCAGCTTCGCGGCAACGGCTCAGAATCTCTTCCGCGATCCGGTAACGGTTGCGCGTGCTGCCACCCCATTTGTCCGTTCGTTTATTGACGTGCGTGGTGGTAAATTCATTGATGAAATAGCCTTCCGAACCCATGATTTCAATACCGTCGTAACGGGCGTCTCGCGCCAGTTTCGTCGCACGGACAAAACTTTGAATCTGTTTCTCAACTCCGCGGGACGACAACGCCTTTGGTTTAAACGGCGTGATGGGCGACTGGATCGCGCTCGGAGCCACGCTCAGCGGGTGATAACTATAGCGCCCGCCATGCAGAATCTGCATGCAGATTTTTCCACCCGCGGCGTGGACTTCGGATGTCACCAGCCTGTGCCTGGGCACCTGCAGACGATTAAACAGGCCGGACGGAAACGGTGTAAGCGAACCG
The DNA here is from genome assembly GCA_963801195.1 of uncultured Gammaproteobacteria bacterium. Classification (GTDB taxonomy): domain Bacteria; phylum Pseudomonadota; class Gammaproteobacteria; order Xanthomonadales; family SZUA-36; genus SZUA-36. Next base: position 775,757 of record CAWDDX010000007.1, on the reverse strand, counting down.
CGTAAATCGGGTGCAATACCGCCGGTGACCATCAGGCCCACTTCACCCGCCGCGCGTTCGGCAAAATACGCAGCCAGTTTTGGAAAGTCCTTTCTGTGGTCCTCCAGGCCCGTATGCATCGAGCCCATCAGCACGCGGTTTCGCAGACTGGTAAATCCCAGGTCGAGGGGCTCCAACAGGTAAGGAAAGCGGGTTTCATGTGGCATTGGAAAACTCCTCGAAAAACCGACCCAGCAACTCGCGGACATCGGTCATGGCGTTGGCAAGCGTTGCATCGATTGCGGCCATGGTTACCGGTTCTTGTCCCACTCCGGCCGCCCAGTTTGCCGTGACACAAAGGCTGGCGTAATCCAGCCCGGCTTCCCGCGCCAGCGCCACTTCAGGCATGGTCGTCATACCGATGAGGTCACAACCCTCCTGCCTGAACCGTTTGATTTCAGCAGCGGTTTCAAGTCGGGTCCCTGGCTTACGCCGACACATCCGCCCGCCACGACATCGATGCGGGCAGCGACTGCCGCCTTGAGCAAGCCCGAGCGCAGGCGGCCGTCAAATGGTTCTGCGAATTCAAGGTGCAATAATTCGTCGGCCTCATCCATGCTGAAAGTGTGCGCCCTGCCCCAGGTGTAATCAATCAATTGATCCGGCAGACACAGGGTTCCCGGCGGATAAGGTTTTGAAATGCCACCCACCGCATTGATGGCGACTATACCTGCAACTTGCAACTGTCTGAAAGCATCAATATTGGCCCGGTAATTGACCGCGTGCGGTGGAATCTGGTGACGTTCACCATGACGCGGCAGAAAGAACACCTGCGATTTTCCTACGCGATATTCAGCCAGGGCGGCCGAAGGCTGACCGTAGGCGCTGTCGATACGATGCGAGACTAGCTGCCAGGCCAAAATGATCAAGACCCGTGCCACCAATCAGACCCAGGCGTTGCATCAATCGTCCCCGAGCACCAGTATTTCATCCAGGTGCCGCCATTCTTCGTAGGCGTCCATACCACACCCAAATACGTAGACATCCGGAACATCAAGACCGATAAAATCAATGTAATCCCGTGGCAATCCACGGTCGTGGATCCTTGCGCACCAGCGCAGCCATCCTCACTGAACGGGCCTTGCGTTTCTCCACTGAGCCCTTGATCGCCGCCAGCGTGTTGCCCTCATCGAATATGTCGTCGACGATCAGGACATGCTTGTCTTCAAGATTCAGGCGCGGTGGTACCCGGTACTCCAGTTCTGCACCGTACAAGCCTCCGCGATAGCGGGTCGCATGTACAAAATCCATCTGAACCGGCATTTTCAGCTTGGTTACCAACCAGGCTGCCGGGACGATTGCACCTGTTAATACGGAGATCATGACCACCGGTTTATCACCGTAATAGCGGTTGATTTCATCCGCCATTTTCTGCACCGCGGCCTGGACTTCTTCGCGGTTGAAAAGCACTCGTTGATTTTTTCAACAGGGCTCGCGGATCCGGGGTTTCATTCATACCCATTTTGATTGCTCCATTTGCAGTTGTTTAATCGTTTCTTTCCACTGCCGCCATTCACTGACGCGCTCAACTTCGTCGCGTGTCGCGCTCAGCCGGCCCTTTAGCCTTCTAAGCGCCTTATCCGCATCTGCCATTACCGGTACGCCGTCAGACATCAGTTGGCGCACGTCCTGCGGGTCGCAGACCAACACCGCGTCACAGCCGGCGCGCAACGAATCACGCACCCGGTCCGACAGGCCACCGGCGACCTTTGCAGCTTGCATACCGAGGTCATCGGACAACACCGTGCCACGGTATGCCAGTTTCCCACGCAGCACGGTCTGAATCCAGAATGGGGAATAGCCTGCAGGTTTGGTATCCACCGCCGGATACAACACGTGCGCCATCATCATCGCGTCCAGCTTCGCACCAAGGGCTGCAAATGGTTTCAAATCAGCGGCTTCGATCATTTCATAGGACCGGGGGTCCATGACGTCATGCGTATGTGAATCGGCCTCCACCGAGCCATGACCGGGGAAATGTTTGCCGGTCGCGGCCATGCCGGAGTCGTGCATGCCGCCGATATAGGCATCGGAAAGCGCGATGATTGCTTCGGGGTCCTCTGCAAAGGCCCGGTCACCGATGATGACGCTGCGGTCACCGAGATCCAACACTGGGGCAAAGCTCAGGTCGACGCCGCAAAGCAATAATTCGGTGGCCATGACGCGGCCGTGCCTGTAGGCGAAGTCCAGCGCATTGGCAGACGACTCGGCATACATTTTGCCCAGCACAGCAAGTGGCGGCAGTCGTGTAAACCCGTCGCGAAATCTTTGAACGCGCCCGCCTTCGTGGTCGACGCAGATCAGGAGGTCCCGCCCTGCAGTTTGTTTAATCGAGGCTGTGAGCTCCGTCAGTTGGGCGAGGTCGCGGTAATTGCGCGTAAATAGTACGACGCCGCCGACGGCGGGATGACACAGCCAGCCGGATTCCTCCGGATTGACGGCGAGGCCGGCGATTCCGATTAATAGTGGCCCCAACGGCCCCTGGACGCTGCTTGGTGCGGCAACCGTACTCATGCCATCGCTCCAGCGGTTTTTCGCTCAAACAGGGCAATGGCTTCGCTGTGATGGGTATGCGGAAACATGTTCATGATACCTGCTCCCCGGAGTCTGAATCCGTGTTGATTGACAAGGTTGCCGGCATCGGCCGCCAGCGTTTCCGGGTTACAGGAAATATACAATACACGGTTGACCCCGCTGGCCGCAATCCACGGCAGCAACTCCTGCGCACCCGAACGCGGCGGGTCCAACAGGATTTTAGTGTAGCCGGACACCGGCCAGGGTGGCGCGTTACCGGGCTGATACAGGTCTGCGATGTGAAATTCAACATTTTTCAATCCGTTGAGTTCCGCATTGGCGCGGGCACGTACGACCATCTCGGCGGACCCTTCCAGACCCGTCACCTGTCCGGCGCCAAGCGCCAGTGGCAGGGTGAAATTGCCGAGCCCGCAAAACAGGTCGAGAATGTGGTCTTCAGCACGTGGTTCCAGCAACTCGAGTGCGCGTTCTACCATCTGCTGGTTCAGGGCACCATTGACCTGGACAAAATCAAGCGGCCCAAACCGGAACCGCAAGTCCAGTGACTGAAACGCGTATTCCAGCTCAAAACCGGCGGGCGCCAGTAATTCAACGCTCTCCGGTCCGGCCGATTGCAGACAGATGCCGATGCCTGTTTCATTTGCGAATTTCTGCAGTTTTTCAATATCACCGCCGGATAAGGCCTCGAGGTGCCTGATGATCAGTGCACAGCGCTCATCACCACAGGCGGTCTCGATCTGGGGAATGGTAGTGCGGGCGTCCAGCGTCCCGATCAGGCGGGATAGTTCCGGCAGGGCTTCGGCGACCACCGGGTGCAGGATATGGCATTCGTTCATATCCGCCACGTAGCGGGCATTGCGTTCGCGAAAACCGATCAGGACCCGCTCTTTCGCGGGCAACATCGCGCACTGAAAGCCTGGCCTTGCGGCGATAGTTCCAGTGCGTGGCATCGAGTGGCGGATAGACCAGGTCCGGTGAGACGTTGCCGGTTGTTTGCAGCGTTTGCAGCAAAGCGGCCTGTTTATGGGCCAACTGCGCGTCCATCGACATATGCTGCAGACTACAACCGCCGCAATAGCCAAACGATGGACAGCGGGCCTCGACCCGGTCAGCGGAGGCGTGCAGGACTTCCAGCGTCTCCGCCCTGCCCCTGTTGCTCCGGCCAAAAAGATTTCGGGCGATGATTTTTTCACCCGGAAGAGCATCGAACACGCGCAGGTTCTTTTCTTCAAATACGGCCTGGCCGAGCCCCTTCGAATCAAGCGACCTGATCTCCAGCTCAAATGGCTGATCGGATGGTTTCTTACGGCTACGCCCCATTAGCACACGTTCCCGGTCTTGACAGACATTGATTTAATACTTTTAGAATACACTCTATGTTACTGATTGTATTTTTATTTCATAAGTGCGAGCATATCGCTGACCGCCTCGTGGAGTCCGACAAACAGGGCTTGCGCCACGATCGAATGGCCGATATTGAGTTCCACCAACTGCGGGATGCGCACGATGGGTTTTACGTTCTGATAATGCAATCCATGACCCGCATTGATTTGTAAGCCGATTGAATCGCCGTATTCCGCCGCGCTGACAATGCGCTGATATTCCGTCTCGACCGATGTCTCGTCCGCGTCGGCATAACTGCCCGTATGCAATTCCACCACCGGCGCACCGCAAGCGAGTGCAGCATCCAGCTGGGCGATATCGGGATCGATAAACAACGAAACCCGGATACCTGCATCAGCCAGCCGGTTACACGCGTTTTTGACGGCATTAAAATGCGCCAGCACATCCAGCCCGCCCTCGGTCGTCAACTCCTCGCGTTTTTCCGGTACCAGGCAGACATCCGCCGGCCGGTTCAACTCGGCAATCGCCAGCATTTCATCCGTCACGGCCATTTCCAGGTTGACACGTGTTCTGATTTGCCTGCACAAAGCAACCACTTCATCGTCCTGTATATGCCGCCGGTCCTCGCGCAAATGAACGGTGATGGCATCCGCGCCGGCATCCTCGGCAACCCTGGCGGCTTTCAGCACGCTCGGATAATTTGCACCACGCGCCTGCCGTATGGTTGCGACGTGATCAATATTGACACCCAACAATAACTTTCCGGATCGCATAACGATAAACCTCACATGACGCCGACCTGGTCAGGCCGAAAACAGGGACAGACTAGCCAGTGGCTTGTCACCCAGATGATAGCCGATTACCTTGCGCATCAGCACGCGCAATTCCGATAAATTCCCGGTTTGCAGTTCTTCAGAGTGCAAGGCCAGCAACGAACTACCTGAAACCCGGCCATTACCCGGGCCGGACGCCAGCACCGGTCCGCGCTGAGGTTGGTAGTCGTACCAGCAATGCGCCTGGATCACTGCACCGTCGCCATATTCCCGGTCCAGCAACATCGCGTAACCGGTGGCTTCCAGCAGATGTTTTTCAAATATTCTCAAAACCGGTTGAGGTGAGGCTTCCGATGCCAGTTCTGAAAGCACATGGCGGTAACGCTCGAACACCTCCGCGTGCGGATCACCGCGGTGTAACAGGCGCATCAGTAATTCGTTAAGATACAGACCGCAATAGAGGGCCTGGCCCTGCAAGGCTGGCGGTGACGCCACCTGGTCGACATCGGTCAGCGTCCCCAGATCGCTTTTCTGTATCCAGCCAAGCAGCAATGGTCTGAAAGGCTGCAGCACATTTCGCCAACGCGAACGGGATGACTTTGCGCCACGGGCCACGACAGCCACACGGCCATGTTCGCGGGTGAACGCTTCCACGATCAGGCTGGTTTCACGAAAGGAACGGCTGTGCAATACATAAGCCGGTTCCAGTTGCATTCGACTCATCGTTACCGCCCTGAACCGCCCTTGTTAATCGGTGTATCCAAACCTTTCAATCAGTTTTTCACTGTCTGACCAGTCCTTACTGACCTTGACCCACAAACGCAGGAACACTTTTTCACCAAACAGTTCTTCCAACACGATCCGCGCACCGCTGCCCACCTGTTTGAGCACGGCGCCATTTTTACCGATCGTGATTTGTTTCTGGGATTCACGTTCGACCCAGATAATGGCACCGATGGTGAGCAGGTTTCCCTTGCGTTTGAACTCCTCGATCTGCACGGTCAGTGCGTAGGGCAGCTCCTGGTGCAGGCGCGTGGTCAATTGTTCACGGATCATTTCAGCCGCGAGAAATCGTTCACTGCGATCGGTAAACTGGTCTTCATCGTAGAATGGCCTGGAAAAAGGCAACCTCTTCAGTACCTGTTTTTCCAGTTCTGCGACACCGCTCCCGTTTTTCGCCGAAACCATCATGATGCTGACGTAATCGTCATCGCGGAAATTCTTGTCGACAAATGCCAGTAACGACGCCTTGTCCGGAACCAGGTCAATCTTGTTCAATACCAGCATCACGGGCACGCTGACGCTGCGCAGGGCTTTCGCAACAAATTCGTCCTGCCGCGACCAGTTACCGGCCTCGACCAGGAACAGGACCAGGTCAACATCTTTGAAAGACGCCTGTGCGACGCGGTTCATGTAACGGTTCAAAGCGCGTTTGGCGGTATGATGAATACCCGGTGTGTCGACATAGACGACCTGGCCCTGCGGTGTCGTCTTGATACCCGCGAGGCGCTGCCGGGTCGTCTGCGGCTTGGCGGTTACGATGCTGACTTTCTGACCGAGAATCTGGTTCAGGAGGGTAGATTTACCCACATTTGGCCGGCCGATGATTGACACGTAACCAAAGCGGAAATCTTCTTGTTGGCCGCTGTTTTCCATCATTTTTCCGAGCGCTTCTTATTGGAATTTTTGGCAATGAGGTCAAGTGCCGCCAGTGCTGCAACCTGCTCCGCCTTGCGTCTGCTGCTACTCTTTCCGGTAACACTGACCGCCGCTTCCCGGCTGACACACTGCACGAGAAATTTTTTCCTGTGGGGCGGTCCCTCGTCGCTGAGCAAGTGGTATTCCGGCAAGGCATAACCGCGGCCCTGCAACCACTCCTGCAGACGGGTCTTCGGGTCTCTCAACTCGTCGGCTTCGGGCAGTTGGGCGATAACGGGGTCACAGATATGCCGGATAACTTGCGCACTGGACTCAAACCCGCCATCGAGATAGACGGCACCGAAAACGGCCTCGAGCGCATTTGCCAGGATCGAATCCCGCTTGAACCCGCCGGATTTCATCTCCCCCTCACCCAACTTGATGTGATCTCCCAGTTTCAGACCGGCCGCCAGTTTTGCCAATGTGTCTCCACGAACAACACGCGCCCTTAACCGCGTCAGGTCACCTTCATCACTACCGGTTTTCAGATCAAACAGACGTGCGGAAACGACGAAATTGAGGATACTGTCGCCAAGAAACTCGAGTCGTTCGTTATTCAGTACTCCGGTACTGCGGTGTGACAAGGCCAACGCCAGTAACTCGGGGTCATTGAACCGATACGGTATACCCGGAATTTCCCTCATTTCACAAACATTCGGTCCCGATTTGGCGACTCAACCGGAATCAGTTTGACAGACGGACGGTTTTGTCGAACTTGGCAACCACATCGAGGTTTCCGATCAGCGGTTTTTGGACTTCATAGGCAATGCGCAGGTTGACACCGTTGTTGCGGACAACCTTGATATCCCGTTCCTTGACGTTATCCGCCGAATAACTCACGTACAGCCGGTTTAGAATCTTTACGCGTAAATCATAAGGGGAATAATTTGCGCTGCCCCTCTCATTTGCCACCCCGTTCATGGCGCTGACCACCGAGTAGTACTCCATGTAAATCGGCGCTATCTTCATACCGATATAGGAGATAAAGATCACAAAACTCAGCACAAAGATAAACCCGATCAGGGTCATACCGCTTTGTTTATATATTTTCATAGTCCGTCCCCATTCATCTATTTTGTTTCTATTACTATAGCTTGTGATTCGACTTCTGTACTAGTTCAGGTCTAACGCCGCAATGCAGTCACAGGTAGCCTCTGAAAGTACCATTAATCGCGATGCAGTTCACTAGTGTATGCCATTTCCAACCCGTGAAAAATCTGCACAACCCTTTTCAAAGTCAAAATTCAGCCAGATACCGATCGCGCGGCCCAGTAAGTTCTCTTCCGGTACAAAACCCCATTCACGGCTGTCGTTGCTGCGGTCGCGGTTATCTCCCATCATAAAATAATGGCCTTCGGGCACAATCCACTGGCCATTGCGGCTTCCGCTGCGGTCATGCAGCAGGATATTATGGTTTACATCACCCAGTTTTTCCCAGTGTAACGATGCATCGACCGCCGGTGTCGTGCACTTGATGTCATCACTGCCAAACCGGCCCGCCGCCGTATCTTCTACTTTTTCCCCGTTGATAAAAAGCTGCTTGTCGCGATACGTGATCGTGTCACCGGGCAAGCCCACCGCACGCTTGATGAAATTCACACTGGGGTCTATCGGATACCTGAAGACCACGACGTCGCCGCGTTTGGGTTCGCCGATACTGATGATCTTTTTATTCAAAACGGGTAAGCGGATACCGTATGCAAATTTATTGACGACAATAAAATCACCAACCAGCAACGTCGGTATCATCGAACCGGAGGGGATTTTAAACGGCTCAAACAGGAATGACCTGAATACCAGCACAATCAACAGCACCGGGAAAAGCGACCGGGCGTATTCCACCATAACCGGTTCGCGCGGCGGTTCGACACTCTTCTGAACCGAACGGTCCATGCGTTTCTGCTTGAAGAGCAAGCTGTCCACGAGCCAGATAAAGCCGGAAAGCGTCGTTAGTACGACCAGCACCAATGCAAAATCAATGTTCATCCTGTTTTCCTTTTTTTGAATTCACCCACCGTGGGTAAATCCTATTTTTTACTATCCTGCTGCAAGACAGCCAGGAATGCCTCCTGGGGTATTTCGACGCTACCAACCTGTTTCATGCGTTTCTTTCCGGCTTTTTGCTTTTCCAGTAACTTGCGCTTGCGGCTCACATCGCCGCCATAACACTTTGCGGTGACGTTTTTGCGCAGGGCCTTGACCGTGGTTCGTGCGATGATCTGCGCTCCGATGGATGCCTGGATCGCAACATCAAACATCTGCCTTGGAATCAGTTCCTTCATATTATCGGCAAGTTCACGACCACGCCGCTGTGCCTGGTCACGGTGCATGATAAGCGACAGGGCGTCCACCTTGTCGCCATTTATCAGAACATCCACGCGGACAAAAGGTCCCTCGGTGAATCGTAAAAAGTGATAATCAAAGGAAGCGTAGCCCCGGCTGACGGACTTAAGCCGGTCAAAAAAGTCCAGCACCACTTCCGACAACGGTAATTCGTACTGAATCGAGACTTGTCCACCAAGGTAATGCAAGCCCAGCTGCTTGCCGCGTTTCTCCTCGCACAGGCCAATGACGGAGCCAACATACGCCTGTGGCACCAGGATATCCGCCTGGATGATGGGTTCACGAATTGCAACGATCTTGTTGACCGCTGGAAGCTTGGCGGGATTTTCTAGGGTTAAAACCTCACCGCTGGTCAACTCGACTTCATATATGACCGTCGGTGCTGTCGTGATCAGGTCGATGTCGTATTCGCGCTCCAGCCGTTCCTGGACGATGTCCATATGCAACAGGCCGAGAAAACCGCAGCGGAATCCGAATCCGAGTGCCTCGGAAGTTTCAGGCTCAAACACAAGGGCGGCTTCATTCAACTGCAGCTTTTCAAGCGCCTCCCGAAGGTCCGGGTAGTCATCGGCATCACTTGGAAACAAACCGGCAAACACCCTGGGTTGCATCTTTGCGAATCCCGGCAGTGGCTTGCTGGCTGGTGATTTCGCCAGCGTGATCGTGTCGCCGACCGGCGCACCGTGGATGTCCTTGATGCTGGCAACGAGAAAACCTACCTCACCCGCAGCCAACTCGTCCCGGAGCACTCGTTTGGGTGTGAACACACCCAGTTGATCCACCTGGTGCTGATTCCCGGAGGACATCAGTTTAATTTTGTCACGCTTGCTGACAACGCCATCAACCACACGGATCAATGAAACAACACCCAGGTAGTTATCGAACCAGGAGTCGATGATCAGCGCCTTCAGCGGCGCGTCCGGGTTTCCTCTCGGCTTTGGCACGTCGCGAACCAGTCGCTCCAGTATCTCTATAACCCCTTTGCCTGTCTTGGCGCTTACGGCAAGCGCATTGGCCGCCTCGATACCGATGATATCTTCAATTTCCTGCTTGACCCGCTCGGGTTCAGCCGATGGCAGATCAATCTTGTTTAGTACCGGGATAACTTCCAGTCCGAGTTCCACCGCGGTATAGCAGTTTGCGACACTCTGCGCCTCGACACCCTGGGCGGCGTCCACGACCAGCAAGGCGCCTTCACAGGCGGCCAGTGAGCGCGAAACTTCGTAGGAAAAATCAACGTGGCCGGGCGTATCAATGAAATTCAGGTGGTAGACATGACCGTCTTCAGATTTGAAGTCCAGTGTGACGCTCTGGGCCTTGATCGTAATGCCACGTTCTCGCTCGATGTCCATGGTGTCAAGCACTTGCGCAGACATTTCACGTTCACTAAGCGCACCGCACAACTGGATAAAGCGGTCGGCCAGTGTCGACTTGCCATGGTCTACATGGGCAATGATGGAAAAATTCCGTATGTAATCCTGATCCATATAATGCTTCAGTTATGAGCCTTCACGGGTATTTAGGGAACCTCTTATTTATTCTGAGCGAAGTAGATTGCGATTCAAAAAGGAAAGGTTCAAGACGTGTATCGCACGTAATAGCTGGCTATTGTGAAGATTCACAACACAGAAGCTGGGTATTTTAGACACAAGATACAAGTTCATTAATAGATAAAAGGCTTCCCTAGGTGGCCGATAGTCAAAGGCCATCCGTTGTAAACAACGGATGGCCTCCTTGTCTCCAACCAGTAATTATAACTGACTACTGCTTAACCCTCATCATTATCGCGAGGTGTATATGCAATAAAACTGGCGGTACCATTACGCCATACACGCAGCGCGACGGCACGATCAGGCTCAACTTCTTTTAGAAGCGTCTTGAAGTCGTCCATATTTTCGACAGGCTGGTTGTTAATCATCAGGATCACGTCACCAGGCCGGAGTCCGGCACGCCATGCATCATCGCTTTCGATATCGGCGATTACCACGCCACCTTCGGGATCACCGAGTTCACGACGGCGGTCGCTACTGATGTTTTCAACCACCAGGCCAAGGACGTTGCCCGCACTTCGCGAACCGTTGCTTTCAGCCAGCGCCGACGGACTGCTGCTATCCAGTGCATCCAGCGTGACATCGAATGTTTTTTCCTTGCCTTCACGACTTACCAGGACGGTCGCCTTTGTACCCGGCGGATTTGCACCGACCAGCGGCGGCAAATCATTCCAAGTTTCAACCGGCGTATCGTTGAATGCGAGAATCACGTCGCCCGGCTTGATTCCGGCACGGTCCGCAGCGCCATCGGCAGTAACGTCATTGACCAACGCTCCCACCGGCCGGTCAAGCCCGAGGGCTTCGGCCATTTCACGCGTGACGGCACCGACGATGACACCCAGCAGCCCACGCTCTACCTTGCCGGTCTCGCGCAACTGTCTCGCCGTGCTTATCGCCACCTCGATAGGGATTGAGAATGACAGGCCTATGTAACCGCCACTCGAACTGAGTATCCACGAATTGATACCGATCACTTCACCGTCCATATTGAGCAGCGGTCCACCGGAATTGCCACGGTTAATCGCGACGTCGGTCTGGATAAAAGGCACGTACTGCTGCGCCCGGTTGGTTCTGCCCTTGGCACTGACAATACCCGCGGTTACACTCTGTTCAAAATTGAAGGGTGAGCCGATGGCGACGACCCATTGGCCGGCCTTCACCGACTCGGAATCTCCCAGTTTCAGATATGGCAAATCCCCGTCCGCTTTGATCTTGAGAACCGCGATGTCACTGGACTCATCGGAGCCAATAATCTCGGCTTCAAACTCACGGCGATCGGCCATGCGGACAATGATTTCATCGGCGTCTTCGATCACGTGATGATTGGTCAGAACGTAACCTTCAGGATCATATATAAAGCCCGACCCGGTTCCCATACGGTCGGGTTCACCGAACTGGGGATCGTTGGGCACATTGAAATAGCGTCTGAAAAATTCGGGTATCTCGGGGTGACCCTCACCCGGAGCACCACGCATCCCGTCATTCTGGCCGTCATTCTGGCCGGATGACCTCGGGGTACGGGTGCCAAATTTTGTAACGTGAATATTAACCACGGCGGGACCCGCTTTTTCCACCAGTTCGGTAAAGTCCGGCAGACCGCTTACCTTTGCCACGGCGGGCAGGGTCATAAACAGCATTAACAACACTGCAAACTTCAGTGTAACTTTGAGCTTCATCTTTCTACTCCTGGATCAAAACAAACAAAAATTATTAACAATGTCCCGGCTTTTTCGCCAAGCCACTACATAAATCGGGTGTGTCCGAGGGAGAGCACACGGCCATACTCAACGATTCGAGCAAGGTCTCGGTCGTTCTTCCCCTGTTGATGAACTGCAGCAAAACAAATGCCGCCAACCCGCCTCCGGCGAGCGTCAACGCATCGATCAGCAACGCGCTCAAATGCAACCAGACCCCTGCACCGTATCCGGCAAATGCGCCTGCGAGCGCCGCCAACAGCGGCCATCCATAGGACGCAAAAACCAGTTTCGTGTACAACCGCTCCGGGAAAGAAAGGGTCAGCATCTGCCCCGTCTCCACTTTAATACCGTTGCGCGGCAGTTCCAGAACCACCGTTTCGCGTCGCAATAATTTTGCAAACAAACCCGCACCACAACCCATTCCGCTTTCGCAGGCCGTGCAACCGTTTTGCGAACCCATTCGTACCCATAAATGTTCATCGCTGAACTGCAAAACCTGCACATTCTGTTCAATCATTTTTGGGCTGGGACCTTTAGATTGACACGACTAGCTTGACGCGACTGAACGCGCCATTTCATTCGCAATCGCTTTTACGGTAATCGCCGGCACCTCCCCGATGACGGTAATCTGCAACGCGCCTTCTGTCCTGCTGTACGCGTTGTTGGTGCCCAGCTGACTCTCTCCAGGTTTAACGCCGGCATCCTCATCCTTTTGCTCAACATAAACCGACACCGCTGCCAGGCCATCGCTATAAACCATGTGTTCATACACACCATCGGCGCCCTTTTTGTGGCTGTATGAAGCCAGGTGGAACCCCGGCGGCAGATTGGCCGGTTGCCAGCGAGGACTGGACTGGGTGACCACGGTTTTTTGCAGGCTGAATGTTTTCATTTCTACAAAATCTTCGGCACGTGACTCGGACTCGAGTTCACCCAGGTTAACTGAAGAACCGATCGCAAAATCGGTAAACATCAGTTTCGCGATCGGTTTGTGCCCTGCATCGAACAACACCCATTTCAGCAACAAGCCGGTTTGTTCTTCCAGCCAGAAATCATATCCATAGCGGAAATTGTCTTCGGGGGAAATGGTCACGCGCCGGGCAGTGTGCCCGGCAATCCTCGCCTCACCGCCGGTTTCCAGGGTATACCCGCTGTTATTGCCATCGATGATGGTTAACGGCAGCTCGGGAAAATAGGAATTGGCAACGACCTGGTCTTCCACCACGGAGGCCGAATCCTGCAGCACACAGCGAACGCCCTTCCTGTCACGAATGACCTCCCGGTGCGGACCGCTGATGGAATAAAGCCGCTCGCGAACACCGGAATCGTCGGTCACGTGTGTGATCCGCATGGTTTCTACAGTATCATCACGAACGTAAACGAATGTTCCCTGGTAACTCATCTGGCTCATGGCCGTGGTCATGCGCTCCAGCCACTCGCGGGCTTTTTGCGAGTCTCCGGCAGACGCTACGCCACAGATGCTGATCGAAATCAGGAGCAACACGGCCTTACGCGGCGAGACGATCATCTATTTTCAGCAGTATCCAGTTCAGTCAGGACTTTGCCGGACTCCGAACGATTTTCGGTGTCCTCTGCTACAGAACCAATCGGGGTGGCGACGATAGGCACAAAGGAAACAAACCCCTGCCTACCTGCAGTCCTGGCCATCTGGTTATGACGCAATAGATAGGCATTGAGCCGATTGGTGTTGACCTGCTGTGAAGGTGAAAAACTGGCCGCTTGTGAAGGCGGTGAGATGGTCAGCGTATTCGGACTTACGAATGGCTTATTGGCCGGGGCGGCAATGGCCGTGCCGTTTTGGTCCACGATCTGCCCCGGTTGCGGTGCGGTGACCACGATCGCCACCAACGCAACGCTGGCTGCAACAGCAAGTCCGGAAACCGGTTTCAACCAGCGCTGAAGACGCCATGCGGATACGGTTGGCACGTCCTCGGCCTCCAGCGTGGCGTTGAGTTTTACACTCATGCCGGTGACCATCTGTTTGCTGCCTGGTTGGCGGATGCAATCACGAATCAGGTGATACCGTTCCCATTTTTCACACATGACTTCGTCAGAAAACAACCTGCGTGTCAGGAACGATCCCGCTTCACGTGAAAGCTCGCCATCCATCAAGCTGGAAAGATGTTCTAAAGATTCCTTACTCATTTCTTCAACTACCTGTGCCAGATATCTTTTTCAGATACCACTTATTGATCCCCACTGTTGGTGTGACCACCAATTAGAGGTTTTAGTTTCTCATCTATTGCTTCTCGCGCCCGGAATATTCTGGAACGCACGGTTCCGATCGGACACTCCATGGTCACCGCGATCTCTTCATAACTCATGCCATCCATCTCGCGAAGGATGATGGCGGTGCGTAAATCGTCCGGAAGCCCTGCAATGGTATCGAATACCGTTTTTTCGATTTCTCCGCGCAGCAACTCATTCTCTGGTGTGGCATTTTCTCTCATGCGGTCACTTATCGCGTACTGCTCGGCATCAACCGCATCGATATCACTGCTTGGCGGACGACGGTTTTTTGCAACGATCCAGTTTTTTGCGGTATTGATCGCAATTCGGTACAACCAGGTGTAGAACGCACTATCACCACGAAACCGCTTGACGGCCCGGTAAGCCTTTATAAATGCTTCCTGGGCGACATCCTGTGCCTCGGACGGATCGGATACATAACGCGACACCAGGCTAACGATGCGGTGCTGGTATTTCTGTATCAACAGGTCAAAAGCGCGTTTGTCGCCTTTTTGTACCCGTTCCACCAGCAATTGATCGACATTGGCTTCGCTCACTTCGCCCTGCACTCCGCATGTTTGTACCGGCCCCCCTCTGAACGGTGTTCGGATAGGTGAAACGGCAGGTGATGCACCTGATTTTGTTATTTTTTCCGCTTGGAGCGTTGTCATCATTCGCCCCTTCTCTTTAAAGTTGAGCATAACACGATAAAATTCAATCCTGATTTGCCAATGGGTTGCACGCTATGACCTGATCTTGAACCGACGGTTCCCGGATTGGTGAAAATTTTTGTGTCCAGAGGGTCATCCTGGCGTACGGGACGGTCTGAATTATGCATCATTGGCCGTGCTATGCATCATTGCCCGTGGAATGCGATAATATCGGGTTCAAACACGATCAATATACACGTTGGTGAAACCCTCACGGGCTTTTACCGGCCCAAAACCGAAAAGGCAGAAAATTAATATGGAATTCCTCAAATCCCTGGGTATTAATGAATACAACCCCGGCGCCTATCTTGGCGACGGAAACTGGTCATCCACGACGGACGCAGGCATCAAAAGCGCCATCAATCCTTCAACCGGCGATGTCATTGCAAAAGTGTACGCTGCATCAAGTGGCGATTACGAACACCTGGTGACGCGCGCGCGTGACATATTCAGTGAATGGCGCCGGGTGCCGGCGCCGGAACGCGGCAATGCCGTCCGTTTATGCACCGAGGCGCTTCGCGCACACAAAGACGCGCTTGGCAGTCTCGTGAGCCTGGAGATGGGCAAGATCAAGGCCGAGGGTGACGGCGAAGTACAGGAAATGATCGACATTGGTGATTTCGCAGTCGGCCAGTCGCGCATGCTGTATGGCAATACGATGCATTCGGAACGTCCGATGCACCGCATGTACGAACAATGGCATCCGCTCGGTGTTGTCGGTGTGATCTCGGCATTCAATTTTCCGGTTGCAGTTTGGGCCTGGAACGCATTCATCGCCGCGATCTGTGGTAACACCACGGTCTGGAAGCCCGCGCACAGTGGTATTTTGTGCTGCCTGGCCGTGCAGAATATCTGCAATGAAGCATTGGCGAAGGGCGGCTACCCCTCGATCTTTTTGAGCTTTATCGAAGACGGTCATGATCTGGCAAACCGTTTTGTCGATGACAAGCGCATCAACCTCATTTCGTTCACCGGGTCTACAAACATCGGCCGGCAGGTGGGCGCCAAGGTTGCCGCCCGCCTCGGACGCAGCATATTGGAACTGGGTGGCAACAACGCCATCGTCATGGACGAAACAGCCGACCTGGAAATGTGTATCCCGGGAATCGTCTTCGGCGCGGTCGGTACCGCCGGACAGCGTTGTACATCCACGCGCCGTTTGCTGGTCCACGAATCCATCCTGGATCGCGTGACTGATGCGCTGGTCAAGGCCTACCGGCAGGTCAGGATCGGTGATCCACTCGATCCCGAAACGCTGATGGGCCCGCTGACAGATGAATCCGCAGTCCGGTATTACGAGGCCGCCATAGCATCGGCAGTTAAAGAAGGTGGCAAGGTACTCACGGGCGGCAACCGCCTTGAGCGTCCGGGCTGTTTTGTAGAACCCACCATTATTTTGGCCAAAAACGAATGGGGTATCGTGCAGGATGAAACATTTGCACCGATTCTTTATGTCATTCCGTTCAGAGACCTTGAACAGGCCATCGACTTTCACAATGACGTGCCGCAGGGACTCTCTTCGGCGATATTTACATTGAACCTGCGCAATGCTGAGCGTTTTCTGTCGGCAGTGGGTTCCGATTGCGGTATAGCAAACGTCAATATCGGCACCTCCGGCGCAGAAATAGGTGGAGCGTTCGGTGGTGAAAAGGAAACCGGTGGCGGTCGTGAATCGGGTTCGGATTCCTGGAAAGCCTACATGCGCCGTCAGACCAACACCATCAACTGGGGGTCTGAACTGCCCCTGGCACAAGGTATCAAGTTTGACCTGTAGCCTGTCTTAGGAAAAAGGGTTGACCATGTATTCATTGATACGCAGGGCCCTGTTTCTATCAGACCCCGAGACCGCTCATGGTCTGGCATTGGAGGGTTTGCGCCTGGGTTATGGCGTGGGCGCAACCCACCTGCTTGGCAGATCCCGGAGTCTGCCCGTCACGGTGATGGGTTTACAGTTTCCGAATCCTGTGGGCATGGCCGCGGGAATGGATAAAAACGGGGATTACATCGACGCCCTGGGCAGTCTCGGATTTGGATTCATTGAAGTCGGCACGGTCACCCCACGCCCGCAGGCCGGCAATCCAAAGCCGCGTATCTTCCGTCTCGAGGGGGCCGGCGCCATGATCAATCGCCTGGGCTTCAATAACAAGGGCGTTGATCACCTGGTGCAACAGGTCAAAAAGCGGAGTTTCAAAGGAAAACTGGGTATCAATATTGGTAAAAACTTTGATACCCCAAATGACAAGGCGGCCGATGACTATCTCATCTGCCTCGAAAAAGTATATCCGTATGCGGACTACATCACGGTCAACATATCGTCGCCAAACACCAGTGGCTTGCGTGACTTACAGGGTGTCGAACAACTGGATGCCCTGCTCCGAACTCTCAACCTCAAACGCCTGGAATTGGCCGAACGGTCACAAAAGCGCGTCCCGCTGGTTGTAAAAGTCGCACCTGATCTTGAAAGTGAACAAATAACGGGCATGGCCGAAGCTGTCGTCCGGAATGCGTTTGACGGTCTGATCGCAACCAATACGACGATCTCACGCAAACCCGTCAAGGGCATGCGGCACGCAGACGAAACGGGCGGGCTCAGCGGTTCTCCCCTGCGGGAAATGGCCAACCGGGTCCTGGCGGCATTCCGTGCCTGCCTGCCGTCAGGCATTGCACTGATTGGTACCGGCGGCATCAGTACCGGAGAGGATGCCGCGGAGAAATTCCGGCTCGGTGCCGATCTCGTGCAGTTTTACACCGGTTTTGTATACAAAGGCCCTGATCTGATTGGCGATTGCGTCGATGCCATATCGGAACAAACGTCCTCATGAAGCGGTTTCATGACGCTTCACTCAAACAATTCAACAGCTTTTCTGTCGAAGCCCGCGCCGCGCAATTGGTCGAACTGGAATCTGAAGACGATTTGAACGGGTTTATCGTGGATAACCCTTTTGACCAAACGCGTGACCTGATACTGGGTGGCGGCAGCAATGTCCTGTTTACTGCCGACATCGACGGCACCGTGATATTGAACCGGGTTTCCGGCAAACAAATCGTTGAGCTTACAGATGATGAAGCGCTGGTGGACGCCAGCGCGGGCGAGAACTGGCACCAACTGGTGCTGTGGTCCCTTGACCAGGGCTTGTCGGGTATTGAAAACCTTTCCCTCATACCCGGTCTGGCGGGCGCCGCACCCATGCAAAACATCGGCGCCTATGGCGTTGAACTTGCGGACGTTCTCGAATCGGTCCATGCAATTGATCTGCAAAACGGGGAAACCCGCGTATTCCAAAAACATGACTGCCACTTCGCATATCGGAACAGCCGTTTCAAATCGACGGATGCCGGGAAGTACATGATTACCGGTATCCGCTTGCGTCTGCAGCGCAAGTTCACACCAGAGCTTGCCTACATGGGTATTGGAGAAGAACTGCTTTCGATGGGGATCGATACACCAACCGCCAGCCAGGTCAGCGACGCAGTCATACATATCCGTCAACGCAAGCTGCCCGATCCCAGGCACACCGGCAACGCCGGCAGTTTTTTTAAAAACCCCGTAGTCAGCCGAACAACGGCGGATCTGCTGACAAAAGATCACGCGGACCTGCCGGTATATTCAGCCGGTGACCAGGCCAAACTCAGCGCGGCCTGGCTGATTGAAAGATGCGGATGGAAAGGCCGTTCGATGGGACGCGCCGCGGTTTCGGAACAGCACGCTCTCGTGCTGATCAACAGGGGCGGTGCGACGGGACTGGAAATACTGGCGCTCGCAGACGCCATTCGTGAGTCGGTAAAAAGCCGTTTTGGTGTTGAGTTGCAGCCCGAGCCCCTGATCATCCGTCCCTGATAAACTGACCGACCGAAGGTCGGTCATCCCGGCGCAGGCCGGGATCTCCAAAGGATTAGCAGAGCGCTTATTCAGTGATGCTTTAAAGATCACGGGAACGTTGGGAGGTCCCGGCATACGCCGGGATGACGGTGCTTATTGTTGGTACAGCGGTTGTTGGGAAACGGATTGATTTGGCACTCTGCGAGCTTTGGGAGGTCCCGGCATACGCCGGGATGACGTTTGTCACCTGCGCCGGGATGACAGTGCTTATTTTCAAGTCTGATGTGTATTTGAACGGTGCGTCACCTGCGCCGGGATGACAGCGCCTATGGCTGCATCATCATAAAATCAAAACGCGTTGATGCCCGTCAGTTCCCTGCCAATCACCAATTGGTGAATCGTTTCCGTGCCCTCGTAGGTAATCACGCTTTCCAGGTTCAGCATGTGACGGATGGCGACGTGTTCCACCGTGATACCGGCACCGCCGAGAATATCCCGGCAATCGCGGGCAATATCCAGCGCCATCCGCACATTGTTCCACTTCGCAAGGCTGACCTGCGATGGCGACATGACACCCGCATCCTTCAGGCGGCCCAGCTGCAGCGACAGCAATTGCGCCGTCGTGATTCTTCGGGCCATGTCGGCGAGACGTATCTGGACGGCCTGGTTGGCCGCCAATGGTCGTCCGAACATTTTGCGGTCGGCGGTATAGTCCAGCGCCTCGCTGAGACAGGCGATCGCGGCGCCAATCGGACCCCAGGTAATACCGTAGCGCGCCTGGGTCAAACACCCCAGTGGCCCTTTCAAACCGGATACATTCGGCAAGCGGTTGGCTTCCGGCACACGAACGTTGTCAAAATACAGGGCCGAGGTCACCGATGCCCGCAACGACATTTTCTGGTGGATCTCCTGTGCTTCGAATCCAGGCATGCCCTTTTCCACGATAAATCCCATGATGCCGTCGCCGGTACGTGCCCAGACGATCGCAATATCAGCGATGTTGCCGTTTGTGATCCACATTTTTGAACCGTTGATAATCCAGTCGTCACCGTCGCGCCTGGCATTCGTTTTCATATTGGCGGGATCGGACCCGCCGTGCGCTTCGGTCAGGCCAAAACATCCGATGACCTTGCCGGCTGCCATATCGGGTAACCAGCGTTGTTTTTGCTCTTCTGAGCCATACGTGTGGATTGGATACATGCACAGGCTCGATTGAACCGATGCAAAGCTGCGCAGCCCGGAGTCACCACGCTCGAGTTCCTGGCAAATCAGCCCGTATGAAACACCATTCAGGCCGGCACAACCATAACCCTCGAGGCTTGAACCCAACAGACCCAGATCGGCCATTTCCGGTATCAATTCCATCGGAAACTGCGCCCGGTCAAAGGCGCCCGCCATTAACGGCAACGCACGTTCATCAACAAACCGGGCAACGGTGTCCTGTATCATTTGTTCTTCTTCACTCAGTAAGCTGCGGACATCGAATAAATCGGTCGGATTCAGTTTGGTCATGGGGACTCCGGGGGTCAGTGCGACAGGGTTAAGAGACTGGGCCTATTCTAAATTGCACAGCGTTTTCAGTCACTAGCTAAAATCGGTGGCGACGGGTATTAAGGGGATGTGGACTTACGAATTCCTGACCCCGCTCGGAACGTGCGCCGTTGCGACGTGTTCCCTGGCGGAGTCGCAATGAACCTGTTGATCGTCAAAAAAAATGTCGGCGCCGAAGGCTGCCAGGAAGGGTCCTTTCGACTTACCGCCGAGAAACAGGGCCTCATCAATGCGTATCCCCCATTTCCGCAGGGTCAGGATGACGCGTTTGTGCGCCGGTGCAGAACGGGCCGTGACCAGGGCCGTACGGATGGGATTGTTTTCTATCGGGTAAGCTGACTGGATATTTTGCAGGGCCTGCATCAGCGGCTTGAACGGACCCTCAGGCAGTGGTGTGTCTGCGCGTTGTTTCTCCAGCTTGGAGAACGCCTCCAGCCCCTCGTCCTGGTATACCTTCTCGGCCTCGTCACTGAATAAAACCGCGTCTCCGTCAAATGCGATACGCAACTGGGCACCATCGGGCCTGGTTTTCGCACCGGGGAAAATCATGGCCGATGCGAAACCCGCTTGCAGGGCCTGGCGCACATCGTCTGCATGACCGGACAGGAACAGGTCGGTACCGATGGCTTTCATGTAGCGAAAAGGACTCTCGCCGTTGGTAAATACGGCCCGCTGTATATCGAGGCCATGTTGTTCGATGCTGTTGAATATCCGCAAACCGGAATCGGCGCTGTTACGTGAAACCAGGATGACTTCGACACCCTGGTGGTCTGGAACACCGGCATTGAGCGCCAGCAGTTTCTTGACCAGTTGAAAAGCCTCACCGGGTTGCAGAAAGTCGTTTTCCCGGCTGATCTGGTATTCCGCATAAGCTGCGAGACCCTGCGTCTCGAATACGGCATGACTCTCGTCCAGATCGAAGAGCGCGCGCGAGGAAATCGCCACGATCAGCGGTTTACCGCCCGTGTCCATCTGCAGAATGTTTTCCTGGTTGCTGCTCTTTGCCATGTCTACAGCTTAACAGGGTCCTTATCAGAACATGAGAAAACTGTAAACCGTCCAGTGCGTTGGACGGGCAACCCGCATATTGTATCAGTGTGCTGGGATTTTGCGCCGGACAGGTGCGACTGGGCGCCGGGATGAGAGTACGGTCTGAAACGCGGCGCCAGATTTGGGAGGTCACGGCCTGCGCCGGGATGACAGCGGTTGATTGATAAAATACTCATGCAATTGTGGAGTACTGACAACAAGCACCGTCATCCCGGCGCAGGCCGGGACCTCCATATGACTAGCAGAGCGGCCCGTATTCCGGCTTAGAGGAACTGCTCGTTGAGTATCCGTTCCTCCAAAGAATGGGCCGGATCGAACAACAGTTTCAGTTCGACTTCCTTATCCTCGAACGCGTCTACCTGGATGACATCCCGTACTTCGTATGCGTCCGCCGTTGCACTGACAGCCCGCTTGTAATGGTCAAGAATCTCGAAACGAACCCTCGCGGAATTCGGCAGAATGGCACCGTTCCAGCGTCTCGGCCGGAATGGACTGATCGGTGTCAGCGCCAATGCATCGGTGCCGAGGGGTAGAATCGGACCACGCACCGAGAAGTTATATGCGGTACTGCCGGCGGCGGTCGCCAGCAGGACCCCGTCACAAACCAGGTCTTCCACCTTTGTCGAGTCGTTGACAATGACGCGGATGTGGGCAGCCTGGTTGGTTTGGCGCAGCAGCGAAATCTCATTGATGGCCAGGGCGCTGGTCTCGGTGCCCGACTCTGTCAATGCCACCATTCGAAGCGGGTTCAGACTGACTGGAGTCGCAGTAGCCAATCTTTCCGCGAGGTCATCCTGGCTGTAACGATTCATCAGGAACCCGACATCCCCGATCTTCATACCGAATACCGGTATGTTCCGCGGGATGACGCGATGAAGGGTGCGTAACATGAAACCGTCACCGCCCAGTGCGACGATCACGTCGGCATCGGCCAGCACGGTTTGCCCGTAGCGTTTTTGCATCAACGCAGCCGCAGCGCCGGCGGAGTCGACCTGGCTCGCTACGAAATGAATACGCGTGGTAGTCATTTCGTTTGCGTTTGCGCCAGCAGCACGTCGAGGTAGCGGACTGCGACAGAGGCCGTAGCATAATCCATGATTGTTAACCCCTGCATATCGCTGAGCATGAGCGTAACACGTTCGACCGCTTTGCTATTGGCTGCCATCCAGCTTTTCACCGGATCTTTTTCAGCTGGATAGGCTTCCAGTACCCTGCCGGCAAGCTGGCGGTGCTGCGAATACAATTCGTCGCGCAGGTTGCCGCGGGCGTGTGCATGCCATTGACCTTCAACGGGCAGTTTCTCAACGCTTTCGCGTAGCCATTTGAGGCTCAGGCTGTCACCCAGTCCAAAAAATACCGTGGCCACACCGGCCACGTCGGCATTCCGCCTGGCAGCCGTTTCAACCACATCCAGGGCCGGATAGAGCAAATGCAGGGTGGCTGCCTGGATGGCCAGGTTTTTTGGCATGCCGTCCGCGATCAGCGGCTCCGCATACTTTTGCACCTGTTCCTTTTCCACGGCATTCAG
Organism: uncultured Gammaproteobacteria bacterium; assembly: GCA_963801195.1. Classification (GTDB taxonomy): domain Bacteria; phylum Pseudomonadota; class Gammaproteobacteria; order Xanthomonadales; family SZUA-36; genus SZUA-36. Next base: position 752,869 of record CAWDDX010000007.1, on the reverse strand, counting down.
GGTGTGACTGATTTTCTTCTCCAGTATTTCCAACCCGGGTGTCAGACGCTCGATGCTCGCACGGATGTCCAGACTGTGACCAGGCTGGTTGAGGACCCAGCGTGTGGCCTGGCGGAGCAGGTTCCACATCGACAGTGTCGCGCTGATCTGCGACTTGCAGCCAACCTTGTTATCCAGCGCCTCTATCCGGCTCCAGAATTCGCGCGCCCTGAAAATTTCCCGGGCAATGGTGAACGCCCTGGCCACTTCCGCCGCGCTGGCTCCCGTATCCTCATGCATACGCAGTGCAAAAGAAGCACCCATGCGGTTAACCAGGCTATTGGTCACCTGGGTCGCGATAATTTCACGCTTCAGCCTGTGCCCGTCCATGTAAGCGCTGTATTTTTCCTGCAACGGTTTGGGGAAATAGCGTTGCAACTCCTGTGACAACCAGGGGTCTTCCGGGACGTCTGAATCCAGCAACTGACGATATAGCATGATTTTGCTGTAAGACAACAAGATGGACAGTTCCGGCCGGTTCATGCCCAGCCCGAGACCCCGGCGCCTTGTGAGTTCATCGTCATGTGGCAGTTTTTCCAGGTCGCGATCCAGGATGCCCTCGCTTTCCAGCACGGAAATGAAATGCTGTTTGGCACCCAGGCGCGCTCCGGTCAGGGTTTCCATCATGGAGATGGTCTGGGTCTGCAAGTAATTGTTGCGCAATACCAATTCGGCCACTTCATCGGTCATTTCCGCCAACAGCTTGTTCCTGTTGCGCTCGGTCAATTTGCCCGCGCGTATAACCTGGTTCAGCAATATCTTGATGTTGACCTCGTGATCCGAACAGTCCACACCGGCCGAATTATCGATAAAGTCGGTATTGAGACGGCCACCCGACTGTGCATATTCGATTCGGCCGAGTTGGGTAAACCCGAGGTTTCCGCCTTCACCGACCACTTTGCAGCGTAACTCCTGGCCGTTAATGCGCAGCCAGTTATTCTGTGCATCCCCCACCTCGGCGTTGCTTTCGCCCGACGCCTTGACGTAGGTGCCAATACCGCCGTTCCACAGGAGGTCGACTTCCGCTTTCAACAGAACCCGTATCAATTCGTTTGGCGCCACCTGTTTATCTTCAACGTTCAACCAGTCCCGCACTTCCTTGCTGAGCGGGATGCTCTTTTCGAGCCTCGAGAAGATGCCGCCACCCTGCGATATCAGTTCACGATTGTAATCTTCCCAACCGGACCTCGGCATATCAAACAGGCGCTTGCGTTCCTTGAAGCTTTGTTTGATGTCCGGGTTCGGGTCCAGGAAAATATGCATGTGGTTAAACGCGGCCCTTAACTGGATCTGGGTGGAAAGCAACATCCCGTTACCGAAAACATCACCCGACATATCCCCGATACCCACCACACTGAAGGGTTCTTTTTGAATATCCCGGCCCATTTCCCGGAAATGACGCTTGACCCCCTCCCACGCGCCACGCGCGGTGATAGCTATGGCTTTATGGTCATACCCGACAGAACCGCCGGATGCAAATGCGTCTCCCAGCCAGAACCCACGCTGCAATGCGATGGCATTGGCCGTATCTGAAAATGTCGCGGTGCCTTTATCGGCCGCCACGACGAGGTACGGGTCGTCTTCATCGTATCGAACCAGTTGGGCGGCCGGGATAACCTTATTATGATCCAGATTATCAGTAACATCCAATAAGGCATTGATAAATATCTTATAACACCTGACAACTTCGGCCATTACCTGGTCACGATTCCCGTTTTTCGGCAGGTGCTTGACGACAAATCCACCCTTTGCGCCTACCGGTACAATGATGGTGTTCTTCACGTTCTGTGCCTTCATCAGACCCAGCACTTCCGTGCGGAAATCCTCTTTCCGGTCAGACCAGCGCAGGCCGCCACGTGCAACCTTGCCGCCGCGCAGGTGTATGCCTTCGACCGCGGACGAAAATACCCAGATTTCCCTGAATGGCAACGGTTTCGGAAGGTGTGGCATTTTGGCAGAATCAAGCTTGAAACTCATGTATTCATGCAGTTGCCCATGTTCATCCAATTGGTAGAAATTGGTCCGCAGCGTACCCTTGATCGCCTCGTAAAATGAAAAAAGGATGCTGTCCTCATCGATACTGCTGATGCGCGACAAGGCGAGCCTGTAAATCTTTTTGATGGTCGCAACCTGGACCTCGCGTGGTTTCCGGCGTGCAGCCACCACGCTGTCCAGCAGTTCCAGCAGGACCTTGTCATTGCAGTGCTTGAGAGTCGACAGGCCTGCGAATATTCGCCGCAGGTTCTTGACCGCCAATTCCTTGCGATAGTCACTTTCGCCGTCACGCGCCGGGTTGAACATGGCATCGAACAACTCCACCAGCAAACGCGCCATCAGCGGATGTTTGGCCAGTGTTTCCTCCATGTAAGCCTGCGAATAGGGAATGCCGGTCTGCAACAGGTACTTGCAATACGCCCGTATTCCCTTGACCTGCCGCCAGTCAAGCTGACAGGCGAGGATCAGGCCGTTAAACCCATCGCTGACGGTAAGCCCCCGCCAGGTATTTTCAAAAGCCTCCTGGAACATGTCGCGCACCGTCTCGATATCCAGGTCCTTGCCATGGCCGTATACCATGTCAAAATCCTGGATCCAGATGGATTCCTTGTTTTCAAATTTCAATTTATAGGGTCTTTCACTGACGATGCGCAAACCCAGGTCCTCGAGCATCGGCAGGACATCCGACAAGGGAATCGGGCGGTTCTTTTTGAATATCTTGAAACGGATGATGCCGGTATCAGCCGACTTGGCTTCAACTTCTGCGTCCGTTGCCCGGGGCCGGTAAAGACTCAACTGCAAATCATTTTCATCTTTCAGCAAGTCCATTTTTTCAACGTCTGAGGCACCGACCCAGGGAGAAATATCCTCCATGTAAGCTGCCGGAAAGGCCTTGCCGAATTTGCGCGCCAACTGCAAGCCTATCTCTTCACCATGATTCTGTTTCAGAATATTGGTCAGCCCTTCATTCCACGAGCGCAGAGCATTGACGATCTTGTTCTCGAGTTCGTGAACGTCGACCAGGGGTTCTGCTCCGGCCTTTGGCCGAATGATGACGTGCAAGCGGGCGAGCGCCGAATCTGAAAGCTGAATCATGTAATCCAGTTTCCCCCCCTTCAGGGCACGCTTGAGTATGCGTTGAATTTTTTCCCGGTTTTCGGTATTCCAGTAATCCCTTGGAATATAGACCAGGCAGGAGAAAAAACGGCCGAACCGCTCCCTGCGGATAAACAGTCGCACCGATTGACGCTCCTGCAAATCGAGCACGCCCATTGCGATGGATAGCAACTCCGTGCTGCTGGCCTGAAATATCTCGTCCCTCGGCAGGGTTTCCAGGATGTGCAGCAACGATTTCCAGGCGTGGCGGTTTTCCTTCAGTCCGGAATTCTCCAGCACCGTTTTGACCTTCATGGCGATCAATGGCGTATCTGCAATCCGTTGCTGGTATGCCAGCGAGGTAAACAGACCGATAAACCGGTGCTCACCGACCACCTTGCCTTTCTTGTCAAAGCGCAGCACACCGATATAGTCCATATAACCATCGCGGTGCATCGGCGAACGGTTATTGGCCTTGGTAACGATCAGCGGCGCCTTGGGATTGAAACGGGACTCGTCACTGACGCTGGCGATGGGTCGGCTCAACACCGTTTTTCCGTCCTCGCGTAACAGGCCGAGACCGGTACCATCAACCACTTTCAGTGAGGCGATATTGCCTTTTTCAACGATGTCATAGCTGCGAGCACCAATAAACATGAAATGGTCGTCATTCACCCAGTTGAGGAAATCCACGCATTCTTTTCGGACCGATTCGGTCAGGTCCGGCGCATTCGTCCCAAACTCGGAAATCGCTTGTTCCAGGCTTGATTTCATTGGTTGCCAATCCGCCACGGTCCTTCGCACCATGGCCATGCGGCTTTTGAGCAACGTCTCGACAGCGGCCAGCACCGCCGGGTCGGTGTGCATATCGAAATGGATATGGATAAATGACTCTTTTACCGAGTTCTTCGTGGACCGGGGATGAATAGACTTGAGGTTGCCGCGTGCATCTCGCTCAACGTTCAAGACCGGGTGAACGATCAAGTGCACGCCCAGGTTAAGCTCGTGCAGAGCCATGCTGGACGTGTCCACCAGGAAAGGCATATCGTCATTGGATAATTCTACGACCGTGTGTTTGCATTCCCAGCCATCGTGTTCTATTCCAGGGTTGAAAACACGAATCGACAGCTCGCCCTTCGCTCTTTTTTTCAGAAATTCAAGTTGGCTGTTCACCATCGCGGCGACGTTGTCCGGGTGGTCCTCAGCCAGTACGGTAATGGGTACGCGCTTGAAAAAGGCATCGCAAAAAACCGTCGCCCGCTCCGCCGCCGCTACCTCCATCCGGCTGGTCACTACAGCCTTGATTTTATTGAGTAATGACTGTTTGCTTTTCTCACTTTTGGCTTTCATCAACTGACTCCACCTCTTCGGTGTATGGGTTTGCAAGACGGCCGATATGACCGCCCTGAAGTAGACGCGAATTATAAAGGCTTTGCCACTCTGAAACGAACTAAATATGGGTCTTTGGAGCCGTATTCCGGAATTTGTCGGCGGCTTATGTTGTCGCCCATAAGATGCTGCCGGTTGACCTGCCTGACCTGACTGGTTAACCTCTATATATCTTTAGATCAGGATAGAAAGATATATGCATTCCAAGATGGACCTGGCACATGCCTCGCAACACTTTCGGCTGCTGTCCGACAGCACCCGATTACGCCTGCTGATGCTGGTAGACCGGGAGGAGTTGAGTGTTGCCGAACTTGCGGCTGTTACACAGCTGGCACAGCCCAGGGTTTCGACACACCTGGCGAAGCTGAAAGAGGCGGGTCTGGTGAGCGATCGCCGCGAAGGGGTATCCGTTTATTACCGCATGGCAGCCACCATCGCCGACCCCGGCCTCAACACCTTGTGGGATCTGTTGCGCTCAAACACCTCCGATCCCTTGATACAACAGGATTCGGAACGTATTCCCCAGGTTTTGAACGCGCGCGGTGGTAATTCGAACTGGGCTGACACGGTCGCTGGCGACATGGAGCGACACTACTCGCCGGGCCGGACCTGGGAAGTCACCACGCGAACCATCGTACAACTACTCGAACTCGGGGACGTGCTGGACGTGGCTTCAGGTGATGGCGTGCTCGCCGAATTGCTGGCACCAAGGGCCCGCAGCATACAATGCCTTGACATCAGCCAAAGGGTCGTGGATGCAGGCAGGGCGCGCTTGAGCAATTGTACCAATGTCAGGTTTGCGACGGGCGACATGCATGACTTGCCGGTTTCAGACAACACGTATGACACGGTATTACTGATGCATGCGCTGACCTATACCAACGATCCACAGAAGGTTTTCAACGAGGCCAGCCGGGTGCTGCGACCCGGTGGACACCTGTTGGCAGCAACCTTGCGTAAACACCTGCACGAGAACGCGGTCGTGGCTTACAACCACCTCAACCTTGGTTTCACAGAATCGCAGTTGCAGCGGTTTTGCAAACGTTCCGGGCTCGAACCACGAAACATCCGGATTTCGGCCGTTGAAAAACGCACGCCCAATTTCGAGGTGCTGACCCTGATGGCCGGAAAACCCGGCTGATCTTCCCAGCAAAAACACTAACCGGTAAAAAGCATGTATTTTCAAAATTGTAAAGATTCGCAACGCGCCGCCCTGCTGCAAAAGCTGTTGTCCGAGAGGATCCTGATCCTCGATGGGGCCATGGGCACCATGATCCAAGGTTTTGAGTTGGATGAGGCTGATTTTCGTGGCCAGAGGTTCAAAGACCACGCGATGCCGCTGCGTGGCAATAATGATCTGCTGACCCTGACCCAGCCGGAGAAAATATCCGGTATTCACCGTTCATTTCTGCAGGCCGGCGCAGACCTGATCGAAACCAATACTTTTAACAGCACAAGCATTTCCCAGTCCGATTACGGCATGGAGTCCCTGGTCAGGGAGTTAAATTCAGAAGCTGCCCGGCTGGCGCGAACCGAAGCGGACCATTTTTCCAGGCAGGATCCGGCAAAACCACGTTTTGTCGTTGGTTCGATCGGACCGACCAACCGCACGGCTTCACTATCGCCCGACGTGAACCGCCCCGACTTCCGTAATGTCAGCTTCGCTCAATTGCGCGAGACCTATGCCGAAGCCGCTGCTGGTTTAATTGAAGGCGGCGCCGACATCCTGATGGTGGAAACGGTTTTTGATACGCTCAACTGTAAGGCCGCACTCATCGCCATTGACGATGTATTCACTGAGATGGGTTTTCGTGTCCCCGTGATGATCTCGGGCACCATAACCGACGCCAGCGGTCGCACGCTTTCGGGACAGACCGTTGCGGCATTCTGGCATTCCGTGCGTCATGCAAAGCCGGCTTGTATCGGTTTGAATTGCGCCCTGGGCGCCTCGGAATTAAGACCCTGGCTGCAGGAGTTGTCGCGGGTTGCAGAATGCCCGGTCAGCGTTCATCCTAACGCCGGCCTGCCGAATGAATTGGGCGGATACGATGACACGCCCGAAAACATGGCATCGGTCATTGCGGAGTTTGCGTCCGCCGGTCTGATCAACATGGCAGGTGGCTGTTGCGGCACAAGGCCGGAGCACATCAGTGCCATTGGCGATGCACTCAAGGGACAGAAACCCAGGACCCCGCCCGGGCCCATACCTTATTGCCGTCTATCCGGCCTGGAGCCATTGACGCTGACGCCTGATCTGAATTTCGTCAATGTCGGGGAACGTACCAACGTCACCGGCTCGGCAAAATTTCGCCGCCTCATCCAGGCGGATGACTTTGAAGCAGCCGTGGAGGTTGCCGGGCAGCAGATCATGAACGGTGCGCAGATCATCGATATCAACATGGATGAAGGCCTGCTGGACGGTGTCGAAGTCATGACCCGCTTTCTGCACCAGATCGCGTCAGAACCCGACATTGCCCGGGTGCCGGTCATGCTGGATTCATCCCGTTGGGAAGTGCTCGAAGCGGGGCTGGCCTGTTTACAGGGAAAAGGTGTGGTCAACTCAATCAGCCTCAAGGAAGGTGAAGCGGCATTTATTGCCCAGGCGCATGCCATACTGCGTTTTGGCGCAGCCGTGATCGTCATGGCTTTTGATGAAAACGGCCAGGCCGACACGCTTGAGAAACGCGTCAGTTTTTGTCAAAGGGCCTGGAAACTGTTGACTGAAACGGTGGGATTTCCCCCCGAAGATATCATTTTTGACCCCAATATCTTTGCCGTGGCCACCGGTATCGACGCGCACAACAGCTATGGTGTTGATTTTATTGAGGCCACACGGCAAATCAAGCAATCCTGTCCGGGCGCGCTGATTTCAGGCGGCGTGAGCAATATTTCATTTTCCTTCAGGGGACAGGACAGGATTCGCGAGGCCATTCACAGCGTGTTTCTGTACCACGCGGTACACGCCGGTATGGACATGGGCATCGTTAACGCCGGCCAGCTCGAGATTTACGATCAAATCGATCCGGCATTGCGCGATGCGGTCGAAGATGTCGTGCTTAACCGGCGCCCGGATGCGACCGACCGTCTGCTTGAACTGGCCCAGGCATACCAGGGTGTCAGCAAGAGTGAAGCAATCGATGAGGCCTGGCGAAAAGGAACCGTGTCCGAGCGTCTCAAGCATTCACTCATCAAGGGTATCAATACCTACATCAAGGAGGATACCGAGGAAGCGCGGGCCGCGTCTGTACGCGCCCTGGATGTCATCGAAGGCCCGCTGATGGACGGTATGAACATCGTCGGCGACCTGTTTGGCGACGGGCGTATGTTTTTGCCACAGGTGGTAAAGAGCGCACGCGTCATGAAGCAGGCAGTGGCGGTACTGGTTCCCTATATCGAAGAGGAAAAGCGCCGCACCGGCAACGGCGGGGAGCGGCTCGTGCGTGTCCTGATGGCCACCGTCAAGGGTGACGTCCACGATATCGGAAAGAATATCGTTGGCGTAGTGCTGAGCTGCAATCACTATGAAGTGATCGATCTTGGCGTCATGGTATCTGCCGAAACCATCATCGAAACCGCGCTCCGCGAAAAAGTCGACATCGTTGGCTTGTCCGGTCTTATTACGCCGTCACTTGAAGAAATGCGCCACGTCGCAAGCGAAATGCAACGTCGCGGTTTGCAACAGCCCCTGATGATCGGTGGCGCAACCACCTCGCCATTGCACACCGCTTTGCGTATCGAACCAGAATACTCCAACGGCGTCTTCTGGGTTAAAGACGCTTCCCGCGCCGTTGGTGTCGCAAGAAAACTCAGTGACGTCGGAGAACGTAAAAAACTGGCGGCCAGCACGGCACGGGATTACGCGGATATGCGTCAGCGCAGGTCCGAAGGCAGTTCCAGGAAACCGCCGGTCAGCCTGGCTGATGCCCGTCGCAACGCATTTTCACCGGAATGGTCTGCCGCGGACATCGGTCAACCCGCAAGACCCGGACTGCATGTCTTTGACAACATTGATCTGGCCGAACTGGTGCCAATGATTGACTGGACGCCCTTTTTCCAGACCTGGGAAATGCAGGGGCGTTATCCTGAAATACTTGAAGACGCCGAAAAGGGTAAAGCAGCACAAAGCCTGTTTGACGACGCACAGACCATGCTGGCGCAGATCGTTGACGGGAAATGGCTGCAGGCACGCGCCACGGTTGGTATTTTCCCCGCATCATCCCTGGGCGATGATGTCGTGGTATACAGCGACGAGAGCCGTCAGACGGAAACCCGGCGTCTCAATTTTCTGCGTCAGCAAAAACCGAAAGCTCAAGGCCGCTACAACCGTTGCCTCGCCGACTACATCGCCCCCGCGGCAACCGGATTGAAAGACCACATTGGCCTGTTTGCGGTGACCGCAGGCCTGGGTATCGAAGCAAAGCTGGCTGAATATGAGCGTACGCACGATGACTATGCTTCCATCATGCTCAAGTCACTGGCTGACCGCCTCGCCGAAGCACTGGCCGAACATACGCACCGGCGGGTACGAGTGGATCTTTGGGCTTATAACCCGCAGGAGACACTCGATAACCGTGCGCTGATAAATGAAGACTATCGCGGTATACGCCCTGCTCCGGGTTACCCCGCCTGCCCGGACCACAGCGAAAAAACCAAGATATTCGAACTGCTGGATGCGGAAAAAAACTCCAGGATGGAACTGACCAGTGGCTATGCCATGTTACCCGCGTCCTCGGTCAGCGGTTATTACTTCGCCCATCCCGAGAGTGGTTATTTCGTACTGGGTAATATTCTCGAAGACCAGTTGCTCGACTACGCGAAACGCAAGAATATCAGCGGGGACCAGGCCCGCAGACTGCTCGCCGCAAATATTTAGGGCCTGTCAGCAGGTGATTGGTGACACTACCAGATCAGATCATCCGGTACCGGGTGATCCTTCTCTTCAGCACTTTCGGCACCCTGCAGATCGGGGATATGGTCCGGTGCAAACTGACGAACTTCTTCGATCTTGTCTGCAGGCATCAGGTGATAGTTGCCACTTAAATAGACGATGCCGATCTTACCCGCATTGATCTCGTTAATCTGTTCGCGTGTCGCCAGGACACTGCGAATCCTTCCCTTGTAAATAAAATTTCTCTTGTTCTCTGCGCCGGGATCACGGATTGCGCATTCCCTGATCAGGGCCTGGATTTTCTGATTGATCTCGCGGCGTTGGCTCTCTTGCTTTCGTTTTAGTTCAAGTGTCCTTTCCTTCTCCAGACGTTCTTCCCTGATGCGTATCCGGTAGGCCTGATCAAGTGAAATTTCCTTGCTGTTTTTATTAGCCTTTGCCGGCTTGGAAATGACGTGTTGAGATTTTTTTGGCTCAGGCTTGGGCTTGCTGCGAGCCAGGCCGAGGGCCAATAATTGATCTTTAAGGCTATTACTCATGATGCTTCAATTACGAAATTCTGAAAAATAACGAGGGTACCCGTAGCCAGGGAAATGAAGCGCGGCCAGGATTTTCTGAATTTCCGGGTCGTTATTGTGAATTGACCCCATTAAACCCTGACCACGCTTTTGTCTGAATCAGCGTGCTAAAGTTTCAGCACGCTGTTGAATCGAATTATTCAGGCGCTTCAATACCCAGCAGTTCCACTTCGAATATCAGTGTGGAATTTGGTGGAATCGGACCGCCGCCGGCTTCGCCATAGGCCAACTCCGGGGACACGTAAAAAGTGAACTTGCTGCCGACCGGCATCAGTTGCACACCTTCTGTCCAACCGGCAATCACACGGTTCAGAGCAAAAGAAATAGGCTCATTGCGGGCATACGAACTATCAAACTCCGTGCCATCCAGCAGCGTCCCACGGTAGTTGACCGTGACGGTATCCGTGGCAGCCGGCTTTGGACCGGTACCCATGGTCTCAACCTTGTACTGTAATCCGGAATCGGTCGTTTGAACCCCTTCCTTCTTGGCATTTTCGGCAAGGAACTTCTTGCCTTCCGCTAGATTGGTTGCACCGGCTGCCGCTGCCTCCGCCTGCTGTTCCGCCTGACGCTTCTCGATATATTCCTTGCGAACCTGCCCTGCCTCCTCATCCGTCATTGCCAGTTCTTCGCCATTGTAAGTAGCGCGAATGGCAGTGATCAGGGAGTCGAGGTCAACCGCCGCACCCTGTTCACGCAAAGATTTGCCGATGTCCATACCGATGATGTAACCCAATTTCTTTTCGTCCGTATCCAAATCTGTGGCCCATGTATTCATTGTGAAAATTAAAACGGCCAAGATCAGACCGCCACGCATTAAATTGTTCATCCTGTAGTTTCTCCTTGCAAACAGAGTGCGAATTGTCCACCTATCTGACCTCATGCGCAAACAAAATGTTTCATTCTTCAAGCTGAGTTATGCTTTCCACCATGACTGTACTGATTACGACCCTGATTTTATATCAATTGTTGTTGCTTGCCATTGGCTGGTGGGCCAGCAGACGCACATCCGATACTGAAGACTTCTACCTCGGCGGGCGCAAGCTGGGTGCGCTGGTCGCCGCACTGAGCGCCTCGGCCAGTTCGTCGTCGGCCTGGAGCCTGCTGGGCGTGTCCGGTGCCGCGTACGCCTGGGGCTTGCCCGCCATATGGCTGATTCCATCAACGCTTCTGGGTTTTTTCATCAACTGGTACTGGGTCGCGCCGAGAATGTGGCAACAAAGCCGGGTAAATAATGCTTTGACCCTGACGGAATTCCTGGCCGGCCCGATCGGTGACCCGGCACGCAAATCCATCATGCGGATCGGCGCGGCAGTGATTCTTTTCTCGTTTACATTTTATGTCGCGGCGCAATTCCAGGCAGCGGGCAATACGTTTGCCGGCGCAATGGATATGGACCCGACGCTGGCCATTGCGCTGGGTGCTGCGATCGTACTGACTTACGTCATGCTCGGAGGGTTTTGGGCTGCCAGCATTACCGACAGCGTGCAAGGGATTTTGATGGCCGGCAGCGCCATTGTTTTACCCGTAGCCGCCCTCATCGCCGTGGGCGGCCCCGGCGTTCTGATAGCCAGTCTTGATATTGATGGCGTGTCATCACTCGTATTGTGGACGAGCCAGGAAAGTCTGGCTGCAGGGGTCGGCTTTGTTATAGGGCTGGCCGGGATCGGCCTGGGATATCCGGGCCAACCCCATGTAGTTAACCGCTTCATGGCGATGGAAGATGATAAAGCCATCCCGACCGCACGTATGATCGCCATCGTGTGGGCGGTGATCATATATACCGGCATGGTGATCCTTGGGTGGTGCGGAAGACTACTGGTATCGACACTCGGCGACGGTGAACAGGTGCTGTTCGCGCTTGCCACCTTGTTGCTGCCGTCTTTTATGGCAGGCATCATGGTATCCGCCATTTTATCCGCCATCATGTCAACCGCAGACAGCCAGTTACTGGTGGCGGCGTCGAGTGTCAGCCACGATTTACGCAACGGCAAGATGGCCACCCACGAAAGCCTCAGACAGTCACGCTGGGTCGTATTGTCCATTGGCATCGCGGCCATCATGCTTGCGATTTACTCCCCGGAAGCCATATTCAGCCGGGTCCTGTTCGCCTGGCAAGCCCTGGCCGCAGCTTTCGGCCCCTTGCTCATCATCACCCTCTGGCGCGGACCCGTTCAGCCCGCCTGGCGCATCGCCGCGATGACTTCAGGTTTCGCACTCACCGTGATCCTCAACTGGTCCACCGACACGCCAGGAGATGTCGCCGAACGCTATATCCCAATGCTGGTGGCATTGGGACTGGCGTGGTGGGGAAGCAAGCAAAACTCCAATACGCCGCCTGCTTGAATCAGCGCAGGGAACAACGATGCCCTACATAACTTGTAATAACTCAAACTTGATATTGCGGATAGTGTCTGCTCAGGTCAGGTTTGATCATCCGCTATTCAACGCACAGCAGTTACTCATCAGGCATGAATTTCAGCACCCCAAATAGCCGGGTCCGGCCAGGAGTAGCCTATGTGGAAAATCTACTTAGGCATTGGTAATGGACATAGGCAAGCCACTGTTTGCCAAACGAACCCGAACCGGGTTCAGGGTCTATCGAGTCATACACAACGGTAATCTGGTTGCAGTTGTTAGCCGTAACCCTGATCGTACCCGTACGGACCATTAGCATTGAGACTGCATGGGTGCATAAGGCACGACCTGATCATTTAATTTTATTGAAGATCAAGTACCGGCAAATGTGAACCCCCTCTAAGCAGAATGCCAATTTGGGCAGGTTCGGGAAAGACTGTATTCGTTAACTGACCTTTGGCGTAATTGCCATTACAATCAATAAGATCGAATTGAAAAGTTAGCTTCTCAGTTTCATTCACCAATTTGCAATCACCTTGACCATCCAGTGTGATATGGCACTCCAATAACCAATCATCATAAACCGTAGGGAAATGATACAAATCGTCGCCAATCTTGGTGCCAGTCTTGAACTCAACCTGAAATTGCTGCGTCAGTTCTTGTCCGTTGAAGCTGAACAAGGTCCAAGGTCCAGTCAGATCGGGTACAACTGGAGGGAGTTCCGAGCTCCCAAGGTCGAAAACCCAACGTTTATATTTGTGGTTAACAGAGTCCAAGCCATCATCATGCCAAACGTCATAGAGTCCAACAAAAGAACTGATGCTGTTTATGCCATGTACCTGTATCCCTGCTGAAGTCATATCAAACGACAACTCTTGACTGCTCGGTTGGACTTCTACGGGGTCATTGAGCGGGCCCGGTGGAATGACAGTCATAAGTGAAGGTGTTAGCCAATTCACATAATAAGCGACACCATTGAGTGCATTGCCATGAAACTGACCCGTCGCCAAAAGCCAATTTGGCTCACCATTGGTTCGGTTGTATGTCATTTCGTAGAAAACCACTGTGTCATCTTGCTGTTGAACCACCAAACCCTGATTAGGCGTTCCTGCACTAACCCAAATGCCTGAACCCAACCTGGGTAAAACATCATGCAAGCCAAAGATCAGATCAAACTTTCTCAACCAGGCCATGTGCTTCCAATTTCCATCTTGCTGTGTGTCTTCAACTTGGAAGTAAATATTTAGCGATTCCCATCCCATGTTCTGTACTTCAGCTGATATCTCGTAATAAGTCGGCACATATCCAGTTTCACAGTCTTTTGTGAAATCAAGTCTGGTAAAAACTCGTAGTGATTTTTCTGAATCAGGCCCCCAACCAACCACACCCACTTGCGCCTGATCCGGAACACAACTGTTTGCCCATACTCCCGTTATGTTTATCGAAAATGATTCGTCTTTCCTAGGGAACCTCTGATTAATTCTGAGGTTCCCGCGACACATGGATGTGTCGCCAAATCAGCGGCGCCAAGCCATTGATTTGTAAGGCAGTCGAAAATGACACTTTTCGGCTGCCGCGCTCTGATAATGCCAGGATGGCATTAATCAGAGCTTCCCTAGGTAAAGTAGGGTTAATAGATATGACAGCTGTAGACCCAGGTGCCATCGCGTCAAGCCCGACATACAATGTAGCCCGGGCAGTTTGGAAAGTTAAAGTTGCGGCTAACGGAACCAATACCCGCAAATATTTTGCTGAAGAAAAAAACATCACATACTTCCTCTTTGTGGTTATAAACCGGACATTAAGCCACCCTCGCTGAATAAAGGATGAACTCCGCGGCCTTCGGGCAAAAATGAAAATTTCAACGATCAATGGGATCGGTGACACAGGCGCAGCAGTCTTCAATGGCGGTACTGCAACTGGAATTTGCCCCGTCCTCTGACTATCGAACCAAACTGCTGATGACTGATTTTGTAATTGACCTGAGACACGTATTTGTGCCTTGTGGAAGGTGCATCAAACCAACGAGCGATAATCTAGAGATAATCTAGATAAATTACGTGATAATTGAGCGCCTTCTAATGGCCGTTTGCACTCCTTTATGCACACTGAGGGCGACCATCCGGAATCGGTCTCGAAGTGGTGATTCCTTCTGATCTGATTTGTCTCTGTCTGTCAGCTCAAATTCCATCTAATCCCTATAAATGGATTGCTGTCTATGAAAAAGGCGCAACCGCCATATCTGCCATCAAAACAGGAAAATAACTTTCCACTGAGAAGCTCCGGTTGGTAGCCAAGGCGGTGCGGTATCCCGTTTCCGGACACGTCGTGAACCCCTCCCTGGGGACTCGAACGCGACTTCCTGTCGCTCACGGTCCTGAAACGGGATACCGCACCCCCTCGCCTAAGTGCATAAGCTCGGTTTAGGGGATTCTGTAAAGAATGCCACCCACCTGTGTCAAAACAAGCGAAAAGCCAAGTACATACCCCCACCGCTCTTGCTCTTGCTCTTGCTCTTGCTCTTGCTCTTGCTCCTGCTCTTAACCCCCCCTTAAAGATGCCGAGGAGCGAGGCGCGACTGTCTGAACCGGCCAGGGATGGCCGGTTCAGGGAGGCCCAGCGCAGGAAGCGCTGTGCCGAGCGGTGACACCAAGCAACGAGTAACGAGGGAAGCCGCGCAGCGGCCATCTGCCGGGGTGCACTTTCTTTTGGTTACTTTTCTTTGTGCAAGCAAAGAAAAGTAACTCGCCCATAAGGGGCGAAACCATCAACAAAAGACCGCACATCACCCCCGAAACCAAAAAAATCCAAAAATAAGATTGCATTCCAATCCTATAGTGTTATACTTCACTACAACACTACATTAGAATCATCATACCAGTGAGAAGACAATGTTGAATTTGCGGCCACATCACAGAATCAAGATCCCTGACTTGTTGGCAGTTTTTGCCGTAATACTGTTACTGGTCAGTTCTGTTGCCGGTATTGGAACCAGCCAGAACACAATCGCTTCTGACCAGGAAACCATGATATCAGCAAACGCTGAGTCCCCTGTCAGTGACGACACCGACAACACGAACATAAAAAGATCCCGGGGGCTCAACCTCGGATTATTACTGTTTCGCCGCTAGGTAGCTGACAAGGGCCTGACATGACAACACAATGGAATGACAGCCAGCCAATCTATTGGCAATTAAAAGAACGTACAATTGCCATGATCCTGGACGGCACGCTCGGGGAGGGTGTTGCCCTGCCCTCGGTGCGCACAGTGGCTTCTGATTTCCAGTTGAATCCGATCACAGTTTCCAAGTCATACCAGGCGCTCGTGGATGACGAATTGGTCGAAAAGCGCCGTGGACTGGGCATGTTCGTACGCGAGGGTGCAAGAAAAAAACTGATGGGGAGCGAACGTGAGAAGTTCCTCAAGGAAGAGTGGCCGGCGATGGTCACCCGTATAAAGCAATTGGGTCTGGATATAAATCAACTACTCCAAAATCTAACAGAACAAGAAGGCGATTCCTGATGAGCAATGTCATTGAAGCACGAGGCCTGACCAAGCGTTATAGAAGTACTGTCGCGGTTGATAATATTGACTTGGAGATCCCCGCAGGCAGAATCGTCGGCCTGATTGGCCCGAACGGCGCCGGCAAAACCACGGCATTGAAAGCCATCCTCGGCCTCGCGAACTACGAGGGGGAACTGAGTGTTCTTGGCAAAAACCCGGCCAAAGACCGGGCGGCATTGATGGAAGATGTCTGTTTTATCGCCGACGTCGCCGTCCTTCCTCGTTGGATTCGGGTCTGGCAGTTGATTGAACTCACCGAAAACATACACCCGAGATTCTCACGGGAAAAATGCCTGAGATACCTGGCTTCGACCAAGATCAAACTGGATAACAGGGTCAAGCAGTTGTCGAAGGGCATGGTCGTGCAGTTGCACCTCGCCATCGTCATGGCGATCGACGTGAAACTGCTGGTCCTGGATGAGCCCACGCTGGGTCTTGACATACTTTTCCGCAAGCAATTCTATACCAACCTTCTGAACGATTACTTTGATGAAGAACGCACCATCATCATCACCACGCACCAGGTCGAAGAGATCGAACACATATTAAGTGACCTGATCTTTATCCAGGATGGCCGTATTGCGCTCAATTGCAGCATGGAAGAAGTCCAGGAGAGTTACGTCGAACTGATCGTTGCACCCGACAAGGCCGCCGCTGCCCGCGAACTGCAACCCCTCTATGAACGCGAGTTATTCGGCCGGTTCATTTTCCTGTATAAAAACTCGAACCGCGAGCAGCTCAAAGCCCTCGGTGAATTGCACACACCGAACGTCGCCGACCTGTTTGTCGCTACCATGAACGGAGGTGTCGCATGAACCGGTTAATGGCCCTTGTGAAACGTGAATTCTGGGAAAATCAAGGGGCTTTCCGCACCACGCCGTTGGTTATCGGGGGCATCTACATCGTATTGACGCTGATGTTCATTTTCACCTTCGGTCACTTTGATAACGAATTCCAGTCATTGAAGGAACTGACCCGCTGGCTGTCTCAAACCGAAACGGGTCTGCGCAGCGAAATCATCTACGGTGCAACGGTGGCCGTTTTTCCGGGTTTGTTTACGCTGGCCCTCGCCTTCGTCGTATTTTTCTACCTGTTGGGCTCATTGTACGATGACCGCAAGGACCGCAGCATACTGTTCTGGAAGTCGTTGCCGGCTTCAGACACGCTGACACTTGGATCAAAGCTGCTTGCGGCCATGGTGGTCGCACCGCTGATTTTCTGGGTTGTCTATGTTCTGACCTATATCGTCATCATGCTGATTTTCTCGGTTGTCGTGCTGTCAGTGGGTGAGAATCCGTGGACCCTGTTCATGAGCCTCGGCAGCCCTTTCAAAGGCTGGAGCATGGTCCTCCTGAGCTACCTGGCGCAATCAATCTGGGCATTGCCACTTTACGGCTGGTTGATGCTGGTGTCCGCTTTTGCACCCCGCATACCCCTGTTATTTGCGGTATTGCCGCCGGTGGTTGTCGCGGTATTGCAGATATGGATCGAGTTCCTGCAAACCTTCACACTTAAGAAGAACCTGTTTGGTGTCATCGGCGAATGGTTTGCAAATAGCCCGTTGATCCTGTCCGCGGATAACCATGGCAATGACAAGCTCGAGGTATCACTTGGCATTCCGTTAACCGACACTTTTGGCCACGAAGCAACGGTCGCCAACATGCTGGACCGCTTGTTTTCCATCCATATGCTCGTCGGTCTTGCCGTCGCCGCAGTCTTCCTGGGTATCGCCCTGTGGCTGAGGCGCCGCGCGACCGAAAGTTAAGAAGGAGCCTCTGGTTTATTCCGGGCGAAGCAGATTGCTATCGCAAAGTTTCGCAACGCAGCAGGTGGGCATTTTGGATACAAGATACTCATCCATGAATGAGTCAGAGGCTCCTTGGAACACTGCCAGGCACTGACCATGCCTGATGGTAACGCTTAAACCCCAAAAAGCCGGGATTAAGCATGCCGGGTAACCGTACCTCTCAGCCCGTGGTACAGTTACCCGGCAATTTTTATTTCCATTCTCAGGAATGGAGAATGGTTACCGGCACACTGCTTTCATGGAAACGGATACTAAAACCAGGCGACACCCCCAATGGCTGGCCCTGCACTTCCCGCACCTGGCGCTGGATCAGCACGACCGCGGGCTGGGGCCGGACAACCGGGCTGTGCCCCGGGCCATCAGTGACACACTGAATGGCCGACAATGCATCATCGATCTGAACCCGGCCGCGGAACATGCCGGTATCCGCACCGGCATGCCGGTCGGTGCCGCTTTGAGCCGCGCCGAATCGCTGCAGTTATCAGTGCGTGATCAACGCGCGGAACACGCCGGCCTGAAACGCATCGCCAGTTGGTGTTACCAATACAGCAGCCAGGTTTGTATTGACACGCAACGCAACAGCCTGTTGCTCGAGCTTGCCGCCAGCCAGCGTTTGTTCGGTCCTGCCGAAACCCTGGCAGAACGCATCCATACGGAACTCGAACGGCTTGGCTTTTGTGCCGTCGGCGGGATCGCACCAACGCCGGAAGCCGCCCACCTGGCAGCCCGGCACGGTCTGTTAATCGGCACACCCAGCGGGATAAGCAAAAGCATCGGCGCGCTCGGTATCGACAGTCTGCACCTGAAAGCCGCGGAAATACAGGCGTTGCAAAAAATGGGTTTCCGCACCGTTGGCGAAGTTCTCCGCTTGCCACGCAAGGCGCTGGCAAGACGCATGGGGCTGACGGTCAGCGACTACCTGGACCGCTTGCTTGGCCACCGTCCCGACCCCTGTAAAACCTTCCGGCCACCCGAGGGTTTCTCCGCCGGTATTGATCTGCCAGATACGGAACATGCGCAGGGTCTTATTTTTCCACTGAAACGGCTGGTACACGAATTATGCGGGGTGCTGCGCGCCCATGACCGTGGCATACAGGTATTGCAGGTCCGTCTGCAACTGGATGAAGGTGCGGAAAGCCTGCGTCTGACACTGCACCAGGCAACGCGCTCTGAAACCCACCTGATGCTGTTGTTACGTGAGCGCCTGGAGCGTCTGCAACTGCCACGCCCGGTACGTCACATCCGCTTACAGGCACTGCACTTCCTGCCCTGCGAGGTGGTCCAGGCAGACTTGTTAGGAGACAAGGACAGGGGCGCCAAGGATAATGGCCTTCATGTCATCGAACGTCTGCGGGCGAGGCTGGGCGAGGAATCCGTCAAGGGCATCAAGGGTCTGCAGGATCATCGTCCCGAATACAGCTGGTCATTGCGGGAACTGGATGAACCGGCCCCCTACAGCGCGCAGGCGGGCAGGCCGGTCTGGCTGTTACCCCGGCCGCTACCCTGCCGGATCGATAATTACCGCATCCTGACGGGACCGGAACGTATAGAGAGCGGTTGGTGGGACGGCGGGGACTGCCGCAGGGATTATTTCATCGTACGGGATTCGCGCGGCAGTAAACTGTGGGCTTTCCATGAATATAAACCCAGCCCCGGTTGGTACTTACATGGTTTATTCGCATAGTGAGCCAAGCAATCCACAGGATAAAGCCACCGGAAATCTTTTGACCAAAGTGTTTCTGACTGCCTGCGCGGGCGTCGTGCAAAAGGCGACACGGCGCCTGCTTCAGTTCATACGGTTGCGGAAGAGCCAGCCCGCCAGCGACAGGGTCACAATGGCAATGATCAGCATTGGCCAATACTGATTGAACAGCAACCCATAAGAATCCCCTTCCAGAAACACACCCCGCAGAATCACCATGAAGTAACGCAGGGGATTGACGTAAGTCAGCCATTGCACAAATTCCGGCATATTGGAAATCGGTGTGGCAAATCCCGACAGGATGACAGCTGGTACCAGGAATAAAAACGCGCCGAGGATACCCTGTTGCTGGGTAACAGCCAGCGACGAAATCATCAGCCCGATGCCCACCGCTGATAGCAAAAACAGGAACATTCCCAGGTATAGGGCGCCGAGGCTTCCACGCAACGGAACCTCGAACCACAGCACCACCATCAACAGGATAAAACTGCCCTCGATCAGACCGATCAGGATGCCGGGAATGGACTTCCCGACCAGAATTTCAACCGGCCGAAGCGGCGTCACCAGCAGCTGGTCGAAGGTTCCGGCCTCGCGTTCACGCGCCACCGACAAACCGGTGACGATGGTTGTGACCACCAGTGATAGCAAGCCAATAATACCGGGTACAACAAACCATCGCGATAACAGGTTTTCGTTATACCAGGGACGTATCTGCAGCTTGGCGGGAGGCCCGATGCCGCCGTGCTGACGGGCCCAGTCCATATTGAACCCGGTCAGGATAGAACGCAGGTAACCCTGGGCCAGCAATGCCGTGTTGGAGTTGCGGCCATCGATGATCAATTGGACCCGGGCAGTCTCACCCCGTTTGAGGCGCTCGCTGAATTGCGGCCCCAAATGCAATACCATCAACGCATCCTTGTTGTTGATCAATGGTGCGACCTGTGCATCATGGTCGAGATAACCGACCAAATCGAAGTTGGGAGATCCCGTCAGGCGCGCGACCAACTCGCGCGAGGGCGCACCGCGATCCTGGTTGTAAACGGCGACCGGAATATGATTCAGATCGAAAGTTGCGGCATAGCCAAAGACAATCATCTGGGCAATCGGCGGGCCGATCAGCACAAAACGACTCTTCTTATCCCTGAGGATGGCGAGCAACTCCTTGATCGCCAGTGCAGCAATGCGACGTAACGGGTTCACGTGTCGAGCCGTTTGTGTAATTTGCGACGCGCCAGACCAATGAAAACAACCATCATCAGCAACAAAGCGGCACTGTTCGTCAAGATAATCGGCCAGATATCACCCGCCAGAAAGAGGGTTTGCAAAATTGCCACGTAATAACGAGCCGGAACAACATGGGTAATAAACTGAATTGCCCGGGGCATGGAACTGATCTGAAAAATAAAACCGGACAGTATAAAAGCCGGTAGAAACGTCGCGATAATTGAAACCTGGCCCGCTACGAACTGGTTCTTTGCAACCACTGAAATCAGCAGACCCATACCCAGCGCTACCAGCATAAAAAGCGCCGAGGCTGCAGTCAGCACCCAAAAGGAGCCCCGTAAAGGAACACCGAACAGCCATATGGCCATAGCGACGCTCATCAACATACCACCCATGCCCAGGATGAAGTACGGGGCCAGCTTTCCGATCATCAATTCCCCGATGCGCACCGGCGTCACCATCAATGATTCCATGGTACCTCGCTCCCACTCGCGTGCGACCACCATGGATGTCAACATTGCGCCGATCAGCGTCATGATCACAGCAATCAACCCCGGCACGAGAAAATTTCGGCTGCGCACCGCCGCGTTGAACCAGATACGTGTCTCAAGTTCGACCGGCAGTGATAGTTCGACCCCCCGTGCATGTGCGTAGTTAACCAGCCAAACCTGCCAGGCGCCCTGGATATACCCCTCGGCGATACGTGCCTGGTTAGCATCGACACCATTGAGGATAATCCCGACAGGCGCTTCACCCTGCGTGAGCAACCGGTCACTGAAATCATTGCGCAGCCATATAATGCCAAATACTTGCCGCAGGTCGAACGCCTGCTGCGCCGCCTGGATGCTTGCAAAATTCTTTGGATCAAAATACTCCGAGCGCTCGAAGACACTGACAAAGCTTGCGCTATTGGCATCCGCCTGGTCTACCACGATCGCCAGAGGGATATGCCGTGCATTCAGCGATACGCCATAACCGAACAGCAGCAACAACACCGCCGGCAGGATAAATGCAATGGCAATGCTGGACGGATCACGCAGGATTTGCAGGCTTTCCTTGCGGATCATACCCTTGAGACGCATACGTGAGGCGGCAGCATCTTTCATGTCACCGCCTGCTTTTGACGCTCATGTGACTCGATCAGACCGATAAAAGCGTCTTCCATGGTCGGGTCAGGGTGCTCGTGATTGCGAAAACGCGTCTTCATGTCGGCCGGTGTGTCTTCGGCCAGGACTTCGCCTTCGGCCATGATGACCAGCCGGTCGCAGTAGTTGGCCTCGTCCATGAAATGGGTCGTCACCAAAACCGTAACACCTGATTCGGCCAGCGCGTTAATACGTTGCCAAAACTCCCGGCGTGCCAGTGGGTCGACACCCGAGGTGGGTTCATCCAGGAACAGGATGTCCGGCTCATGCATCAATGCTGCCGCCAATGCCAGACGCTGCTTAAATCCCAACGGCAGCTGGGAACTGCTGACATCGGCATAATCGGTGAGCGCAAAAGTATCCAGAGCCCAGTCTATACGCGCTTTGCTGCGCGCTTTGGATAGCCCGTAGGCACTGGCAAAAAAGCGCAGGTTCTGGCGCGCCGTGAGGTTGATATAGAGCGAAAACCGTTGCGCCATGTAACCCAGGCGGCCCCGTACACGGGCGGCTGCGTGACGCAGGTCGAGACCGGCCACCTGGACTTCGCCGGCGGTTACCGGCAACAGCCCGCAAAGCATACGGAAAGTGGTGGATTTGCCAGCCCCGTTGGAACCCAAAAGACCGAAAATTTCGCCGCGATTGACATTAAAACTTACATCCTTCACAGCATAAAAATCACCAAAGCGGCGTTGCAGGTTTTTTACCTCGATGACCACACCATCGTGTGGAGTATCAGGCGGTGACTTCAATGCAACACCCGGTACCTGCAAATGCTCCCCTGGCCTGTCACCCTTGAGCGTGGAAATAAAGGCATCTTCAAAAACCGGTTTAGCATCCTCGGTATGAAATCGCCCGCTGTCGGTCAGCTCAGCCGGCAGGTCCGGTAACCCGGGACTGTCCGTAACCACGCGCACCCGCTCGCCTTCGATAATGGCGTCCAGAATACCCGTCACTGCAATGAGGCGTGCCTGCAGCCGGCGCTTGCCGAGCTCAGGTGCAGTAATGCGGAAGACCCGTCCGAGCAGGGGTTGGCTGAAGCTTTCCGGACTGCCGTGACCCAGACACATGCCCTGGTGCATCAACACGACGTCAGCGCAACGTTCTGCTTCGTCCAGATAGGCCGTGCTGAGCAGTACACTCATACCCTGTTCACTGACCTGCCGGTAGACAATGGCCCACAGCTCACGCCGTGATACGGGGTCAACCCCGACGGTCGGTTCGTCCAGTAACAACAGGCGCGGTGGCCGCACCAGGGTACACGCCAATCCGAGCTTTTGCTTCATGCCGCCCGACAGACGGCCCGCCAAGCGATGCGAAAATGGCGCCAGCCCGGTCATATGCATCAACTCCTTATAACGTTCCGGACGCTCGCCTTTGACCACCCCCTGCAAGTCGGCATACAGGTCAAGGTTCTCCTGCACGCTCAAGTCTTCATACAGTCCAAATCGTTGTGGCATGTAACCGACAGAAGATTGAACCTCCAGTGGATTTTTGACCGCATCGATATCCAGCACCCGGATGGCACCCTCATCGGGCCGCAACAAGCCCGCTGCCAGACGCATGAGCGTGGTTTTACCGGCACCGTCAGGTCCGATCAGACCCGTCACTGTGCCGGCCCCGATGCTGATGTCGAATGACTTCAGCGCACTGATCGTTCGGTCGCCTCTCTGAAATGTCTTGCTGACACCTTCGAAAGCCAGTGCCGGTGCGGTTTTCACCTCAGTCATTTTTCGGCCGCGCACAATCGGTGGCGGTATGACCGGCTTCCGGTTTGGGCCGATCGAGAGAAATGGATACCGTGGCCGGCATTCCCAATCGCAATTCATCCTGCGGATTGCATACGTAGACCTTGACCTGGTAAACGAGCCGGGTGCGTAAATCCGGTGTTTGCACGCTCTTGGGTGTGAACTCTGCCGTGGGCGAAATGTACCCGACCCAACCGACGTAGGCCTTTCCGGGATAACTATCCGTCGAGACCTCGGCCGACATTCCCGGCACCAGCTTCCCCAGTTCGCTCTCGGGGGCATAGGTCCTGACCCAGACGGGGTCGACCAACGCCATTGTGAAAACAGGCGTCTGGGGTGTCACCATGTCGCCGGGCTCCAGTATTCGGTTGCGAATGACTCCATCTGCCGGGGCGTGTAATTCAGTATCTTTCAACACCTCAAGCGCCAGTGCCAGCTGGGCCTCGCCCGCTTTCAAGGATGCCCGGGCTTCTTCTATATCCTCTGCCCTTGGCCCTTCAAGGAGCAACGCCAGTGACTCCTGTGCAACTTTCAGGTCGGCACGGGCCATATCGATGCGGGCCTGTGCATCATCGAGCGCCTGCCTTGAAATGGCCTGATTGGCGGAAAGGCTTTTTGTGCGATCGAATGTCGCCCGTGCGTCAACCAACTTCGCCGTGGCAGCGGCGACGTTCGCATGCGCCTGGCGGATCTCTTGTGGACGGCTGCCACTTTCCAGCCGGGCGACCACAGCCTTTTGCGCTTCGACCCGGGCCCGGGCGGCATCGGCTTCAGCCTGCGAACGCTCGCTGTGGAGTGTGGCCAGTAATTGGCCCTTTTTTACCCGGTCACCCTCCTGCACCAGCAACTGGTCAACGTGTTCGCTGTTGTTGAACGCCAGGTCGGTTTCGCGAATATCCACGTTGCCATACAGCATCAGCATGTTCCCATCCTGCTTATCCTGTCTTCCGGCATACCACCAGCCAAATCCAATGGCCACGATCAGTACAACCAGCAAGAGGGGGATTACTTTTTTCTTGTGCATCCTGGACTCCCGTAAAAACACCGATACCCGGTCATGCTTATGCCCGGGTTAAGGGACACGCATGACCGTCAAAACCACTATCTCATGCCGTGTGTACCACCACCCGTTGCGTCTCACTGAGCAACAAGTCGCAGGCTTGTTCAACATCATCGCGTACACCATCAACCATGAAGATAAGCATCTCCTGACCGATCACTTTCTCATATTCGAAGATGTTGCCCCGTGGCACACCCATGGCGTAGAGCGCAGCGCCTAAAACGCCAAAGCCACCGCCGATGGCAACACCCTCCAGGCCATTCACCAATAATGCGACAACAGGTCCAACAGCTACCAGCGGCCCTAGCTCTGGTACCCAGAAAAATCCAGCACCGTGAAGCAGGTCAAACAGACCGGCCCAAAACGCGCCCTGCAAACCCAGGTACGATATACGATCTTCAACCCGGTAGAACCCGATCGGGTGAGCCTTTTCCTGATAGCCCTTGCCCACAATTGATACGTTTTGTAGATCGACCCCTGCTTTTTGCAGGGTTCCAAGCGCCTGCTCAACGGCCTGGTAGGTTTTATAAATCGAAATACAAATGTTTTTTTCAGACATCGCACCCAGCTCCAAACAATTGGCCTATCCCCTGTCTGCCAGGGGATTCTGAGGTTATTCACCATCTTATACACAGCACTCTGCGGGCGCTGTCACCCAGATGACTGCAAGGGGGTATCGGAGGGAAATTCACAGTTAGCCTGACGGTTGCAGGCCGGTTCAGCCATCAAATCCAGACGGATGGTTTTGGGGTGGCCATCCGCTAATCAGAAGACTGCCCGTTGAAGCTATTTTCCAGTATTTGCAGTTTGACACGCTACCGGCAACTCTACACTGGCATATTCTTTGAGGGTTTTCAGCTCGGCGACATCCGTGCGGAATTTGGTCTTGTGCAAAACACCCTGTTCGCGCCAATGATGAAGATGCCGGTTGACAACCTGACGCACCGACCCGACCATCCGCGCCATGGATTCATCGTTCAGGTCATTGATGAGCTCCAAATGATACCCGCTGTCAGAAGCCGTTTGTTGTTGCGGATCCACGTGACGCAGTATCAGGCGCGCCAGACGCGTCATCGTTGGGTACAAAGCGAGGTCGTTGGCGAGATCTTCCCTGTAACGAATTTGCTTGCCCAGGTAGTGCAGGAAATTGTGGTTGAACTCCGGGTGCCGGTCGAGCCAACTGCGGGCCTCCTGAATCGGCACGGAAATCAGGGCAACGTCATCGACCGCAACTGACTCCGCCTCGTGCGGACGGGCGTCTAACAGGGTCACCATATCATGACCATCGCCCGGACCGAGTAACGAGAGTGTGACGCTCCTGCCGGTTTTTGGATTGATGCTCATTACTTCGATCCGGCCTTCAATCAGCAGGAAAAACCGTTGCTGGAAAATGGCCGGGTTCAGGTGCGCGCCCCGACGCCAGGTATCACGCCGGAACTTCGTTAACATGTTATCCAGCAGCGGGTCTGCCAGCCCCTTGAACAAGGGTGAACCGGCTAATACGGGTTTACAGAATCGGTAATATTGCGGATCCATTTTCATCTGCGATCACTCCTTTCGATCCTATCCTCTTATTGTAACGCCGACACGCTATTTGTTGCTGATTAAACGGGGATGTCCGTCTGAATGGATCAACGCAAAGTTACAGCAAACCCCATCCAGTGGCGTTGCCCGTCATTCAACTGCTACCAGCCTGCACCCTGTATTTTATGACGCTTAAAAAGCATAATATTTGACACCTGAAGGGTAAAACAGTTTGGCGAGCTGCCATGACAGGCTGCGTGTTTGTTGATACTGTCACGCAGCTTACATTTTTATGCGTAATGAACAGTTAAAATCACCGCCATGATTACAACTGGCCAGGGGACAGCTGTATCACACGGTGGTGGATGAGGTTAAGGCATCCGAACAAGAGGATAAAGCTTGATGACGGATAATGAAAACCCTGGTGATACTGAGTCAGACATCACGGAAAAAACGAACCTGGCGTTGGACAGGACCGTGCTTGCCAATGAAAGAACCTACGCCGCCTGGATACGCACCGGAATGGCCGCCCTGGCGACGGGGCTCGCTACCGTAAAATTCATGACTGAGCTTTTGCCCACATGGAGTATCCGGGCTATAGCGACGGTACTGATTGGTCTCAGCATCGCTGTATTTCTGCTTGCCGCCTGGCGCTACAGTCATCTGCATATAAAAGTGTCACACCTTGAGGTAGATGTTATACCGCTTTTCCTGATCAGAGGCCTAAGTCTTGTACTTGCATGTTGTTCCATAATTGCCCTCATATATGCATGGTAAGCGACGCTCTGATGAACCTTAATCCTTCAGTTCACCATCAAGACAGCGACACAACCCCTGGCATACAAGATGGTCAGGGCAGCTGCACCTCCCGGGGCGGCAGCAGGAATCCACTACAACAATGATTGGCGACATGCCGGAATACGGCTTCTTAGCGGTATAATGACCGCGGTGTCAGAAGAGGTGCAAAACAGATGGACGTCTTGACCATGATCGGCGTGGCTGTGGTGGCCATTCTTTCGATTACCAGCCATGAGGCCGCCCACGGCTTTATTGCCGATCGCCTCGGCGATCCCACGGCACGGGAGCGTGGGAGACTCACGCTGAATCCGATTCCTCACATCGACCTGTTGTTTACCATTTTGCTGCCCGCGTTCCTGATTATTTCCGGTTCGAGTTTTATCTTTGGCGGCGCAAAACCGGTGCCTGTGAATGTTGCACGATTGAGGACACCTCGCCGGGACTGGGCATTGGTGGGTGCAGCCGGACCGGTGATGAACATTCTGATTGCCGTCGGCCTGACGGCAGTATTGTCGGTCGCGACAAGCTTCAACCTGGTTAATGTGAACTCGAGTCTGACCGCCATTTTGGTGATTGGCATTTTTCTGAACGTGCTGCTCGCCATATTCAACCTGATCCCGATCCCTCCGCTCGACGGCTCACGGGTGCTACAGTTTTTTATCGGGGGTCAAACGCTGGCCATTTACCACCGGCTTGAACGATTTGGTCTGCTCATCATCCTCGCCTTGTTGTTCTTTGTACCACAGGTCCCAGTGCTGTTGGGTACGGTGATTTTCGCTGTCGTGGAGCTTATTACCGGTCTGTTCGGCGTGTGGCCTGACGTTGAAGCCCTGCTGCGACAGTCGCTGTTCAGCTGAGCCTTTATCCCTGGCGTCGGTATGTATCCTGAATAAAAAACCGGGATACACTAAGGTGCCGGAGACGTTTTTCCGGTACATTCCTGCCGACACCATGAAACAGTGGCCATCGGGTGTTTCCTTATAAAGGTCCCGAAATCACCTATCGCTCAATTACCCGGAATCAAGGGCTCGCCGAAACGCTCGTACCATAGTTGTAATCCTTGCCATATTTCCTGCGCCGTTTCGGCATACCAGAACAGGTCGCGATCCTCTTCATCAATAACCCCCTCGTCGACCAAGAAGTCCACATCGAAGGCCTTGCGCCAGTATGTCTCGCCGACCAGTACCACCGGCAATGGTCTGATTTTCCGGGTCTGGATCAGGGTCAGAGTTTCAAAAAGTTCATCGAAAGTACCAAAACCACCGGGGAATACGACCAACGCCCTGGCACGCAGCAAGAAATGCATTTTGCGCAGGGCAAAATAGTGAAACTGGAAACACAGTTCAGGTGTAATGTAGGGATTGGGATACTGTTCGTGCGGTAATTTGATATTGAGCCCTACGGTCTTGGCGCCTTGTTCATGCGCACCGCGGTTTGCCGCTTCCATCATACCCGGCCCACCCCCGGTCATAACCACCAGGCGTGAGTCACCAGCGCCGTCGCCGGCACTGGCCACGAGACGCGAAAACTCCCGGGCAATTTCATAGTAATGGCTCTTTGCGAGGATACGTTCAGCCACTGACAATCGTCTTTGCAACGCACTGTCGGCGGGATCGAGCGTTAACGACTCGCGTAATTGAACCACATTTTGTTGCGCAACCGGCGGCTCGACGATGCGGGTGCCGCCAAACACAACGATCGTATTTTGCACATTGTGCGCCCTGAGCAGATTGTCCGGTTTCAGATAATCCAACTGCAGACGTACGCCACGTGTACTGTAACCAGCGAGAAACCCGATGTCTTCAATTGCCGGCACGTAAGATGAACTGTCCAGGATTGCCTGCAGTTTACCCGGGCACTCAGGGTCTTCACGGGAGGGCTTGGGTTTGTGCCATGGAAGCGGTTGCTTGCGTTGATATGCATGCGCCGGTTTCGGCACCTCCGGTCTGTGGTCCCTGCTATTCATGGCTTAGCCTCCTGAGTGACTGGATGGGCAACTGCCATTTTATTGCAAACTGGTCGTCGCCGTCTGCAACCTGAATGACGGCACAAAGGCGCGTCTGCTTTAATTATCCGGTGAGCCTGTGATCGACAAGCTGGCGCTGAAAACCACGGACAAATCAATACGAGCGCAGCCACGGGTTGGTATTTAGACATTTTATTCGCATAATGGCCCGATGGGATCAATGAACAGGTATAGCAGGGCACCATGAACGCTTTGGGTAAACTATTTCTGAAGGGACTCGCGGTCGTCATTCCGGTGGCGCTAACCCTCGCCATATTGTGGTGGATGGCGAATGGTGCCGAACAGTTGATGGGAGCGGTCTTAAAATTCACCCTGCCGGAAGGCTGGTACGTACCCGGCATGGGTTTGGTATCCGGGCTCATACTGATTACCCTGATTGGCCTGCTTTCACATGTCCTCATTTTCCAGAAAGTATTTAACCTGGGCGAAACCATCTTCAACCGTCTGCCGCTGGTCAAGACAATTTATACCGCCATCAAGGATTTTATTGGTTACCTGAGTCCGGAAAAAGGTAACGAAATGGGCAAGGTCGTTATGGTGCAACTGCCGGGCCAGTCATTCCAGTTGATCGGTTTTGTAACGCGCGAGCAATTCGATGATTTGCCGTTTACACCGGGGGCCGAAGATCCGGTTGCCGTGTACATGCCGATGAGCTACCAGATTGGCGGATACACCCTGTTCCTGCCACGCGAGTGCCTGACCCCGTTGAACATGCCTTTTGAACAGGCAATGCGCCTGGTCGTGACCGGCGCGGTCACAAAGCGGCGGGATGACGACAGTCCGGGCGCTTAACCCGGATAATTCATCAGGGATCCGGAATTTGCTTTGTCACTGGCGAAACAGTTGGATTGATCGTTCGAAACAGCATAGCGCCGCTATGGTTTGAGAAGGATCGGCCAAAATGTGAAGTCAGATGCGTTGCAAAACCGGATAGGACAAACTGTAATTTTGGAAAAAGGCTAAAATCACCTAAAATCACCTGTATTACCATGAAATAAAAAGACATTTGTCATTTATTCGTCCGCCTTGGTGAAATATTCGGGTTAAGAAGGCCGCCACTTATGAATCGAAAGATGCCGGGTTTCCCGTCGGCAGTGAGTTCTTCACTTGAAAAATAACGATTTTCAGACCACTGGCCTCACGACATTCAATTCCAGCACGCCCAGCAAGCCGCGTAAAACAAGATCCTGCACAATCTGGTCAAACAGGCCCGTGCCGTCAAACAGGGTGGCGAACCCGCCGGTTGCGATGACAAAAGGACGCTCACCGTCGAACTCCTCCAACCGGATCCTGTGTATGATTTCCCGTATGGCCCCCAGCTTGCCGAAGTACAAGCCCGACTGAATACTGGACGCCGTTGTGCGGCCAAGACAGACATCCTTGCGGATGATCTCGACTGAACCGAGTTTCGAAGTGCCGCTTTCAAGGGCCTGCATCGACATCTTCAATCCGGGCAGGATAACCCCTCCCCTGTAGGAACGATCCTTGCCAATGGCACACAGGGTTGTTGCGGTACCGAGATCAACGATAATCAGGTCTTTTCCCGGAAACATCTCAACCCCTGCTATGGAGTTGGCGATCCGATCGGCGCCCACTTCCAGGGGATTTCTGTATTGGATTTTCAACCCGGTTTTGACACCGGCTTGCAGGATGAAAGGGCGGATGTCGAAGTACTTCTGGCAGGCTGCGGAGATCGCGTAAACCGCCTCGGGGACAACACTGCACAGGGCAACTGCATCCACCTGGTTCGGATCAATCCCGTTTTCGCGCAAAACGCTGCGAAAAAACAACCCATACTCGTCCGAAGATGAACCGGATTTTGACGCTTTGCGGAATGTCAGCAGAACCCGTCCCGATTCATACACACCCCCATATATATGACTGTTACCTACATCCAGACACAATTTCACACCACTGTCTCCATTAAACTATTGATCGTTCTGGCCAAAGCCTTGGCGTCGTTGCACGCAACCGGTGCCTGCGATGGTGTATGTAACCAGAACGGGTGCACCAGCTTACTGATGTCCGTCAGGTCATTATGCACCACTGCATCAACAGCGGAATCATCAAACTGCTTTTTAACCGCGGCATACCTTTGTTGCAGGTCTGAGGTATCGGTCAATTTGAAACCGATCACGCGTACGTGCGGATTCATTGACCAGGCTTTAATCCGGTCCAGCAATTTTTCATTGGGTTTCAGCTTCAGCATCAGGCCCGAACCTGATGAAAGCTTACCGGTGCGACCGTCCAGCGCGTTGCCCTCCGGAGTCGATACCGAAGCCACGCTGAAATCACTGACCGCAGCGGCATGGATAACGGCATCAAATTCACTGCCCGCAAGCAGTGATTGCATTTGCGAGGCGAGATCGGCAAAGCTGGAAAACCGCGCGGTTTCACAGGATAGCCTCGGAGTCACTGCGTCTTCGGCACCGAGCCACGTCACCCGGTGTCCGGCGCCCGTCAATTCATCCGCCAGACGCGATGCCGTCCGCCCACTGCTCAAATTGCCGATATAACGCACCGTGTCAATGGGTTCCCTGGTACCGCCCGCAGTTATCAGGATACGTTTACCGGGTGTTTTCCGGTCAGTGGTCAGCAGCCAGTCCACCATTTGCAGAATTTCCTGCGGCTCCAGCATACGGCCCTCCCCCCGCTCACCACAGGCGAGTTCACCGCTGGCGACCGGTAAAACATGTATTCCCCATTGCCGCAGACGTGCAACACTCTCCCGTGTTGCAGGGTAATGCCACATGCGGGTATTCATGGCGGGTACGATGACCATGGGCTTGCCGCGCCCATAGGCTGCCTGCCACAACGTTGTCACTGCGTCATCCGCGATACCCGCTGAAAACTTGTTGATCAGGTTCGAGGTCGCGGGTGCGGCAACGATGATATCCGCCCATTTGCCCAGGTCGATATGCGCCATGGCGCGAGCCGGTGTAAACACGTTGTCAAATACCATCTCGGCGCCGAGGCCCAGCAAAGTGGCGGGACCGACAAATTCCGTAACGCTGCGGGTACAGGCCAAGCGTACCCTGTGCCCCCGCCCGGTCCAATCCGAAATCAGTGACGATGCCTTGGCACAGGCGATCGAACCGGACATCAGCAACAGTATGTTGGCGGAGTTGCCGGCAGAAGTTGCCGGGTCTTTCCCATTTGTTTCAGATTTCAACATTGTCGATAAGCCTCGTGCTTCCCAGATGTACCGCCGCCAGACGCCGGTGTTTGATATCCTCTACGTAATCCACCTTGAACCCCTTCCCGGCCAGTGTCCGCCTCGCCTCGTCCGCCGTGCGGCTGTTTTTCAAAGTGGCGTAAAGCGCCGGCGCAAGCGCCCTGTTCCCGGCGTTTAGGTGCTGATTACGTGAACTCATGGCCAGACCATCGGCTTCGCGAACCGTATCGCAGCCAACGATATTCACCGGCATGAAAAAGGCACTGACCATATCGCGAATCAATTGCAGTTGCTGATAGTCTTTTTCACCAAAATAGGCATTATCGGGTTTGACCAGGTTCAACAGGCGCATGACAACCGTCAGCACACCGTCGAAATGACCCGGACGATGGGCACCGCACAGGCGCCGGCTGAAATCGCTTTCCGTGACCTTGAAACGATAATTATCCGTGTAAATCTGCCTGGCATCCGGCAGCAATACGATATCGACGCCGGCACTTTCGAGTTGCTCCAGGTCAGACCGGGAATCGGCGGGATATTTGTCAAAGTCAGTTTTGTCGTCAAACTGTGTAGGATTGACAAAGACACTCACCACCGTCAGGGCGTCGCCTTTTCTGCTTGCCTTTACCAACGACAGGTGACCCGGGTGTAATGCGCCCATGGTCGGTACAAATCCCAGCGGCTTATCCCTGAGCGCATCACGTTGGCATTGCCATTGCGCGACGGACTTGAAGATTTTCATTGACCGTAACTCTCGTCATCGGCGGGGAACTGGCCGCTTTTTACGTCGCTGGCGTAGGCGTTAAATGCATCCCGCCACAGGCGCTTGCCATCCAGGTACCTGCGCACAAACTTCGGTTTGAAATCATCGGATAAGCCCAGCAGATCCTGCATGACCAGCACCTGGCCGTCCGTGTGAGCGCCCGCGCCGATACCTATGGTGGGTATGGTCAGCATCTCCGTTATTTCAGCGGCCAGGGCTTCGGGAACGCATTCAAGCACGAGTGCAAAACACCCGGCCTGTTCACACGCCAGGGCCTCTTTTCTGAGCAATTCCGCAGCCTTGTCACCACGTCCCTGCACCCGGAAACCACCCAACCGGTTCACGGACTGTGGCGTCAAACCCAGGTGGCCCATCACCGGGACACCCGATTTGACAATGTGCGCAATGGTTTCAGCGTTGCCTTCAATACCCTCCAGTTTGACCGCATGGGCGCCGGCTTTCATGACGCTGGCAACCGCACGCATGTTATCCGTACGCGACTGCCTGAACGACAGGAATGGCATATCGCCGACGATAAATTTGCTTTTTGTACCGCGGGAAACACTTTCAATATGCCGGCACATCATTTCTATGTCGGCTGGAATCGTCGTGCCGTATCCATGCATCACCATCGCAGCACTGTCGCCGACCAGGATGACATCGATATCCGAATCCTGCACGATGCGGGCCGAGGTATAGTCATAACACGTCAACATGACGATTTTTTCGTGGCGCGTCTTGCACGCCTGGAAGTCGAGTACATTCATATCACCTTCTCCAGTCGAGCCCGCTCCGGCCCGGTCGCCCGGCCTTTACCCTGTTCGTGGAAATGGATAAAAGCGGCGTATAGCGCCTGCAGGTGATCACCCGCGAGGGAATTAAAGTTTCGCTCGACCGTTTCATGGTCATCGCGCGTCAGCGGTCCGGTTAAAGCCGAATCCGGCGCCTCTACGAAATTTTCAACGACCTGTTTCAGATAGGGGTGCAGTGCGGCGGCGGGCAGTTCAAACTGCTGTTCGAACCTCTCAGTGATGCCTTGCCACAATAACTGGGTAAAATTGCCCGCCATCACGCACATGGCGTGATAGCGGTCCTTGTCGCCGGCGTCGATCACAAAATGCGGGTTGGGCAAATCGGGAAACAGGTGATCAAAACCGGAGCCTGCCTCCAGCACAAACGGTATGCGCTTATAGGTTTCGAGCGGGTACAGTCGTTGCGGAAATGTCATCAACGGGTGAGCACCGGCAACACCCGGTATAGCCAAGGATCCGCTACAGTGGATGAGTTGTTTTTCATGCAGAAACGGATATTTGCTCAACACCTCGACAATGCCGTTGTCCGGAACCAGCAACAACACGCGGTCCGACTCGCCGACAGCGGCTTTCAGACGTTGCTTCGGGTCGGTCAATCCAAAGGTATTGAGCGGTGAGCGAAGGTCGCGCGCCCAACCGGTGTGGAAAATTTCCAGAAGACGGAAATACTCGGAAAAGTGGCATGCGAGCCTGCCGCCGCCAACGATAGCGTATTGAGTCATAGTGGTACCTGTCCTCCCCGGATCAAGTCCTGTTTGTTACCATCCTGCGATGCAGGTTAACCCTGCTGGCTGATCTTCCCGGACCGGTAACCTCCTGTGTCAGGTGGGTTCATCTATACCGGGCATCATAAAGCAGCATCCTGATTATACTTCATCCTTATGCACTAAGACCAAACTTGGCCCTGGAAAGGCGTACACGACTTCGAACTTATTCGGTGAATGTCTGAAAAACCTTTATATCGCTGTTGTTGTGTATGTCCCCCACGATTTCCATCTGGTCCAGTTCTATGTTGTAGCGTAGACAGCCTATTTTTCCGTTATTACGTGTGAACGTCATCAGGCAAACGCTATCCGGCACCTGTTCAAGGTCGATCAAGGTTTTGAAGTTACGGTCAACCGACGTACCCAGGCCGTAACGAGACACGTAGATGCCCGTTTCCCAGCCATAATGTTCACCTTTTTGGGAAGGAGTCGCCGAAATGAAGTGAGCACGGCTATTCACATTATATTTATCCGATCCAATACCGGAATCATCATCGCCATGTGCCGTATACAGCACCGTGTCGATACCAACCTTGGGCGCATGGTTCTCACTGTGGCGTGAGTTTACCTGGCTTTCGGTCGCAACCATGGTTGTCAATGCATCCCCTTCCGGGGTGTTCACCGTCTCGATTGCCGCCCCAAACAAATTGTGTACGCCGGACCGAACCAGTGACCAACCGTTAATCTGTGCTGCGACCGTGAAATTGTATTGGTCCGCGTCAAGCTCGGTGATCGTGTTGGTAGCAAAGCCATAGTTAAAAAACTTACCGGTATCGGTATTGTGATAGGTAGCGTCTTCGGGACGGTTGATGTAGTTAAAAACATAATGCCCACAGTCCGTATTCCAGACCTTGTAGTCCCCCGGCGCAATCCAGTCCTGCGGTATGATGGTGTAAGGATCGTTCGTCAGGGGTGAACATGTGCCCTCGGCAGCACTGCCAATCGGGGGGTTGGCCAGCGTGGCTAAAACGAAAGTGATTTTTAACAGATTCTTCATGGCGGGTTCCCGTTTGTTCATGACTCGATAGTGTTTATGTTACGCCACCTTATCAGTGTCTGACTGAATACGGGCTTAATTGGCCGGACCCGGACTATCCCGTAATGACCGACGTGCCAGTACGTAAATCACCGTCTTTGCTCTCATCGGGCTTTGCCTTTTTATTAAATTGCTGTATATATATACAGCATGATTTCACGCCCCGAACCCAACCCCTATGCGGAACTGGTGTGTACCAGTAACTTCACCTTCCTGCACGGCGCCTCGCATCCGCAAGAACTGGTTGCCCGTGCTGCTGAACTGGGCTATCAGGCCATTGCATTGACGGATGAATGCTCACTCGCCGGCATCGTGCGCGCCTTTGAAGAAACGCGGCGTTGTCAACAGCAGGGACGGAAAATCCAACTCATATGCGGCAGCCTGTTCAGGCTGGAAAATGGCTCACGGTTAGTGCTGCTGGCCGAAGACAGTGCCGGTTATGCACAGTTGTGTACGCTGATCACGCGCGGACGGCGCAATGCGCCCAAGGGCCATTATGAATTGCCGGACAAGGCATACGAGAACAACCTCGACCATTGCCTGGCCCTGTGGCTGCCAGAACCCTGGACGAGCGGGGCTGAAGTCAATGGCTCGGAGCTCGATGTACTGACCGCACACTGGGTGGCCTCGCACTTTCCCGGTAGAGGCTGGCTGGCGGCCTCGCTCTGTTTGGGGTTTGACGACAGGTCGAGACTGGCGCGCATGGTCGATACTGCAAAAGCTGTCGGCTTGCCGGTGACAGCCTGTGGTGATGTGCAAATGCATACCCGCGCACGGCGTATGCTGCACGACCTGCTGGCGGCTGTCCGCTTGGGTTGTACCTTGCCGGAACTGGGTTACCGCGCCCTGCCCTGCGGTGAACGCCACCTGCGCAGCCGGCAACGCCTGGCTTCACTGTACCGGCAGGCACTGCTGGATGAATCCATACGCATTGCCCAACGCTGTCATTTCCGCCTGGACCAGTTACGCTACCGCTACCCGCGTGAAGTGGTACCCCGCGGCACCAGCAGTGCCGCCCATTTGCGGGATCTGACCGAGGCCGGCATCAGACAACGCTGGCCAGGTGGGATCGGCACGGAACTGCGGCAACAGATCGAGCACGAACTGCGCCTCATTTCGGATCTGCACTACGAGTCCTATTTTCTGACAGTACACGACATCGTCCAGTTTGCCCGCAGCCGGAACATCCTTTGCCAGGGACGTGGGTCGGCCGCAAATTCGGCCGTCTGCTATTGCCTGGGTATCACCGAGGTGGATCCGGCAAGGATGAACATGCTGTTCGAACGTTTCATCTCCCGCGAACGTGATGAGCCGCCGGATATCGATGTTGATTTCGAACATGAACGACGCGAGGAAGTCATCCAGTATATCTACCGGAAGTACGGCCGTGAGCGGGCGGCGCTGGCGGCTACCGTGATCAGCTACCGGCCACGCAGCGCCATCCGGGATGTGGGTAAAGCACTGGGTTTCAGCCAAGGCCAGGTCGACCAGTTGGCGCGCAATATGTCATGGTGGGACGAACCGGAGCGGTTTTCCCAGCGGCTCGCCGAACAAGGGTTCGCAGCAGATAACCTGAAGGTACGGCAACTGTTGTACCTGGTACAGAACCTGATCGGTTTCCCTCGCCACCTGTCCCAGCATGTGGGCGGTTTTGTGATTTCCGAAAACACGCTGGCCTCAATGGTGCCGGTGGAAAATGCTTCAATGGCGGACCGCACCGTCATCCAGTGGGACAAGGATGACCTGGAGACGCTGGGCTTGCTCAAGGTCGACTGCCTGGCGCTGGGCATGCTGACTGCCATTCACCGCTGCCTGGACCTGGTCCGGGGTCAGAGTAAAAATTCGTTGCCCGCACATCACGACACCGATCCTGCCTTGTCGAATTTTTACTCTGACCCCAGTCTCGACACAATCCCCCCCGAGGACCCTGAAACCTACGCCATGATCCAGAAGGCCGATACCATCGGCGTCTTCCAGATCGAGTCGCGTGCGCAGATGGCGATGTTGCCACGTCTGAAACCCGCCTGCTTTTACGACCTGGTCATCGAAGTGGCGATTGTCAGGCCCGGTCCCATACAGGGCAATATGGTTCACCCCTACCTGCAACGTCGACGCGGTGTGGAAGCGGTGAACTACCCATCGGAGGCGCTGCGCAAGGTGTTGCAGCGCACACTGGGTGTTCCGATTTTCCAGGAGCAGGTCATGCAGATTGCCATGGCCGCCGCCGGTTTCAGCGGTTCGGAGGCGGACGCATTACGCCGTTCAATGGCAGCCTGGGCACGACGCGGCGGCATGGAGCACATGCGTATGCGGCTGATTAACGGCATGCTGGAACGCGGCTATCAACGCAGCTTTGCCGAACAGATATTTGAACAGATCAAGGGTTTTGGAGAATACGGCTTCCCGGAATCGCACGCCGCCAGCTTTGCCTTGCTGGTGTATGTATCCGCCTGGTTAAAACGCCATCACCCCGCAGCATTCACCTGCGCCCTGCTCAATTCACAACCCATGGGTTTTTATCAACCGGCACAACTGGTGCAGGATGCGCGCCGCCACGGTGTCACGGTGCTGCCGGTGGATATCCGTTACAGTGATTGGGATTGCGCATTGGCAAGCGGTACTGAAGATGTCCCCAGGCTGCGTCTGGGTCTGCGTCTTGTCAAAGGGCTTGGGCAATCGGCTGCCGAACGCATCAGCAGCGCCCGCAACAACGGGCCATTTACCGGCGTACAGGATCTTTGCAGCCGCGCGCAACTGAACCGGCGCGAACTCGCTGCATTGGCCGAGGCCGCCGCACTCAGGGGTATCGCAGGCCACCGTCACCGCGCCCGCTGGGAAGTCGCCGCGGTGGAAAATCAGCCCGCGGACTTACTCAAGGGTATTGCGCGTGGAGATGATGTTGCCGCCATCCGTCCCGCCTCGGAGACGGATGACCTGCGGGCCGATTATGCCGCTACGGGTCTGACACTGGGCCGTCATCCTGTCGCGTTGATACGGGATGTTTTGCGCCGGCGACGGGTCAGGACGGCGCAACAACTGCTGCAACTGGAACACGGCACTGCGACCCGCGCCTGTGGCCTGATTACCATGCGGCAACGGCCCATGACCGCCAACGGCACCATCTTCCTGACCCTTGAGGACGAAACCGGGCACGTCAACGTGGTCATCTGGCAACGGTTGTGGAAGTCCCAGCGCAGCACCATTCTCAATGCATCTCTGATCGCCGTGGATGGCGTGATGGAAAGTGACGGCGAGGTTTACCACCTGATCGCCCGGCGGTTACATGATTTTGGGGGATTGATGAAGGGCTTGCAGACCCGTTCGCAGGATTTTTGCTGAAAGCATCGAAACAGGCGGTATATTTCCTGCACCCGCCGCAAACGATGCATCCTGAACATAGGGTTTAAGAAACTATCCCACCAGAATCCAAATACTCAAGCCGGGATATGGGTACCTGCGCCCGCGGTGTACCGTTCATCCTGAACATATTGGTTTGCGTGGGCTCTGCGGTTATAATCGCCCGCTACTTATGAACCTGCAGCGGTAACTCTTTATGCGCATTCGAAAAATTCTGTTTTCTTTGACATTGTGCCTGGCATCCGTACACGCCTTGGCTGACGGTGACTACGAAGCCGGCAAGATCAAGGCTTACACCTGTACCGGCTGTCATGGAATCGTGAACTACCAAAACACCTACCCGACCTACCATGTTCCCCGCATTGGCGGACAAAACAAGGAATACGTGGTCATTGCACTGAAAGCTTTCAAATCCGGCGAACGCCAGCATAAAACGATGTCCCTGCAGGCCGAGGCCCTGTCCGATCAGGACATGGAAGATATTGCCACCTATCTTGAGAAACAGACACCGAATGCGGATGCCGAATAAAATGAAAAAGACCCACATCAGTCTCGCCGTTGCCCTGATTTCCTTTATTCCGGCCATCGCATTCTCTGCGGGCAATGCTGCCGCAGGGCAGAGCAAGTCTGCGGTATGCCAGGCGTGTCATGGCGCAACGGGAAAAAGCGTTCAACCCATATACCCCAACCTCGGCGGACAACATGCAGATTACCTGGCCAAATCCTTGCGCAGCTTCCGTGATGGGAGCCGCCAAAATGCCATTATGAATGGATTCGCCGCCAACCTGAGCGATGCGGACATCGAAGACATTTCCGCGTGGTACGCGAGCCAGCAAGGCCTTACTGAAATCCAGCACAGGTAGAAACAGGCAACCACGCACGGGTTGGTGCGACCACAGGTGCCCGCACCCCGGATACCTAAGACCGGTGCTTACTTGTAATACGGATTGCTGCCGCTGGCGTGGTCGGTGGCATCGATAACAGCCTTGACTTCAGGGAAGTACTCTTTCAAGGTCTTTTCGATGCCCTCCTGCAGTGTGACGTTGACCATGCCGCAACCGTGACATCCACCACCAAATCGCAACACCACTTCGTTTTCAGGCGTTATCAACTCCAATGAAACCCTGCCGCCGTGGGATGCCAATCCGGGGTTGATTTCGGATTGCAAGACCCAGGCAATTTTTGTCTCCAGGCTTTCCGAATCATCCGGCTTGTTACCCTTGATACCCGGTGCCTTGATTGTCAACTGTGCACCGGCATCGGTTTTCTCAAAATCAATTTTTGCCTGTTCCAGCCATTGTTCGCTGCCGGCCGGGATATACAGGTTGAAATCATCGTATTTGAATTCGATTTCCTCTTCACCAGACTGGCCCCGGACATGGAACTGCAAATCACAGGAAGCCAGCGGGGTTCCCGGCTTTAGCACCGCCAGATGCAAACCGACGTCATCCATCTCCTGTTGTGCGATCAATCTCGCAAAATATTCCTGGGCGCTTTTTGTTATTTCAATCATCAAGTTTCCAATTTTATACAGTGTCATTTAACAGCCGGGTCATCGACCCCGGAAGCCGAGTACAGGGCACCGGCCAGTTTAGGCAATGAAATATCCAAACGCCAGTCCATGCCTGAATGGCTGCCTTCGAATTCTTCGAAATGGTGTCCGACACCCCGTATTTCAAGACGCCGGCAAAATTCACGGGTACCGAATTGGATATTGTATTGATCACGATTGCCAACATCGATATAGATCAAGTGCTGTGAAGAAAGTTGCTCGACATGCGAATCAAGCAGATTCAATGGGTCATGGGACAACCACCGCTCCCAGCGTTTCATGTTCATTTCACATGTGTACAGGTCAAATGGCAGCTGGATCGCGTTTTCCTTATCATCACCCGGATCGTAACTGGCTGCCATGGCCAGCGTAATCAACACCGTATAGTCGGCTGAGCCCGGTGAGTCATTGCTCCAAAAGTTTTCCAGGAACCGGTAGGGATCACCGCCGAAAGCAGACAATACGGCAGCGACACGAGGAAAGCTGGGCCGGTAAACCCAATCGAATCCGATGTCAGCGGCATGTGCTGCCAATCCACCCCACGTGTCGGGGTAATTCATTGCATGCACCAGTGCACCATAACCGCCGGACGATTTGCCGAAAACACCGCGGCCATCACGGTGATCGATGACGTTGACATGCCTGGACAGAAATGGAACCAGTTCATCCACCACGTAGTCCGCGTATCTCCCAACCGCCGGCGAATTGACATATTGGTTCCCCCCCAGCGAACTGTAACAATCCGGCATGGGCACGACCACCGGCGGCATTGCACCACTTCCGATCAAACGGTCCAACCGTTGCGGCAGATTTTCACCCTGGTTTCTCCAGTTGAGATGACCCGGGCCAGAATTACTGAATGCGGCAAAATCCCACAAGGCAACAAAGGCCCCACTCGATTCGGAATAATCCGGAGGCAGATAGACGTGAAATTCGCGCTCCGCAGGATCTGACCAGATATTATCCAGCAGAACTTCCGAACGGTGCCGGAAACAGACAACTTTGCCCTTCGGCCAATGGGGTTGAGGTCGAACGGGCATCAATCCGGCAGGTTTTTTACTGTATCAAAATAAGTCAGCAGGTCTTCACGCAGATCAGCGTGCTCTAACGCGTAATCGACGGTGGCTCGTATAAACCCCTGTCGGCTGCCGCAATCATAGCGTACACCTTCAAAACGGTGCGCCAGCAGTGGGTGTGTCTTGAGTAACTGGAAGATCGCATCGGTCAGTTGAATTTCACCACCAACCCCGGCACGCACGGATTCAAGCAATGTGAATATTTCTCCCGGCAGGATGTAACGGCCCACTACGCCCAGGTTGGATGGCGCTTTTTCCGGCACCGGTTTTTCCACAATTTCACGGATGTAATTACGGCCGGACGCATCCACTTGCACCGACACGACGCCATAGCGTTCTGTCATCGAAGCGGGGATTTCTTCGACACCCAGGCTGCCTGCACCGGTCGCGTGATATTCATCAACCATCTGCTTCAGACATCCACGTGCAGGGCTACGAATCAGGTCATCGGCCAGCAGTACGGCGAAGTGTTCATTTCCGACCAGCTTTTTTGCGCACCACACGGCATGCCCCAGCCCCAGCGCCTTTTCCTGGATGACGTATTGTGTTGAAACGTGTGCCGGGATGATGTTGTGTATACGCGAACGCAGTTCCTCGTTTCCCTGCTTGAGTAAATAATTCTCCAGTTCCCAATCGGGATCGAAATGATCGAGAATCGCGGTTTTTTTTCGACTGGTTACAAATATGATGGTTTCAATACCCGCCTCGACTGCTTCCTCCACGGCATACTGAATCAGGGGTTTGTCGACGATCGGTAACATTTCCTTGGGAATTGACTTGGTCGCCGGAAGGAAACGGGTACCAAGTCCGGCTACAGGAAAAACGGCCTTCCTGATGTGCGCTAAGTCAGTCATCTAGTGTACCGCATCGCAATTGATAGTGCTTTCACAGGCATCCTCCTTCCGGGCCAGTCGAAAAGTGGTCATTGCACAGGTGCCGCAAAGGGCAGGACGCCCGGGAGTAGTCATCCGCTGCGTTGTGCCCCCCTGAGGTAGAATGGCTACCCAGGCGGGGCATACCTTGCGGCTAGCCGCTTTTCGACTAGCTGAATGTGCCATAAATTGCGATGCAGTACACTGGTTATCTGCTTTTATAAATTGGGGTGACCTTTGAGGGCTCGGTATTTGAACCCGACTTGGCCAGTTCCGGCACAAGGCGCACCAGTGCTTGCTGCAGGTACTTGGTGTCATACCGCCTGACCGCCAGTTCGGAACTCGTCAATTCCGACCGTAACTCATTCCAATCAGCCAAACGCGGGTGGGCCAGCAGGATTTTTTCATGCGAGGTCCGTTCGTACGGTTCAAGTTCGTGAAACAACTGCTCAAACAACTTTTCACCCGGACGCAGCCCGGTGTAGATGATTTCGATATCGCGTCCCGGTTCTTTACCTGCAAGACGGATCAGGTGCTCTGCGAGATAGGTAATGTTGACCGGCTCACCCATGTCCAACACGTAAATTTCCCCACCACTACCGAGCACGGCGGCCTGCATGATCAACTGGCTGGCTTCTGAAATCGTCATGAAATAACGGGAAATCTCCGGATGTGTGACAGTGACCGGACCGCCCTTGGCAATCTGTTCCTGGAACAATGGAACGACGCTGCCGTTTGAATTCAGTACATTGCCAAAGCGGACCGTAATGAAGCGCATTTCAGAGCGCGCGTTCATATTCTGACAGTACATTTCAGCAACCCGTTTGGTCGCACCCATGATGTTTGCCGGATTGACCGCCTTGTCGGTCGAGATCAATACAAAAGTACCAACACCATGACGTTCCGCAGCCTCGGCCACGCGCATGGTGCCAAAAACGTTGTTCCGGAATGCTTCACGGACTTGTGTCTGCAGGATAGGCAGGTGCTTGTAAGCGGCCGCGTGAAACACCACGTCCGGTTTGTAATCTCCTATGACTTTCTCAACCGTGGCAGGATCACAAATATCACCGAGCACCGAGTGGAAAAGCAGGTCGTGGTAATCACTGTGCAACTCGTGGTCGATCTTATACAGGGAATATTCACTGTGATCTACGACGATCAATTCGACCGGGTTGAGACGGGCAATCTGGCGACACAATTCCGACCCGATCGAACCGCCGCCGCCAGTGATCATGACACGCTTGCCCACCAGGCCTGCACGTATCGACTCCCACTCCAGGGAGACGGGTTCACGCCCCAGCAGGTCGTCGATAACGACACGCTTCAGATCACCGATATTGGTCGCCTGGGATCCGATATCCTGTAAAGTGGGCAAGGTGCGAAATTCGACTTCACTTAGCTCACAAATCTCAACGATGCGCTGCATTTGTTGATTGGTCGCTGACGGCATTGCAATGATTGAAAGCTCGGCCTTGTAAGCCGCACCAATGCCCGGCAGTTTGTCGATTGATCCCAGCACCGGGACACCATGAACCTGCGCGCCACGCAAACGCTCATCGTCATCGAGGAAACCGACCACGTCGAATCCACCGCGTCGGCGCAATTCCCTTTCCAGCATGGCGCCGGAACGTCCTGCGCCAATGATCAACACGCGTTTGAACCCCTTACCAGAGGGCACAACCGCGACCTGTGAGTCTTTCCAGAAACGGTAACACATTCTCGGCAGACCCAGCAGAACAAACAACAGAACAGGATAGATCAGCACCATCGGCATCCATTGGCTGATCCTGGGACCCTCAACGAGCCCAAGCACGGCCATAATTGCAACCGTACCGAAAATACTGGCACGGGCGATATTCCACATATCCGGGAAACTGGCGAAACGCCATAAACCTTTATAGAGTCCTGTTGCCCACAACACGCTTCCCTGCAGCACGAGGACGATCAACAGACCGGTCAGGGTCGCCGAATTACTGCTGACAGTGAGGGCGGAGGTGCTTTCGATTAACCAGACAGCTATAAACCACGCAACGGCCACCATACAAAAATCATGCACAATCACGGCAGCGCGAGGGTGGCGAATAACATCGATAATCCGTTTCATCTCACCTGAACTTCAGCAGTCATGCCGAGCCTCCAATTTGCAATGTGCCAGCACACTCCGAGCAATAACAAGATGAGCG
Source organism: uncultured Gammaproteobacteria bacterium (assembly GCA_963801195.1). Lineage (GTDB taxonomy): Bacteria > Pseudomonadota > Gammaproteobacteria > Xanthomonadales > SZUA-36 > SZUA-36. The sequence goes on along the minus strand of CAWDDX010000007.1, from coordinate 708,341 downwards.
CTACTGTCACCAAGGCGTGTTGCGGATACATTTTCACGAGTACAATGGCTGGCAACACCAGTACCATGTTTATGGCCTGATAGACCACCAATACCCGCTGGTGCGACCATCCATGGGCAATCAATCGTTGGTAAACGTGTCGGGCATGCGCAGTATACCACCGCTCCCCTTGGAAAGCCCTTGACAGCAAAGTCAATGTGGCATCCACAAAGAACACCGACATGATCAGGATCGAGAGGGGTAAGCTGATGCTTCCGGTCTGTATTCCGTAGATTGCAAACGATGCGAAAATGAAACCCAGGGGCACACTTGATACATCACCCATGAAGACCCTCGCACTTGGAAAATTCAACGGAAGAAACCCGGCACAGGCCGCCGCGACCGCCAGGGCGACAAGGGCCATTGAATACTCACCACCGATCTGAAAAAAGACTGCCATTGTCATGCCTGCAAACACTCCCTGAAAGCCTGCCATGCCATTACTGCCGTCCATAAAGTTATAAACGTTCATCAACCAGATCATTGCCACGATGGCACACGTCGAAAGAAACATTTCCTTCAATGGAAATTCCCACCAGCCAAATCCTATCAGCCAGATGCTGACTGCGAACTGAATCAGCAAACGCAGTAGCGGAGAAACCGGAAGTTTGTCATCACGCCATCCAACGATGGCTAATAACAGTACACCGGGAAGCATCTTTTGCCACCAAAAAAAAGGTAAAGAAATAATTAATTCCAGAGAAAGTGTAGTCAAAATGATAGCGAAAACCAGGCCCAGACCTCCACCTGTCGGCGTAGCATGCTGATGGCTTTGACGTTCTCCCGGTAACGCGAGCATATTCGATTTTAGGGCCAGGGCCATTGCGATGTTGCAACTGAAATAACTTAAAAACCCGGAGAAAAAACCAACGCCAACCCAGCTATAGACGGTCTGCCAACCCTGGGAGAACTGGCTCACGTATTATTCGCCCAAAACGCCGCGAATAATCCGCGTTGTGCTCCAGTTCTTGCAACTGGGACACTGCCAGTGATGACTGTGACCTGCATAACCGCAATGCGTACAACGATAGGAAGGTTGTCTGGCCAGCAGTTTTTGTGCGACGGCACGCAGTATTTCATCGCCGGATTCCGATTCCGGTCCACCTTCAAGCTTCAACTGAATCAGGTAATCCAGACCCTGGACCGATGGACGGCGCGTCAGCGCTTCCGCCAGGTAGCGAGTGGCCGGTTCAAGCCCCTGTTCACTACGTATTACTCTCGTCAACGATGTTAACAGGCTGATTCCATCGTAATTTTTGACCCATTTTTGCATGCTCGCAAGCGCTCTCGGAAAGTCTTCAGCTTTTTGCGCGCTGGCCAGGTAGGGTTCCAGAATGTCATGGATATACTCCATGTCCATCTCAACTATTTCTTCATAGACATCCAGCGCTTCGACGAACATCTCCTGCTGCAACGCAATGTTTGCAAGGATCAGCCTTGCACGAATACTTTCGGGGAAATAGCGTCTTGCCTGGCGCAGGTGCTTCCTCGCGGCGGTCAGCTTATTTTGAGCCAGGTCGACTTCCGCCTGTTCACAGCAGAAATGAGCCATTACCAGGCCCATCTTCTCATCAGTCGCAGCTTCCAGTTTTTGCGCCTGTTGCAAAGCCTTATCCCAATCTTTTTCCTGCTGATAAATATCCAGCAGATGTCGCAGGGCAGAAGGCGCATGTGATTCACGTTCGATTAACTCGTTGAACAGGTTTTCAGCACGGTCAAACAGACCGGCGCGCATATAATCTTCACCCAGTTCGAGCAAGGCACGGGTCTTCTGGCGTTCATCAAGACCCGGTTTTGAAATAATATTCTGATGAATCCTTATCGCCCGTTCAACCTCACCACGGCGCCTGAACAGGCTGCCAAGTGCAAGGTGAGTTTCAATGGTATCGGTCGTGACCTCTGCCATTTCAATAAACACCGCGATCGCTTTGTCCGGTTGTTCATCGAGCAGGTAATTAAGACCCTGAAAATAGCGGTTGCTGAAACTGAGATTCCGCTTACGTTCCCCTCGGCGGGTTGTGCTTCTGGCCAGAATCCAACCGCCCCACGCGGCCGCCGGAATCAGCGCAAGCAACAGCGTTTCAATCATCAGGCAGTCTTAAGTCATTATTGTCCTGCCTTGATAACGCGTTGCGCGCTTTGCGCAACTGGTGCCGCAGCGGCAGGACGCGTGCAATATAGATCGCACCCAATCCGAGCAATACGCCCACGGAAAAGCCGAGCAGTATTGCGAGACCGAGGGGCAGCTCAAACTGCACCCAGAGCAGGTCCAGTTGAACGCGGCCTGAATTCAGGGTGCCGACCAGCAACCCGATCACGACGGCTGCGATTGCCATCAGGATAAAGCCCAACTTTTTCACGATAAACTTTACCCTTTCAAAAAGATCAGGATTTTATGTTTACCCGATCACGCAATGATTTGCCAGGTTTGAAATGTGGTACGTGCTTACCCGGCAAGGCAACGGCATCACCGGTCTTTGGATTGCGGCCCATTCTGGGTGCACGATGATGCAAAGAAAAACTTCCAAAACCCCTGATCTCGATTCGTTCACCGCTAGACAGCGAACTGCTCATTTGTTCTAGAATGGATTTAACTCCAAGCTCAACATCCATGTGAGCCAGGTGCTGCTGTACGTCTGCAAGACGGTCAATCAATTCTGATTTAGTCATTTGGTATCTCACATTCCTTTCGATTTTTTTTATGTCCGCCAAAAAAACGGGCGATTCAGACTGAACCACCCGTTTCCCGGATCAATTATCCTGCTTGAGTTGCTCCTTGAGCAATTCACCCAGTGAAGTGGTACCACTGGAAGCATTCTGCGAATGATAATCCTCGAGCGCCTCGGCAAGTTCATCATCCTCTAACGCTCTGATGGACAGGGACAACGTGCGGTTCTTTCTATCCAGGCTGATGAATTTAGCCTCGACCTCATCACCCACACTGAACACCTTGCTGGCATCTTCGACGCGTTCTTTGCGGATGTCAGAGGCACGCAGGTAACCTTCAACGCCATCCATCAACTCGATGACAGCGCCACGGGCGTCCACTTCCTTGACAATACCTTTCACCTGGCTTCCACGCGGATTCTCCGCCATGAAGGTCGCAAACGGATCCTGATCCAATTGCTTCAGACCGAGTGAAATACGTTCACGCTCAGGATCGACAGCCAGGACAACGGCTTCCACTTCCTCACCCTTGGTAAAGTTGCGGACAGACTCGTCACCCGGCGTGAGCCAGGAGATATCGGACAGGTGAACCAGGCCATCAATACCACCATCCAGACCGATAAAGATACCGAAATCGGTGATGGATTTGATCGCGCCTGTGACACGATCGCCCTTGTTATGGGTTGCCGCGAAGGTTTCCCACGGATTGGACAGGCATTGTTTCATACCAAGAGAGATGCGGCGGCGCTCTTCGTCGATCTCAAGCACCATGACCTCTGTTTCATCACCGGTCTGAACAACCTTGGCAGGATTGATGTTCTTATTGGTCCAGTCCATTTCGGAGACGTGTACCAAACCCTCAACACCGTCCTCAATTTCAACAAAACAACCGTAATCGGTGATGTTGGAAACATGTCCGAAAAGACGCGAACCCACCGGATAACGCCGGGCGAGATCACTCCATGGGTCATCACCCAGTTGTTTCAGACCCAGTGAAACACGGTTACGCTCACGGTCAAAACGCAGGACCCGCACTTCCAGTTCATCGCCGACGTTCACGACTTCACTGGGGTGACGAACACGCTTCCAGGCCATGTCAGTGATGTGCAACAGACCATCGATTCCACCAAGATCAATAAACGCGCCATAATCGGTGAGATTCTTGACAACACCGGTGACAATGACACCTTCTTCCAGACTTTCCATTAATTGTTCACGCTCTGCACTGAACTCGAGTTCAACAACAGCGCGACGTGATACAACCACGTTATTCCGCTTACGATCCAGCTTAATGATTTTGAAGTCCAGATCCTTACCTTCAAGATAGGCCGGATCACGAACAGGACGCACATCAACCAGTGAACCCGGCAGAAATGCGCGAATATCGTTGATATCGACCGTAAAGCCGCCTTTGACTTTTCCGCTGATTTTGCCCTGGATGGTATCTTCGCTCTGGAATGCAGTCTCGAGCTTGTCCCAAACCATGGCGCGCTTGGCTTTTTCTCTGGATAGCCGGGTTTCACCATAACCATCTTCGATGGCTTCCAGCGAAACTTCCACGCTATCCCCAACCGCTACTTCCAATTCACCGTTCATGGAACGGAATTGGTATATGGGCACGATGCCCTCAGATTTTAATCCGGCGTTGACGACAACTACGTCGTCCCTGATTTCAACTACCGTGCCGGTAATGATAGTTCCCGGTGTCATGCTTTGTGACACGAGGCTTTGTTCAAATAATTCAGCGAAACTTTCAGTCATTGGTTTAATCTCAACAAACATACTGTTAATTTCCAGTATGTCTACCTGGTTAGTGGGCACACGATTGTGCCGGTTAATAAAACCGTCATCCACCATGGATGAAGGTATTTTTTCTTTTACAAACAGTCGCTTGGAACGCAGTATCAAATTAAGGAAACGATTTTATCGAACACTTCATCAATGCTCAATTCACTCGAATCAATAATCACTGCATCTTCAGCGGGTCGTAGCGGTGCGATGCTACGTGATTGATCACGCAGATCACGAGCTTTGATCTCTTTGAAAAGGCGCGTGAGATTAACACTTTCTCCTTTTTCTTTCAACTGCTTATACCTTCGTTCAGCACGAATCTCTGCGCTTGCGGTAAGAAATATTTTGAGTTTTGCGTCCGGAAAAATCACAGTTCCCATATCCCGGCCATCCGCCACCAGCCCAGGGGGTTGGCGGAAACGGCGTTGTCGCTGGATCAGCGCTGCTCTGACAGTCGGCAATACCGCTATTTTTGACGCCGTAACGCCGGTATCTTCCTGACGCAAGCGGTCACTGACATCCTCCCCGTCAAGCCATGAGACCACATCGCTTCCACGAGTTTCAAAGCGAATGTCGAGATTGGCTGCAACGTCGCCCAGCGCGGCTTCATCTTCCAGTGAAACCTGTTTTTTCATGACCGCCAGCGCCGTCAGACGGTAAAGTGCACCGCTGTCCAGGAAGTGCCAGCCCAGGTGTGTGGCGAGACGCGTCGTAATGGTGCCCTTGCCCGAGCCACCGGGCCCATCCACGGCAATGACGGGTACTTCGGCAACACCCTCGCCGGCTTCGCTCACAGGACTCTATCCGCCTGCATATCGGCGCCCAAACGGCTCATGTCGCGGGTGAAACCGGGATAAGAGGTCGCAATGAATTCCGCGTCTTTAATCTGAATTCGGCCGGACGCTGCCAGTCCCAGCACTGCAAACGACATAGCGCAACGGTGATCACCGGCGCTTTCAACCCGACCACCGGAAACCCTGCCACCGCTGATATCAATACCATCCGGGTATTCCTGAAGCTCAACCCCCAGCTTTCTGAGGCCGTTTGCCATTACCGCGATACGATCGCTTTCCTTCACCCTGAGTTCCGCTGCGCCCCTTATCCGTGTCACACCCGTTGCCGTGGCAGCCAGCGCCATCAGTAACGGCATTTCATCAATCATATCCGGAACGATAGACGCGGGCACATCGATCCCGTGCACACGATCGTTGAATACCAGGTTGACATCACCGACCGGTTCCATGGTTTCGTCGGACTGGTTTGTGATGACGAGTTTCGCACCCATCATTTCAAGGCAATGCAGAAAACCGGTCCGCGTTGGATTCAGCCCGACCTGCCTTACCACCACGTCAGAACCCGGCAGCATGGCCGCCGCAGCCAGTGTAAACACCGCGGATGATATATCGCCGGGGACCGCAAACCTGTTCGCCTGCAACCTGGAACCACCGACAACGGTGCAGGCTGAAGGCAGGTCTACGCCAAAGCCGGGCAACATGCGTTCCGTGTGGTCCCTGCTCAGGCGGGGCTCCACGACCCGGGTGGTGCCGGAAGCAAATAAGCCGGCAAGCAGCACACAGGATTTGATTTGCGCGCTGGCCACGGGTGAAACATAGTCGATACCATGCAAGCCCTGGCAAGCATGTATCAAGAGGGGCGCGGTACCGGTGTCCGACGCCGTAATATCTGCGCCCATCATGGTGAGGGGAACGACAATTCGACGCATCGGCCTGGCGTTCAGTGATTCGTCGCCGCTCAGGGTGCAGTCAAAGTCCTGCCCGCTCAACACACCCGCCAACAGGCGCATCGCCGTACCCGAATTACCCATGTCCAGGAGCCCGTCCCGGGGTGGACTGAAAGAACCGCCGGTACCGGTGATAAAAATCCGCTCAGGACTGCGTTCCACAATCGCTCCCAGTTGCTCGCAGGCCTTCAGCGTCGCCAGGGTATCTTCGCTCTCGAGCAAACCACTGAGTTCCGACCGGCCTGCCGCCAGGCTCGAAAATATCAGGGCCCGGTGGCTGATGGACTTGTCGCCTGGCGGTGTGACCTCTCCCCGGATTCCCGAGCTTGCAGGTTCAACGGTGAGAATCATGCCTGGCCCCGATCATCCGAAATTAGCACGGCAATGGTATTGAATGACCCGCACACGACATCAGCCATCGACTTTGCTGTTTGCAACAGACAGATTGCTGATGGCCTTCGGGTAAGAACCGAGCACGCGGGTGAGACTGGCCTGATTTTGCATCTCGGCCAGTGCTGCTTTCAACGGTTGGGTCTCGGCATGGCCGTCCACATCAATAAAAAACACATACGACCAACGTCCGGCTTTGGCGGGGCGCGACTCAATCCTGCTCATATTCAAGGAATGACGGGCGAGCGGGGACAACAACGAATGTAAGGCACCGGGACCTTCATCGCCTGCCAGCAACAGGGAGGTTTTATCATCACCGGACGGGGTGAGCAATTGTCTGCCAATGACCAGGAAACGCGTGGCGTTGTCCGCCCGGTCCTCGATACGCGCGAACAGGACCGGCACACCGTAAATATCAGCCGCTGATTGGCTGGAAATGGCCGCCGCATCGGGTGAATGTCTCACGCGCCTGGCTGCCTCGGCGTTGCTGCTGACCGCGATGCATTCCGCATCCGGAAGGTGCTGTCGAATCCAGTTCTTACACTGGGATAATGACTGCTGATGGGAATAGACCCGCTCAATATCCGCCAGGCTCCTGGCCTGGCTCAATAAATTGTGGTGAATGGCCATTTCAATTTCACCACAAATTTTCAGGTCGGAGTCTACGAAGCGATCCAGGGTGTGACTGACAATTCCCTGGTTGGAGTTTTCTACCGGGACCACACCGAAATCCGCCTCGGACGATTCTACCTGGGAGAATACGTCATCGATACCGGTCACGCCCAGCGCCTGCACCGAATGACCGAAATGCTGGTTGACCGCCTGTTGGGTAAACGTACCTTCCGGACCCAGGTACGCGATTTTCAGCGGTTCCTGCTGGGCCAGGCAAACGGACATGATTTCCCGAAACAGGCGTAGCATCTCCGCATCGCTGATCGGACCCTGGTTTCGCGATACGACCGCCCTGAGCACCTGGGCCTCGCGCTCCGGCCGGTAATAATCGACCGCGTTGTCGAGTTGACCTTTCGATTCGCGTACCGCCTGGGCCAGGCGGGCGCGGGCGCTGATCAGGGACTGAATTTGCGCGTCCAGCGTATCGATCTCATGCCGCACCTCATCCAGCGTCAGGTGATTCTTTTTCCCCGACCCGTGTTTTTTGTTTTCCATCAACCTGCTTGTCTCTCAAATTCCTGCATAAAACCGATCAACGCCCGGATGCCTTCAATGGGCATGGCGTTGTAAATACTCGCCCGCATGCCCCCCACCGAGCGGTGGCCCTTCAGACTGCTCAGACCTGCAGCTTCGGCTTCGGCAATAAATCGTCCGTGCAGTGACTCATCCACAATCTTGAACGGGATATTCATATGCGAACGGAATTGTGGCGGTATGTCGTTCAGGTAAAACGAACTTTGATCAAGGTACCGGTAGAAGGTATCCGATTTTTGTTGATTAAGCTCGGCCATACGCGCAACGCCGCCGTTCGCTTCGATCCAGTCAAACACCAGCCCGGCGATGTACCACGCATAGGTGGGTGGTGTATTCAGCCGCGATCCTTGCTGGTGTTGGATTTTCCATGATTGCAGGTCAGGCAGACCTTGCGGAAGATCCTGTAACAGGTCTTTCCTGACGATCACCACGGCAAGACCTGCCTGGCCGATATTCTTCTGCGCACCGGCATAGATCACACCAAATTTGCTGACATCCACGGGTCTCGAGAGAATGTCAGAGGACATGTCCGAGACCAGCGGTAAATCACTATCGGGTGGCTGCCTGAACTGCACGCCAGATATGGTTTCGTTGCTGACGTAGTGCAGGTAGGACGGATTGTCATCGAGGTTCCATTCACTTTGCGCAGGAATCGATTTGAACCCGGTCGTTTCGCTGCTGGCGGCAAGACTCGCAAGACCCATGCGCTGCGCGGTAGTGAAGGCTTTTTTGCTCCAACTGCCATCGACGATATAGGCGCCCGGACTTTCACGACTGGCCAGGTTCAGCGGAACCTGCGCAAATTGCGCGGTGGCTCCACCGGCGAGAAAAAGAATGGCGTATTCATCTGAAATGCTCAATAGCCGTCTCAGGCAAGCTTCAGATTTTTCCGCCACTTGGTCAAATGCAGCGCTGCGATGGGAAATTTCCATGACTGACATACCAAGACCCTGGTAGTCCAGCATTTCATCACGGGCTTTTTCGAGAACCTGCAGGGGTAAGGTTGCCGGTCCGGCGCAAAAATTGAAAATTCGTGTCATCAGGTTAAACCACTCATAAGAAAGTCAGTTTTATTGTTGCATGATAAAGCCCACAGGACCTGGCTGTCATAAGGTCCGCACGGGTATTAACCGATCAGCCGCACCCTTTCGGCATGGCTGTTTTCCCGCTTGGCCTGATCGGAACGCCTGAGTTGCAGTTCCTCCAGGTATCCATCCTCGACTCCCGTCACATATTCACTCGAGAAGCAGGAAGTATCAAACCGGGAAATATCCGGATTGCCCTCGCGACAGGCTTCAATCAGGTCATCAAGGCCCTGGTAAATCAGGCGGTCAGCACCCAACACTTCCTGAATCTCCTGTTCATTACGGCCATTGGCGATCAGTTCTGACGGCGCGGGCATATCGATACCGTAAATATTCGGATAACGCACCGGTGGCGAGGCCGAGGCAAAATAAACCTTGTTGGCGCCGGCATCCCGGGCCATTTGGATAATTTGTTTCGATGTGGTTCCCCTGACGATGGAATCATCCACCAGCAGGACGTTTTTACGACGAAACTCCAGGCTGACAGCATTCAGTTTATGCCTGACCGAACGCTTGCGCTGTTCCTGTCCGGGCATAATGAAAGTGCGGCCGATGTAACGGTTCTTGATAAACCCCTCACGGTACTTGACGTTCAGGTCATAAGCCAGTGGCAAAGCTGCCGTGCGGCTCGTGTCCGGGATCGGTATGACGACGTCAATGTCGTGATCAGGCCATTCTTTCAGTATTTTCCGGGCCAGCGCCTGCCCCATACGCAAGCGGGCCTTGTAGACCGATATCTTGTCAAGCATGGAATCGGGGCGGGCAAAATAAACGTATTCAAAAATGCATGGACTGGCCGTTTGCGCGTACTTGCTTTCATGGGTATGCAATTTGCCGTCCAACGTAATGAATACACATTCGCCCGGCTTCAAGTCCCGCATCAGGGTAAAATCCAGGGTGTCCAGGGCGACGCTTTCGGATGCAATTGCATACTCCCTGCCCTTGTCGGTATCCCTGTAGCCGAGTACAGCGGGACGGATTCCATGCAGGTCGCGGAAACCAAGGATACCCTTTCCGCTGATCATCGCGATCACGGCATAGGCACCCTTGCAGCGATGATGCATACCGTCAACGGCTTTGAAAACATCTTTTGGCTTCATACCGGCCGGTCCGAGACGATGCAATTCATGCGCAAAAACGTTCAGCAGCACTTCTGAATCCGACTCGGTATTGAGATGGCGGCGATCACTGTCAAACAATTCTTTTTTAAGGGTTGACGCATTGATCAGGTTACCGTTGTGGCCAAGTACAATGCCATAAGGTGAATTGACATAAAACGGTTGTGCCTCATCAAAATTATCGGAACCCGCGGTCGGATACCTGACGTGGCCGATACCCACGTTTCCTTTTAACTTGGCCAGTTCGGCATGTGGAAACACATCAGCGACCAGGCCATTTCCCTTGCACAGGCGTATCTTGTGACCGTCAAGCGTGGCGATGCCCGCTGCATCCTGACCGCGGTGCTGCAATATGGTCAACGCGTCATAGAGTAAGGGCGTCGCTGCCTGCTTACCGACAATTCCAATGATTCCACACATCCAGAATATCCTTGCTTTAACGGCGATGATTGCGCGCGCATTCTACCATGCTAGCGACTGGCGACTGCGACTAGTTCGCCTGTAACTTCAACCGGATTCAATTGCAGGTGCTCCAATATATAGTCCGGCAGAAACTGGGCTGACCACTCCGCCAGGGGCATCAGGCTTTGTATACTTCTCGATTGCTGCCACCAGGGGTCCTGAGGCACCGGTGTAAGCCCTGCAACGAGCATCAGGGCGAGCACAAGGGCCATGCCCCTGAGACCGCCAAAAACCCCGCCCAGAAGCCTGTCCGTTCCGCTGAGCCCGGTTTTTTCGACCAGCATTCCAAACAGGTACGTCAACAGGCCACCGACAAGCAAAACCGAAAGGAAGATACCTGCAAAGGCCAGCGAGGTACGTATTGATGGCAATTCAATGTAGTTTTCCAGTTGCAGGGCCAGTGCGCCGGAATACTGAAAGGCAATCAGAAAGGCTGCGGCCCACACGAGCAGTGAAAACGCCTCTTTCACAAACCCCCTGAGCGCACCGACCAGTATGGATATGGTCACGATGGCAAGTATGGCGTAATCAGCATATTGCATCGGCGTTCCGCTTATTCCTGCGTTGTTACGAACGCGTCGAGACCCTGCTCGTTCTTGACCCTGTGCGCCAGATCCGTGGCTGTGTCACGATCCAGTTCCGGGCCGATACGAACCTTGTACACTGCGCCGGTTGCCGACGTCACCTTTTCAGAGAATGCATCGAGACCGGTAAGTCGCAATTTAGCGACCAGGTCTTCGGCACTTTTTGCATGACTGAAACTGCCCACCTGGACAACCCAGCGTACCAGCGGATCCGAAGGTGTTGAGACCGGAGCACTATCATCCGGCCTCAAGTCCAGCACACGCGGGGTAAGCTCCGTCATTTTTGTACTCAGACCGGAAACCAGTTTATCGGCTTCAGCACGTTTGGCGTATGGGCCAACACGGACCCTGTACATGCGCCCAGCCGGACGGTCAACAACGTCCAGCAGCACCGGTAATTTCTCGGCTTTCAGCAGATCGGCCAGGGCATTTGCATTTTTCTCATTGCTGAAGCTGGCTACCTGCACCAGGTACCGTGGTGCATTTGCAGAACCATCAGCGGCCTCGGATATGTCAAGGTTTTTGGGCTTGTCGGATTCCAGGGTAATCGAGGTCACCTCCGGGGCTTTCTCAATGTTCTCCGCCAACTCCTGGCTCACCGTCGTGTCACTCCCGGCGCTTTCAACGTCCTGCGGCACCGTTGTGCCAGCCGGGGTCTCACCATCACCGCTCCCCGGTTCAGGAGCCGGACCCGGAGCATCGTCTCCAACGGGCGCAAGGTCATCGTTCCCGGTTTGCGCCTGTTCGCGGTTGGCCGGGTCCATTGCATCTTCGCTTTCCTGCGCAGTGGCGGACGCGGGTCTGGTTGAGATTCCAACCGGAAAACGGCGGGTTTCTATGGAGAGCTCATCGGGCTTTGGCGGCAGTTCGATCTGGCGGGATTCCTGCTTGAGCCGGTCTGAACGTCCGCTCAAGAGCATGGGTAAAACGATGACCGCCAGGATGATCAAAACGCTTGCACCGACCAGTCTTTGTTTGAGTGCTTTATCCATTTGGTTTTTCCCGGCTACCCTTTCCAGATTTGACAAAGGTGATTCTATCAGCATCATGCGCGTCATGCTGCAAGCTGTTATCCAAGCAGGCGGCAGCGGCCGAAACCGTCGTAAAAGAACCGAACACCAGGATCGTGTCGTATTCATCAGCATTTGAAAGCGCGGCATGAAGGGCATCATCCACCGGACCAAAAACGCTGATATCCGCATCCGGCAACACGGATATCAAACGCTGTGCGAGACGTTCCCCGCTCTGACCCCTCGCACCCGGCGAGTCAGCGCATAGCCAGCGTTTGCAGACATGACCCATCGCTCGTGCAACCGCCTCTGCGGATTTATCCGCCAACATGGACAGCACACAAATCGGGTTCAGACGCCCGCTGTCCTGCAGAAAAGCCGCCAGTGCTTGCGCGGCCAGTTCGTTATGCCCCACATCCAGCAGAACCTCGGGTGAAGTTGACACCCTCTGAAGACGGCCCGGCACCCTGCAACTGCGGATTGCAGCGGATATTGCATCGGCCTTTGCTTCGCAACCCGGGTTCAGTACAAACAGCGCGGCCAGCGCCGTTGCGAGGTTATCCAACTGGTGTTTTCCACCCATGGACGGCGGTGACACGTTCATTGAACGATCCCCCATCGAAAAACGGAGCGATGTGGCCTCACTACCGGGGTCACCTTTGATGTCAAAGTCCTGTCCCCGTCGATGTACCGGTGCATTCAGCCTGGCGGCAGTTTGTATGATCGGCGACGGTGGATTGATCTCCGTACAAACCACCGGCACGCCGGGGCGGATAATTCCGGCCTTTTCGGTTGCGATGGCCTGCAAATCGGGACCGAGATATTCCTGGTGGTCCAGGCCGATGGGTGTGATGACCGCACAATCGGCGTCGACCAGGTTTACCGTATCCAGGCGGCCACCCAGTCCCACCTCCAGCACGGCGTAATCCAATTCTGAACGGTTCAGGATCAGCAGGCCTGCCAACGTCGTGAACTCGAAATAGGTCAGCGACACCCCCTCGCGCGCGTCCTCGACCTGTTCAAAGGCCCGGATCAGTCGCTGATCGGTAACCGGCTTTCCCATAATGCTGATACGTTCGTTAAAGCGGAAAATATGGGGGGATGTAAAAGCCCCATACGAATGACCCAGGCTACCGCACATCGACGCCAGATAGGCCACCGTCGAGCCCTTGCCATTGGTGCCCGCCACGGTATACACCTTGTCAGCCGGCCTGGGTGAACCCATGCGTTCATATACAGAACCGCAACGGCCAAGACCGAGTTCAATTGCCTGCGGATGGCGCTTTTCGAGTAGACCCAGCCACGCGTCGAGATTCATGGTTTTTATGGTTGTTTATAGGGACAATCGCTGCTGAAAATCAACTTCGCACGAATTGACCACTCACGGGACGCGGCAACCGGCCAGCGCATAAAAGCGACAGTAATGCAGCAAGTTCGTCACGCATATTACGCCGGTCAACGATCATGTCGATGGCCCCTTTCTGCAACAGGAACTCGCTGCGCTGAAAGCCTTCGGGCAGTTTCTCGCGAACCGTCTGCTCGATCACCCGGGGCCCTGCAAAACCGATTTGCGCCATCGGCTCCGCGACATTGATGTCGCCCAGCATACCCAGGCTGGCCGATACGCCACCCGTGGTCGGATGGGCCAGTACCGAGATGAATGGGAGACCCTGTTCGCTCAACCGGGCCAGCACCACGCTGGTTTTGGCCATTTGCATCAGCGATAACAGGCCTTCCTGCATCCGCGCGCCGCCACTGGCCGAAAAGCACACCAGCGGCGCTTTCAAGCGCAGGCTTTCCATGCCCTGCACGGGCAAATTTTTCGCCCACCACGGAACCCATCGAGCCGCCCATGAAGTTAAATTCGAAAGCGCAGGTAACAATATCTGCACCTTTGAGTTTTCCGGCCAGCACGATCAATGCGTCCGTTCTCCCCGGTCTTCTTTTGTGCTGCCGATATCCGGTCCTTGTATTTTTTGCTGTCTTTGAAACCCAGGGCGTCCACCGATTCCAGATCAGCCGCGATCTCACGATTTTCACCCGGATCGAGAAATTGTTCGAGGCGGTTGCGGGCACTGATCCGCATGTGGTGGCTGCATTTCGGACAGACCTGCAGGTTCCTTTCCAGCTCCGGACGATACAACACGGCGGCGCAATCGGAACACGTGGTCCAAAGGCCTTCGGGTACGTTGCGTTTATTACCGCCCTCGGTACGGATTCTCGATGGTCTGAATTTCTGAAACCAGCTCATATCTGTCTCTATGGATCCTGTTCGTGTATCAGCCACTGGGCCGCAGTCAGCCCATATTGTCCAATGACTTACGCACCGGCGCAACAAATGCCGTTGCAATGGAACACGCCTCATCCATGGACTTGGCCACTGAAAGGGCCTCAACCAACGCACTGCCGATCACCACGGCATCGGCATTTTCGGCAACCCTGACGGCCATTTCAGCATTCTTGATGCCAAAGCCAACCGCCACCGGTAAGTCGCTGAACTCCCTGATCTGCTGAACCGGTCCGGTCAGTTCGGACGAATTCAACTGACCTGCGCCGGTGATACCCTTCAGGGAAACATAATAGATAAAGCCGCTGGCCATGGTGCAGATATCCCTGGCACGCTCGCGGGTAGTCGTCGGGGCGACAAGGCAAATCCCGTCCAGACCGGCAGCTTGCATCGCAACGCCGAGATCACCGCGTTCTTCCGGGGGACAATCGACCAGCAGAAGCCCGTCGACGCCCGCGTCCGTCGCATCGGCCGGGAAACGCGTGCGTCCGTAATGTTCAACCGGGTTCATATAACCCATCAGGACGACCGGCGTCAGGGCATCCGTTTGACGAAATTCCGCCACCATCTGCACAACCGATTTAAGTGAGACATGTTTTTCTATCGCCCTTTCACTGGCCAACTGGATGACGGTACCGTCCGCCATCGGGTCGGAAAAAGGCACGCCCAGTTCTATCAGGCCAGCCCCCGCTTCCACCAGCGCGTGCATTACCGGCACACTCCACGCCGGATCGGGATCGCCGGCAGTTATAAAGGGTATCAGTACCTTGCGCCCGGTCTGTTTGGCGGCTGCAAAACAATTTGATATTCTCTGGCTCATAAGCTAAGCCCCTCAAGATCTGCAACGGTCTGCACATCCTTGTCGCCCCTGCCCGAAAAGTTGATCAGAACACGTTGATCCGGACGCATGGATGACGCAATTTTGAAACCGTAAGCGAGCGCGTGACTGCTTTCCAGCGCCGGCATGATGCCTTCGAGACGGGTCAACTGATGAAAAGCAGTCAATGCCTCTTCATCCGTGACACTGACATAGCTTGCCCTGCCGGTATCTTTCAACCAGGCGTGCTCGGGTCCGACGCCCGGGTAGTCGAGTCCCGCAGAGACCGAGTGCGTATGTCTTATCTGACCTTCATCATCGTCGAGCAGATAAGTGCGACAACCGTGTAAAACGCCGGGTTTCCCCGCGCATAGCGAGGCGGCGTGCTCACCGCTGGCGAGACCACGACCGGCCGCTTCTACACCGAACATTTTCACATCTTTGTCCTGCAGGAATGGATGGAACAGACCGATTGCATTGGACCCGCCGCCGACACACGCTACAAGGGCATCCGGCAAGCTGTCACACATCTGCAGCATCTGGCGGCGGGCCTCACGGCCGACGATGGCGTTAAAATCACGCACCATTTCAGGATACGGATGAGGACCCGCGACCGTGCCAATGATGTAAAAGGTATCGTCAACATTGGTCACCCAGTCACGCATGGCTTCATTGAGTGCATCTTTCAAGGTCGCCGAACCGGAAGAAACACCGCGTCACCTCGGCACCCAGAAGGCGCATCCTGAAAACGTTGATCGCCTGCCGCTTAATATCCACATTTCCCATGTACACCCGGCAGGACTGGTTTAACCGCGCAGCCACTGTTGCCGTCGCAACGCCGTGCTGCCCGGCGCCGGTTTCGGCAATGACACGCTTCTTTCCCATGTAATGGGCCAGCAAGCCCTGGCCCATGGTATTGTTGATCTTGTGCGCACCGGTATGGTTCAGGTCTTCCCGCTTCAGGTAGATTCTTGCGCCACCTGCCGCTTCGGAATAACGCTGCGCGTAATAAACGGGTGACGGCCGGCCGACATAATTGGCCAGGTCTTCGTCCATCCTGCTTACAAACTCTTCGTCAATGCGCCAGCGGCCATAGGCCTCGCGCAATTCATCCAACGCATGTATCAACGTTTCGGAGACAAAGCGCCCCCCGAAACTGCCAAAATAGCCACGTGCGTCGGGCCAAACCTGTTGCTCTTCACTCATTAATTTTTACCATCCGCAATTCATTTTGAACGGCTCTTACCGCCTTGATAAAGGCGCTGATCCTGGCCGCATCCTTGATCCCGGGCTCTGATTCCACGCCACTGGAGACATCTACCGCAAACGGTCTGACCGTTTGGATGGCCTCACCAACATTGTCCGCAGTCAAGCCACCGGCAAGCCAGACCTTTTTTGCGATCGGTCTCGATAATGACCAGTCAAACCGCCTGCCAGTGCCGCCGCGCGTACCCCGTGAGTGACTGTCAAGCAGCAAACCCGACGCTCCTGGAAAATCTCGCATGGCCTTTTGCAAGGACCCGGCATTCTCCATTGCCACGGCTTTTAGCCACGGCAGCTTGAAGCGCATGCAATCCCGTTCGGTTTCCGAACCATGAAACTGCAGTATATCCAACGGTACGGAACTGATGACCTGCTCAATATCAGACCTTGCCTGATCCAGGAACAAGCCTACACGCAAAACGCCGCCGGGAACATAGCGGCACAAGCCGACGGCGGTATCGATGGAGATTCGCCGCGGACTGTCGGCAAAAACAAAACCGACGGCATCAGCGCCTGCTTCGACGGCCGTGCGCACGTCTTCGCTCCGCGTCAGACCACAGATTTTGATTTTAACCCTGTTCATGGAATTGAAAATGGTTCCTCGCAATCCGGTAATCCATACTTGTGATCATAGCGCACGTTCATAAAACAGAGACCCTGCGGTTCGGCCGTTACACCGGCGCGGGCTCGATCCTGTCCGCGAAATATTTCGGCAAACCACTGGACCGATTTTTCACCCTTTCCAACCGGGATAAGGCTGCCAACGATATTTCTTACCATATGGTATAGGAATGCATTGGCGGAAATATCTATATTTACGGTCGCCTTCTCACGACTGACCCCGATGGCCGTCACCTCGCGAATGGCATGCTGGGCAGAGCACCCCGCCGAACGAAAAGCACTGAAATCGTGTCTGCCTAACAATACCTGGGCAGCCTCGTGCATGCGCTCCTCATCGAGCGCGCCCCGACACCAGCCATAATACGAAACACCGATGGCGGGCCGTACCCAGCGATTCAGTATGCTGTATCGATAACTCCTGGAATACGCGCCAAAGCGTGCGTGAAACGAATCATCCACTGCTCGAACCCACAACACGCGGACGCTGACAGGCAGGTTTGAATTGATACCAAGCACCCACTGTCTTTCCGAGCGTTCGGACGGGCTGTCAAAATGGGTTACCTGTCCGCGCGCGTGCACGCCGGTATCGGTGCGCCCGGCGCATATGACCGTTACGGGATGGTTGGCAACCGCTGCAACCGCCTTTTCAACGCAGTGTTGAACAGACAGCGAATGATCCTGCCTTTGCCAGCCGCAAAAACCGGCACCATCGTATTCGATTCCAAGTGCATAACGCATGACTTTATTAAGAAGAGACCGCGTAAAGCCAGGCTCAAGTGCTCCGCTTTTTAAGATACGGGGATGACTGCACTCAGAGTTCTTCCAGCATTTGCCGGGCTTCCGCCTTCTGTGCCTCGTTACCGCTCTTCAAGACCTCGTCCAGCATTGATTTCGAGGCCTCCTTGTCACCGAGCGACAGGTACGCACGTGCCAGGTCCAGCTTGATTTCAGGGTCATCTTCTTCCTGGACAGGTTCTTCTTCCGGTTCTTCTTCCGGTTCTTCTTCAGTCCCTCCTTCAAGGGCTTCCTCTGGCTCTTCTTCAATCGCTTCTTCAGGCGCTTCAAGATCGGATTCAGGCCAGGCTTCGGGTTGTTGGAACACGACGGTCGGGCCTTCGCCTTCTTCCGTATCGGCAGGTTGCTCGGGCTCATCCTGTTCCGCTTCAACCACCGGCTCGGATTCAATGACCGTCGTAGTCTCGATGACCGGTTCGGGTTCAATGGCCAGTTCGGGCTCAGCTTGCGTTTCCAGCCCCGGCCGCGGTTCCGGCGATGACTGTACGACCGTTTCACCTTCATCGACACCGCTAACGGGTGTCCCCAGCATATCCCCTGCGTCATCAGCCGGCGAACGCACTTCTGTTTCCCCTTGCGCAACCATCGGCCCGGCAACTTTGCGTCGTAGTGCCCAGGTGATCAATGCAATTACAACAATGGCGATACCCAGCAACAATGGGGTCTTGCCGGCATACCAGGCTTGTTCCTCACCGCCGGGTGTAATCGCCAACGGCGGCTCACTCTGATCGGCAGCACGTTCCTCGGCAAGCTTGGATTCCATGTTTGCCAGATCTGTGTCTTCAACCGCAACCGCTTGCTCTTCGCGCGCCGCAGCCTCCGCCTCCAGTTCCGCGATACGTTCGGTCAGGTATGTATTTTCCTGCCGGGCATTCAACAAATCTTCCTCGGTACGCGACAGTTCTTCCTGCAGGGAATCAGCCGCGGCAGTATCTTGCTGCCCCGGCACTGGCTCCGGTACTTGCGCATCCGGTGCCTCATCTTCAGCCGGCGGTACCAGTTCCAGGTAACCCTCATCCTGCTTCAACTCGGGCTCGGCTTCCGCCTCGACGACTGACGCCTGGTAGTCACCGCTTTCCGCCACGGTCGGTGTACTGAAATCCGGTGCAACCGAGCGGACTCCGCTGCGGATCTCTTCTTCCTGCCGCAGGACCTCCAGCAACGCCTCCCTTGAGGTCAGTTCACCCAGTTCGTTAAACGCCGGTAAACGGAGAATGGCGCCGCGTTTGAGCGAATTGATATTACCCTTGATAAAGGCTTCCGGGTTGTTGCGTTGCAGGGCAAGCATTGTCTGGTTAATAGAGTAACCGCTGCCCTTGCTGAATTCTTTGGCGATACCCCAAAGAGTTTCGCCACGTGCCACCGGACCGTAGACCTCGTCTTCGGAAAACTCCTCAGCCGCCTGCTGCTGTTCGGGTTCCTGCTGCTGTTCGGGTTCCTGTTCCTGTTCGGGTTCCTGTTCGGGCTCATCAGCAACCCGGGATGATGTTGACTCCTCAGTCGTTGATTCATCGGCGGTTGATTCTGCGGGTAGATCAGCATCCACATCCCGGGATTCTGCAACGGGTTCAGGTGTTGCCGGCTCGGTTGTGCGGGGCTCGACAGTTTTCTGAATGGGGGTAACAGGCGCGGTACTGGATTCCGCCGGTTGCGTTTTGACCGGCGCGGGTTTTATTACAACTGGTGGCGCTGGTGAATCGATTGTTGGCGGATCCAGGAACAGTGTATATTCACGCAACATCCTGCCACTGGCCCAGACAACTTCCACCAGGACCTGGACAACCGGTTCGTTGACGCTCAGCCTGCTGGTGATGTGGACGTAAGGCCGGTCTGCGTCCGTGACCACCTCGAATTCAAGTGGCACGGTGATGGCTGTGAGGCTCAAACCGAGCAACTCAAAATCTTCCGCAGATGCAAGTCCGGCGGTGATACTTTCCAGTTCCTCTTCGTTCTGGCTGATGAGTTCAACCCTGACGTCCAGCGGCTGATCCAGATACGACTTGACAACCGCCCCGCCCAATCCCAATGCCAGCACCGCCGGGCTGAAAAGACCCAGAACGGCAAGCATTGTCCAGCGCATTTTTTTGTTCATGGTTTCCCCGTCACTTCCTGGCTGTCAGCTTATTGTGTTCGACGCCGACACCCAAGAGTGTACTTTTGCTGACTTCAGGTTTCCACAGACATTTTGCCCGTGACCATCATTTTAAGTATTTGCACCGCATTTAACGCGGCGCCTTTCCTGACATTGTCACTCACGACCCACATGTTGATGCCGCGTGGGTGAGTGTAGTCGCGCCGCAGCCTGCTCACAAACGTCTCGTCTTTTCCTGCTGCGTGGGTAACCGCGGTCACCTGCGCTTTTGCCGCGGTGTCATCGATCAAAACCAAGCCGGGCGCCTTGTGCATGGCCTCGCGCACTTCTTCCATACTGACATCCCTGGCAGTCTCAAGGTGCACCGCTTCGGAATGTCCATAGAACACCGGTACGCGTACCGCCGTTGCATTCACGCCGATGCCGTCATCCCGCAGGATTTTACGTGTTTCCCAATGCATTTTCATTTCTTCGCGTGTGTAGTCATTGTCCTGCATCGTGTCGATGAACGGGATACAGTTGAAAGCAATTGGCAGCGGGAACACCGATGGTTTAATTTCCTTGAAACTCAGACGGTCCGCGGTTTGGCGGGCCAGTTCTTCGAGGCCTTCGCTGCCGGCGCCCGACACCGACTGGTAAGTCGCAACGTTGATACGTTCTATGCCTGCGATTGCATGTATTGGAGCGATGGCGATCAACATCTGGATGGTCGAACAATTGGGATTGGCAATGATGCTGCCGGGTTCGAGGTTTTCGAGAAGGTCACCATTGATTTCCGGAACAACCAGCGGAATATCGTCATCGCGCCGGAAGGCCGAAGTATTGTCGATAACCGTGCAGCCAGCCTTTGCCGCCCTGGGAGCGTGCTTAAGGCTTATCCCTGCACCGGCAGAGAACAGACCAAAATCAGTTCCGCTGAAGTCGTAGTTGTCCAACACTTCCACCGGCAGTTTCCTGTGACCGAAATCCACCGTCTTGCCGAATGACTTCTCACTGGCAAGCGCATGTACATCCGCATCTATAAAACCATATTCGTCCAGGATCGACAGCATGGCCTCACCCACCGCGCCGGTGGCACCAACCACCGCTATTTTTAATTTTTTGCCCATAATTGAATACAAATCCTCTACATTATCCGTTCTGTGCCCGTTGCCTGAGCACGTGATCCATTAATACAAGCGCCAGCATGGCCTCGACGATGGGTGTCGCCCGGATACCCACGCAGGGGTCGTGACGGCCCTTGGTAATCACTTCCACGGCATTGCCATGTATATCGATACTCCTGCATGGGATACGCAGGCTGGATGCCGGTTTGAATGCCACGCTAACGCGGACGTCCTGGCCACTGGATATACCTCCCAGAATTCCGCCGGCATGATTGCTCAAGAATCCATCGGGAGTGATCTCGTCGCGGTGCTCCGTCCCCAATTGCCCGACGCAATCGAAACCGGCGCCGATATCCACGGCCTTGGCCGCGTTGATCCCCATCATCGCCGATGCCAGGTCAGCATCCAACTTTCCATAGACAGGCTCGCCCAGGCCCGCCGGTACGTTCCGTGCCACTGCCGAAATCCTCGCGCCAACCGAATCACCGGACTTTCTCAGGCTGTCCATGTACTTTTCCAGTTGACCCAGGACACTGGCGTCCGGGCAGAAAAAAGGATTGCTCTCTATACAGTCCATGTCCATGACATTGTCGGTGCGAATCGGCCCGAGCTGGGCCAGCCAGCCCTGAATTTCGATTCCAAACTGCTCATGCAGGTATTTCCTGGCGATCGCGCCCGCCGCAACCCGCATCGTCGTTTCACGTGCTGACGAGCGCCCGCCACCGCGATAATCACGAAAGCCGTATTTTTTCCAGTAGGTAAAATCGGCGTGACCCGGCCGGAATTTTTCCGCTATGTCGTTATAGTCCCGTGAGCGGGCGTCGGTGTTTTCGATGACCAGGGCGATGGGTGTGCCCGTGGTTCGTCCCTCGAACACACCTGAAAGTATTTGCACATCGTCTTTTTCTTTACGTTGCGACGTATGCCTGCTCCTGCCGGTTGCCCGGCGTGTCAGTTCATTCTTTATATACTCGGCATCGATTTCCAGCCCTGGTGGACAGCCGTCAACAATACAGCCTATGGCTGGCCCATGACTTTCACCAAAGGTTGTCATTCTGAATATCCGTCCGAAGGTATTATCAGACATTTTTCCTTTGCTCCAAAATCGCCCGCACGTCCTCACGACATGCAATCAATTGATCATACTCCAGCAGGAATATACCGTCGCCACCCGCGTCAAAATCCAGCCAGAAAAACGGCACACGGGGCAATATTTCCTGCAACGCCACCGCGCTTTCACCGACTTCCACGATCAGGATACCCCGCTCACTGAGATATCCCGGTGCAGCATCCAACATTTTCAACACAATATCCAGTCCATCCGCGCCGCTGACCAGGCCGGCGGAAGGCTCGGCCCTGTATTCTGCCGGCAACTGCTCAAACACTGCACTGGATACATACGGCGGGTTGCTGACGATCAGGTCATAGGCGGTTTTCTCAAGGGCAGAAAAGAGGTCGGAGTGAATCAACCGGACGCGGCCCCCTACGTCATGGCGTTCGATATTTTCCGCGGCGATCTTTAATGCTTCCTCCGAGATATCCACCGCATCCACGCTGCATTCGGGCATGTGCTTTGCCATCGCAATGGCGATACACCCGCCGCCGGTACACATGTCCAGAATTCTGACCCCGTCATGCACATCGAGCCATGGCGAGAATTTCTCCACGATCATCTCCGCCAGGGGTGAGCGCGGAATCAACACCTGCGGACTGACGATAAAATCCAGACCGCAAAAGCGCGCTTCACCGGTCAGGTATGCAAGTGGACACCGTTCTCCGATCCTGCGACCCAGCAAGGTCATCAACTCTTCCCGCTGAGCTTCGCTGAGAACCACGTCCCAGTGTTCAAAACTGCCATCCAGCGGTTTGCCAAGCACGTGCAACAGCATCCAGGCGGCCTCATCGTGTTCATTGTCGGTACCATGACCGAAGAACAGACCCGCACGCTTCATTTCACCGGCGCAATACTCAAGCCAGTTTTCGGCAGTTTGCATAAAAGTCCTGTTGAATCTGGTAATCCGTAGTGCAATATATGGGCTCGTGTAATGCAGTGTAAACGCTGGCTCGCCATCCGGTACAATGCATGGCGATTTACAAGCCGACAGGCATTATAGTTGACTATCACAGACGCCGTAAGATTTCTCGCACCAAAAGGTTTGCAGAATGACATCCATCATCGAACGCATACTTGCAGGCTTCCAATATATCCTGCCGCAGCATTTCCTGTCCCGCATCGTCTATGCCCTGATGCGCTGCGAAACCCGTTGGGTCAAAAACCTGCTGATTCACCAGATCAGCCGTATGGCCGGTATCGATTACAACGAAGCCCTGGCACCTGACCCGGCGGATTACGTCAGCTTCAATGCCTGGTTCACGCGCGCGCTGAAACCCGGTGTCAGGACATTTGACCACGATCCGCAGGCGTTTCTTTCACCCTGCGACGGCAGGATCAGCGAAACCGGCGCGCTGAAGGAAAACCGCATCCTGCAGGCCAAGGGGAAGGATTATTCTCTGCAGGACCTGCTCGCAAATGATCCGGTCTGTCAGCCACTTACAGGTGGATACTTTGCAACTATTTATCTCTCTCCCAAAGACTATCACCGTGTCCATATGCCCCTTGGTGGTCGGCTTCAGCGCATGATCCACGTTCCCGGCAGGTTGTTTTCCGTCGCGCCCTACACGGTACGCCAGGTTCCACGACTGTTCGCCCGCAATGAGCGCGTCATATCCATATTTGAAACCGGTTCGGGTCCGCTGGTGATGGTGCTGGTGGGTGCGCTGCTGGTTTCAAGTACGGAAACGGTTTGGGCCGGCGAAGTGACCCCTACAAAGAACAAGGAAGTCACTGTCAAAGATTACTCAGATGATGAAATCACACTCGTGAAAGGTGCAGAGATGGGTCGCTTCAACATGGGTTCCACGGTAATTCTATTGATGCCGCCGGGTGCTTTGAAAAAACTCGAAGAGTTTGGCGCGGGTGATGCGGTTAAAGTCGGGCAGAGATTAGGGGTTGTTTCAGAGTTTGCACCAACTGACCGCGGCGGCACGGGTAACACCATCAGAAACACGCCGTGAATACTTCCCTGTAGGCTCGAAGCCAGCCTCCCTGCTGGCTACGGTCTCTGACGGTGTTACCCATACCACCGCTCGACTTTCGTGGATTCTTCCAGAAAAAGATCACACGCCTTTGATTTGATGCATCAGTAATCCACTGAACTCAAGCGGGGATGCGGGTGCCTGTCTCTGAGACCTCCCTGAACTCAAGCGGGGATGCGGGTTCCTGTCTCTGAGACCTCCAAAAACATGGACGTTTTTGAAGAGTCTACAGGGATGTACTCGTGGCGTGTCTCAGAGGCAGGCACCCGCAGCGCTGCGGTCAGTTGGCACAATACCTATAGAATCGCAAACAGTTCAAAAACATCAAAACAAAATGCGCCCGACGGTGCTAAACAGTTCAACCGGTTCTCGGTCTTAAATAGCTAAATTGAGCACGCTATTCACCATCCGCACTGACGCCCTTGATTCTGCTCATCGAGCCACGCCTTAAGAGGAGCAAAATAGTCGAGCATGGCAGTCGCATCCATCACCCGCTGACCGGTCAGGACCTCCAACTCATCCGGCCACGGCTTGCTCCGGCCCATCTCCAGCATGGCGTTCAAACGCTGCCCCGCCCGCTTGTTGCCGTAGATGGAACAACGGTGAACGGGACCCTCGACGCCTGCGATCTCACACAGGGCGCGGTGGAATTGAAACTGCAATATACGCGCCAGGAAGTACCTCATATATGGCGTATTACCGGGTACATGAAACTTGGCGCCCGCATCGAAGGCGCCGGCGGGTCTTTCATTCGGTGCTTTGACACCCTGGTATTCTTCGCGTAGCCGCCACCACAGGTCATTATATTCGTCAGGACCTGCCCGGCCCGCAAAAACCTGCCAGCGCCACTGGTCCACTACCAGGCCAAACGGCAGAAATGCGACCCCCTCCAGGGCGCGTTTCATCAGCAGGCCCAGGTCGTTGCTGGCATTCGGTAACGTTTCCAGCAAACCGATTTTTTGCAGGTAATCAGGCGTGATCGAAAGTGCAATCGTGTCGCCTACGGCTTCGTGGAAACCATCGTTTGCGCCCGAACGGTAGAAGTAGCTTTGTGTATTGTAGGCGCGCTGGTAATAGTTGTGACCGAGTTCGTGGTGGATGGTTTTGAAATCTTCGGCATTGACCTTGATGCACATCTTGATACGCAGGTCATCCTGTTCATCCACATTCCAGGCCGAGGCGTGGCAGACCACGTCCCGGTCTTCGGGCCTGACGAACAGCGAACGCTTCCAGAATGTCGCCGGCAATTCTTCAAACCCCAGGGAACTGAAAAATGCTTCTCCCGCTTTAACCATGCTGACGGCATCGAAACCCCTTTCCTTCAGGATTGCCGTGATGTCATAGGAGGATGCGGAATTATTCGGGGCAACCAGCGGGTAAATATTACTCCAGTCCTGTGCCCACATATCACCCAGCAAATTCGCCGGAATGAGTCCATCCTTCGGCACCAGATCCGTACCGTAATGTTCACCTAATTTCGCACGTACGTGGCAGTGCAAAGCCTCGTAGAGTGGTTTCACCTCTGACCACAGGCGATCAATTTCAGCGGCAAAATCATCCGGCGGCATGTCGTACCCCGATTGCCACATCGCACCGAGGTCTGGAAACCCCAGTTCTGTCGCACCTTCATTGGCCAGCTCAACCTGGCGGGCGTACAGGTCCTTCATAGGCGGCGACACGGTTCTCCAGCCATCCCAGGCTTCAAGCAGTGCACCGGGATCGCGTGACTCTGCCATGATGTCACCGAGGTGTCCGAGGTCGAGGCACTCGCCATTCGCGTAGCAATACTTACCCCTGCCGTAGATGCCGGCCAGCCTGGTGCCGATCTCCGACTGTTCCGCGTTCTTGGCGGAATCGGCAGGCGCCGGTATGTTGATATCGCTGCGTAAAATGCCCAGCTTGCGCCGGGTGTCAGAATCAAGCCCGGAAAGCTTCAGGTAGCTGGCCGCATCGTTAGCCAGTTCAGTCTGTTTTCCGGCGAACCTTTGTGTTGCCAGGGCCGCCAACTGTTCGGTATCGGGGGTTATGAAATTGCTGTAGACCCAGGCCATGCGCTCGTTTTCAGCCAGCAACGCGGACAGTTCAATCTCGGCACGGGCGACGAATTCAGCAGCGTCTCCCGCGCCAGGATCAACCGTGCCGGCCGTCAGGTCAACGCTGGAATCATCCGCAGGACTACACGCAAAAAGTACCGCAGACAGGAGTACCACTGGAAAATGCCGGCAGTCGTTCAACATCACGTTATCCCCGTTTCTGTTCTACCCGCAAACCATCTGCTTTTAGTACCCTGATCTTTCGCCGTGTCAATCAGAAAGGATTCAAATGCCAGAGGATCAACCTGTCAGGAAGCGATCCTGTAACAGGGGCTGTAGGTCGTACCAGGCAATTTCATACGCTTCTGCTCGATAAATGAGGCGAGCAGGCGATCCAGCGCCTGCATGATTTCCTTTTCACCATTGATCTGGAACGGTCCCAGTTTTCGGACGGATTTTATCGTTTCCGGTTTGACATTGCCCGCGACGATACCGGAGAAAGCACGACGCAGTGCGGCTGCCAGTAAATGCTTGGGCTGGTCACGGTGCAGATGCAGGGCCGCCATGTTTTCATGGCTCGGATTGAAGGGCTGCTGGAACTCCGGCTGAATCTGTAACAACCAGTTAAAATAATAGGCGTCCTTGTACTGCCTGCGGTAGCTCCTCACCTGAACCATACCGGAGGCCATGGTCTGGGCCACTTGATCGGGGTCGTTGATGATGATCTGGTATTTTGCCTGGGCCTCTTCACCCAGGGTCAGACCGATAAACGCGTCAATCTGTTCGAAATATTCGGCAGATTCCGCCGGCCCGGTCAGGACAAATGGGAACGGCATGCCCTCATTGGCCGGGTTCAACAGCACGCCCAGCAGGAAAAGAATTTCCTCTGCGGTTCCAACACCACCGGGAAACACGACGAAGCCGTGACCCAGTCGAACAAACGCTTCCAGACGTTTTTCAATGTCCGGCATAATGACCAGCTGGTTGACGATGGGGTTGGGCGACTCCGCAGCGATGATACCGGGCTCTGAAATACCGATGTAACTGCCGCCTGTTATACGTTGTTTGGCATGCGCAATCGCCGCCCCCTTCATCGGGCCTTTCATCGCCCCCGGCCCGCAACCCGTGCAGATGTTCAGCTTGCGCAGACCGGTTTCGTAGCCCACCTTTTTCGTGTAGTCGTATTCAAAACGCTGAATCGCGTGCCCGCCCCAGAAGACCACCACGTCGGGTTCCCGTGCGGGACTCATCGTATGCGCATTACGCAAAATTTCAAAAACCGTGTTGGTGATACCCTCCTGGCTTTCGAGGTCGGTGGAGGAACGGCCGCAGATCTCGGAGTCAAAATAGACAAGGTCACGGACGACTGCCGAGAGCAGTTCACGTACGCCCTGGACCATGATGCCGTCAACAAATGCCGAACCCGGAGCATCACTCAGTTCCATGCGGAATCCGCGGTTAACCTGCTGTATCTCTATTCGAAAGTTCTTGTATTGTTGCAATAACTCTTCCGCATCATCACTTTCATTACCGCTGTTGAGCACCGCCAGGGCGCAACGGCGTAACAGGCTGCCCATCTCTCCCTGGCTGGCCTGTTGTAAACGTTCAACTTCCATGCGGCTTAGCATGGTCAAGATTCCAGCCGGATAGATACGGGCGCTTATAGGTTCAGCAGACAAGGCAAACTCCGTTTTAATACAAGTCAATTGATTCACCGGCTTTGCGCCGGTGATGACACCATGCCACGGGATGAGGCCCGGGGCAATACCGAAAAAAGGGAGGCCAGCTAAAAGCTGGCCTCCCGGTCACTCCCCCGTTACTGCTTATGTCAGAAGGTGTATTTCAGACCTATACGCATTTCCCATAAAGACGCGTTGGTGCTGCGGCTTTGTCCACCAGGATTGACAAAGGACTCGTACAAATACTTGCCATCAACAATCTTCATATCGACAACATCATCCGTACGCGGGAAGGCCGCTTCCTTCAGCACGCACCAGTTGTCATTCAACAGGTTACAGAAGTTGCTGATAACGAGATACGCATGGAACTTGTCCTTTTTAAAGAATCCGGGGAACTCCTGCTCGATACGCAGATCCAGATGACCCCACCAGTTGCTCAGCTCGTTGTTACGTTTTTGAATACCCGGCTTCAGACCCGCCTTATCGATAAAGTCAAAAAAGGCCTGCTGGTTAAACGAATCCGCATACACGACATTCGGGTCGCTCGCACCATCCGGTACATAAAGCAGGTGACGGTAGTCCACCAGGTCGCCAAAGACATCGCCATCATCCCTGCTGAAAACATAGGAGTAAGGACGGCCCTGGTTCATGGCACCGAACAGGGTAATCATGGTGCGGTTATCATTCCACCAGTAGGCTTCATAGGCTAAACGAGCGGTGAAACGATGCGGGATCGAGTAATTTGAAATCGCCACCCCCGGGTTATTCGGATCATCTACCGCAACGTTGGCATAATTTGAAAATGAAACGGAACTTGTCATCGGATTCACATCCTTGGCCTTGGTATAGGAATATCCCAGTGACCAGTCAAAACCATTGTCATAGGCTTTGTTCAAACCAATCGACCAATTGAGTGAAGTAGCGTCCTTACCTTTGACGTTGGTCAAGATCGCGTCATTCAGAAAACCACGGGTGTTGTTGTAAATCGGACGGCCGTCGGGTGCGGTTCCGACCAGCTCAAGGTTATCCCACACGATGATGGCTGAATCATTCGCTGTTGTATAGAGCAGGTCACTGTTCAGTATATAACCGTCGCCCATCTTGCCCAGGTCGAGATCATAGGTCACACCCAGATTGAACTTCCAGTTGCTGGGCAATTTGAAGTTGGGATCGATAGCATCGACGTTACCGTCGGATGAACCCGCGGCGACGGCGTCATACATGTCCTGTGGAATATCCCAGATGGGACGTCCCGAACCGGTCCAGTCGATCGTTGAAAAATCCCAGTTACCAACGCCGCCGTTGGCAGCGTCGATTACACCTTCGCGAACCTCGACCACCGTCGTGCCGTCGTTGGAAAAGTTGTTCGACAACCAAACGTTCGGGTTGCCGCCGGCGTAAAGACCGCCGCCCGCGCGTACACTGGTGCGGTCGTTGACATCCCAGTTAAAGCCGATACGCGGTTGTATCAGGTCCATACCGTCGAAGTTGGAGGCATTGGTGAAGCCGTTGCGGGCGTAAAAATTTGGATTCGCAGCCGGCAGGTCATTACTTTGGTACCACTCGTAACGCAGACCGGCTACGAGGACCATGTCACCGCCACCAAAGGTGAACTCGTCCTGCGCGTAGAGCGTGTTGATGTCATAAGCCCAGGCAGCTGCACCATCGTCCGGATTGTTGGTCGGGCGGGCATTATCATAAATGATGTCGTCCGAAGGACTCAGGAAACCGTTTCTGAAGTTTTCGATACAGCCGTTCGGATTGGCATTGCTGCAATTGCCATCGAATACGTATTCGCCTTCAGTTTGCTGGATGAACAGGTTGAAAACAGTCAGTTCATCACGCTCGTAACCACCGGTGATTACGTGATTGCCGGTGACGTATTTGCCGGCAAACTTGTAATTGTTGGTCTCGTAATTCAGTTTATTGGATTGGCGCGAATCATCCACACCGAGGTAGACGGTTGCACTGCTGCCGTTGTTAAAGGTGCGAACCTGCACCTCGCCAAAACCCGGTTCACCGATGTTCTGCTGGAGGTTATCCAGTTTGAAGTGACCGCCACGAACTTCCGTGGAGAACTGGTCATTCCAATCCGAAAAGATATGCAGGGTGTAGGCTTTCAGCGTAGCGCCGCGCTTGTAATAGTGATTTGAATATGAAAGTCTTGAAGAACCGCTATCACTTTCCGACAGGCTGAAGCCATCATTGTAATTGTAGGTGAATGCGGCGCGGTGGTTGTCGTTGATCTGCCAGTCGAGTTTTGCAACCAGTTTTTCATCGCTTACCGGCAGCGTAGTCGGGAACCCGCCGACATCATAGCCATAGACATTTTGGGCAATATCGGCGATTTCATTCAACTGTGCCACGCTGACACCATTGACAGTGTCACCGGCGCCTGAATCAGCACCGCCACGGTTAAACTGCTGCACGCCATCCAGCTTTTCGTAGGCCAGGAAGAAGAACAATTTATCCTTGATGATCGGACCGCCGATGGTAGCGCCGTAGCGCTTTTCGGAATAGCTGCCATTATCGATGGGGTCGCCTTCCAGCTTGTCGCCCCGCATGCTGTCATTGGTATAATCATAAAAAGCCGAACCAAAAAACTCATTACCACCGGACTTGGTGACAGCGTTGATGTTACAACCGGTAAAACCGCCGTACTGTACGTCAAATGGCGCCAGTTCCACTGAAACCTGCTGGATGGCGTCATAGGGGAAAGGCTGTCTTTCCGTCGGATACCCATTGCTGTTCAAGCCAAAGTTATCGTTCATCCTCACGCCATCGACCGTCAGGCTGTTGAAGCGGGAGTTGGCGCCTGCGCACTGGATGGCGCCTACGAAGGCCGCATCCTGGTAAATACGCGGGTCAAAGCGGATAACGTCGCGGATATCACGGTTAATGGCCGGATAATCCTCAAGGTCCTCGATGTTGAATGTCGATGCCGGACCGAGGGCAACCTGTTCGGTCATAACCGCTGCGGAAGTAACGATTACCTCTTCCATGTCGACCAGGCCGAGCGTCATCGGCAGCACGAAGGTGTCACCCAAACGGACAAAGACATCGGTGACCGTCTGGTCCGAATAACCTATTGCGCTGGCCTTTACGGTGTAGGGTCCGCCGATACGCAAGCCCGTGAACGTAACCGATCCGGCGGAGGTTACCGCGGATGTTTTGGTACTGCCCGTGCGCGTGTCTGTGACACTGACCAAGGCATCGGTCGCCGGCATTTCATTCGGAGCAGCGACATTTACCCTTAATGCAGAAGTCGTCTGCTGCGCCAGGGCGGTCATTGGTAGTGTTAAAATGAGGAAAAATATCAGGAAAGCAAATGAGTTTCGGGTTCTTTTAAACATTGAGTTGTCCACCTGTAAATCATCAAGGAACTGTTGAGTTTCAGGGAGTCAGGAAGAGGTTGATTTGTTTTACCTGAATGGAAACCTTGGTACGCTTCCAAAAACAAACGATCACGCCCCTGCGAACACTGCCTCCTTCACATTACTCTCGTAATGATCGGAGCGATTGTAACAAGGATTTATTACAAAATCTTAACAATTGACGAGTTTTCTTGCATCTGATTTACAGCAATTTGTAGTTTGTTTGTCTATGTATTTGTTGACGGTCATGTTTTTCATTTATGGCATGTAAAAAAAAGATTAACGGTTCTACAAGAATGATCTCAATTGAGTCTTTCAATGCCCGGTCCGCTTGGTTAGAATACGCGCCTTAGTCGGGGTGTAGCTCAGCCTGGTAGAGCACCACGTTCGGGACGTGGGGGTCGTGAGTTCGAATCTCGCCACCCCGACCAATAATCAAAGCGTCACTTCCCGGGTGACCACAGGCCGGCGATCGCCGGCCTTTTGGTCTGGAACCAACCCGAATATTTCACCAAGGCGGACGAGTAAATGCCAAACGCCCATTTATTTCATGGTGATACATGCATTTTTGGCCTTTTGCTAAAAATACAGTTTGTCCTATTCGGTTTTGCAACGCTTCTGACTTCACATTTTGGCCGATCCTTCTCAAACCATAGCGGGCTATGCTTTTTCGAACGACCAATCAAACTGTTTCGCCAGCTACGCTGCAAATTCCGGATCCTTGGTGAATTATCCAGGCTAATCCATACCGAGAGCTGATGAGATTTCATCCAGAACCATGGGATCATCGATGGTAGCCGGTGTTTTATACTCTTTGCCGTCGGCGATATTCCGCATGGTACCCCTCAGGATCTTCCCCGAACGGGTCTTTGGCAGACGCTCAACCACGTAAATGTCCCTGGGTGTCGCGATCGCGCCAACCTGCGAGCGTACAATGGCTTTCAAGCTCTGCTTCAGTTCCTGCTCGTCGACTTCACTGCCGCTGTTGATCACCACGAACCCAATCGGCATTTCACCTTTAAGCTTGTCTTCAACCCCGATCACGGCGCATTCGGCAACATCGGGGTGGGAGGCGAGTGCTTCCTCGAGCGCCCCGGTTGACAACCGGTGCCCGGCGACATTGATCACGTCATCGATCCGGCTCATCACCCACAGGTAACCCTGCTCGTCCATCACGCCGGCGTCTCCGGTCAGGTAATAGCCCTCAAAACGTGTGAGGTAGGCCTCGCGGTAGCGTTTACGGTTACCCCAAAGCGTATTCAGGCAACCGGGGGGCAAAGGCAACTTGACCATGATATAGCCGGACTGTCCCCTGGGAACCTCATTGCCCTCATCATCGAGCACCCTGATGTCATAACCCGGTACGGCAACCGTCGGGGAACCGGCCTTGACCGGTAACTGTTCCACACCCATCGGGTTGGCCGCCATCGGCCAGCCGCTTTCCGTTTGCCACCAATGATCGATCACGGGAATCTTGAGCTGGCTTTCCGCCCAGTGCAGGGTGTCCGGATCACAACGCTCGCCTGCCAGGTAAAGGGCTTTCAGGCTGCTGATATCGTATTGCCTGAGAAGGTCACCCGCCGGGTCTTTCTGGCGTATGGCCCGGAAAGCCGTCGGCGCCGTAAACAGGCAGTTGACCTTGTGCTGTTCGATGACACGCCAGAACGCACCGGCATCGGGTGTGCCGATGGGCTTGCCCTCATACAGGATACTGGTACAACCATGCAGTAATGGCGCATAAATGATATAGGAATGGCCAACGACCCAGCCAATGTCCGATGCCGCCCAGTAAACGTCACCGGGTTCAACATTGTAGATATTTTTCATACTCCACTTGAGTGCGACGGCGTGACCACCGTTAGGTCTGACCACACCCTTGGGTTCACCGGTGGTACCGGACGTATACAGGATGTAAAGCGGATCGGTGGCGCTCACCGGAACGCAATCGACCGCGTGCGCCTGTGCAACCGCGTCTTCCCAGAGCACAGCCGATGGATGCAAGTTCTCGATCGGCAGTTGCGGCCTGGAGACCAGGATGCGTGTCAGGTTTTCGACCCCTGCTATCTGCAAGGCCTCGTCCAGCAAAGGGAGATAAGGGATGATTTTTTTACCCTCGACACCACAGCTGGCGCTGATCACCAGTTTAGGGGCCGCATCCACGACCCTCGTGGCGAGTTCCTTTGCGGCAAAACCGCCAAACACGACCGAGTGGATCGCACCGATCCTGGCACAGGCCAGCACCGCGATTACCGCTTCGGGGATCATCGGCATGTAGACGATGACGCGGTCACCTTTTTCCACACCGTGTCTTTGTAGCGCGTTGGCAAACACCGCCACCTTGTCACGCAGATCCGCGTAGGTGAAAGTACGTACCTGCCCGGTTACCGGACTATCGTATATCAGCGCAGCCTGCCCGGCCCTGCCCTCTTCGCAATGCCGGTCGAGGGCGTTGTAACAGGTATTGATTTCACCACCCTCAAACCACTCGTAAAAAGGCGCATCCGAGTCATCGAGCACCTTGTTCCATGGTTTGGTCCAAATCAGTTCAGCGGCAGCGCTACCCCAAAATTCTTCAGGGTTATCCATTGAGTTACGGTAAATTGTCCGGTATTCCATCATCTATACGTCCATAAGTAGTTGGGCTCTAATCAATTGATTATTTTATGGCCCGACGTCGGGGTGAAAATATTCGACTTTAGTGCGGGGTGGGTTAAAAAAAGCGAACATGAGGTTTAAGTACGAGTGACGCGGACGGCTCCATCTTCGATGCGATTGCCAGCATCAGTTCGGCCGTTGCAAAGGCGTCAATCAATGCGTTGTGTGCCGTATAGCGGGGAAGATTATAGCTGGAACGCAATGCGCCCAGTGTTAACTCACCCTGCTTTACCGGTTGATCGCGACGCTTTCTCATTCCAAGTTCCATGTGCATCGTATCGAGGACCACAAAGGGCGGGGCAACACCGGCCCAGCCCCGACAGGCTTTCTGCAGAAAAGCCACGTCAAGCCTGGCGTGGTGAAACAACCACACACGGCCGGTAGCAGCCTCGAAAAGTTTCTGCAAAGCGGTGTCCTGCGGCACACCGGTGGCGACGTCGCTATCCATTAACTCGTGGATCTCGGCGCTTTGACCTACCGATTGTTGCGCATTGACCATGATATGACGGTTGGCATCAAGGTGGATGCGTCCGTGATCGACCTGTGTCCAGCCGATGGCAATGATCTGGTTTTGCTTCGCATCGAGACCGGTCAGTTCAAGGTCGACCGAAATCAGGGGCGTGTTGTCAAGGGTATCAAGATCAATCTCAGCGCACGCTTGAATATAGTTACCCAAGCTGGCTTGGCTGCATTGTCGGGCAAACATCCGGCAGCGTCTGCGCAGGCGCCATTGCCGGAACATCAGTGAACCTGGTACCTGAGTTCCAGTGCATTCTGAGCCTCCAGGACCAGCATGAAGGCGGCTTTGAGATTTCTTCGCATCAAGGGTGAAAGCTGTTCCGGCGGCACATAATTGCTGGGTTTTTCACCCGCGGTCATCTGAGACGACTGGTGAGAAATACGGATTCGGTTAATCAGGATCAGGGCGTCACGCAAGCTGCTGGCGTCACTTTCATTCATCACGCCAGCAGCGGTTGCCTGTTCGATCCGGCGAAATGTATTGGCGACCTTGATGCCTCCTTCGAGCGCGCGAATCCTGACCAGGTCGGTGATCGGTACGATACCGCGATGCTTCAGGTTCAGACCCTCACTTTGGCTTCCGTCGTGTTCCTGTACGAAGCGGCGGAAGAACCCCAGAGGCGGACGGTGACCCAGGGCATTGCTGGCCATGAATCGCAGGAAAATGCGGTTATTTTTGGTGAGAGCAATAACGTGATCGTGGAGTTCCTCAACCAATTCATTCTCACCATGCACACAGCGGATATCAAAAAATATATTGCTATGCATCACGGATTTCGGGTTCGGTTCCTCCACCCAACCATCAAAATAGCGCTTCCATTTGGACAATGAGACCCGCCACTTGACATTGAGGGCCATGATTTCACCCGGGCAGTAAACGTATCCGAGCTGGTCCAGGCCGCCACACACCATTTCGGCCAACCTGGAAAAGTAACGGTCCTCTTCCTCACTGGCGTCACGCTCGAGAACAAGTCCGTTATCCTGGTCGGTTTTGGCTGTTTGCTCCTCGCGTGCCTGCGAACCGAAAACAACCCAGGCAAATACCATCGGCGGCGGCCCCAGTTTCTTTTCCGCGAGTTGAATCAATCTCACTGTAAATGCGTCGGTAATATGGGTGACCATGCGCCCGATCTGACCGACCCCGCGGCCCAGGTTGACCATACGCTCGAACAGGGATGGCAGACGCTGGCTGAGAACCAGCAATTCATCGACGCTGTTAAGTTTATAAATATCCCGCACCAGTCTCAGGGGGTGCTCGGATTGTGCCCGTAAAATATCACCCGCGGTCACCAGTCCCAGCGGCCTGCCGTCATCCACGATCGGCAGGTGGTGGTAGTTTTTCCGCATCATCAACAGCAAGGCGGCATCAACATCCGAATCGGCTGCAATGCTCATAGGATGTATGGTCATTACCTTTTTGATGGGCAGGCTGGAGTCCAAACCCTCGACGAGCACCCTCTGACGCAAATCCTTGTCTGTCACGATTCCACACAAACCACCATCTTGCACGACCATGATGCTTGAAACGTTTTCCCTGCTCATCGCCTGGGCGGCTGCCCGGATACTGGTGTCGTGGTCAACCAGAACCGGCTCGCGATTCAACAGGTCACGAACCTGGGTTACCGCGCTTTGCGCCTGTATGGCGGCACTCAGCCTGGATTTGAGATGACTGCTGAAGTACTCGCCTATCAAGGGATACCTGTGGCATATCTCCTCGAAGTCTTCGGCTTTCAATTGCCAAATAAGACAATCTTCTTCGGCTTCGGCGTTGTAGTCTTTCAGTTCACCATGAAAATAGATCGAGTGTCCAAACAACTCTCCTTCGGAGCGCTTGTCCAGGAACCTGTGTTTGTCGTCCAGCAGTCTTGCCGCGCCTTTGCGGATGATGGCGAGACCGGGCGCCGGGCGGGATGAAAAAATGAATTTTCCCTGGGGGTAATAGACAACCTCCAGTTTTCGCGCAAGCCAATGCAGATCTTCACTGGAAAGAGCGTTAAAGGGTTGAACCGTGTGGAGAAATTCTGCCGCGAAGGTTACGTCGTTGAATTCGGTGCTCATTGTTTCATTCTAAAACCAATGTGGACTTAAAAAAAAGGGCCAGCAAAGTGCTGGCCCTGCATCTTACCTTGTCAGCCTATCTCAATGTTGAGAAGCTGCTTTGGCTGCGCCCATGGGTACGCGGATATCTTCCACCAGGTGCTGGATATGCTCCGGTGGTGGAGGCGTAATCTTGGAGACAACATACGCTGAGACAAAGTTGAGCAACGCACCGACTGCTCCAAATGCTTCGGGTGAAATACCCATGAACCAGTTGGCCGGTGTATTTGCTGCCATCTCTGTTCCGGGAACAAAGAACCATCCCTTGAACCAGAAAATGTAGACCAGCGTAGAGGTCAGACCCACCAACATACCCACAATGGCGCCAATGTTGTCCATGTTCTTGTTAAAGATACCCATCATCAGGGCAGGGAATATGGAAGCAGCCGCCAGACCGAAGGCCAGGGCTACCACCTGCGCCGCAAAGCCTGGCGGATTCATACCCAGATAACCGGCCACGACGATTGCACCCGCCATGGCTATACGGCTTGCCATCAGCTCTTTACTTTCCGAGATATCCGGAGAAATCATGCCCTTGATCACGTCATGGGAAATAGCCGTGGAGATGGCAAGCAGCAAGCCGGCAGCAGTTGACAACGCGGCTGCCAGACCACCGGCGGCTACCAGGGCGATAACCCAGTTGGGCAGCTTGGCAATTTCCGGGTTGGCCAGCACCATGATGTCACGATCGACCGTTACCATCTCGTTGCCTTTCCATCCCAAGGCCGCGACTTTCGCTAAAAAGTCCGCATTCTTGCTCTTGTCATCATAATACTGAATCCGGCCATCACCGTTCTTGTCCTCAAATTTCAACAGACCGGTCGTTTCCCAATTCTTGAACCAGGCAGGCCTTTGCTCGTAAATCATGTTGCCGTCCGGGGAGCCGACTTCACCTGTCTGGATGGTTTCCATCAGGTTCAGGCGGGCCATCGCGCCAACGGCAGGGGCCGTGGTATACAAAATGGCGATAAACACCAGCGCCCAACCGGCTGAAGTACGTGCATCCGCGACCCGGGGAACCGTGAAGAAGCGCATGATAACGTGCGGCAAACCGGCTGTTCCTATCATTAACGAAAGGGTCAACAGGAACAGGTTCAACGTCGAACTCTTCTGCGCCGTATAGGCTGCAAAGCCGAGGTCCCTCACGATCAAGTCCAGTTTGTCCAGCATAGCCATCCCGGAACCATCGGTCATGGTGCTGCCCAAACCCAGTTGTGGAATCGGGTTACCGGTCAGGTTGAGTGAAATAAAAATGGCCGGCACCGTGTAGGCAAATATCAGCACGCAGTATTGCGCGATCTGGGTGTAGGTAATGCCTTTCATACCACCCATAACCGCGTAAACGAACACGATGGCCATACCCACGACGACGCCGGTGTGGAAATCAACTTCCAGAAAGCGTGAGAATGCGACGCCGATACCCTTCATCTGCCCGATTACATACGTGACCGAAGCCACGACAAGACATATTACGGCCACAATACGAGCAGCCTTTGAATAGTAGCGCTCGCCGATAAATTCCGAAACCGTAAACTTGCCGAACTTACGCAGGTAAGGCGCCAGTAACAGTGCCAGCAAAACGTAACCGCCCGTCCAGCCCATCAGGTAAACGGAGCCGTCATAACCCATGAAGGCAATTAAGCCTGCCATCGAAATAAATGACGCGGCGGACATCCAGTCGGCGGCGGTAGCCATGCCGTTGGCAACCGGGTGCACACCCATACCCGCAACATAGAATTCCTTGGTGGTTCCCGCCCGGGCCCAGATGGCAATGCCAACATACAATGCGAACGTGGCACCGACGACTAAGAAAGTGAGTGTTTTAAGATCCATTATTATTCTCCGTCAGTCTTCTTCTACGTTGAACTTCTGATCGAGTTTTTTCATACGCGATGCGTAGAAGAAAATCAGGACCACGAAGATGTACATTGAACCCTGTTGGGCAAACCAGAAGCCCAGCCTGTAACCACCTATCTTGATGGTGTTGAGCTGATCGACCAGGATGATTCCGAACAGGAAGGACACGACGAACCAGATGGCAAGACATCCTGCCATCAGTTTCAGGTTTGCCGTCCAATAAGCTTGTCTTTGTGTTGGTTGACTCATGGGGGTAGCCTCTCTGTAGATGGTAAATTCCCGATCGCTATGTTACGTTGAGAACATGAGCATAACGCTCCTACTTTAGTCGTAGAGGGTGTTAAAAAATCAAAATGGTCCGTTGAAAAATACTGAAAACTTCGTGACACATGCTTAACCCCTGGAAACTGAGCCTCATCGTACTGGCCTATATGGGCCTGTTATTTGCGATTGCCTGGTATGGTGACGAGCAGCGGATCGGGCGTGACCGACGAAAGTTCAAAGCCATCATTTATTCGCTTTCGATGGCAGTATATTGCACATCCTGGACGTTTTACGGGGCCGTGGGCAGGGCTGCTTCCAGCGGTTGGGGTTTTTTGCCCATCTACCTTGGACCGGTGCTGATGATGCTGCTCGGCTTCGATATCATCCGGCGCATTGCCATCACCAGCCGGGACCAGCGGATCACATCCATTGCAGACTTTATCGCCTACCGTTACGGTCGCAGCCATACCATAGCCGTACTTGTCACGTGCGCCGCAGTCATCGGTTCGGTACCGTATATTGCGCTGCAGCTGAAGGGCATCACCACCGGTATCGAGGTGATCAGCAAGTCCACCGACAGCGCATATGTCGTTCCCGACCAGCTGCCCCTTTACCTGGCGTTGACGCTGGCCGTGTTTTCGATGGTGTTTGGCACCCGCAACATGGATTCCAGCGAACATCACCGGGGTCTGATGTGGGCCATCGCGTTCGAGTCACTGGTTAAATTACTGGCATTCACAGCCATCGGCCTGTTTGCGATATTCGGTGTTTTTCACGGTCTTGGTAGTGTCGCTGAAGCCATGCGGGAAAATGTGATCTACCAACAACTGTTCACCCCGTGGCGGCTGCCGGAAGGATTTGGAATCCAGCTGATACTGGGCATGGTGGCGATCCTGTGCCTGCCCCGTCAGTTCCACGTGGCCATCGTTGAATTCCGTGACACCACCGACCTGCGTGCCGCACGATGGATTTTTCCGGTCTACCTGATTGTTTTCGCCGCGCTCGTCGTACCCATCGCCCTGGCCGGTCTGCAACAATTTGCCGGCCAGGACGTGAACCCGGATACCTACGTTTTGTCACTGCCACTGGCCTTTGACAGACCGGTGCTGACCCTGCTGGCTTTCCTGGGTGGTTTTTCCGCCGCAACCGGCATGGTCATCGTTTCAACGGTCGCATTGGCGATCATGGTCAGCAATGACATCGTGATGCCCCTGTTGCTGCGCAGCGGAATAACCAAAAACCGGGGCCAACGGGATCTTTCACAAACACTATTGCGCGTGCGCAGGATATCCATCCTGCTGCTCGCACTGATGGCTGTCGCGTATTATGAGGCAATCGAAGCCGGTGTGCCGCTGGCCTCCATCGGCCTGTTGTCTTTCTCGGCGGCTGCACAATTTGCACCTGCAATGCTGATAGGTATTTACTGGCGGGGCGCCAGCCGAACCGGCGCGATCTGGGGCCTTTCGCTGGGTGTCTGCAGTTGGGCCCTGTGGTTGCTGCTGCCTTCCGTCACCAATATTGAACAATTCAACAAACTGTTCTTCATTTTTCCCTCTATGAGTTTCAACCAGGGCGCGATTATCTCCCTGCTGCTCAATACATCCGCAGTCATTCTGGTTTCACTGCTCAAGCCGGACAGGGAGTCGACCTCTGCATCCGATATCCTCATGAAAACCAACAGCGGCCTGATCACGCTCGAGGAACTCGAGAACACCATCGGCCGTTTCCTCGGCATGGGCAAAACACGAAAAGCACTGACGACCCACCTCGGCCTGACCGAACTGCTGCCCGGTGCGCTGGCAACGCCTGAGACGATCCAGTTTGGCGAGCGCCTGCTGGCCGGCGCCATAGGTTCGGCCTCGGCGAGGACAGTGCTCAGCACCGCCCTGCACCACCAGGGCCTGGGCCCTGAAGAGGTCATGGAACTCCTGGACCGCACCTCGCAGGCGGTTCAATTTAACCGGGAATTACTGGAATCCACCCTCGACAACATGTCACAGGGGGTCAGTGTTGTCGACAAGGGTATGCGCCTGGTGGGATGGAACCGCCGCTACGTGGAGCTGATGGATTACCCGGAGGGTACCCTGCATATTGGGAAGCCGATCGCTGAACTCATACAGTTGAACGCCAAACGGGGCCTGCTGGAAGATCATAAAAGTGAAATTCAAAAGCGCATCAGGCGTTTGCGCAGTGGCGAAATCTATCGTTACGAGCGTAAATGGCTGGGCAACAAGGTGCTGGAAATCCAGGGAAATCCACTTCCAGGCGACGGTTACGTGACAACATTCACGGACATCACGCACTTCAAGGACATCGAACACGAGCTGCAACTGGTCAACGAGACACTGGAGCAGCGTGTCCAGCAGCGCACCTCCGAACTCAGGGAAGCCAACACCCAGTTGGAACAGGCCAGACGGGTTGCCGAAGAGGCCAATCTCAGCAAGACGCGCTTCCTGGCCGCCGCCAGCCATGATCTGTTGCAGCCAATGAACGCCGCCAGCCTGTTCGTTTCAATTTTGCGCCAGCAACAGGAAGGTTCCGATGACGAACAATCACAACTGGTCAAGCGGATTGACCGTAGCCTGAAAGCCTCCGAACAACTGCTGAGTGCGTTGCTCGATATATCCAAACTGGATTCGGGCATGTACGACCCGGAACCCGAATCCATCAGCGTCCCCGAACTCTTCGAGCAACTGCGCAGGCGATTCAAAGCACTCGCCGGCAATCACAACCTGGTGTTGCGGGTGCACCCCCGGGACTGCGTCATCTTCAGTGACCGGAACCTGTTGTACCGCATATTGCAGAACTTTCTCGCTAACGCGATTCACTACACCGAAGTCGGTGGGGTGCTGCTGGGCTGCCGTTTGCGAGGCGACAGCTTGCGATTAAGCATCTGGGACACGGGTGTCGGCATCGCGGAATCGGAGGTCAAGGCGATTTTCCAGGAATTTCACCGCCTGGACTACGCCCGCCGACTGGATGAAAAAGGACTGGGTCTGGGACTGGCGATATGTGACCGCATCGCGCGGATGTTAAATCATAAAATCGATGTCAGTTCGAGACCGGGGCACGGCAGTTGCTTTTCGGTGACGGTTCCACTGGCGCTGGAGACCGACCCGAAGCCATCGGAGGCCCCGGTTGCCGTCCAGGCTGAATCGACCGGTCTGAAAGATCTTGTCGTGCTGTGCGTGGACAACGAACCGGATATACTCGAGGCCATGAACCTCCTGCTCGACCGCTGGGGCTGCCCAACTGTCATGCTGGCCGAAACACAGGCACAGGCTGCACAGCAGGTGCTCATGCATGGCGCACCCGATTTCGTGTTGGTGGATTACCAGCTAAACGACCAGAGCAACGGTCTGCAGGTGATGGAACACCTCGACAACATTCTTGCCACTGAACTTCCGGCCATCGTCATAACCGCCGACCGTTCCAGTGAACTGGAAGAAACCGTCAAGGCGCGGGGCTATGGTCTGCTGCGTAAACCCATCAGGCCGGCGGCGTTGCGGGCCCTGATGACCAACATGATGAAAACCAAGACTTAGCAATCGCGGCAAGTCAGGGTGCGAGCACGTCAAGTTTACTCGCCGCCAAAACGGCCTGCGTCCTGTTACTGACACCCAGCTTGTTCATAATTGCCGTCACGTGGGCCTTTACCGTGGCCTCCGATATGCCCATATCGAAGGCGATCTGCTTGTTCAGCATCCCCTGTGCAACCATCATCAACACTTTGAACTGCTGTGGTGTCAACCGGGCCATGCGTTCTGCAAGGGCTAGTTCTGACACGTTCCTCCCCGGCAAATTGGACTGGGTCGATACCGGGGCCCATATCTCCCCCATCAAAATATCGTTGATCGCACTGGTAATTGTCTTGATATTGGACGATTTCGGAATAAAACCGGCGGCACCATGATCCAGGGCGCGCTGGATAACAACCGGGTCCTCATTGGCCGAAATGATTACCACCGGGACACTGGGGTAGCGTTTACACAGGTAAACGAGACCGGCAAATCCGCTGACGCCCGGCATATGCAGATCAAGCAGCACCAGGTCAACGTCCTGATTTTCATCGACCAGCACCTGTAGCGTTTCGAACGAATTGGCCTCCAGGAACGTCGTTTCACCCTGGCTGGCCAACAGGGCCTCCTTGATCGCAGTGCGGAACAACGGGTGATCGTCGGCGACGATCACCTTCTCGGCCTGTAATGCAATCAATCGGTTTGCCATCAGCGTTTCATTCTGGGCATAAACCTTCAGGAAGGTCAACACGCCGCAGACGTATGCCATGCAGCGAGCCGATCAGCAGGCACATCGAAGTGACATCAGTGGCAGCCAGAGAAATTGTATCCATACGATGTACCTTGCCTGAACCCATTCTTGATTCTCGCACTCCTGCGTGGATAACACCCATTAGACCTTGGTC
The DNA here is from genome assembly GCA_963801195.1 of uncultured Gammaproteobacteria bacterium. Taxonomy (GTDB): domain Bacteria; phylum Pseudomonadota; class Gammaproteobacteria; order Xanthomonadales; family SZUA-36; genus SZUA-36. Next base: position 665,270 of record CAWDDX010000007.1, on the reverse strand, counting down.
GAAATCGCCAGTGACAGCGATCCACGGCAATATTTTCAGCCTGCTGAATTATCCGGTCATTAGACCAAAGACTAATACACGCTGACAGCGAACTTGCGCATCATTGCGGACGCACACACCCATTAGATTAAAGGAGAGGCTATCATGGCCCAAAAATCTTTAAGAAAAACCTTATTGAGCCTATCTATTGCAGCAGTTATAGGCGTCAGCAGTTCAGGAAGTGCCTTCGCAGACGGGGACAGCACCGAGGCACTCGAGGCACGCATCGCCGAGCTTGAAGCACTGGTTCACCAGTTGATGCAAAACCAGAAAGCACCTGCACCTGCCGCGACCGTTGATACGGCAGCCATCGAGGCAAAAGCGCAAGAGGCCGCTGAAGCCAGGGTTACCGCGATGTTGAGCGAACACGAAGCCGGCGTTGCGGAAGATGTCCACAAGCACAGCTTTCAATTTGGAGGCTACGTGAAGCTGGATGCAATGTACAGCGACTATAGCTCGGGTTCTGTTGCCGGAACCAGTGCAGGCAGGGAGTTCTATATTCCTGCCACTGTTCCAGTCGGACCGGAAGGTGCAAGGGGAGAGAGCTACACCGATTTTCAGGCCAAGGAATCCCGTATCAACTTCCGCACCACGCACAACCTGGATAACGGCGCCAAGCTGGGCACTTTCTGGGAGATGGACTTCATGCTGTCCGGCCAGGGTGATGAGCGTATTTCCAATTCATTCTCACCACGCGTCCGGCATGCCTTCTTCACCTATAACAAGTGGCTATTTGGCCAGACCTGGATGACTTTCTTCAATGTCGGTGCATTACCCGAGAACCTCGATTTCGTCGGACCGGCTGAATCGACCATTTTCGGACGCCAGGCGCAGATTCGTTATACCAACGGTAACTGGATGCTTGCCTTCGAAAACCCGGAAACAACCATCACACCCTATGGCGGTGGCGGCCGTATCGTCGCGGATGACAGCAAGGTACCGGATGTCGTATTGCGCTATAACCTGAGCGGCGATTGGGGATCATTCGCAGCCGCGGGTATGGTCCGTCAATTACGATATGATGGTCCTTCAGCTGCCATGGACATCAGCGACACCGCAACCAGCTACTCACTCAGTCTTTCCGGCAAGTTCGTTTTTGGCAACAAGGATGATTTCCGCTGGATGGCCAACTGGGGTGATGGCATTGGACGCTACATCGGCCTGAATACCTCAAACGGTGCCGTCATCGATGCAGATGGCAATCTGAAGACCATCGAACAGATGGGTGCTTTCGGTTCCTACCGCCACCTCTGGAATGACCAGTGGCGCAGTAACTTCACGGTTGGTTACCTGGCCATCGACAACGATATCAGTCTGACTGGTACGAGTGTGACCAAGAATGCCACCAGTTACCACGCGAACATCATTTACAGCCCGCAACCCAAGCTCGATTTCGGTCTTGAGTTCCTGTATGCAGATCGTGAAATTGAAAGTGGTTATGACGGAAGTTTGTCACGCTTCATTTTCTCAGCGAAATACGCTTTCTGATCGCCCTGCAGGGCCGGTTTCCAAGACCGGTAGCAGAAAACGGACCCTTTAAGGGTCCGTTTTCTTTTGTATGAAACATCCCCTTCCTCAGAGAACATCTAACCCGGTTCCTTCCACCCGTAGCCCCGCTGCGGTTCTCAGTTCAGCCAGGCGCCCAGCCGCACCTGTCTCGGCAATTGTTCCCGACATTGCCCTACCTCCTGCATGGCCCAGACCACCCTCTCGAGCGGTTCCCGATCTCACCTTGTCCCTGCTCTCGTGCGCGATCTTCCGGGATACTGGTGCAATGTCCGGGCTAACGATCGATCGTGTAGGAGACGTCCAGACCGGTTTCGCGCTGGCCGGATGTCACCTTGACACCGAAGCCTTTTTTGAGATCGTAGCGGGCGCTGATGACATTCTCGTTTTCGAACAGGCTGATGCCATAGCTCACATACAGCTTTGGCATAATATAGGTACCCAGATCAAAACCGCTGACCCCCTGCGCCTGGTCAAAGTCGGTGCCGGTCACCAGCAGTGTCCAGGCCCGGTCCTCATTTGTAATTGGAACGGTATAGGCTTCCAGGACCGGGTGTTTGAGGGTGCCAATCATCTGCACGCCTGCGGTTCGAATCTGCGTATTACCGTAAATCTGCCTTCCGGCCCTGATATTCAGATTTGGGTTGTCAGCCGGCACACCGGGGAAACTGACCGTACCATTGCTGATTCGCAGCGTCGGTCCATAAATGTCCACCTTGCCACGCACCGTGTAGGCGCCCTCGGCCACCGGCATCGGTTCACCGCTCCATTTGAACCGCGTGCTGCCGGTGATATGGGTTTCTATCCCGGGAACCTTGACGAACACATCGTCCCCTAATGTCACCTCCAACTGGCCGTAAAACCGGTGCTGCGCTGATGTATTTTGTGAATCCGGCTCAGATTGCTCCTGCTTGTTTACAATCACCAGGTCCTCGCTGTCGTTGACCTCTCCGAGTTGCACGTTCTCGGGTGTCAAACGCGCTTCGGGAATTGTTATATGTCCGTTGATATCCACGCGGTCTGGACTCAGCATAAATTTGAGTTCTGTATCGGTATGGATTTTCAGTGCATCCGTGTTGACCAGCAATAGCGGCCCACCCTTCAGGTCGAGCTCGAGTTGCGCGCCACCTGCGTCGTTAAACAGCAACTGCCCTTCAAAAGAGCCGATGCCCTCACCGGCCTTGAACCGGCCGGTGAAATCTCCCCGCTTACCCGCCACCAGCTGGCCTTCAATCGCAATGTCTTCCAACTTCAGACCGACCGGGACATAGTCAATCAATCCATTTGAAAATTTGAAATCACCATCAAACTCCGGGTTCTTCAGGCTTCCCCCAATGCGTATGTCCGAGTCGAACTGGCCATCGACGGCATCTATTCCGGGTAAAACCAATTGTCCGATAAACTTTAGCCTGTCCAGGTGTGTCACGGCGTGACCCTGCAGCTGTTGCTGGCCGTCTCCAACGAGATCCAGGATTTCAAAATTAACATCGACGAACCCGGTGCCGGGAAACTCGATATTCAGAACACCCGACTCAAGATTGCCGTTTTGCAACGTGAACGCGAACCTGCCCTCCTTTGTCTGCGCCAGCACTTCATCATCGAGCAAGTCCAGTATCCGGCCCGCAGTAATGCTGAATTCGGCCCCGCCTGTCGGCGCCTGTCCGTGTAACTGGCGCCATTCCATGTGACCCTCGAGCAATTGCTCAAAATGGACATCCAGTCCCAGGATGTCCCTCAGGTAATCTACCGGGACTGCCGTGGCGTCGGCAACCAGTGACCAGTCACCATTGCCCTGGTCATCGAAGTCAAGACACAGGGATGCGCCCGTGGTTTCTGACAGGCATACCGGTTCCAGCGAAATCCTGCCGGCCGTCAATACGAATGCGGCAGGTTTTAACAGCCCGAAATGGTAGGCGGGCCCGGTATCCACATCAAAGCCTGAGAAAACTCCCCGCCAACCCGTCGTAAAAATTGCGTTCCTGTCCTCCGGGGTCAACGTCAGCATGCTTTTCAGAACAATTTCCTTGTCCGTCAGTACGACTTTGATTTCGACATTTTCACCCGTGGGGCTGAAACCAAGGGAAAGATCATCCAGCAACAGGTGCTTCCAACTCAGCGACGTGGCGTCCAGTTGCAGGGCCGGCAGGGGACCCGCAGTCTCCGTTGCCGGTGTGCTGACGGCAAGCTCGCCGATGCTGAACCCATTCCAGGAAAGATCGGATGCCTGCAACTGCAAATCCAGTAGTGGGTCAGCGGCGAAACTTGAAAAGCGTCCCTCAAGCTGAACGTTGCCGCGGGCCCCTTGTAGAATTTCGGATGGCAATAAGCCGTTGAATGTGAAGTGCATACCGGCGGAGTCAGCCATAGCCCCGTTCAGTTCCAGCAGCGCCTCATCGGTGTGAACTTCCAGGGCATCGAACGCCAGGCCACTGTCCGTCACCTCAAGGCCGCCCCGGGCGGTGACCGGCACGTCGCGCAACAATCCTTTCAGGGTTTCCAACTCGAGCTTGACACGCCGTGGCTGATCCTGGGACATGATCTTGAACCTGGTGTCCAGTCGTCCCGGCCATTCTGTCAGGATCGGACCGGGGTTGATCCCCTTTGCCTGGATAACGGCATCCCAATTCAAATCATCTGCCCAATCGGCACCGGCTTCACCGCTGATACTGCCCCCCAGTATTTCACCACCCGGCACGAAAAATCGCCCCGAGGTGCGGTTGCCGTCGCCTTTGATTTCAAAATGGCCTTGAGGATAATCCCCCACCCTGACGTCCAATTGACCTGCCGCGAGCCAGTCATCGACACTGCCACCGACATCCAGGTGGCCCGATTGGCTGGCGAAATCGATTGTGTCACCCGCCAGCGGCCATTGCAGGTTGCTCCAGTCAAGCCGTGCTTCTACCCGGTTGGCTTCAATATCGATATCTGCTTCGATATCGACGCTCGTCCTGGTTGCATCCACGCTCAGCCGGCCTGCCGGTATTCGCAGGCTTTTACCCGACCAACTCAAATCAAGCTCGCCCGTCAACTGTTCGCCTGCGGGCCAGTCCGGCAGCCATGGTGACAGGTCGAGCTTCCTGATCACGGCCTTTACCACGGCTTGGGTTTGCGCGGACCAGTCCAGTTGCCCACTGACACCGACATCCAGTCCGGGTCCGGTCAGGACCGCATTGGTGATTTCGACGCCGCTCGTGTTTCCCGCGCCGGAAATGACAACCCGTGCATCCTGCAACCGTGCAGTGTGCAACATCGATTCAAGCTCAAATGACCAATTGAGAATATCTCCCTGGCTGACCAGTCTTAGCCCCGAGAGTGAGATAGCCTGGCCCGTCATTTCTTCCGGTAGTTCGAAGTCATCCAGCGCTGCGCTGATATCCCACTGCTGGCGGTCAAGCGCGTCACGTATATCACCGCCGATTTGCAGGCCATGTTCAGAACTGGTCAATTTGAACTTCAGGTCGTCCAGGTCACCAGTACTCTCCAGCTTGAACGGCAACGTCAAAACCGTTCCTCCGGCGCCCACCGATTTTTCAAAACGTCCTCCCGCGTCAATGGACAAACCGAACGGCGGTGCAAGCGCCAGGTAACCTTGCAGACCTGTCTCGAAGCCCGGTGCCACGATATCAAGGTGTTCCACGACCAGTTGATCATCCAGAGACATCCCGAACCTGACCGAACCAAGCACCATGACCGAAGGGTCGCCTTCCTGACGGAGGTTAATTCCGGTCAGGGCGGCGTCCCTGATTTCCAACGGCACCGGCAATTGAATCGATGCCAGCACGCTGCGCATATCAAAGTCTTCATTTACCTTCTGCACGTCGGATTTTTCAGCGTGGACAAAAATATCCACATCCTGTAGGAATAGCTTGCGTACTTCGATCGTCGGCGGCCACCATCCCGGTCCTGCCTGCACTTCCATTTTGCGCACTTTCAGGTCAAATCCGTCCGCCCGGTAGGTCAGATCCTGAACAAGGAAGCCACCTGCAAGGTCACCCTTCACCTGCGAGGCACTGATATCGAATCCCGCCAGACCCTCCACCCTGTTCCACACCCAGGCTGCACCATTTGATGTATGCAGCAGCCAGTAAACCGAACCGGTGAGCAGCAGTATGAGCACGACGGGAAAACCCACCAGCAGGGTCCGCCTGAATGTGAAAGCCCGGAAAAGCTTCACAACAGCGTCGAACCAATGGTCAGGTGGATACGCCATGGGTCCCCCTTCAAATCCCAACCCTGTGCCAGGTCCAGACGCAGGGCGCCGATGACCGAGTACCAACGCAATCCAAAACCGGTACCCAGTTTCAGTTCTGGTTTGCTCCAGTTGGCGAATGCATTACCGACGTCGGCAAAAATTGCAACACTCCAGTCTTTACGAAAGCGAAACTCGGCTTCGGCGCTGGCCGTGAGGATGTTGTTGGAACCCAGTCCGTTGGTGTCGAGGCTGTTAAATGCATAACCACGCACGCTGCGACTTCCACCCGCCTTGAAGCGGTACAGGCTTGGTAGTTCGGTCACTGTAATACTCAGATCGGACCCCCCCGCCGGCACCAGTGCAGTCGCACTGTTGGCATTGCTGTAGCCTGCCTCCGCCCGGAGCAATATTTTCAAACGGTCGGTAGCCAGGAAATTGTAACGGCTGGACAGGTAAACCTGGGTGAAGTCAGCGTCTGAACCCCAGGCTTTGTTCGAGGTAAAAGCCCAGGCCCGTTCATGGTGGCCAACTGTTTCAAAACCGTTTCCACGAATTTCCGGCCAGTCCCAATCGAGGCCAACGACGAGGGTATCGCTGGTCCGCTTTAACAGGTCGTTAAATTCCTTTGACCGCTGCAAGACTTGTTCCGGTATGAACAGGTTACCGGTCGGTTGAAAATTCCACTGCTCATGAAGGTACTGAAGGTAGGTCGTTTCAAACAGCTGTTCAAAGCCGTTGCGCAAGTTTCGCGCCCTGGTCTTACCGGCTTTCAACCAATAGTCTTCAACTGTTCCACGGGCGATATCAAACTGGCTTTGCAGGTCGTCGCTGGCAGATACCTCCAGCGTCTGGTTTTCCGATTTGATGCCAGCTGACGCAATCCAGAACTGGCGGCTTACCGTTTCGCGGGGCAAGCGATAGTTGGCTTGCAGGCTGAATTGATTATCCTGTTGCTGCCAGCCCAGTCCCACATCGAAATCATCACCGCGGGGAGACAGCAGGTGACGGCCCCAGAAGAACTGGAGCCGTGCCAGTGTGTCGGTTCCAAAACCGATGGTGCCCTGGAACGTGTTCTTTTTACGGGGTTTGAAATTCACCTCGAAGTCAACACGCGGGGGACTCGCCGACAACTCCCGGTGCTCGACCACCTCGATATCCTCAAAATACCCGGAACTCCACAGGTCCAGACGGAACTTTTCGAGTAAAAACGCGTGATAGGGGTCACCCTGTTTAAATCGCCGCAGACTGGCCAAAACCTTATCACTGACGATATCCTGGTTGAATGTCACGCTACCCATCACGGCCCGGATACCGGTATCGACGACCAGTTCAAGCCGGGCCGTGTTTGTCAGCGGATCAACGCGGATCTCGTGACGACTGAATTTTGCCTTCAGATAACCCGATTTTTCCAGCAGATCCATCACGTTGAGCTTGGCGGTATCCCAGGCCTGCTGATTGAGAACTTTGCCTTCCGCGAGGGGAAAGCCCGCGTACCATTCCTCCAACTCCGGCAACCCGGCACCCGGTCCTGCCAGTTCCAGATTCAAGTCCCGCACGACCACCGGCGGTCCGGCCTGCACTTTGACACTGATCAGCCATACACCCGGTTCACTGGAACCGATATCGACGTCAATGACCGGGTGAAAATAGCCGTAGGGGCGCATCGCGGCAGTAGCCGCTTCAATGGTGTCTTCCGTCAGTTTGCGCCGCAACCTGGCATTAAGCCTGGCACTGCTGCCTACCCGGAACGCCATGACATGACTGCGTACATTACCCAGCATGGGTTCATCGATGCCGGATACTGCATATTCAATCTCATCGGCATATGCAACGCCGCCGGACAGAACCAGGCAGAAACAGAGGGTTTGAAAATAACGACTAAATCGCATTGTGCATAGAATTTGATTAACCAAGGGGGCAATTATCGCACGCCGGAACAGGCAATGCATTGATATTTAGTGGGCGTGACTTGCGCCGTGACTGCGATGGACCAGACTATGGACAAGCATGCCGATTATCAGGGCCTGGATGACCGACATCGCATACTGGCCCTCCAGTCCCACCAACACCTCCGAAAGCAGGTATCCGCCCACGGTCGCCAGTGAAGCGAAAGCGAGCACCCCAAAGGCTATATTTCGACCAAAAACGGGCTGAACCATCATCCAGATCATCATGCCAACCCCCAGGCGGTGTAGAACCACGGCCAGTGACAGGTTACTGGCGCCTGCCAGTCCGCCGCTGTTTAGCGCGGCGCCGTCCAGCATCGCATGCAGGGCCAATCCCGTCAGGGCCAGCAACAGGCTCATGATATGCAGCGTATGCGCCGCTTTCTTGATCAATTGCTCAAGCAGACCCGGTACCAGGTAGCCGGTCAGGATCAGTGCGATGGAACTGTATCCGAGTTCTGCCCAGGATTCCGGGATCAAAAAAAATGCCATCAACAATATGAGCACAGCGATGATCAGTGAATCAAACGCCTTGGCGGCGAAACCACCCTTGCGTAACCACTGGTACAGCACCGGCCCGATAAACAATGAAAAGATGGAAAGTAGCAGCACTGAACAATCCCAGACCTGTGGCAAAATGGAAACCTTAACGGACAAACGCCAGTATTACACGCACTGAATTTGTTGCGGAATCATACAGGACTGCCTTCAGGCGCCGCAAATTGCTAAACTAGCCCGCATAATATTCAGTTCATATAAAGAACATAGGCATATGTCATTAATTTAGTTAAGTATGGATACTGCTCAAATCCAAAAGATGATCAGCAGACAATTCGCCGATCCACAATCGGTGCTGGATTTGCAAAAGCTGCTGAATACGGTCGCTGAACAACAAGGCGCCCAACCCAACAAGGCAGAATTGGCCCATGGCCTGAATTTCATTTACAACTACCTGGAACAGGTACCCTATCTGCTAACCGTGGCCTGGACTTCCGCCAGGAGTGTAGGACTGGAAACGGAAGTAACAAGCATTTTGCAAATGGTTGAGTCCTACTGGATAGAGGACAATGACGTGATTCCGGACAACCTCGGCATCTTTGGTTTACTGGATGACGCCTATTGCTCATTGTCATCCATGCAAACATTGTCCGATTTCTACCGGATGCAATCCGGTAAACACCTGTTCCCGGATGACCTGACCGCAGCCAACGAGGTTATGCGCAAAATTATAGGCGAGCCCTATATCACCCAACTGGACGAACTTATCAGCAATGCAATTGCGGCCGCAAGGGTCGAGGACGCCGTCAAGTGGCTGGCCAGTCCAGAAAAGCAGAAATTGCTCGATAGCCAGGCAACCATCTGGAACCACGGCCCGGTGAGCCAGCTACCGGTGAGCCAGTTGAAAGGGTTGGGTCTGGTCGCGGACTAATCGAAGGCACCTCCCAACGCTGACTCAGCCCCGACAACAAGCACCTCCCAACGCTGACTCAGACCCAACAACAAGCACCTCCCAACGCTGACTCAGACCCAACAACAAGCACCTCCCAACGCTGACTCAGACCCGACAACAAGCACCTCCCAACGCTGACTCAGACCCGACAACAAGCACCTCCCAACGCTGACTCAGACCCAACAACAAGCACCGTCATCCCGGCGCAGGCCGGGACCTCCAAATGATTAGCAGAGCGCTTATTTTGGGCTTCTTCAAAGATTACGGAAACGCAGGGAGGTCCCGGATATTTGCTGTGCAAATTCCGGGTTAACGGTGCCAGGTTCGAAGTTCGAATTGACCCTTGCTCCACTTACAGATTTGCAAATGCTTCCCGGGTCAAATTTCGCGGGGTTCCGGAAGTTACCAGCACATTGTCCTCAATCCGGATACCGCCGTAGGGCGACAGCGCCTCCACCTTGTTCCAGTTGATCGCACCAACATCGCCATTTTCACGCCATTTGCGCAATAGGGGTTCGATGAAATACAAACCCGGTTCTATGGTCAACACGTTGCCGACCTCGAGTGTTCGGGTCAGACGCAGGAAGGGGTGCCCTTTTGGTCGCGGAATTGGCGTTCCATCCACATCGGCAATCAAGCCGGCGACGTCGTGGGTCTGCAGACCAAGAAAGTGCCCCAGGCCATGGGGAAAGAAAACCGCGCTCAAACCCGACGCCACCGCGTCTTCAGCCGACGGTTTGATCAGGTCGAAATCCTTCAGAATACCGGCGATATAAAGGTGGGCCTTCAAGTGAAGGTCACGGTAATCGAGACCCGCGACGACTGCCGCGCATAACCTTTGCTGTATACCGTCCATCGCCATGATCAAATCCGCGAATTCGCCCGGTTCCGAGGCATACGTGCGTGTGATATCACAGGCGTAAGCATGCACGGTTGCGCCGGCATCGATCAGGAAAGAACGCACCGTCTCCGGCACCTGTTGCTCGTGTCCGTGGTAATGCAGGATGGAGCCGTGGTCGTTGAGTGCAACGATATTGCCGTAAGGCAGTTCCGCATCGACCATTTTAATCGACATGCAATAGCGCTGGTGGATGTCATATTCACTCAAACCCTGTCTGAAGGCCTCTTCAGCGGCCGTATGTGCAATGGCTCCCAGGCGGGCCGATTCCGCCATGCAGGCGATTTCGTAAGCCGTTTTACGGGTTCTTTCCAAGTGGATCCGGTTGAGCAGACGTTCCGGGTTCAGCTGTGCTTTACCAACGGTCTCCGCAAGCGCCGGCGCATCGCCGATGCAGGCGGTCCGCTCGTTGAGATCAACCTGTTTCCAGGCGTCGGCCTCACGCACGGGTACGACTTCAAATTCATTCGCCCACCAGGATTCGGGGTCCGCTGGCGGTGAGTACCAGTAATCTTCCGGCTGGTAGTAAAACAATTTTGGACGCCTGCCGGGCCGGATCAACAGGGCGCTGTCGTGGTGATGCGTCAACGGCAACCACCAGAGCAGATGCGGATTACAGCGGAATGGGTACTCATAGTCGTCCAGGAAACTGGCCAGCTTGCTGCCTGCATGGATCAGGACCGCATCGAAGTCCTCGGCCTGAAGTGCTTTTTCCCAGCGCCGCTGAAGTTCGGCAACGTGGTCCCGATATCCTTGCGTAGTAATTTTACGTTCAATCATTGTGATTGCCTCTTTACCCGGTAAACTTGCTAAAATGATTGGCTCATCCCCGTCGAAACAGAACCCAGATCAAAACCATGACCCAAACTGAACCGCTCCTGCTGTACAACACACTCAATCGTGAGAAACAGGTCTTTGTACCACAGGATCCCGAGCGTGTAACCCTGTATGTCTGCGGCCCGACTGTCTATAGCTATGCACACATCGGCAACGCACGGCCGGCGGTAATATTCGACCTGTTATACAGGCTACTATCGACCCGATATCCCCGGGTTGTCTACGCACGCAATATTACCGATGTCGATGATAAAATCAACGCGGCGGCGGCTGAGCAAAAAGTGCCGATTGATGTCATTTCCAAACATTATACGGAAATCTATCACCAGGACATGGCCGCACTGGGCGTGGGCACGCCGACAGTCGAGCCGCGCGCAACCGCTCATATACCGCAAATGATCCGCATGATTCAAAGGCTGGTCGAAAACGGCCATGCCTATGTCGCCGATGGCCACGTGCTGTTCTCCGTCGAATCATTCCCCGACTACGGGGCCCTGTCGGGGCGGGACGTCACCGACATGATCGCCGGAGCCAGGGTCGAGGTTGCCGAATTCAAGAGGCACCCGGGTGATTTTGTACTCTGGAAGCCATCCGTTGATCCCCAACCGGGCTGGGATAGTCCATGGGGCTGGGGCCGGCCCGGCTGGCACCTGGAATGTTCGGTGATGTCCGAATTTCACCTCGGCGAAAGTATCGATATCCACGGCGGTGGTCAGGACCTGGTGTTTCCACATCACGAGAACGAAATTGCTCAAAGTGTCTGCGCACACGGCGGAAAAATCTTTGCCCACTACTGGATGCACAACGGCTTTGTCACCATCAACAGGAGCAAGATGTCCAAATCGCTGGGCAATACCCTTGTGGTCCACGAATTGCTCAAACAAAACTCCGGAGAAGTTCTGCGCTACCTGCTGCTGAGCGCCCATTACCGTCAGCCCCTGGACTGGTCAGAGGAAGCACTGTCGCGGGCGCAACGCACACTTGACCGCGTCTACGGGGTCATACGTGATGCCACCGGGAAGTTCGGCCCATTGCCCGCTGCCGCGGCGGTTTCCGGGAAATTCATGGCCGCATTGCTGGATGATTTGAACACACCCGATGCGCTTGCAGAACTCAATAGCGAAGCAAAAAGACTGGCCAATGCAACCGATTCTGAAGCGGCCCGCAACTCGGCAGGTAAATTGCGGGCGGCAGGCGCATTGATCGGTTTGTTCCAGCAGGATCCGGCAGAGTGGCTCGCGGGTGATACCCAGGGGCTTGATGATGCCCTGATCGAACGGTTGATCGAAGAACGCAATACAGCCCGGAAAGAAAAAAACTTTGCCCGTGCCGATGAAATCAGGTCACAGCTACAGGCGATGGACATCACCCTTGAAGACGTCGCCGATGGCACGCGCTGGCGTCGAAGCGGCTAGTGTACTGCATCAACAGGAAATAAAAGCAATGCACGATCCACAACAAGCGCAACAGGACATCATCAGCGATTTCAGCCTGTTTGATAACTGGCTGGACCGCTACCAATACCTGATAGATCTCGGCAAGACGCTCGAACCACTGGATGATGCGGAAAAGACCGATGACATCCTTTTGCCCGGTTGCCAGTCAAAAGTCTGGTTGATCATCGAAGGAGACGCCAACGAGGTCAAAATTCGCGCGAATAGCGATGCGGCCATTGTTTCCGGATTGATCGCCCTCTTGATCCGGGTTTACTCGGGTGCGTCCGCCAGGCAAATTCTCAACGCCCGACCGGAATTCATCAAGGCCATCGGCTTGCAGCAACACCTGTCAGCTACACGCGCCAATGGCCTGCACGCCATGCTGCAGGCCATCAACAATGCCGCGGGTGTTTTCTTGGAACAGCAGTGAAAAGCCGGTGTATCACCGGGAGATACAGGGTTTCTAATTAGCTGGGGTCGCCCAATTGCTTTTGACGTATTTCCCAACGTTCCTGGGCGTCCAGGCACAAGGTAGCGATCGGACGTGCTTCGAGTCGCTGCAAACCGATTTCTTCACCGGTTTCCTCGCAATATCCATATTCACCATCATCGATACGCGCCAGCGTCTTGTTGATCTTGTTGATCAGTTTGCGATATCGGTCGCGGGTACGTAATTCGAGGCTGTTTTCCGTTTCCCTGGTAGCACGTTCGGCTTCATCGCCCACGTCCCTGACCTCGGACTGCAAATTACTGATGGTTTCACGTGACTCTTCTACCAGGTCATCTCTCCAGGTAATCAATTTCTGTCTGAAATATTCTATTTGGACAGGATTCATGTACTCTTCATCAGGAGATGGCTTGTATCCTTTGGGTAATTTTACCGTTTTAACAGTCATATCGGTTTAATAACTCCTTGAAAATCTGAGCATATATAATTTAATCTATTGATTATTATATATTTTTATTAAAATCAAGCCATTAGACGACTCGATCAAGGTGCAGTTTTATATCTCAACTGGATAGAGACAGCAAGTACTTTTTATCCGCGGCAGCTAATTGTCGTGGCCCGGGCCTGTCAACACTATGTCGATGGGTATCCGTGAAGTGTTGAATGACCCTAATATGAAAAAGATTCTTCTCGCCATGATACGTGCATACCAGCTGGTTTTGAGCCCGTTCCTGGGACAACACTGCCGCTTTACACCCAGTTGTTCGCAGTACACCAAAGAGGCGATTCAAAAATACGGTGCAGCCAAGGGCAGCTGGCTCGGTTTGAAAAGAATCCTCCGCTGCCAGCCTTTTTGCGAAGGTGGGCACGATCCGGTCCCGTGAATTATTTCCGGTTACGGCCATGGAGTCTGCTGATTCCCGCCACGCACACGCCCACGATGACCAGGATCAGAAGGTGCTCACCGGTAAGAATATGTGGAAGAACAGCACCGGGTTCGGTAATGTGCGCCGGAACCGGAGCCGAAAACAGCAGGGTAAGTGCACCCGTTATCGTAAGAATCATTCTTGCTAACATATTTTATCGTCCTGTTTGAGTTAAGGAACCTCTGATCTATTCATGAACTCGTATCTTACATCCAAAATATCCAGCTCCTGCGTCGCCTCAAGCGCCTACTCTTGGTGCAAATCTTCCCAATAGCTTGCTATTACGTGCGATTCGCGCCTCGCCTGAAGGCGCCTACTCTTGGTGATTCTGAACATTTTGAATCGTAATCTTCTTCGTCCAGAATAAATCAGAGGCTCCTTAACGTATTTTGACCTCGACAATGTCCTGTCCATCCTCATCACTGAGGTGTACCGCACATGCGATACAGGGGTCAAAACTATGGATGGTACGCAGTATCTCTATCGGTTGATTGACGTCGTAAAGCTGATGATTGTCTTCGAGGGCGGCCTCGTAGGCACCCGCCTGGCCATTGGCATCGCGCGGTCCTGCATTCCAGGTGCTCGGCACCACTGCCTGGTAGTTCTTGATGGTGGCGTCTTCGATAACGATCCAGTGGGCCAGCCCGCCGCGGGGCGCTTCCATGAAGCCAACCCCCTGGGCCCGCCTGGGCCAGCTCGAAGGTTCCCAAAGTACGTCATTGAAAGTCCTTGTATCCCCCGCTTTTACATTGACGACCAGCTCATCAAACCAGCCTTGCATGGCATCGGCGAAAACCTTCGTTTCCAGTGTGCGCGCCGCGGTGCGGCCGAGCGTCGAAAACAGGGCTTCCACCGGGACATCCAGTTTCTTCAGGGTCATGTTGACCAGTTCCGTGGTTTGCTCGTGCCCGTTTGCATAGAGCATCAGGACCCGCGCCAACGGCCCAACCTCCATCGCGTGACCCTTCCAGCGTGGAGATTTCATCCACGAATAAGACTGCTCAACGTCGAGAAATTCATAGGGTGGTTGCGGACCGGTGTAATTCAGATTTGTCTCTCCCTGGTAAGGATGCAAACCGGCATTTTTACCTGCCTGGTAGTCATACCAGGAATGCGAGATGTATTCCTGGATCTCGTCTGCTGCGTTCATGTCGACATCGTGTATGGTGCCGAGATCCCGGTTCAGGATGGCACCGGCTGGAATCATGAAACCGGATGGATCATCCATGCCATTGGAAGGAAAGTCACCGTAGGTCAGAAAGTTGCCCAGACCTTCCCCCCGGTTACCCCAGTCCTTGTAAAAACCTGCAATCGCGAGCGTGTCGGGCACATAAACCTGATCAACAAAAACCCTCATCTGCCTGATGATGTCCTGGACCTGGGAGAGTTTTTTCGCATTGATGGCTGAATCGGAGTTCAGGTCGATCGCACAGGGTACGCCGCCAACCACGAAATTGGGATGCGGATTCTTGCCACCGAAGATGGTATGCAAACGCGCGACGTCACGTTGCCATGCCAGCGCTTCGAGGTAGTGGGAAACCGCCATCAGGTTCACCTCCGGCGGCAGTTTATAAGCGGGGTGGCCCCAGTAAGCCTTGGCAAAGATACCCAGCTGCCCGGCTTCTACAAAATTCTTCAGTTTCTTCTGCATATCGGAGAAGTAACCGGGTGATGATTTGGGATAGTTGCTCAGGGCCTGGGCAAGTTCCGAAGTTGCTTTCGGATCGGCGCCGAGGGCGGAAATGACATCGACCCAGTCCAGCGCGTGCAGGTGATAGAAATGCATGACATGGTCGTGGATATACTGCGCGCCCGCCATCAGGTTGCGGATCAGGTCCGCGTTCCTTGGCACCGGGTAATTGAGCGCGTTCTCTACTGAGCGAATCGAGGCCAGTCCATGTACCAGCGTGCATACGCCACAGATACGTTGTGCAAACGCCCATGCATCGCGCGGGTCGCGACCCTTAAGTATCACCTCGATGCCACGTACCATGGTTCCGGATGACCAGGCGCTGGCGATTCTGTCGCCTTCCATTTGCGCCTCAATCCTCAAGTGGCCTTCAATTCGGGTGATCGGATCAACTACGATGCGCTCGCTCATTTCTATTTCTCTCTGCTTAATCGTTCAGATAACCGGATAAGGCCTGGTATTGCCATTCACATTCGGTATGAGCCGATTCACCGGACGCATCCTCTATCAACATGCTGGTGTGGGCCATTCTTGCACTCATGGCGGTCTGCCAGGCTGGCCCGCCCGCTTTTGCATGCATCATGGGCGTAACCGCCGCAACCGCCGCCCGGGCGACAAAATAACCGGCCTGGTCGGACCAGTGTCCTTCCGCCCCGCACCTTGCATGGCTGTCGAAAGTCGCCGCGTGGGCGGATTTCAGTGCACCCGCCAGTTCCTCCCCGGTGGCGTTCTTGTCAGCCGCGGTTTTTATCACGCGTTCAAGACGTTTGTCTGAGCTCAGGGGGAGAACGTGCTGTACAAAAAGAGCTGCAACCTGTCTTTGTTGTATGTCATCCAGGGACTCAAGCACTTCCCTGAAATCCGTTTCATTGCGTATTTCATTCATTTGATTCCGCTCCTGTACAATCAGTTTTCCGCCAGGTGTTCCGCGAGCGTTTCCGTCAGACTTAACAGCGGGATGTCCATGTTGTATTCCTCAAGGCCGTCTTCCAGGTGAATCCGGCAATTGGAACACGCGCTGACGATGGCATCCGGCTTGACGGCATCAAGCTGCGCTTTCTTGCGTTCAAAGACCTTTAAACGAATCTCGTCTGCGCGTTCATTGGCGCTCACACCTCCACCCGCCCCGCAGCACCAATTCATCTTGCCCGCATCGGGCATTTCCACGAAATTGTCAGAGAACATGTTGATCAGATTGCGTGGTTCGTCAATGACACCACCACGGCGAGAAATCTGGCAAGGATCGTGATAGGTCAGTTTCCGTGGATCCTTACCCGCAATTTTCAATCGGCCGTCTTTGCGCAGACCGTCCAGTACTTCGAGAATGTGACGCACCTTGAAGGGGAACGCCTTGCCGACCAGGTTGGGCCCATCCCAGCGGATGGCGGTGTAAGCGTGGCCGCATTCAGGACTGATGACGGTTTTAACCCTGAGCTTTTCCGCCACATCGACAATACGTTGTACCAGCACCGCCGCGATGTCGGAGACACCGATCTGGATACCGCTGTTGGTGGCCTCGAACGCTTCGGAGGAAATCGTCCAGGTCACACCTGCCCTGTCGAATACCTTTGCAACCGCTTCGATGAATTCGGGAAAGTTCATGATTTCCATCGACGACAGCAGCAGCATGTATTCCACATCCGCGACGTCGACCGGTACCTTCAGACCCGTGTCCTCCTCGACATGTTTGATCTGTGCCTTCAGGGCGGGCCACTTCACGCCCATCGGGCTGCCGATGGTAACGGCGCGCGTGGTCGCACCAATCAGGCCTTCGGGTGCCTGGCCCGCCGCCGCCATGCCCTCGCGGGTCTTGCGGATCATCAATGCAATGTCATTACCGACCGGGCAGACCATCGAACAACGTCCGCACAGGGTGCAACTGTCGTAGACCAGTTCCTGCCATGCCTCGAGGAGTTCATCATCTACCCTTTTTGTCAGTCCCAGGGCCTTGCCGACGCGACCTATCAACGTGAACTCGGACTTCCAGATACGCCGAAGCGGTTCGGTCTTGTGAATCGGAGTGCGCTTCGGGTCACCGGTTTCGGTATAGAACAGGCAGGCTTCCGCGCACAGACCGCAATGCACGCAACTACTGAAGAAAGACGCAACCGTCGAGTCCACCTGCCGTTTGAGGGCGTTGATACCCTTCTCTATGGAAGCGCTCATGATGCAACCCCCTTGTATCCCGAAATCGCGCCGTTGTACCAGCGCGCCAGGAACAGCGTGAATGCGTGCATCAGCTTGGTAAATGGAAATATCACCAGCAACAATTCGACACTCAGCAAGTGAACGGCCAGCAGGGTCGGTGCAGTCAGTCCAATCCGGTGGAATGCCACGTAACCTGTTATGACGGGCAAAAAGGTCAAAAACCAGGTTAACAGGTCCTCGAAATTGGTCAGGAAACGCATGACCTTGTTGGTCAGGCGGTTCACCAGTGTCGCCAGCAGGGCAATGATGGTCACAACGGCGACAGCATCGATGACAGGTGTCGGTAACGCCGGCCACCCAAAACCGGTGAGGTCCTTCAGAAACAGGATATGCGGCGCGGACAGGAAGCAGACGATAAACAGGCCGATATGGAAAACGTAGCCGGATACGATGGTAACGCTGGAACGTTTGAACGTGGTTCGGTCAGGAACAGTCCTCGTGATTATCGTTCTCAGACCGCTGGACATCTCGCTTCCCCTGGCTTCGGCCAGGTTTGCCTTCCTGCCAAGCACCAGAATCTCGAATATCCGGATCAGGACACCGGCAACAAAAATAATGGTTGCGATTTGCAGTCCGGGTCCGCGCGCCCAACTCAGAAGTTCGATTTCGGTCATTGTCTCTTCCTCATCATTGCTGGTATATCAGGCACCAGCAGCACTTTTTACTTTCTCAAGTCTTCAACGGTGGTTTTGACATGTATCTTGTTACTGGCGTTTTTCTTGCCGCGGTTCATCGCGCCGATCACCGTGCCGGCAGCAACTGCCCCGGCAGCAGCGTACACGGCTGTTTTTGAAATGTTCTCAGTGGGCATGGACAGCGCCTTGTAAAAGCCGCCGCCATCCCAGAAATCCGGTTCGGAACAACCCAGGCAGGGATGCCCGGACTCGATCGGAAAACTGGTGCCGTTGTTCCACTTTGTCGTCGCGCAGGCGTTGTAGGTCGTCGGACCTTTACAACCGAGTTTGTACAGACACCAGCCTTTCTTCGCGCCCTCGTCATCGAAGTTTTCGGCAAACAGGCCCTTGTCATAGAATGGCCGCCGGTAGCAACGGTCATGAATACTCTGGCCATAAAACACCTTTGGCCGGCCGATGTGGTCCAATTCCGGCAGCGAGCCGAAGGTCAGGTACTGTGCCAGCACACCCGTAATGACAACGGGGATCGGCGGGCAACCCGGGACATTGATGACGGGTTTATCGGTGATGATCTGTTCGACGGAAACAGCACCGGTGGGGTTTGGATTGGCGTGTGGAATTCCCCCATAAGCGGCGCAAGTGCCCACGGCAATGATGGCTGCCGCACCTTTGGCTGTTGCGGTCAGCATATCGAGATTGCTGACACCGGCGATGGTCGAAAAACCGGGGTTACCCAGTGGAATTGAGCCATCCACTATCAGCAGGTATTTACCGTAGTTCTGCGCCATCGCAGCTTCGCGTGCAGCCTCGGCAGCAGAGCCCGCAGCCGCTTGCAGCGTGTGGTGGTAATCCAGCGAGATCAAGTCAAAGATCAGGCTTTCGATGGTCGTGGTGTGCGCGCGTGTCAGTGACTCCGTGCAACCGGTACACTCCTGGAACGACAACCAGATCACGGAAGGTCTCATGGCCGATTCCAGTGCCCGGGCAATCGTCGGTATCATGGCCGGCGGCAAGGCCATCATCGACGCCGTGGTCGCACAAAACTTCATAAAACTGCGGCGGGAAACCCCCTTTTTGCGCAAGGCTTCTCCCAGGGTGGCTATTTCCGGATTTTCTTCAAACAGGGGTGTGTCCTTCTTCATCTGTCCGTCTCCGCAGTTAATTCCATGTTTTGTGTCAGCAGTTCCCGTGTAAGCACAATCAATGCGTTCGTCATATCCTCATTCTGTGATTTGAGGATGTCCGGAAATTTCGTAATTTCGATGAAGCGACTGACAAGCGCTTCATCTTCGTTGTAATGCGATATCAGCCAGACACCGGCGTATCGGGTTTCATAGATTTCACTGCGTCCAAGCGCATTCAGGCGCGCATGCACCTCACCTTGCCCAAGCGTTGTAATTATGGTTTCTTCTTCCCCCGGCGCCAGTGGTATGGAACGCAGGTCAATGATGCCGGTACCGCCACTGTCCAGCAGTTCTTCAAGCGCATGCCGCACCTCGAACAAAATAGGCTGTGCATTCCAGGTCAACTCATTACCGGAGTGGATATTGAATGGTGCGGTGTTTATTTGTGTCACTGGCTCACCCCGGTTATCAAACCTGCATTGATGGGTCCATCGGTTTCCTTAGAACAGTTATTCGCGCTTTGCCGTTCCGCCCTTACCCACTGCCCAAGCAGTTCGACCGCCTGTCCGACGGCGACCGGCAGCGCGTTGGCGACCGCCAGGCTTGGTGACATACCCCATTCGATACTGCCGGGCTGTATGCCGATCAACGCACGCTTGACGGGCAGTGACCCGGTCAGGCGCGCAATATCGAACAGGTCGAGCAGGCCGACTTCGTGCGGACTGCGCCTGGCAGCGCCCAGGAACCTGTCCATGTCGGCACCTGCCATGGTTCTTACCGTGCCGGGTGGCGCTTTTAACTCGGCGGCATCAAAAACCACCAGGTTATCGCAGTCTTCAATATAAGCTGCCAGCGTAAAGCTGAGCGTACCGCCATCGATAAAAGTCAGATTGGGTAAATCAGGATGGGATGTTTGCAGTAAATTCAGGGCATGAATACCCGCACCTTCATCACAAAGAAGCGTGTTGCCGATACCGAGTATGAGGGTGTTGGAGATTTTCACACCTGCTGCTCTATTCTCTCGTATTTATCTTAAGGTAGCTGCGGGGGTGACAAATTGATTCAGGTCAATATATGTTACTGAAAAATAATGCAGTATTTCTCAAGTTTTCATTCATTTACCGCCTTTGACCTGCCTGGCCTGTAAGTCAACGAGAGCCCACGTGTTGTATGTTTTACCCAGCACACAGCGTGCGCAGATGTCTTCATTCGGCAGCCGATTGATTCAGATCAAGGGCATGTATGGCGACATGCATTAGTGTAAGTCACATACACCGGTTTGATGGAACAGAATCAAGATGTGTCTCGGCATTCCCATGAAGATTTGTCAGATCAATGGCTTTGTGGCCAATTGCGAGGCCAAGGGTGTCTTTCGCGACGTCAGCCTGTTCCTGTTGCAGGAGGAGTCTATTGAAATCGATGACTTCGTCGTGGTTCACGTCGGTTATGCCATTCAGAAAATTACACCAAACGAGGCGCAAACAGCCTGGGAGCTATACGACCAGATGCTCGCCGCGGACCCGATCCCTATAGATAGCGCGACCAATACCTGAAACGTTCATGATTTGCGGAGCCGAAGATGTGTGATACATGCGGGTGCAACCTTACCAAGGGAAATCAACACCTGGTTTCCGCCGGTGGCAAATTGGCGCAAACCGACGATGGCCGGGAAGCAATTACGGTTTTACATGGCCTGTTGCATGAGAATGACCATGCTGCGCATCACAACCGCGAACACTTCAATGCCCATGGCGTGGTTGCCGTCAACCTGATGTCTTCACCGGGCGCGGGTAAAACTTCGTTGCTGGAAGCAACCATCGAGGCCCTTGGCGATGAATTCCGCATCGCGGTCATCGAGGGTGACCTCGAAACCGAGAACGATGCAAAACGCATCCGGAACCACGGTGTAACTGCAATTCAGATCACCACCGGGAGTGCCTGTCACCTGGATGCCCACATGGTGCATGATGCCGTCCACCAACTCGATCTTTCAGGTCTTGATATCGTCTTTATCGAGAATGTCGGCAACCTTGTCTGCCCGGCGAGCTTTGATTTGGGTCAGCATAAAAACATCGTGCTGCTATCCGTACCTGAAGGGGATGACAAGCCGGCGAAGTACCCGGTGATGTTCCGCATAGCCGACATGGTCATGCTCAGCAAAGCCGACCTCTTGCCGGTACTGGATGATTTCTCCCCGCAGCGCGCGGAAACATGCCTGCGCAAGCTGGCCAACCCGGCGCCGTTGATCCGTGTCTCCGCAAAATCGGGCGATGGCCTGCAAAACTGGCTGCAATGGTTACGTGGAACAGTTCGCGAGACACGACTGGCCCTGCAGGACGCCCCGTCAATGCAAAAACAACACCATCACCACGCTTCCGGCGCGCACCACGAACCCCATCATCTCTGATCCTCCTTGCGATGAAGCTAAAACCCGACCAGTGGCTGGACCGAATCCGTTCACTGCCGTCTGCACGAAGGCTCAAGATCATGAATGTCTGCGGTGGTCATGAACGGTCGATCAGCATGGCCGGTCTGCGCAGCGCCCTGCCCGCTAACATCGAGTTGATACCCGGCCCCGGTTGCCCGGTTTGCATCTGCCCGGAAGAAGACGTATACGCGGCCATCCAACTGGCCCTGAACGAAAACCTGATCCTGGCCGCATTCGGCGACATGTTGCGGGTGCCGGTCAACGTTGCAAAAGGCCAGGTGAGAACGCTGGTGGAGGCAAAGTCGCAGGGTGCCGATATCCGTCCGGTCGCATCGCCCCTCGAGGCGGTGAAATTAGCAAAAGAAAATCCCTCCGTACCGGTCGTTTTCTTTGCCGCCGGTTTCGAGACAACCATGGCCCCGGTGGCCGCAATGCTCCTCGAGGGTGTGCCGGACAACCTGTTTATCCTGTTGTCAGGACGCCTGACGTGGCCGGCCGTTGCCATGCTGCTCGATTCAGGTCAGGCCGGTTTTGATGCCCTGATCGCACCCGGTCACGTTGCAACCGTGATGGGACCGGAAGAGTGGCAGTTCGTGGTGGACCGGCACTCTGTTCCCACCGCCATTGCGGGTTTTGACACGGACAGCCTGCTGGCGGCCATCTATTCCGTTTTGCGTCAGCTGATCGATCAGCATCATTTCCTGGATAACTGTTACCCGGACCTGGTCCGCGCAGGCGGCAACCCGTCCGCCCGGCAATACTTGCAGGAGGCCTTCGATATCGGAGATGCAAACTGGCGTGGCGTCGGCACCATTTCGCATTCCGGCTATGTGCTGGCCGCCCGCTACCGGCAACACGATGCCCGCAGGCAATTTCCGGCTTATGCCGATGTCGCCCGTAAACGCGCCGGTAATATGCCGCCGGGCTGTGATTGCGCAAGCGTGGTACTGGGCAGGATCTATCCCAACGAATGCCGTCTTTATGGCAAAGCCTGCGTGCCGCGCAATCCGATCGGACCGTGCATGGTATCGGACGAAGGCGCGTGCCGGATATGGTGGGCCGCCGGACTGCGGGACGCATCCCGCTGTTCCAGCACGCGGGCGACTGCCTGGAAGCCTGCCAAGGCATCCGTCATGGGTGCTTAAAAATGATCCTGTCTCCCGTTATTCTTTGTATTGACCGGTTCATCGAAATCCGTGGGTGCCTGGCGCGGGTCAACCGGTTTACGCCCGGATAAAGATTGCCGTGCATGGGCAGGCCCGAAAAATCATTCTGAGCGGTGTCGTACAGGGTGTCGGCTTCAGACCGTTTATCTACCGTCATGCAAAATCTTTCGGACTAAACGGTTGGGTCAGAAACGTATCGGGCCGCGTCGAAATCCATGTTCAGGGAAATCTGCAAGACCTGGATGAATTTGCCAACACATTGATCGGCAGGGCCCCGGACCTGTCAAAACCCGTGTTGGAATC
Organism: uncultured Gammaproteobacteria bacterium; assembly: GCA_963801195.1. Taxonomy (GTDB): domain Bacteria; phylum Pseudomonadota; class Gammaproteobacteria; order Xanthomonadales; family SZUA-36; genus SZUA-36. The sequence goes on along the minus strand of CAWDDX010000007.1, from coordinate 642,038 downwards.
CGTTCGTGAAACGCCTTACACGGACAGCGATGAATTTCTGATCCACCCCAGCCTGGCGGATGCCGATGCAGACATTCACCTGCCGGCGGACCTGTTCACCTGTGACGATTGCCTGCGTGAATTGTACGACCCGGCCAACCGCCGGTACCGTTACCCGTTTATCAACTGCACCCAGTGTGGCCCCCGTTACACGCTGATCCGCGCGCTGCCTTACGACCGGCCCAACACCAGCATGTCCGGCTTCGACTTGTGCGAATCCTGCCTTGCCGAATACACCGACCCGCTCGACCGGCGCTACCACGCAGAACCGGTCGCCTGCGCACGTTGTGGACCTGCGCTGAGCTACGTTGAAAAAGGCGGGCAAATTGTATTGGGAAATGAAGCTGCGTTAAAGAGCGCGCTGGCGGCGCTGGACGCGGGTAAAGTGCTGGCGGTGAAGGGTATCGGCGGCTACCACCTGGTCTGTGACGCGCGTAACGATGACGCGGTTCATCTGCTACGAAAACGCAAGCCCCGACCGCACAAACCGCTGGCGGTAATCTTTCCGGCACCCCCGGGGAATAGCCTTGCCATTCTGAGACAGTTTCTAAGCGTGGATGACATCGAGTCCGGCCTGCTCGAATTGCCGGCACGGCCCATCGTACTGCTGCGGAAAAAATCTGCCAATGCGCTTTCCAGCGCCATCGCCCCCGGTTTAAACGAGGTCGGCGCCATGTTGCCCTACAGTCCCTTGCACCACGTCCTGTTAAGGGATTTCGGTGCGCCGCTGGTCGCCAGCTCAGCCAATATCAGCGGTGAACCCGTACTCACCGAAAACCGCGATGTGGAAACACGCCTGGCGCAAGTTGCCGATGCCTTTTTGCACCATGACCGAAGTATCGTTCGCCCCGCGGATGATCCGGTCATGCGTGTGATCAACCGGCAGCCAACGCCGCTGCGACAGGGCCGTGGCCAGGCGCCGCTGGAACTCGAATTGCCATTCAGGCTGGAACGGCCCGTGCTGGCCGTCGGCACCCACATGAAGAATACCATCGCTCTTTCGTGGGACAACCGGGCCGTGGTGTCGCCGCACATCGGTGAAATGGACAGTCCACGCAGCCTGCAAACATTTGAACAGTGCATCGCCGATCTCGGTGCGCTTTACCAGGTCGAAATTGCGCAACTCGTATGTGATGCACATCCGCGCTATATGTCGACACGCTGGGCACACAGACAGGCGTTGCCGGTCTTTGAAATTTATCACCACCACGCGCACGCCTCGGCCGTATACGCGGAAGCCCTGGCAAATGACAACACCCTGGGCGACATGCTGGTGTTTACCTGGGACGGTGTCGGACTGGGACCGGACGGCAGCTTGTGGGGCGGCGAGGCATTGGCGGGTAAACCCGGACAATGGCGACGGGTTGCAAGTTTCCGTCCGTTCAGGTTGCCCGGTGGTGAACGTGCCGGTCGCGAACCCTGGCGCAGCGCCGCGGCGATTTGCTGGGAAGCCGGGCTGGATTGCCCGCTAAAAGATGCTTCTGATCCCTTGTTGGCCAGCTTCTGGCGGCAGGGTATAAATGCACCGGTGACGACTTCTGCCGGGCGTCTGTTTGACGCGGCGGCGGCGCTTGGCGGCGTTTGCACACGGGCAAGTTACGAGGGACAGGGTCCCATGTTGTTTGAGGCGCTGGCCGCCACGCATGCAACGCTGGATGAAGGCCAGCTGACCCGCCTGCCATTGACAAAAACTGATGGCGTATACAGCGCCGACTGGACGGCGTTGATCCCGATGCTATTGAAGGCTCCAGACCCGGTACACCAACGGGCCGCAAATTTTCATCTGTCGATGGCCGATACGCTGCAGCAACAGGCCATCCGGATACGCGACGATCTGGGCGTGAACCGGGTTGGTCTGGCCGGGGGTGTGTTCCAGAATCGCGTGCTGACTGAAAAATGTATCGAATTGCTGGAAGACGACGGCTTTGAAGTAACATTTCCAACGATGATGCCAGTCAATGACGCGGGCATCAGCTTCGGTCAAATTATCGAATACGGATATGGGAACGGATCGCGATGATGCAAGACACTCACATCACACTGGCGCACGGCAACGGTGGCCGCTACATGCGGGAACTCATCGAGGAAATTTTTGACCGGCACCTCGCCAACGACCAACTCGATGTCAGGGTCGATGCTGCCAGCCTGTCCCTGGATTCGACCGAAGTAATCTTCACCACCGATGGCTTTACGGTACAGCCGCTGGAGTTTCCCGGCGGTGACATCGGCTCTCTGGCTGTACACGGGACCGTCAACGATCTCGCGGTCGCCGGAGCCATTCCCAAATACCTGGCCCTGAATGCATTTATTGAGGAAGGTCTGGAAAGCGCACAGCTGGAACGCATCATTGCCAGCCTCGCAGAGGCGGCAAGCGTGGCCGGTGTCAAGGTCGTGGCCGGCGACACCAAGGTACTGAGACGGGGTGAAGGCGGCGGTTTATACCTGGCCACGACCGGCATCGGAAGCCGTGACCCTGGACTGAATCCTGGCCTGGACCGGGTCCGGGACGGTGATGCGATCCTGGTGAGCGGCCCGGTCGGTGACCACGGAATCTCCGTATTGCTGGCGCGCGAGCAGTTTGGCTTGCGCGGCGACCTGAAGTCCGATTCGGCCAGCGTCCTGCCGTTGACCCAGGCACTCAGGGGTATGCAAGGCCTGCACTTTATGCGTGACCCGACACGTGGCGGACTGGCTACGGTCTGCCATGAACTGGTCCGCACAACGGGCATGGGAATTCGCCTACTGCAGGCGGACATACCCATCAATGATCCGGTCCAGTCGGTATGCGACATGCTGGGATACGACCCGCTCTTCCTTGCCTGCGAAGGCAGGGTCGTTGCAATCGTCGAACCGGATGAGGCAGCGCAGGTGCTGGCAAAATGGCAATCACTCGCCGATGGCAGGGACGCCGCCATCATTGGCAAAGTAAATGCCGGTCTTTCACAGGTTGTCATGCAAACCACGATTGGCGGCGAACGCTTCCTCGAAGAACTGGAAGACGATCCACTGCCACGCATTTGCTGAGCATCCATAACAACACCTTAGCAAGGTGTTGCACTTCGTTTGTGAACTCGGAGGACCGCTTCGATTCAGCACCGCTTTTCCTTTGGGAGGTCCCGGCATTCGCCGGGATGACGGTGCTTATTGTTGGGGCTGGTTTTGCTCTGGCGGATTGATTTGCAATAGAGAAGTACAAAGTTTGAAATAAAGCTACAATAATTAATTTTTAATCCATTCAACACTGAAATAGCGAAGTAAATGAGCAAAACGACTGTTATACGCAATGCCAAGCTGGTGAATGAAGGCCAGATAACCGAAACCGACGTCCTGTTGAAAAACGGCCGCATCGAGAAAATTGCCACCGGCCTGCAAGCACCTGCAGGCGCCGAAGTGTTCGACGCCGCGGGCCGTCATCTGCTGCCGGGTATGATCGATGACCAAGTGCATTTCCGTGAACCGGGCCTGACCCACAAAGGGGATTTTTTCTCGGAATCACGCGCCGCCATCGCTGGCGGTGTAACCAGCTACATGGAAATGCCCAACTCCAAACCGCCCACCACCAATGTTGAGCAGTTGAAGTGGAAATATGCCCGCGCCGCCGAAACCTCGGCCGCCAACTACGGCTTTTATTTCGGTGCGACCAATGACAACATCGATGAAATCAGGGCGCTGGACCCGGCCATGGCCTGCGGTCTGAAAGTTTTTATGGGTGCATCCACGGGAAACATGCTGGTGGACAATGAATCGACCCTGGCCGCGATTTTTCGTGATTCGCCGGTGTTGATTGCAACCCATTGCGAGTCGACGCCCATGATCCTGGCCAATATCAAACTGGCCGTTGAGAAATACGGAAAAGACATCCCGGTGACCGAACATGCACATATCCGCAGCGCCGAAGCCTGTTATGCCTCCAGTAAACTGGCCGTCGACCTGGCGAAAAAACACGGGGCCCAATTGCATATCCTGCACGTCTCCACGGCGCGTGAACTCGATCTTTTTGAACCGGGTCCGATTACCGGAAAAAATATTACAGCCGAGGTCTGCGTGCATTTTCTGCACTTTGACGACTCTCAATACGAACAATACGGCAACCTGATCAAGTGTAACCCGTCGATAAAAAGCGCAGCCGACCAGGCCGCCCTGTTCGCCGCCATAGCGGATGGCCGTCTCGATATCATTGCGACCGACCATGCGCCACACACGCTGGCCGAAAAGAATTCTGACGATTACCTTGCTGCACCGTCCGGCCTGCCCCTGGTACAGGACGTCCTGGTCGCCGCGCTTGAACCGGTTCACGACGGCAAGCTCAATTTACACACCGTTGTGCGTGGCATCACTCACAACCCGGCCAAGCGCTTCGGCGTAGTGGAACGCGGATTCATCCGCGAGGGTTATCATGCCGACCTGGTATTGGTCGATATGAACGGCACGACCGAGGTTACCCGTCAGCGGGTGCTTTCACGCTGTGGTTGGTCACCCTTCGAGGGCCGCCGATTCCGCAGCAGCGTAGACGCTGTATGGGTCAACGGCGTGCTTGCATACGATGGTGAGCGGGTCATCGAACACGGCGCCGCCGAACGTCTGCAATTCAATCACCCGAAACGTTGAAGCAAGCTTTTTGCCAAAATGGTTTTCTGCTGTTAACCTGCGATTCTTTTTAATCGAGTATTTTCACCGGGAGATAAACATCCATGGGATTTCTGCAAGGAAAACGCGCACTGATCGTCGGCGTCGCCAGTAATCGCTCCATCGCCTGGGGTATTGCAAAGGCAATGCATCGTGAAGGAGCGGAGCTGGCCTTCACCTACCAGACAGATAAACTCAAATCGCGCGTAGAACAGGTCGCCGAAGCCTGCGAGTCGAACATCATCATCCCCTGCGATGTTGCTCATGATGAACAGATCACCGATACGTTCGCAACGCTCGCCAAACACTGGGATTACTACGACATCCTCGTCCACGCGGTCGGTTTCGCGCCGCGAGAGCAACTGGTCGGAGACTACATGGACGCCGTAACCCGCGAGGGCTTCCAGATCGCCCACGACATCAGTTCCTACAGTTTCGTTGCGTTGGCGCAGGCGGGTCGCAGTATGATGAGCGGTCGCAACGGCGCCTTGTTGACACTGACTTACATGGGCGCTGTAAGGGCTATGCCGAGTTATAACGTCATGGGGCTGGCCAAGGCCAGCCTCGAGGCAAACACGCGTTACATGGCACAGAGCCTTGGCCCTGAGGGGCACCGGGTGAACGCAATCTCCGCAGGACCGATCAAGACACTCGCCGCGGCCGGAATCTCCCAGTTCAGGAAGATGCTCGATCACGTACAGGGTACGGCCCCGTTGAGACGAACCGTCACCATCGATGACGTGGGTAACGTGGCTGCATTCCTGTGTTCGGACCTTGCCGCCGGAATTACCGGCGAGATCACTTACGTCGATGCGGGCTACAACATCCTGGGAATGGCGGAGCTCGGAAGGGACGCTTCTTAACCCTCAGTCCATTACTTGGCGTACGCATAGGCACCGTCATCCCGGCGCAGGCCGGGATATCCCTCCGTTTAACTGGAATCGTCATTTAACTGGAATCGTCATCCCGGCGCAGGCCGGGATCTCCAAATGTTTTCGTAATCTATAAAGAATCCGTAAATATGCGTTCTGCAAATCTTATGGAGATCCCGGCCTGCGCCGGGACGACAGGGTTAGATTTGAAAAAAAAGTGGCGGTCAGGACAGTTAATCGCATAGGACCAACTGTAGCTGACCTCTCTTTTATTCTATTTAATCCGGTCCTCGAAAACCTCGACCTTTGCAGCCGCCCGTAACTGTGCCATCAGCGCGGTATTTTCCTGGCTGGCGTATCCGTTGGCGATGACCCTTTCATACTGCTGCTTGTTCATCGCGGCGCTGCCTTCGAGCGAGCCCTGCACAACCGCCTGCAATTGCACGACGGCGAAACCACTGCTGGTTGGCAAAACGGCATCTACACTTGAATCGCCCTGTGGTTCCGGCAAGCGAAAAACTTCCTTGACCAACGTGGCGTCAGGCACAAATGCATTCCGGTTGACCGCTTCATTGTGTGCGTATTCCAAACCGGATTCGGTCGCCAGTGCTTCGAGCTCGGCTTCACCGCCCTGCAATGACGCGAGTAATTGGTCCGCCCTGGCTTTTGCCTTGTCACGGGCCAGATTTTCGCGCAGCGTTGCGATGATTTCATCACGAACCTCTGCTACCGGTTTCAAGGCCACCGGTAAATGTTCCTTCAGCTTGATCATAACCAGGCGGTTCTCATCCAGGTTGATCGGGTCACTGACGGAACCCTGCAACAACACCAGGTCGGAAAACGCCGTCTCGACGACTTCCGGATTGGCTGCAATACCTTCTCCACCTGAACGCGGGAAAGGACCGGCCACCTGGACCTGCAGATCCATTACCGATGCCGCGCTTTCCAGCGTGGTGGGGTCTTCGTAGATGAGATCCACAAGCCGGTCAGCCTGTTCCAGAAACATACGGGCCTTGTTTTCCTCTTCATATTCCCTGACCAGAGTATCCCGGGCTTCATCAAAAGTCATACCCGTGGCCTCGCGTATCCCCCTCAATTCGATGACATGCCAGCCAAAACCGGTCTGCACCGGATCGGAAATGGGTGAATCCATTGACAGTTCATACATGGCCTTTTCAAACGCCTGTACCATTACGCCAGGCTCCACCCAGCCCAGGTCGCCACCTGCTTCCGCGGAACCCTTATCCTGCGAATATTCCTTTGCCAGTGTGGCAAAATCCTCACCTTCACGCGCTCGTTTGGCGAGGTCTTCGGCGGTCTGCCGGGCTGTTTCAATTTCGGCTTTGCTCGCGCTGGGCGCCACTTCGATCAAAATATGCGAAACTTCGCGTTGCTCGGGCGTAACGAAACGCGCCTTTTGTGCTTCAAACTGGCTGCGCAGGTAATCTTCGTCGGGTGGTGATCCTGCCGGCATGTCATCGGCGTTCAACTCCACATATTCGATCGCCACCTGTTCTTCGGATTGGTAATCTTCAGTGTGTGAATCATGCCAGGCAACGATTTCCTCGTCGCTGAACTCGGCCGGAGGATCCGCCTTTTCTGCGGGTACCAGTACCGTATTGAAAGTCCTTTTCTGATCAAGCAAGCCAACGAATTCTTTCACTTCGGCGGAAGTCGCGATACTGCTTTCCGCGATGTTCTTGGGCAATTCGGTGACGACAAAATTTGCACGCATTTCCGACTGGAACTGTTTTGGTGTCATTCCCTGTGACAGCAGCCTGGCCTGGTACACATCGGCATTGAACTGACCGTCAACCTGGAAAGCTGGTATCTTGCGGATTTCTTCCGCCAGCGTGGCGTCATCCACATCGAGATTCAATGATTGTGCAGCCTGGGTTATCAGTTCCTGGTCAATCAGGTTGTCCAAATGTCCGCGGCGGACGACCAGTTGGTCGAATTCTACCGGGTCGTAGGACGCACCCATGATTGATTGCATCCGGCGTCGGTAGTTGGAAAAACTCTGATTGAATTCATTGGTGGTAATTTCTTTATCGTTGACCCGGGCGACGATATTATCACCGCTTGAGGTGAAATATTGATTAACACCTACCAGGGCAAAAGGAACTACCAAAATGCCAAGGATGGTGAAGGCAAGTACCCCGGTCAGTCTTTCACGAATTGATTGAAGAACCATGCTTTAACAACCTTTTCAATTCAAATATCACATAAGAAAAAGGCGCCTTGCAGGCGCCTTTGTCTTTCATTTGGCGGAGTGGACGGGACTCGAACCCGCGACCCTCGGCGTGACAGGCCGATATTCTAACCAACTGAACTACCACTCCACGTACAATGGTGGGTGCTGAGGGGATCGAACCCCCGACCCTCGCCTTGTAAGGGCGATGCTCTACCAGCTGAGCTAAGCACCCTCGATCGAAGGCGCGCTAGTTTACGGCATCCTTAAGGGCTTTACCAGCCTTAAATGACGGATTATTTGATGCCTTGATCTTGATGGTTTCACCCGTGCGAGGATTGCGTCCGCTACGCGCGTCACGATGTTTTACAGAGAAAGTACCAAAGCCGACCAGGGACACTGTTCCCTTCTTTTTCAGCGCTTTCGTTACCGCAGAGGTAAAACCGTCAAGGGCGCGACCGGCGTCTGCTTTGCTTAGACCGGAATCGGCAGCAATTGCATCTACTAAATCAGATTTATTCATTTATGCACTCCATTTTTTTCAGGTGTCGATTGTATGTGATGAAGACTTGAACATGACCTTCAGCGTCTAACCCCCACTGAAAAATCCGCTGATTGCAGAAGTTGACTGAACTCCCGCAAGGCCTTACGAATAAAGGCCTGCAAGCCGAAACGCCATGGTAATACACGTCTTGTAGACGCGCAACTGCTATTAAGCGATAAGCCGACTTTTTGCATTAATATCGACATCCAAGCAGTTCAAATGTCTCAGAAGATTTTTTTTGACAGCTGAAAAAGGTTTTTTGCAATCCGTCCGATTTCAGATAAAGACGTCACCGGCAGCACAATTGCTGTGGGTGAGATCGGCGGCAATAAGCCCTACCCCGTGGTATTCCACGGGGCGGGTGATCAATGCGGCCTGGTTTCCGATTCAGTCACCTTTGCAAGGGAGGTCTCTGGTCCGACCGTGCCAGTGGTTGGTGCAGGAAAATTGACCAGTGCGATCTCGAGGACTTCATCGATGGTTTTTACCGGTTGGATATCCAGTTTACGCAGGATGTTTTTCGGGATGTCGGCCAGGTCCTTTTCATTTTCAGAAGGGATAATGACCGTGTCGATCCCACCGCGGTGCGCCGCCAGGAGTTTTTCCTTTAAACCGCCAATTGGCAACACGGTCCCACGGAGCGTGATTTCACCGGTCATGGCGACATTGGCGCGAACCGGAATCTTGGTCAGGGCCGACACCAGTGCCGTACACATGCCGACACCCGCGCTCGGGCCGTCCTTGGGCGTGGCACCTTCCGGAACATGCACGTGCGCGTCAAACTTCTGATAAAAGTCCGGATCCAGACCCAGGTCCTTGGCCCTGCTCCTTACCACAGTCATCGCCGCCTGGATCGACTCTTTCATCACGTCACCCAGTTGGCCGGTTTGCTCCAGCTTGCCTTTGCCCGGCATCAGCATCGCCTCGATCTGCAACAGCTCACCACCTACCTGTGTCCAGGCAAGACCGGTCACTTGTCCGATGGCGTTGTTCTCCTCCGCCAGACCGTAACGGAACTGTTTGACACCGAGGTAGGACACCAGGTTACGTGTCGAAACAGTTACCCTGCTGAGCTTCTTATCGAGGGCCAGTTTCTTGACCGCCTTGCGGCAAATCTTGGCAATTTCCCTTTCCATGTTACGCACACCGGACTCGCGTGTGTAATAGCGAACGATGTCCACCAGCACCTTGTCGCTGATTCGTATTTCGGACGCCTGTAACCCATGTTGCTCCATCTGTTTGGGTAACAGGTAGGCGCTCGCAATGTGCAGTTTCTCATCCTCGGTATAGCCGGGAATGCGAATGACCTCCATACGATCCAGCAACGGACCGGGGATGTTCAGCGTGTTGGCTGTCGCCACAAACATCACATCTGACAAGTCGAAATCCACTTCAAGATAATGGTCATTGAAAGCGTGGTTTTGTTCCGGGTCCAGCACCTCGAGCAGCGCCGAGGACGGGTCGCCACGAAAATCCATTGACATCTTGTCAAGTTCATCCAGCATGAACAACGGGTTACGTGTGCCCACCTTGGCCATGTTTTGCAAAACACGGCCGGGCATGGAGCCGATGTAGGTACGCCGGTGGCCGCGGATTTCCGCTTCATCCCTCACACCGCCCAGTGACATACGGACAAACTTGCGACCGGTGGCCCGTGCAATGGAACGTCCGAGACTGGTCTTGCCAACACCCGGAGGTCCAACCAGGCACAAAATGGGCCCTTTTATCGCCTTGACCCGTTGCTGAACGGCCAGATATTCGAGAATCCGCTCCTTGACCCGTTCAAGGCCATAATGATCGGCTTCAAGTATGGCTTCCGCGTCAGCCAGGTTTTTGCGAATCCGGCTTGCCTTTTTCCACGGCACATTCAACATCCAGTCAATATAGTTCCTGACCACGGTTGCCTCTGCCGACATCGGTGACATCATTTTCAATTTGTTGAGTTCGGAAGTGGCTTTCTTCTTGCCCTCTGCGCTCATGCCGGCTTTTTCGACCCGGCTGGTAAGATCGTCCATGTCGTTGGGCGCATCATCCATGTCGCCCAGCTCTTTCTGGATCGCCTTCATTTGCTCGTTGAGATAGTATTCCCGCTGGCTTTTTTCCATCTGGGTTTTAACCCGGCCACGGATACGTTTCTCCAACTGCAGCACTTCCATCTCGCCATCGACCAGCGCCATGAGTTTCTCCATGCGCTCAGCGACGCTACCCATTTCCAGCAACGTCTGCTTTTCTTCCAGTCGAATGCTTAAATGTGCAGCCACGGTGTCAGCGAGACGGCTCGGGTCTTCGATACCAGCCAGCGTTGTAAGCAGTTCCGGCGGGATTTTTCGGTTCAGCTTGACGTATTGTTCAAACAGGGACACCAGCGACCGCATGGCCACGTCGAGCTCCTGCTGGGTATGGGTGTCATCCGCCGGAAGCGGATTCCACCAGGCTTCAAAATAGCCGTTCTCATCAATGAATTTCTTGATTCCGACCCTTTCACCGCCTTCGACCAGCACCTTGGTAGTGCCGTCCGGTAACTTCAACAATTGCAATACGGTGGCGAGTGTCCCGACCGTAAACAGGTCGGATTCAGACGGTTCATCGATCTCCGCGCTACGCTGTGTCACCAGCACGATACGCTTGTCGATATTCATGGATTGATCGAGCGCCAGGATTGAACGGTCACGACCGACAAACAACGGAATTACCATGTGGGGGTATACCACCACATCGCGCAGCGACAGTACGGGCGTGGGTTGCATGCTTTCTCTTTGCTGAAGCATGGGTTTTTCAGGTGTCACTGATCCAGGTTTTTCTTTGTCACTCTTTGCCATCGTAATCCTTATCACTCATACCGGTCGCCGGGCGTGGAAACCGATCTTGCAAACAAATGTAATTCAGGGCGGAGCGCCCTTCAAGCTGATATGGAGAAATATGGGCTCGGGATTCGAAATATCAATACCCGGTCACGCAGTAAGTTTCAGCAAAAGCTGCGTTCCGTCAACGTTGTTTGAAATATTTATTCCCCGGAGATGGCACTGGCGGGCATATTTGCATAAACGATGAATGGCTCAGACTCTCCATCAATTACGCTTTCATCCACCACGACCTTGGAAACATTTTCCAGCGAGGGCAATTCATACATGCTGTTGAGCAGGGTGCTTTCCATGATGGTGCGCAAACCGCGGGCGCCGGTCTTGCGGGCCATGGCGCGACGGGCGATTGCCCGCAATGCCTCTTCGCGGATATCCAGTTGCGTGCCTTCCATGGAAAACAGTTGCTGGTACTGTTTGACCAGGGCGTTTTTGGGTTCGACCAAAATCCGCACGAGGGCCACTTCATCCAGTTCCTCCAGCGTGGCCACGACCGGCAAACGGCCGACAAATTCGGGTATCAAACCGTATTTGACCAGGTCTTCCGGTTCCACATCCTTAAGCAACTTGCCGATATTTTTTTCGTCACTTGGACTACGCACCTTCGCCGCAAACCCGATACCCGACGCCGCGGAGCGTGATTGGATCACTTTTTCCAGGCCGGAAAACGCGCCGCCGCAGATAAACAGTATCTGGCTGGTATCAACCTGCAGAAATTCCTGCTGCGGGTGTTTACGGCCGCCCTGGGGCGGTACCGAGGCAATGGTGCCCTCAATGAGTTTTAACAGGGCCTGCTGTACACCCTCGCCGGAAACATCGCGGGTGATCGACGGGTTTTCGGCCTTGCGCGATACCTTGTCGATTTCATCGATATAGACGATACCGGTCTGCGCCTTGTCAACGTCGTAATCACATTTCTGCAGCAACTTCTGAATAATGTTTTCAACGTCTTCGCCCACGTAACCCGCTTCGGTCAGCGTCGTTGCATCGGCGATCGTAAATGGCACGTTGAGCATCCTGGCCAGCGTTTCAGCCAGCAGCGTTTTGCCGGAACCGGTTGGCCCAATCAGCAGGATGTTGCTCTTGGAAAGTTCTACGTCGTCCTTTGAGCGCTTCGGTTCGAGGCGCTTGTAATGGTTGTAAACGGCAACGGACAGAATTTTCTTTGCGTGCTGCTGGCCAATGACATAATCATCCAGAAATGCGTGAATATCTTTGGGTGTTGGCAGCTTTTCGTGTTTGTCCGCGCCGGATTCATCCAACTCTTCGCGAATGATGTCGTTGCATAACTCAACGCATTCGTCACAGATGTACACACTGGGTCCGGCAATCAATTTTCGTACTTCATGTTGGCTCTTGCCACAGAAAGAACAATAAAGAATTTTACCGTCGTTGCTCGTGTTTTTTTGATCAGCCATGGCTACTTTCCCTGCATCCCGCAGAAAATATTACTATTTATTGCTGCTGGAGTCATCCTTTCGGCTTTGGATCATTTCATCGATCAAGCCGTAAACCTTTGCTTCAGATGGTCCCATGAAATTATCACGCTCGGTATCCGTTGCAATGCTCTCTACAGATTGCCCCGTATGAAACGCCAGTAAGTCATTCAATTGGGACCGAATTTTGAGAATTTCACGGGTATGAATTTCAATATCAGTGGCCTGCCCCTGATAACCACCCAGCGGTTGATGGATCATTACCCGGGAGTGCGGCAGGCAATAACGTTTACCCTTGGTGCCGGAGGCGAGTAACAACGCACCCATGCTCGCGGCCTGCCCGACGCACATGGTGCTGACATCAGGCTTGATAAATTGCATGGTGTCATAAATAGCCAGACCCGCACTGACCGAACCGCCGGGACTGTTGATATACAGATGGATATCTTTTTCCGGGTTCTCTGACTCGAGATACAGCATCTGGGCCACAACGACGTTTGCGGTGTGGTCATCCACGGGTCCAACCAGGAATATCACACGCTCCTTGAGCAAGCGTGAATAAATGTCATAAGCACGTTCACCACGGGAGGTCTGCTCCACCACCATGGGGACAAGATTCAAACCACGTGTTTCATTGTTCATAATTACTGACCCGCCGCCTGTGTTGCTGCATTTATGACATCCTGGAAGCTCATTGGTTTATCTGTAACCTTAGCGTTTTTGACGACCCAGTCTACCACCTGGCTTTCGAGAACGGAGTTTTCCGCCGACTGCAAAAGTCGCTGGTCGCTGTAATACATCTGTACGACTTCACTCGGCTCTTCATAAGTCTGGGCGATCTGTTCAATGGCTTCACGCACCTTTGCCCCGTCTATCTTGATCTTATTCTGCCTGGCCAGTTCAGCCAATAACAATCCGCTGCGGACACGCTTGGTAGCGGGCTCTTTGAAGTGGTCCAGCATTTCCCGGGTGATATCCAGTTTGGCGCCGCGTAACATTTGCTGCAACATGTTTTGGGCCTCGTTGGTCACGATGCTGGCGGGTACTTCGAGGTCCGGATACATTTCCAACAGGCGGTCTGCCAGTTGTGATTTGAGCTGGGAACTGACGGCCTGAACCAGTTCGCGCTCCAGGTTCTTACGAATTTCTGTCCTGAGTTCTTCAACGTCACCGCTGGCGACACCAAATGATTTGGCGAATTCCTCATCAACCTCGGGCACTTCGCTTTCCTGGACCTTTGACAGTGTCAGGGAAACCTGGGCTTTCTTGCCGGCCAGCGCTTGTTCGCGAAAGTCGGCGGGAAATTCCAGTTTCGTTTCCTTTTCATCCTTGGGAGACATTTTCCGGACCACTTTCTCAAGCGCTTCGAATTCGGACTCACCGATGATGATTGCCAGGCGGAGTTTACCCTCCTCCGGTAGCGTGCCTTCTTCGGTTTTGGCAGTGTATTCCAGCAGTGCCTGGTCGCCGTCCGCCGGTTTGCGGTCGACATCGTTCCACTTGGTCCGTTGCTTTTTCAGGGTTTCCAGCATTTCGGCAACGTCACTATCAACAACGCTGACTTCAGGGCGTTCGATGCTGATACTGCTGACATCAATCGAATCGAGTTCCGGATAGGTTTCAATAACCGCATCGAATTGCAGGCCAGCCTCGTCCAGCACCGGTTCGTTTTCCACCCTCGGGTTCGCCGCAATACGCAGTGACTCCTGCTGAACTGCCTGCTGCAAAGCCGACTGCGCGGTCTGCTGAATGATTTCCTGTTTTGCCTGTTGGCCGTAACGCTGGTTCAGTACGCTGAAGGGAATACGGCCCGGGCGAAAACCCTTGAGCCTGACCTGTTTGCCGATTTCACGCAAGCGTGCGTCAATCTTCTTTTTGACTTCTTCTGCGGGAACCTGAATCCTTAGCCGCGTTTCAACAGTGCTGATATTTTCAACTGAGACTTGCATGAATTGTGTCAACCTCTTGGTGATGTCTCGTCGTGCCGGGAGTGGCGGGGCACATGGTGCGAAAGGGGAGACTCGAACTCCCACGGGTTACCCCACTGGAACCTAAATCCAGCGCGTCTACCAATTCCGCCACTTTCGCTAAACGTTTTCCGAACTGATATCCCGTCCAGGAGCCTTTTAAATTGTGGTGGGCCATGTAGGAATCGAACCTACAACCTGCGGATTAAGAGTCCGTTGCTCTGCCAGTTGAGCTAATGGCCCATTTAGCCATAGCAGATTCTAAAATCTGCTTTTAAAATTGGGGTGGACGATGGGGCTCGAACCCACGACCGTCGGAATCACAATCCGATGCTCTACCTACTGAGCTACGCCCACCATTGTTTCTCTCTGCCTTTACCGCCTCACTATACCAAATGTGTTCTATAACCACATTGCGTATGCGTGCCCGGCTGGCCGCTCCCGGCCACCCTGGCATGAACGGCACCTGCACCACCATGTGCTATGGACTCGAACCTGCAACCCTCCAAATTTAGGGGTTGCGCTCCGGACCATTTGCATGGCGCGCCCGGCAGGACTCGAACCTGCAACCCTCAGCTTAGAAGGCTGATGCTCTATCCGATTGAGCTACAGGCGCATCGTCTGGTCGTACAAATTGGTCGGGGTGGAGAGATTCGAACTCCCGACCCACTGCTCCCAAAGCAGTTGCGCTACCAGGCTGCGCTACACCCCGAAACCGGTTAACCTGTCGATGTTACGGACTCAGCCAAATTGCGTCAATCCATTTCCATCTTTTTGGGCAATCGAAAACCCAATAAATTCAAAAGGCCACCCTTGTCTGGATGGCCTTGAAAATTGTTTGTCATAAATGGCGCGCCCGGAGAGATTCGAACTCCCGACCGCCCGGTTCGTAGCCGGGTACTCTATCCAGCTGAGCTACGGGCGCGCTGTATTTTCCCTGCGAAACACTGAACTCCGCGGGGGTGCGAATTATCCGTGCGAGACACCTGATTGTCAACCGGCGTTGCTGTTGATTTTAAAAAGAACAGGCACTGGCACCAAGTACACGGTCGAGGCGGCGTTATTATGCCAATAAACGTCCCTGGCCGGTTGACATGGTACCTGCACTAAACTGATAATCCGCTGCCTTTTTTCAAGCGGTATCGTGCATTTGCACAGGCATACGGGAATAAATCGCCGTATGCTGATAAAATTGGTGAGGATACCGGTGAGGTGTCCGGGTGGCTGAAGGAGCACGCCTGGAAAGTGTGTATACGTTAATAGCGTATCGAGGGTTCGACAAATCTGTCCGGAACAGATTTGGTCGCTGGAGCGAAGCGGGAGCGCCCGGAGGGTCAAAACCAGGAAGGTTTTGAACAATCCCTCTCTCTCACGACTCGAAGAGTCGTCAGGATCATCGTTCTGCTCAACTGTCTGCAAGGGACAGGTAAAAATAAGGTTTATTGGAGAGGTGTCCGAGTGGCTGAAGGAGCACGCCTGGAAAGTGTGTATACGTTAATAGCGTATCGAGGGTTCGACAAATTTGTCCGGAACAGATTTGGTCGCTGGAGCGAAGCGGGAGCGCCCGGAGGGTCAAAACCAGGAAGGTTTTGAACAATCCCTCTCTCTCACGACTCGAAGAGTCGTCAGGATCGTCGTTCTGCTCGACTGTCTGCAAGGGACAGGTAAAAATAAGGTTTATTGGAGAGGTGTCCGAGTGGCTGAAGGAGCACGCCTGGAAAGTGTGTATACGTTAATAGCGTATCGAGGGTTCGAATCCCTCTCTCTCCGCCAAACATAAAAAGGCCCCGCAAACACGGGGCCTTTTTATATCTGCCAAAGAGCTTGGTCAGATGCACAACACCGTGCGAAGCACCCGGATTCAATAACCGGGCAGGGGGAGGTGAAACCGGTAACCTTTCGGGAGGCTGGCCTGGGCCAAAGTCCGGGAATACACCGGTTCAAGGGACGCGCGCAGGGCGAAAGCGTCACGGTCGATTTGGCATTTTGCATGCAAGTGGGCTAGGATAAATAGTGGCCAATCCCGTCGAAAGACGCTTTAACTAACGGAGGAAGTCATGGGTCTCTTTGGAAACTTTTTTTCCAGCAAGTCGAATTATCCCGTCATCGATCCTTCCAGCACAGCAGCCTCGAGGATCGCAGAGGTCGAAACCCAGCTCGGTGAACTCGCCAGCCAGGTCAAGGACCCCCTGGAAGTTGTTCCCGCCAAACATGCGGCTTACGTATTTATCGGCAAACCGCCAAAAACTTTCGGTCTGGCCTGGATCCATGAGGGCAAGATCAGCGGTCTGAACATGTTGGTGGAGGAACACGGCCTGAAACCACTGGAAGTGGAAAAGGTGGTGAGCGAGCTGCGCGATGCCTACAAGCGCAACGCGGATGTCAGCCGCTTTTGTACGACCTTGCAGGATCGTGAATTGGTGATCACACCATCGGTCCAACTGGAGAAGGACGTGCAAGAGATTATTGAAAAGGTGGTGCACCACTGACCGATGCCGGGAGTGCCTGCTCCCGACTTGGTGAAATAATTCTATCGGGTGATCTGCCCCGGGGGGTGTTTGTGGTCACCGGAATGACGCGGATATGCCACTGTCCTGCCAGCAAACAGACGTTACCACTCACCGTGAAAGCGGCTGGTTCAAGGGCTGATACCATGACACTTGCAGTAACGCAAACTGGGCTCTCCGGCCCGGCTGTGAACAAAACAACCCGATCAAGCGAGAGACTGCAAGCACCGTCTATTCAAAGCTATTGCTGAATATCACCTCTGCTTTCGACTTGTCCACAGTGATAATCACTGCATCGGGATACGGACTCTCATCAGCGTCATTCGAATAGACCAGCAAGCGGTTATTGGACACACCATCCGGCGCACTTCCAAAATCCACTTCTACGTTGACTAACTGGGAACCACCCGGCGATACGGAAAAGGGCGCCACAGGCGACCAGGTAATCCAGGCTGCCGGACTTTCAAGATCGATCGCCGTGACCGACAAATCCACCGATCCGTCGTTGAAGATGGCGAATGTCTGACCGCCGACTCCAGCAAGCTGCCCAAGCGCTACATCCACGTTGATGCGACGCATGTCGGTGACGGATCCGCCAGCCCTTTGATCGTTGACGCTGGTGCCGGTGTCACGTAACGCCGCCAACACGGCATCCACGCTCGCGGCCGGGTCTTTTTGCTTCAGCACCGCCCACGCCCCAGCCACGTGCGGAGTCGCCATGGATGTGCCATCCCAGGTTACTGTTCCACCACCAGGAAACGACGACGTGATGGAACTTCCCGGCGCGAGCAGGTCGAGGAAACTCGTGACATTGGAAAAGTTCGAAATGGCGTCTGCGTCAGTGGTCGAGCCAACTGAAATTGCCGACGAAATGCAGCCTGGACTGCCCATGGCGTTCGTATAGTATTCATTACCGGAAGCGGCAACGGTCGCGATTCCAACGGACCTGAGGTTATCGATGGCTGCTTTTTGCGCGGCATTATCTGCATCACAAGTCGCCTGATCAGTGTAATAGCTACCACCGAGACTCAAGTTGGCAGAAGCGATATCGATGCCGGCGCTGAGTTCGAGAACGCGTTCCAGGCCACTGATCTGATCCGATGTATAAGACAGAAAGCAAGGTGGCGTGTACGGGGAGCAGATATCGACATCATCGAACATGGAGAAGACCTGTATTGCCACGATGTCTGCACCGCGAGCCACGCCGTAATTCGGTCCAACGCCGTCATTACCCGCCGCAATACCGGCGACATGTGTCCCGTGTCCACAACCGGTGTCGAGGGCAACATCACAGGGCTCGCCCGATCCGGCCGCGGTCGAACTACTGACGCCACCGGGACAAACGCTGGAAGATGAATAGGGTGCGTAAGTGGTCGAGTAACAGGCTTCGGATACAACCTTGTTGGGGCCCGTCGAAAAAAACGGGTGCGTATTGTCAACGCCCGTATCCAGAACGGCAACGGCAAAACCCGTCCCGTCATAGCCCTGTGCCCAGGCTGCCGGTGAACCAATCACTGCGTTGCTGCTGGCCAGAATGGGCCGCAACAGCACATCCTCCTGCACGTGAACCACATCGGGCATTCTGGCAATACGATCCAGTTGGCCGGAGCTGACTTCAAGTGCGATGTATGGAATGGATTGGAATTTGTGCGCCTGCCCCGGGGACATCCCGATACGTGCCAGGAATTCATCCTGGGCCGTGTTGATTCGAGCTTTTTGATTGGCCCGCTGCATCGCATTGAGCAAACCCGCAGCCCGGTTCGGCACGTCCAGACCAAGAATGATCCTGAGTCTGCCGGTGCTCTTGACCTTGGCAGCCAGACGGGAAAAGTCGGTTTTCCTCACCGCATCGCCAGCTATTGCGCGCGCCGCATCGGCAACTGCGCTGGAGAAACTCAGGCTGGCAGGTTCAATGCGAACCTCAGGAACCCCGACGGTTTCGACATAGTTGACTGTCACCGACCAGCCTGTGGCGGGCATTGTCAGTGTGTTACTCAGCGAAGTGCTGGCATCGTTATCCGTACCCATCCAACTGCCCACGAACCAGTCTGTAGCAGGGTAGGCTGTGAGTGCAACGTTTTCCCCCGCCAGGTACTCACCTGCCGGACAGCCACCTGATCGATCCGGTACTGCAGTTGGATCCCCGCCTTGTCCGTTATGACCCATGGTGAGTGCATAGCAGGTGGTTCCCGCCTTGTTGATATTGATCGTTACCGCACCGGGATACGGATTCTCATCGGCATCGTTTGAATACACCAGCAAGCGGTTACTGGAAACGCCCTCCGGCGCGCCGATAAAATCGACCGCGACACTGACCAGGCGGGAACCACCGGGCGGCACGGTGAAAGGCGCCCCAGGTGAATACGTTATCCAGTCTGCAGGACTTTCAAGGTCGAGCGCAGTGACCGACAATTCACTGCCACCATCATTGAAGATCGTGAAAAACTCGTTGTTCGCCGAAGCCCGAAAATCAGCTACGGTCGTAGCACGTTCATTAAGACGACGGGCGTTGTGCGCACCTCCGGTGGGTTCGACCAAAGGGTCGATACCCTGCGGCACGCCCAGGTAGTTAATGTCTGGATTGGAATAGATACCTACCCTGCTTGCGCCAGTGCAACTGTAAGCCATAATGGTTCGAAAATAGGGTGAACCACGATCGTCCACGGAGCCGTCGTCGCAGCGTCGAAAACCAAAATTATAGTCTGTCGAACTGCCGGCCCCGGCGCTCACGCGATCGTGATGTGCACCCTGGTTGTGTCCGATTTCGTGGGCAAAACTACGGTTACCCACAACGCAGTTCGCCGCAGTGACGCTGAATGCGCTGGAGGCGCTGGAATTGAGCCAGCCCAATCCGCAGTAGGCGCCGTCGCCACCGAACACCAAGGCGACCATATCGGCACCCAACTGGTCACGTATACCATGCACCTCGTCCATGTAGCCATCCGTCGTACCGGTCAGATCGTCAAGGGTGATATTGAAATCCGAACCGCTGTAGTCGGTCCACGCTGTGCCGACGAGATTCATGGTGATGTTGATGCCGCTTGCCTGATAGGCGGCATTCATGTCCGCAACCGCGGTGACGATGTTGGCTACCATCTGGTCGCAGGAACCGGCCACGTTGCAAGCGTTTTGCGTGTACACCGCCAACAGGTCCTGCACGACATTGTCCAGGGCCGGCTCCGCGTAATCAGATACGCTATCGACGGAACCCCCGCCATCCGGGAGTAAAAAAGGATCGTCAGGCGGCATCAGGCTCAGGTCAATCTCGTATAAACGATTGCGGCCATTCGCCCCCACACCCAGTTCATACGTTCTGCCGCCATGCTGGATCAAGGCTGAGAACGTGTTACCACGGGCCGTGACGATCACGGTGTCCATCACCTGACCCTCAATGTGGCCGACCCAGATCGTTTGCCCCCGCTGAATATCCACGCTCTTTTGCAGCGCGGTAACGGTTTCACCAAAAAGCTCGATGCTGATGACAGGCGAACGCAAGGCGAGCTGATTGACAATCACTGGCCGGGCGGCAACCGCCTGCCGGGGCAGATTGACGCTTTCGGGTGGCCCCACACTGACAAACAGATTTTCCGGTGTGTTGGCCCTGGCGGTAATGAGATCATCGTTTCCCGGATCGACCGGCGCCGCGTCACTGGCTGATTGCGAAACCGCAAAATTCACACTGTTGAAATCCAGGCTCGTCGGCTCGATACGGATCTCCGGGTCACTTGAAACAAGGATTGTGATGGGCGTCGGATCGTAATTGCTGTTGTTGCCCGGGTTTCCATCGATCACCGTCAGAATTGCGCCGATGTAGTAGTCCCCGTCCGGCAGACCACCCGGCAAACTGCCGCTGGTGCTGTAGCTATGCATCCCGCCGGCAGCCAGTGCGGCGCGATCAACATAACCAATTTCGTAGTCCGTGGAAGAAATGGTCGTATTGGTCGATGCATAGAACGTGATCCGGTAAGGATCGGAAGTCTCATCCCCGATATTCTGAATCTGGTTGCCGATATCAATTGGATCTCCGGGTGCATAAATTCCTGGCGAAACATCCACCAACTGCAGGTCCAGATCCGCACCTCCGTCAAACGTGATTTTTGTTACGTTGACCTCGTCTACGTAGGCCCCCTCAGCCGCAATACTCTCATCACTGGTAAATACGAATGCGATATATACGCCCGTTTCACCGCTGATATCGCCGAGAGAAGCCGCATTCGTAAAATCAATCGATCCGCTTTGCCAACCGGCAGAATTGCCGCTCGTCTGGTAGCCGGAAAAATTGGTCCCATCGATGGAGACCAGCCACTGGAAGTAATCAAAGTCCTGTTCCGAATCGAGCCAATAGTTGAACGTCAGGGACCCGCCGATCGCATCACCAAGACTAAATGGTCCCCAGGCCATCCACGATTGCATGTTGTTTGAATAATCGCTCCCGGGAGGACTGGCGTCTGCCCCGCCCAGTGCGCTTCCGGCGCTCCAGCTATCGACGTAACTGCGGAAATCGGTATCGCTCCAGTACACCTCTCCGTTGGTTGCGCCATCGTTGTCAAAGACAACCCACGCGCCGGGGAATGCGCCCTCGAAACCCTCATACAGAATGGGGACGGTTCCAGCCGGGGGAACCGGTGCCGACATGGCGCTGCCAGAAGTGGATTTGACGGTATCTGAACCCGCAATGGAAGCCGCCGGAATGCCGCCCGGCAATGTCAGGTTGATTTCCATGGCCCCGGATTCTGGCATCACTCGCGTCGATATACCGGAGTTCCCGACCGAAAGCATTGAATCGAACTTGATGTCATTGGCTGAGAGCGGATTGGTACCCACTGTGAAAATGGCGAAACAAACCAGACACCTGATCAACATCGCTTTGACGCGAGTTAACGAATATAAAAGCTGACTTCTAATCACAATCTCCCCCCGGTGAAGTGGTCTGGTAAAGTCCAATTTGGATCGATCACAGAAGACCGCTGATTGGTCCAGTCCGGCCACTGCCCCACGTTTTTTTGAGACGTATCGAACCCCAAATTCCCTCTGCATTCATCAGCAATCGACTATTGACTCAAGCATCGGTGTTTCCCAATCCTGAACAGACTCCAATTCCCTGGTTTATTTTTTTAACCGGCCATTCCCTGGCTCCGCTGGTCAAACACAATGGATTTCTCGCACTTGGAACAAAAGGCGTGAAAAACCAAGAACTCCGTGCAATTTATCAAAAGAAAACACCACGCTCCAGCGAAAAAGCACTTTCACCAGAAAAGAGTGTGTCGCTCGGATGATCTCATCCAGGAGCCGAAGACGCTTTCAACCTTCAAATCCATCCAGAAAAATTTGATCAGGTTTAGTCAAACAGGTGACTGCGATATTGGTGACATCGCTGCCAGTCACCGTTCCACTGCCGTTTGTAACAGAGCATGTTTGGCCGGGATTCGTGGGTTGGGTCAAAACGGTCACCAGGTATGGACTGCCCACCGCCAGCGGTGTCGCAAAGATAAAACTGCCGTTGGCGGCAATCGGCAAATCGTCTCCGGCATTATTTTGCAGAATCAGACCCGTTCCCGCCAGGCCACTGACGTTACCACCCACCGTGAAGGTCTCAACGGATTCGCCAACCCATACCGCACTCGCCATCACCACTGGCGCCACCATGGTGCGTCCGGATGGATCCATTACCGTCGGCGTATTCAGCCATGCATCCAGCATGTTGACGCCTTCCTGGCCAAGGAATGCATTTTGTTGGTTATTTGCCAGGTTGAGGAACTGGATATATTCCCAACTGGTACCCTGGTAAAGAAGCTCGATACGGGCATGATCGGCACCGCCCGGTGGTTTGAGCGCTATCTCGTCCCAGTAATTATAGACACTGCCACTGCCGTTGCCGCCATATTGATCGGCGGGCCAAGGCAAGGCATTGCGTTGACGGGCAATGTCATAGCTCATGCCATAGGGCGGGATTCGGTTGTCGCGGGAAACGTAATTGTTAAGTGCAAAATGGAAGGTTTCTATGAAATCACCCTTGCATGCATTTTTTTTAGCCGGGTCCAGATCATCCAGCAGGAAATCGCCGACCGTACAAACAACCACACCCGAAATACGGTCGTAGTTAAGCGCAAGGTCCGGACCATGCAACGCCTGGATCGTCACTGCCCAATCCCGCGTTACGGCATAATGGGCCTGGTAGATTCGCGTGTTGACGTCATCCAGATCCAGGATGGATTCAACATTGATATCAAGTCCGCCGGATGGATTACCGACCGTTGCGCCGATCTGGCCATAGGCACCGTCTTCCCTCAACAAGGTTTCGCCGGCGTCAAACCACTTGATATTGACCCACATCCGACGGCCTTCGGGATACCCGCTAATCAACTTGTGACCTGTCAGGTTGATCACCTTCAAGGTGTTGCCATCGATTTGCAATGAGGCCGCTTGTTGGAGGTGATCAATGGCGCGTTGTTGTCCCTGCGACAGAGCGTCGGTTTGGGTTGTGGTCAGTCCACCACCGAGTCGCAACGTGCCCTTACTGTCCTGGTACCGGGTGATGTCGGCAAACCAGTAATTTCCACCCGTGTGGTCATGACTTGGAAGATCCGCGCGAACTTCTGCGTCACTCTTGTCGCAGCCGGCGCTGTGAACCGGTTGCATGTGGCAGGACTGACAACTGAAGAATCGCGGCGAGCCATCTGCATAGTCCCCTGCCATACCACCGTGTTCCTGTGCCTGTGCAGCGGCAATCATGGCAGCCTGGTAGGTAACCTCGGGAGAACCGCCGGTCACTTTGAGGTCAGCCGGAAAGCTGTTGAAATCAGCCACGCGCGAGGTGGGAAAAGCGCTTGATTTATACTCACTGAATGTGCGCTCAACAATTCCATAGGCGAATGGCGGGTTATTGAACGCCGCTTTTTCCTCTACCGGACCACCGAAGTTGCCGCCACTCGACACAATCCCCGTAACAGTAGCTTGTGCGCCATGATTGGCCGCGAGGTCACCGACTGCGGGATTGGAAACGTCATGGCAGGATCCACAATAATCCACATCGCGGACAAATTCCGATTGCAGGAAACTGTGCCTGGCGGCGGTCTCGGCGTAGGGGCCGAGCTTCTCACCGCCATTCCAGATCGACAACATCCCACTGCCATAATAGCCCTCGGAGACCGATTCGCAGGTCCCATCCGGCGCCACGGGATCATCGGAGCAGCTGGCTGTGAAAGGCGTATTCATTACACCCGCATATTGCGAGTTATCCGTGTTGGCCATCGAATGACAGGTATCGCAATCCACACCATCATCGTCACTTGCAGCCAGCCCGGATCCATCCGTGGGTGTTGAACGTCCTCCGTACCAGCCACCGGTGCTGTGGCATCGGATACAGAGGTCACCGGAACCGTCAAAATCCTGTTCAGCGATGGCCACGGTTGCCCAGAAAATGGCATCTCGTCCGGCATTTCCCATGGCCCCGCCGCGCCAGCCCGTCGCGGGTTCGTGTTCGGGCTCGCCAATCGTATTGGCGTCGTTGTAACCCGCGTGGCAATTGTCACAGAAGTCGGGTGACTCGAAGTTTGTGACTTCTCCCGGCTGGGTGCCCGGCATCTGGATTTCAGTGGGGACTGTTTCTGCGGCCTGAACGGAAAAAACTAACAGAAAACCTGCCAGGATTTTCAATAGGTTCTTCAAACCGCCCATGATAGTTTTGAATATATGCCAGTTAAGACTGGCGCATATTGATGCAAATCATCTGCAAGAAGAACAATTCGGTTGTTCGTTATTCGTCTGGCAATATCAGTCTGAGTGAATTGGCCGCTACCGACAGACAAGCTCAATTAAGGGCAAGCAGTTTAAATTGAGTTCCAGAATGGCCTTTTGAAAAACGGATTTTTAGCCATGAATTTTCCGGGATACAACTCACCAGAAATAATTCCCGGGGTGAGATTCAGCAAAATTCTTTAAGTTTTATGCATCTGAACTCTTCACTTTAGTTTCGCCAACCTCCGCAGAACCGTTTGTTGGTGCAACCAAACTTCAAAATGAGATCAGCAATAGGTAAGTTGAGGGCCCCTTCGCATCCTTATTATCCCCTTAAATACTCAAGGACCGGGCACTGCCCGGTCCTTGCCATCATATCTATCCTCTATCTTTGTTAACCGACATCTTTGCGTCGGATAACGATACCGCCCATGCTCAGCATGGTCAGGAACAGCAGCAGAAGACCCCATTGCGAAAGTGTTGGAATTGGCTCCAATGGGATCGGAGGCAGTTCCGTCACGTCGATATCACGTGTGACTTGCGGCGCTGCATTGTAGTTGTCGTCACCCGCCTGGTCCGCAGTCACCGTACAGATACCTGCAGCTATGTAAGTAACAGTGCTGCCAGCAACTGTGCATATCGCCGGTGTATTGCTGCCAAAGATAACAGGTTCAACTGAGCCTCCACCCGTTGCACTCAGTGTAGATGTAGAACCGATATAGCCGAAATCAGGACTTGCTGAGAAGGCTGTAATGGCCTGATCACCCACACTCACAGTGATATCAAGCGTGACCTGTGGTGCAGCATTATAGTTGGCATCACCTGCCTGGTTTGCGGTCACCGTGCAGGTACCGGTTGCCAGGTAGCTAACCGTGCTGCCTGAAACAGTACATATGGCCGGCGTGCTGCTGCCGAAAGTAACCGGCAGGCCCGAGCTTGCAGTAGCGCTGAGAGATGACGTTCCACCCGCATTGCCCGATGCAGGGTCAGCCGCCAAACCACTGATGGTTTGATCAGCCATTGCCACCGATATGTCCAGCGTGACCTGGGGCGCAGCGTTGTATTCGTCATTGCCGACTTGATCCGCTGTCACCGTACAGGTACCTGCAGCCACATAAGAGACCGTGTTACCAGCAACGCTGCACACCGCTGGTGTGTTGCTGCCAAAGGTCACAGCTTCACCGGAAGCACCACCGGTTGCACTCAGAGTAGATGTACCCTCAACGACACCACTTGCCGGGTTGGCAGCCAAATCAGTAATGGCCTGATCCAGTTTGGCCACCCCGATATCCAGAGTGACCTGTGGCGCGGCGTTATAGTCGTCATCACCTGCCTGGTCAGCGGTCACCGTACAGGTACCGCCGGCGACATATGTGACGGTGCTGCCTGCAACGGTGCAGATACCGGGTGTGCTGCTGCCAAATGTTACAGCCAGGCCGGAGCTTGCAGTGGCGCTGAGTGTCGAGCTTCCACCAATTTCGCCAGTAGCCGGGTTCGCGGCCAGACCCGTGATCGTCTGGTCGGTCTTGTCAACACCTATATCCAGGGTCACCTGAGGCGCCGCGTTGTAATCGGCATTACCCGCCTGATTCGCGGTCACCGTACAGGTGCCGGAGGCAACGTAGGTAACCGTGTTGCCGGCAACGGTACACACCGCTGGTGTGCTGCTGCCGAAGGTTACAGGCTCACCGGATGCACCACCTGTCGCACTGAGCGTCGATGTGCCGTCAACAGAACCGGTCGCCGGGCTGGCAGCAAAGTTCGTAATGACCTGGTCAGCCTTGGCCACCGTGATATCCAGAGTGACCTGTGGCGCGGCGTTATAGTCGTCATCACCCGCCTGATCAGCGGTCACCGTGCAGGTGCCGGTAGCCACGTATGTGACGGTGCTGCCTGCAACGGTGCAGATACCGGCTGTGCTGCTGCCGAAAGTCACCGGCAGGCCGGAGCTTGCTGTAGCACTCAAGGATGACGTACCGTCAACCACACCGGTAGCCGGGTTCGCGGCCAGACCCGTAATCGTCTGGTCGGTCTTGTCAACACCTATATCCAGGGTCACCTGAGGCGCCGCGTTGTAATCGGCATTACCCGCCTGATTCGCGGTCACCGTACAGGTGCCGGAGGCACCGTAGGTAACCGTGTTGCCGGCAACGGTACACACCGCTGGTGTGCTGCTGCCAAATATGACAGGTTCCCCGGAATCTCCACCCGTTGCACTCAGCGTAGATGAGCCGTCAACAGAACCAGTCGCCGGGTTGGCAGCAAAGTTCGTAATGACCTGGTCAGCCTTGGCCACCGTGATATTAATGTTGACCTGGGGCGCGGCATTATAGTCGGCGTCGCCTGCCTGATCGGCCGTCACGGTACAGGTCCCGGCAGCTACATATGTGACGGTGCTGCCAGCAACGGTGCAGATACCGGCTGTGCTGCTGCCGAAAGTCACCGGCAGGCCGGAGCTTGCTGTAGCACTCAAGGATGACGTACCGTCAACCACACCGGTAGCCGGGTTCGCGGCCAGACCCGTGATCGTCTGGTCGGTCTTGTCAACACCTATATCCAGGGTCACCTGAGGCGCCGCGTTGTAATCGGCATTACCCGCCTGATTCGCGGTCACCGTACAGGTGCCGGAGGCAACGTAGGTAACCGTGTTGCCGGCAACGGTACACACCGCTGGTGTGCTGCTGCCGAAGGTTACAGGCTCACCGGATGCACCACCTGTCGCACTGAGCGTCGATGTGCCGTCAACAGAACCGGTCGCCGGGTTGGCAGCAAAGTTCGTAATAACCTGGTCAGCCTTGGCCACCGTGATATTAATGTTGACCTGGGGCGCGGCATTATAGTCGGCGTCGCCTGCCTGATCGGCCGTCACGGTACAGGTCCCGGCAGCTACATATGTGACGGTGCTGCCAGCAACGGTGCAGATACCGGCTGTGCTGCTGCCGAAAGTCACCGGCAGGCCGGAGCTTGCTGTAGCACTCAAGGATGACGTACCGTCAACCACACCGGTAGCCGGGTTCGCGGCCAGACCCGTAATCGTCTGGTCGGTCTTGTCAACACCTATATCCAGGGTCACTTGAGGCGCCGCGTTGTAATCGGCATTACCCGCCTGATTCGCGGTCACAGTACAGGTGCCGGAGGCACCGTAGGTAACCGTGTTGCCGGCAACGGCACACACCGCTGGTGTGCTGCTGCCAAAGGTCACAGTCAAACCGGAGCTGGCCGTAGCACTTAGCGTTGAACTTCCACCAACCGCACCACTTGAAGGGCTGGCAACAAAGTTGGTTATTACCTGATCGGCCTTGGCAACGGTGATATCAAGAGTTACCTGTGGAGCTGGGTTATAAGTGGCATCACCTGCTTGGTTGCAGTCACGGTACATGGTCCAGCTGCCACGTATGTAACGGTGCTGCCAGCAACGGTGCACACTACCTGGTTGTGTCGCTGCCAAAGGTTGCTGCCAGGCCGGAACTCGTTGTCGCGCTGAGTGTGGAGCTTCCACCGACGGTACCGCTGCTTGGTGTAGCCGTGAAGGAAATTAGCTCTGATCTGCCTTATTTACTGTAATTGATCCATGGGAATACTGGAACTGGCGGACTAAATTCCTCCAGCGTCGCCAATAGTGACTGAAATACGTAAATTGAGTCGCTGTTCCGCGGTACTGTTGCCAGGAATTGTGAAGTTTACACGAGCATAATGGCCGAAGGGAATGGTGAGCCTTATTCTGCGTCATTTGATACAGGAGCAGTTGCGTAGCGAGATCCCCATTGACCACTACTCAGCTGCTCAACTGGGCGACATCAACGCCACATAGTTCGGGGCTACCTGCCGATGAATCTACTTGGCATCATAGGTTTCCGAAAAACTACCGATTAACTTGAATGGCGGTGACATCCCTGTCTGGGTACCGTCCAGCAGTGAATGTAATCAGGGATCAAATCAGTTTCCCCTGGGATACCCGGAAGCGCTACCGATTGTACACTTTGGGCCAGTGCCTGTCCCGCAAAATGCAAGCCAAAATAATTAGTATATTTCTAATGTTCGCTATCATTGATGACTCCGTAATTTCTAGAATGTTTTATCAATTGCTATTACCACATGGACTATTGGGTTGAAGAAATCGATGGCTAAATAGTGTGCGCAGATATATCGAACAAATTTACTCGACCATCCATATTGCAGTCAGGTGTTCCTTCACCGAATAACCGGGTTAAAAAATTCTATCTCTAATAAAGTTGCTGAAATGTCAAAAAGGTTAACAGCTCCATCGTTATTGGCATCACCTATTAACAAGCCTCCCACGGGTAATGAGCGTTGTGACTGGTAGTCATCAAAAGTCAGTTCACCATCAAGGCTTGCAGCGGCTCCCAGCACCACGGATTCCACGGTGCCAGTTGCTGAGGAAACAACCCCGGTCGCGGGATTACTGGAGTCAGTATTTACCCAATATTCCATCCCAGCCCCCCCAGTCCAGGACATTTCAACCAAATTCCAGCCTGATCTCCCAGGCACATTTCCTGAATTCCCGGCGCCGGCATCAAATACGAAATTTGAACCATCGAAAGTAACATTCAATAAGCTTGCGGTAGCCCCATCATCTGAAAAAGCTTCAAAAATAACAGGGGCGCCAGAGTTCAGGGTCAGCCTTGACATAAAATCGAATAATCATGGTTGATTCGGCAGTCGGGCTTGTATCCTTAACGCTACCGGCCGCAGCCAGTTGCATGGCACACAAGCCAGACACACGATCAACACTGTTTGGAGAACCTGCCAGTGGCGAACCGGTAACGCCTCCATTCCAGGCATCGGTTGTGCAAGCCAGACCAACCTGACATATAAACATTGAACAGAGCAGCGCCGCCAACTGAACCAGTCGATAAGCGGTTCTCATAAAGACTCTCCCTTCTTTATCTTTAGTTAAGACTGAACTATTTTTTCTAATGAAACCCAATCTTAGATTAATTAATCTTTCTCGTCTCTCTTTTTATAATAAAAATGTTATAAAAATTCAAAAATATCATTGAAAAATCATCGATATCAGAATCAGGAAACCCAAATTGGCACGAAGCTGATTAACACAAAAAACTGACCTTTTCTTTCCAGTTTGCCCGTATGTGTAACAAATGATCCAAGACTCTTGAAATGCCTCCGTTCTTTGGCCACCGGTCTGTTAGATTTTCCTCATTTCACGTAATCCAAAATACGCCATTTCCGGTGTGATGTAATTTTGTAAGCTATACGGCCATCGTTCATTATAGCGGCATCGCCGCTTTTCGATTATCACTCTGGCCTCGGTCAGGCAGCTGAATATTTCAGCATTAAGATCAGCATTAAGACATGTCCTTCCGGAGTGTGCCGCTAAAACTTTCACAACTGCCGTTTTGCCAAGGCTTCCCCGGCTCAATATTGGCCAGCCGAATACACTGTTTTTCCATCTCTTCTCGCAATTCTTTCGTCACCAGTTCGCTGCCATAGTAATCGCAAAATAGTCATGACCAGCCCCAATGGGCCAGATTGGTTTTGATTACCAGGCAAAAACCAGTTGCTTCATCTCTCACCGTCAGGCAACGCAAGGGCTCTGAATCATCGCAGGAAATTCAGGCAGGCGAGAAAGTTATCATCCCAAGTAACGTCAGAACTCCGTCGGCATCCACTTTGTCGACGATAAATTCTTTCGTTTTCTGCCGGTACACGGCATCCACAGTGGCGTCAGCTACCGGGGAAAGCGCACATTGGTCCGGCGGCGATTGTTCGGCGACAACGCAATTCTCCCAGTGCTCGCACTCCCTGCCCATATGCCAGTTGAACGGAGACGGATATGGTTTGCATCAGCCATCATCATGTCACCCAAACACATAGCGCCAAAACGATTTGGCGGCATCGAATGCGGACTCGCCTGCACGAAACAGCTTTCCGGACACGTAGTCCTTGAATTCCCCAGCGATTATCTTCTGTTTGATAAGCCGCAATTCGTCAAAGATCTCCTCGATCGCCTGATCCTGGACAAAGGTGAAAATGAAATAGGCCTGCTCCGCGGTATCGCCGGTGTCCTCAAAAAAGTTGACCGCGTCTCCGGCCACCGTCCTGGCGATTTTCGAGGCATCTTTTGCCCCTTTACTCGCGGTGCCGTAGATGGCCGGTCCGGCGGTAAAGACGACAAACTCACCACCCTTCTTACCCCACGTATAAGAAGTCTCCCCGACCAGGATAAAAGTCTTGCCCACTTCCTCAGGGTTCACCGAAACCTCGAATTCGACACCAACGATAAACTCGATCCCTACGGAAGCGGTGATTGCCCCATCTTCCCAGCCCCCCTGCAACCTGCCGCCGAAACTGCCGGCGCTGACGCCGGTTGAAGCACCGACGCCGCCGACTTCAGCACCTGCGGATGCGTCCGCCAGTGAACCCTCGGCACCCGCGCAGAAATTTGTGAGCGTGACTTCGGCGCAACCCTTGACTCTGGGACCACTGACCTCCGCCATGACATTGACCGGGGGTTCTTCAGAAATGATGAATTCCGTCGATGCCTTGAAAAGACCGGCTTCGCACTTGGCGCCGGCGCCGGCGACCCCCGCCGTTCCTGCGCAACCGCCGTAGACAGCCTGCATTTTGAGCTTGATAACCGGGGGGTTGCCCACCTGGTAATTGCATGCCAACAGCGCCATCTTTCCGGTTGCCCGGTACTGATTGAAGCCGTCCACGGAATCTGTGCCACTGGCATCCGCATCCCCATAGCCCAGCACGCACTTATTTGGGCCCACATCGGGATCGAGATCCAGCACGGTTTTTTCCAACAGCTCGTAGCCCTTGCTCAGCAGGTATGACTTGAACTCACCGCGCGTCTGCAAGCGTGTGTCTCCGGTCCAGGCGAGTAGCTCACTGGTATCGTTCGCCAGTGCTGTGAGCCCGTCTTCTTCAAGCCCGATGATTCCGGGCATTTCGGCGCCCGAGTACCACAGCGCTGAATTGCCGAAAACGGTACCGTTGTTGGTGCCGACGCGGATCTCGTACAGCCCCGTCGTCATGTTCATCCGCCGATACAGCAGGTCGGGCAGGTTTTGCAGATCGTCATCGTTGTAATCGAGCAGGCCGATCAACATGTATTCATCGCTCAGGCCTGGCGTGGGAATACGGATGGTATCGCGAACCAAGGCCACATCGCCGCTGCCATCCACACCTGAAAGGAATGCAATCCAGGTTTTGCCGCTGCCTTCGACTTCCTTTTCGACAATGACGTCGGAACGTCTGTCGTCGTTGATATCAGCGACGGCGACCGTGTGGTAATTCGTCACCACGTCGGGGTCTTTGTCTGACCACTCCTCTGCCAGGGAGGTCAGGTCCGACCATCTCGCCCGTCCTGAGGGTTCATCCTGGAGCTTATACAGTCCGATGAAGTGCCCGATATCGCCGATCCTTTCCAGGTTGCGTTCGCTGTTCCAACTCATCACCAGTTCCTTGCGGCCATTGCCGGTGACATCCGCCACGCTCGCTGAGTCCAGGAACCAGCGCGGACCTACCTTCAGTTCGGTGCCGGCACACCGGGTGGGCGATCCGCTGCTGTCGAATTCCGAGCTGCCCGAATCCCACAAGCTGACGGTGAAACAGTACATTGGATACTGGTTGGATTCGGTCGCAATGCTGACATTTGCATAGACCAGGTCGGCGTAGCCGTCGTCGTTGACATCTTCCAGGGCGATCAGACGCGGACGACCGACTTTGTCCACCTCGAAGAACTTTTGCCCCAATTCGGATGGATTTGAGTCTATAAATCCGCTGCCTGTATTCAGATACAGGTAGTAAAAAGCGAAAGATTTTCCGCCAAATGGGGCTTGCCATTGCACCAGGATGTCCGCAAGGCCGTCATTGTTGACGTCTGTGAAGCCGATCGCCTGGGCGTTGTTATTCACCCCTTCGGTAATGGTCAGGGGTGTCATGTCCGTTGTGAAACTGCCCGCGCCGTCGTTCAGCTTGACCTGCAGGACGATACTGTCGTCGCTGGCAGAATCGAGCTGCAACAACAGGTCATCGACACCGTCGTTGTCGGCATCCGCCAGCCCGATGGCCCTGGCACGTGAATAGACTGCGGTGTCATATCCCGGCAGATTGCTGAACTCGTCGAATACAGGTGACGCACTGAGAGCGGTGGTCCAGTTGGCAGTGAGTGGCACACCTTCAGGTTCTTCGAACTGCAATATCACATCATCGGCACCGTCCGCGTTCATATCCGTCAAGCGGCCCTCGGACGGCGGGATGGCCGGTGGACCACCGCAGACTGGAGCGTAAAAAATCCCTCCGTTGCCGATAGTGACGGCCTCCAGCCAGTCGACAGCATCACATGCGATATTGCTGCCGCCGGATTCTCTCAGATCCACGAAACCCGGGTCCGGGAAGCTGTTGATGGTCAGCAGTTTGCCCAGCCACGTCATCCCCAGTAATTGCGAAAGGTCCGTCAAACCGGGGTTGTAGGTGGCAATGACCGTTCTTAAACGGGTGAGATTGGTCAGCGCGTCAAAGCTCGTGACATTGGTTGCGCTCATGTAGAGTTTCTGCAGGGTATAAATGCTGTTCAGCGGGGTCAGGTCGGAAATCGGGTTGGAATCCATATCGAATTCAAGCAGTCGGCTGAAATTTTCCATACCGCTGAGGTCCGTCACGCCGCGGGCTTCACACGACAGGTAACCTCCGAAAGAGAACGTGTCTGTCCAGCCATCGAGGTCGGCCCGTTCCTGCAGACAGTTTCTCAGGTTGACATCCGGTACTTCGGCCAGTGCATCGGCCAACGGCATATTACAAGACGCAGGCCGCACGAATATCCTGGGTGACTCCGGATCGTCGAACAAGACTTCGAGGTCGTCCAGTGTCTGGCAATCGAGCCGGCCTCGGCCGGTCCAGCATTGCGCGCCTGAACCGGCCGCGCAGTAATCTTTCTCATCGAGATAAACTTCGCGCAGGGCCGGCATGGTACCCAGGATGGAAATGCCGGTCGGGAGGACGGGATTATCAAGGTCGTTGTAGAGTCTCGCGGCGGTCTTGAGCACCAGCACTTCCAGATTGGGCAGCGCTGCAATGGCGTCCAGTTCGGACACTTCCGTTGACGAGGCATCAATTCGTTTCAGCTTGAGCATGCCCGCCAGCGGCGTCAGATCGTTAACGACACTACGGTCGATGTTGATCACCTCGAGATTCTCGAGGATATCTATCCCGTCGAGTTGCATGATCTGGCCGATATCAGCGGGACCGTCACGGCGCTCGCAATTCAAAATGGTCAATTCATCGAGAAAGGTCACCATCTGTTCCTTGACCGAATTGGCAACACAGGTTTGCAGCACGGAATCGGCGAAGGTCACGTCGGCCGGGGTCTTGCGGCAATCGGCGGGGTGGATCACCCCGGGGCCCAATGCATCGAGATCAGGGCAGGAGATTCCACCGTCACCCGAGCCGCTCAAATCGACTGTGGTCAGCTGACCCTGCGCCAGCAACGCAGAGATATCGGTCAACACCGGATTGTTCGACAGATTGAGCTCAAGCAAATCCGGGAAGCGGATGATGACGGATACATCTTCGATAGGGTTGCCACTCAAATTGAGCGTCACCAGGTTGACGAAATTCTCCATTCCAACCAGCGACTCGATATCGCGGTTCGAGCAATCGAGAGAGGTGACTTCCTGTGCGAAATGCCAGGCGTTGGCTGCAGCGGCGGCGACGATGCAGTCACGAAGAACAGAATCCGCGAATAGCGTTTCGGAGATCAGCTTGCCGTTGGGCTCGCCGCCGCCGCCAAAACGGCTGAACACAACACCGTCCTGGGGTTCGCCGAGCAGACGCTGCCAAACCAGGTGCATGTTGCCGA
This sequence comes from uncultured Gammaproteobacteria bacterium, assembly GCA_963801195.1. Taxonomy (GTDB): domain Bacteria; phylum Pseudomonadota; class Gammaproteobacteria; order Xanthomonadales; family SZUA-36; genus SZUA-36. The sequence continues at coordinate 607,414 of CAWDDX010000007.1, read as the reverse complement.
AGCCGTCGGCGGCGATTTGTGTTCTGGACAAAGCGGCGAAACTCGCGTCGTAGGGTTCGTAGGGACCGGAATAGCCGTTTCTGCTGATCTCTCCCACCGTTGTGGGATCGCCCCAACCCGCGCCTGGCGAGTAACGGCTTGCGATGATCGAGTTGGGAGAAGTTTCATTGCTTTCCCAAACGGCAATGGCGTTGCCGACATCATCGACGCCGATTTCGGGGCTGAATGAATCACCGTCGGGGCTGGTCCGGACAATTTCCGCGCCACTCCAGCCGCTGCCTTTTGAAAACCGGTTCGCCCATACGCTGTAGAGCGTGTCACCGGTGACCGGGCTGATCTCGAGTTCATCGTCCTGCTGCCAGACGGCGATGACGTCGCCATCGGGGTTACCTGCAATACGCGGCGGGCCCGCATAGCTGTACTCGTCCGTTTCGAGTAACCCGGCGGTGCCCCAATTCAGCGATACCGGGCCAGCCACCAGGCTGCCGCCCGATGTGTACGCCAGACCTTCGCCTCCGGCGGCGCCTGACCGGGCTTCCGCGAAACTACCCGTATCATTAAATTCGATCCGGGCGCCGTCACCGCCTTCGAGTGAGGATTCAAGCCACAGGGAGTACTGTGGAATCGGCTGCCCGTTGGCGTCAGTCGTCAACAACAATCCAGCCGATGAGAAATCGGCGCAGGTGATCGTCAAGGGTGGTGATCCCGATGCGGTGAAAGAACAGTCTGTCAACGCGCCCGTATAATTGGCTTGAGGTAGCGATTTGCAATCACCTGTACCGCCGGCCAAAGCGCAATCGACCCGGAAATATCCGCTGATTGAGTCCGATTCGCTGAACCGGCTGCCGCTTTGGACGATGAAATTGGTGCCGCTGTAATAATAATCCCTGTAGCTGTTGTCCTCGGCGTAGCGGTTCGCCCAGATGTTGGTCAAAAAGTCTTCCGAGCCGTCATCCTGCATCCACACGACCGTGACCTCACCAGCGGTATCAACGTACACCTCCGGTGCAAATGCCCACTGGTCGCTCGCCGCTGAAATCACATCCTGACTACCCCAGCCGCTGCCCACGGTCGGGAGGTACCGGGCCACCCAGATGCGCGGCACACCACCGGGCGTGGCTTCCTGGCCCCATGCGGCAAAGCCGACGCCGGCCTCGTTTATCGCTACCTCGGGCTCTGCGGCGTTGGTGTCGGTTTCATATACGATCAATTCGGCGCCTGACCAGCTGTCGTCGACATCAAAATGGTTGGACCAAATGCCGTAGATGCCGAATTCATCGGCTTGCGACCACACGACAATCGCATCGCCGGCGGCATTGGCCGCGATGCGCTGCTCGCCGGCGTAACCCGTTCCTGATTCCAGGGCTTCGGCGACGCCCCATCCGGTGCCGACCTCGTAACGATTGGCCATTATGCTGTAGGTGGCGGAGATATCCAGTTGTTGCCAGACGGCAATTGCATTACCGGCATCATCGATGGCGACCTGGGGGCTGACCGATGAATAAACTGTTTCTGTCTCGACCGGTTGGGCAGCGTTCCATCCGCTGCCGGGTGTGTAGCGGCTTGACCACACGTCGGTACGGGTGCCACTTTCCTCAATCCAAACCGCTACGGCTACACCGTGGCTGTTAGCCGCAATCTGCGGGTAATATTCCGGGTGGGTATTACCCTTGCCCAGCACCTTGCCGATGGGGTTCCAGGTACCGTCGCGACTGGTGAAACTCCAGCTTGACGCAGGCACCGGGGTTCCCGACAGGTTGGTAACGCAATCGCTCAACGATGCCGTGTAGTCTCTCAGCAGCGCGAGCGTATTGACCGGGCCGAGCTTGGCCCTGTTGTTGTCAGCGTCAAGAATGACCTTAGCTGACACCCCGTTAGCCCCCAGGCTCAATTGGAACGTGGAATTGTTGACGCTGTCATTCGCGATCGCTTCGCTGAAGGTCGCGGACAGGATGTCCACCAATTCGACATTGGTCGCCCCGTTTACCGGCACAGTCATTTCAGTGACAGGTGTCTGAACATCTTCGAAACCGCTTTTAAATATAGAAGAGCAGGTTCCAGCGTGCAATTGACCGGAAGCGAAAAGTAAGACGATGAGTAACTTAAACTGCGTTGAATAGCTCACATCCATTTTTTTTCCTCATTAGTTTGGACGGAAAATATTGGTAGCAGTCTGTACAGTAGGATGAAAGCTACTTTTAGAGAATAGCAACAAATTTGCAATATATCTGGAGCTATATGTAGTTAAAGATAGAGTATGAACGTAACAGGAAGGAGAAAAGGGGAAGTAACCAGCAAAATTCATGACCAGGGTGGTTGCATGTGCAACGCTGATAAAAATGTTGGAACAGGCCTTTGTAAAACCGGTAATTCAGTCACTTCGGTGGTGCATGTGAATACACTTTAATCAGATTACCATGACCTGTTGAATATCGTTTCAGCTAACAATTTGGTCGGATTTCTTGTTTTTTCCGGGTGAATAATCCTGGTCAAATTCATTCTAATGACGTAATCACCAGGCCGTTTGTCCATGCCCGACTCGAGGAGTCAAATTGAACAGGCTCTGCCAGCAGCAGCCCCGTTTTTCATTACCCGATCGACGGCCGCCCGATGGCATGACAGGTAAACCCGTGCTCGAGCGCGGTTTCCTGCGGCCAGATATTCCTGCCGTCAACCAGCACTTTTTGTTGCATGCAACTTGCCAGTTTCTCGTAATCGGGTATCCAGTAGAGTTTCCATTCGGTGACAAGTACGAGTGCATCGGCACCCGTAGCCGCATCGTATTGATCGTTATGCACTGAAAATCTTTGCTGATCCGGGTAAATTTGCAGTGCGACTTCCATCGCCTCGGGATCATGGGCTCTTACGCTGACGCCGGCTTCCAGTAAAGCGTCGATCAACACCCGGCTGGGCGCCTCGCGCATGTCATCGGTATTGGGTTTGAAAGACAATCCCCATATCGCGATGCATTTGCCGTCCAATTCACCATCAAGCCCCCTGTTCAGTATCTCGAACAAATGACTTTTCTGGTGGTTATTGACGTGTTCAACCGCATCCAGAATCCTGGCCTCAAAACCGTATTCCCGGGCGGTATGGCTCAACGCCCGGACATCTTTTGGAAAACACGAACCGCCGTACCCGGGACCTGCATAGATAAAAGCATAACCAATACGGGGGTCCGAGCCGATACCCTTGCGCACATGTTCGATATCGGCCCCGACACGCTCTGCAATATTGGCCAGTTCGTTCATCAGGCTGATCTTGGTCGCCAGCATCGCGTTGGCGCTGTATTTTGTGAGTTCCGATGAATGCACGTCCATAAACAGCATTTTTTCATGGTTGCGGTTAAACGGTGCATACATCTCCCTAAGCAAATCCTCACTCTGATCATCCTCAATGCCACAGACGATGCGACTGGGTTGCATGAAATCCTTGACGGCGCCGCCTTCGGCCAGGAACTCAGGGTTCGAGGCAACACTGAAACACGTCTTTTCACCGCGGTCGTCAAGCTCCTTCTGAATCGCAGCACGGACGCGGTCACAGGTGCCCACCGGCACCGTGGACTTGACGATCACGAGCAGGTGTTTTGATAATATTTTACCGATGCCACTGGCAACGGCCAGGACGTGACCGAGGTCCGCCGAGCCATCTTCCGACGGTGGTGTGCCCACCGCGATCAGCAAGGCACGGGCATGGTTGACGGCGACTTCGAGCGAAGTGGTGAATGCCAGGTGCCCGCGTTGGGCATTGTCGATGAGCATTTCTTCGAGACCGGGCTCGTAAATGGGTGACTTTCCCTGTTTCAGGTTTGCGACGCGGTCGGCATCGACATCCATGCAAACCACGTTGTGACCCGCTTCCGCAAGACCAGCGCCACTGACGAGGCCGACATAACCACTACCGATTATCGAGATTTTCATTAGGGTGAATTCCAAATCCGTATTGCTGTAATACAGACCGGATTTTACAGCCTTGGCCCGGCAAAGTGTTAAGTACGTTGACTAGTTATATGACGACGATCAAAGAAAGTGGTGTAAATACATGCACAGGAAACACCCGGCAAAAGCACCCCGTGAACAAACCGGGAAGCCCGCCTAAAATAGCGGTCAATTGAATCGGGGTTTATGGGTAACGGTGATCGAGGGGATTGTCGTAAACTACCGGCCATGAAAAACAGATACCGTATTTCAATGTTATCCACCCTGCTCGCAACGGTTTTTCTTACCGCGTGCGCCTCAAATCCTCCACCGGATCGCGAGCACGCGGTCATCCGGTCCATGGACGCGGAGACGGCGGACCTGGCGGACGTGACTGCCGATACGTTGACGCTCGTTGCAAGTGTTGGCAGGGACAACGTGCTGGTCGTGTTTGATATTGATAATACGATACTGGCCATGGAACAGGGTCTCGGTTCAGACCAGTGGTACGACTGGCAAAAAGCCCTGGCCAGCGAAGACCCGTGCAGTCCGGAGTACGTCGGTGAGCGTTTTGCCGTCCAGGGCGCCCTGTATTTTGCCAGCGCCATGCGCGCCACACAGGACGATGCGGCCGAACAGGTCAGAAAAATTCAGGGCATGGGCGTCGCGGTGATAGCCCTGTCTTCGCGCGGTCTGGATTACCGGCTACAGACGTTTCGTGAACTGCGTCGAAACCATTTCAACTTCAGCTTTTCAGCGATCGGTCCCCCGGGCGGCCTCGACGAACCCTTCGTTCCCGTTGAAAACGGACGTCCCTCGCTCTATGAAGATGGCGTTTTTCTGACCGCCGGACAACACAAAGGCCAAATGTTGTATGCCCTTTTAAGCAAGACCGGTACACGCATGCCTGCCGTCATCGTTATGGCCGATGACAAGCAAAAAAACCTGGATGACCTTAAAGAGACATTCGCAGCACTGAATGTACCGGTACACGCGTGGCGTTATACCGCCGAAGACGACGAGGTCAGCGCCTTCGATCCCGAGCAGGCTGACCAGCAGTGGCGAGCCATAGAAGAGCCACTGCGTCAAATCCAGCAGGTCCTGGGACCGGACAATTACGATTTGAGTGGCGCCGTGGCACCACCGGAGTGTGACCAGCCAGTATTGTCATCCCCGGTTTCGGGGGACTGACCCGGTATTTCGCCCCTGGTATTGGCACCCGGGCCTGAAACCGTGCGGTTGGCGCAGGCAAGATAGAGCCCCACCCGCCTACCGCGGTGAAATCGCATCGATAAATGCCATGAAATCTGTTCCCTGAAAAAAAACCGACCCGATTCCGCAATTGCGGGAGTGGTGTTCCGTTGGTCCGGGGAAACAACCTTGACTAACCCGGAACCTGTCTCGCCTTATTGAGTACCGGTTAACCTCGCATGTATTATCATAGCGGCTTTCAAAACAACAGAACCCCATGCACCTGACCCGACCGTTTATATTATTTCTATTCTGCCTCAGCTTTTTCCAGTCGGCCGGTGCGGCGGAAGATGGCCCCGGGCGAATCCGTATTGCGACGTTCAATATTGCCATGGGCCTGCCATCGGAGGGTGAGTTGTACCGGCGTTTGCAGACGGGTGATGACGAGGCGCTCAAAAAGGTCGCCGCCGTTATCCAGATGGTCAGGCCGGACGTGCTGCTGCTCAATGAATTCGACTGGTATGAACTCGACTCCGCCGTTTTTTTTATTCAAAACTACCTGGACAAACCCCAATTCGGAAACGAAGCCATCAGCTATGCTCACGCCCTTGGTGGCGCTGTCAATACCGGCATGGACAGTGGCCTTGACCTGAACAGCAACGGCGTACTGGGGGAAGCGGAGGATGCCTGGGGTTTCGGCACTTTTCCGGGACAGTACGGGATGATGGTGCTGTCCCGCTTTCCGCTGCAACTGGAACGAAGCTTCCGTTTCTTCAAATGGAGTGACATGCCGGATGCGCTCACACCATTGAATCCCGACGGTTCCAAATGGTATCCGGACGCCATCTGGAAAGCGTTGCGCCTCAGCTCGAAAAACCACCTTGATATAAATGTGACCGTCAATGACCGGACCATCCACTTTCTCGTCAGTCACCCGACCCCACCGGTATTTGACGGCCCGGATGACCACAACGGCGCGCGTAACCACGATGAAATCAGGCTCTGGGCGGATTACGTGGACCCGCGGCGCTCGGACTATATTTACGATGACACCGGCAGCAAGGGTGGATTGCCACTCGGCGCCCGGTTTGTCATCGCGGGTGATCTCAATGCGGACCCGGTCGATGGCGATTCCAATACCGGGGCGATTGCACAATTACTGGAACACCCGCTTATTGACGCCGGTTGCGTTCCAACCAGTGCTGGTGCGGCTGAGGCAAGCGTTGAACAGGGCGGGAAAAACCTGGAGCAAAAGGGCAACCCGGCTTCGGACACCGGGGATTTCAACGATCAATACACCGGTAACATGCGCATTGATTACGTGTTGCCGTCAGCGACCCTGAAAGTTATCGGCTGTGGTGTATTCTGGCCTGCGCAGGACCAGCCCGGGCATGACCTGGTCGATGTCTCAGACCACCACCTGGTCTGGCTGGACATCGAGTTGTAGGTATAGGGTCAGAGCCACAGCCGGGACTGCTGTGGCTCTTACTCTTTTTTAAGCAAGTTATCGCAATACCTGTTCTCTCAACCGCTTGATCTGGTCCCTGATCTCGGCGGCCTCTTCGAACTCAAGCATCTGCGCGTGATGAATCATCTGTTTTTCCATCTCAGCGATGGATTTACCCAGCTCCGCGGGCCGCATGTGCTCGTATTGCGCCGCTGTCTCCGCCACTTTGCGTTGCTGTTCGCGCTCCGCCGGCGTCAGCGTACGCGCGTCCTCCATGATGTCACTGACCGCCTTGATGATGCTTTTCGGTGTAATACCATGCTTCTTGTTATATTCCGTTTGGCGGGCGCGGCGCCGGTCCGTTTCGGCGATGGCCCGCTGCATCGAGCCTGTCACCTTGTCGGCATACAGAATGGCCTTGCCCCTGAGGTTGCGGGCGGCTCGGCCGATGGTCTGTATCAACGAAGACTCCGAGCGCAGGAACCCCTCTCGGTCGGCATCCAGTATTGCAACCAGGGAGACCTCGGGCATGTCCAAACCCTCCCTGAGCAGGTTGATACCCACCAGTACATCGAATTCCCCGAGGCGCAGGTCGCGTATGATTTCCACGCGCTCGACCGTTTCCACGTCGGAGTGCAGATACCTCACCTTCACGCCATGGTCCGCCAGGTACTCGGTCAGGTTCTCGGCCATGCGTTTGGTCAGGGTCGTAATCAGCACGCGGTCACCGAGGGCGGTCCGGTGCGAAATCTCCGACAAAACATCATCGACCTGTCCGGCTACCGGCCGTATCTCGACTTCCGGGTCAATCAGTCCGGTCGGACGCACAACCTGTTCAACGATTTCACCGGAACGTTCCAGCTCATAAGGTCTTGGCGTCGCTGAGATGAACACGGTCTGACCGGCCTTTTGCTCCCACTCATCGAACCTGAGTGGCCGGTTGTCCAGTGCAGAAGGCAAGCGGAACCCGTAGGTCACGAGGTTTTCCTTGCGCGACCTGTCACCCTTGTACATACCGCCCAGTTGCGGGACCGTCACGTGGCTCTCGTCCAGGATCAGCAAGGCGTCATCCGCCAGGTAATCGAACAGGGTTGGCGGTGCCTCGCCCGCACCACGCCCGGTCAGGTGTCTCGAGTAGTTTTCAACCCCATTGCAGTAGCCCAGTTCCAGCATCATTTCCAGGTCGTAGAGCGTTCGTTGCTCCAGGCGCTGGGCTTCGACCAGTTGCTGGTGCTCGCGCTGATAGGCAAGCCGCTCTTTCAGCTCTGCACTGATCGCGGCAACGGCGTCGATCACGGTCTGCCTCGGTGTCACGTAATGCGATTTTGGAAAGATCGTAACCCGCTGCAGCTTGTTCTCCACTTCACCGGTCAGCGGGTCAAACTGGGAGATCGACTCGACCTCTTCGTCGAAAAGCTCGACACGTAAGGCGCTCATTTCCTCGTCACCCGGGAATATGTCGATAACCTCGCCGCGCACGCGGTAGGTGCCCCGCCTGAGTTCCATGTCATTGCGGCTGTACTGCATCTCGGCCAGGCGTCGCAGTATATTGCGTTGGTTGATGATCTCGCCAACCGATATATGCAGCACCATACTCAGGTACTGGGTAGGATCACCCAGTCCGTAAATTGCGGAAACCGTCGATACGATAATCGTGTCGCGCCTTTGCAGCAGTGCCTTGGTGGCCGACAAACGCATCTGTTCGATGTGTTCGTTGATGGACGCGTCCTTCTCGATATAGGTATCCGATGAAGGGACATAAGCTTCGGGCTGGTAATAATCGTAATAGGAAACAAAATACTCAACTGCGTTTTCCGGGAAATAGTTGCGAAACTCGCCGTACAGTTGTGCCGCCAGTGTCTTGTTGGGCGCCATTACGAGGGTGGGTCTTTGCAGATTCTGGATGACGTTGGCCATCGTGAAGGTTTTTCCCGAACCGGTCACACCAAGCAACGTCATGCTCTCCATGCCATCGCGCAAGCCGGCTGTCAGCGCACGGATGGCCTGCGGTTGGTCACCGGTCGGTTTGTATTCGCTGGAAAGCTTGAAAGATTTATTCTGCAAAATCCGTTTCTTCTTGTGTGGCCAAACTTGACATTATAACGCGCCCTTTATCTTTTGATCTCACCGGAGAAACCATGGAAATCTTTTTGGGCTTTAACCCGGTTCCTTCCACCCGTAGCCCTGCTGCGGCTCTCAGTCCTGCCCGGCGACCAGATTCCGCTAACCCGGCAGGCTTAAAGTAAATCCGCTATTAATGAAGTGGTGCGTAATCTCGTTATTGTTTTAAAAATATTGCTATCATATCCGCCATCGGGGAGCGTGCAACGCCCTTTAGATCATGCGTCATCATCAGGTTTGTGCGTTATGTGGACGCACATTTAAGTATTGCAAAGTCGGGGGCCATAACGTGTCGTTCAAGATTTCCAATCGTGTCACGCAGATCAAGCCGGCCGCAACCATCATGGTTGCCATGAAGGCCATCGAACTCCAGGCGCAGGGCCGGGACATCATTTCACTGGGTTTTGGCGAACCGGACTTTGACACGCCCGATCACATCAAGCAGGCAGCTGTTGACGCCATCTGGCAGGGCAAGACAAAGTATCCGCCGGTAGACGGTACGAAGGAGTTAAAAAACGCGATCGTCCGAAAATTTCGTGTCGAAAACCAGCTCGAATTTGATACCGGACAGATCATCGTCTCCAACGGAGCCAAGCAAAGTCTTTCCAACCTCTTGATCTCACTGCTCAACCCGGGCGACGAGGTCATACTGCCGGCACCTTACTGGGTATCCTACCCGGACATGATCAAATTGGCCGAAGGTCAACCCGTTATCCTGAATGCGACCGCGGAAAACGACTTCAAGGTATCGGCCAAGCAGCTCGAATCCTCCATCACGGATAAAACCCGGTTGTTGATTATCAATTCACCGTCCAACCCGACGGGCAAAGTCTACAGCGAACACGAATATGCAGAACTCGCTGAAGTGCTGATTGAATACCCCAAGGTAATGGTCGTCTGCGACGACATTTACGAACATATTTACTGGGGTGAGAAACCTTATCGGACGCTTTTGAATGTCTGTCCCCAACTCGGCGCACGAACCGTTATCATAAACGGTGTCTCCAAAGCCTACGCGATGACGGGATGGCGTATCGGCTACGCGGCGGGACCGCGGGAAATGGTATCCGCAATGATCAAGGTCCAGAGCCAGAGCACGTCCGGCGCCAGCTCGATCTCACAGGCGGCGGCAACCGCAGCACTCGAGGGACCGCAGGATTGTGTCGCGCAAATGCGGGCAGAATACAAACGCAGGTACGCATACCTGCTAAAGGCACTCAACGAGATCGAGGGGATCGAATGCGAGCAAAGCGACGGCGCCTTCTATGCTTTCCCATCCTTCAAGGACATCATCGATCGTATGCCGGATATCCGCGATGACGTGGAACTGGCCGCGTGGATGCTCGAACATGCCGGTGTGGCCATGGTTCCGGGCACCGCGTTCGGCGCGCCGGGGCACCTGCGTCTTTCCTACGCCACCAGCATGGAAAATCTCCAGGCCTGCGTGACACGCATCGGGGATGCCGTGCGCAGAAACGTCTAACAGGTCATCTGCGCAGACGGCGGACGCACACCCTACAAATATCAGGACCGGCACCTACGTCTGCCGGCAATAATTTGCCATTACCTGCCCCGTCATAGTCGTTTAGCCTTATGGACATGATTTTATGGCGACGAAAAGGCTTCACTGCACTCGAACTAGTGGTCACCATGGCCGTCATCGCGGTCCTTTTGGCCGCGGGCGTACCAGCCTTTAAAAATTACAGCTGGAACCTGCGTATGAAATCCGCAATGGACATGCTGCTATCGGATCTGAACCTGGCACGTGGACGTGCGATCAGCCACAACACGCAGACGGTCATTTGTCCAGCCGATGACGATGATGACTGTTCCGGTCAATCGGCCTGGCAAAATGGCTGGATCGTGTTTGCCGACCTCAACGGCGACCACGGCAAACAGGACGGTGAGCCCCTGATCAGACGCACGGATGCCGTGGCGTTTCTTGACATCAGCAGCGCCGTTTCACGCAGCTATTTACGTTTCTACCCAAACGGCAGCGCGCCGGGAAGTAATGCGACGATCCTGTTCTGCGACGCGCGGGGCGCAAACCACGCTGGTGTCATTACGCTCTCCAATAGTGGCAGGGTCCGCGTCCGCACAAACGCCGGCGAACCATCGGAAATTTGTCCTTGACTAAGCTCGCCAAAGCACCGAAAATACCGCGCCTCGAGATATTCCCCGGTAGCTCAGTTGGTTAGAGCGGGTGACTGTTAATCACTAGGTCCGCGGTTCAAATCCGTGCCGGGGAGCCAACACGAAAAGCCCGCATTTATGCGGGCTTTTTTTCACTTTTTTTTGACAATGAACAATTGGTTAAGACTTGCTAAAGCCTTTGTAACTGACCGGCGATTCACCTATTATTAGCAAATCAACAGTGCTTACCCCCTACCCTAACACTTGAGAAAACCCATGAAGAAACTTTTATTTGCCATCATTTCAATGAATCTTGTTTTTGCCAGCTTTACGGTACTTGCGGAGTGGCAGCCAAATACCGATGACAAGATGGAGCTATCAGTCGCAAAGGCCATTATCACTGCCAAGCAAAAAGACCCTTCGCTGGTAAAATGGTTTGACACTGCTTATGCCTACGCAGTGTATCCCAGCGTTGGTAAGGGCGGTATCGGTATAGGCGGCGCCCACGGCAAAGGTATTGTTATCCGCGGCGACAGCACGGTCGCCACCACTTCGCTGTCACAGGTCAGTATCGGTCTGCAGCTGGGTGGCCAGGTCTACGCAGAGTTCATCATGTTCAGAGACAAGACCGCCTTTGACGACTTCTCCCGTGGCAACTTTGAAATGGGCGCACAGGTATCCGCGGTCGCGGTCACTGCCGGTGCCTCCGCTGACGCGGCTTACAACGGCGGTGTCGCCGTATTCACCATCGCGGAAGGCGGCCTGATGTTTGAAGCATCCGTGGGCGGACAGAAGTTCAAGTACGAAGCCAAGTAGTCATCTGGCAAGCCATATTTCCGCGCTTGCGCGGTTCTGAAAAGGCGTCGTTCACGACGCCTTTTTTATGCCGGGGATGATAAATTTCATCGCGTTGCACAAAACCGGCCAACGGTTCAAAGGCAATCTTTGTAACTGGCGGATACATCGGATATATTCAAGCCCCTGTTTTCCACTTGGACTGAAGTTTCAAATACTATGAATAAACTATTCGCTGTCCTGATTTTAATGATCCTCCCGTTTACCAGCACCCATGCGCAGACGTGGAAACCCAATGTCACTGACAAACTGGAATTGTCGGTGGCCCAGGCAATCATCAAGGCCAATGAAACCGATCCTACGCTGACCTTATGGTTTGAATCGGCCTATGCCTACGCGGTATTTCCGAAAATCGGAAAAGGCGGTTTTATCCTTGGAGGCGCGCATGGCAAAGGTCTTGTGATCCAGGGCGATAGGACCATTGGCAAAACCTCTATGACGCAGGTGACGATAGGTGCGCAGGTGGGTGGACAGGCCTATGCACAGTACATCATGTTCAAGGACCAGACCGCACTTGATCATTTTACCCGTGGCAATTTCGAATTTGCTGCCCAGGTATCTGCGGTTGCCGTCACGCTGGGCGCGTCAGTCGACGCCGACTATGACAGTGGCGTAGCCATTTTCACCCTCGCCGAAGGCGGGTTGATGGCAGAAGCCTCCGTGGGCGGACAGCAATTCAAATACACGCCCAGGTAAGCGCCTCCGCGCCGCGGCCACCCACGCCATACCAGTAACCTGGTGTACTGCTTACAAACCGTAGGCCAACGTCAGCACCAGTGACAATGCGACCCACATCAGCAATGTCAATGGGGTTCCTACGCGGACAAAATCGTTGAATTTATAACCACCTGCGTTCATGACCAGCAGGTTGGTTTTATACGCCATCGGCGTAACAAAACTCAGGTTCGCTCCGAACAGCACAGACAAAACAAACGGTTCGAGGGGCAAGCCCAGTTCCTGGGCGATACTGATGGCAATCGGTGTTCCGATCACGGCCGCTGCATTGTTGGAGACAACATTGGTCATCACCGCCATCAGCAACATCAGGAAAGCCAGTATCCACGCCGCGGTGAGTCCGGTGGTCAGAAAAAGAAAAACCTGGGCGAGATACTCGGCGCCGCCGGTTTTCATCAATGCGGATCCCAGTGCCAGAGAAGAAACAATGATCATGATTACCTGTGCACTTAACGCATGACTCGCCTGCTGCCACTTGATACAACCGGTACCGATGAGAACCAGGCAGCCCAGCAAGGCGCTCATGGCAATCGGCATGATTCCAAAGGCAGCCAGTGACACGATCGCGACCATGATCAGCAGTGCAAGGGGTGCCTTGGACGTGTGCGGCATATCCGCGGTATTGTCGAGGACCAGTAATTCACCACCGACTTTTAATTTGCGGATATTCTCAGACCTGCCCTGCACCAGCAGAACGTCGCTGGCCTGCAATTGGCGTTGATCCAAACCCGGCGTACTGGCGCTGACGACATCGCCGCCACAGTGAACCGCCAACAGATCAAGGCCATAACCGTCTTTCAAGCGGGCATCGGCTACCTTGAGCCCACGCAATCGGGAGCCACCCGTCACCGCCACTTCGGCAAGCTGAAGATCACCTTCCATCGGTGTATGGTAAGCTTCCGGCGCCGCCGTTAGCCTGGCGCCCAGCAGGGCCTGGTATTCCTTCAGCATGTCGACCCTGGCGGACACCTGTATCCTGTCCCCCTCCCTGATCACGACATCCGGCAAAGGGGAAATAAACAGTTGCTCATCCCTGCAGATAAGCTTGACTTTTATGCCAGCCCCAGCCTTGCGAATCAAGACTGCAAGCGTCTTTCCGACCAGCGGGTTACCCTTCGGAATCAGCAAATGTGCATCGAATTCCCGGTTGGACAGATCGTCCATCGGCGGTGTACGTTGCGGGATCAGGTGCGGCGCCACCAACCACAGGTACAGGATCGCAAGGCTGCCCGCCACGACCACCGGCAGCAGAAAATCGAACATTGCGAAACGCTCCATGCCCATGTCTGCGGCCACCGATACCACCAACAGGTTGGTCGATGTACCAATGGTCGTGCCCATACCGCCAATCAGTGTCGCAAGACCCATCGGCAACAATACGCCGGAAGACGAAGTGTTGCTGCGGACGGTCGCCCCGATCAGCATCGGCAACATCAACACCACGATGGGCGTGTTGTTCATAAAGGCGCTGAGAATCGCGGCGACAATCAGCGTCAGTAGCAATGCGAACTTTGGGCTCCACTTCCAAAGCCTGGCAAGCCGCCTGGCAACCGGTTCAAGCGCGCCGGTCCTGACCAGTGCTTCGCCGGCAATCATCAAGGCACAGACGGCAATAAGCGCCTCGTGGCCGAACCCGTAAAAAAAAGTCATCGGCTCGATGGTTCCGCGCGCACCTTCAAACGGGAACAACTGGAAGCCAACGACCACCATGACCAGGATTGCCAGGCTCGATGACTCCAGGTGAATCTTCTCGCGTGAGAACAGAAACAAAGCCACACCTGTCATGAGTAACATGGCCAGTGCATGCATATTGGGTACTTGGGGGAAGTCCATCCGGGCGCCAGACCTTTTATTGTTGGTGAAACCCATATTATCAGCACATAAGCGCCCGGGAAATTTTATCTTCAAGATTGAAACCATCAAACAGGGCTTTTACCGGCACCTACAATATTTTTCATACACTCATCTTCACCGCGAAAGCATTGACCTTTACAATGGGACATGCATATTAAAAGCACCGCGGGGCCGACCGTATTGGCACTGCTCCTTCTCACCGCCTGTGAGTTGCATACCGGGGACCAGGCCGCAGACGCGGAACCATCACCTGTGAGCATTGTGCAGACAGGCTGGCTGGCGTCAGACGAGTTAATGGAAGCCAGTGGTATGCAGGCGAGCCATTCGTATGCGGGCGATTTTTTTGTACACAACGACGGTGGTGAACCCCTTCTGTATGCCATCGATGAAAGCGGCGCGGATCTTGGAACCATCGAAATCGTACCTGCCAGGAACAAGGACTGGGAAGACATTACCTCGGTGCCGGTTGACGGGCGTAACTGGATCGTGGTCGGTGACATCGGCGATAACATGGCCAGGCGCGAATCCATCAAACTGTATTTCGTGGAAGAACCCCGGACCGGTCAGTTCGAGCGCTATTCAGGTCAACAGCTATTGAAACACGCGCTCGACCTGACCTATCCCGATGGGCCGCGTGATTGCGAGTCGATGGCTTATGACCCTGTCGGCGATCAAATATTACTGCTGAGCAAACGTGACAAGCCACCGCGGTTGTATGCTGTGGACCTCGAAACGGCGTTAACCGAGGGTCAAATGGTACTCAAATTCCTCGGCAGCATGGCAAAATTGCGGCCACCGACACCCCGTGACCGTCATCAATGGGGTGGAAGAACGGATTTCATATCACAGCCAACCGGTATGGATATTTCCACCGACGGCAGCGAGATGGTGATCGTCACATACCGCAGCCTGTACCGCTATCGACGCGGCCCCGGTGAGGATTGGCTGAGCGTATTAATGAAACGCCCCGAAGAAATCCTCGGCCCACCCGCGGTACAGAATGAGGCGGTGGGCTACACCGTTGATGGCAAGTCGATTTACGTCACCACCGAAAAACGGCCGGCACCGGTGTTTCGTGTTGACTTCGGTAACGACCAATAGCACAGGCAATCCTGCATAAGGTTTCACCCGCCGGCCTGGACCAGGGAGATAATCCGCTATCCGATTTCCTGTCCGCTATCCGATTCCCTGTCTTATCAGACCCCGATGCCCTGGCTTTCGAGGTAGTCGATGAATTCCGATTCATTGATGACCCTGACACCCAGTTTTTCGGCTTTGCTGAGCTTGGACCCGGCGGCTTCACCTGCCAGTACGGTGCTGGTCTTGGCTGAAACACTGCCGCTGACCCTGGCGCCGAGTGATTCAAGCAGGTTTTTTGCCTGGATACGTGGCATGGACAAGGCACCGGTAAGCACCCAGGTTTCACCCGCGAGGGGTTGTTCACCGCTCGTCTTTTCGAGTGGTTGCCATTCGACACCGGCGTCATTCAGGGCCTGGATAACCCGGCGGTTCTTTTCCTGTTGAAAGAATGCCGCCACGTGACTGGCAACCACGGGCCCCACGTCACTGACCTCCGTCAACGTCTCCTCGGAGGCTTCCTGCAGGGCCTCTATCGACCCGAAATGAGCCGCCAGGGCATGCGCTGTCACCTCCCCCACTTCGCGGATACCGAGTGCATAGAGCAGGCGGTCGAGTGACGGCTTTTTACTGGCCTCGAGGGCCTTCAGCAGGTTCGCAGCGGACTTGCCGCCCATGCGTTCCATCGCGGCGATCTGATCATGGCCCAGGTGGTAGAGGTCGGCCACGGTGTGCACCAGTTCCTGCTCGACCAGCTGGTCGACCAGTTTGTCACCCAAGCCCTCGATATCCATGGCCTTACGCGTGGCAAAATGGCGGATACCATGTTTGATCTGGGCCGGGCAGATCAGGGCGCCGGTGCAGCGGGCCACCGCTTCTCCTTCAACCCGTTCGACGGCCGAACCGCACACCGGGCAGGTCGGGGGCATATGAAATTCAGGCAGGTCGGTTTCCCGGCGCTCGTGGATCGCGCGCGCCACCTCGGGAATCACGTCTCCTGCCCTGCGGACCACGACCCAGTCCCCCGCCCTGATGTCCTTGCGCCGGATTTCGTCTTCATTGTGCAGCGTGGCGTTGGTCACCGTGACGCCACCGACAAAAACGGGCTCCAGCCTCGCTACCGGTGTCAGCGCCCCGGTGCGGCCGACCTGGATGCCGATATCCAGCAGGCGGGTCAGCTCCTCTTCGGCCGGGAACTTGTGCGCCAGCGCCCAGCGCGGCGCCTTGCTGATGAACCCCAGAAACCCCTGCTGATCGAAGCGGTCAACCTTGTAAACCACACCGTCGATGTCATAGCCCAGCTTGGAACGCAGATCTGCCATTCGCCTGTGATAGGCGAGGCAGCCCTCCATACCCTTGACGCGTCTGATCTCTGGGTTGACAGGGAAACCCCAGTCCCGTAGCCGGGACAGTGCGTCAAACTGCGTATCCGGCAGGTTATCGCGGGTCGCCGTACCGTAGGCAAAAAATGCCAACGGCCGCCGTGCGGTCAATTGAGGGTCAAGCTGTCTCAGGCTGCCGGCCGCGCCATTGCGTGGATTGACCAGCGGCTTCGCGCCCATTTCGACGGCCCTGCGATTGAATGCATCAAAACCGGACCGTGGCATGTAGATTTCCCCGCGCACTTCGAGCAGCGGCGGCCAGCCATCGCCGCACAGTTTCAATGGCACCGCGCGTATGGTACGGACGTTGGACGTGACATCCTCACCCCGTTCGCCGTCTCCACGCGTTGCCGCCGTGGTCAGAAGCCCGTCCTGGTAGGTCAGTGATATGGCGACACCATCCATTTTCGGTTCCGCCGCAAAAACAATATCGGTGCGCTCAAGGCCCTGTTCGACTCGACGGTTGAAATCGGCCACCTCCTCGTCTGAAAAAGCGTTGGCCAGCGACAACATCGGCACCCGGTGATGGATGGTCGCGAATCCTTCCTGTGGCGTGCCACTGACACGTTGCGTGGGTGAGTCGGGGGTTACCAGGTCGGGAAAACTGGCCTCGATGCCTTCCAGGTCGCGCATCAGGCGATCGTATTCGGCGTCCGGAACCTCCGGGTCATCGAGGACGTAATAGCGGTGATTGTGGTGTTCGAGCAAACGCCTCAGTTCGGCAGCACGCTCTTGTGCCTCATCCGGTGTCATGACTCTGGGTTTTTCTGCCGCTCGTATTCGCGCAATTCTTCCTTGATCTGCAAGGAACGCTGTCGGGTGAACACCTCGTGTTTATCATCCAGCAGATCCGCGTGCAGCAGCTCGGCCAGCCGGCGGCTTGTCGCCAGCATCGAATCCCAGGCGTCGAGCGCATTCCTGGGACCGGGCAGCGTCATGAACATCGTCACGCCCCGGATCTCCATGGTATTCCAGGCGGATTTATCAAAAGAACCCGGCTTGGTCAGGTTGGCCATGCTGAAAATTGGCTCGACATCCTCTTCGTGGATGCGGTGAAAAATATCATGACTGCCAAATACCAGGCCCGATTTCAGCGAGGCGTCGAGTAGCTCAATACCGCTGATGAAGTGATTATCGCGGGCCTGTAAAAACAATGTAACGATCCTGTCCGGAAGCGGTGCGGCAGGCGTCTTTGGCCTGCTGTCCAGGCTTGGCTCAATCCTGCCTTCAGGACGCGGGGTTGTAGCGCCATCTTCGTCAGCCGGCAGACCAATGGCCAGTTCGGCTTGCCGGGCATCGCCTGCCTCCACCTGTTCGTCCGCCTCCCGCCGCTCGGCATCGAGAGCCGGTTCACGTCTTACCCGTTGCGCGTGAACGCGTTTTCGCGAAGCGCGCGGTTTGCGTTTCCGGTCAGGGTTGCCAAACAGGAAAATTCCCGCAACGATGGCAATCCCTGCGACGACTAAAATCCATCTGAAAGTTGAAATATCCATTCAAACATCACCTTTAATTCTTACTGGGGCCTGTGGCCTAAACCCCCGCGAATTTAGCAGCTTCATCGATATCGACCTGCACCAACCGGGAGACTCCGGGTTCACGCATGGTGACACCACTGAGCTGGTGCGCCATTTCCATGGTTATTTTATTATGCGTGACGACGATAAACTGCACAGTTTCGGACATTTCCTTAACCATCGCGGTGAAGCGGCCGACATTGGCATCATCGAGCGGTGCGTCGACCTCGTCCAAAAGACAGAACGGCGCCGGATTCAGGCGGAATATCGCAAACACGAAGGCGACGGCCGTCAATGCCTTTTCGCCACCGGACATCAGGTTGATACTGCTGATACGTTTTCCCGGCGGGCGCGCCATGATCGAGACGCCCGTGGTTAACAGATCATCACCGGTCAGTTCGAGATATGCGTGCCCCCCACCAAAAAGTTTTGGAAACAATTCCTGTATACCCTTGTTGACACTTTCGAAAGTATCCTTGAAGCGTGTGCGGGTCTTGCGGTCAATTTTTTTGATCGCCTCTTCGAGCGTGCTCATTGCACTGACCAGGTCCTCGTGTTGGGCGTCCATGTATTCCTTGCGTTTGAGTTCTTCCTCGTATTCGGAAATTGCGGCAAGGTTCACGGGTTCGAGCCGGGTGATACGCTCACCCAGGCGTTCCAGCTCCTCCTGCCAGGCTTGCGGGTCGGCTTCCCCGGGAAGTGCCTCTGCCAACTCGGTCACCTCGTGCCCCAGTTGTTCTACCTGTCTTTGCAAATTGCGGGCGTTCAACTCCAGTTCCTGTTGTTGCAAACGCGCTTGTTCCAATGAACTGCGGATTTCTTCGACCTGCCTGACACAGGTCTGCCTGACCGAGTCCAGCTTGCGGTAATCGTCTTCGAGTTGTTGCATCTTTGCACGCGCGGCAGTCAGACGCTGTTCGACTTCCACCCTGGCTTGCAGCAGGCTGTCCATGGCCGTACGGTGTTCCGCCTCCGGATCCTCGTTCTTTGTCATCTGTTCACTCAATTGCAAAAAACGTTCTTGCAGGTGACTGAACTGTGTATCCATACGCTGCAGCGAATTTCGCAGCGATTCAAGGCTGGCCTGCCGCGACCCGGTTTTTACAGCCAGTTCATGGCGCTGGTTACGTGAATCCCGGGCACTGGCGCGTGCCTTTTCCCTGCGCTCCAGCAAAGCCTGACGTTGCGCGTCGAGCGCAGCACGTTCTTTTTCGGTCTCGGCCATCTCGTTCACAAGCGTCGCCAGGCTTGCGCGCAGGGACTTGATCTGGGCCTGGTCATCACCCTGCCGTTTTTGCAGCATGGCGGACTCTTCATTGATCTGTTTCTGGCGGCCGCTGAGGTCCGCGATCCTGGTCTGGCCGGCACGCAACCGGCTGGTCAGGTCCGAACTTGACCTGTGCAGTTCATTGACCATTTGCTGTAACTCTTCGAGCACTTTCTCGCGACCCGGCAGAGCATCACGCTCAGTCTGGTTTGACGTGTTCAGGGCCGACCATTGCCGCTGCAATTCGCCGAGTTCGGTCTGCAGGGTTTTGATTTCCTGTTTCCTGGCAAGCATACCCGCCTGGCCGGACTGACTTCCTGCAACCCGTATCCAACCCTGCCCGATCCATTGCCCTTCCGCGGTGATCGCAGATGAGCCGTCCCGGGCGCCCGCCACGGCTTTGAACGCCGATGCCAGCGATGCTGCGATTTGGACGCGGTTGAGCAGGGCCGTGATTGCATCCGGTGCTGACACTTTCTCAGCCAGGCTGCCGGGTGCCGGTTTGAGTCCGGAAGACCGGTTTCCCAGCAGCGTCAGTTCGACTTCTTCACCCTGACCGGTCGCCAGTTGTCCCAACGGCGCCGCCAGCGCCGCCGGATCGTCCACCATCACCGAGTCCAGCCAGAATCCGAGGACCGTTTCCACCGCCGCTTCCCAGCCCTGCGCCACTTCCAGTTGTTCCACCAGGCGCGGGGCGGATTTGAGTCCGTTGGTTTCGAGCCACGCCATGCCCTTGCCACTCTGCCGGGCGGCCTGCTGCAAGGCCTTTAGCGATTCGAGCCGTCCCTCACGACGGTTTATTTCACCTTTCAGTTCATGTTGCCTGGCAATGGAATCACGGAGTTCCTGGCGCCGGGTGTCCAATGTCTGGCGGCTCGACTCGAGCAATTCCTGTTGCTCGGCCAGTTGCTTATCGACCGCATTTCCCTGCTGTTCGAGGCCGGTGACCTCCTCGCTTAAATTCGCAGTATCCGTGCCCGCGGTTTCCGTGGCCAGTTTCTTCAGTCGGGTCGATGCATCCTGCATGCGGCCATCCAGCATCGCGATCGTCGCACGCTGGCTGTCAGCCTTGCGGTTGAGCTCGTTATTCTTGACGTGGTGTTTTTCCAGGCGCTCCTGCCACTCGGCCACCTCAAGTTCCGCCGCCTGAAGCTCTGCATCCGCGCTGGCTTCTTCCTGCTGGGCCGTTTTCAGCGCCGGTTCGACTTCGGCCAGCTTGCCGGTCAGGTCCTCGACCTGGGCCCGGTCCAGCACCATGTGCTTTTCCATGTCCTGCAGTGCCCCGGATGTTTCCTCGTATTCCTGCTTTTGCCGGACCTGGAGCTCACGGCTGTGCTGAATGGTCTGTTCGAGCCGGGCAATGTCACTGCTCACAGCATACAGTTCACCTTGTATCGCGTTAAAAGATTCACCGGCAGCAGCCTGTTCCTGGTGGATCGATTCCATGCGGGATTCCGCTGCACGCTGCTCGGCAATCTGCTCCTGCATCGCAGTTTCCCGCACGGACAGTCCCGATTTCCCGGTCTCCGCGTCATTTTTCAGCGACAGCCACTGCAGGGCGAGCAAGTTGGACTCGAGTTCGCGTTGCTCGACTTTCAGTTTTTTATAACGTTCCGCGGCATTGGCCTGGCGTTTGAGGCGGGACAGGTGACTGGCGATTTCGTCGCGCAGATCCATCAGGCGGTCAAGATTGTCGCGGGTATGCTGGATACGGCGCTCGGTTTCCCTGCGGCGTTCCTTGTAGCGTGAAATACCGGCCGCTTCCTCGAGGTGTGAACGGACTTCTTCCGGACCGGCGTCTACCACCTGCGAAATCATTCCCTGTTCGATGATCGAGTAACTTTTTGAGCCGATGCCGGTACCCAGGAAAAGGTCACGGACATCCTTGCGCCGGCAACGGGTGCCGTTCAGCGTATATTGAGAGACGCCATCCCGGCCGATCAGGCGTTTGACCGAAACTTCGTTGAAGGCAGCAAATTCACCCGCGATGCGACCGCTCGAGTTGTCAAAAATGAGTTCGACAGTGGCCGTGCCAACCGGTTTCCGACCGCTCGAACCGGAGAAAATAACGTCCGCCATGGATTCTCCACGCAGGACCTTTGCGGAACCCTCGCCCATCACCCAGCGAACGGCGTCGATGATGTTCGACTTGCCGCAGCCATTGGGTCCGACTATGCCGGTCAGGTTGGTCGGCGCCGTAAACGTGGTCGCATCAACAAATGATTTGAAACCAGCAAGCTTGATTGCAGTCAGTCGCATAGATTGAATCTGTGGTCAGAGATGAGTAAAGTGCCCATCCAGTTTTTATTATCCGGAGCGAAATTATGACGACCCAGCCCAGTCGGGACCTGGAACTGTTTCCAAACCCCCAGCCAGCACGGGATTATACCATTCGAATCGATATTCCGGAGTTTACCTGTTTGTGTCCGAAGACCGGTCAGCCGGATTTCGCCACGCTGACGCTTGAGTATATTCCGGAGCGTCAATGTGTTGAACTGAAATCGCTTAAATTGTATGTCTGGAGTTTCAGGAACGAAGGCGCATTTCATGAAGCAGTCACCAACGAGATTCTCAACGACCTGGTCAAAGCCACCGAACCCCGGTTCATGCGCCTGACCGCGATTTTCAATGTGCGCGGCGGTATCGGCACCACGGTCATCGCAGAACACCGGGCCGCAGGCTGGACACCCCCCGAATACGTCGAATTGCCATAGCCTGGCTCACAATTCATCACTGGCGATGGCTTCGATTGCCAATGCGTGGATATCGGTTTTCATCATGTCGTCAAGGGCTGTGTAAACCGCCCGGTGACGGGCCAGCATTTTCATTCCATTGAAATGCGCGCTGACGATCGACACGCTGAAATGCCCAAGGCCGCTTTTCGCGCCCTCATGACCCGCGTGCTTGTGACTGTCGTCCACCACTTCCAGGGACTCCGGTTCAAAGGCTAATTCAAGCAGCAGACGAATACGGTCGACACGCCGGGCATTCATGTCATGGCCCTCACGGCAGCGCCTTGATAAACGGCCTGACGTCAACGTGATCATAAACGCCGGCCTGCACGTAAGGGTCGGTGGCGGCCCACTGCTTCGCCTCGACCAGCGAATCGAATTCAGCGATGATGGTTGACCCGCTGAAGCCTGCCGGGCCCGGGTCCGGAGAATCGATCGCGGGCATCGGCCCTGCGACCAGTAAACGGCCCTGCCTGATCAGGTCCTGAACCCGTTCCAGGTGTGCAGGCCGGGCCGCCTTGCGGGCTTCGAGACTGTTCTCGCGGTCGGACGCATGGATGACATACCACATAAAATACCCTCTGTATTGATGGAAGTGTACCTGACTGAATCAATTGCTCAAGCTCAACAATCATATTTCCGTCTTTATCATTGAGCAGATTGCTTCGGGGCGGGTAAAATAGCCGGCATATGAGCGAGCGAATCGAAATAAACCCCTATGGCGCCAACCCGCGCCAACTCGACCATATCATGGGTGTCCTGGTTCGCGGCGGTTTGATTGCCTACCCGACCGATTCCGGTTATGCGCTGGGCTGGCGTTCGAATAACCGCAAGGCCCGCGACCGCGTGATCCGTCTACGCGGCCTGGACCGTCATCATCATTTCAGCTATTGCTGCCGCAGTCTCTCCGAAGTCGGGAAACTGGTGCATGTCGGGAACGCCGACTATCGCCTGATACGTCAACTCACTCCGGGGCCATACACCTTTATCCTGCCATCAACGAAAAACGTATCGCGTAACGCCCAGCTGGACAAAATCCGCACCGTCGGCGTGCGTATCCCGGATCATCCGCTGGTGCAGGGTCTTCTGGAGGTGCTTGACGAACCACTTTTGAGTTCGTCGCTGATTCTGCCGGATCCGGAAGGCAAAATTCTGGATACCGAAGACCTGTACGACGAAATTTACGGGCAGATCGACCTTTTGTGGACGCCGGTTACTGCCCGCTCGAACCGACAACGTTGATCGACCTGACCAGTGGACAACCCGAAGTCCTGCGCCGTGGAGCCGGCGTGATAGACTTCCTCTGAAATGGAGCATGAAAAACATCAAACCGGCTTTTCATCAAACAGGGAAGGCGATCAGAAAGAGATGCCTTTTGCGCTGGTTCAGGGCCTCCCGGTTCACCGAAGTTCCGCATGACCTGTACATCCCCCCGGACGCGCTCGAAGTCATTCTGGAAGCCTTTGCAGGACCGCTGGACCTGCTGCTCTACCTGATCCGTCGTCAGAACCTGGATATTCTCGACATTCCGATTACGGAAATTACCCGCCAGTACATCGAATACATCGAAATTCTGCAGGATATGCAGTTTGAACTGGCCGCCGAATACCTGGTCATGGCCGCGATACTGGCCGAAATCAAATCCAGGATGCTCTTGCCACGCCCCGCCCTGGACGATGGCGAAGAATCAGACCCGAGGGCGGAACTGGTCAGGCGGTTGCAGGAATACGAACGCTTCAAACAGGCGGCCGAGGACCTGGATGATCTGCCCAGGGAAGGCCGGGATTTCGCACTTGCAGAAGCTTTTGTCGAAGACAAGACCGTCGTCCGCGTGCCGCCAAAGGTTGAGTTGGGCGAAATCCTCGCGGCGCTCAAGGACGTCATGGGCCGGGCTGAATTATTCACCCGCCACCAGATTAACTCGGAACCCCTTTCGGTCCGCGAGCGGATGTCACGTATTCTCAGTGCCCTGCGCGACAACCCCTTTATTGAATTCCATCGATTATTCGACCCGGAGGAAGGCCGTATGGGGGTGGTCGTCAGTTTCCTGGCGCTGATGGAATTAACCCGTGAACAACTGGTGGACATGATACAAAATGAGCCCTTCGGGCAAATCTACGTTAAAGCACCCGAATGAATATCCCGCATCATCCAGTGCGCCGCAACTGACTATTATGAATGAACAAGACGACATGAAATCAGACCTGATCATCAAGGGCGAACCGTTGCAACAGAATTCTCGAGGCGGCCCTGCTGGCGGCGGGTCAACCTTTGTCACCTGCCCAGCTGGCAACATTGTTCAACGATGAGGAACGTCCGCCCACGGGCGAAATCAGCCGGGCACTGGAACAGCTCGGCAACGCCTGTTCAAGCTCCGGGCGCGGTATAGAATTGAAAAAGGTCGCCAGTGGCTATCGCTTCCAGGTCAAACAGGACCTCAACGAATGGGTCTCAAGGTTGTGGAAAGAACGGCCCCAGCGCTATTCCCGCGCCCTGCTTGAAACCATTGCCCTGATCGCATACCGGCAACCCATCACCCGCGCGGAGATTGAATCCGTACGCGGTGTATCGGTCAGCACCAATATCATCCGTACATTGCAGGAGCGCGAGTGGATACGTGTCGTTGGCCACCGCGACGTCCCCGGCAAGCCGGCGCTGTTTGGAACCACCAATGCTTTCCTGGACTCTTTTGGCCTGCAAAACCTGGACGACCTGCCGACCCTGGCCGAAATCCGTGACATGGAAAGCCTCGTGCCCGAATTGCAACTCGAAGTCTCAGGCCGAGCGGAACTGCCAGACGACATCGGGGATGAAAATTTGGACAGCGATGAGCAGCAGGCTGAGGAAACCGGAGACGAGGCAGCCGATATCCCGGAAAACAGACAAGAACCAGCACAATCATGAAGCAGCACAAGCAGCCGCGCCGCGCAAAAGATGTTGTGGAGGAAAACCCGCAGCCCCTTCCGGAACATAAGCCCGAGCGTTTGCAAAAAATCATGGCGACCGCCGGCCTGGGCTCCAGGCGGATGCTGGAACAGAAAATTAAAAATGGCGAGGTTCTGATCAACGACGTACCGGCCATTCTCGGCCAGAGCGCTACACGGGGAGACCAGATCAGTTTCGGGGGCAAAGTCTGGAATGTGGTCGACCTGGCCGTTGTCCAACGCAGCCTGGTGTACAACAAACCGACCGGCGAGGTGACCACCCGTTCAGACCCGCAGGGAAGGCCGACCGTTTTCGACCGTTTACCCAAAATACGGGGTGCCAGGTGGATCGCCGTCGGCAGGCTCGATATCAACACCAGCGGCCTGTTGCTGATGACCACCGACGGTGAACTGGCCAATGCCATGATGCACCCTTCAAACCAGGTTGACCGGGAATACGCCTGCCGTATTTTTGGTGAGGTTGACGCGGAAAAGATTGCCAGGCTGAAAAAAGGCGTCATGCTGGATGACGGCATGGCCCAGTTCAGCGACATCCAGGGTGTTGGTGGAGAGGAAGGCAACCACTGGTTCCATGTCACCCTGCTCGAAGGCCGTAACCGCGAGGTCAGGCGCCTGTGGGCTTCCCAGGACGTCATGGTCAGCCGTCTGAAACGTGTCCGTTACGGCGCACTTTTCCTGCCCAAGCGCCTGCGTATGGGGGAATGGTCGGAGATTTCAGCCGGCGATCACCGAACCCTGAGGGAAGACGTCGGTCTTGCCCCGGCTCCGGAACAGCTTGCGCTGAAACCTGCAAAAGTTCAGCGGCAAGCCGAGCGGCGCAAGGCTGCAAAGAAAACCGGGCCACGCAAGAAATCGACACGGTACAAGAACATCGAGAAGCGCCGTAAACCCGATGCGTCTTGATTGACATGAACCTGGATCAGTTACAGCAGCATTGCCTCGATTACCTCGCCGATGTCATGGCTTCCGATCCGGCCCATGATATTACCCACGTCAAACGCGTGGTGCAGAATACGCTCATGCTGACCAAGGCCGAAAAGGGCAATTCCGCCATCAGTGTACCCGCGGCCTGGTTACACGATTGTGTTTCGGTGGCCAAGGATTCGCCGCTGCGCAAGCAGGCTTCACAACTGGCGGCAACCGAGGCCATCCGCTTCCTAGAATCGATCCGGTACCCCTCCGGTTTATTACCACAGATACACCACGCCATAGAAGCACACAGT
Organism: uncultured Gammaproteobacteria bacterium; assembly: GCA_963801195.1. Classification (GTDB taxonomy): domain Bacteria; phylum Pseudomonadota; class Gammaproteobacteria; order Xanthomonadales; family SZUA-36; genus SZUA-36. Next base: position 581,021 of record CAWDDX010000007.1, on the reverse strand, counting down.
TTCTCGGCCAACATACCCACTGAGACCCTCGAGGCCTGTATCGTCCAGGATGCCGACCGGCTCGAAGCGCTCGGGGCTATCGGTATCGCACGCTGTTTTCTTACCGGTGGCAGCATGGGTACACCGCTGTACGAGCCGTCCGACCCATTTGCACAAAACCGCGGTTTAGATGACCGCAACTACACGCTGGATCATTTCTACTGCAAATTGCTGGGTCTGGCTGGAACCATGAAAACCGAGGCGGGAAAGGCCGAAGCCATCAGCCGAACCGGTTACATGAAGGCGTTCCTGCAAAAACTGGGTGCGGAAATCGGTCACCTGCCCCAGGTTGATTGAACCGGCCATATTCAGGTTTCATCGCCAGCGTGGTTTGCATTGTAAATCGGTCCTCCAATGTCGCGGTAGTAAGCCAGCACCGAGGCGGCTTCTTTTCTTAAAACACCGCGTTGTACCTGGATACCCCTGCGCTGCAACGACCTGACCCATTGACCCGGTTTGTCGCCCTCATCAAAACCCGCTGCTTCCGCATCCTGTTTACGTGCACCGCAGATCAGGCTGGCAATGCCCGACCACGGCAACGCGCCGTAACACATGGCGCACGGCTCACAACTGGTGACCAGTTGCAGCTTGCCCGCCCGCGACAGGTTCCACTGTCCAAGGGCCGTTTGGGCCAGCGACAACGCAACCATTTCGGCATGCGCGATGGAAAGGCCCGCTGACGTTACGAGGTTTACACCCACCGAGACCAGTTCTCCCGTCTCATCATTGACCACCAAGGCAGCGAAAGGACCACCGGTTTTCCGTTGAACACTTTCCTTCGAAAGCGCGATGGCAAGTTGCATGCGCAGATCCAGCGAGGACAAAGCTTGCGGCCAGCCGGACAGGAACGGCCCGACCCAGGCCGGAAGTTCAAAACTGCAATGGCTGCTTAGAGTCATGGCGGTCATCCCATCGGTTTTTCCGGGTTGTAATGCCGTTGCCGGTTGATCTCATACAGACAAACACCGGTGGCCACTGAAACATTGAGGCTCTCGACCGTGCCTGCCATCGGAATACTTACGAGGTAATCGCACAACTCCGCGGTGAGGCGGCGCAGGCCGCTGCCCTCGCTGCCCATGACCAGCGCCAACGGCCCGGTCAGGTCGGTTGTATAGAGGCTGTCGCTCGCCTCGTCACTCGTGCCGGCCAGCCAGATACCGCGCTTCTTCAGTGTCCGCAGCACCCGTGCCAGGTTGGTGGCCTGAATGACCGTCAGCGTCTCGGCCGCGCCGCTGGCAGCCCTGCGCACAACCGGTGTGATACCCGCGGAACGGTCCTTGCAAATCACCACCAGTTGAACGCCCGCGGCGTCAGCAGTGCGCAGGCAGGCGCCGAGGTTGTGCGGGTCCTGTATCCCGTCGAGCACCAGGATAAGCGGCGTTTCCGTGATGGCATCGAGGATGGGTTCGAGATGGCTTTCCGGGACGACGTTGCTGCCTTTAAAACCCGCAACGACACCCTGGTGCCGTTGCTGGCCGGATAAGCTGTCCAACTCCGGCAGCGGGGTCATGATGACTTCAACGCCCGACTTGCGCGCGAGTGATTCAATCTCGCCCAGACGCTTGTTATGGCTATCGGCCAGCACCCGCAGCCATTCGACATCTCCGGCGGCTGTTTTCAGGGCGGAGGCGACCGCGTGTATGCCAATCAGCAATTGTTCTTCAGCTGGTTTCATCTGAGGTTTTCGCTCACATACTGCGGGTACAACACGCTCGATGCGCCCTGGCCTGCAAAATAATGACCGCTGTCGATGGGTATTCGCATGGTCTAGTCAACCAGTTCAAAGTCAATTTTTCTCTCATCCAGGTTGACGGCGAGCACCCGCACCCTGACCCTGTCGGCAAGCTGGAAAACCCGACCCCTGCGCTCGCCTTTCATGCGGTGTGCGACCGGATCAAAATGGTAATAATCATTTGGCAGTCCGGTCACGTGAATGAGACCGCTGATGCGGCCATAATCCAGCTCTACGAAGAGTCCGAACGAGGTGACTCCGCTGACCAGCCCTTCGAATTCCTCGCCGATGCGGGTTTCCAGATAAACGCACTTGAGACGATCGACCACATCACGCTCGGCCTCCTCGGCACGGCGTGAATTAAACGAACAACGCGCACACAATTCGGACATCAAGCCAGTCGTGTAGGGATAATCCGACCGGCGGTTGCGTTGCAGCAAATGGTGAATCGCACGGTGTACCAGCAAATCGGCGTAGCGCCTGATCGGTGAGGTGAAGTGGGTATAGGCCTCGAGCGCGAGTCCGAAATGACCTTCATTGACCGGCTGGTAGGCCGCAAGGCTTTGCGAACGCAGCAGGACCGCCATGATCAGGTGTTCATCCGGGCGCCCCCTGGCCTGTTCGACCACCCATTCAAAATCTTTGGGTTGCGGATTATCCCGCCACGGGACACGAATACCCTGCCCGCGCAGGAACTGATTGAGGGGTTCGAGCTTTGATTCCGGCGGTGGGGCATGGACCCTGTAGGGGGCCGGCAGTTTGTTTTTCAACAAAAACCGGGCGGCTTCGACATTCGCCAGGATCATGCACTCTTCGATCAGTTTATGCGCATCATTGCGCTCCTGTGCGATGAGGCCGGCAACCGCTCCACGTTGATCGAACTGGAAGCCATATTCGACACTCTCGAATTCAATCGCACCCCGTTTCAGCCGCGCCGCATTTAGCACCCGGTAAAGTGAATGCAAATCGTCCAGGTTCCTTTTTACATCAACCTGGTCGTCATGATGTTTCAATACGCCGCCTTCAAAATAGTCGGCGACCTGTTGATAGGTCAGGCGTGCAGACGACTTCATCACCGCGGCGACAAATCTCGAACGTTGCACGGTACCGTCATCGGAAACCGTCATTTCACAGGCGAGGCAAAGACGGTCCACCGCCGGTTTGAGCGAACACAATCCATTTGAAAGGGCCTCCGGCAACATCGGGATGACCCTGCCGGGAAAATAGACGGACGTCGAACGCTTGACCGCTTCTGTATCCAGCGCACTGCCGGGTTTGACGTAGCCCGAGACCTCGGCGATTGCCACGATCAGACGCCATCCCTTGCCCTGTTTGCGGGCAAATACGGCATCATCGAAATCCCTCGCATCTGCACCATCGATGGTGACCAAAGGCAGGCCGCGCAGATCCTTGCGGCCGGCTTTCATTTCCTCCGGTACTGATTCGCCAAAAGCCTCAGCGGCCTTCTCAACCCCGGCCGGCCACTCGAATGGCAAGCCATAGCTGCGAATGGCGATCTCCGTGGCCATGCCGGGCGCGCCGGATTGTCCGAGGATCTCGGTGATTTTACCCACCGGTGACTTACGCCCGGTAGGTTCGATGACGATGTTTGCCACGACCACCTGGCCCGGACGGGCACCGAGGGTATCCTTCAACGGAATCACCACGTCCTGGTTGATACGGGGATCGTCAGGAACCACCAGGGCGATTCCGTTTTCTTCCACGAACCGGCCGACGATACTGTCATTGGCTCTTTCGAGCACTTCCGTAATCTTGCCTTCCCGGCGGCCCTGATGATCGGTGCCGGTAACGGCCGCCAATACCCTGTCACCGTGGAGTACCTTGCGCATTTCGCGCGAGGATATAAACAGGTCCGTACCACTGTCATCCGGGATCAGGAATCCGAATCCATCCCGATGGGCGCTGATACGTCCCTTGAGCAGGTCCATCTTCGCCGGCAGGCCAAAAGACTGACGGCGGGTCTCAACCAGCTGTCCATCACGGACCATGGCACGCAGACGGCGTCGCAGTATTTCCTGGCTGTCATCGGAGACCACCTTGAGTGCGCTGACAATTTCCTTGCGCTGCATGGGCTGCCCGCGTTTCTCGAGCATGGCGATAATCTCGTTGCGCTCGGGTGCCGTGGCGTTAATTTCCCTGCTATCCGACTGTTTTTTTCTGCCGGAACTGAATTTTTTCACGTCATATATCCAATCGTTATGTGATGTCTTGCATTGTAAACGAATACGCAGAGCGGCTCAGATGAAATGCTATGAAAGTGCGTGTTTTTTTAACGCAATGAGCGAGCTGTATTCAGCTGAATTCAATGGCATTGGAGGGATTTCGGCGTTGAATTCTATTGACAGTCAGGAGCGAAATCGGTATCGTCCGCTCCGGCTTGGGAGTTCCCCCTTTACTTCCGGACCATCGGGCTGCAGACCCCCCCTTTCTGCAGCCCACTTGCCCAGGTGGCGGAATTGGTAGACGCGCCAGCTTCAGGTGCTGGTTATCGCAAGGTAGTGGAGGTTCAAGTCCTCTCCTGGGCACCATATTCAGACAAAAAACCCGCTTTCCGGCGGGTTTTTTATTGCGTGTTAACCCGGACATTACGTCAAAGCCAAATTTACGCCGTCAAGCAACCGGTTGATCACCGAACCCAGCCCAGCGGGTGTTGAATAATGATGTTTTCTCTCCGGTCCGGACCGGTTGAAACCATGTGTACCGGGGCACCGCATAGTGCCTCCATCGCCGAGATATAGGTTTTGGCGTTGGCCGGGAGGTCATCATACCGGGTGATGCCGCGGGTGCTTTCCTTCCAGCCAGGGAAGGATTCGTATTCCACCTGGAGATCAGCCCAGGCCTCGGCGTTCTGTGGCGGTATGTCCAGTAACTCGCCGTTGAGCCGGTATGCGATCCCCACCTTGATGGTTTCGACACCGTCGAGGACATCCAGCTTGGTGACACAGAAACCGCTGACACCATTGGTGTGCGCCGCCCTGCGTAAGGCCACCGCGTCCAGCCAGCCGCAACGGCGCGGCCGCCCGGTCGTGGCGCCAAACTCGGCACCCCGTTCAGCGATACCGGCGCCGACTTCATCAAACAGTTCCGTCGGGAAAGGACCCGAACCGACGCGGGTGGTATAGGCCTTGGTGATACCCAGAACGTAGTCGATCGCGCTGGGTCCGACACCCGCACCCGTGCACACTGCACCAATGGTGGTGTTGGACGAAGTCACGAACGGGTAGGTGCCATGGTCAATATCCAGCAGACTGCCCTGCGCGCCTTCGTACAATATGCGCTTACCTTCTGTTCTCAGACGATGCAATTCCCCGCTGACATCCATCACCAGGTCGGTAAAGCAGGCGCCGAGTTGCAGTGCATCATCAAGCACACGGTCATATACCATGGGCTGCATACCGAAATACTTTTCCAGTACAAAATTATGGTAATCCATGGCTTCTTCGAGCTTCCCGGCCAGCAGACCCGGTTTGTACAGGTCCGACATCCGGATACCACGGCGGGATACCTTGTCTTCATAAGCGGGGCCGATACCGCGGCCGGTGGTGCCAATAGCATTGTCACCCTTGGCCTTTTCCCGCGCCTGGTCGAGCAATTCATGGTAGGGCATGATGACCGGACACGCCGGCGAAATACCCAGCCGCGAGCGGACATCAACACCCCAGGATTCGAGTGCCTCGGTCTCGGCCTTGAGAGCTTCGAGTGAAACCACGACCCCGTTGCCAATGAGGCACTTGGCACCCTCGTTCATAATACCGGAGGGAATCAGGTGCAATACCGTCTTGTGGCCGTCAATCACCAGTGTATGACCGGCATTGTGCCCGCCCTGGAACCTCACCACGGCATCGGCGTCCCTGCTCAGCAGGTCAACTATTTTGCCTTTGCCTTCATCACCCCACTGGGTGCCTAACACAACGATGCTTTTTGTCATTTCAGCGGTAATCTTCGTTAAATGAAATCATGTAAGAACAAATAATAAGAGCGCACCCGATAACATGCTGATGATGCCGGCAATGCGGATGCCATGCGGTCCCAAACGGGTCGCGTCAAGCATCACCTTCATCCACACCGTGGGCGCAATGCCGGGTAGCAGACCTTCGAGGATCAGCACCAGCGCCAGTGCGGTCAACAGGTCGCTACCCATGATAACTCCTCTGCCTGTATGGGCACCTCACCGGATTTGCTACTTCTTAAGCCCGTCCTGCCCGAAATAGTCGAAAAACTCGGAACCCGGGTCGATCACAAGCGTGTCCTTGCTGCCGCCAAACGCCGTGCGGTAGGCCTGCAGACTGCGGTAAAACCGGTAGAACTCCTCATCCTGTCCATAGGCTTCTGCATAAATTCCGGTCGCAATGGCATCACCCTGACCGCGAACCTTCTGTCCTTCACGTTCGGCTTCGGCCAGCAGCACCTGTACCTGCCTGTCGGCATCCGAACGAATTCTTTCCGCTGCCTCTCTGCCCTCGAAACGGTACAGGTTTGCAGCTTTCTGCCGGTCCGCCTGCATCCTGCGGAATACGGATTCACGCACATCATCGGGTAATTCAATACTCTTGATACGGACGTCCACCACTTCGATGCCAAACTCTTCGGCGGCCACGTTGGCGGCCTCAGCGACGGCCTTCATCGTAGTAACACGTTGCTCCGACACCACTTCCGCCAATGTCCTGCTGGCGATCTGGTTACGGATACGGTCGCTGACAATACCGTGCAGACGATTCAGCGCGATGGCTTCATTGCCCTGGGTCGAGGTATAAAAACGCGCAACATCGATGATCCGCCATTTCACAAAAGAATCTACATTGACGTATTTCTGCTCCGAAGTCAGCATCAGTTCAGAATCGGTATCCAATGTCAGGATACGGCGGTCAAACTTGCGGATGTTGTTCACAAACGGCCATTTGAAATTCAGGCCCGGCTGGTAATCGACCTTGACAATGCGACCCAGTTGAAAACGGATTGCATATTCGGTTTCGTTAACCGTGAAAACACCGGCGAGACCCAGGCCACCCAAAACTAACAGTAATATCAACAATACCGGTCTGCTCATCGTCTTGCCTCCCTGGTTTTGCTTCGGGCTTGGAGGCTGTCGTCCTTGCTGTCTTCACCGACAGGAGTTTTGGCCTTCACGGGTGGTAAAATGCTGGCAGGATTGCCCCCGCTACCCGGTTGATCGATCGGCAGGTAGAGGATATTGCCGCTTGAATCCACATCGAGAAAAACCTTCCTGTTCCTGGACAGGACCTGCTCCATGGTTTCCAGGTAGAGCCGTTTGCGCGTAACCTCGGGTGCCAACTGGTACTGGGTCAGCACCTGGGAAAAACGACTGGCTTCACCTTCTGCAAGCGCAATGGTGGATTCCTTGTAACCCGCGGCCTCCTGTTCAATACGCGCAGCGGTACCACGCGCTTCGGGGATGACACTATTGGCATGCACACGGGCTTCCTCGGTGAAACGCTCGCGATCCTCACGCGCCCGGATAACATCGGAGTAGGCTTCCCTGACCTGCTGGGGAACATTCACGTCAACCAGGTTGAACTCCGTCACCTGCAGACCCGCCTGGTAGGAATCCAGCGTTTCCTGCAATACGCGTTGAGTTTCAATGCGCACCTTGGTCCTTGCATTACCTTCCAGGATGGCGTCCAAAGCGTTGGTGCCCACGGACTCCCTCAGCGCGCTTTCCGCAGCCTGGCGCAGGGTCTGCTCCGGGTCGCGGACCTTGAACAGGAAAAACTGGGCGTTGTTGATCCGGTATTGAACCTTGTAAACAAATTCCACCAGGTTCTCATCTTCGGTCAACATGTGGCCACGGTCTTCCACGACCCGCACGTTGTTGATATTGACCTTCGAAATTGTTTCAAACGGTCGGGGCAAAGTGAGGTTGAAACCTGGCAGCAAGGTACGGGAATATTTCCCGAAACGCAGTACCACGCCGTTCTCGGCTTCATCGATGACATGCACGGAATCCCAGGCAACCCAGAAGATTATCAACAACAGCACCAGAGAGAACGCGCCACCCAAACCACTGGTTCCGTTGCCTTCACCGCCCTCGGAACCGGAACCTTTATTGCCGCCTCCGAAAAGGGATTGCAGACGCTTGCTCACATTTCCAAATATTTCTTCGAGGTCGGGCGGTTGTTGACCACCTGATTTCCAGGGATCTTTATCTCCCTTTCCAGGTTCTTTCCAAGGCATCAATTTCTCCAGTACAAGACGCGGTATTGCATCTTAAATCAACTACAAAATAGGTTTATTCAGGCGGGTCAAAAATCCACGGACATGTTTTCAATTCACGTATTTTAGGGCCCACTCTGCTGCGCGACAAGTGCCGAAGGCGACAATATATTATTACGTACCAGCAGGCCCTCTTCGCCCGGCATTCGACCCAGCCGTTCCGCATCCTGCTGCGACAGGTTGATATGCAGCACCCACTGGCCGTCATCCGCAATTTTCTCCTCTTCGACGGCGCCCAGGTCAAACAATTGCGAGCGCAGCTTTGCGTGCCGCCCTTCGAGGCTTATCCACGTCTCGATTCTTTTGCCCTTGAGCCGCAGGGCAATGATTTCCTTTAATTCCTCAAGTCCCGTGCCTTTCCGCGCAGAGACGTCGATCCGCTCCACCTGCCCTTCAGCGTTGCGCAGGGATGATGCCGGACGATCAACGAGATCGATCTTGTTGAACAGGCGTACGATGGGAATCTGGCTGGCTTCAACACTTTTGAGTACGTCTTCGACATCGTGTTCACGTTGCTGATGAAACGGGTCCGAGACGTCGATAACGTGCAATAACAGGTCCGCTTCGCGTGTTTCCTGCAGGGTCGCATGAAAGGCGGCAATCAGTTCGTGCGGCAGGTCACTAACAAAACCAACGGTATCGACCAGCAGCACATTTCCGGTCGGTATATTCGGTAATTGGCTGACCGTCGGATCCAGGGTCGCAAACTGCATATCCTGGGTACCTACGTTTGAATCCGTCAAGGCATTGAAAAGCGTCGATTTTCCAGCATTCGTATAGCCCACCAGGGCCACCGTGAATACATGTGCCCGTTCGCGCTTGCGGCGGCTTTGCGACCGCTGTTGACGCACCCTGTCGAGCCGCCCCTTCAGATACTTGATGCGCTGAGCGACAAGACGGCGATCGGTCTCCAGCTGGGTTTCACCCGGTCCCCTCAGGCCGATACCACCCTTTTGCCGTTCAAGGTGGGTCCAACCCCTGACCAGGCGGGTGGAAAGATGACGCAGTTGCGCCAGTTCAACCTGCAGCTTGCCTTCGTGGGAGCGTGCGCGCTGTGCAAATATATCCAGAATCAACGTTGTGCGATCCAGAACACGGCACTTGCATTGCTTTTCAATATTGCGTTCCTGGATCGCGGACAGTGGCCGGCTGACGACGATCAGATCGGCGTTGCTGGCCACAACCTGCGCCGCCAGTTCGTCTACCTTTCCGCTACCAACAAAAAACCGCGCGTCCGGCCGGCTTCGCGGTGATGTAATGACAGCGGCAATTTCTACCCCTGCCGAGCGGCACAGCTCCTGAAACTCATCGAGTTGTTCCGGTCCTGTTTCCGCAAACAGCGGGTGTAATAATACTGCGCGGTTACCCCGTTCTGCCCGTTCAAACAAAATCAGACGGCCTTTATTTACGCTTCGTCCTCCTCGTCAAATACAGTGACGTTCCTTGCGGGGACCACGGTAGAAATGGCGTGTTTGTAGATCATCTGGCTAACAGAGTTCTTGAGCAAGACCACGAATTGGTCAAAGGATTCGACCTGACCCTGCAGCTTGATACCGTTGACAAGGTAGATCGCAACCGGCACACGTTCACGCCTCAATGCGTTCAAAAAAGGTTCTTGTAATGACTGACCCTTCGGCATAACTGTTCCTCCTAGATTTTTATTAATGTCCGGCTGGTTACGGAACAGATTACATGGGTGCGGAAGTACTAAGCTTCAAGGAACCCCCCAAGCGCATCAATAACTTCCTGCTTCGCCCCGTCTGCCTGTAAATCATACCATACTGATGCGCTTTCACGCCTCAACCAGGTTAATTGTCTTTTCGCCAGTTGCCGGGTGGCCGCGATGGCCTTTTCACGCATCTGCTCAAAAGTGTATTTACCCTCCAGCCAGGCCCACGCCTGGCGATAACCTACCGCCCGCATGGATGGCAGGTCCGCATTCAGATCAGACCGTGAAAAGAGCCCTTTCATTTCATCGACAAACCCAGCCCCGATCATCCTATCGAAGCGCTTCTCGATTCGTTTGTGCAGAATGCTGCGGGGCTCGGGCGAGATGATAATCTTGTGCAGCCGGTAACCGAGTTTATAAGCGGCCGTTTGCCCGTAAAGATCGCTCATGCTTTGTCCGCTGAGCGAAATGACTTCCAGGGCCCGCTGGATACGTTGCGGGTCGTTGGGGTGTATGCGTTCAGCGGCCTGCGGATCTTTCTGCCGTAATATTTCGTGCATGCCTGGCCAGCCCAGCTTCGCTGCCTGTTGCTCCAGTTGTTCACGGACTTTCGGATCGGCGGCGGGCAACTCGGAAAGACCATTTTCGAGCGCACGGAAATAAAGCATCGTCCCGCCCACCAGCAGCGGTACTTTTCCGGCAGAGGTGATCGCATCCATTTCCCGCAAGGCATCCGCGCAGAAATCCGCGGCCGAGTAATGCTCAGCCGGATCCCGGATATCAATCAACCGGTGCGGCGCCAAACTGAGGATTTCCGTATCGGGCTTGGCGGTGCCGATATCCATCCCCCGATAAACCAGGGCTGAATCGACACTGATAATTTCGAGTGGAAAACGTTGGCACAGTTCTACCGCCAGTCCGGTTTTTCCCGAAGCTGTCGGACCCATCAGGAAAACGGCCGCCGGCAAGACGAGTGAATTCACAACGCTGTCATCCGAACCCAGTGTGCTCTTGGCAAGGACGCGCCATTCCCTGCGAGCCCTGCCTTGCATTGCAGCCACAGGTAGCCTCTGAAAACACCATTAATCACGCAGCTGTACACTAACGGCCGCGCAGAAAAAGGCGGTCCAGGCTTTGCATGTCCAACTGCACCCAGGTCGGTCTGCCGTGATTACACTGCGCCGCGCGTTCGGTTCTTTCCATGTCACGCAACAGGGCATTCATTTCGGCAACATTGAGCTGACGGTTGGCCCTCACCGATCCATGACAGGCCATCGAAGACAGCACCTCGTCCATTTCCGATTCAATTTTCAGACTTTTACCATCTGAAACGAGTTCCGACAACACGTCCTGAAGCAGTTGTGTCATATCGGCCTGTTGCAACAGGGTTGGCACCTTTCTGACCACCACGGTCTGGGGTCCCGAACGGTCACAGCTGATCCCGAGGGACTCGAGACGGCCGGCGTGCGTTTCAACCATATCCGCCTCGCGCTCACTGACGTGAACGGTCACCGGCACCAGCAAATTCTGGCTGCGGATTCCATCCTGTGCCAATCCGGCCTTGAGACGTTCATAGGTGATACGTTCATGCGCGGCGTGCATATCCACCAATACCAGGCCATGCTGGTTCTGGGCGAGGATATAAACACCGTGAAGCTGCGCCAGGGCAAAGCCCAGCGGTGGGAACTCTTCACTGGATTGAGCCGGCAGATCGATCGTTCCGCTTGACTTGCCAGCCGTGAAACTCTGCGTGGAGGACACCAGTTGGGCGTAGTTCTGCATCTGCTCCGCGACGCTGATGGGCATATCCGGCTGACGTGCAGCCCAGTCACCGCTATGGGATGCGGGACCGGGTTCACGCATTTCTGTACCGGGACGTAGCGCACCGGCACCGACACCCGCGTCCGCAAGGCTTCGGTTCAGGGTTGAATAAATAAAATCGTGAACCGAACGTGAATCCCTGAAACGAACTTCGTGTTTCTGCGGATGAACGTTGACATCTACCGCACCAAACGGCAGTTCCAGGAACAGGACAAATGCGGGGTGGCGGCCGTGAAACAGCACATCGCGGAAACTCTGTCGTATGGCGTGCGCGACCAGGCGGTCCCGAATGACCCGGCCATTCACGAAAAAGAACTGGCGGTCCGCCTGCGCACGGTTATAGCGCGGCTCGGCCACCCAGCCGCGCAGACCGAATGGACCGCGCTGTTCATCTACCACCAACGCGTGTTTGATAAACTCCGGCCCGTTGACTGCTTCCAGCCTGGCCTGCATTTCCGCATCGGTCCGCACCGGCGGGAACTGGCGAACCATGCGGTTGTTATGTTGCAGCTGAAAACCGACATCGGGACGCGCCAGGGCGAACCGTTTCAGCAGTTCGTCAACGTGTGTGAATTCGGTCTGGTCGGTACGCATGAACTTTCTGCGTGCGGGGACGTTGTAAAACAGATCGCGCAATTCAACCTGTGTGCCGGCTTCGCCGGCAGCGGGAACCGGGGCCTGAATTTCACCGTTGGCCATTTTAACTCGCCAGGCATGCTCGGCCGCCGCTGTTCGGGAGGTTATGGTCATCCTGCTGACGGACGACATGCTGGGTAAGGCTTCACCCCTGAAACCCATGGTCTCAACCTCTTCCAGGTCCGACAATGAGGTGATCTTGCTGGTGGCGTGACGGGCCAGCGCCAGCGGCAGTTCATCCACCGGTATGCCACAGCCATCATCGGTGACGCGAACCAAACGCTTGCCGCCTAACTCCAGCGCCACCTGGATGGACTGTGCGCCTGCATCCAGGCTGTTTTCGATCAGTTCCTTGACCACGGACGACGGCCGCTCCACCACCTCACCGGCGGCGATCTGATTGACGAGGAGTTCTGGTAGCTGAAGGATTGGCATGCGTACCCTTTTTAGCCGTTCTCCGGACTGAATACAAGCGCGGGAAAACTAAAGGTTACACCGTTTGAAAAATATCAGCAGATTTTGGAAGGACCAGCGGGGCCGGTAAGGTTTAGCCCGTGGGTATGACCAGTTTGCTGCCGACGTGGATCACGTCACCACTGATTTTATTTGCACTGCGAAGACGGCTCAGGCTGACACTGTAGCGTTGGGCGATGCCGCCGAGCGTGTCGCCGCGGGCAACGATATGTTTAAAGCCGTCACGATTGGCGGCAATCCAGGTACCGGGAGGCGGACTGGAATAAAAATAATCCTTCACACCATGGGTAATCGTCCTTGCCATGCGTTGTTGAAAATCCCTTTCGGTCAGGCGCTTTTCTTCACTGGGATTGCTGATAAAAGCCGTCTCCACCAGCACCGAAGGCACATCGGGTGATTTAAGCACCATGAAATTGGCGCGTCCGACATAATTTTTATGCACCGTGCCATTGCTTTTCATCGCCCCCAGTATGTCATCTGCGACCTTGTTGCTCGCTTCCCGGGTTGCACTCTGGGAGAGATCCAGCAGGACCGAGGCCAGCATGTCATCCTTGTCGCTCAAGGTCACACCGCCTACCAGGTCGGAAGCATTTTCGCTGTCGGCCAGAAGCCGTGCGAATTCGCTGCTCGCGCCGCGCGCTGACAGAACGAATACCGAACTGCCCCTTACGCTTCGCTTGGTAAACGCATCGGCATGAATGGATACGAACAGGTCGGCGCGCGCCTTGCGTGCTTTCTCATAACGTTCACGCAGCGGAATATAGTAATCCCCGTCACGGGTCAGAACCGCCCGCATGCCCGGCTCGGCATCAATGGCCTTTTTGAGTTCCCGTGCAATTTGCAGAACGACGAATTTCTCACGGGTCCTGTTTTGACCAATCGCACCCGGGTCTTCGCCGCCATGCCCGGCGTCAACGGCAATCACCACTTCCCGGTTGGGTTTGCTGATATCGGTGACGTGCTTGACCAATGAAGATTTCTGGCCGCTCGACCTTGAGTACAGGTCGATCACCAACCGATGGCTGTATTGAGCGGTCGGTTCCAACAGGAAACTCTTCAGTTCGGCGCTCTCGCTGAGGTCAAAAACCACCCGCAAGGTATGTTTATCAGGTTGGCCGTAGCGGACACCGGTGATCAGCCCGGAATGTTCTTCATCCAGTTCGACGGGGATGTCAATCGATGAACCTTCCAAATCAACCACCACGCGGTGGGGGTTTTGCAGGGTGAAAAGCTTGTAGGCTGTTTTTTTGTCAAGATCAAGAACTGCGCGGGTTTTGACGGGATCCGCCCAGACGCGGAAGCCACTCACTTCAGCCGCCAATACCGGCAGTGAGCATAGCAAAAGCAGGGCTGCTATGAAAATACGTTGACGCACTGTCCCCCAAACCTCAATGTTTCACCTCCATGTCGTAAAACTAATGATGAATTGCTTTTCGCGAAATTGCAACAGTTTCTGATAAAAAACCGCAAGATATGGTAACTAGCTAAGGAAGGTAATTAGGTGTTTAGCCGCTCGTTATAGAAAGCCCGGGCGCTTGGTGTACAGGCAACCAGGTGCAATACGCGGCCTTTGTCTGCGTAGTCAAACCTGAAAATAAAGTCCGGCCGCGGCAGCCATAAGCCACCCTTTTCAGGCCACTCGATCAGTAAAATGGTCTGCTCGTCCAGCAGGTCCTCTACCCCCAGGAACTCCAGTTCGCCCGGATCACTGATACGGTAAAGGTCCATGTGCAGGACCTGCAGCGATTCGAGCTGATAGTGCTCGAGCAGACCGTAGGTCGGGCTTTTGACACGGCCCGCGTAACCCAGCGCGTGTATCAAACCCCTTGCAAACGTGGTTTTACCCGCGCCAAGATCGCCTTGCAGCCAGATGACCAGTGGCCGCGGTAAATCATACGCAAATTTTTTCGCGAAATCGTCAACATAGGACTCGTCGGCAAAATCAAACTCGCCTGTCACGGCGTCCGAAATAGTCACGCTCATTGACCGGAGGATATCCAGACTTCGGGCAACGCGTCAGTGATATCCCCTGCAAGCAACCCCAACTCGCTCAGATGGGCTGCCGCGAAATCGCCGGCCATGGCGTGCGCCAGCACCCCCGCCCTGGCGGCGTCAAAGCAGGGCAGGCCCTGCCCCAGCAGCGCTGCGATTATGCCCGTCAACACGTCGCCGCTGCCGGCAGTCGCCATACCGGGGTTACCAGCGGAACATATGGCATATTGGCCAGACGCATTGGCCACGACGGTGCCAACACCTTTAAGGACGACGCAGGCGCCAAGACGTTTCGCGATCTCGCTTGCAGCATGGACCCGGTCCTGCTGCACCTCTTGAACCGTGCAGGTCAACAGACGTGCCGCTTCTGCGGGATGCGGCGTCAGGATCCACTGCTCATGGCTGACCGGGCTTTTTTGTATTCGTTGTGCCAGCAGATTCAGACCATCGGCATCAACGACCATCGGCGCGTCCGCATCCAGGCAGGTATTGAACAGCGCCCTGGACCAGTCCGTCGTACCCAGTCCCGGTCCCAGGGCCACGGTGAAATCCCCTTCGAGCAGGGACCGCAGCGCAGCCTCCCCGTCGATGGCCTTGACCATCAATTCCGGCCGCCCCTGGTTGATATAACCGGCATGCGCCGGGTCGGTCGCCAGCGTCACTTTTCCAGCGCCACTGCGCAACGCCGCCTCACCACATAAACGGATGGCACCACTCATTCCGCTGACGCCGCCCACCGCGAGTACGTGTCCAAAGTTACCCTTGTGCGTGTTTCGTGATCTTTGTTTCAGGGTTTTGCAGAGAAAATCAGCCGTCAGCAGGGTACCGGCCTCACTCGAACTGGCCCGTGCCGCTTCGGTGGGGATTGCCAGGTCATCGAAAGCGATGTCACCGCAAAAATCCGGACCGTCGGCCGTATACATGCCGCGCTTGCGCCCGACGAAGGTCACGGTGTTGCGGGCCTGCACACAACAGCCCATGGGACGCCCCGTGTCGGCATTCAGCCCCGAGGGAATATCAATGGCCAGCCTGGGGCAATCGAGCTGGTTCAGCCAGGCGATCGCTCCGCGGAATTCACCACTCACGGCCCGGTCAATACCGGTTCCGAGCAGGGCGTCGAGCGCGAGATCACAGGCGTGATTTTCAGACATCGGCCATAGCTGAACTTCACCACCCTGCGCCTGCCAGTCCAGGTAGGCCCTTGCGGCATCGCCTTTGAGTTGCCGCGGGTCTACCAGGGAGCATACCATGACATCGATACCAGCTTTGGTCGCCAGTCTCGCCGCCACGTAGCCATCGCCGCCATTGTTGCCGGGGCCACACAGGATCAGCCAGCGTTGTGCTTCCGGAAAACATTCGCGTGCGACATCGACGATGGCGCGGCCAGCCCGGCACATCAGTTCATAACCTGCGATGCCTAATTCATGAATCGCAGCATAATCGATCCCACGAACCTGCGCGGCGGTATACAATTTGTAGCAGGCATCGGACATGACCATAGTATAACGGCGAATCGATCAGTGAACCTCCCCATTAAACCAAAAAACACACAGGATACGCAGACGTTTATGGCTGACATGGACGAGCTGGCAAAACGTATCCGCGCGTGGGGCCGGGAACTGGGTTTCCAGCAGGTGGGTTTCAGCGATATTGACCTCGATGCTCACGAGCAACATCTCAACAATTGGCTGGAAAGCGGATTTCACGGTGAAATGGAATACATGCAGCGTCATGGAACTCGCCGGAGCCGGCCACAGGAACTTGAGCCCGGCACCGTGCGGGTAATCTCAGTCAGGATGGATTACCTGCCCGAAACCGCGGCGGATGTTGAAAACCTGCTCAAGCAGCCGGCCAAAGGTATCGTATCGCGCTATGCGCTGGGCCGTGATTACCACAAGCTGATGCGCAGACGCCTGCAGAAACTGGCGACGCAGATCGAAAATCACATTGGCCCGTTCGGTTACCGCGTATTTGTTGATTCCGCGCCGGTGCTGGAAAAAGCCCTGGCTGAAAAGGCGGGCCTGGGGTGGATTGGCAAACACTCCAACCTGATCAACCAAAAAGCCGGCAGCTGGTTTTTCCTGGGTGAAATCTATACCGACCTGCCCCTGCCCGCCGATTCACCTGCAACTGAACATTGCGGCGCGTGCACGCGTTGTATCGAGGTGTGCCCGACACAGGCCATCGTCGCGCCATACTCGGTGGACGCGAGACGCTGTATTTCATACCTGACCATCGAACTGCGCGGCAGCATCCCTGAAGAATTCCGGCCGCTGATGGGCAATCGGATCTACGGCTGCGATGACTGCCAGTTGGTTTGCCCCTGGAACCGTTTTGCCCGGCCCACCGGAGAAGCCGACTTTGCGCCGCGTCATGGTCTCGACACGCCCCAGTTGATCGCGTTGTTCGAGTGGGACGAGGAACAGTTCCTGCAACGCCTTGAGGGCAGTGCCATACGCCGTATCGGTTTTGAATGCTGGTTGCGCAACATCGCCGTGGCGCTGGGCAATGCACCGACGGGCCGCGAGGTGATCACGGCGCTTGAAAGCCGCCTGCAGCAAGGTTCTCCGCTGGTCCGTGAACACGTTGAGTGGGCCCTGAAACGCCACGGCCGCAAGTTTTAATTGAGGCGCTCCCGGTACATTAATTTCTTCTTCAGTCGACTGTTACCACAGTTTGTCAGGGCGGGGGTTACGGCCTCTATGGGGTGTGTGATATTCTTGTCCGGATAATCTTGCAGACCTCAATATCAAGGAATTCATTCGATGAAAATGCTGGAAAAACTCAATGCAATGCGCACCCATGGTGGTGCGATTCAAACCCACGGCCTGGATGATGAAGCCATACTGAGATTTGCACAACTGGATGAACGGCTCGGTGAGGCGGTGGACGCCGCCTACACCGATTTCCTTGCGCTGCTGGAAGAAATGCCGGAATTGATGGCCCTGCCAGAAAACGAACTGGTTGAGACCGTGCAGGATGGATTTGTCAATTTTTACCCGGTCGATGCGATCAACCCTTACGTGGCGCTTGCAGGCCGTGGGCCCTGGGTTATATCCACACGTGGCGCGGTGCTGTATGAGTGCGGTGGTTACGGCATGCTCGGTTTTGGACATGCGCCGGAGAGCGCGCTCAAGGCCATGAACAAGCCCCATATCATGGCCAATGTCATGACGCCGTCGTTCAGTCAGAAGCGTCTGATCGATGCACTTCGCAAAGAAATCGGCCATTCACGCGGCGCCTGCCCGTTCGATCGTTTTTTGTGTCTGAACAGCGGTTCCGAAGCGGTCACCCTGGCGGCACGTATCGCCGACATCAATACCCGGATGATGACAGACCCGGGCGGCAGGCATGCCAGCAAGCCCGTGCGTATCCTGAGTTTGAAAAGCTCTTTTCACGGCCGCACCGACCGGCCTGCGAGATTTTCCGATTCCACGCGCAAGGCCTGCTGCAAGTACCTTGCCAGCTTCCGCGATTACGACAACCTGCTGACGGTTGAACCCAACAACATCAGTCAACTCGAACAGGTCTTCGACTACGCCGAAAAACACCAGTTGTTCATCGAGGCGTTTTTCATGGAACCCGTCATGGGTGAAGGCAATCCGGGCCAGTCGATTACACCCGAGTTTTATGCCCGCGCAAGGGCCTTGACCCGGGAACATGGCGCCCTGCTGCTGGTCGATTCAATCCAGGCCGGTCTGCGTGCACATGGCGTATTGTCCATTTGTGATTACCCGGGTTTCGAAAAACTGGATGTGCCGGATATGGAAACCTATTCGAAGGCGCTGAACGGCGGTCAGTATCCCCTTTCCGTGCTCGCCCTGAGCCCCGGGGCTTCCGGACTCTATCGCACCGGTGTGTATGGCAACACCATGACCACCAACCCGAGAGCACTGGATGTCGCGGTCGCGATTCTCAACGACATCACGCCGGCGTTGCGGCAGAACATCCGTGACCGTGGCCGTGAACTTTTCGACAAGCTGACGGCGTTGCAAGAGGAACTCGGCGGGCCAATCACAAAGGTACAAGGCACGGGACTCCTTGCCAGTGCGCAACTGGACCCAGGCCGTTACAAGAATTATGGTGCCAATTCGACCGAGGAATACATGCGCAAGCACGGTATCAACGTGATCCACGGCGGCAATAATTCTTTGCGTTTTACGCCGTCTTTCGATATCACCAGCGAAGGCGTGGACCTGATCGTGGCGTGTACCCGTGATGCCATCGTCAACGGTCCCGTCAAGGTGGTCGAAAGCGCCAGCGAAGCGGCGTAAACAGAGCGAAACGCGGCATAACAAAGGGCAAGCAAAAGCATGGCGCATATGAAACCGTTGCCGGCGGAAACCACCCCTGAACTGCAGGATGATTTTGAAATATTCGAAAAAATTCTGGGTTTCGTGCCCAACAGCCTGTTGACCATGCAAAGGCGTCCGGAAATGGTCAGGGGTTTCGGCGAGCTCACCAGGGCCGTCATGGATCCGCATGGCTCGGTCGACCTCGGCCTGATGCGTCTGATCGCACATTTCGCAAGCCGCGCGGCAGGTTGCCAGTACTGCGAAGCCCATTCGCTGGTCGCAGCGAAAATCCATCACGTCGCCCAGGAAAAACTGGATGCGATCTGGGATTACCGCACGAGCCCCCTGTACACCGCGGCCGAGCGCGCGGCACTGGACTTTGCGCTGGCTGCGGGTTCGGTGCCCAACGCGGTCGATGCGGAGCTGTTTGCGCGCTTGCGCGAACATTGGTCGGAGGAGCAGATTGTGCAGATACTGGGCGCCGTATGCCTGTATGGCTTTCTTAACCGCTGGAATGATTCGATGGCGACCGACCTCGAGGCCGCACCGCGTGAAATGGGCGAACGGGTATTATCCAGCGGTGGCTGGAACGGCGGCAAACACGTTTAAGCCACCGGGTGCGGGTGTATTACCAGCTTAAAAAAAACCGCGGACAAACCGGAGAGTCAGGCCCGGCCGCGGTTCACCCCCCCCCCATGGAATCAAACCATGAAATCAAACCATGGCATCTACCTGTGGTATCAACCCAGGATTCTTGCAACGACATGCGGTAACAGAATCAGGCTGGAAAACAGGAGTGTTCCGCCGATGACATTTCCCAGCACTGAAATGACCAGCCAGAACATGCTGGTTTCATCATGATAGAAATCATCGTTGACGGCCTGATCCTGAACGCTGGCGCCATGGCCCGGCAACATGCGGTCAGCCTTCGAATGAACTTTTGTGACGTCTGTGTGCTGAAATAAAAGCCGTTGCATGGTGTTCTCCTGTTGTCGGAGATACAGGAAAACACGAACGGTTCTCAATCCATGAGAAGGTTTTAAAAATATATGCGTGCGGGGATAAGAATGGCGTAGGATGGTGCTTATTTAGGCCCACTCCGAACTACACCAGTGGCACCGTCATCTGACGAACGTCATCCCGGCGAAGGCCGGGACCTCGTAACGTTAACCGTGAAGGTTGGTAAAGGTGCTCTTTTTCAAAGCACGTCAAACGCAGGGAGGTCCCGGACATTTGCTGCGCAAATTCCGGGACGACGGTGCCATTGGTGATGACAGTGCCATGGATTACTGCTCTGCGTGTGCTTTATTACTCGTAAGCAGCTGCAGTTTTCCTGGCGCTCTCAGCCACGGCATCACGCAGGAAGTCCGGTGATATCACTTTCACTTCCGGTCCATACCTCATGATGTCCATGACCAGTTCGCGGGCGCTGCTGAAAGGCAGTTCCAGCGTCCAGGCGCCGTCATTGTCGTACGCGCCTTTCTGATCCGGGTGCCACTGTTCTTCGGCAATCCAGCGTGACATTTCAGGTGTAAATTTCAGCTTTGCCGTGTTTTCAGCCGGTCCAGAGAAGATTCCGTAGGCGCTGTCAAAGTGTCCGCCAAGTTCTTCAGCGGATACTTCCAGGGCTTTTTCATCCAGCAGTGCCTGGTCCATGATACGTTCGAGTGAAAAGCTGCGTAAGCCATCGGCCTTGTGACACCACGCGTCGAGATACCAGGAGTTACGGTATTGCGTGAGGCGTTGCGGGGAAATATTCCGTTCGCTGATATCGTCCTTGCGTCTGCCGTGGTAGGCGATATGCAGCCGCTGACGGCCGATCAGTGCGCCCATCACATCCTGGAACAGGCGTTCGGGTACCGCCCTGCCGGCCACCGATTGGATATGGATGCGCGACTGGCTCTCGTGTGCGTCAACGCCTTTTTGCTGAAGCAGATTGGAAATACGGCCCTGTAGCGACTGTAGCTCCCCCTCCAGCAGCCCGGGTTGTACATTGCCGAGTACCTGTCGGGCCGTCAACAGCGCCTGCAGTTCCTCCGGGCTGATCCAGATGCCGGGTAGTTCAAATGGCTGGTCGTAGCTGCGGTCATAATAAAAGCCGCGGTTATCGGCATCCTGTTCGAGCGGTGCGCCGAGGAAATCACGCAATTCCGCCACCAGGCGATAAAGCGTTGCCTGTGAACACTCCAGGCGTTCCATCAAGTCGTGTCTTGAGATCGGTGTGCGCCGCTGGCTGAGGATATTGTGCAGATGGTACAGACGTTCAACCTTGGACATGAACTGTTCCCCCGTTCAACTACTGCGATGCAATGCGCGCCTCGATAAATGCCAGCGCTTTTGCAATCCCTTCCAGGCTGCGTGGCTTGCCCATCAACCACAGGGTCTTGTCAATCGAAGGAGATACGCCGGCGCCGGTCAATGCCACCCGCAAAGGCTGCGCGACCTTGCCCATACCCACTTCAAGCTCAGCCGCCACCCGGTCTATTTCACCGTGTAGTACCTCGGGCGACCAGTCTTCAACCATCTCCAGGTTTTCCATCATCAGACGCAGTGGCTCAGCAGCAACCGGTCGCAGATGTTTTTGCGCTGCACCCGGGTCGAATTCTTCATACCCTTCAAAGAATATCCGGCTTTGCCCGGCCATTTCTTTTAGTGTTTTTACACGCTCGGCCTGCACCGTCACGACATCTTCGAGCGACGGTCCGTTTTCCGTAAAGATTCCCTGGTCCGCGAAATGCCAGTCCAGCTGCTCTGCGACCTCAATCGCCGGCAAACTTTTCATATAGTGCTGGTTCAGCCAGTCCAGCTTGTCGGTATTGAATGCCGAGGCCTTGCGGTTGACGTCCTTGATATCGAACAGCGCAACCATTTCATCAATACTGAAAACTTCCTGGTCGCCGTGTGACCAGCCGAGTCTGACCAGGTAGTTCAGCAAGGCCTGAGGCAGGTAACCGTCATCCCGGTATTGCATGACGCTGACCGCACCGTGACGTTTGGACAAACGCGCACCATCGTCGCCGAGGATCATCGGCACATGCGCAAACAGCGGTGGTTCGGCACCGAGCGCCGCGTAGATGTTGATCTGGCGGGGCGTGTTGTTGATGTGGTCATCGCCGCGGATGACGTGGGTGATTTGCATGTCCATGTCGTCGACCACGACGGTAAAATTATAGGTTGGCGAGCCATCCGGGCGCGCAATGATCAGGTCATCCAATTCGTTGTTGGAGATATTGATCGTGCCACGCACCAGATCGCCGAAGACCACGTTGCCGGTCTGCGGGTTGCGGAAACGCACTACGGGTTTGATTCCCGGCGGCGCGGAATCCAGATGGCGGCATTTGCCGTCATAGCGGGGCTTGATACCCTCTTTCATCTGCTGTTCGCGCAAGGTCTCCAGCCTGTCTTTACTGCAGTAGCAGTGGTAGGCCTTGTCCTCGTCCAACAACTGCTGCACCACTTCGGCGTAGCGGCCAAAACGGTCGGTCTGGTAGATGGGTCCTTCATCAGCATCGAGACCCAGCCATTCCATCCCATCGAGGATCGCCTGGACGGATTCCGGTGTGGAGCGTTCGAGATCGGTGTCTTCGATACGTAAAATGAAGATGCCATTGTTGGCGCGGGCCTGCAGCCAGGCAAACAGGGCCGTGCGTGCGCCGCCGACGTGTAAATAGCCGGTTGGGCTGGGGGCGAAACGGGTTCGGATGGTCATCGTGAATAGCAGTGCCTTTGTCAAATTGTTTTGGACACGTATTGTACCTTGTGATCGTTACCGATGTGTTTGTAAAAAATCATCAACGGGGGTTGGATCAGCGGACTATATGAGCCACCCTTAAATTGAGTTTCCAAGCGTATGAAACAGACCTTGCTTTCAAACAATAAAAAGCCGCCCAATTGGGCGGCTTTAGATTTAACCTGATATCAACAGTAGTTAATAAATCACATGTTGAAACTAGCAAGATGTCGTTGTGATTTGGATATCGTAATTTGTTCCTGCATCAATAAGCACACCACTGATAAATAAATTGAAAGTAGTGGAGGCGTTAACGTTACTCGAGTTGGAATGAGATGCTGTGAGTGTGGAGGAACACGCATAACGTGTCTCCACTCCTTTAGAATCCCCATAACCGAAAACCGTTAGCCCTGCAGACGTAGCACCGTCCGCAACCGAGCAGGTATAACCCTTTGGCTCCAAGGTACAAGTCGCACCACCAGTGCCTACGACTTTAATTTTCGGGCTACCTTGAACTGATTCTGTAAAAGTTCCGGCAATTATTCTCGGTGGATTTCCGCCACCACCACCGCCTGAACCACTGGCATCAAGGGACTGAACATTCAGGTATCCACTTTTAGTCTCAAATACCGGGTCGATGGCAAGTGTATTGGTAAAACCAATATTACCACGCTGACTATGCGAGGATACATCGGTCACACCCAAAGCAACCTGGGCAATTTCACCACGACTGTGAGCATTCGCATCTGCAAGTGCTTCGTTTGTGAGAGATATAGGCAAAGTAGCTTGAATGGTCTGATCCCAGTTTTCCAACTTCGTCAACTGCACCTCAAAAAACGGTACCACTTCAAGCGGGTCTGCAGTAGGCGTTTTGTCAATGTAAAGGTCATCGCCCGTGCAGGCATTCGCCACAACACCACCCCTGATACAGCAATCATTGACCAGGGTGCCGCTTGAAAAACACTGATCCAGAAACAGGCGTAAATCCTTGCTCATATAGTCGATATAGATACCGCGTGATCGCAATTGCTGCTCTTCTATTCCATTGGTTTCGAGTTGCGTCCATGACGGCAGTTCACCGTCTATGCGCGCGTCTGAATATGCACCCTGCATTGCAGGTACTGCTTCACAACCAGGCGCACCAATGCACGGTCTAATCGGCTTTGCAGGATAACTGTTGGCCGTATAAGCGATCGCTGCATCTGTATAGGCTTCAGCTGCACCTGTCACATAATCGGAATAAGTCATAAGTTCTGTAGCATCGTTATCAAGAAAATCCGCGGGAAATATATATTGGTCTTCACGCCTGAAATCCTGGGCAACTTTCCAGAAACCATCCACACGTACGAGGCGACAGGCTTCGAGGTAATCGTCACCATCCAGCGCAAGTGTTGTAGCGTCATCTTGATAATGCTTGTGATCGGACGCTCTTGCTGTGCCGACGTATTCGCCATCGCCCTTAAAAGGACCATAGACATTGGCATAGGCATCATTGCTGTCCCCGGGCAGCCCCGTTGGGCCATCATGGTGATCGCGGCAACAAGTATCACAAAGTGAAGACTGTTGGTTGTTGGCAGATGTGCCATAGGGTTTGGTTACAAGCTGGCCTCCGGCGTATTCATCTCCGGCCCAGATATAAGGTCGACGCCCGGGGTTACTGGCATCAGCATCGTGGTATTCGCATTCACAAGACACTGCAGCGAATTCTTCCCGCCGTAAGAAACTGTTTTGATCTCCGTCTTGCGAATAGGTAATAACATCGAAAGTGGTTTGTACCAACTCATCGCGTCTTATGACATCCGGTTCCGGCAACAGGGACTCTTTGAATTTACTGTCACCCACCTGCAAGGCCACAATATCCGGATTTTGACCCGGTGTGTAAAGTATGGGCGGCGTTATTTTGACACCACCCTCAGTTTCATCCGCCAAACGTCCGGAAGCCGAAGTTACGATAGCAGGGATAGAGCCCGTTAACTTAATCTGGCCGCTTTGGAGATCACGTTCTGTACCCTCGACATCACGAAAACCTTGAAGGGCGTCCCAAGTGACGATTACTTCCACCTGCTTGTAGTCAGAATTCAAACCCCCGGTTGAAACATCAGTAAACGTACCTGTATCCAGATGGTAGTAAAAATCCGTCACATTCATATCGATAGCATAGGCCACACCATTGTCATTGACAGTGCGATCTTGAGACACAATATCGTTATACGCATGAAGCACACCTGCAGGATCTGTCGTTAATATAGTAAATCCGCGCTGTGACTCAAGCTCTTGTTCGGCCAGGTTAACTGCCGCCGTGCGTGCTTTGGAGTCGGCCATGGACCGCGTCAAGGCACCTTGCAAGGAGGCCAGCGCAAGCATGCCTACAACAAAAATAAAGATACCAATGACGACTTCGAGAATACTGAAACCGTTTTGTTTCCCGTGAATTGATTGTTTTCTCATCTTGATATCTCCTTACCAGGCAATGTCCGGTAAACCAAAATCACGCCATCCACCGTTCATCGTGGCGATACCTTTAATACCCGCAGCGGTAGAAAGTACGGCATTGTTGTAAACGACCTGGAATGTACCCTGTAATTTGTTAATTTCGCCGTCCACAATGCATGCACCATAGACAGTAGCACCACCGGTTGACTTCAATGCCGCACCGGCACCAGCAGGGTCATCGTCAAATATGTAAAGCACACCGAATATGGATGCAGCCGCCGTTGATAGTTGTGAGCGTTGCCGCCGAAACCAGGATGACAGGCCCAAGTGGTGAACCTATGACTCTACCGCCGGAGATATCGCAAGTTGGCCCTTTAATCCATATCAGACCTGAACTGTTTTCGTCCAGGCTTGAACAATCGCTCAAAATCTTGGCCCCACCCTTGACCGTTTGGTATTGTGCCCGGGGTACCCCAAAAAAGACCTCAAAGAGGTCGTCAGGAAAAAGGGGATCCTGGATAATGTCGATATCAATGTGGGTTGTCGTACTAGTTTTGTAACTGAGGAAGTATGCCGGGTCATTTCCGCCCGGACCGCACATACAGTTATTATCCGTACAAGCCACACCTTCGGGTTGCTCACTGACGTGATACCACTCTTCCATTTCACAGGTCTGCCAGGTACCCGAACTCAGCAAATCTGAATCGGCATCCATCCAGGTTGTCAGCGTCACTCCCTGACCACCGCCGTTGGGGTTGCCTACGATCTCAAATGTTCCATCTAGTGGCACAGTGCTCTTTGCCACCAGCGGTACTGAAGGTGCACCGTTAAATTTCTTATCGGTACCCAAAGGAACAGCCACCGTTGCCTCGCCTGTACAGGTCGAAAGGACGTCGGTGTCGGTACAGTCGGAATACCCATAAGACAACAAGGTAATAACCAGGGAAGTATTTGCTTCATCTTCTGCCGTAGAACCCGGTCCACCACATACAGCCGCCGTATTCCCCAGGTCAACGAAACACATCAACGCACTCATTCTTGCCGTTGAACCAACCGGGAAGTCGATTTCATTGACAGGCAGTGTTTCTATGGTCGCCGTATTTGCATCAGTATCATAATAATACGAACCTGGCTTGGCCTGGACGTCACCTCCACAGGGATGCGTGGCTGACGGGGTCGCCGGGCACAATATCCACTTCGGATTGCTCGCAGAAAACCAACCGTCCCCTGTAAAACTGCCGACCGTACCATCCGGAAATACATTTTCACGGCTCGAAAAAATTGCATTTGCATTGGACAGCAAGTACATCATGCCCTGATCCGCCGCGGCTTCGGCGACATGAAATGCCTCCTTCTGGCGCACCTCATTGGCGGAAATCCGGGTCTCAAACACACTCATCCGAGTTGCATAAATCAGCACGATGGTCATCAGGATCAGGATCAGTGCGGCCGAGAAAATGGTCAGGGCACCGCGTTGGCCCTTTAGACCACGCGGGCCTTTGAGACACATGTTTTTATCTTTCATGGTATATACCTCGGTACTTATACTTAAGCATTGCGTAATTCTCATGGTGTACTGACAAAGTTGTTGCGGACCTTGACAAATTGAGTCAGCTGCCTGGTTGCATTCGCGTTATTTCTTATCCAGGCAGGAACTGAAGGATCAGCCGTTAATTTTGCCGTCATTGTCAGTCCGATCTTTTCGGTATTGAGCGTATCACCTGCTGTATTGACGTTTTCCACGATGGATTCAGCATCGCTGACGGTAAACGAGAGCACATCCATGACGTTGGGGTCCGTAATATCCACCCAATCAGGGCTGGCATTGCATACCGCCGCAGCGGTTTTCGTTGTAGTCATTTGAATCCTGCCAACGCCATCGGTAACAGCGCGGCGAAAGGCCGCAACTGACTCCGCGGTTACATCGAGTTGAGCAGCAGCCAACTGGGCGGCTGTGCAGGATGAAGTTGGACACGCCTGGGGACGGTCATACCAGAACCACATGCAATCATTGGCGCCGGCACTGACGCTGTCCCCGATTTGAATATTGTCTATCTCGCTTGTATAACCGAGGTCATCCAGACACCCCGTATTGCCGTAACAGGATAGCCACGATGCCTGATAATTAGCCCTGCGTAGTTCACGGGTCATTATTTGCATCGCAGTACGCATGTCATTTGTTAAGCGCGACATCTCTATGGTCTGCGTGGTTGTACCTAATGTACTGGCCATGACCAGCACCATGCCGGAAACCGCGATCAAGCTGATAACACCGGCGACCAGCAGTTCAATAAGCGTCATACCCCGCTGAAACCTTCGGAACCTGATTTGGTTATTGCGTATCACTTTCATTATAAATAACCTGCTAATTCAATAGTAAGTTCAATGGTAAATGTTCAACACTTCGTCAAATTAACTTCGTGACACAATTACAGGCAGGCTTGATAACCCGGTATCGCCTTGGCGGGGACCGGATTGCAAATCCGGACTCGGCCTGTGATACCGATATCAACTACTACTGACCAGTTGCCGTTATCCGACTGCAAGGTCATACCATGATTTGTGCCGAGATCGGCAGTTGCCATGGTGCCACGAACCGGATCGAAGACCATGGTTGTGTCTGCACTGGCAACGGACATACTGGATTTAGTCTGCGTTGCGCTGGTTATGATCTGTGTAACATCGTTGAGTGAACAGTAATTCGCAGCAATGATACTGGTCTCTTTACAGTCACATGCTGCACTGCCTTCATTTGCACCAATACACCAGTTATTTGCATCGGTATAGTCCAAATGTACCGAGATCATCTGATTGTATTTAACAGCTTCGCTTTGAGCGAAGTTAATAAAAGCTGACAGTTCTTCTGCCTGGGCAGTTGTCTCCCTGCGCTGCACGACATCCTGGTAAGCCGGAACTGCTAGAGCAACACCTATTGCAACAATGACCAGAACGATCATTAATTCAATTAACGTAAACCCCTTGTTGATGTGTGCCATTAACGCAATCACCTTGTTGTTAGCTGTCCTGATTCTTATAACCCCTATAAAATCTCTGACAAAACATTTTATCGCCCTTCCTTGGCAATTTGCTTGTATGTACTTATAGTATAGATACTTATTTGCTTAGAGAGCATACTGCTGACTACCGCTAGTCGGAAACTTATAACCGTCTGTCTGTAAAAATGGATATCGTGAGCAAATTTGAACACAAAAAGGGAAAGTCATGAAACGCAAAGTAAAAACAAGGGGGTTCACACTTATTGAACTAATGATCGTGGTGGGTATTGTCGCCATATTGGTTGCGCTTGCGTTACCGAGTTATACCGCGTATGTACGCAAAGCAAACCGGGGTGAAGCCCAGCAGTTGCTATTGAACTGGGCAAACAACCAGGAAATCTGGCGGGCTAATGACTCGGATTACGGAACGACGGCCGAAGTCCCGGTTCCGACGCATGATAAATACACCTTCACACTGCCAACCAGGACCGCAACAACCTACACTTTGACCGCAACGGCATCAACAACCGATCAGCTTAAGGACAAAGAGCATGGTGTCTCTTGCAGTCCATTAACGCTCACACAGGCCAATGCCAAGACGCCCCCAGATTGCTGGTAATTTCATATATTTATTAGCAGGTTACGTCAAAAATAATGAAATAGTCCGAAACTGATATACTGGCGAAAACGGTAATCGGACTTCGCTTTTGTATTTTTCAGCAACCGGACAAGGGAAACGGAAGGCCGCTGCCGCCCTGGCAGTCTTCATTCTGTTGCCCTTTCTGTATTCCGGCAGCGATCATCCCACCCGCCTGCAACAGGCCCAACAACGCGGCAGCCTCACCTTCCTGACCCGTAACGGCGCCAGCAGCTATTTCATCGGCCCGGATGGCGCCGCCGGTCCCGAATACGACATCGCGTCAGCATTTGCCCGGTACCTCGGTCTCAAAATAAACGTCAAGATCGCGGATGAATTCGGCTCACTCGAAACGCTGCTGGACAAGCGACAGGGTGAATTTATCGCCGCCAACCTGACGCGTACACCGGCGCGCGAACAGCGTTTTAATTTTGGCCCTGACTACGCCGAGGTCGATACAATGGTCGTCTATAAACGCGGCAAGTACCGTCCGCGGCAACTGGCGGACCTGGTCGGATTGCGCTTGTCCGTGATTGCCGGGTCGAGTTACGAGAGCCTGCTTGAAAAAGCCAGGGAAACCCTGCCCGACCTGCAGTGGACGGCAGAACGTTCCATGGGCATGGAGGACCTGCTGCTGGCCGTCGCCGACGGCGAACTGGACGCCACGCTAGTCGATTCAAACATATTCAAGATCAACAGCCAGTTTTATCCACGTCTGAAACCGGGGTTCATGCTCGCGGACCACCAGCACCAGGCCTGGGCTTTTTTGCAGGGGGATGATGACTCGCTGGTGCAAAAAGCCCGCTCTTTTTTTAAAGTCGTCCAGGAAAACGGCAGACTGGCGGCGATCCAGAGCCGATACGACGTAAACAGCAACAACCTGGACCGGGTTGGCATGTTCCAGTTCATGAAGCAGGTGCGCAACCGCCTGCCGGCCTTGGTGCCGCTATTTCAGGAGGTTGCCCAGGCGCATGAACTCGACTGGCGTCTGCTGGCGGCCATGGGTTACCAGGAATCTCACTGGGACGCCGATGCGGCTTCACAAACCGGTGTCCGCGGCATCATGATGCTGACCAGGAAAACTGCCACGCAACTGGGTATCACCGATCGCCTCGACCCCGAACAAAGCATCGAGGGTGGTGCGCGTTATTTCCTGCGCATGCGCAAACGCATTCCCAGCCGGATACCCGAACCCGACCGTACCTGGATGGCCCTGGCCGCATACAACATGGGATGGGGTCACCTCGAAGATACGCGAAAGCTGACCCAAAAACAGGGCGGCAACCCGGATCGCTGGCAGGATGTCAATGAACGCCTGCCATTGCTGAGCCAGGAGAAATGGTATCGCCAGACACGCTTTGGCTATGCGCGCGGCTTTGAGGCCAGGCAATATGTCGAAAACATCCGCAGTTACTTCGATACGCTGGTTTGGATGGAAACCCATGCCCACCCGATGCTGGTGACGCAACTGTAAGCAACCCTTCGCTTCACGCCGTTTGCGCGTCCCTGTACAGACAGCTGCCGGACTGCTCTTCAATATCATCCAGACGCGACTCGTGCCGGGTGAGTTCGTCGTCACTGGCTTTCAAAACGAGCAACACCAGATGCGCTACAGGCAAATGCCCTTCGTCTTCCGCGTCAACCCTGCTTGCCGGGCTTTCAAGACTCAGGCCGAGATCGACCTGGCCGCCGGTCATGGCGAGGTAAACATCGGCCAGGATCTCCGCATCCAGCAGCGCGCCATGAAGTGTCCGGCTGCTGTTGTCCACCTCGTAACGTTTACACAAGGCATCGAGGTTGTTGCGTTGCCCCGGATGCAGGTCCCTCGCCAGTTCCAGCGTGTCGAGCACGGTCGCCACTTCGGTAA
Organism: uncultured Gammaproteobacteria bacterium; assembly: GCA_963801195.1. GTDB lineage: Bacteria > Pseudomonadota > Gammaproteobacteria > Xanthomonadales > SZUA-36 > SZUA-36. The sequence goes on along the minus strand of CAWDDX010000007.1, from coordinate 550,448 downwards.
TGGAAGCGTGCCTGTGAGCGGCCAGCGAAAGTTCAGTATCGATAAAACCGATATCAAACGGCGCATTGTGGATGACCAGTTCCGCACCATCGGCAAAGGTCAGCAAGTCATCGCAGACCTCTGCAAAACGCGGCTTGTCACGCAGGAATTCCTCGGTGATGCCATGCACTTCCATAGCACCCTGCTCTATTTCCCGCTCAGGGTTGAGATAAACATGAAACTGCTTGCCGGTCAGTTGCCGGTCAATCAACTCCAGGGCGCCGATCTCGATGATGCGGTGACCCTGCCTGGGGTCGAGACCGGTGGTTTCTGTATCCAGAACTATTTGTCGCATATGAACCTTTTCACTTGGTATGTGGCTGCAAAATCTTCCGTCTTATCTGATCTAACCTATCCAATTGACCTGTCGCCGCAAGGTATACAACGGCTTACGCACCCCGCGAATCTATCTGCGTAACGGCGCGTCGCCGCAGTTCACGGAATCGCCTTGCGCGCCAGTTCATCGGCGCGCTCGTTCTCGGGTATTCCCGAGTGGCCCTTGACCCAATTCCAGCTAACCTCGTGGCGCTCTAGTGCGCGCTCGAGCCGCTGCCACAGATCAACGTTTTTAACCGCCTGTTTGGAAGCCGTACGCCACCCGCGTAGTTTCCAGCCCTCGAGCCATTCTGTCATGCCTTTCATGACGTAGGTGGAATCGGTATAGATATCCACCCTGCAACCGCGCGTGAGCGATTCGGCCCCGGCGATGATCGCCATCATCTCCATGCGGTTGTTGGTCGTCTCGCGCTCACCGCCGGACAATTCCTTGCGGTGTCTGCCCGACATCATGACCGCGCCCCAGCCGCCAGGGCCGGGATTGCCGCTACAGGCACCATCGGTGTACATGACAACGTGACTCAAGACGCAGCTTCCCGGTTACTGCAACCGTCGAGCGCAGCCGATGTCCGGCCTGCGTTTTTCATTTGCCTGAAGCGCAATATGCGGGCGTTGTGCGCGGTCGACTGATGATGTCCATGTAACACCACCCGGTCGGCAAACGGCAGACCCAGACCGTGCCAGGTGGGCTTGGGTGCGGGTCTTGAAAACCCGCCCAGGCCCATCATCAGGCATTGTTCGATATTGAACGACCGTGATTTCAAAAAATTACAGATCCTGTTCAGTTTAAGTGCCGGCACCTGGTGCTTCCGGTTGATGATACGGTTGCGTAAACCGGATGAATTCAAACCGCTGATGACGATATCGCCTCCTGCGGTCAGCACGCGCAGCGCCTCGGCCAGATACGTCTCAGTGCCGTCTGAAACCAGGTGATGCAGGATGACGAGGTCAAACGCGGCATCTTCAAATGGCAATGCTTCAATCCGGCAACGGAGCAAGGCATCCACGGAAGACTCGTCGCTACTCAGCCGTATGAGCTGTGCGGAACTCTCAAATTCCAATGGCAGGTCTCCCGCACCGGCAAGCTTCATGACCAGTATCCGCGCGGGCCTTCGCCTGGCCAGCAGCGGTTGCAATAGTTGTACGGCCAACTTTTGCTGGGCTGAAAGCGTCGATTGATCCCGGGAATAATCAGTTTCCATCGCGACAGAAGTGACCTGACGATAAACAGGCGTTAGCATAAGGGTTATAACAAGGGTGATTCAACCTTCAATTGAGGAATCTCTGATCTATTCGTGAACTCGTATCTCGCCAGAAGGCGCCTACTCTTGGTACATCCAAACTGTCCAGCTTCTGCGTTGCAAATCTTCGCAATAGCCGGCTATTACGTGCGATCCGCGCCTTGAATCTGAACAGTTTGAATTGTAATCTACATCGCCCAGAATAAATCAGAGGTTCCTTGAAGGAAATCCGCATGCCGGCAAACGAAGTCAGTATTACCGCCATTCCAGCCTTTGCAGATAACTACATCTGGTTGCTCACGACAGGGGGAAATATCTGCGCGGTAGTTGATCCGGGTGATGCAGACCCGGTGCTGGAGTATCTGGACAAACAGGGCCTGGACCTCCGTTATATCCTGTTGACCCACCACCACTACGATCACGCCGGCGGGGTGCCGGCACTGCTGGAACGCTTCGATGCCAGGGTATTTGGCCCGGCCGATGAAAGGATTCCCAATGTGCACCGGGTTTGCCGGCAGGGTGACGAGATTCACCTGCCCGATCTGCAAATCAGCTTCCAGGTACTGGAAGTGCCGGCACACACCCGCAGCCACATTGCCTTCTTTTCCCGGGACATCCTGTTCTGCGGCGATACACTGTTCAGCCTGGGTTGTGGGCGTTTTTTTGAGGGCACTGCTGCCGACATGCAGTCATCCCTGGACAAACTCGCGGCCCTGCCGGCCGATACAAAAGTCTATTGTGCGCATGAGTATACCCAGGCCAATTGTAAATTCGCGCTGGTAGTGGAACCGGAAAATACGGCGCTTAAGGCCCGCGCCCGTGAAATAAACCGCTTGAGATCTGCGGGAAAAATCACCCTGCCAAGCCGTCTTGGTGACGAACTGGCGATGAATCCGTTTTTGCGCACCCGGGTAGGCAGCGTGGTGGAAACGGCCCGCAAAATCGATGCCGATGCAACACCCGGGATTGCAACCATGGCGGTTATCCGGGCGTGGAAAGATCGGTTTTAACGAGGTTTTAACGGGGTTTTTACTTGACCCTACCCCCACATACCGGATAATAGCTCGCGTTTACAATAACAAATGGAGCCCTTTGTGACTTCACGCTTTTTTGCACTTTTGCTGTGCCTGTTTCTTGCCAGTTGCGCGACGACAAAAAACACCGGTTCGGAACCCGTTTCGGAACCAGCTACAACCGTCCAGGCAGATCTTCCCAAGGGTGAAGGCGATTCTATTGACGAACACCTGTATGTACCGGAATCACTGGACATCGACGCCGAAATGCCTGGTGACCAGGGACCGGAATATGACAACGTCTGGATGAGACTGGTCGATAACTTCAGTCTGCCCAACTGCGATGAACAGGAGGAATCCCTGATGTGGGCGCGCTGGTACGCGGACCACGGGGATTACATGGCGCGCGTCATGAAACGCGCAAAACCGTGGATATATTTTATTACCGAAGAATTGGAAGCGCGTGAACTGCCCGGCGAACTCGCCCTGCTTCCAATCGTTGAATCCGCCTACGACCCGTTTGCCTATTCCAGCGGCAGGGCGCTGGGAACCTGGCAGTTTATTGCCGCGACCGGCAAGTACTATGGCCTCAATCAGGACTGGTGGTATGACGGCCGCCGGGATGTCTGGTCATCGACGCACGCTGCGCTGGATTATCTCGAACATCTCAATGAGAAATTCGACGGCGACTGGTTGCTTGCCCTGGCGGGTTACAACTCGGGTGAAAACCGGGTCGAACGGCAGGTAAAAAAGAACCTTAAAAGTGGCAAACCTGCAGACTTCTGGAGCATCCGTCTTCCGAAGGAAACCAAGGGTTATGTTCCCAAGCTGCTTGGCCTGAGCTGTTTATTTCAGAACCCGGAAGAATACGGATATGAATTCCCCAGAGCACCCAACCTTCCGGTCATTTCCGTGGTGGAAATGGAGGCGCAAAGCGACCTGGTGCTGATATCCCAGTTCAGCGAAGTGAGCATTGACGTTCTTTTCAGCCTCAACCCCGGTTTCAGCCGCTGGGCAACCTCACCGGCAGGTCCCTGGCATGTGATCCTGCCCGTTGAAGGCGCAGAAAAACTACAGCAATACTTGCAATCAGATCCGACACCCACGCTGATGAAATGGGATCAGGTGCTGGTTGAGAGCGGTGACACGCTGTCGACATTGGCCAGCCGTCACCATGTGCCCATTTCCGTTTTACGCAGTACCAATAACCTGAACAGCGACCTGATACGCGTGGGGCAGAAACTGCGTTTACCCCGTGATGAGCAACTTCTCGTCGACCCGTTGTATGTGGCGGCCGCCAGCGAGTTGCAGAAACTCCAGTCGGGCCTGATCGCATCCGAACGCATCACGCACAAGGTTCGTCCGGGCGAAAGTCTTTCGGTAATAGCAAAACGCTACAAAGTTTCAGTCAGGGAACTACAGGCCTGGAACAATATTTCCGACCCGCGTAAATTACGCGCCGGCCGGACCCTGACCCTGTTTCAAAGCCCCGCGCCGGCTGCACCTGCCGCCAGGAGCGGCACCATCAAGCACACCGTGCGCAGCGGTGATTCTCTGTGGAGCATCGCGAGACATTACAACGTCAAGATAAGCGACCTGATGCGCTGGAACGACCTGAGCAGAAACGCGATCATCCGACCGGGACAATCCATCAAGATCAACCTGTGACAACCCGCTGATTCAATGCGTTTCCTGCTGGCTTATGTTCTGATTTTCATTTGTGGCATCGCCCACGCCGTTGAATTGAACGGCAATGTGGTACAGGGCGGACTACTTTTCGGCCAGGCAGAACCCGGCAGCCATGTCACACTCGATGGTAACGAGGTGGAAATTTCCGCAGACGGACTGTTTGTTGTCGGCTTCGGCCGGGACGAAACCGGCCAACGCGAACTTAAGGTCACGTCAAACGGCGGTGAGGTATTCCATCAGAGTCTGACCATCAAACCCAGCAAATATGACATCGAAGTCGTAGACGGCTTGCCCCCAAAAACGGTAACACCCGACCCCGCATCAACCGCCAGGATCAGGGAGGATGCGCGCATGGTCGCCACGGCACGCCAGCACCGCGACAACCACGCCTACTATGCCGGTGGATTCAGTTGGCCCGCCAAAGGCAGAATCAGCGGTGTTTACGGCAGCCAGAGGGTACTCAATGGCGAACCGCGCAACCCGCATTACGGCCTGGATATCGCGGCACCCGAAGGCACCGGCGTTTATGCGCCTGCAGACGGCCTGATCACGCTGACCCATCCGGACATGTATTACTCGGGCGGTACCGTTATTCTCGATCACGGCCAGGGCCTGTCATCGACTTTCCTGCATCTCAGCAAAATACTGGTGGAAGCCGGCACCTTTGTTAAGAAAGGCGACCTGATCGCGCGGATCGGCGCGACCGGACGCGCCAGCGGCCCGCACCTCGACTGGCGCATGAATTGGCTGGACCAGCGGGTCAACCCGCAACCCCTGGTGTCTGCAGCCAGCGATAGCGGACCGGAATGACATGAAGGGTCACCGCAACCTGGCGCTGATCATCCTGAGCGCGGTTCTGAGCAATTGTGCGTCAACCCCGGATGTCGCTGTCGGCGACACGGGCAAACTGGACATAAAAACCCTGCAAGGACTGCTGCCCGGCGCATACAGCAATTTTGCCCAGGTCCATGACGAGGATTCAGATCTCCCGGTCACGGACATCGGTATCCGCCAGTTGAAGACAAGTGGCGAACCGGTCTTCCTATTCACAAACGAATTGCGCAACCAGGGCAAAACCAGCCATGACCTGTATTGGTTGAAACTTGACCGGAAGACAGGACAGGCAGCTTTCCATTTCACCCGCCTGGCGGATGAAGAGCTTTCCCTGCCGATGCAGGACATCCTTTCGATTGCATGGCAGCGTGTCGTGCCCGGGTGCGTCATGCCGGTGCGGCGCGTCGGCGAACACTTTATCGCTCAAACCAATCCGGACACCTGCGTGTTTGCGCAACCGTTGCAGGGTGAAACACGACTTGTCCATAGCCTGTCTATCGGCGAGGACGTGCTGATGATCAGAACCAAACTGCAAATTCCGGGGGGGCAAGAGTCAGGCGACGGCTCGCCATTGGTCCTGCAGAAGCACCGGGGCTTTGTGGGCTGGGCCAGTATCCGTATTGAAACCCGATCAGAGCAGGATGAACCCGGAGAGTGGCAGCTGTCACAGGTTTTCAACACCCGGGATGATGGCCGGGTAAGCCATCTCTACGACCAGGCAATGACCCCCATGGAATATGGTCTGCAGTTGGCCAGGCTGCCGCGCTTTGACGGTGAGCCCGCCTATTTCCAGTTGTCGGTCATCAATCTGGAAAATGGTCAGACCCAGGCATTTCAATGGTTTGAGCCTGGATCAGAAATTCTGAATTTGAACCTGGACTGGTTTCAGGCCAACCTTGAACGCATCGGCGCGGCGGACCTGCTGCCCTGAATCAACCGATGGAATGTCCCAGGCGAACCGGTGCGCCGGCGCCCGCGACATAGCCACCCTTGACACCCTTGGTGATCACTGAAACGGCGTTGTGCGGATGCAGGCTTTCGTAGTGTGTACAGCGCGCCCAGAAATCCAGGATGCGATCATCCTTGTTCAAGGCTGTCTGGATACGTCTGCCGGCATCTTCACAAAACATCAGGTTACGGCCGTTGAGCAGCGCAAAAGCCTGTTCGTCCTCGCGCTTGACGGTTGCCTGGACCGGAGTTTTGAGCGAGTTTTCCACCTCGTCGATCAGTTCGATAATCGGGAAACATCTGGAAGGTGGGTGTTAAACGCATCCTCAATTCCGCCGCGCTGCGCTGGCTGTGCGGTGTTGCGAGAATACCCTCTTCCGTACCCAGCCACTGGTGAACCCGCTCAAAATCAATCTTCTCACCCGGGTCGAAATCTTTTTTGAATTGTTCCTGGATCAGTTGACGCGCCAATGCGGCGGAACATGGACAGGTACTTGAGTACAGTACCTCCAGACCCATTTCGAGGGCGAATTCCTGTCCCTCCAGGATACCGATCATGGAAACCGGGTAGCGGCGCCAGCCGACATTGTCACTGATGAGTGCCTTGCGGCGGATGACATAATCAAAATCAACCCTGACCAGCGCACGGTCACTCAAGCCCGCGTGAGAATCGAGAAATGACCGCAGCAGTTGGCGCAAGGTGGCCGGTGTCAGCGGTCTTTCCCCAAAGGCCTGGTCGAGGTGCAGGTACAGGCGGGACATGTGAATTCCCCGAACGTCGGGGTCTTTCAGGTTCACATAGGCAGTCACACGGGCAGTCGATTGGATCAGGTTGCCCTGGCCATCCTCGATTTGCACCGGTAACTCGATATCATTCATACCGACCCATTCGAGTTTGCCGGCAACGGAGGCGCGCTCCTCGTTGGCAATATCCGGCATTTCACGCAATACATTTTCGACTGGATTCATAATTTAAGTCCGTGGAACTGAACAATCGCATATTTGTGCGTAGTTGTTCTAATTCAAGCTATGTCCTGATGCTGTATGCAGATTATCGTTGATTACATCACATATTGCACCAAGACGTGTTTGCGCAGATGGGCCACCAGTTCTTTTCGATATCAGAAGTTAAGCATATTTTTGACTGACAAAAACTGTCAGTTGCACAACGCAGCATGTCAATTTGCTTTCTTTGAAACAACTTCTAATAGATACCTGCAAATAAGTAACCAATTGTTACTTAATGTATATTGCTATTAATTAATCTATTGGCATGATTATTGGATCATAAAACGCACAGGAAGGATCGTGCTTCACGTATTTATTTATGGCATACTCTTTTCTCACAAGGAAGTAACAAGCGCCACAAGGGGTTTGGGGCGCATAAAGACCAAGGAGAGGCCACCATGAAAGTTCGCACTATTAGTCTGTGTATTAGCACTGCATTGTTCATTTCTTTTTCATCTTCAACCGTATTTGCTGACGTAAATCCTGTTTCAGACAGGGGCGATCTTATTGAATCAGATACTATTTTCTGGGACGTACAGGGTACTATTCTCGACACGGGGGTAGACTTTTATGGCTATCTAAACGGTTCGATTACCACCCCAAACGTGACCGCCACCAATGGGACATTGTTAGCCGTTTCCCAAACGAGAGATCCGGATTTCGAGATTTACAGAGAACCAGCAACTTATTATTTTCGGGATGCCAATTTTGCAGATGGGGACTACCTGTTAAGCACGTTTGCTTTTACCAATGGCAATAATAATAGTCAGAACCCGGTTACGTTTGTTTTCTCTGACACCAACGCTGAGAGCATATGTGGTTTCGGAACACAGATTGCTCCACGTGATCTAGGAGAGTTCACTGCGGAAATTCAAGCTTTTGATGGCAACGGCGCCATGGGATTGCCTTCCGCGGTTACAGCATCCACAGGGGATGCGAACGCCGCGTTCATAGGTTTAAGCAGTACGACCGCCATAACCAGTGTTGAGGTCGTAATTTCAAACGCGGGGAGCGGCGGTGGAAGTGTTGCATCGTGGTACGTAATTAACCAGGTGACACTGACATACTGTTCAGATTTGCCTGTAGAACCACCCGTTGACCCAGAAATACCGGCACTAACGTGCGAGGGCTTTGCGGCCCCTATGGCCAATCATCCGGTGAAAACTAAGAAGAATCGGGTATTCCCCCTCAAAATGGAGCTATTTGGTGAAGGCGGACTTGAACAGACCGATGCTGACCTGATTGCCGCGCCAGTCGTAAAAGTCGAATTTTTCGCATCAACCGACGGAGTCGCTGTTGACGTAAGTAACGACCTGTTGGCTGCTGGTCATGGCACGGATGGCAACCAGTTTGAGTTCACTGATAATGACATCTGGCAGTACAACCTTAAGTCGAACAATTACACGGCTCCAGGCACATATAAAGTGACAGTCGTTTCCGGAGATGAATCAGAATATGTGATTGATCCAAACTGCGAAACGAGTTTCATTAAACAATAGCTTTTTAGTTAGTTTGAAAGGGCCGCTAATCATTGGCGGCCCTTTTTTTGTGTGCACCTTGTAATTGAAACCACCTGTTTATCGGGGCACCTGCCAAAAGCTACAATCCGAGAACTGCTTATTCAAAGTCTCAAATGACGTGGATCTCAATTGACGTAGGACCATTGATAGGGGAAGCCGAGTCTTTATGAGTGACAATTTTGGTCTGTTTCCCTGACAAATTTAGGATATTTGCAATTAAATTTGACCTGACCCAATTTCGCCAAAGTTTTTAAAATATTTCTATCTTGCTGTATGTATTGATTATTTATTTAATAAATATACATTCTTGATTGCATGTTTTTTTTCGGCTCAATTATTGCATTAACTAATACTACCAATGAAGGGATAACGGTTTCAAAAGGGAACTTGAAACGTAGATTGGTCTTGATACTCACCGTAATGACGAGATCAAGTAAATAACCAGGGAACGGTTAGTCTATTTAAATCTGCCAACATGGAAAGGGGCGATGAAATGTTTACACAAAAGGGATTTTGCATAAGTTCTGAGAAAAGGTTTATTGCCACAAGCAGGGGATTTACCTTAGTGGAGTTGATGATCGTATTGTCGATCATTGCCATCGGCGTCGCGCTTGCAGTGCCGTCTTATACCGATGTCCTGCAACGCAGAGAAACCACTGCACAGGCCGAAGAACTGGTCGCATTTGTGAATTACGCGAAGAGTGAGTCCGTGAAATTCAATGAAATGACTTCCGTACACTTAACCTATACCGATAAAGATAATTGGTGTATTGGCGCCAATGAAGGAAGTGCACCCTGTGATTGTACAGAGACTGATACGGGGGCCGGGAATTTCTGTTCACTAAACGATGTAGCAACAATTATGCGAAGCTCAGACCAGACAAAATCCAGCATGGCGGCCGCCAGTGCGGATAAAACATTTGTCTTCGATCCAATCCGGGGAACCATGGCCACTGAAGACCTTGGCACTAATCATGGCCTTACACTTGAATCGGACAACGGTCACTGGTCATTACAGGTGGATATCGGAGTAACGGGGCGTGTCCGGATTTGTAACCCTGATGACACCAAGGCAGTACCCGGATATCAATCATGTCCCAGCTTTGGGATTACACCGATTAGACCGCCGAGGACCTAAGTTCCTTAAGCCCAGTGAGCACTCGCAATTGAACTTGATACTCAATAGCCGTTAACCCGATGTGAAAATGAGAACACCCTCCCTCCCCGCCAGTCACTGAACATTGAGTGACTGCCGGGGTGTAATCAAAGTATTCATCACCAGGCATTTCTCACACCATATTTCATCCAGCCTTAGCAGTTTAATCCTTACTAACTCCGTATCACCGTGTGACCCAGGGACTGCACAAGATAAAGGGATTAACCCGTGGCACCGGCAATGGCGATTTCACTTTCAGGCATCATATAAAGAAAAAGGACCTGCAGGTTTCTCTGCAGGTCCTTGCTTCTATTGGTCGGGGCGAAAGGATTTGAACCTTCGACCCCTACAACCCCATTGTAGTGCGCTACCAGACTGCGCCACGCCCCGACTCTTTGCCTCCAGGAGATATTCCCATGGAAGCCGCCGCATGGTACATGAAATGGGGGGCCGGGAAAAGGGTTGCAAGCGTTCTGATCGAACGATTGCACCCAACCGCCGCCACAGCCTCCGCAAGTAGCACCATCATCCCCGCTCAGACGTACCTCCCAAACCCAGCACCTCACCTTCAACAAGCACATGTCATCCCGGCGCAGGCCGGGACCTCGTGACGTTTACAGTGGAGGTTGTAAAGGCGTTTTTTTGATAACAAGTTAAACGGTTGGAGGTTCCGGCCTGCGCCGGGATGACATGTTTTTATAGTAGCGATGTCTTTCGGTGACGCATAAAAAAAGCGCCGACGGGCGCTTTTTTACACGAAATAATCGTTAATCTCAGCGTTTCAAAACCTGCAACACTTGCTCGAGCTCCATTCGCACCTGGCGGATGATCTGGTGGCTGCGGCTGACGTCGTCCGAGGCGCTGTCACCCTCGAGTTGCTGGCGTGCGCCGCCGATGGTGAAACCCTGTTCGTACAATAGACTGCGTATCTGGCGAATCATCATCACATCACCGCGCTGATAGTAGCGCCGGTTGCCGCGTCGTTTTACGGGTTTGAGCTGTTCGAACTCCTGTTCCCAGTAACGCAGCACGTGCGGTTTAACACCGCATAATTCGCTGACTTCGCCAATCGTGAAATAACGTTTGGCTGGAATCGGTGGTAAATCTTTGTCAATCCCCGGGTTTAACATAAGCTTCGACCCTTGCACGTAGTTTCTGCCCTGGCCGGAAAGTCACAACACGTCGAGCGGAAATTGGAATTTCCTCCCCCGTTTTGGGATTCCGTCCCGGACGTTCGTTTTTTCCACGCAGCTGAAAGTTACCAAAACCTGATAGTTTTACGTTTTCACCATTTTCCAGGGCAACCCGGATAATTTCAAAATACGCATCTACGAATTCTTTTGCCTCGCGCTTGTTCAATCCAACTTCGTTGAACAGGCGGTCTGCGATATCTGCCTTAGTCAGTGACATGATTAACCTCTAAGCTGAGCGTCCAATCGCTGTTCCAGACCCTGAACGACGTTCCTGATCAATGAATCAACGACTTCATCTGTAAGAGTGCAAGAAACATTCTGTAAAATCAAGCCAATAGCTAAACTTTTATAACCCTTTTCAACATTATGGCCTGAATACAGATCGAATAATACCAAATTTATGAGTAAATCACCTGATAAATCAATTACATTCCGACGTATTTCATCGAAACTGATTTTTTCAGGTACAAAAAATGCCAAATCCCGCCTGATTGACGGGAAACGCGAAATTTCTTTCGCGCATGGTATTTCACGTTTAGAAAGTTCATTAAGATCGATTTCAAAGGCCATGACCGGACCCTTGATCTCCAGCTGTTTCAGAATGGACGGATGCACACTTCCGGCCCAGCCGATATTCGTACCGGCAATTGAAACTTCCGCGGCCTGACCCGGATGCAACCACGGCAGAACGGTATTGCGGAATTCAACTTCGTCATTTCCGCCACGCAATGCCAGGATTGATTCCAGATCGCCTTTGAGATCAAAGAAATCGATCGTACGGCTGGCGTATCCCCACTGCTCGGGTACAGAACTGCCGCGCGCAACTGCGGCAACATGCAACGCCTCCGTCAGGCTTCCGTTCTGTTCAAATACCGTCCCGGTTTCGAAAAGCCGAACGCGTTCCTGCTGCCTGCGCAGGTTGCGCGAAAGGGTTTCCATCAGGCCGGGTAACAAGGCAGTTCGCATCACTTCGAGATCTGAATTCAGCGCGTTGGCCAGTGGCAATACGTGCGTATCCATGGAGAACTGGCCGAGAAGATCGCGGCTGGTAAAACTGTAATTGATCGCCTCGGTGTAACCGGCTGCGCACAACGCCTGCTGTATGCTGTTCAGCGACACCAGGCTCTCGCTGATGATCCCCGGGTCCAATTCACCCGCAGGATGTGCCGGGGGAATGTTGTCATAACCGAATATACGGGCGACTTCCTCGATAAGATCTTCTTCGATCTCTATATCAAACCGGTCGGAGGGCGCGGTGACCGTCCACACGCCATTTGCAAAGTCGGGCTGCATGCGCAAATTCTTCAGTATGGTGCTGACGGCAGCCTCACCCAGCTCAACCCCCAGCACGCGGTTCAGACGCGCGTGGCGTAAGCTGACACTGTTCTGTTTCGGCAGATGAGCCTCCGATGCGGCATGGATCAATGGTCCGGCCTCACCGCCTGCAATGTCCAGCAACAGCGACGTAATCCGCTCTATCGCCCTGACCTGCCCCTGTGGGTCTACACCGCGCTCAAAGCGGTGTGAGGCGTCGGTGTGCATTCCCAGGTCGCGCGCCTTGCCCGAAATGGTCGATGGCTTGAAGTAGGCGCTTTCGAGCAAAATGTTTCGCGTATCCCCGGTGACGCCCGAGTCCAGGCCGCCCATGATGCCGGCGAGTGCCACGGGACCGGCGTCATCACAAATGGCCAGCAAATCTTTATCGACATCCACCTGCTTGCCATCGAGCAACACAAGGGTTTCCCCCTGCCGGCCACGGCGTACATGGACATCGCCGCGCAAACGGTCGAGGTCGAATGCGTGCATGGGCTGGCCGAGCTCCATCAATACAAAATTGGTGGCATCGACCGTCGCGCTGATACTGCGGATACCGCTACGCCGCAGTGCCTCGACCATCCACAACGGGGTCGGGGCAGCAGGGTCGATACCGCGAATAATCCGGCCGACATAACGCGGGCAATCTTCAGGCGCCTCGAGCGTGACCTCGATGCGATCGGAAATGCTGGCCTTGACCGGGTCGACCGCGGGTAAATTGAGAGGTGCATTACAACTGGCCGATACGTCCTGCGCCAGTCCGCGAATACTCAGGCAATCCGCACGATTGGGTGTGAGTTCGACCTCGATAGCATGGTCATTCAGGTCGAGAAATTCGCGAAGGTCCATACCCAGCGGCGCATCAGCGGGCAATTCCATCAGCCCGGAATGATCGTTCGACAAACCCAGTTCCCGTTCCGAACAGGCCATGCCAAATGACTCTACACCACGCAACTTGGCCTTGCGTATCTTGAAATCATTTCCGATGACCGCGCCAACCATTGCCAGCGGAATCCTGATGCCGGCACGTGCATTGGGCGCACCGCAGACCACCTGGACGGGTTCGGCACCCGCAAAATCGATCGTGCAGACCTTCAGCTTGTCGGCGTCGGGGTGTTGGACACAGTCCGTGATCTCGGCAACGTGCACACCCGAAAAAGGCGCGGCAACCGCCTCGACCGTATCTACTTCCAGCCCGGAAGCCGTGAGTCTGGCCGCCAGTTCATCGACCGGCAGATCGATATCCACCCATTTTTTCAGCCAGTTGACACTGAACAACATATCCGCAGATCCTCAGTGGAACTGGCGCAAAAAGCGCACGTCATTTTCAAAGAACTGGCGCAAATCCGTCACGCCGTAGCGCAACATCGCCAGCCGTTCCACACCCATACCGAAGGCGTAACCGACGTATTTCTCGCTGTCCACATCACAGGCCTTGAGCACATTGGGATGCACCATGCCGCAACCCAGGATTTCCAGCCATCCGGGTTCTTTTCCATCCCCCCTGTCCCAGGCAATATCCACTTCAGCCGATGGCTCCGTGAAAGGAAAATAGGAAGGACGGAATCGCATCGCCAGCGAAGTTTCAAAAAACAGGTTGACGAATGTCTGCAACACGCCTTTGAGATCGGCCATGGTAACCGCTTCCCCGACCAGCAAGCCCTCTACCTGGTGAAACATGGGTGTGTGTGTCTGATCGGAATCACTCCGGTAAACTTTTCCGGGGGCGATGATCCGGATCGGCGCGCCCATTTTCTTCATCTCACGGATTTGCACCGGCGATGTGTGCGTGCGTAACAGGCGGCCATCACCGAAGTAAAAGGTATCGTGCATCGCACGTGCGGGATGGTGGGGCGGGAAGTTCAGTGATTCAAAATTGTAGTAGTCGTCTTCGACTTCCGGACCGGTCGCGACATCGTAACCAAGCCGGCAGAAAATATCGGTCATACGCTGCAGGGTCCGGGTGACCGGGTGCAGGCCACCCCGTTGCTGGCCCCGGCCTGGCAAGGTGACATCGATCTGCTCGCTGGCCAGGCGTACGTTGAGCGCTGAGTCTTCAAGCACCCGCTTACGCGCCGAGACCGCGTCGGCCACCTGCACCTTGGCCTGGTTGACCGCCTGCCCAAACGCTTTCCGCGCTTCATGCTCCATGCCGCCCAAGGATTTGAGCAAGGCGGTGATTTCGCCTTTTTTTCCGAGGTAACGAACACGTAAATCATCCAGGAGGGACAATTCATCGCTGGCGTTGATGTCCGCCAGCGCCTGCTCAACAATTTGTTTAACCGATTCCACCTTTACAACCCCAATAGGAAAGACCCCTGTCCTCCCTGCGCACTATTTCAACGAACACGGACAACCCCGCGGGTTGCCCGTGTGTTGTTACATCAAACGAGGCTGGCTTTGGCTTTTTCAGCAAGCGCACCGAATGCAGCAATGTCGTGAACTGCGAGATCAGCCAGCACCTTGCGATCGACTTCAATACCGGCCTTGTTAAGACCGTCCATGAAGCGGCTGTACGACAGGTCAAACTGACGTGAAGCGGCATTGATACGGACGATCCACAGACTGCGGAACATACGTTTGCGCACACGCCGGTCACGATATGAATATTGACCCGCCTTGATAACCGCCTGTTTGGCGACACGGTAAACCTTGCGACGGGCTCCGTAGTAACCTTTTGCCTGCTTTAATACTTTTTTATGCCGTGCATGCGCAACGACACCACGTTTTACTCTGGCCATTTTCTGAGTCTCCTGTTATGCGTACGGCAGTAAGCGTTTGACCGACTTCTTGTCGGCTGAATCAATAGCATCCGTACCACGCAAATTGCGTTTACGCTTGGTGCTCATCTTGGTCAGAATATGACTCTTGAATGCGAACCCGCGTTTAAAATTACCTGAAGCGGTTTTTTTAAAGCGCTTGGCCGCACCCCGATTGGTTTTCATCTTGGGCATGGTTTACTCCTGGTGGCCTTTTCTGGCCTGTTTAATGCGTTACTCAAGCGGCTGGGAAGTTTTTCCAGCGCTTTACCATTTGCTCGGTTACGCTTCTTCAAAAAGTGATCGCATTATACGGTCACGCTATAAAATTGCTTGATCAGGTCTTCTTACCGTTGATCATCATCGTCATCTGACGGCCTTCCATTTTTGGCATCTGCTCGACGACGGCCTCCTCGACCAGGTCATCGCGCACACGCTGGAGCATTTCTGCCCCGAGTTCCTGGTGGGCCATTTCACGACCCCTGAACCGCAGCGTGACCTTGACCTTGTCACCACCATCCAAAAAGCGCCGTACGCTTTTCATCTTGACCTGGTAGTCGGCCTCCTCGGTACCAGGGCGGAATTTTACTTCCTTGACATGCGTGATTTTCTGTTTCTTCTTCGACGCCTGCCCTTTCTTGGCTAACTCAAACCGGTATTTGCCAAAATCCATGATCCGGCAAACAGGTGGTTCGGCATTCGGGGCAATCTCAACGAGATCCAGTCCCTCTGCTAATGCCAATTCGATCGCCTTCGGCACGGTCATGACACCTGCTTGTTCGCCATCTTGATCAATTACCCTGATCTGCGGCGCTATTATTTCCCCGTTGCGCCGCGTTTCTTTTTTGGATGCGATGTTAAATCCTCCTGTTCACAGCCCGCAAATTCCACCAGTCGGCCCCGGGCCACTTCTAAAAACCAACTGTTCCATATTTAAAATATGGCGTTATATAAACTCAGTTCCAAGTCTCATCTTACCACCGGTCCGGTCCCTGTCCCGGATGCTGGTGCAAAACGCGTATCAGTCGTCTGCTTTGCCGCGCCTTTCCACTTCACTTCCAATCAGCCGGACAAAGGCTTCCACTCCCATGCTCCCCAGGTTCTCACCTTCCCGGGTCCGCACCGCTACAGTACCTTCTTCGACTTCCCGATCACCAATTACAAGCAGGTAAGGAACCCTGCCCAAAGTGTGAGCGCGGATTTTAAAGCCGATCTTCTCATTTCTCAAGTCTAAATCGACCCGTAATCCTTGATTTTCAAGGGATTCGGCGATTTCTTTGCATCTTTCATCCTGGCGGTCGGTAATATTGAGCACTACGGCCTGTACCGGCGACAGCCATACGGGCATTTTACCGGCATAGTTTTCGATCAGGATTCCGATAAAACGCTCCAGCGAACCGAGGATCGCACGGTGCAACATGACCGGCGTCTGGCGCAAGCCGTCTTCCTTCACATATTCAGCCCCAAGACGGCCCGGCATATTAAAGTCCAGCTGTAAAGTACCACATTGCCATATACGGCCGATGGTGTCCCTCAGCGAAAAATCGATCTTTGGTCCGTAAAAGGCGCCATCGCCCGGGTTTTCCTTGTACTCGATGCCGGTGGCTTCGAGTGCCGCCGCCAAGGCGGATTCCGCCTGATCCCACAGCGAGTCGTCACCGATGCGTTTTTCCGGGCGGGTTGACAATTCGACCATCACCTCGTCAAATCCAAAATCCCGGTAAACGCTGTACAGCAATTCCAGAAATGAATAGGCTTCCTGCTGCACCTGGTCGGGTGTGCAGAAAATATGTGCGTCATCCTGTGTGAATCCCCTGACCCGCATCAATCCGTGTAAAGCACCGGACGCTTCATTGCGGTGGCAGGATCCGAATTCCGCCATTCTCATGGGAAGGTCCCGGTAACTGTGCAGGCCCTGGTTGAAAATCTGTATATGGCAGGGGCAATTCATCGGCTTGATCGCAAAGCTGCGGTCTTCCGAACCGGTGAGAAACATGTTCTCGATAAACTTGTCGGCATGACCGGACTTTTGCCAAAGGCTGATATCCACAATTTCAGGTGTGTTGACTTCCTGGTAGCCGGCCTTGCGTAGCCGTTGGCGGATATATTTCTTTACCTCGGTATAAATAATCCAGCCGTGGTCATGCCAGAAAACCATACCCGGCGCCTCTTCCTGGAAATGGAACAGATCCAGTTGACGGCCGATGCGGCGGTGATCGCGTTTTTCCGCTTCCTCCAGGTTATACAGGTAGCTGGCCAGCTCCTTTTTACTGGTCCACGCGGTACCGTAAATTCGCTGCAGCATTTCATTCTTACTGTCGCCGCGCCAGTATGCACCGGCCAGCTTGGTGAGCTTGAACTGACCAAGATGTGATGTGTTGGGCACGTGCGGTCCACGGCAAAGGTCAATAAACTCACCCTGCTCATACAGCGAAAGGTCTTCACCTTCGGGTATGGACTCGATAATTTGCGCCTTGTACTCCTCGCCCTTGGCGCGGAAAAATTCAATCGCTTCTTCGCGCGACTTGACGGTACGGTTCAGTGGCAAGCCGGCATCGACAATGGCCTGCATTTCGCTTTCGATCTTCTCGAGGTCTTCCGGCGTGAAGCCGGGCTCGTAGGCGAAATCATAGTAAAAACCGTTTTCAATGACCGGCCCGATGGTGACCTGTGCGTCCGGAAAAATCCGCTGTACAGCTTGCGCGAGCAGATGCGCGGTGGAATGCCGGATGATATCGAGCCCCTCCGCATCTTTTGCGGTGATGATCCGCACCGCGGCATCACCCGTTATGACATGGGCGGCATCGACCAGGTGGCCATCGACCTCACCCGCCAGTGTCGCCTTGGCCAGCCCGGGACCGATATCGGCCGCCACGGCCATGACCGAGACCGCATTTTCAAATTGTCGTTGGCTACCGTCCGGAAGCGTTATTAATGGCATTTCAATCTCTCAAACATCATCGACTCAAAACGAACAAGGGACGCAAAGCGTCCCCAGGGGTGCACTCTGCTTGTATCCAGTACCTTAAGCGGTCGTTCGTTTCTGCAAAATCATCCTGCTATTGTACAGGTGAATGCCAACGTATCCCATCGAAAAAGTGAGAAAAAAACCAGGGGAAGGATGGTGGGCACGACTGGGATCGAACCAGTGACACCTGCCTTGTCGAGGCAGTGCTCTACCGCTGAGCTACGCGCCCTGAATAAACCGTCCCCGACAAGCACTCGTCAGGGGCGCGCAAGATAACACATGCAGGGTGTTGTGCTCAAGATGTACTGCAAGATATCCGGCCTTCGTTGGCAGCGCTGCCGTTAAACGTGTCATCAATTTAGCTCAAAGTTTTCCTATCTGGCCGTCTTTGTCAAAAAAATAATTCAGCATAAAAATATCCTTTCGCCGTCAACGCCCCGGGGTCATAATGGAAGTTGATCATCTCCACTGCCGAACAAGACATCACCCATGCCCCAAGCTTTTGTACACCTTCACCTGCATTCTGAATTTTCGCTGGTCGACAGCACGCTGCGCTTAAAAAAGCTCATCGAGCGTGTCAAGGAACTGGGCATGCCGGCGGTGGCATTGACCGACCAGTCCAATATGTTTGGGCTGGTCAAGTTTTACCGCATCGCCGTGGCCGCTGGCATCAAGCCAATTGCCGGCGCGGACGTGCTGGTCAGCCATGCAGACGATCCCGATCACACCAGTCGCCTGGTGCTCTTGTGCCAGGACAATAAGGGTTACCTGAACCTGTGCCGTTTACTCAGCAGGGGTTACCAGGAAGGTCAGCATCACGGCGTCCCGCACCTCAGGCGCGAATGGATTGCACAACATTCAAATGGCCTCATCGCCTTGTCCGGCGGACGTGAGGGTGATGTCGGACACGCCCTGGTCAACCGGCATCCCAACAAGGCGCGGCAACTGGCGCGGGGCTGGATAAAGGATTTTCCCGGACGTTTTTATCTCGAGATCCAGCGTACTGGCCGCGAACAGGAAAAGCGCCATGAACGACATGCCCTGCAACTGGCCGCAGAGTTGCGCCTGCCGGTAGTCGCCAGCAACGATGTCCGATTCCTCGATCGCAGCGATTTCCGCGCGCATGAAGCCCGCGTATGCATACACGATGGCCGTATGCTGTCTGACAAGCGACGGGAAGTGCGCTACTCGGAGGAACAGTACCTGAAGAGCCCGGAGGAAATGGCAAACCTTTTCTGCGACCTCCCCGAAGCATTGGAAAACGCGGCCGAACTGGCAAAACGCTGTAACCTCGAACTGA
Organism: uncultured Gammaproteobacteria bacterium; assembly: GCA_963801195.1. Taxonomy (GTDB): domain Bacteria; phylum Pseudomonadota; class Gammaproteobacteria; order Xanthomonadales; family SZUA-36; genus SZUA-36. Next base: position 531,130 of record CAWDDX010000007.1, on the reverse strand, counting down.
AGTTTGGCAAATATTATCTGCCGGCTTTTCCGACACCCGACGGCGCAAGCGTGGAAGTGTTCCTGAAGAAGGCCTCGCTGGACGGGCTTGCCAGGCGCCTGAACAAACACGGCACCGCACATGAATTTACCGATGATGATTATCGTGAGCGCCTGGAACTGGAACTCAAGGTCATCAACGGCATGGGATTTCCGGGCTACTTCCTGATCGTTGCAGATTTTATCCGCTGGGCAAAGAACAATGATATCCCGGTTGGCCCGGGTCGCGGATCGGGCGCCGGTTCGCTGGTCGCCTACGCGCTGGAAATCACCGATATCGACCCGCTGGAATACGACCTGCTGTTCGAGAGATTCCTCAACCCGGAACGTATCTCCATGCCCGACTTCGATATTGATTTCTGCATGGAAAAACGCGACCTCGTGATTGACTACGTCGCCGAAACCTATGGCCGCGACCAGGTCAGCCAGATCATCACCTACGGAACCATGGCGGCCAAAGCCGCCGTGCGTGATTGCGGTCGCGTACTGGGCCACGGGTACCCGTTTGTGGACAGCATTGCCAAACTGATACCCCTGGAGGTCGGAATCACGCTCAAGACCGCCCTGGAGCAGGAACCCGACCTCAAAAAGCGTTATGAAGAGGAAGAAGAAACCCAGGCGCTGCTCGATCTCGCCATGTCGCTGGAAGGACTGACCCGGAATGCGGGCAAGCACGCCGGTGGGGTTGTCATTGCACCCTCCGCGTTAACCGATTTCACACCGTTGTTCAGCGAACCCGGCGGTGGCAGCGTGGTCACGCAGTTTGACAAGGATGATGTTGAAACCATCGGCCTGGTCAAATTCGACTTTCTCGGCCTGAAAACACTGACCATTATCGACTGGGCACTAAAAGCCATCAATCGGCAACGCGCCGGTCAAGGCAAGGACCCGATTCTGCTCGAAGACCTGCCACTGGATGACCCGCTGACGTTCCGCCTGTTACAGGACTGCAGGACGACCGCGGTATTTCAGCTTGAATCGGGCGGTATCAAGGAGCTGATCGGCAGGCTGCAACCGGACAGCTTCAACGAAATCATTGCGCTGGTGGCCCTCTACCGGCCCGGCCCGCTGGAATCTGGCATGGTCGGCGATTACGTGGACCGCAAACACGGACGCTCGATTGTCAGTTATCCGCACGATGACCTCGAATCCATCCTGAAACCGACTTATGGTGTCATTCTTTACCAGGAACAGGTCATGCAGATCGCCCAGGTGCTGGCCGGCTACTCCCTCGGAGACGCCGATATCCTGCGCCGCGCGATGGGCAAGAAGAAGGCATCGGAGATGGCCAAGCAGCGTCTCGTTTTTGTCGACGGTGCTTCCAAACGCGGCGTCAGTGACGAACTCGCCAACTATATTTTTAACCAGATGGAGACCTTTGCCGGATACGGCTTCAACAAGTCACATTCCGCTGCCTATGCACTGATTGCCTACCAAACGGCCTGGTTGAAGGCGCACTACCCGGCCGCTTTCATGGCCGCGGTACTGTCCGCCGACATGGATACCACGGACAAGATCGCCTCTTTGATCGGCGAATGCAGAAAAATGGGCCTGGATATTCTGCCGCCGGATATCAACCACTCTTCGTATGCATTCAAGATGACAGACCAACGCTCCATCAGCTATGGACTGGGGGCGATAAAAGGTATCGGTAACGCGGCTATCGACTCCATCGAACAGCAACGAGCCGCCAATGGACCCTATAAAAGCCTGGATGATTTCTGCGACCGGATGGACCTGAGAAAGGCCAACAAACGCGCCATGGAAACCCTCGTGCGCTCCGGCGCCATGGACATGCTGGATCCCGACCGGAACAGGGCGCGGCTTTTGCATGACCTGCCACGCTGCATGCAGGCCGCCGAACAGATGCAGCGTGACCAGGAAGCCGGCCAGACAGACCTGTTTGGCACGCTGCAGCCCGTTGACATCAGCAATACCAGGTCGCTATCAGATGTTAAAGCGTGGCCCGAGTTGCAACGCCTCCAGGCAGAAAAGGATTCCCTCGGTCTGTACCTGACCGGTCACCCGGTCAAGGTCCATTTCATGGATGTAAGGAATTTCACCACCTGCGTACTCGCAGACGTACACGAACGGGTGCCACGGGACAATAAGCACCGGCGTGGCGTCAACATGACCCTGGCAACGCTCGTAACCTCGCTGGTTCGCCGTACGCCGCGCGGCCATTTCATCGCGGTTGACGACCATACCGGCCGCGTGGATGCATTTTTATCAAACGAGGTCTATGCCACTTACGCCGACCTGATGGTGAAAGACGCGATCGTCGTGATACGGGGCCAGGTGACCGCCGACGATTTCACCGGGGGTTACAAGATCACCGCGGACCACATCATGTCGCTGGCGGACGCCAAGGCGCGTTATGCCAAGGGCGTCAATATTGCCGTGTCCGGACCCGACAAGCTGTTATGCAAGGCGCTGACATCCACTTTCCGTCCCTACCGGGGTGGATCAACACCGGTCTATCTGCACTACAGGAACCAGCGCGCCAGGGTCACGCTCGAGTTGGGAAATGACTGGACGGTTAAACCCTGCGAAGAACTGATTGCGGCGTTGAATGAACTGGATGCGGTCAAGCAGGCCGGATTTCGTTACTGAAGCAGGGAAACCCGTTTTTCGCGAATTATTCGGGATAAATTGGCGCTCTGCCTGTTATTTGGAGGTCCCGGCCTGCGCCGGGATGACGGGGTTAAAATGAACCACTTTTTCGCGTGTACCTGCTTGTAAAGATGCATCTTGTATCAAATGTCAAATTCCTATTTCCGTCAAACTTGGAGCACCGTCATCCCGGCGCAGGCCGGATCTCCCAACGTTTCTGCTATCTTTAACAAAGCCCTGACACGGGCATTGCACCAATCGGGCCCGGCTTAACTTTCAGACGAGCTGTAACGGCGGTAGAGGATCTTGATCCGGCGGACGTATTCCCGCGTTTCCTTGTAAGGCGGAACGCCGCCGTATTCGACCACCGCAGTTGGACCGGCGTTGTAGGCCGCCGCAGCGAGTTCTACATTCTGATGAAACTGTTGCATCAGGCGGGACAGATAAAGGGTACCGCCTTCGATATTGCTGACGGGGTCGAACACGTCGACAACATGCAGTTCCTGCTGGGTTGCGGGCATCAACTGCATCAAGCCCTGTGCGCCCCTCGGCGAAAGCGCTTGCGGCTGGTAGGCGGACTCGGCATGAATGATCGCGCGGATCAAGGCATCATCGACGGCAAACACCTCGGCCGCCGCTGCTATTTCGTCATTGAACGCGCGCCGGTTCAGGGGGATTTTTTCCCAATCCAGCTGATTGCAACTGGGGTCCGATGCGTAACACGGAAACGAAAACGTCTTTACATTTTTCTGACCGGCGGGCTTGACGTTGGTGTAATGGATAATACCGTCCTTGTCGGTGAACTTGTACATTTCAGCCGATGCGCCCTGCAGCCCTGCCAGGCACGCAAAGATAATCAGAAAGGTTATCCGCCCAATCGAGTCAAGCATGTATTTCATCTCTGTCCATGAGTCAGTATCAGGAGGATTATGGCACAAACCGCATTTGTGCTGCACCAATGCAAAACCAAACCCGACCCAGGCGCTTATGCACCTGATGCAAAAACTTGCTGCCGGTTCAGCGTCCGTCAGGATTTGGCCTTTCTAAACCTCGAACTGTAGAACATGATCGGGATCACCAGCAGGGTCAGCAGGGTCGAGACCAGGATGCCGAAAATCAGCGAGATTGCCAGACCGTTAAAAATGGGGTCATCGAGAATAAAAAATGCTCCCAGCATGGCTGCCACCGCGGTCAAAGCGATCGGTTTTGCGCGCACCGTGGCCGCCCTGATGACCGCTTCCCCGAGTTCCACACCCGCAAGCAGTTCCTGTTCGATGAAATCCACCAGCAGGATCGAGTTGCGCACGATGATACCGGCCAGGGCAATCATGCCGATCATCGACGTTGCCGTGAACTGTGAACCCAGCAATGCATGACCCGGCATAACACCGATCAGGGTCAGGGGAATCGGTGCCATGATGATCAGCGGGATCAGGTAGGAATTGAATTGGGCCACCACCAGCAGGAAAATGAGCAACAACCCCACCATATAGGCAATACCCATGTCGCGGAAAGTCTCGTAGGTGATCTGCCACTCGCCATCCCACTTGAGTGAGAAATAATAAGGGTTGTCCGGCTGGCTGATATATCGCTGTTCGATCGGCGCGCCCGCAAATTCGAGTGTGTCGATCTTGCTGGACAGTTCGAACATACCGTAAAGGGGGCTGTCGAGTTTACCCGACATGTCGGCGGTCACAAAGACCACGGGCAGCAGGTCCTTGTGGATGATGGCACCGTCCCACGGACGCAGTTCCGCGTGGGCAAACTCGGAGATCGGCATCGGGATGCCTTCCCTGCTCCTGACTTCCAGGGCCATCAGGCTTTCGATGTCGGTCTTGTTGGCGACCGGGATTTCCATGCGCACCGGAATCGGTTCCTTTTCATTCGCGTGGTGAATAAACGTGACGTCTTCACCGCCGAGAGCGAGGGCGACGGCACTGCTGACCTGGGCCTGGGATACACCCATAAGCGCGGCCTTCTCACGGTCGACCGTGATCACGTAACGCTTTGCTTCAGACTCCACGCTGCTGTCGATATCGACGATGTCCGGCGTGTTGCGGAAAATATCCACCAACCGGGTCCCCAGCGTACGCTGTGACTTGTAACGGGGACCATATAGCTCCGCCACGATGGGCGACATGACCGGCGGTCCTGGTGGTATCTCAACGACCTTGACAGAAGCACCATAGCGGGCGCCCGTCGCGGCCAGTTCATCCCGCACAGAGGATGCGATTTCATGGCTCGACCTGTGGCGATGTTTTTTGTCCAGCAGGTTAACCTGGATATCGCCCATGGTACTGCCTTTGCGCAGGTAATACTGTCTCACCAGGCCGTTGAAATTGATGGGCGCGGCGGTTCCGGCGTAGACCTGGTAATCGGTCACCTCGGGAATGGTTTCAATTACCTGTGCAAGTTCATCCAGTACACTGGTGCTGGTTTCAATGGCGCTGCCCTCCGGCATGTCCAGGACCACCTGGAATTCCGACTTGTTGTCGAAGGGCAGCATCTTCAGCACCACCGCCTCGAATACCACCAGGGCAACTGCAAACCCAATCAATAACAACAGTCCACCAAACAGCATGACACGCATTTTCCGCCCTTCCTCGCGACGCAGAAACGGTGTCATCAGTCGGCTGAAAAAGCGCTGAATTTTTTGCGTCCCCGATCCCTCTTCCGTGTGGCCGCCTGCATTTGCCAGTAAGCGGTTGCAAAGCCACGGCGTCAGTATCAGGGCGATGCCCAGGGAAAACAGCATACCCATGCTGGCGTTGATCGGGATGGGGCTCATGTAAGGACCCATCAGACCGGTTACAAAGGCCATCGGCAGCAACGCCGCGATGACCGTGAATGTCGCCAGGATCGTGGGGCCGCCAACCTCGTCCACGGCGCGGGGGATCAGACCGGCCAGCGGTCCGGAATGGATGGATCGATGGCGGTGGATATTCTCCACCACCACGATGGCGTCATCGACCAGGATACCGATGGAAAATATCAGGGCGAACAACGAAACGCGGTTGATCGTGAAACCCCAGGCCCAGGATGCAAACAGCGTTACCGTCAGAGTGATGATCACGGCGGTGCCGACGATCAATGCTTCTCGCCAGCCAATGGTCAGCAAAACCAGCAGGATGACCGATGCGGTGGCGAAGGTTAGTTTCTGGATAAGCTTGGTGGCCTTGTCGTTGGCCGTCTTGCCATAGTTGCGCGTGATGCTGACCTGTATACCATCGGGAATATGGGTGGACTTCAACTCGCCAATCCGCTCGATAACCGCATCGGCGATCCGTGTCGCGTTAGTGCCGGCTTTCTTGGCGATCGCAATGGTGACTGCCGGCGCGTAGGCAACGTCAGGCATTCCGGCCTCGTCCGCCGCCGGACCACTCGCATACCAGGCGTATTGTTCGGGTTGATCGGTGCCAAGCTTGATGGTGGCAATGTCTTCCAAAAACACCGGACGTCCATCAAAAACACCGACCACCAGTTTGCTCACGTCGTCAGCCCCGGACAGGAAAACACCCGCCTGCACCGGAATCTCCTTACCTGATGAGACCAGTGAACCGGCATGTTGAACGGTGTTTCCGGCGGTCAGCGAAAGACGCAGGTCATCGAGGGTCAGGCCGAAACCAGCCACCCTTTGCGGGTCGAGCTCGACATGAACGATACTCTGAGCGCCACCGATGGTATAGACATCCCGCGTTCCGGGTACGCGCTTCAGCTCTGCTTCCAGCGTGTGCGCGACACTCAGTAAATCCCTTCCACCCCGCTCCGGATCTTCGGTCCAGAGTGTCGCGGCGATGATCGGAACGTCATCGATGCCCATAGGTTTGACCAGCGGCGGCAGAACGCCGAGGTTGGCGGGACGGTAGTCCTGGTTGGAGTAAATCGCGTTGTACAGACGCACCAGCGCCTCCGTGCGTGGTTCTCCGACCTTGAACTGGATGGTCAGTACCGCGAGACCCGGCCTGGAAACCGAATAAACGTGTTCGATGCCCGCGATCTCAGCCAAAACCTGTTCCATGGGTATGGAGACCTTGTTTTCGACTTCGACACTGCCCGCGCCGGGAAAAGCCACGAACACGTTGGCGAAGGTGACATCAATCTGCGGTTCTTCCTCGCGGGGCGTCACGATGACCGCAAATAAACCCAGCAACAAGGCGGTGAGCGCCAGCAGCGGCGTCAATTGGCTATCCTGAAACAGGCGCGCCACGCGCCCTGAGAATCCTAACCCGGGATTCACGGCGATAGATTCTTGGAAGTTTTGGCGTAAATACCGGCCTGGACGGGGTCCAGTGCTATCTGTTCACCCGCAGTGAGACCGGCCAGTACTTCCACCTGGTCGCCGAAGGTTGCCCCGACACGGATCTGACGCAAACGCACCTCGTCATTTTCAAGTACGTAAACGGCAATAACCTCGCTGCGTTGAACGATCGCTGTAGCGGGAATGAGCAGACGTTCGGCTTCACCGACCTGGAAGGAAGCTTTTACGAACATGCCCGGGAACAGATCGAATTGCCCATCCGGCAATTCAAGTCGCACCCGGAATGTCTTGGTCACGGGATCGGCCATCGGGAAAATAGTAATTTTTTCAGGGGTGACCGGTTCCAATTCCGTCAAAACGGTCGCCCTGGGATTACGCCTGACCTCTATGGCCGCCTGCTGGGGCAGATCGACGATCACGCGCAGTTTTTCCAGGGACAAGCCGGAGATCAACGGTTGTCCCCTGGAGACGGTTTCACCAACTTGGATATGACGTTCGGTGACGATACCCGAATACGGCGCACGCACCACGGTGTATTCCAGTTGCTGACGGGCCGACACCACGGCGGATTCCGCCGAAGTGACGCTGGCTGAGGCGGATTTCCTGGTCGCAAGCGCCTGGTCCAAATCCCGCTGTGAACCCAAGCCGCGCTCTTTCAGGTTCTCGGCACGGGCGTATTGTTTGTTGGCTTCAACCATGCGTGCACGGGCTCCAAGCAGATCGGCTTCGGCGCGTTGCAGATCGGTTTTTTGCTCGACATCCGTAAAGCGGATCAGTACTGAACCCGCCTCGACGAAATCATCGACGTCAAAATTGATTTCCTCTATCCGTCCGTTGGTCTCGGCGGAAACCGTTGCCTGCTGAACCGCTTCAACCGTACCATCGAAAACCCTTTCAACGGTCGTAATTCCCACCGTGGCCGGGGCAGTTTCTATTTGCAGTCGCTGGGAATTGTCCGCAGATATCGCATTGCTTACGAAAACGGCGGATAAAATAAGACTGAATATCAATGGCTTGGTGAAAGAAAAATAATTGCGCAACGAATGATGCATTTTTTTCCCCGGATCCTCCGACAGGTGTTGTCGAAGGTAGTGATTTTAATAGAATCCTGATCGATTTAATATATTAGGTTTAGCTAATATAATAACAAATTATCGTCTTTCAAGTCACTGGTGTCTGCGCCGTTGTTTTGCGTCTGCTTGCGTTACTGTCGGCCGTGCTTCAGATCGAGCACAAGCCCAAACCATTTTTCTCGAGGTAGCGCTGGTGGTATTCCTCGGCTGGCCAGAAAGTCTCTGCCTGCTGGACCTTGGTTACGACCGGCTGTGACCAGCGGCTGCTTTGGTCGATGCCGGTAATGACCTGCCTTGCCGCTTTCTCCTGCTCCGGTGAATGGAAGAAGATGACCGACCGGTACTGGTTGCCGATGTCGGGACCCTGGCGGTTCAGCGTGGTTGGATTATGCATTTCAAAAAACAGGTTCAGCAGCGCCTCGTAGCTGACTTTTTCCGCGTCGTAGCGGACCTGCACGACTTCCGCGTGCCCGGTGGTTCCGGTGCACACCGCCTTGTAAGTCGGGTCGGGTTGTCCACCCATGTAACCGGAAGTGGCTTCGAGCACACCTTCCAGTGCGCGAAACCGTGCCTCTACGCCCCAAAAGCAACCGGCGCCAAAAGTGGCAAGTTCTGTTAAATTGCTCATGAATTACTCCTCTCACCCGGTGGTTTACCCACGCGTATCATACCTTCCTGGATGGTACTGGCAATCAGCCTGCCGTCCCGGTCGAAAATCAATCCTCTCGCCAATCCCCTGCCCCCGCTGCTGCTGGGGCTATCACACGAATACAGCATCCATTCATCCACACGCGCAGGACGATGAAACCACATGCCATGGTCCAGGCTGGCCATCAGCAGGTCTTCCTGGATAAAAGAAATACCATGCGGCAGAACCGCAGTACCGACCAGGTGGAAGTCAGAGGCGTATGCCATCAGCGCCCGGTGCATCAGGTCGGACACCTCGATTTTTTCATTCAGGCGGAACCAGATGTTTGAATACGGTGACTGTGGCTGCGGATTGAATATATCTGTCTTCAGCACCGGCCGAAAATCAAACGGACCGGTGCGCGAAAACCAACGGCGCAACAGCGGTCGAACCCGGCCGAGTTGATCTTCCGGAACATCGCCTTCGGATGACAAATCCTCGGGCATTGGCACATCCGGCATTTTGAACTGGTGTGTCAGTCCTTCCTGCTCCAGCTGGAAAGATGCCGCCATCGTGAAAATCGGGCGGCCATGCTGGATGGCCACAACCCGGCGGGATTTGAAGCTGCGGCCATCCCGGTTACGTTCAACGTTGTAAACAATGGGTGCTTCGGCATCACCTGCGCGCAAAAAGTAAGCGTGCAGGGAGTGTATTGCACCCTCATCCACCGTCCTGCTGGCCGCGATGATTGACTGCGCCAGAACCTGGCCGCCGAATACCCGCGAGGTGCCGATATCGCGGCTTTCACCGCGGAAGAGATTGACCTCGAGCGGTTCCAGTTCCATCAACTGGAGCAATTCTTCTATCGTGTTATTTGAGTAGGGCATTTTCCATTAGATACTGTTTGAGGGACTTGACCGGTCAGTTTATCCCACCCGCCGCAATCCGGTTGCCTGAATTTACCAGATTGGGTTGCGAAGATATAAACACAATCCCCCCACTGTGCCACAATTGACCCCAATCCGTTCGCAGCAGTCAGGATGATCGAGGATGAAATCCGAACCAACCTTTCTATGGCACGACTACGAAACATTCGGCGCCAACCCGTTGCTGGACCGGCCGGCGCAATTTGCCGCGATCCGCACCAATGCAGGGCTTGAACCCGTGGGAGAACCGATCAGTTGGTTTTGCCAGCCGGCGCGTGATGTGCTGCCGCACCCCGTCGCCTGCCTGATCACTGGTATTACGCCGCAGCAGGCCTTGAAAAAGGGGCTTATAGAGGCCCGTTTCGCTGCAAAAATTCATACCGAGATGATGGAACCGGCAACCTGCAGTGCCGGCTACAACAGCATACATTTTGACGATGAGTTCAGCCGCAACCTGTTTTACCGCAATTTTTATGACCCGTATGAACGTGAATACAGGAATAACAACTCGCGCTGGGACCTGATCGACCTCGCGAGGATGTGTTACGCACTGCGGCCGGCAGGGATCGAGTGGCCGGAACACGAACCAGGCAAACCAAGCTTCAAACTCGAACACTTGAGTGCGGCCAACCATATCGAGCACACCGGTGCACACGAGGCACTGTCCGATGTGCTGGCAACCATCGGCCTTGCCCGGCAGATTCGTTCGATGCAACCGCGGCTGTTCGACTGGGCACTGAAAATGCGGGACCAGCCGTTTGTCATGGAGATGATGAAGCCCGCAAGTCCCGAGCCGTTGCTGCATACATCTTCCCGAATTCCGGCCAGCCGCGGTTGTACCACGCTGGTGTTGCCGTTGTCGATCTACCCGGACCGAAAGAAATCAGTCATCGTTTATGACCTGATGATCGATCCCGAGCCGCTGTTGATGTTATCTGCCGAGGAGATTTCAGACCGCCTGTTCACACCGTCCGTTGATCTGCCCGAAGACGTGGAACGCATCCCGTTAAAAGCCATTCACACCAATCACGTTCCCATGGTCGCACCGGCGGCAACCCTCAAGCACGTCGATTGCCTGCGGATCGGTCTTGAACCGGATCGTTGTTTTGCAAACGCCCGAAAGCTCATCGGGGCCCTGCCGCAGATTCGCAACAAGGTGATGGATGTCTTCCATCCGTATCCGCCGGTGGCTGGCGCCGATCCTGACCACATGATTTATTCGGGCGATTTTTTTTCAAACCATGACCGTCAGATAATGAACAGGATTCGCAACACGGCGCCCGAAATGCTGAATCAGCAATCCTGGCCGTTCAAGGATGCGAGGCTCGCGGAAATGCTCTTTCGCTACCGTGCGCGCAATTACCCCGACACCCTTTCAGTTGAAGAAAACCGGCGCTGGCAAAAAGAAAGACTGGCACGGCTGAAACGGCCCGCCGATGACCGGCAACTCGACCCCGAGACCTACAGGATGGAAATAGCTGTGGCCAGGCAGGCGCATGCTGCCAATAAGCGTGCTTTAAACATCCTGGATCAGCTGGAGGCCTGGGGCAAAGAAGTCTGCATTGCTGAATAAACTGTAGGCAAAAACCCCAAATCAATGACTTATCCGTGTTATCTCGATTCAATTCGAATTATTTATACACAAGTCACTGAATGTTCATATGACACTTATATGACAATAAATTTATATCATTTGGGATTATGACCATCTATGTAGGTTATTGATTTTTATGTCTATTAAAATATTTGGTTAAATATTGATCAACTCAGAGACCGTCCCTTGCTGGCTAAGCGCCGGCATCCTTATTAACAGAGTTATCCACAGCTTTTGTGGATAACTGATCAAGCGGCGTTGACGAGATTTTCGGCAGGTTCTGCAAGGGCATCGAGCGCCCGTTGATGTCCGCCGGTCGCCCTGTTCAGACGGCGTTTGGCCGATGGCGAAACAAACTCCACGTGGGTGCCATCTGAAAATTGTAACATCCAGATCCTACGGGGTTCATGGCCCTTTGCAGGTGACGCAACAACACCGGTAATCGTCTTTCCAAGCAACTGAAAATCTGTATCCATGTTCATATCTCCTTATGCTGATGAGGGTCATTGAAACAGGAATGATTCTCAAATCATGAGAGTCGCAACACCGATTTTTTAAAAACCGTATTTGCTTACACAACAACTGGCAATTCGCCGCTATCAATTACCGCCGTCAAAACTTAGCCTGAGGATGTCCCGCATTTGCGGGTCGACTAAAAGTAATTTTGAACTTCACATACAAGAGGGGTACATATGAAATCTACAAACATGAAATCACTGATCACACTGTTGGCAACAGGATTGTTTTCCATCTGGGCCTGGGCTGCACAACCGGTTAATGTCAATTCCGCCAGCGCGGAGGAAATCGCGGAGTCGCTTAAAGGCGTCGGCATGAGCAAAGCCGAGGCGATCGTCGTCTACAGGAACGAACACGGTGAATTCAAACACGCCGACGAACTGGTCAACGTCAAGGGTATCGGAATACGCACGGTAGATATCAACCGCGAATATATCCAGTTGGACGACAGCAAACTCGCCGCCAGCAAATAAGCCAATCGTGGCATGAAACACGCCGGGCGTTCACGTCGCCCGGTGTGTTTCAATCGATCAGCAGGCGACTGCCAAATGCATGTGCAAGGGTAGACTGATCCGTGTATTCGAGTTCACCACCCAGTGGAACACCATGGGCGATACGGGTCACCCGGATGCTGTGCGCCCTGGCCATTCTCTGCAGATAGTACGATGTCGCTTCGCCCTCCACCGTCGGATTGGTCGCAACGATCATTTCCAATGGCGCATCGTTTTCAAGCCGTTCGGCGAGTTGGTCAAGACCGAGCTCCGCCGGACCGATCCCATCTAAGGGTGACAATCTTCCCAACAGGACAAAGTAACGTCCCTTATAGGCCGTCGCCTGTTCGATGGCCAGGACATCGACGGGGGATTCAACGATACATAACAGGGTCTGGTCACGCCGCGGATTGGCGCAGATTGCGCAAATTTCCGACTCGGTAAGGTCACGGCAAATTTTGCAACGGCCAATCTTCTGCATGGCATCGGCGAGTACCGTGGACAGTCTCATGCCACCCTCACGATTACGTTCGAGCAGGTGCAATGCCATTCGCTGCGCAGTTTTGGGCCCGACACCCGGCAAGCAGCGCAGGGATTCGATCAAATGTGTCAGTAGTGGTTCGGATGCCATTTCAAACAGGGTGTCGATACGTTGCCTTAAAAAGGCATCTTGAAACCGGGTGGGAGTTTCATACCCTGGGTCAAACCTGACATGCGCTGCTCCGAGGCCTCCTTGACACGGTTGACCGTATCATTGACGGCGGCGGTCACAAGGTCTTCGAGCATTTCAATGTCGTCTACCAGGCTGGGGTCTATCGTGACACGCTTGACTGCGTGCTGACCGTTCATGACCACACTGACCATGCCGCCACCTGACTGCCCGGTGACCTCCATGTGTGCCAGTTCCTCCTGCGCCTTTTGCATTTCCTGTTGCATTTTCTGGGCCTGTTGCATCAGTCCCGCAATATTACCTTTCATTGAGTATTCCTCATCTCTTGGGTGCCGGCGTCCGGCATCATGAACTATTGTATGGGTTGAATGGAATCGGGAACAATTTTTGCACCGAATTCCTTTTTGATTTCCTGCACTGTCGCGTCCTCATCGATCGCGCGCTCGGCCTCACTCATACGCTTGACCTCGGCACGTGTTGCCGCCTCGGCGACCGATTCAAGCGGCTCGGACGCACCGTGTAAATCCAGCCTCACCTCATGTCCCAAATGACTGGACAAGGCGGTCTTCAGACTCTGCAAAACGCTCTCCGAACCCAGGTTTTGCAGGGTGTCAGGAACGAGGAATCTCCAGCTGTTTTCGTTGACGGATTCGAGCTGGATCTGCCTGGCAAATTCACGTGCTGCGCCGGATAACTCCAGGCGGGTTTGCAAATTGGACCAGTCCCGCACGGGATCCCCGGGGACATTTGCCTCAACCGGTGCAGCTTCGAACAAGGACTGGGACCCGGACTCAGGTTGCGGCGCCGCCTGGACTTCCGCTTCCGCTCGCGGTGGTCCCGGGGTCGCTACCGGCTTCGAATTTTGCAGTTCCTCCAACGCCGCCCGCGCTGCCCTGGCAGCGTCACCACCGCTTCTGACCGGCTTGGTCTGTGCGGCTTGTGCGATCTTTGGCGGACTGCCGGCAGCGCTGTTAGCGCCGGCTTTTTTTGCCCCGCTCACTGTACCGCTAATATTGCCGCCCATATTGCCGCTTTGGCTGGCCTGTTTTGGCCTGAACGCCAGCATGCGTAGCAGGGTCATCTCCAGGCCGGTCCGCGGATCGGGCGCCAAACCCATATCCCGGCGGCCGGCAATGGCGATCTGGTAATAAAGCTGGGCGTCTTCAGCCGATATCTGTGAAGCGCGTTGCACCAGCGAGTCCCAGTCATTACGCAAGGGGTCACGAAAATCCGGCGCCGCCTGGATCAGCGCAATCCGGTGCATCGCCCCGGACAACTCGTCCAGCGCGCTTCCAAGATCACGCGATTGCAATACCAGTTCATCGACGATAGTCATCAGGGCGTGCGCATCTGAAGCTGAAAGTGCGTCGATGATGGCGATGATGTGCTTGTGGTCAATGCTCCCCAGCATGTTCGCGACATCTTCATCCTTCAGGCTGCCCCCGCCATAGGCGATTGCCTGGTCCAGCAGGCTGAGGCCGTCACGCATGCTGCCGTCGGCAGCGCGGGCGATACGCATGACAGCGGACGGTTCCGCTGTCATCGATTCCGCTTTCAGAATTTTATCCAGGTGTCCGCTGATCTGGTCGGGTAAAAGCCGGGTCAGGCTAAAACGCAGGCAGCGGGACAGGATCGTAATCGGGAGCTTTTGCGGGTCGGTCGTCGCCAGTACGAATTTAACGTGTGGCGGCGGCTCTTCCAGCGTTTTGAGAAGTGCGTTGAAGCTGTGCCCCGACAACATGTGGACTTCGTCGATGATATAAATCTTGTATCGGCCGCGGCTCGGCGTGTACTGAACGGTCTCGAGCAATTCACGGGTATCGTCCACCTTTGTTTTCGAGGCGGCATCGATTTCCAGCATATCCACGAAGCGGCCCTCGTCCACGTCAATACAACTCCCGCATTCACCGCAGGGTGTTGATGACACGCCTCTTTCACAGTTGAGACACTTGGCCAGGATTCGCGCAATGGTGGTTTTGCCTACACCACGGGTTCCTGTCAACAGGAAAGCGTGGTGGACACGGTCCTGGTCGAGACCATTGACCAGCGCCTGTACGACATGTTCCTGGCCAACCAGGTCCTTGAATGTATGTGGCCGCCACTTGCGGGCCAATACCTGATAACTCATAAGGAATACTCCGATTCGCTCCTGGATGAATGCCCTGAACTTGAAATGCCCGGCTTTTTCTTTCCAGGGCTGGCCAACAGCCTTCTGTTACCTGCACTTTGCGCTTCAAATCCGAACATTGTAACTCTCAATTCAATGCATCCGTTACCGTATCCGGAGGTTCAGGAATCCCGTCGCGCCTGATGAGAACAGGACAAGTATCTGGTGATAATAACAGAAGGATTGATGGCAACCCCTGCCCACCGATCCCCGGCGCCCGAGTCTGCTGCTGCCGCTGCTCCCTTCCGGGCCTGACGGGGTTCACAACATATCGTCGCGGGGAGGCCGACAGGGGCCACCACTGAACCGCGAATTTGAACACTCAAAACCACGGGAACGGAATTGTGCCGTAAGCCATGCCGGGGTTCAATCATTCATCTGTATTTTACGCCTAATTGATCATATTCCATTCTGGGATGCACCGTCATCTGACGAACGTTATCTGACGAACGTAATCCCGGCGCAGGCCGGGACCTCTTAAAACCAGCACCTGCTCAACAACAAGCACCTGCTCAACAACAAGCACCGTCATCCCGGCGCAGGCCGGGACCTCCATATGATTTGCAGAGCGTTTATTTGGGGCTTCTTTAAAGATTACGGAAATCGTTGGGAGGTCCCGGCCTGCGCCGGGATTACGTTCGTCAGATGACGGTGCCATATAGGATGACGGTGGCAACAGGATCGTTCGAGTTGCTTTAACTTGCGCAGGAATAGAAACTAACCCTGCTTCAGCCCCAAAACCCGCATTGATTTAAAATTAATGATCAATCCGCCGGATTCCAGCCCTCAACTATTGTCTCGCCCGCCCACAGACCCGACAATAGCGTATTTGAAATTTGGATCAGCATGTCAGCAACGCATCACGTACATCTGCAACGCTTGGAAGCGGAGAGCATCCGTATTTTGCGACAGGTCGCAACCGATTTTGAACGGCCGGTACTGCTTTATTCAGTTGGCAAGGATTCATCCGTTTTGTTGCACCTTGCCATGAAGGCTTTTTACCCTGCAAAACCCCCGTTCCCGTTACTGCATGTTGACACGACCTGGAAGTTCAAGGAAATGATTGCTTTCCGCGACGAAACCGCGAAACGTCTCGGCCTGGAATTGATCGTTCACACCAATCCGGAAGGGCTGGCCGCTAATGCCAACCCGTTCACACATGGCAGTTCACGTTATACCGACATCATGAAGACCGAGGCGTTGAGGCAGGCCCTTGACGCCGGAAAATACGATGCGGCCATCGGCGGCGCCCGCAGGGACGAGGAAAAATCACGGGCCAAGGAACGGATTTTCTCGCACCGCTCCAAAGGACATGTCTGGGATCCGAAAAACCAGCGGCCAGAGCTTTGGTCACTTTACAACACCCGTATCAACCCGGGTGAAAGTATGCGTGTTTTTCCCTTGTCGAACTGGACCGAGGCGGATATCTGGGCATATATCTACACGCAGGATATCCCGATGCCCGAGCTTTACCTGGCGGCCAAACGTCCGGTGGTTGAACGTGATGGCGCCCTCTTCATGGTGGATGACGAACGCTTTCCCCTGCACGAGGGTGAACAAGCGCAAATGCGCTCTGTCCGGTTTCGCACACTCGGCTGTTACCCGCTGACGGCGGCGATAGAATCCACCGCCAGCACACTCGCCGAAGTCATTATTGAAATGCGCTCCACCCACTCATCCGAACGCGCGGGCAGGCTGATTGACAAGGACCAGTCGGCTTCGATGGAAAAGAAGAAGAAGGAGGGCTATTTCTGATGTCTGGCGCCAATAAAGCAAAACTTGACATGCAGCAGTTTATCGAACTCGAGGGTTCGAAAAGCATGCTGAAATTCATCACCTGCGGCAGCGTCGATGACGGCAAAAGCACCCTCATCGGCCGTCTGCTTTATGATTCCCAGTTGCTTTACGACGACCAACTGGAAGAACTCAAACGGGACAGTAAAGGCCGGCTTTCAACCGAGGAGGACATCGATTTCTCATTGCTGGTTGATGGCCTCGCGGCGGAGCGTGAACAGGGTATTACCATCGACGTCGCCTATCGTTTCTTCTCAACGACAAAACGCAAATTCATCGTCGCCGATACACCCGGTCACGAACAGTACACGCGCAACATGGCCACCGGCGCATCCACCGCGGAGGCGGCGGTATTGCTGATCGACGCGCGCCTCGGGGTTTCCACGCAAACCCGGCGTCATGCCTATATCCTTTCGCTCGTTGGTGTAAAACACATTGTACTGGCGGTCAACAAGATCGACCTGATGGACTATTCACGCCAGTTATTCGAAAACATTTGTGCGGTGTTCCATGATTTTTCCAGCACGCTTGGCTTTCGCAGCATTTACGCCATCCCGATTTCAGCGCTGAAGGGTGACAACATAACGACGCGGAGTAAACGCATGCCCTGGTATCAAGGCGAGCCCCTGCTGAGCTACCTGGAAACCCTGGACCCGAAGCGTGACGACTCCAATAAATTCCGCTACGCGGTTCAGCGTGTCACGCGTCCGAACCTCGATTTTCGCGGTTATGCCGGCACCGTGGTCGGCGGCGAGATCGCGGTGGGCGATGAGATCATGGTCGCCGCTTCGCTCAAACGCAGTCGCGTCAAGTCCATCGTGACGATGGATGGGGAACTGCCGCGTGCCGTGAAAGGTGATGCGGTCACCCTGACACTCGAAGATGAAATCGACATTTCCCAGGGTGACGTGTTGCATCGGCCCGGCGAGCCGCTCGAACGCAGTAACCAGTTCCAGGCGCACCTGATCTGGATGCACGAAGACCCGATGCTGCCCGAACGCAGCTATTTGATGAAAATAGGCACACAGACCACCTCGGTACAGATCACCGATCTGAAATACGCCATCAACATCAACACCTCGGAACACCTGCCGGCCACGAAGGTCGATTTGAACGGCATTGCCGTGTGTAACTTCGCCAGCGCGCAGGCTATCGCGTTTGATGCCTACGCCGATAATCCGGAAACCGGCTCGTTCATATTGATCGACCGTATCAGCAACAATACGGTCGGCGCCGGCATGATCGACTTCGGTCTGCACCGCGGGCAGAACCTGTCCTGGCAGTCTTTCGAAATCAGTCGTGATACCCGTGCGCGTATGAAAAACCAGAAGCCGCTGGTCCTCTGGTTCACGGGTTTGTCGGCATCGGGAAAATCGTCCATCGCCGATATAGTCGAGCAAAAGCTCGCCGCACAACACCGCCACACCTACCTGTTGGACGGTGATAACTTCCGCCACGGGCTTAACAAGGACCTGGGCTTTACAGATGCCGACCGCGTCGAGAACATACGCCGGGTTGCAGAGGTCGCCCGCCTGATGGCCGATTCGGGCCTGATCGTAATGACCGCTTTTATCTCCCCGTTTCGCCGCGAGCGCAGGATGGCAAAGGAAATCGTCGGCGATATCGAATTTGTCGAAGTGTTCGTCGATACACCGTTAGAGGTGTGTGAAGCCCGTGATCCCAAGGGCATGTATGCGAGGGCGCGCAAGGGGGAAATCCCCAACTTCACCGGTATCAGCTCTCCTTATGAACCACCGGAGAGAGCAGACATCCACCTCGATGCAGGTGAGCGAACCGTCGAGGAACTCGCGGATGAAGTTTTACGCAAGTTACAGATCGACTGAAGGCGCACTATCCGGGATTAAACGCCGGTTCTTCATGCCGGTTACAGTAACTGAAAAATATTGAAGTCCTCGTGGTCTTCATCCGGGACCATGTGCCCGAGCAGGGATATTCCCGCATCGTGCACCGACCCGGGCCGGCCGCTGACCAATGGATGCCAGTCGGGTAAGCCCTCGCCCTTCGCCACGCGCCGGTAGGCGCAACTACCCGGCAGCCAGTCAAAGGAATCGACATTGGCCACCGTGAGCTGTACGCAATCGGCGACTTTGGCGGCACGATTGGCGTAATCCGAACATCTGCACGATGACAGATCCAGCAAGCCGCAGGCCGCATTTGTATAAAATATCTCGCCGCTGTCCTCGTCCTCGATCTTGTTCATGCAACACAATGCACAACCGTCGCAGAGCGACTCCCACTCGGCTGTAGTCATCTCATCCAAACGCTTGGTTTTCCAGAATTGATCCGTCATCGTGTTGATATTATGACAGGATTTGCAACCGCTGAGAGAATCCCCGACCCCCTGAGAGCGACATAGTCGTACCCGGCAACGATTCAATGTTAATCTTCAGCACCACTTAACCACCACGGAAAACTGATGCATTCTATTTTCGCGCACAGCCAGCGCATACACCTCACGCTTATCGCCGTATGTCTGATCACTTTTTGCCCGTTGGGTAGCGCCTTCGGTGCCGCTGACACCGACGCCGGACAGCATTTGCAAAAGGCCATCCTCGTCACTGGCGCCAGTACCGGTCTCGGCAGGATGATCGCGGAGACGCTCGCATCCAAAGGTTATTACGTTTACGCGGGGGCGAGAAAGGAAAAAGACCTCGAGGCGCTTAATGCGATAGACAATATCCGCTCTGTCAGGCTTGACGTCACCGTTCAAAGCGAGATCGACGCCGCGGTACAGACGGTGGTCAAAGAGAACAGGGGGCTTTATGCCATCGTCAATAACGCCGGTGTCGGCCTGATGGCGCCCCTTATCGAGCTCGAAGAAGCAGACCTGGATTTCATCTTCGATGTGAATGTTTACGGACCCTACCGTATCACCAGGGCATTCGCGCCGCTGCTGATAAAATCGGCGGGGCGCGTCGTCAATATCGGTTCGATCGCCGGTGTCCAGACACGGACTTTTTATGGCCCCTACAGCATGAGCAAACACGCCCTCGAAGCCTTTAGCGACACCCTGGCGATCGAACTGGCGCGGTTTGACATCAAGGTGAGCATCATCGACCCCGGTGGTTTCAATTCGGATATCGGCAAGAACATTTACCGGCGCATGCAGGAAAAAGGCTTGAGCGTCGAGGATTCGCTGTACAGGGATGACTGGCAAAACAACTGGGTGCTGGGTGGCGGCGATTTGTCCATGATGGAGGGGCCTGGTGATATCGTGGCCACGGTCGAGCACGCCTTGTTCGATACCCACCCGCAACAACGCTACATGGTGGTCGGTGACCCGCAGCGGGCGGAAAACACGATGCGGGCGGTATTGCGCCTGATGCTGGAACTGAACGAAAACCAGCCTTACCAGTATGACCGCGATGGCCTGGTAAAACTGCTCGATGAAGAAATGGCCAAACTCAAACAATGAGTGCCGGTCCCGCGCCGGCTCAGTGTCCTGGCGCGAGCACGCGAGGACCGGCTGTTGCTAAGTTTCCATCTCTGGAGTGTAGGTTCCGTAACGTGCGGCACCATTGAGTCGCGCCCGTTTGAGCAGGGCGTCCTGCGTGGCCTGGCGTTTTTCCCGCTTGCCCTGCCAGGCGTGCAGCGCGGCTTGTTGCAGGGCACGTCCATAAGAAAATGAAACCTCCCATGGCAAGTTCGTATATACCTGGTTCATCGCATTCAGATTCGCCGTGGCCTCGTCGTCGGTTTGACCGCCGGAAAGAAAATTGATACTCGGCACCGCTGCAGGTACGGAGCGCCGTAACACCCGGATCGTATTTTCAGCAACCTCAATCGGGCTGGCCTTGTGCCCAAAGTCTTTTCCGGGTGTCACCATGCTCGGCTTCAGGATCGTGTACTCGAGGTTCACACGGTAACGGTACAGGGCAGCATAGACCGCCAAGTGGACTTTTTCGATCACCTCAAAACATCGCTCGATGCTGTGGTCACCGTCGATCAGTACCTCCGGTTCCACGATGGGAACGATACCCACCGACTGGCAGATCGCCGCGTAACGGGCCAGTACTTCCGCGTTGGCCTCGACACCCAGGTGTTTCGGATTGTGCTTACCAATAGGATAGACCTCGCGCCATTTGGCAAACCGCGCTCCCTGCTCCTTGTAGCCCTTCAGACGTTCGGCCAGGCCATCCAAACCTTGCGTGATCAGATCTCCGGGCGCATTGACAAGCGGGATCGTACCCTTGTCGACCTTGATGCCGGGAACGATACCTTGCGCCCCCGCCAATTGCGGAAGTGGTGTACCGTCGTCCGCTTTCTGCCCCAGCGTTTCCTCAAACAGGATCACACCGCTGATGTAATCACCGAGACCGGGGGTGCTGATCAACAGGCTGCGCCAGTCACGGCGCGTTTCTTCCGTTGATTCGACGCCGATCGGCTTGAAACGTTTTGCGATGGTGGGGTTGCTTTCGTCAGCGGCAAGAATACCTTTGCCTTTTTGCACCATCTCCTCGATGGTGGTTTGAAGTTCAGCCTGTGTGCTCATGGGTATTCCTCCTGCTTGTGTTTAATGGTCTGACCGCATACCGGGTACGGCCGATATTTCGATCTTTTAAAACAACCTTACTTCAATGGCCAGGCCCGCCACCAGGCCTTAACCCAAATATTTCATCAAGGATCCAGAATTTGCAGCGTAGCTGGCGAAACAGTTTGATCGGTCGTTCGAAAAAGCATAGCCCCACTATGGTTTGAGAAGGATCGGACAAAAAGTGAAGTCAGATGCGTTGCAAAACCGGATAGGACAAACTGTAACTTTGGCAAAAGATCAAAATCACCTGTATCACCATGAAATAAATCAAGATTTGTCACTTGTTCGTCCGCTTTGGTGAAATATTGGGTTAAGCGTCTAAGCAAGGGCGAATGCCCGATTCAGTTGTGACTGGATCTTATCGACACTTTGACCAATCACGTCCTTGGGAATTTCCTTGATGACAGATTTCAACAGGTCCGCCGTCAGGGTCTTGCGTATGACACCGAGGACAGCGGGTGCCGCCAATACAACCAACTGATCAAAATCGCCCTTAAAATGCGCGGCCTCGAGCCTCTCGACCATCTCCTTTACGAATCGCCGACGCTGTTCCTGTTTCACACCCACATTCGGCTCCATGGAATGCCGGCCCGAACCAAAACTGTCAAAAGCCCTGCCTGGTGCATCAGACACCAGGTCACGCGTATGCGCCGCGCCGGTCTCGTTGACCAATGTATCAACGAGTAAAAGATTCCTGGGGATCTGTCCACTTGCGTAAATCTGCGCTTCTGCCTGGTTGGCGACTAAAATCCAGTTTGTTTTCATGAAAAATATACTCCTGTTGTGTAAGTTTCAAAAAACCTGCACTTCTGTAACTCCATCATTGCTGCCCCGATTCTGCTCAATTATGCTTAAACCCTGCATGCGTGGAGCCAACCACTTTCACCGTAGTTAACAGCCAATGGCCGGGACGGGTTATTTAACTGCCGCTGATGTTGCGTCCGAGCGTCTTGATCAAGTCCAGCGGAAAGACGATGGTCGAGCTTTGATCGCCGGCAATTTCCGTCAGTGTCTGCAAGTAACGCAACTGGATCGCATTGGGCTCGGCGCTGAGCGTTTTTGCGGCTTCGACCAGCTCAAACGCGGCCTGTTTCTCACCGCTTGCATGAATGACCTTTGCACGTCGCTGCCGTTCCGCCTCCGCCTGTGCAGCGATGGCGCGAATCATGCTCTCATCCAGGTCCACATGCTTGATTTCGACATTGGCAACCTTGATACCCCAGGCGTCGGTTTGACGGTCCAGGATAGACTGGATGTCCCTGTTCAGTGTGTCGCGTTCGGCCAGCATTTCATCCAGTTCGTGCTGCCCCAAAACCGAGCGAAGGGTCGTTTGTGCCAGTTGGCTTATAGCCTCGAGGTATTTTTCCACCTGTATGATCGCCTTTTCAGGATCGATGACACGGAAATAAACCACTGCATTGACATGTACCGAAACGTTGTCACGCGAGATCACATCCTGGGTGGGTACGTCCATCACGATGACCCGCAGGTCGACCCTGACCATCTGTTGAACGAACGGGATCACGATGATCAATCCCGGGCCCTTGACCTTCCAAAAACGGCCAAGCTGAAAAATCACACCCCTCTCGTATTCACGCAGAATCCTGATGGCGCTGAAAACAAGGACGAAGACGACGAACAATGCAATGCCAAGTACATAATCAAACATATTTCTGCTCCTTCATTTATTCAGTGGCCGGACTTACTCGTCAGCGGGTCGCACTTTCAATGTCAATCCGTCGATGCCAGTGACTACGATATCCTGTCCCTTGCGCAACGCTGATCCGCTAACGGCGCTCCAGCTTTCGCCGTGAACAAATACCTCGCCGTGCTTATGAAAATCCGAAAGCACGGTGCCCTTGGCGCCGATCATTTGTTCACGACCGGAAACCACGGGCCTCAGCCTGGCTTTCACAGCAATACCGATAATGGCTACCAGTCCGAGCGAACTGGCCAGCGCCAGCGCGCCAATCAAGGGCCGCGATATTGCGTAGCCCGGCACATCGGTATCGATCAGGATGACTGATCCAATGACAAGGGAGATGATGCCGCCGATACCCAAAACGCCAAAACTGGGCGCCGCTGCCTCGCCGATCATCAGGATGATACCGAGCGCAAGCAACGCAAAACCCGCGTAGTTCACCGGCAGCATCTGGAATGCATATAGCGCGACAAGCAGGCAGATGCCCCCAATCACACCGGGCAATACGGCACCGGGGTTGAAGCCTTCAAAGATGAGTCCGTAAATACCGATCAGCAAAAGGAGGTACGCGATCGTCGGACTGGTAATGACACTCAGCAATTCGCTTTTCCAGCCGGGCTCAAGTCTCTCGATCTGTAACGAAGTAGTACGTAGGGTCAAGTCCCGGCCGCGAACCTCGATAGTTCTGCCATCCAACTGCTTCAGCAGGTCACCGGTATTTGTCGCGATCAGATCGATTACGCCGATTTCGAGCGCTTTTTCCGCGGTTATGCTGGCCGCGTCACGAACCGCCAGTTCTGCCCAGTCTGCGTTACGTCCGTGCCGGTTGGCGAGTCCACGTGCATAAGCGACGGCGTCGTTGATCACCTTGCGTTCCATGGCGCTGGACGCTCCGGTATCCGCCGCTTCAGACCCGTCATTGTTATCTTCAGGTTGCTGCTTAGCGCCCGTTTGCCCACCGCCGATAATTGATACGGGTGTGGCTGCACCGACATTGGTGGCCGGGCTCATCGCGGCGATGTGACTCGCATAAAGTATGTACATGCCGGCGCTCGCGGCACGCGCACCCCCGGGTGTCACGAAGGTCGCCACAGGCACGGGTGAATCGAGAATCGCCTTGATGATATCGCGGGTGGACGCATCCAGGCCGCCTGGGGTATCCATGCGCAGAATCACCAGTTCAACATTGCTGTTCGCCGACTTTTTCAGCGAATTGACAAGGTACTCGGCGGTGGCCGGCCCGATCGGGCCCTGTATTTCGAGGATGACGGCCTGCCGGTCAACGGCATCAGCCGGGTTGTGTTCAGGCGGGGATTTGGGCTGAGTATCCAGCGCCATGCCATATACGGGCATGAAGAAAGCCGTCAGGAAGCAAATCCAGGCTTTCTGAAGTTTGACCGATGCACGGTACGTCATGCCAATCTTTGACCACTCCTCCTTTCGTCAATGGCTTTACGAAAGAACCGGTATTACCCCGTGTTAGAGTGGGCCGGTCGTATAAAATTCCGTCAACAACAGGATTTTGCGACCAAGTGAACGAAAAAAGCGTTACCGGTCATTCAAGTTCGATAACCAAATCCCCCTGCCCCACCAGTTCTCCGGCTTGCAGGTGCACGGTCTTGATGGTGCTGTCATACGGGGCCCCGATGGTGGTTTCCATTTTCATGGCTTCGATGACAAACACCGGTGTGTCTTTTTCGACCGCATCGCCCGCTTTAACCAAAACCGACGCCAGGCGGCCCATCAACGGCGAGCCGATTTCATTACGTCCTGAAGCCTTGCGATTGGCGGCGGTCCTTGGTACGACCGTCTCATCACGCACCTGCACGCTGCGCGCCTGGCCGTTGAGCTCAAAGGTGACTCGGCAAAAGCCATTGTCATCGGTATGTGAGCGGTAGATATAACGGATGACGATGGTTTTGCCGCGCTGCAACTTGACGAGAATCTCATCGCCCTGTTTCAAGCCGTAGAAGAATGTCCGCGTGGGCAGATAATGGACTTCACCGAATTCTGCCTGGTGCTCGTAATATCCGCGGTAGACCTCCGGGTACATCAGGTAGGACAGAAAATCCAGCTCGGTCAGGCTGTCATCGAACTTTGCCTGGAAGGCGGCAAATTCGGCTTCAAAATCGACAGGGTCCAGGGCTGCGCCTGGCGGACCCGCCAGCGGCTTGCGGCCCTTGAGAACCAGTGCGGAAAGTTCGGCCGGGAAGCCACCTTCCATTTGACCGAGCTTGCCTGAGAACAGGTCGATGACCGAATCCGGAAATGCCAGCGTGTCGCCCTGGGCCATCACGTCATTCTCATCCAGACCGTTGGCGGTCATGAACATCGCCATATCGCCGACCACCTTGGAAGACGGCGTCACCTTGACGATATCGCCAAACATGCGATTGACCACCGCGTAGTTTTTCTTGATCTGTTCGAACCGGTGTTCAAGCCCCAATGCGATCGCCTGCGGACGCAGATTGGAGTACTGCCCACCGGGAATCTCGTGCTCGTAAACTTCGGCTGTTCCGGCTTTCAGACCGGATTCGAAAGGGTAGTAGACCTCACGCACGGCCTCCCAGTAATTGGCGTACTGGTTCAACGAGGCCAGGTTGAAAGACTGTTCACGCTCATGGCCCTGCATCACCGCGATCAATGAATTCATGTTGACCTGCGAGGTCAGCCCGGACATCGCACTCAGGCAGACATCGACGATATCCACATCGGCCTCTATGGCCTTGAGCAGCGTGGCACTCTGCATGGAAGACGTGTCATGGGTATGCAGGTGTATGGGTATCTCGACCGCTGAGCGCAGTGCCGGGATCAGCACTTGTGCGGCATAGGGTTTGAGCAGACCGGCCATGTCCTTCAACGCCAGCATGTGCGCGCCCTCGTCCTCCAAGCGCCGTGCCATGTCGAGGTAATACTGCAAACTGTAACGATTGGCCGGATCGGTATTCAGCACGTCACCGGTGTAACAGATGGTCGCCTCGGCGATACCGCCGGTTCTTTCGCGCACGACCCGGATCGACTGTTGCATACCCTCCACCCAGTTCAGTGAATCGAAGATACGGAAAACGTCGATGCCGTTTTCCCAGGATTTTTCGATAAAATTCCCGATCACGTTATCCGGGTAAGCCTTGTAACCGACGGCGTTCGATCCGCGGAACAACATCTGCAAGAGGATGTTGGGAACTGCCTTGCGCAATTGTTGCAGACGCTGCCAGGGGCACTCGCGCAGAAACCGCAGGGAAACATCGAAGGTCGCGCCACCCCACATTTCCAGCGAGAACACCTGCGGGTGGGCCTTGGCGAACCCTTCGGCCACTGCCAGCATGTCAAGGGTCCGTACCCGCGTCGCGAGCAATGACTGGTGGGCATCACGCAGGGTGGTGTCGGTATACAGGATGTTGTTTTGATTACGGACCCATTTGCAGAATGCTTCCGGACCCATTTCGTCCAGCAGGTTCTTGCTGCCCGGCGGGTACTCCGAAAGGCGGTCGAAATGCGGCACCAGCGGTTTGCGGAAAGTCCGCGAGTGATCGATCGTGCCTATGTCCCGATTGCCGTTGACGGTCAGGTTGGCGATATATCGCAAGGTCTTAGTCGCGCGGTCAAAGCGTTGGGTGATTTCAAACAACTCCGGATGGGTGTCGATGAAATCAACCGTGGCCTCACCGAAAACGAAAGTCGGGTGGCGCAGGACATTCTGCAGGAAACCGATATTGGTCTTGACCCCGCGGATACGGAATTCACGCAAGGCACGGTGACCGCGCTCGATCGCGCCGCTCAGTGTCCGGCCCCAGGCGGTCACCTTCACCAGCATCGAGTCAAAAAACGGTGAAACACGGGCGCCGGTATAGGCCGCGCCCACGTCGAGACGAATACCGAAGCCGGCAGCGCTCCGGTAGGCGATTAATGTGCCATAGTCCGGTTGAAAGCCGTTTTCCGGATCTTCCGTGGTGATCCTGCACTGGATTGCGTAACCGCGGCACTGGACGTCGTCCTGGGTTGTTAGCCGGATTTCAGGGTCGCTCAACAGACAACCGCGGGCGATCTGAATCTGGGTGCGGACAATATCGATACCGGTGATCTGCTCGGTGACCGTGTGCTCCACCTGGATGCGTGGATTGACCTCGATGAAGTAAATGTTTTCCTGCTTGTCGACGAGAAACTCGACCGTGCCGGCGTTGCTGTAGTTGACGTGCCGCGTGATGGCCAGCGCGTATTCGAAAAGTTTCTGCCGGGTCGCCTCGCCTAAGGCGAAACTGGGCGCCACCTCAACCACTTTCTGAAAGCGGCGTTGCACCGAGCAATCACGTTCAAACAGGTGCACCAGGTTACCCGCGTCATCACCCAGTATCTGGACCTCGATGTGCTTTGGCGATTCGATGAATTTTTCGAGAAATACCGTATCGTTGCCAAACGCCTTGCCCGCCTCCCCGCGCGCTTCGCTGTAGGCTTTTTTAAGTTCGCCCTCACTGCGTATCACGCGCATTCCGCGCCCGCCGCCACCGGCGATCGCTTTGAGCATCACCGGGTAACCGATTCGCCCCGCCTCGGTTCGCGCAATTTCAACGTTGTCCAGTTTTTCCTTGCTGTCCTCGATGACCGGAATACCGGCTGCAACCGCGTTGGTCTTGGCCTGGACCTTGTCACCCAGCATCGCCATGGCTTCCGGCGTTGGCCCGACAAAGATGATGCCCTCCTGTCGGCAACGCTTTGCAAAATCGACATTTTCCGACAGAAAACCGTAACCGGGGTGTATCGCGTCAACCCCGTTCAGCCTGGCGACTTCGATCATCGCCTCGATGTCGAGGTAGGGTTTGAGGGGGTCGTCATCCTCGCCGATCTGGTAAGCCTCGTCGGCCTTGTAGCGATGGGGTGAAAACCGGTCCTCGTGGGTATACACACTGAGGGTGCGGATACCCAGTTCGGATGCCGCGCGCAGAATGCGGATAGCGATCTCGCCGCGATTGGCAACGAGGATTTTGGAGATATTTCTAACCATTGCAAGACTCCCGGATACCGGCTTATTTATGCATTGTTAGTCATGCCGTGTCCACAATGAAAGTTGAATTCTTCGATGTTTAGCTGTGAATTCCAGCAGTGTTGTTTACACCAGGTATCCGGGTGATTGGTGGTTATAGGTTCACCCGGTATTAACCTTTTTCCGAACCTGGGGCCATTCGCTTAATGATAAATTACGAGCTATTGATCCGGGCAAGGACTGCCTAACTGTATGGCCTTCGCGAGCGTCCAGGTCCAGAACGCCCTTACGAACATCTCAGGGACCGTCCGGCTGGATGTCCTTCACATTCGGCAACCCCTCGAGGTCAAAGCGCCCGTCTTTGATCTCCACGGACTCGCCCCCCAACATGGGCGTCAACGTTCCGGAAAGCGTGCCACGGACCCGGGCCTCGCCGTCTGCGATCGCCGCTTCCTCGATCTGCACCTGTCCGGACTGCATGACGAGCATCCCGCTCATGTCAGTCATGTCTACGACCGGTAGAAAGATCACGGTGGCCATCCCCTCGTTTTCGGGGAGCGAGATCCGCTGGGGCAAGGACGCAAGGTCGACGGCGAGACCCATGCTCAGCGAACTGCCACTGTAGTCACCCATGGACATCTTGCTCGCGTCGCCGCCACCTCGGCTGAACGACTCGATGGGTGGGTCTTCGACGTCCAGTCCACCCAATGTGATGAAATGTCCTCCGCCCGTCTTCTCGAACCAGACGCCGCTGGCGTAGGGACCGTCGGAGGATTGTCCGGCGACCACGTACCAGGTGCGGGACTGCCCGTCGAGGGTGGCGTGGATGGTGCCGAGTGTGGTCACGATGGCGGAACCGGTAGCGTCCGTTCCGGCGCCTTCGGCAAGCTGAAATGGCACCGCGAGGGCCATCACGAGGGCAAGAATATGATGGAAAGTCAGGTAGCGCATATAAAAAGTATAGCAAAAACAGCGTTACATACCGTGCGGCGAAATTCGGTATTCCGTCAACAGTGCTGTTGCTGCAGAAGTTGCATTGTCATCCAGTTGAGAGAAAATCTTCTGAATGACTTCCGGATTTTCGCCAGGAGCAGGCGCATTCAGGCGATGCTGCCAATCATCCAGACCTCACCACCGCACACAGCACAAGCCTTAGCCTGACATTGCACCAGTATCCCGAAAGATCGCGCACGAGAGCAGGGACAAGGTGAGAGCGGGAACTGCTCGAGAGGGTGGCCTGGGCCATGCAGGAGTTAGGGCAATACCGGGAACAATTGCCGAGGACAGGCGCGGCTGGGCACCGGGCTGGACTGAGAACCGAAGAGGACTGCGGGTGGGAGGAAGCCCAAGCCCACGCGTGGCTGGACCAGCCAGGACCGGGATAGGACCGGGTTCGGCGACTCACTGTACTTTTTAAACGCAAGCCGAATACTTCAAATCGATTCAATGGCGTGGAAACAGAACCGAGTTCGACTGGTGCAATGTCCGGGTTAGTGCGGCCTCATCAATCTCTGTCGTTGTTATTTCGGGAATGCGATTGCAATTATTCTGCATACTGAATACACTTTTTTAATGAAACTCACCGATCACCCGAACCTGAGCGAATGCATCCGATCCGTCGTCCGCAAGATGATCGTCAACGGCGATCTTCCGCCCGACGGCCGCATCAACGAGGTGCATCTCGCAAAGCATCTTGAAGTCAGCCGCACCCCGCTCCGCGAAGCGCTGACCGCACTCGTCGGAGAGGGTGCACTCACGAGCGTCGCCCGACGCGGGTTCTTCGTCAGACCGCTGTCGGTCGAAGAGTTCCGGGACATCTATCCGATTCGAGCGATCCTCGACCCCGAGGCGTTCCGACTCTCCGGGATTCCATCGTCGAAGCGCTTTGCGCGTCTCGGACAGCTGAACGACGCTCTCCGTCCGACAAAATGCCGGTAAACGGTCTGTATCCTGACCAGTGGCACCGCGAACTCATCGCCGATTGCCCCAACTTGGTCCTGCTTGACCTCATCTCCCAATTCATGCAGCGGACGCGACGCTACGAGCTTGCCTTCTACCGTGAAACGAAGAACGTCGAGATGGCGATCGCTGATCATCACCGGGTCATCACGCGGGCACGGTGCGGTGACCTCGAAGGGGCGATCGAGGCGCTGGGCGCCAACATGGCGAGCGGCATCGAACCGATTATTCGATGGCTCGAAACTCGGGACGCGATCCCGTGTACTAAAGACCGAAAGGAGCAATCATGATTGACCCAACCCATCGAACGGTTCATCTCATCGCCGCCGGTCTGGTGCTCATGATGTCGGCGGAGCTCGCGCTCGGACAATTGAGACCGACTGGCACCGACGTCACGGACCTCGTAGGCGTCTGGGGTGGCAAGCGCACGTTCGGTCCGACTCTTACCGGCTCGATGACCATCATGAGAGGCGACTCCGGCTGGCGTGCCGAGATCGCCGGCTACCGACTGGAGGTCGATTCACACGGTGATGTTCTTTCGTTCGAGCTTGCCGGTGACCTCGGCAGCTTTCGTGGACGCATCGAACCCGAGACCGGGGCAATCCATGGCCAGTGGATTCAGCCCGGGGCGGTCGGAATGTTCGGGCAACGATTCTCGACCCCTGTCGCGCTCGTTTCGTCCGGCCCGACACAGTGGCGGGGACTGGTCCGTCCGCTTGAGGACCGCGTCCGTCTCTACGTCTCGATCGGACCCAAAGCCGGCGGGAAATTTCCGTCATTCCTGCGCAATCCGGAAGTCAATTTCGGACGCTTATTCAACGTGACTGACGTGCTCCGCAACGGACACGATGTCGACTTCATTGGCCGGCTCGCCTGGCGGAAAGAAGACGAGCCCCGCGCACTCGCCTCCGGAATCCTCCGCGATTCGACGCCCGCGATGCTCTCGGTCTACATCGAAGACCTGGGAGGCACCTACGATCTCTCGCGCCTCGACCCGCGGCTGGGCTCCGACTACTACCCGAGCCGGCAGGACTCATACACGTATCAATACACCCCGCCCGCGCCACGACACGATCGATGGAAGACCTCGGACCTTCCAAGCGTGGGCATGAGCGTCAAGCCCATCGAGGCGCTCGTCCGAAGGGTCGTCTCAACGCCGATGAGTGCAATCGACGCGCCCTGGATTGACGCCATCCTGATAGCCCGACATGGAAAGCTCGTCTTCGAGGCGTACTTCCATGGCCATGGGCCGGACCGGACGCACGACGTTCGCTCTGCGTCAAAGAGTCTCACATCGACGCTCGTCGGCGCAGCGATTCACGCCGGACGCATGTCGCTCGACGCGAAGGTCTATGAAGTGATGAACGGAGACACCACGCGCGACGACCTCGACCCGCGTGCCGCTCGCATGACTGTGAAAGACCTCATCACGATGAGCTCGGGACTGGCCTGCGATGACTGGGACTCGAGCTCGCCCGGCAATGAGGACCGGATGCAAGAGCAGGATGAACAGCCGGACTGGAACCGCTACATCCTCGACCTCCCTATGATCCACGAACCCGGCGAGCACGCCGCGTACTGCAGCGGAGGAATGAGTCTCGCGGGCGGCATGGTCGCCAAGGCGATGGACCGGCCGCTCACCGATATCTTCGACCGCCTCCTGGCCCGGCCACTTCAGCTGGGCATCTACCACACGAACCTCATGCCGAACGGCGAGGCTTATGCGGGCGGCGGGGTCCGAATCACGGGCCGCGACTTTCTGAAATTCGGTCAGCTGATGCTGGACCGCGGAGAATGGAACGGACGGCGGCTTCTCGACGAGAGCTGGCCCGAGGCCGCAACGACGCCTCGCCACGTGATGGGAACGACCCATCGCGAGGGATATGGCTACGGCTGGTGGCTATTCGATTACTCGCTGGACGGCAGGACCTGGAAGGCCTATTACGCCGGCGGCAACGGCGGTAACTACATCATCTGCGTGCCCGAGCTCAGTCTTGCGATCGTCTTCCTCGCGTCCAACTACAATCAGCCGGTCCAGCATGAAACGAAGTACGACTACGTTCCCGAGTTCATCCTGAGATCGTCGTTGAGGGTGCAGAAAAGGGCTCGCGATGACAGTCAGTTTTGGGGATAGAATCCAGGATCAGCAACGGATCTTTTCTCTTCCCGCAGTGCTGCAGTTGCCTCGCCTTTTCGCACAACCACCCGCTCGTGATAACAGCGTCGCGTAGTTTAATACCCCCACCGGTGACCGCGCCGTTCCCGAGCTTCCAGTGAATCGTGCCTGACTCAGAGTACAGGTAAAATAAACACCATATCGCCAGACCATTCCTATGGCCCATGCGGTGTTATGCTCAGCAGTAAATCAAGTTATTTATATGGCAAATTTTATTTATATGGGTTTTTATTGAATGCTCAAACTCAAGTCAATCTTCAAATCATTCAACGATGGCGAAAGTGACCTGGACGTGCTCAAGGGCGTCAGTCTTGATCTGGCCAGCGGCGAAAGCCTCGCCTTGCTCGGCGCCAGTGGCAACGGCAAAAGCACATTGCTGCACATTGCCGCCGGATTGGAGAAACCCGATGCCGGAGAAGTATTGATCATGGGCCGTTCGCTGGTGACACTGGGCGAACGTGAACTGGCCGTGTTGCGACGTCGGCACCTCGGCTTTGTTTTTCAACAGTTCAACCTGTTACCCGGATTGAATGTTATCGACAACCTGTTGTTTCAACGGCGGCTTAACCGGCAAAGCGATCAGGATGACTGGACAGATGAGATTATCACGGTGCTGGGTCTCAAGCCCTTGCTGCAACGACCGGTCGAAGTATTATCGAGTGGTCAGCAACAACGTGTTGCCATTGCAAGGGCACTGGCGCACAAACCGCAAGTGCTGTTTGCGGATGAGCCGACCGGCAACCTGCATGACTCGTTGAGCCGGCAGGTCATGACGTTGATGGTCAAACTGGTGGCAGAGTCCGAATGCAGCTTGCTGTTGGTGACACACAACCGCGACATGGCGTCTTTTGCCAACCGGCGCTTGTCGCTTGAAGATGGCCAACTGCATAAAGTGGCATAGGTCTGCGTAATCGTGATACTGCTCCGAACCCTGCTGATGTTTTACCGCAGCCACCCCGTGCAGGCATTGTTTCTGCTCGTCGGAATCATCGTCGCAAATGTACTGCTGGTTGGGACCCTGCTCATCAACGCGCAGGCCCGAGCAAGTTATGCGCAGGGAGAACAGTATCTGAACGACGTCCCGATGGGGCAGATTCGGAACAGGGACAGTAACCGTAAAATCGACGAAAGCGACTACGTCAGTTTCCGTCGGGCCGGGTTTGACATGCTGGTCCCGTTGTTACGCCAGATTGTCCGTAGCGAAAATGAACAAACCCTCGAGATATCAGGGATAGATGTATTTGCCCTGCCCCGCTCCGGGCAGACTCCGAATTTTAATTCCCAACAAAATTCGGGCAATACGAACATTATCGAATTTACCTATCCACCCTATCGATTGTGGGCGGCGCCGGCCAGGCTTGAACAACTCGGTTACACCAGTGGTGAGCGCATACGACTGGCCTCTGGTGAGGAACTGCCGCCGTTATCGGCGATAGAAGGCGAGCAACTCGGACACCGCATGTTGCTGGATTTAAGGGCGCTGCAAGCGATAACGGGCAATTCCGGCAAACTTTCCGCGATCCTGGTATTTCCGACCAGCGCCAAGCGCCTGCAAGAACTCAGACGAGCGCTGCCAAGGCAGCTGGAATTTATCAGCGACGATGAAACACCGAACCCGGAAGAACTGACGAGGAGTTTTCACCTTAACCTGGCGGCAATGGGCTTTTTGGCTTTTGTTGTGGGTCTTTTTCTGATCTATAACGCCGTGGCTTTCAGTTACACGGACCGCCGTGACCTGATTCGCAAATTACGTCTCGCGGGGGTCGATAAGTTCGCACTTTTGCGTGCCTTATTACTGGAACTGACACTGTTTCTGGTCGTGGGGATACTGATCGGCACCTGGCTGGGTGCGCAGTTGTCCGCGTGGTTACTGCCGGGTGTGGGTCGAACCCTGGCGCAGTTGTACGGTGTGTATATTTCCTACCCGGACACTCTGATACCGCCGGGTATCTGGCTGCCCGTATTCATGACGGTTTTGGCTGCTGGCCTGTGTGTCTTTTTCCCGCTGCGCGAAGCGCTCAACACGCCCCTACTGCAGCGTCGGGCGTTTGCCTGGCAGACCGAAACCGTTATCCGCCGCGACCGCAACCTGGCGTTAACCGGCGTTTTGCTTTTATCATTTGCGTTGGTAATCGGCTTGACTGCAGATCAGTTATGGCCCGCACTTGTGGGAATGGCCTGCCTTCTGTTGGGTGCCGCGCTATTACTGCCGCTGGTATTGCGCACATTGATCAGTGCTGTCCAGTTACTGGTCCCACCACAAAAAGCACGTCTGTCATGGTTGCTGGCGGACAGCCGCTGGCTGCTTGGCCCGGCCTCGCTGGCATTGATGGCGATGACGCTGGCACTGGTTGCCAACAGTGGTTTGAATACGATGATCCACAGTTTCCGCGGTGCCACCGGCGATTGGCTGAATCAAAGGCTGGTTGCAGACCTCTACCTGCGTGGACAGTCTGAAACGGCTGAACTCAAGCAATGGCTGGCCGGGGAAATGCCGGATTTGAAACTGGCGGAGCGTTACCGCGAAACCGGAACGTATAAAAGCCCGGCCGGCAAACCGGTGCTGGTGGAAATTGTCAACCTGCGTGAGGGCGCGCGTTTTCGCGACAGCATCACGCTGATGCGCTCCGTCGCAAATGCCACAACCCGCTTTGAAAACGGTGACGGGATTTATATCAGTGAAAGGGCCTGGCGGATCGACGGCTGGCAAACCGGCGGGATCGTAAAGCTCTGTGACAACAATACCCGGGCAGAGATCCTCGGGGTATACCGCGACTATGGAAACCCGCTGTCCCAATGGATGCTAAGCCGGCAACTTTTCGGCAGTTGCTGGCCGCAAGCAACCCCAAACGGCTTATCCATAGACGGCCCCCCGACCACTGACTGGGGACAGGTAAGACTGGCAATCTCCGACAGGTTTGACCTCAAGGACGACCAGATCATTAACCAGGTTGAACTGAAGAAAATAGGCCTGGCCGTTTTCGACCGGACCTTCACCGTAACCCATGCGCTCAATGCCCTGACCCTGATGGTGGCGGCCATCGGTATCTTTTGCGCCATCAGCGCGATACACCACCACCGGGTGGGTCAGCAGGCCCTGTTGTCCAGTCTGGGTCTGACCCGCAGGGAACGGGGCGCACTTCTATTGCTCCAATGGGGAATGCTGGGTATTTTGAGCATGGTGCTGGTATGGCCTTTTGGTACAGCGCTGGCGGCCTATCTGGGCGTCGTGGTCACGCCGGCGGCTTTCGGCTGGAGCTTTCCACTGCGAATCGAGTGGCTTCACTACCTGGTACTGGCAGCGCTGGCCTCGGCTTGCCTGGTCATGGCGGTAATCCTGCCATCCATGCGCTTGCTGCGTACCTCACCCGCTACCATGCTGCGTGAGCAAAACCTGTGACACATCGATATCTTGCATGCGCCTTCCTGGTCAATCTGCTGTGGTTGGTTTCGGCCTGTGAACCCGCTGAGGTATCGGATCAACCAACCGGCTTTTCGGTTTTGGCCCAACAGGCAGATACGTATATGCAAGCCAAACCGGGCAGGGTTTTGCATTTTCCGGAAGATCATGGCGCGCATCCCGGTTATCGGATTGAGTGGTGGTATTTAACCGCCAACCTGCTGGGACCGGGGGGTGAACCTTACGGAATACAATGGACACTTTTCCGCCTGGCCGTTGAACCACCGGCGCAGATAAAGCCCGGTCAAATGTCGCAAAACGAGCAGCTTTTTATGGCGCATATGGCGATTACCACGCCCGTGGAACATGTCTCATTCCAACGCTATGCCCGCGGCGCCGAAAACAATCAGTTTGCGCGCACGGGGGTAATAGCCCAGCCATTTTCCGCCTGGCTGGATGACTGGATACTGGAAAGCACCGGAACCGGCTGGCTGCCACTCGAGGTCCACGCCAGGCAGGACAATGATGCATTCAATCTTCAATTACAAAGTGACATGCCGCTGGTATTGCAAGGCGATATGGGTTTTTCACAGAAGAACACCGATGGTGGCGGTTCTTATTATTACAGCCAGCCTTTTCTCAAGGCGACCGGTGAGTTGACGCTAAATGGTAAGACGATCCCGGTAAGCGGCGACGCCTGGCTGGACAGGGAGTGGGGCAGTCAATTTTTGCAACGCGACCAGGTGGGCTGGGACTGGTTTTCCCTACACCTGGATAACGGCGAAAAACTGATGCTGTTTCAACTGCGTCAACCCGCAGGCGCAAAATCGGGTGGCAACTTTGTACACGGCAGCCTGGTGAGCAAGGAAGGCATCAAGACACGCCTGGACCCCGCGCAGATTCAATTGAGCGTGCTCCATGAGGCCAGCGTCAGGGGCCGCAGCCTGCCACTTGAATGGCGCATTGAACTGCCACAGGTCAAGCGGCAATTTACCATCGAGGCCCTGCATCCGGACCAATGGATGGATGTAGACTTTCCTTATTGGGAAGGCGTGGTTAAAGTCAATGGAAATGGACCGGAAAATAGCGGGCGGGGTTACATGGAACTGACCGGGTATCCCGCCAATGCAACACAAGCTGATTAAGCCCCGTCAATGCACTGATCAGGCATGGTTGATTTGTATTGGCTGGCACCCGATCTGGCAGACAATGTCAAAACGCACCATAACAATGAGCGCTTTGAGACCGACTCCGGAAGGTCACTTCCATTGTGTGCGAATAACCGGGTCCGGCTAAAAGCCAACGTTCAAAGTTGATCCGGACTTACCGGTGGAACATGGCAGCCCCGAAAAAGCGCGGCCGAATCACTGCTATCCCACTTGATCTGCCCCCCTTTCCTGAAACAAAGGCTGTACGCGGTTTGCGGAAATCGAACTCAACGTGGACATGAATTCTTGAATAGGTGGCCCGCGCAGGGAGTGCGGTCATTTTGCCTCAGGACACGCCGTGAACCCATCCATGGGGGCTCGGACTCGACGTCCTGTCTCGTACGGTCCTGAGGCAAAATACCGTACTCCCTGGGCTATGGTGGTGCAGACATTAACCCGGATAATTCACCAAGGATCCGGAATTTGCAGCGTAGCTGGCGAATTCGAAGTCAGATGCGCTACAAAACCGGATAGGACAAACTGTCATTTTAGCAAAAGGCCAAAAATGCCTGTCCCATGTAATAAATGGACATTTGTCATTTACTCGTCCGCCTTGGTGAAATATTCGGGTTAGTTCTCACAAGACCGTTTATATCCAATGCTTCCGCAGTTTGAACGGATGAAGCTAGGGTGGGTATTTGCTGTCAGGACCGTGAACGGCAGCGAGGCCGCGACCGAGCCCCCAGGGAAGGGTTAATGGCGTGTCCTGAAAGTAAATACCCACCCCGGCGCCTCCTGTTGAATTAAGTGGGACAGCAGTGGGATCGAATGCATTAATCGGAAAAATGTATCCTGCAACTTAACCGTTGAAGCGTTAAACACAGAATACTACCGCCAAAATCGGCAGTCTAAGCCAGAAATCGAGCAAAAAATCGAGACGATCTTGTTTTTATTCAATAACTTGCGCTAGTCAGACCCTGATAATCGATTATTGTTTCAGACCAGACACACAACAGGTGTTGTGCACCGCTTCCGGTGCGCCGCTCTTCAGCCAGCAATTCGGCTCCGGGCCCTGCACCGTATTTGGTTTGACATAGGTCCATGCCCGGCACTGTTCATCTGCCTGGCAGGCTTGCTGGCACAGCGCGGGTTCATCGCTGCCCGGGGAAAAGTGGCGGAAATCACCACCACCAGGACGATCGGTATTCTGCTCGAGGCCATTGGCATCAGCGGTAATCGGCTTGACCTCGAAGCGAATGTTTTTCTCCAAAACCTCCCCTCCAGAGGCAATCTCAAATTCCTCGACTTGTTGGCTGTCGGTGTCTGGCAGTTTGACTGTCAATCGGTATTTACCGGGAAGAATGACAATGTCATACGGTGTTTTTACACCGAATGAAACGAGAAAGTCACTGTTGAATATATTTCTGTTCGCGGTCAAATCATCAATATAGATCTGCGCTTTGGCTGGTTTAGCGTTGTTGGTAACATTGATACGCAAAATGTTTGTTTCAAAGTTTATGGTTTTCTCCACAAACATATCAGCCGATGTGAGATCGATTATCTCACTGTGGGGTTCGAGGTCCGACTCCGTTGGCAGCTTGACGGTCAATCGATATTTGCCCGGCAAGACTTTGACATCATAAGGTGTTTGAACTCCGCGCATGGTGAATGTGGAGTAGCTAGCCGTATCAAATACGATCTTTTCTGATTCCAGATTCTTTAAGTTAATCTGGACTACTGCCGGCTTGCCATTGTTGGTCGCAATCAAATGCAGTGTTGTCTGATCAAAATCCAACGTCTTCCCGACAGTCTTGCCGGATTCAATCTGGATGTTATCCAGCTTCATCGGATCAACGCCATGCAGCCCTGCTGGCAAAGTTTCGAGGTGGTATGTTCCCGGTTTAAGGTGCCAGATATGTCCCGGTTCCACCCCCATATTGTTGGTAAGTTCAGCCAGACCCATCGAGCCGTTTTCCGAAAGCTTCACCCAAGCATTCACTGGTTTACCATTACTTCGCAGCGTCAACTTGAGCATTCCCGGCCCTTTGGACTTCACCGCTTTACGGGCGGACTTCAGCAATTCTTTGGCATTGTTCGCCTGAAAATACTCACCGTCACCGGCTTTTGCCATGCATTGCAATTGCGCACTTTCTTGCTCGCTCACGCCGAAACCAACAGTGTGCAGGATAAAGTTAACACCGGAGGCTTTCGCTACCTTCACCGTTGCGCAAGGGTCACCGCCGCAACTCTCGATGCCATCGCTGATCAACACTACGGTCGATGCGTCTCCTTCCGGGCGCAGCATATCAATGGCCTGGTTCACCGAAATTGTCAGCGGTGTCTTGCCGAGGGCATTCAAGTCTTTCACCGCAGTCAATACGGCCTGTTGGTGATGTTCACCCAAGCTCACCAGGGTTTCCACATCCTCGCAATCAGCCTTGCGCCGATGGCCATAAGCTATCAAACCGATGCGGGCGTTATCCGGCAACTCGGGAATCAACTCAGCCATGACTTCCTTGGCGATTGTGATTTTTGGCTTGCCATTGATCTGCCCCCACATGCTGCCGGAGGCATCGAGAACGAAAAGTGTATTAACCCCTTGCTCTGCACTTTTTTCCTGTGCTGATAGCAGCGGAGTTGTGCCGGCTGGTCTATCGGCAGTCGCTGACTTGCTCGCAACCTCGTCGGCCTGAGCGGTTTCAATATACTTACATTGACCGCTATCGAGCGCTTCCTTCCATGGATTGGTCATCGACTTTCCGTCAATCACATCGACCTGTTCCGTCACCATCTTGCCATCCACCAGGTGGGACGTGCTCGACATCTGGATGTGCTCAGCGCCTGCCGCGAACCTGGTGTATTCACTGAAATGCTGAAGCATGGATTTGTCCAGCGCACAATCGATTTGCTGACCCGGTATCGCCACCGTTACGGTCTGGCAGAGGTCGTGCGCGTCAAGCCCCTTGATTTCCAGCGTCGACGTCATTTTGGCCTTCATATCCGCACGTTCCTGGGGCGACATGGCTGCGATTTTTTCCTCAGCCGCCGCCATCGAATTGCGTATCTCCTGCTGCTGCTCAGGTGGCATTTTATTCAACTCAGCCTCGGAGGGAATACCGGACGTCATGGCCATTGGGCTGGGCTTGCTGCACCGAAACGGCGTACACGATGCCAGTTTATCCGCATAGGCGGTGCCGCATGTATCGGGCACCACCATCTCTTTCAACAGATCGCCCGCCTGCGCCAACGGAACACGCAGCAGCACAATTAGCACGCCCATAATCGCCATCATGCTGAATCGGTTTATGTGTTCAGAAATCATATCTTTCTCACTATTTGTTGCTCTTGAAATTACAAACGGTCAATGTTCTTCCGGCCATCGAAATTCGAGTTTTCGTTGCGTGACACCGCCGGGCAAAATATCAACCCGGTTTAGTGTTTGCGCAAGCTCCCGGTGTCCAACAGGCCAAACCATGATCGTATATTGGCCTTTTATCAATTGAAGATTTTCGCTTGCCTCACTGGAAGTAACAGTTCCATCTGTCGTCAACAGGGAACCCGGTGTCATGGCTTCAATTTTGGCAACATTGCCATCGTTGTGCCCCGGGCTGGATACCCATGCAGCCAAGTGGGCGTCTGAACTCAGGCAATTTCCCCGGGATACCGAATGGCCACCCATGAGGGCGCCCAGGCGATCGGGGTTTAACGGATTGTAGTATTTGGCGCAGGCGATAATATCTGTGGGTTGATCAGTCCAGTGGGAAACGATTTCCAATGACCCCGGCTGATGAATCTCAGCACGCTTCTCAAGCGTCTTCCCTTCGCGGATCTCAATGGCTTTCAGCACGATATCGCTGCCGCCGATTACCCGTTCATGGATTTTCACGTCATAGGTCCCGACAGGCAGTTGCAGCGGACCTGTATAGGCTCCTTCCAGCGGTGTAATCTGGTCACCCGTTTTGGCATCAAGCAGATATACATCGAAAAGATAATCGCCTTGCGAAGGAACCGCTTTGCCATCCATCATCACGTTCAGCTTTAAATAACCAGTGCGTAGCTGGCGAAAAGACACATCGCTGTTAATCGTCTTACCCGCTTCAATTTCCACATCAAAGGATTGAGATTGCCTGCCCTCTGGATACCACACCTTGATATGGTATTTTCCTGGCGGCACGCTGACGTCAATCGGCGTTTGTAAAGACCCATACGTTGAGAATTGTTTAAAACCAGACGGGTCGGTTGCAAAAGCATTGCCGGATATGTCCACTTTCATCCCCGCGATATTTTTACCGTCAAGCGTGGATGAAGCCTGCAGGCGCCCGGACGGGATAGTCACCGATGTTTGCAACTGCTCACCGGCCTTAATCTCAATCGGCACGGCATTCGTTTGCATATAAATGAGCAGGGGCGAAACCAGCGCATGAACATAGAGGTCGTATTTCCCTGCCGGCAACGACACCTCGAATGGCGTTTGCGTCATATGTTTATCGGAGTCGCCTTCTACCATTTCATTTTGCAATACAAGCTGGTTCCAACGGCCAGGCAGCGTCACGCGTATGGCTGCCCCGACCGGTTTACCCTGCATCAAAACTCTCACTTGCAATGAACCCGCCCCTTTACTGGCCATCGGTACCTGATCATCCGGCTCACCTGCAGGTTTTGCCGGGGACGACCCTTCCATGGAGACATCCGTCTGCCACCGCGCGGTATTGTTTGATTCATTGGCTTCGGCAATAGAATGAAGCGGGTCAGCTGTTATCACCACGGCATAGGTACCCGCTCTACCCGGGAAGGTAGCTGGACCGAATAATTGCAATCGATAGTTGGCGGCTGGCTGCAAGGCGGGGATATCAACGGGCAGCGTATTCCATTTCGGGATATAACCGGGCAAATCCAATCCGGCGGCGCATGGCTGACTACCCGAACCGGGCCGAATCACCGTGCAGAGCACAAAGATCTGACTGGCTTCCGCCGCCACATTTCCAATATTGCGAATTTCGATGACACCTTGATCGGCGTCAATCACCACCGGCGTCAAATCCGCTTGTCCAGCTTGCACAGCCGCCACAGGCAGGGCGCCAGCCAGGCTGCACAGGCTCACCGCACCCGCAAGTAAATACCTCGACAGGCGTCTTCGTATTTCCGATAGATGCAGGGCGATCATTGAGTCTTATTCGTCGTGTTCGTTTCACCTATCACCCGGTGGACAAGAAGGTAATTCAAAAACGCTCTTCGCGATCAAAGCCGATTTCAGTGACGCCAGACGCACGCCGTCACCCAGGCGCAACGCGGCCATGTCCATTCCATATGGGTTTGTCCCTTGAAGGGTAACAGAAATAGTCACTGGCTGAATGCAACTTTTTCGAGTCGGGTTTTGGTTGATGGACCACCGTTACTGGCAGTCCACTGCAGCTTTCAACCCGCTGCGGTCATCGCGTTGTTATTCAGTTTGCCTGGTCGAAAGTGCGATTCACATGTGGCTGTCTTGGCTTTTGTGGTCAACGCCGCGGCGTATCGCAATACCGGCGGAATGTTTCAACCGGGCGGCGGCGCCAGCGGTGGTACTGAATCCGACTGGGGAACGCTCAGGGTGACAGCGCACAACTGCTGGCAGATTACCGTGGAGTACCAATCATCCGATCCGGAATTTGGTTCAGGGTCGTTTGAAGCGCAGCGACTCGCCTACGTCCATGACCCGGGGTGCAGCGAAAACTGAATGGCCATACGGACACGATTATTGGTTGGAATACGACAAAGATTTGCCGTGTGCCTCACTCAATCTTGCCGAGTAAAAGTGAGCAACGGTTTTGGTTTTAAATTCCGCTCACCCCGAACCTGAGCCAGACCTGACACCAGCTTCCTGTCCCAGACGAAAACAGGTCACTCACCCACCGGGTAAGTGACCCGATTCAATCCATGCGCCGCGCGCTTTGGCCAGGCGGCTTTCAGGCTTGATAGAAAGCCTGCCCCTGCTCTGCCCGTTCACGCAGCCAGTCCGAGACCTCGAACCTGGGCCCGTAAGATTCAGCCATGCGGTCGCACCCGGCAACGAAGTGTTTGATACCGACGGTATCGATGAAGGACAACGTGCCGCCGGTCCACGGCGGGAAACCCCAGCCGAAGATCGAGCCGATGTCGGCGTCGGCGGGATGATCAAGTACGCCTTCCTCGAAACAACGCGCCGTCTCGAGCGCCTGGCGGTAAAGCAGGCGGTCGATGATCTCCTGCACCGGCGGTTGTTCCGCTTTCAGCGGATATAGCTCCGCCAGGCCGGGCCACAGGTATTTCTTTTCGCCTTTTGGATATTCATAAAAACCCGCGCCGAAGCGTTTGCCTTTGCGCTCCAGTTCCTCGACAAATTTGCGTATCACCGGGAAACCCGAATCGAAGGTGTACGACTCGCCCTTATCACGCGCAGTCTGCATGGTGATCTTGTAACCGAGATCCAGTGTCACCTCGTCCATCACCGCTAAAGGGCCGACCGGCAGACCGGCCATTTTTGCGGCGTTTTCGATCAGCGCCGGGTTGATGCCCTCGGCCAGCATCGTCATGCCCTCGTTGGTCGAGGTGCTGAAACAGCGGCTGGTGTAAAAACCCGGGCTGTCATTGACAACGATGGGTGTCTTGCGAATCTGCTGGATAAAATCGAGACCGCGGGCGATGGCCTCATCCGAGCTCTTTTCACCCTTGATCAATTCGACCAGCGGCATCTTGTCAACCGGTGAAAAGAAATGCAGGCCGATGAAACTGCCGGGCCGTTTCGAAGCCTGCGCCAGGCCGGTGATCGGCAGGGTCGAGGTATTGCTGGCAAAAATGGCGTTATCCGGGATGATCGCCTCGGCTTTGGCAGTCACAGCAGCCTTGATCTCGCGATTTTCGAATACTGCTTCGATCACCAGTTCACAGCCTTCCAGATCGGCATATTCCGAGGTCGGATGGATCATGTCCAGCAGGGCCTGTGCTTTATCCGGGGTCGAGTAGCCACGCTGGATGGCCTTGTCGAGCAGGCCTTGCGAGTAGGCTTTGCCGCGTTCGGCAGCCTCGAGATCGGTATCAAGTAAAACCACTTGCATGCCTGCTTTTGCGGACACATAGGCAATGCCGGCTCCCATCATGCCGGCGCCGAGGATACCCAGTTTTGTCACCTTCGATTTCTCAATACCTGCGGGACGACGGACCAATTTGTCGGCCGCACCCTTGTTGACGAACAGGCTGCGCATCATGTTGCGTGCGACCGCACCCGACAGGAGTTGACCGAAATACTGTGATTCGATATCGAGACCCGTGTCGATGGGCGTGATACAACCCTCGTAAACCGCGCACATGGCGCCGATCGGGGCCGGATAATTGTGCTGCGTTGTAGCCGCCAGCAACGAGGTGCCGACCATGAACGTCTGTGCATTTTTAGGCGTCATGGCGCCGGCGCCACCGGGCACCTTGAAACCCTTAACGTCCCACGGGGCCACCGGATTGGGCGTGGCCAGCAGCCAGGCGCGCGCGCGTTCAATCAATTCGTCCGCCGCTGCGATTTCGTGTACGACACCGAGTTCCAGTGCCTTTTGCGGATTGAGTTTCTTACCTTGCAGGATGACCGGCAGGGCATTCTCGATTCCGACCAGGC
Source organism: uncultured Gammaproteobacteria bacterium (assembly GCA_963801195.1). GTDB lineage: Bacteria > Pseudomonadota > Gammaproteobacteria > Xanthomonadales > SZUA-36 > SZUA-36. The sequence goes on along the minus strand of CAWDDX010000007.1, from coordinate 486,823 downwards.
GTGGCAATCGCTGTGTACCACCCGCGCCCGGCAATAAACCTATACTGACTTCCGGTAAACCCAGTTGCGCCCCGGGATGATCCGTCATCACCCGGTAGTGACAGGCGAGACAGAGTTCGAGACCGCCGCCAAGCGCCAGACCGTTGATGGCAACCGCAAACGGTTTGCCACAGGTTTCCATCCTGCGAAAAACATTCGTCAGGCCCTTGCTCCACTCGTAACCCTCCTGCGCGGTGACGCCGCGGTCGTAGGCGGTGACCAGTTCCGTCAGGTCCGCACCGGCCACGAAGGCGGCTTTGGCCGAGGCGATGACCGCGCCGTTGACGGCATCATCCGCCGCGACTTTCTCGATGCAGGCGGATAAATCGTTGATCATTTCGTCGCACAGGACGTTCATGCTCTTGCCCGGCAGGTCGATCATCAGGATCGCGATTCCGTCGCTATCGACGGTGTATTGAATCGTGTTGTTCATTGGTTTGTGTCCATCGTGTGTGTTCATCATTCAGCCCTGTCGATCAGACCCGCTCGATAATGGTCGCCGTACCCATGCCGCCGCCGATACACAGCGTCACCAGCGCGGTCGAAAGGTCACGCCGCTCCAGTTCATCCAGCACGGTGCCGAGGATCATCGCACCCGTCGCTCCAAGCGGATGTCCCATGGCGATCGCCCCACCGTTGACATTGATCTTGTCGTGGGCGATTTTCAGTCGCTCCATGTAGTGCAACACCACGGCGGCGAAGGCCTCGTTCAACTCGAAAAGGTCGATATCGGCCGTGCTCATGCCGGCGCGTTTGAGCACCTTTTCAGTGGCAGGCACCGGCCCGGTCAGCATGATACTGGGCTCACTGCCTATGGAGGCGAAAGAACGAATCCGCGCTCGCGGTTTCAGACCCATGCGTTTGCCGGCATCGGCGTGACCGATCAGAACTGCGGCGGCGCCGTCGACAATGCCGCTGGAGTTACCGGGCGTGTGCACGTGAACCACCGACTCGACATCCGGGTAACGTTGCAGGATTACGGCGTCGAAACCGCCCTGCTCACCCATCATCGCAAATGACGGTTTCAGACTGCCGAGGCTCTCCAGCGTGGCATCCGGCCGCATGTGTTCGTCACGGGCCAGCGCCACCCGGCCGATATGATCCATGATCGGTAAGATTGAACCCTCGAACCAGCCCTGGTTCCAGGCGTTCGCCGCGCGTTTCTGGCTTTCCACCGAATACTGGTCCAGGTCCGTACGCGAGATGCCGTAGCGGGTTGCGATCAGGTCAGCGCTAATGCCCTGAGGTACGAAATGAGTCTTGTAGGCCACCTGCGGGTCCGTAGCCCAGGCGCCGCCATCGGACATCATCGGCACGCGCGACATCGATTCGACACCGCCTCCAATGACCACGTCCGACTGGCCGGACATGATCTGGGCCGCGGCGCTATTGACCGCTTCCAGGCCGGATGCACAGAAACGGTTGATCTGCTTGCCCGCCACACTTTCTGCGTAATCCGCGTTAAGTGCTGCAATCCGTGCAATATCCGCACCCTGCTCCCCGACCGGCGCGACACAACCCAGGATCACGTCGTCGACCAGTGAGGTATCCAGGCCGTTGCGGTCACGCAGAGCGATAAGTACCTGGCTGGCCAGGTTGATCGGAGTTATCGCATGCAGGGCGCCATCGGCTTTACCGCGTCCGCGCGGCGACCTGACATGGTCGTAAATATATGCTTCAGTCATTTTGTTTCCTTTTTCAAAGGTTGTTGCGCCTCGAGTAAGACGACGATGTAATGTTTGAGCGTGTCGATTGACACCTTCAAATCAATGTCCGGATTAACCAGCCACTGGTAATTGAGACCCAGCAGCGACGCATAAAACTGCTCAGCAAACCTGACGGCGTGCACATCGGCCCTGATTTCGCCTGATGCCTGCCCGGCAACCACCCAGGCAGCCGCAGATGCCCTTTGCAGACGGTGAAACTCAACCACGTTGGGCTTGAATTCAGCAGCAGGATCAAAGGCGGCTGACCATAATATGTTCATGGCCCGTGCATGCCGGGAAAAATGCAGCATGTGATCGCGGTGTGCATCAAGGGCGGCCAGCAGTGCTTTCAGGCCATTCTTGCCGCGCAGGTTGCTTTCCAGTTCCTGCGTCCAGACCGCAGTGATGTGCTTGAGCACCTTGCGGAACAGGCCGGCCTTGGAGCCAAAATGATGCGTAGCCAGGCCGCGGCTGTAACCCGCATTCTCACCGATTGCGATCAGGGTGGTGCCGGCCATACCGACGCTGTTGAGCAATTCGATGGTCGCATTGACCATTTTTTCTTCTGCCAGCGCCGTCCTTTCCGCTTGCGTGGAGCGCTTTGGGGGAACAGCCTTATTTTGATCGGAAATTACCATTTTCAACTTACTTGTTAGTGACAAGCAAGTTACACTGACGGACCGGCCAGGTCAAGCGGGCCGGACGCCTATTCGCGTTAAATCGGCAATTCCGTCGTGTGCTTGATCTCGGTGAGCGCAATGCTTGAAGTCACTTCCTGTACATCGGGCAGTTGCGACAGGCGTTCGAAAAAAAACCGCTCGTAGGCTTCCAGGTTCGTGGTAACGATGCGCAGCAGAAAGTCGACGTGCCCCAGCAGCAGGTGACATTCCATCACCTCGGGAAACTGGCGAATGGTTTCACCGAATTCCGACACCTTGCTGCGGCCATGCGCGGTCAGCTTGACGTGGGCAAACACCATGGTTTCAAAACCCAGTTTTGCACGGTCAAATACCATACCCTGCTCCTTGATCAGACCCGCATCCTTGAAACGCTGGATGCGCCGCCAGCAGGGTGATTGCGACAAACCCACTTTCTCACCGATGGCCGCGGCCGAAAGACTTGCATCCGATTGCAGCAAACGGAGAATTTTACGGTCGAGGTTGTCAATTTTGATTTTCTGCATTTCCAATTCCTGTTTGATCACATATTTGAATATTATATGCGCATATCACCCGCGGGCCGGTCACTTCGCAATACAATTTCTGCATGATATTGCTATATTAAAGTTAGAAGATTTCGTCAGCTGACAATGGAAAGTGAGAACCACCATGACATTTTTTGAAAATGCTGAAAACCGGGGACACGAATCCGTCCATCAATTTTACGATTCCAATACCGGGCTGAAAGCCATTATCGCGATTCATTCGACAGCACTCGGACCTGCCGCCGGCGGATGCCGGATGTGGTCTTACGATGGTGAAGCCAATGCCATCAGGGACGCGTTGCGCCTGTCCCGCGGCATGACCTACAAAAACGCGATGGCGGGTCTTCCACTGGGTGGCGGAAAAGCCGTTATCCTCGCCGACCCCGATGTTCCGCCGTCGGACGACCTTTTCAGGGCCTTCGGCCGTTTTGTCGACTCCCTGGGTGGTCGCTATATCACCGCGGAAGACGTGGGTGTTTCCGTCGACAGCATGCGTTCGATCAAGGAGGTCACGGATTACGTCGCAGGCCTTCCACCCGCCGAGGGCTCAGCCGGCGGTGATCCTTCTCCGTGGACCGCCGATGGTGTTTTCCTGGGGTTGCTTGCCGCGGTCAGACACCGTCTCGGCCATGATTCCTTTGCCAACTTGCGGGTCGCGGTCCAGGGTGTGGGCAAGGTGGGTTACGACCTCTGCCGGCAGTTGCACGCTGCGGGTGCCAACCTGGTCATAAGCGATGTCAATGAAAAGCATCTCGCCCGAGCGCGTGCGGATTTCGGGGCGCAGGTCGTAACCCCCGGGGAAATCCTGTTTGAGAACGTCGACGTCTTGTCACCCTGTGCGATGGGTGCGATTTTGGATGAATGCAGCATCCCAAAAATCAAGGCATCTGTCATTGGCGGTGCGGCAAACAATCAACTGGCCACCGAAGCAGATGGAAAACGGCTGTATGACAGGAACATCCTGTATGCTCCAGACTATGTCATCAACGGCGGTGGCATCATCAGCGTCTCGCTGGAGTACATGGGAAACAAAACCGAGGCTGACGTTCACACCCAGATCGCCTTGATTCCTGGACGCCTGACAGATATTTTTGTAGCTGCGGACAGCTTGAAAAAACCCACCAACGTGATCGCGGATTCAATGGCGGAAGCGATCGTCGCGGCTGCTGCCTGAACATCAAGGACCACAGAAAACCATTATGGAACGGAAATAAATGACACCGAAATCACACCTGCATATCCCCCACCCCTCTGCACGACCGGGAGAAGCACCTGATTTCAGCTATCTTTCCCTGTCTGAAGCGGGCGCCGTTAAGCGACCTGAAAGTAATGCCCCTGCCAGGGAGATCGAGAACCTGGCAAGTGAACTGGTGCGGGTGCTGGATGATGACGGCGTGGCACATGGTGAGTGGGCGCCTGACCTGACACCGGACCAGTTGAGGGAAGCCTTGCGCCTGATGCTGTTAACCCGTCAGTACGATGAACGCATGGTGCGCGCACAGCGGCAGGGCAAGATTTCATTCTATATGCAATCCCTTGGCGAGGAAGCCATCTCGATCGCTCAGGGTATGGCTTTAGAGGCCGGTGACATGATGTTTCCCTCGTATCGCAACCAGGGTCTGTTTATCCTGCGCAATACGAGCCTGGTCGATCTGATGTGCCAGTGCCTGTCGAATACCCGGGACATGTGCAAGGGCCGGCAGATGCCCATCATGTACCACAATAAAGCGGGCAACATTTTTTCCGTTTCCGGAAATCTTGCCACCCAGTATCCACACGCAGTCGGCTGGGCCATGGCTTCCGCCATCAAGGGTGAAGAACATATCGCATCGGCCTGGGTGGGCGACGGCAGTACCGCCGAGGCGGACTTTCACTACGCACTGACATTCGCCGCCGTTTACCAGGCGCCCGTTATCCTGAACGTGGTCAACAACCAGTGGGCCATTTCAACCTTCCAGGGATTTGCGGGTGGTGAGCGGCGTTCTTTCGCCGCCCGCGGGTTGGGGCTTGGCATACCCGGTGTGCGCGTGGATGGCAATGACCTCCTCGCCGTTTATGCCGTCACAAAATGGGCTGCGGAACGTGCCCGCACGGGCGGTGGCCCGACCCTGATCGAACACGTCACCTATCGCGGCGGCGCCCATTCCACCAGTGACGACCCTTCACGTTATCGTCCCAAGAACGAGTGGCAGGCATTCCCGTTGGGCGATCCGGTCAAACGCCTGAAGCAGCATTTGGTCAAAGGCGGACACTGGTCGGATGAGCAGCACACAGCGCTGCAGGATGAACTCAAGTCCCTCGTTAACGAGGCATGGAAGGAAGCGGTGACCTACGGCACCATGACCGAAGGGCCACGCCTTGATGTACGTGTCATGTTCGACGATGTCTACGCCGAAGTACCCCCGCACCTGGAGCGTCAGCGCCAAGAGTTACTAGCGTTGAGAGGGCTTGCAGAATGAGCCAGATGAACATGATCCAGGCCATCAGGTCCGCCCTCGATGTCATGATGGACAAGGACCCGACCGTTATCGTTCTCGGTCAGGACGTGGGTTACTTCGGTGGCGTATTCCGCTGTACCGACGGTTTACAGCAAAAATACGGTGAACACCGGGTCATCGATGCACCGATTGCGGAAGGCGGCATCATCGGTTCCGCCATCGGTATTGGCGTTAACGGCCTGCGGCCCGTGGCTGAAATCCAGTTTGCGGATTACATTTATCCAGGACTCGACCAGATCATCAGCGAACTGGCGCGTCTCCGTTACCGCTCAGGCGGCGAGTTTTTCTCGCCGGTGACAGTGCGTGCCCCCTGTGGCGGCGGCATCCGCGGCGGGCAGACACATTCGCAGAGCCCGGAGGCATTGTTCACCCACCTCTCCGGCGTGAAGACGGTGATGCCTTCAAGCCCGTATGACGCAAAGGGATTGCTGATCAGCGCCATCGAATCCGATGACCCGGTAATTTTCTTTGAGCCCAAGCGTATTTACAACGGGCCTTTTGACGGTGACCCGGACAAACCTTCCATATCGTGGTCGAAACACCCCGGTGGAGAAGTGCCCGACGACTACTATTCAATTCCGCTTGGTGAAGCGGCCGTGGTCGAGGAAGGCAATGAACTTAGCGTCATCACCTATGGCACGATGGTGCATGTCGCACAGGCGGCCGTACACAAGGCCGGCATCAGCGCCGACATCATCGACGTGCGCTCGCTGGTGCCGCTCGATGTCGAAACACTGAAAAAGTCGGTACAGAAAACCGGACGCTGCCTGATTACCCACGAGGCCTCGAGGTTCAGCGGCTATGGTGCGGAACTGGTCGCCACGGTGCAGGAGGAGTGCTTCTGGCATCTGCAGGCGCCGATCGAACGAGTCTGTGGCTGGGAGACCCCCTACCCGCACGCCTTTGAATGGGATTATTTTCCTGCGCAGGACCGGATCATTGCCAGCATTCGCAAAATCATGGAGGCGCTATGAGCGAGTACATTTTCAATTTGCCGGATCTGGGTGAAGGCCTGGTCGAGGCGGAAATTGCGGAATGGATGGTAAAAATCGGGGATCATGTAAAAGAAGAAGACCCGATCGGCGCCATGCTGACCGACAAGGCAGCGGTCGAACTGTCTGCACCCGTGGCGGGACGCGTCGTGCGCCTGGCCGGCGAAGTCGGTGATATGATCGCCGTCGGCAGCCCGATGATTGTCTTTGAGACCGAGGACGACCAGGACAGCGAAAGTGCCGATGCCGCCCCGGCGGCCGCTGCGAGCGATGAAACAAAGCCGGCGGATGACGGGTCAGTGCCACCGGAACGAAAAACCGCGCAGCCACAGCAGGGTGCAGTCCTCACCTCACCCTCAGTTAGACGCCAGGCCCGTGAGGCGGATATCGATCTCAGCCTTGTCACCGGCAGCGGGCCCAAGGGCCGGATACTGAGGTCCGACCTGGAGCAGCATCTCTCCGGCAGTGCGCCGGTCAGCGACGCGCCTTCCAGGTCGAAATCACATTCAAACAAAATCACCGAAATCAAGGTGATCGGTCTGCGCCGCATCATCGCCGAACGCATGTCGGAGGCAAACCGCGAGATCCCGCATTTCGCCTATGTAGAGGAAGTGGATATCACGGCACTGGAATCCTTGCGCCAATTTCTGAACGGCCGGAAACAGGAGACAGAGGACAAGCTGACGTTGTTGCCGTTTCTCGGTCTTGCCCTGACGCAGGTATTGAAACAGTTTCCGCAGTGTAACGCGCTGTATGACAAGGAACGCGGCATCATCAGCCGTTACGACGCTGTGCACCTTGGTATCGCCACGCAAACCCCGGACGGGTTGAAAGTACCGGTGGTCAAACACAGCGAAACCCGGTCCCTGAACAACCTTGCAAGCGAGATGCGCCGCGTGTCCGGCGCCGCGCGCGAGAACACCGCGAAACGCGATGAACTGACGGGATCGACCATTACCATTACCAGCCTTGGAAAACACGGTGGCATTGCCTCGACACCCGTGATCAACCTGCCGGAAGTAGCCATCATCGGCGTCAACAAGGCCGTTGAACGACCCGTTGTCATCAACGGCCAGGTCGTGATCCGAACAATCATGAACCTGTCATCCTCTTTCGACCACCGCTTCGTCGACGGCTACGACGCGGCCATGATGATACAGGCGCTGAAGGCGATGCTGGAACAGCCGGCTACCATTTTCATCAGTGATTGATTAAAAGGGGTCCGGTTCGCAACACCATAAATGGTAGCACCGTCATGACGGTGCTTGTTGGTGGTGAGGTGCTGGGTTTGGGAGGTGCCTGTTGGTGGTGAGGTGCTGAGTTTGGGAGGTCCCGGATATTTGCTGCGCAAATTCCGGGATGACGGTGCCAATTTCAACGGTTAACCCCCTTTCACCTTTCACTGTTAAGCAACATCCTGGCGGCGATTTCCTTGAGCAGTTTCACCGCCACCATCGCGGTCATGTCATTGATATCCCGCTGCGGGTTGTACTCGACAATATCCGCACCCACGATTCGATTGGGCAAACGCTGGATGATGCCCAGCACGTCCCTGACCGACAGTCCGCCGGGCTCATGGTGTGAAACGCCCGGCGCAAAAGCGGGGTCCAGCGCATCGAGGTCGAAACTGATATAGACAGGACCTTCGAAATCCCGGCCGATGGCATCCAGGTCCAGCGTCTTCATTTCGTGTATTTCGACACCAAACCGTTCTATCTGTGTCCGCAGGTGATTGTTCAGGGTGCGGATGCCGACCTGCACGAGACGGCTGGCCAGCCCGTTTTCGAGGATGCGCGCAAACGGACTGGCGTGGGAAAAGGGATTGCCCTCATAATCATCATACAGATCGGGGTGGGCATCAAAATGCAGGATATTGACCGCCCCATGAACACCGTGGATAGCCCGTAACACCGGGTAACTGATAGCATGGTCACCACCCAGCACCAACGGCAGCGCATCACGCTCCAGGATGTCATGGATTTCGGACTCTATCGCCAGAAAGCTTTGCGGGTCGTCATCCACCTGCCGGTCACCGACGTCAACGAAGCGGGGGTTGCCCGCCAAGTCGGGACCCAGTTCGGAGCACAGGCCGGAGGACCCGCAATGCATTGCACGACGGATTGACGGCGGTGCATCTGCCGCTCCCCGTTGAAAACTCGAGTTGGCATCGGACGGGATTCCGATCAATGCAACATCGTTCTTTTCAAGTTTTTCCAGGTTCATGCGTTTCCTGTTCGCGGCCCATTCAACGCCCGGCATCATAACATCCATTGCCCCTCTCACCGGCATAGGAATATTCCATGAATGCAGTAAACAAAATGCAAACCCATTAGCCCGAATATTTCACCAAGGCGGGCGAGTAAATGACAAATGTCCATTTAATTCATGGTGATACAGGCATTTATGGCCTTTTGCAAAAATTACAATTTGTCCTATCCGGTTTTGCAGCGCATCTGACTTCTTTCGCCAGTGACAAAGCAAATTCCGGATCCATGGTGAATTATTCGGGTTAGAATATTCACCTCATAATCCGGGCCGAAACAAATGACCAAAATGACCACCGTGCAGCTCAATGCCCCCTACCTGATCCTGATCGGCCACCTGTCTGATCCGACCTATGCCAAGACCGGCTTTGGTATCGTTCACTGGCGTCCCGACCTGGTTGCAGGCCAGCTTCGATTTCCGGGCTGCACCCTGGACCTCGGTGTGCCTGACATGACGGTCTCCGAAGCGGCGGATGCCGGTGTCAGAAGCCTTGTCATCGGCGTTGCACCGGTCGGCGGGATCGTGCCCGACTATTGGTGGGACACCATCGTTGCGGCCGCGCAGGCAGGACTGGATATCGTCTGTGGCCTGCATTTCAAACTGTCGGATTTCCCCGCGGTCGTCGCCGCCGCCAAAGCATCGGGCGCACGTCTGATCGACGTCAGGAACCCTCCGCGGAACCTGCCCGTCGGCACCGGCATCAAGCGCACCGGCAAACGCGTTTTGATGGTTGGAACTGATTGCGCCATCGGCAAGAAATACACCGCGCTGGCGCTCGACGTGGCAATGCGGGAGGCCGGTATGAATTCCACCTTTCGCGCAACGGGTCAGACCGGCATCATGCTGGCCGGCGAAGGCATCCCTATCGATGCGGTGGTGGCAGATTTCATTTCCGGTGCGGCCGAAGCCATATCACCCGACAACGACGAACACCACTGGGACGTGATCGAGGGCCAGGGCTCCTTGTTCCACCCCGGATATTCTGGCGTCAGCCTCGGCTTGCTGCACGGTTCGCAGCCGGATGCTTTTATCGTATGTCACGACGCCACGCGCACTGCCGTTTCCGGATGGGAGCATTACCCCCTGCCCTCCATACGGGAGGCCATTGACATGCACCTGGCTTTGGGCCGCCGGACCAACCCGGGCATCCGCTGCGCCGGGATTAGCGTCAATACCTCAGAGCTGGCCGCCGACACGCGCCAGGATTACCTGCAGAACTTGCGCACGGAAACCGGCCTGCCGTGCGTCGACCCGATCATCGACGGGTGCGGGGCAATCGCCGAACACCTCAAGCAACTCTTTGTGGAGTAATTTCATGGATTTCAGCATACATATCAGCGACTGGGTACTGACCCAGCCATTCCGCATCTCGGGTTTCGAGTGGATCAATTCACGCTGCCTGGTCGTACAGCTCGGCAAGGACGGCGCCATCGGTCGAGGCGAAGCACAGGGTGTCTTCTACCTGCAGGAAACGGCGGAAAGCATTTTCGAGCAGGCGCACTCGGTGGCAGCCGAAATACGCAAGGGTATATCCCGAGCGCAACTGCAGGACCTGCTGCCCGCGGGTGGCGCGCGCAATGCCATCGATTGTGCGCTATGGGACCTGGAGTGCAAACTGGCCGGAAAAAGTATCTGGGAACTCACCGGGATCGTGCCAAAACCGGTGACAACCGTCTACACGATCGGCCTGGAAGACTCACCCGAAGCGATGGCTGCCAAGGCCGCCGCCGCGGTCGATGCGCCGATACTCAAGATCAAAATGAGCAGCCACATGCCCTACGAGAAACTGGCTGCGATCCGCGCCGCGCGTCCCGACGCCCGGCTGGTGGTCGATGCTAACCAGGGTTGGGACTTCCGGCTATTGAAGGAAGTGCTGCCGAAATGCGTTGATCTGGATCTTGCCATGATCGAGCAGCCTTTACCACGTGGCCACGATGAAGAACTCGAGGGATTCAAGTCTCCCATCACCCTGGCGGCAGACGAGTCCTGCCTGCAGACGGCAGAACTGGAAACCGCTGCGCGGCGCTATGACATGATCAATATCAAGCTGGACAAAACCGGCGGCCTGACCGAAGCGCTGCGTCTTGCCAGGGCTGCGAAAGATCGGGGGCTGAAGCTGATGGTCGGCAACATGGTCGGAACTTCTCTCAGCATGGCGCCGTCATTCGTGGTCGCACAACTGTGTGATTTCGTCGATATTGACGGCCCCCTGCTGCTGAAATATGACCAGCCCCACGCCATCCGTTACAACAAGGGTGTCGTGAACGGCTTTGTCCCGGCGCTTTGGGGATAGGCGATATCATCCCGCCATGACAGGATGAAAATCCGGCCAAAATGTTAAAGATGTTTAGCACCTGACGCGTTACAATCTGAGCTGCCACTCACGGTGGCTTATGAGACATTGAAACTCGCCCTTCAGGACGGGCAAACCGCGACCACGGCAACACGATCTGGTCAGACCCGGCGGTCTGATCACAGAGAACCAAAATAATGTTTGAAAATCTTAAAGCCATACCACCCGACCCGATTCTTGGCCTGATCGCCGCGCATGCAGCCGATCAAAACCCCAACAAGATCGACCTCGGTATCGGCGTCTACCGCGACGAATTCGGCAATACACCCATGCTGGACTGCGTTGTGAAGGCCGAAAAAACCCTGCTCAAGACACAGACCACCAAGACCTACCTCGGACCACCAGGCGTCGTCGGCTTTAACCGCGCAATCGGTGACCTGATACTCGGCAGCGAAAACGAGGTTTTCAAACAGGGCCGTGTCCGGACCGTGCAGACCCCCGGTGGAACCGGTGCCCTGAGGGTCGCCGCTGACCTGATCAAGGTCGTCCGGCCCGAGACCGAAGTTTGGGCCAGCGATCCGACCTGGGCCAACCACCTGGCACTGTTCCCGGGCGCCGGCGTGGCAATGCACAGTTACCCATATTTCGACGCCGGAAACAGCAGCCTGCGATTCGATGAGATGATCGACGCCCTCAAGCAGCGCGGACCCGGCGACGCGGTGTTGTTCCACGCCTGCTGCCACAATCCCTGCGGTGTCAGCCCGGACCCGGACCAGTGGCAGATCATTGCCGATATCACAGCCGAGCGCGGTTTTACACCGGTTGTCGATATTGCCTACATGGGGTTTGAACGTGGCGTGCAGGAAGATTGTCTGTCCATACGACTGTTTGCCGAACGGTGCCCGGAAGTCATCATCGCCAGTTCGTGTTCAAAAAATTTCGCCATGTACCGCGATCGCGCCGGCGCGATCACCGTCATCGCAGGCAATGCCGAGAAGGCGGCGGCCGTGGAAAGCGTGATACATAACGTCACCCGCAAGAACTATTCGATGCCGCCGGCCCACGGACCCGCGGTCGTCGATATCATCCTGCATTCAGACGAACTGACCGCCCAATGGCTCACGGAGCTTGCCGCCATGCGCAACCGCATCAACGATGTGCGCAAAACGCTGGCGGACAAGATAGCCGCCAGCAGCATTCAACGTGATTTTTCCTTTATCCAGCGTCAGACGGGCATGTTCTCGTTCATGGGCCTGACGGTGGAACAGGTCAAACGCCTGCGCGACGAATTTGCGATCTACACGGTCAATTCAGCAAGGGTCAATGTCGCCTCGTTTAACGAATCCAACATGGAATACTTCATCGGTGCGCTGGCCACGGTACTGGATGAGTAACCTGCAAATTCTGAAAGGAACCGCCGGATCACCGGCGTTTTGTCAGTGTCTCAGAACGATCGCCCGGTTGCCGTTGTGAAAAACACGGTGCTCGGCGTGCCACCTGATCGCGCGGTTTAAGACTGAACTTTCCACATCCTGCCCGAGGCGCTCAAGGTCCCTCGGTTTCATCGTGTGATCAACGCGTTCAACACCCTGTTCGATAATAGGCCCCTCGTCGAGGTCCGTGGTGACGTAGTGCGCCGAGGCACCGATCAGTTTAACGCCGCGCTCATAGGCCTGGTGATAAGGCCGGGCGCCTTTAAAACCTGGCAGGAAAGAATGGTGAATGTTGATGGCCCGGCCCGCCAGCATTTCACAGGCATGCGGTGTGAGAATCTGCATGTAACGGGCAAGCACGAGCAATTCGGATCCCGTTTCCTCAAACAGCGCCAGGATGCTGGCCTCCTGGGCCGGTTTATTCCCCTTCTCGATCGGCAGGTAATGAAATGGCAGCTTATACCACTCGACGAGCGGCCTCTGGGTGTCATGGTTCGAGACCACGCCGGTGATCTCGATGGGCAGATGGCCGTCGGCCCAGCGGTGCAGCAGGGCGTTGAGGCAATGGCTCTGGGCGGATACTGCAACCATCACACGCAGTTTCTGTTCCGATGGGTAAAAACCGAAACGCATACCAAAACGACGCGCGACGTTTTCCTTGAAGTCCCGCGCCATTTGGGCCAGGTCATTTCCATCCTGCGCGTCATCTTCGAATTCCACCCGGATAAAAGATTTCTGGGCGTCATCATCTACAAAATGCGACATCTCGGTAAGCAGTGAACCCCGCTCTGCCAGGAAGGTGGTCACTGAAGCCACGATACCCACGGTGTCCGTGCAGCTACACTTGAGCACATAGGATGGACGGGCCATTGGGTTTATGCTCAGGTGGCGTTGTAACGCCGGAATACGATGCAGGCGTTGGTGCCACCGAAGCCAAAATTATTGCTCATCACCGTATTCACGACGGCGTTTTCCCTGGTTTCCAACAGCACCGGCATACCCTCGGCTTTTGGGTCCAGTTCCGAGATATTGACGGAACCTGCCATAAAGTTGTTCTCCATCATCAGCAGGCAATGGATGGCTTCCTGCACACCGGTTGCGCCCAGGGAGTGTCCACACAGCGATTTGCTTGAACTAAAGGGTGGTGTTGAGCTGCCGAATACCTCGCGCATGGCATCGAGCTCGGCGATATCGCCAACCGGCGTGCTGGTGCCGTGGGTATTGACGTAATCGATCGGTGTATCCACCGTGGCAATGGCCTGTTGCATACACCGCACAGCGCCTTCACCGGAAGGCGCCACCATGTTATCGCCATCCGAGGTCGCACCGTAGCCGACCACCTCGGCGTATATTTTTGCACCCCTGGACCTGGCGTGTTCCAATTCCTCGAGCACCAGCATGCCACCGCCGGCAGCGATGACGAATCCGTCACGCTGCACGTCATAGGCGCGCGAAGCTTTAGTCGGGTCATCGTTATACTGGGTTGAGAGCGCCCCCATTCCATCGAACATCATGGCCAGCGACCAGTGTTCCTCTTCACCACCGCCGGCAAAGATCATATCCTGTTTACCCCACTGGATCTGTTCCATCGCGTTGCCAATGCAATGGGTGCTGGTGGCACAGGCGGATGTGACCGAATAATTGAGGCCGCGTATGCCAAAGTGTGTGGACAGGCAGGCGGATACGGTGCTACTCATGGTTTTCGGGACGATATACGGGCCCAGGCGCCGCACACCTTTTTCCCGCAGTTTGTCCGCAGACAACACGATGTTGGCGCTTGACGCGCCGCCCGAACCGGCAATCAGTCCGGTGCGCGGATTTGAAACCTGCGCCCCGGTCAAGCCGGCATCGTCTATCGTGTTCTGCAAGGCGATGTAGGCATAGGAAGCGGCGTCGCCCATGAAACGCAGATGCTTGCGGTCGATGTGCTCTTCAAGGTTGATATCGACAGATCCACAGACGTGGCTGCGCAGTCCCATGGCCTTGAATTCTTCGTTAAAGCTGATGCCTGAACGTCCATGGCGCAAAGATTCAACCACGGATTGCTTGTCGTTTCCCAAACAGGAAACCAGGCCCATACCCGTTACAACAACACGACGCATACGATTCTTCCTATGGTCTGTTAACAGACCCTAAAAACTGTCGGTGGAAAGAAATAATCCAACCCGCAGATCATCGGCGACATAGATGACACGGCCGTCGACGGCGACTGTCCCATCGGCGATAACCATGTTCAATCGGCGGGTGATGATTCTTTTCACATTCAAAGTATAGGTGACTTTTTTGGCGTTCGGCAGGACCTGACCGGTGAACTTCACCTGGCCACAACCCAGCGCCCTGCCCTTACCCTTGCAGCCACTCCAGGACAGGAAGAAACCGCACAACTGCCAAAGCGCGTCCAGCCCCAGGCAACCGGGCATGACCGGATCATCGGTAAAATGCACGCCGAAGAACCACAGGTCCGGGTTGATGTCCAGTTCGGCCTCGACGTAACCCAGACCGTGGGCACCACCGTCTTCGTTGATCTCTGTGACGCGATCGATCATCAGCATGTTGCCCGAAGGCAACCTGCCGGTATCAGGACCGAACAGCGCACCCGTGCCGCAAAGCACGAGTTCTTCGCGGGTATAGGAATTTTGTTGGGTAAAGGGCTTGTCCATGTTGTTATTATTTTATATCAATTGTGAGTGTTGCAGTTTAATGGCTAAGCAACCGAGTCTGCAATGGCTACCGCCGGGCGGGATCGATATCCTCAACTTCACCGCCCAGGTTCTGTAAAATTGCGCGGGTAAGCGGCGCCTTGCTGATTGAAACCTCCGGCTGGCTGATCGATCCCTTGACCTTGTAATCAACGGCCATGATTCCCATGCCATCCTTACCAACCACGACCTGTCCAAGCAGGGGCACCTTGCCGACCACCGCGCTGATCTTGTGCAGTGGTGCGATGGTTCCTGCAAGATCCATGTGCTGAAGCTTCAGATCAACCCAACCGCCCACGACCAGGCCAATGGTCCCGCCATTCATTTTTACCTGCTGGCTGGACAAGCGCATCCCCTCCATCTGAATATCGCCGGATGCCTTTCTGAAGGCGAGCCCCGTATGGGAGAGTGTGGAAATTATCTGCGTCAGGGACGCCAGGTTGAGAACCTCGACAATGGCAGGCGCTTTTTTCAGCGTAAAGCTGTCTATTTCGAAAGTTGCCTGGATGGGCTTTACCATTAAGTGACCCTCGCTGGTGCCGTCAAGGACCAGGTAACCACCGTTCATGACATCCTTACCTGCAACTGCGGAGATGATCGAGCCCAGGTTCGCCGCCTCGACATGCACCGGATAACCGCCACTCTCAGGCGGACCATACTCCAGGCTGAACTGGCCGGAGGCAAGTTTGCCGGTCGCCGCGTTCGGTACGCTGCTGCCGGCCGCTCCACCGGCAGACGGATCGTGCCCGTACATACGCCACGCCTGCCAGCCCTGGCCGTCGCGGTGACCGCTGAACTCAACGTGATCGAAATAGGTGTCCTTGTCGATGTAAACCTTGTCGAGTACGGATGGCCCGATCTCGAGTTTCATACCGTTTTTTTCCACGAGTTGATCGACGGCTTTGGCTTCCACCGCCAGTTGTTGCCGCCGTGGTTTCGCACCCGGGGTATTGCCGGACAAAAATGACTCCAGGCTTGCTTCCCCGCCCTGCAGTGTGACACGCTGATTGCCGCCCCCTTGCCGCTCAAGCTTCAAACCCTTGAGTTCCGCAAACGGCAATGAAAGATGCTCCATGGACAAGGCCAGCAGCGGGCCTGCAATGTCAAATTCAACATTACCGCTGGTACTAATCTTGCCCAGGTCGATTTTGATGTTACTGGCGTGCAGGTGATTTTTCTCCATCACCAGCGTGAAATCCATATCGCCGCCGTCGCCGGCTTTCTTCGTCCAGTCGATTTGCGGTACCGCAAGCGCGGCATTGTTGAGATCGGTTTCAATCGAGGCAGTAAGCTGCCCACCGGCGGCAAGCTCCCCAATCGATTTAAGCGCAAAACTGCCTTGCAGGTACTCATCTACGGCATAACCCAGGCCGGTGACCTGGACGCCGGTGATATTAGGGGCATCGATCGTAAAGTCCGAATGTCCTTTGCCCGGGCCAGCGAGGTTCGTGGTCCAGTCAATCGTCAGGGGAATGCCTGCAAACGCCAGGGGTCCACTCAGGTTCACCATCGACGTATCGAGCTTCAATTTGACCATGGCTCCCTGCAAGTTGTAATCACGGTAAATATTCCTCAACGTACCGTCGGTGATGCTGCCACTGGCCTGGTAATCAATATCGCCGGCCACCAACCCGGATGTCAGCGGCAAACCAATACTGAAATCCGCCTCGATCCGGCCTCCAAGACGTTCCGATATCCTGCTGGCCAGGTCATGTACGCCCAATTCGATCGGAGGCGCCTCGAGTGTGGCGATAACGGCAGCCACGGGCCCGGACAGGTGTGTCGTGACCGAAATTGCCGCATTCCCGTCATCCAGGCCAGTGATCAGGACTTTACCGGGTTCGATGCCGACACCATTTACCCGGCCTGCGCGGATGTCCAGGTTAAATCCACGCCGGTCAAAAATCCCGGTGCCCGTCACCCCGGTGGCCGCGGGTAAGTCACCAAAATAGCGCACAGTGAGATCGCTGAAATCCAGGCTCCCCTTGATTTTCTTCAGTTGCACACCTGATCCCTGGCCGGTTGCCAGCTGCATTTCCAGGTCCACTTTCGCGTTGTCCACCACACCCGCACGCAGGTTGTCTACCAACCATTTGCGCGCGCCTTCGGCCACCGCCTTCGGCCAGTAAATATCGAATGCCGTCGCTTTCAGCCCCTGCAATGTCGTCCCCAACTCGATCGCAACAGCGTTTTCGACCATATGCGCGGAGCCTTTTAATTGCAGCTTCAACGGGTCTGCCGTCTCCCCCAACTGGAGATCGAGGCTGGAAAGCTGTACCAATTTAGCCGCAAGATCGGCGCTTAAACTTAAATTCAGCGAGTCGATCCTGAGTGCTTGAGGGTAAAAATCCGGGTAGGAAAACCGGCCTGGACCACCCCTGATTCTGGCATTGAGACTATGGATGGTGTCCGGCAGTGTCAGCGATGTATCGATGTTTCCTTCCAGGCTGATGTCCAGGCCTGCAAGCGCGGCCAGACGCTGATCGAGTGCTGCAAAACCCACCGGTTTTATGCCTGCGAACTCGACACTTGCCGCCATGTCATCGTCCCTCAAATTTAACGTGATGCCGGTATGTATTCCGTTCAGTGCCTTGGGCGAACTGAATTTCAAGTCAAGATGACCCTTCACTTGCCCCCCGCGACCGACAAAAATTGAATCCACCGTATCCATTGACCAGTTCAAACCGTTCTTACGATCATCAATTTGTATTGCACCCGTTACTCTCAGTCTTTTGAGGTAGCTGAGCGGGTGCTCGGTATTCGCGTCCGACGCCAGTACTTTGAACAGATGCCGGATTGATTCCATTTTGCTTCCGGGTTGACTTTTCTCAACGGGTTTTACCCCGCCGCCGGTTTTTTGAAAAATTCTGAATGATCCGTCCACATTGCGCACCAATTGCACATCAACGTCATGCAGTTCAATGGAAGACAGTGCAATGACACCATGCAACAGCGCAAAACCGCTGAGTGAAATTTCAACCTCCGGCATGCTCGCCAGGATGGTACCGGACGATTCAAGCAGTTCAACCGATACCGCCTTCAAGTCCACCTGCCGCTCAGCACGGTTTAAGTACAGGCCGACACCTTTTAGCCTGACACTGACACCGCCCGGCAGGTCAGATGCCGCCCGTTCTATCCTGGGGATCAACTGGTTTAATTGAATGGGTCCGGAAGACAATCGCCAGAGCAACAGCAGTACGGCGACGAAGCCAACAACGAGTATGCCGACGACTGCCTTGAGGGTTGATTTCAATGTTTTTTCAAGAACTGGTGACACTGGCTACGGACTCTTCAAGCGGTTAAGAATCATGATGTGCTGCTTTGAACTGTCACGCTGCCTGATGGAAACCACCTACTGTTCCATCGGCTGCAATCTCACAGCATCCCCGGGCGCAAAACAGAAACTGTCAATATCTGGCTCGAATCCCATAAAGACCAGTACGCGGTGTTCAACATAACGAAAAAACGGATTGTAACGCAACCGAAGCTGGTCGGCGGCCGGCACTTGTAGTACGCCCTTCTCCCCCCGCATGGCAATCCCGCCCAAATCTATTCCGGGGCTGGTGCCGGCCTCTTCTCCGCCGTAAACGGGGTCATCGGGTGCGAACGGCAGCGCTACGTGGGACAGTGAATATATATGCTGCGGCCATGAAAGTCCCGTGTCACAGGTCCTGGTTTCAGACGACCCCGGCATTCTACTGACTGCGATCACGTGTTGCTTATCGCGGCTTTGATTGCTCACCAGGGTCAACCAGAAATCAAAACTGGCAGTTTTGAGCATGGGATCAATCCAGGCCGATGGATTTTCATTCATCAACGGGCCGATCTCCGACCAGCGGTTGATGTCAAAGAGTACCAACTCGTGCTGCTCCGGGACACCGCTGGCCTTCGCGGAGGTGATTGCCGGAAGTTTTGCGAAGAAACTGTGTACCAGCGCAGGGGCCGTGACCGTGGCATCAACCACCGACTGGAAGGCCAAAATGGGCGGCATGCGGTCCAGTGTCCCGGTCTTCTCACCCGCGCTGATCTGGCGCTGAATTTCCTGCGTGATCCGGTAGGCCTGCTTGCCGGCGTTCAGTGCAAAGGAACCGTATTTCCACGGATCGTATTCCGGCAATAAAGAATTCCAGGCGAGCTTTTCAAGACCCAAAAGATGGCCGAGCCGCTCCTGCCATTGGGCCAGCACTGCCATCTTGCTGATGCCGATTTCGGGTGATATCAGGATCAGGCCATCCACTTTTGCCAGCTGCTCATCCACCAGCGAATCCAGTGTGTACTGTATGGCCAGCGCCCCTCCGTTGGAGTAGCCAATGATATACAAGGGCACTCCAGCCGACTTCGACTGTAGCTCACCCATGGCGAGCCTGACCGCGGCGGCCATGTCCTCCCATTCCGTATCGAGCAGTCCCGATGGCACCTGCCCGTGCCCGGGTATCCTCAGGCCGATGACGTAGGCGCCCTGGCCACTCAGAAGTTGTCCGATACTATGCAGGCTGTAAGGGGAATCGGACATTCCGTGCAGCAATAACACACCGGCCTTTAGTTTGTCCGAGGCCAGTACGAAGCTCCGGTTCCAGTTGACTGGCCAACGACCCGGATCGGAAAGACTGCCCCGAAAGTAGCGGTTGATGGCGAGTCGATCTTTCTCGCCGGCATGTGCATAGATCTGTTCATCGAGTTGCCTGAACAGGCGGTCCTCCAGTTCGAGATATTCGTCGAAGCTGCTGAGGCCGGAATCGCGGTTGAATTCTTCATCAAGCACCGTTTTGTGCCAGGCCTTCAAATCGGGGCGGTCATTGAGAGTGATCACGCCCACGACAATGACGACAAGCAACGCCCCCAGAAAACCCGAAAGTATGAAACGGGTGATTCGACGGCCTGCCTGAAGCAAATTCTGTATCATGATTCCACTTTGACACGGTGACTGGCGGACAGGGTAGATGATATCAAGGTTTCGCCCCGGATTTCCCTGTTATCTGATATTCCATGACTCGGCAGTGGCGGGAAGGAAAAGGCTATTGCCATTCCTGCTTTTCCCGTCACATCCTTTCCAAACGGCGGCATTTTAGCAACCATTACCGCGGGCTTATGTAATGGCGCACTGGCCCCGTGAATATAGCTGCAAAGCAGACCGTGCGCTTCAGTCGAATCATTTATACTGTAAAAAAATCCTAGCGCCTGAGCCAAGCCCATGACACGACCACAAGGTTTCCCGGACTTTTTCATTATTGGCGCGCCACGCTGCGGCACCACGTCCCTTTCCCGTTATCTCATGCGTCATCCCCAGGTCTGTTTTTCACGACCGAAGGAAACACACTATTTCGCCCAACTAAAAAGTTTGCCTTCTGAGGATGATCTCAAACGCGATTATATCGACCGTTATTTCGCCCATCGAAGCGCCGGCGAATCCGCGGCGGGTGAAGGCTCCGTGTCCTACATCTACCTGCCGGGGGCGATCGAGCATATCCTGAATTTCAATGCCGACGCAAAGTTCATCGCCATGGTGCGTAATCCACGCACCATGCTGCCCTCGTACCACCAGAAAATGCTATTTCTGTTGCAGGAAAATGAAGCGGATTTTGACAGGGCCTGGGCCCTGCAAACGACCCGTTCACGGGGAAAGAGCGTGCCGCGCACCTGTCTTGATCCGCGCCTGTTGGACTACACCGAAGTCGCCAAACTGGGTGCCCAGGTTCAGCGTCTGTTCGATATTGTTGGCCGCGAGCGGGCGCACATCATGGTTTTTGACGATTTCGTGAAAGACACCTTGACTGAATATCGCGCCGTGCTTGACTTTCTGGAACTCGATTACGACGGCCAGACCGAATTCGAAAGACGCTTTGAAAGCCAGATGTACCGATACCGATGGCTCCAACATTTGTTTTTCGTCACCGCCACCCGGGGTGGAAAATTCGTCGATACCCTGGAACGCAGCCGTCGAAAATACAGAAAGGACGGAACGATACGACCAAATCTGATCAAGCGGATTACAAAGCTCAACAAGGGTCCGGCAAAACCCGCGCCACTATCACCTCAAATGGTCGATATCCTCGGCGACGTTTTACACGACGACATCCAGCTTTTGGGACAATTGCTACAGCGAGACCTTGGATTTTGGCTGACTGCCGACCAGACCGGACGTTGATGATCCAGTCGAACCAGGAAGATAACCCTGTAAATTCCATTTATTCAGTGTGGCCGCAAAACTCCATGCCGAGACATGTCCGGGCCATTAGCAAGTCGCAGACTTCGCGCACTGCCCCATTGCCTGCGCTTTGTCGGGTCACGTAATCGGCCGCAGCCTTGATTTCCGGCACCGCATCGCGCGGACAAAAAGCATATCCCGACGTCTCCAGACAGGACAGGTCGTTGAGGTCATCACCCATGTATGCGATGACTTCCAGCGGCAGGCCCCAGTTTCGCGCAACTTCGGACAGGCAAGTGAGCTTGTCAATCACACCGGGGTGATAATTGTCGATTTTCAGCTTGCGCATACGGGCGTGTACGGCTTCGCTGCGTTCCTGGGTCATCACACATAGCTTGATCCCAGCCTGCCGGATACGTTGCAATCCCATGGCATCCCGCGTGTTGAATTTTTTCAGCGCTTCACCGTCCGGACCATAGTACATACCACCGTCGGTTAGCGTGCCGTCAACGTCGATGACCAGCGCCTGGATGGCTCTGGTCCGTGCTGCGGCGACGTCTGGCTGACGTTGTTCGAGTATGGCCTCCGCCCTTTCCCAATCCTCCGGCTCATCAATTTCCAGCACCGACTCCGTTGCCATTTCAAACACGGTTATGTCTCCGCCGAGCCTGCATCGTTCCCGTTCAAGAACCTCACGACGTGTAAAGTAAAAGGCGCCGTTTTCGATCAAGCTGCCGCCAAAGTCCTGACGTCGTGGCCGCGTCGCCGGTCGGTAATTTAGCGGCTCGCCCGATTCGGACCAGAAAAACCGTTTCGTCCGTGTCGCGGTCACCAGGCTGTCGGCATTGCTGCTTAGAAACTGATTCCGGGCCGCGACAAAGTCTGACGCCAGGGTCAGCGGTGAGGTCGCCTGGACCAGGCAAATTACATCGAAACTGACTTCACGGGCGAACTCCAGCAAGGCGCTCTCCGTGGATGCCAGGTCGGTGCATGTGTCAGGTGAACGCTCGAACAGCCTAACCTGACCGACAAACCGGTTCTCGACTGCCTCACGGATGGCCGTATCGTCTGTGCCCACCCAAATTTCATCGAAACAATCGCAATCGATGGCTGCCTGCAGTGACCAGGCGTATAAGGGGACACCCGCAAGCGGGCGTATATTTTTGCCGGGGATTGATTTCGATCCCCCGCGCAGCGGCATGTAGGCGACCCAACGCATGATCAGCTGGGGCGAACGTTTGCCAGACGTTTCAGTTTGTCCCGCTGGGGGATTTCGATATCGAGAAGTGCCTGCTCTTTCCGCGTCAAGGCCTGCTCGACCGCGTTTAAGTCGCGGACGAGCCGGCGCAAACCATCGGGTTCGAGTGAAGCGGCATGATCGGTGCCTTTCCAGGTACGATCCAGGGAAAAGTGCCGTTCAATCCAACTCGCGCCCAGCGTATAGGCGGCAATATCGGCTGCAATGCCCAGGTGATGACCCGAGAAACCTACGGCGCGAATCTGCCCGCCGTAGCGCTGTCCTATTTTATCGATTTCCAACAGACACAGTTCATCAAAAGCCACGGGGTAGCCCGAGGTGCAGGCGTAGAGTACTACGCGCTCGCAAACCTGCCTGTCTTGTAGCAGTTGAAAAATAGCATCGACTTCCGCGGGGGTTGTCATACCCAGTGAAATGTGGATGTCGCCGGCATACTCGGACGCCAGGTAATTCAACATTTCTTCGTCAAGGTTACAGGCCGACGGTATCTTGATGTAGTCCGGTTCGAGACTGGCGATTTCCTTCGCAGAGGTAACATCCCAGGCGGAACAAGCGTAACCCACGCCGAATTCGGCACACCATTGGCGTAGCTGGCGGTGTTGATCCAAATTGAATTCGAGGAACTCGCGGTGTTCACCATAGGTCGTGCCGTAGGCATTGACAGGATTGGGATGTGGCGCAGCGTATTCTTCGGGCGTCAGCAGTTCACGGTTGGAACGTTTCTGGAATTTGACATAGTCGCAGTGGGCAAAGGTAGCCGCAATACTGATCATTTCGCGCGCGATTGCCATGTCGCCCTTGTGATTGCAGCCGATTTCCGCAACGACCTTTGGGCTGGGTGGCCTTTTCATTTGATTGCATTCTCCTGTTGACGCGACATTATATGTTTATCCTGTCTAAGATTCCCATGGCATCTTTGTGCCATTTTTCATCAACAGCAAGATCGAACAGGGCACCGCTTTGCAGCGCGATTTTCCAGTGCACCGGGCTGGGCAGTATGCACAGCGTCATGACCAGCCGGTCGCCACGGTCGGGGCTGAGTCCCCGATGCAGCACCCTGGAGGGCTGGAACAACACCGCTTGTCCTGCCCTTAGCGGGCTGGCGTGACTGACCAGGTCCCGCCCTGCAAGACGCGATAAATGCCGTATATCTGAACTTCGTGATTTCGACCAGCCAAAAAGGTAGCCGTTCCGGGCGACAGCCGCAGTGCCCGCGAGGTCTATAAATTCCGTGTTACCGCCATGCGCCTCGGTCGGATTCAGGTAGACGATCAACTTGAGATGGGAACTGGGTCCCTTGTCGCAGTGCCAGCGGAATGAAACGGACGCCTGTTCCTTGGCTTTCCGGGTCACGGAAAATGTCACCCAATGCAGCAAATATTCACTCCTGAAATATTCAACGATACGCTGGTCCAACGGACCGGCGAGCACAATCGCCAGTAGTTCTTGCAAGCGTGTCATGTCATCAACGCGAAATCCCTCGAGGTGTTTGCTGTCCTTCTTTAACAGGCCACTGCTGTAATTCTTGCGTAGATCCCGTCGCCACTTCGCCGCGTCATTTTCGTCCAGCGGCGTAAAATATTCGAATCCCCGTTGTTGCAGTGAGGTATGGGGTGCGGGGTCCAGTTCCCGCACCAAGCGGGTCTGGCAATACGCATGATATTCACCATAGCGACGGCCAATGTCGTATTCACGGTAAACACGTCGTACGCGGCCCGCATCGAGTTCTGGCTTATAGAAGCGCTCCCGGAGCCGTTTTATTGCAGCCGCAAGCATCACATCAACTGTTGATGTAAAAAATGTGTTCGGAGTGCCGTTGAACCCGCACATTGTCAAAGCGTTTCAGCACTCTGCCCATGTGTTGAATTTTTTCTTCCAGTTGTGCAACCGTGATCGGGGGAAACCGGTGATCGTGGTAAGCCTGCCGGTTCGGTCCGGGCCGACGCATGTTCAACCGGGTCAGATCAGCTTTTAGCCGGGTCAGGATTTTTGCCTGCAAGCGGCCTGCGGCCGATGCGGCCGGTAATGAATCCGGGTGACTATAATTCTGATCCAGTGTGTCTAGAATCCGCTCGCTGGCAAAAGACCCGTCACGGGCAGCCATGTAGCTGTCTATCAGGGCTTCCTTGGCTGGGTCCTTGACCTGGCCGGCGGCACTTCCGTCCAGAATATCCCGGCTAGCGGTGATGAGTTCATCCAGATCAAAACATTGGTGGCTGAGCTGGTTCGGCATACCCTGGAAATCAATGTCATAGCGTTTATCAAACGTCTTCAGGTAGGCAACTGCCGGCACCCCCATCGCATAAGCCTCGGCCGCGGTCGTGCAACCATTGTGTAGCAAAAGCTTGCTCGCCAGCAGCCACGGCAGAACATTGCCTTCGTTGTTGACGATGACGCGGGAGCAATGACCCGCCAGTTCGTGATAGATCCGGTGTTCCTCGCTGGGATGCGGACGAACCACGATCGTTACACCCGGAAAAGTCTTTTCCAACACCGGTATCATGGCCAAAAAGTCATCCAGGATGCGTTTTTTGTGTAGTTCCAGCCCTTCGGCGAAGGGCCGCGGCATACCCTTGCCGGCCTGTCCCAGGCGACGGGGTTTGCGTGCTTCGGTCGAGGGGAGGAACAGACCGATGCCCGGCAGATAGGGATTCACATCGGTAAAATTGGTGTTGACCAGAATGAAATGACCGAGGGTCTCGCGCAGTTCCTGCACCTTTGCATCGAAGTAAGGCGCCAATTCGTGACGTAACATATCGCCACGTGGATTGCCGCTGACGTGTATCTGCATTTGGTCCGGCAATTCGGGATAGCCGCGTATCAGTGCTTCGTTGTCAGCCCCCCAGGCAAACAGGTGGGAAATATGCCGGATCGTATGCGGCGAAAGACGCAACGGGTAAAACACGTCTGCCGGCGGATGAACCAGTGCCTCCTCTTCCCAGGCGACGATATCGTGACCCAGTTTCCGGATCAGGCTGAACATCAGGTCGCTGACGCGGCGCATGCTTTTAGCAACGTAAATACCCCGCGGCATACGTCCAATTTCGAAATGCACATAGGCCCTGGAACCCAGGATGACCGTATACCCGCGTTCGCTCGCACTACAGGCAAACAGAAGCTTTGCATCGAGTTCACGTACCTGGCTTTCCACCGGAACGATCAGAACCGGTCTCGCATTTTTGCGCCTTTGCATACCTGCCATAACCGCTAATTAACCGGCGCGCAGCTCATTCCAGCGCCGGTCGAATTCGGCGAAGACATGAGCATCTGACGTAACAGCAGCGATCTCGTGATTAATTAAATATGAGGGCATGGTCCAGTTGAAACTTCCAAACGCGGCCCATTGCCCGTGTTCATTCTCCGCCAGTATCAGTTTGAGGTGCATGGGGACGTTTTGTAACTGCCCAAATCTTTCAAACCTGACCCCCGCATTCTTCAGCCTTTGCTCGGTCTTGAGAGGTACCCGGCGGTTGGTGAACTCGGACAGGACTTCAACCTGGGCACCACGCCTGGAAAGGTTGATAATTTGACTGACAGATCGTGAAAATCGAATGTGCGATGCGGCGATCCGCACACGCGATCCCTTACCGAAGTTTTGTAGAAAAACTTCGATCGGGTGCCGCGCGATACGTGGCCAGAAGTGCAGTACGGTATGGCCGAAATCGAGGGACTGCGAGCGGCCCCAAAAGCGGTAGTACAGCGTGGAACCATCGCGATGCAAGGAACGGATGTGCTCGGCCAGCATGGCAACCATTTTCGCGTCACGGGTTTCGACAAGCGCGTTGTGGGCAATATTGTGGTTACCGATTTTCCACAGGATCGCCGGATCGTCTTCGGGAATGTCCCCGGATGGGTTGAACGAACCAAACAGGGCCGTTGGCCGCGGGTGTGAGAAACAGTAAATTTTCTCGTGTAATTGGGGCTTCCAGCCTATGCCGGATGGGGACGGCACACCGGGAAGCGCGATGATACGCAGACCGTCCGCCAACCCCTTT
Source organism: uncultured Gammaproteobacteria bacterium (assembly GCA_963801195.1). Lineage (GTDB taxonomy): Bacteria > Pseudomonadota > Gammaproteobacteria > Xanthomonadales > SZUA-36 > SZUA-36. The sequence goes on along the minus strand of CAWDDX010000007.1, from coordinate 460,296 downwards.
TCGCCCGAAAGTATCGAAATGACCTGCTGGTTGGCCGTGACAATTCGCGGCTTGCCCTCGAGCACCAGCGTGACTTTCACGCCCCTTGCCGCCGCCTCGACCAGCTTCCGCGCCAAGGCACGGTCGCGAAAATAGTAGGTTATCCATTCGATACTGCCACCGGCGGGTACCGCGTCAATCTTGTCAGACAGTAAGTTCCTCAGTGCGCCCACCGGTTTATCGGGGCCACCGAAATGAACCTCGAAATCCGACCGGGTCGGCTCTAAACGCACCACATTGCCAGACTTCAGGTTTTCCAGTGTCTTAGACATATCTATACTTTTTACAGACGTAATTGGCAAAATAGCACGGTGGTTTCATGGCAAGCAGAATCGTATCACCGCTCTGACTGTAACTAATGTAACAGATTTTTTGCACAATGGACTCACACTCGATTTTATATTGTGGTTGACCGCTGAACAGCCGCCAGTCGGGCCACGCTAAAATAAGGCAAGGCAGATTTCCTTTCCTTGCGGTTTAGGCCGCGCAGCCACGTTGGGGCCAGCCCGAGCCGAACTTTTTACACCCCCGGCCTTGTCATCTATCCGCCTCTGCGTTTCATGAGCCGTGCCGTCAGGGAAAACGTCATCAAGGAAGTCAGGACTGATGCCAGGCCTGGCCCAATCAGTCCAGTCAACTTCGTCATCAGGTAAAAGAGAACGACATAAACTGCGGCGCCCAGGATGTGAATCCGCAGCAGGACGGCCGCATTGCCCATCGCATAAGCTGACGACCGCAGGGGCGCGCTGGCAACATCGAATGATGCAGCCAGTAAAAGAAGCACCATCAGCGGAGCGGCCGGCACGTAATTCTTTCCGATCAGGGCAAGTATCCACTCACCCTCAAACCAGGCGAATATCACAATGAGCAGCCCGATACCGCCGGCAATCACCGAGGTACGAAAAGCCAGTTTCATGAAACCTCCCTGATCCGTTTTCCAGGCACGGGTAAGGTCCGGGAACAACACGTTTCCGAGCATTTCAGCCGGTCTGTTCAAGATGGTTTGAATTTCCCGCGCCAACCGGAACAAACCGGCCGCCGCCGGGCCCAGCAGGTTGCCAGCCATTAGGGTAGACAATTGCTTCGGTATCAGGTCGAGATTGGTTTGCCAATAAACAATACCGATGAATCGCCAGAAATCACGATCCCAGTTGAATATTTCACGCCATCGGTAGCCCTCCATCAAGGACGTGGTCAAATGGGTCCTCAACTCCAACAGGCCTCGGACGAGCAGGTAAAGATTCCCGGCGGTGTAGCCAACACCCCAGGCCAACAGAAACATCAACAAATCACCATCGATGGCCCATGCCAGGATGACCAGCAGCAGTCGCACAGCGGGCTGAATGGTGTATTGCACACCCAGGGCGTCGAAGCGGTCATAAATGCGAAGTATTCCGTTGCTGGTATTTACACCCGTCGTCATCAGAATGAGCGTGTAAAACCAGGCCCATTGGGTTACCTGTTCGTCCCAATGAAGCAATCGGGCGGCTAGCGGAACTGCTGCCACCCCGGCCAATGTGGCGAGAAAGGTGGATACAAGGTCAATTGAAATGGTGGTACGCAGCAGACTTTTCAGCATACCTTCATCAGCGCCGTCCTGCAGAGGTACTCCGTACTTGACGACGGTCTCGTGGGTATTAAAGTTAAAGAAACCTTTGACCACCTTGACATAGGTATGCAGCAGCACGATGAGACCGAACTGCTCAACCGGCAGTGCGTGCGCCATAAGGGCGACCGACACGGCTGACAATATGCCTGCAATGCCTCGGCCCTTGAGCACTTTTCCGAAATTTTTCGCGACGCGCTTGAGCATGGGCGTTGACTATCGATTCGTGTGCAGGGCTAAAGGGTTGTACACCACACTGCACGGGTAATAAACGTCGGTGATCCGGCCTGTTACCGGAATTTTAAAGTGTACCAATCCGAGCCGATCAGGGCACCGGATCCGTGTCACTCGCCATTAGTCCTTTTTACCTGGACGTGATTCGCCCTGGACAACAGCGCGGCGTGTACCCTGGCCACTGGCCTGAACTCCGGGCGAATAAAGAAAAGAGGTGTACTTTCACCTCTTTTTCAGTATCAAACCACACTCACAGGAACACCGGTGCATACACGCTGCCACCGCTCAAGCTGCGTTGTTCAGAAACTGAACTTGGCGCTGACGTAAGGGCCGTGGATGACCATGTCGTCAATTGCTTCAGAAGCATTGCCAAGGTTCCACTTCAGGTAGCGGTAGCCGACGATACCGGTGAATTTCTTGTAATCATAAGAAAAGTTCGAGGCCAGCTGCCAGGTGAGCTTGGAATCACCGCCACCGACATCCGCGTAGTAATTGAAAGAGTATCCATCCGGATAGTTGTGCCTGCCCTTGAAGCCGATCACGCCATCCCACACGGAATCGCTCCCGCTCACTCTCCGCTTGTTGTCATTCAGCTTGAATTTCGCTTCGATATCGACATTCAGGTAACGTGCACCGGCGGCGATATCGAAAATATTTTTACCGCTGTCGATGAGGTTGTAACCACCGATCAAATTGAGCACCCAGGACTTGAGCCCAACATCGAGTCTGCCGCTAACAGGCTGGCCAAGGAATTCTCCCTGGTGTCTTTGCGAGTCGCCAATATCCAAGTAGATCACGTCAGCGAGCATGGAAAATTTGTCCTTGCGGGCCCCCATGGTGGTCATCACGGCAAGGTCCAGGTTGCTGATGATGTCGCCAAAGTTCAATAGCACGGAATCACCGGTAACGGTGGAAGTCTTTATGGTTGCGCCCCACAGGTAAACCTGAAAGTCATACTGCCATTGATCCGCAGATTTCTCCTGCGCGGACACGGATGTCGCCGCGAGCAGAAGCATCAACATAAGCAGGCACTTTTGCCTCGTAATTGCTGCAACTATAGCAGCGGAGTTACGTACTGATTCCTGATTGTTCATTAAGTTCTCACTGTGTAAAAAGTCATCGATCGAGAAGAGTCACGAGAGAAATCTACGTTTCCCGCACTTGTCGCAACTCCAACTGTGCCGCTCACCGAAAGTGAACTTCTGCGAGCGGCTCATTGTACCAAATAACGATCTCAATCATGCCATTCCAGGTAGTCTTTTTTGAGCAGAGTCAGGACAGAATCAGTGGCTGCGACAAAGCGAACTCAGACGCCAATAAGCGTGGGTCCGGAATGGCACGGGTTCCACCACGCGATAACTGCTGACCCGTCCTGGGCGGGAACACTCTTTACATGCCAGCCTTCGGCCGGCGACCTCAAGCAACTGGTTTAGATTGTTTTTTGGGTGTCCGTAAGGTGTGAAACACGATATCCCAAAACGGCGACGAGACACCGTAGCCCTTGGTGGAATCACGGAAATGGTGATCGATATGCGATTTCCACACCCGCTTCATCCACTTGATATTCGGCGGCTTGAAATGATGGATGCCGTAATGGGTCATGTCATAGGCCAGGTATCCTGTCGTGAAGCCGGCGGAATAGGCCCAGGTCCAGGTGCCGAACAGAACCCATGTCAATGACAGCAGCAACACCGCGATCGCAAGGCTCAACGTGATTGGCATGACCAGGCGCTTTTTGTCATTCGGGTATTGGTGGTGCACACCGTGAAATATGAAACTGATACGTTCCTGAAGCTTGCCTTTGGGGGTGAAGTGAAACACGTAGCGGTGCATGAAGTATTCGAACAGGGTCCAGAACGCCAGGCCGGACAGGAACAGCACGAAAAACACACCGACCGGTATGCCGATGGCAAAGCTTTTCCAGACAAAGAAAATAATAATCGGAAGGTAGACCGCGAGCACCGTCACCGGTGAGATCTTGCTCAAACGTTCCAACAGGGGATTCTCAAAAATTCTTACATCGCCCCTCTGGGGAGCCATATGTTGCGGAATTCGTTGTGCCTGGGTTGCTTTCACTGTTGCTGTCATCTCGTTGGTGCCAACGGTCTATATCCGGTCGCAGGTCGATTTTTACAATAGCCGATATTATGGCCGATTTCCTATACTGCATTCCATGGTTACAAACTTCCGGGCACTGGGCAAAAGACGGCCCGCCATGGGTTTTTTCGCGCCGACGGTCTTTTTTTCTGGACTATTCAGCTGAAAAGGTGAAATATGTACACCATGTCAGAATCTCGTAGCGCAGATCAGGCCGAGATTCTCGGCAACTCATATTTCGGCAGTTCAGAAATTCCCGATCCAGAAATGTCAAGCAACGATACGTACGCCGCCAGAATCTTACCTGGGGAACTGCTGCGACCCGAAGAAACGCTACCGTCGAAAATTCAATGGCAGCACGTGATCGTACTCACGACGGTGCATCTGATTAGTTTGCTGGCATTTATCCCATGGTTGTTTACCTGGTCAGGATTGGTCGTTGCAATTATCGGACACTTTGTTTTTGGAATGCTGGGCATTACCATCGGCTACCACCGCTTGCTGACGCACCGTGGTTTTACCTGTCCGAAATGGCTCGAGTACTCACTGGCGACGATGGGTATGTTCAACCTGCAGGACAGCCCGGCGCGCTGGGTCGCAATACACCGTATTCACCATCGCTTCAGCGATCAGCAGGCCGATACCCACTCACCGCTTGTGAGTTTTTTCTGGGGTCATGTCGGTTGGGTCCTGATGCGCCACAAGGATACCAACCGGACCATCCGCTATGCGCGTTTCGTACCCGACCTGCTACGCGATCCTTATTACCGCAAGCTGGAAAGGAAAAATGGCTGGTTCCTGGTCTTTTTGGCCCACTCCGCCGTTATTATCGCGATTGGCGCCATCTACGGTTATGTTGCCGGAGGTGCGAGCGGAGCCATTCACTACGCGGCCAGCTGGGCCGTCTGGGGTATCGCTGTACGCACTGTTTTCGTGTTGCATGGAACCTGGTCGGTCAACTCGTTGACGCACCTTTACGGATACAGGAATTACGAGACACGCGACCAGAGCACCAACAACTGGCTGGTGGCCCTGATCGCACACGGAGAAGGCTGGCACAACAACCACCACGCCGACCCGCGCTCGGCCGCCCACGGGCATCGCTGGTGGGAATTCGATATGTCATGGTGGGTCATACGCTTGCTGGAGAGCCTGGGATTAGCGAAGAATGTCGTACGACCCAGCCGCCGCTGAGCAGGTAATCGCGCAAGCGGTCCATCCGCTCGGGTCGAATGCCCGCGTCCTGCTGGTCAGCGTCTTCGGACCCTACGCCCAGGACGATGCTTACGGCAGCCGTGAGATAAATCCGATGGAGTTGTACCACAACCAGGTAACGCGTGTTCAGGCGGCATTTTCGATGCGGACCTTTCAGCGTTCCTGGGGGCTCATGCTGATCCAGGCCAACCTGAAAGCCGCCTGTACTTTGCTCGACTTCCCCACGCTGGCGCGCTTTATCGAAGAACTCAAAACATGCGAGTACGATGTCATTGGCATCAGTTCTATCATGACGAACCTGCAAAAGGTCCGCAAGATGTGCCGCTTGATCGGCAAACATCAGCCGAATGCAAAGGTCGTCATCGGCGGACACATCGCCAACATTGCAGAACTGGAAAAATGGACAGGTGCGGACTTTGTTGCCCGCGGTGATGGCATCCGCTGGATGCGCAGGTTTCTCGGCGAGGACGAGAATCAGCCCATCCGGCACCCGCAAATTCTCGGTAATATCGGCACACGCATCATGGGGGTAAACCTGCGCAACCACGCGGGTGATCATTGCGCGACCCTGATTCCGTCGGTGGGATGTCCGATAGGCTGTAATTTCTGTTCAACTTCAGCGATGTTTGGCGGCAAGGGAAAATCCGTGCAGTTCTACGACTCGGGCGAGCAACTGTTCGAGATAATGTGTTCTTTGGAGACCAGGCTGAAGGTCACAGCTTTCTTCGTCATGGACGAGAATTTTTTGCTGGACAAAAAGCGGGCACTGAGCCTGCTCGCCCTGATGGAAAAGCACGACAAGGCATGGTCGCTCTATGTTTTCAGCTCCGCCAATATCCTCAGGAAATACACGGCCCAGCAACTGGTTTCCCTGGGGGTGTCATGGATCTGGCTGGGGCTCGAAGGCAAGGGCTCGAAATACCCGAAACTCTCCGGCACTGATCCCGGTCAACTGATCCAGAGCCTCCAGTCTCACGGCATACGGGTGCTGGGATCAAGCATCATTGGTCTAGAAGAGCATACACCGGAAAATATCGACCAGGTCATTGACGATGCCATCAGCCACTGCAGTGATTTCCACCAGTTCATGCTTTACACCCCGATACCGGGCACACCGCTTTATGCCGAACACGAGGCCAACGAGACTTTGCGCAGTTTTCTCGATGTGCCGGTTGCCGATACCCACGGGCAGTTGAAATTCAACTACCAACACCCGCATATCAAAAATGGCGAGGAAGGCCGCTACCTGTTGCGCGCCTTCGAGCGCGATTTTGAGGTAAACGGTCCGAGCGTGGTACGTATCGCCCGCACGACTTTGCAAGGCTGGAAGCGCTACAAAAATCATCCCGATGCGCGTATCCGGAAACGATTTGCGTATGAAGCGGCGAACCTGCCAATGCGCTATGCCGGCGTGCTCTGGGCATCGCGCCGGCGTTACCGGAACGACCCCCATCGCCGAAATATGATCGACGGTATTCTGGACGATTTTCATGCCGAATTCGGCTGGAAGTCGCGTCTGGCCGCACCGCTGGTCGGACGATATCTCTATCACATGCTGCAACGTGAAGAACGCCGGTTGGAAAACGGCTGGACTTATGAACCACCGACATGCTATGAGACCAATCGGCCCGAACAACCCGGCGGCGCCATATTTGTTGACGGCTTGAATTGCACTCAGGATAATAGGCCAATCCAGAAAACCTCATAACAAATAATGATGCAGCCGTTTTTTGAAGACGTTCAGTCGCATTATGACCTCTCCGACGAGTTTTTCGCGTTGTTCCTCGATCCTACACGTACTTACAGTTGCGCCTGGTTCAATGACCCGCATGCGACACTTGAAGAGGCCCAGAAAGCCAAGATAGACCTGTCCCTCGGCAAGTGTGACCTCCAACCGGAAATGAAGCTGCTCGATATCGGCTGCGGATGGGGCGCCACGGCATTGCGCGCCGCCGAGCACTACGGGGTGAAAGTCATTGGCCTGACACTCAGCGAGAACCAGTACCGCTATGCTACAAAGTTGACCAGTGAATCCGCATGTTCAGGAAACATCGAGTTTCGCCTTCAGGGGTGGGAGCAGTTTGACGAACCCGTCGACCGAATCATCAGCATCGGTGCCTTTGAACATTTCAGGAATGACCGGCACGAAGCCTTTTTCACACGATGCAGGCAGATCCTGCCAGCCAATGGCGCCATGATGCTGCACAGTATTGTTACACCCTCGCTCACAGACCTGCGCAAATCAGGTATTGAGTTTTGTCATGAGGATATCAGGTTTGCCAAGTTTATCCGCGACGAAATTTTTCCGGGGGGCCAGCTTTGTGCCCCTGAAAGAATCATGGCGATCGCGCAGCAGAACGGATTCGACGTCTACCACGTCCAGGCTCTGGGATTGCATTATGCACGCACGCTGGATTGCTGGGCCCAAAGCCTGGAAAAGGCTAAAGTACGGGCGATCGCGCTCGCCTCGCAAACCGTTTATGAACGCTACCGTAAATACCTGACGGGTTGTGCAGAACAGTTCCGCAAAGGCACCATAGACGTCATGCAGTTTTGCATGCGCTGAGGTCGCCCGGCGCTCAGCCCAGCTCTTTTGAGTACATATGATATCGTTTGGAGATTTTGCCGCCAAACTTTTCAATCATATTCCGCATCGGTTTGTTTTGCTCGAGTATCCACGACAGTTCAACAATTTCACCACCCCTCGATATGCCGGGATTGATCACGGATTCAACCACCATGTAAGCCATTGCCGGTCCAAATATTGTTTTTTGATATTTTTTGCGTACACCCATCAACGCGATCCTGCATCTTTTGGGGAAACCGACCTTCAGACGCCACAGGAGTTTGGCCCAGCCGAACGGCAAGAGGCGACCGTTGAGGTCGGCGATGGCGCTGTTGATATCGGGCAACATCGCTATAAAGGCGGCCGGTTCGCCATCGATCGACGCGATCTGCAGGAAATCGTGCGGCACTACGGTCAGCAACTCCTTGCCGATGGCCTTGAATTCATCCCGCGTAAATGGAACAAAATTCCAGTTATCCTGCCAGGCATCGTTAAAAATATCCCGCATCGTTTCAAAATCGGCTTCCATCGTCTTGCGGTTCAATTGAACGACTTTTATCCGGTTGGCTGTCCGGTCGAGAAGCTCCTGCATGATCACCGGTGTGGTATAGCTGTGGATGTCCAGTTCGTAGGCCAGCAATTCCTGTGCGCGCCGGTAACCACAGCGTTGGATGGCAGCGTCGTAATAAGGCCGCGAATGACTTGTCATCACACACGGTGGCGTGTCAAAACCTTCGGTCAGAATACCGATCTCCTGGTTGATGCCGAGGTTGAAAGGGCCAATAACCTGACGCATGCCTTTTTCGCGCAACCAGTTCTCAGCCGTCGTAAACAATGCTGCAAAAACCGCGTCGTCATCCACCGCTTCAATCAGGCCGAAAAATCCGGTTTTGTTCTGGTAACGCTGCTGGTGCAACTCGTCGATTTGCGCAGAGATACGACCAACGGGCTCGCCGTCCTGATACGCAATCCAGGTCTGCCAGATGGCGTGTTTAAAAAAGGGATGTTTGCTTGAGAAAGCTTCTTTTCGCTCCATCAGCAACGGCGGTATCCACTTGGGGTCGTCTTTGTAAATACGCCACGGGATCCGGATGAAGTCCATCAACAATTTTTTGCCGCTGACTGCCCGGATTTCGATGGTTTCAACAGTTTTGTCGTTCATTGGCAAGACCCATCATTTAGAGACAATGCAATGGAGATCATCATGAAAAAAACTTTTTGAATATCAATACGCTGTTCTGACCACCAAAGGCAAAGGAATTTGACATCACGATGTTCAGTTCCTTTTCTCTTGCGCAGTGGGGAACGTAATCCAGGTCGCAGAGCGGATCAGGACTATCCAGGTTGATGGTCGGCGGGATCACATTGTCGTTGAGGGCCATGATGCAGGCAACTGCTTCCAGGGCGCCGGCGGCGCCGATCGCATGACCGGTCATGGACTTGGTGGAACTGACAGGGACCTGCCGGGCGCGGTTTCCAAAAACGGTTTTGATCGCCTTGGTTTCAATCGTGTCATTCACCTCGGTGGACGTGCCATGGGCATTGATATAGTCGACCTCTTCAATATTCAGCTTAGCTGATTGCAGGGCTGCCGACATGGCCTGGGCGGCGCCCTTGCCATCCGGGTGGGCCGAAGTGATGTGAAAAGCGTCGCAGGTCAAACCCGTTCCGACCAGTTCTGCGAGTATCGGGGCACCGCGCTTCTTCGCCCTTTCCAGGGTTTCAAGAACCAGCACGCCGGAACCTTCCGCAATTACGAACCCATCCCTGTCCGCGTCAAATGGGCGACTGGCGCGTTCCGGTTCATCGTTCCGCTGTGAGAGCGCCCGCATCGCGATGTAGGAACTTACAAAAGTGTCGCAGATCGCAGATTCGGCCCCGCCGGCCAATACCACGTCGGCCATGCCGAGCCTTAGCAACATCATCGCGTTGGCGATCGAGTGGCTGCCGGTTGCACACGCGGATGAAAGGCTATAGGACACACCCGTGAGCCCAAACTCGAGCGCAATATTGCCCGCCGCCATACTGGTACTGACGCGCGGCACGGTAAACGGGCTGATGGTGCGTTTTCCCTGGGCGAAAATCTTGTTCATCTCTTCTTCGACCATCGGAAAATCTGCGATGGCTGAAGAAACGATGCAGGCGATACGGCTCGGGTCCTCGCGTTCAAGGTCGAGGTTGGCGTGGTCCAGCGCTTCGCGTGTTGCGGCAATCGACAACTGTGCGTATCGCCCAATCCTCCTTGCCATTTTCCGGTCCATGTAATTGGTCGGTTCAAAGCCTTTCACTTCACCCGCGATCTGGCATTTGATAGCGGATGGGTCAAAAGAAGTGATCCTGGCAATTCCGGACCTTCCCGCAACAAGGCCATCAAATGTTTCCCGGCAATTCAAACCGACGGGTGAAAGCGCACCCATGCCGGTAATTACGACTCTTTGTTCCAGGTTCAACTTTTAACGTCCTCTTTCCATGCGCAGGACCGGTATGTTTTTATGCCCGTTACTGGTGCCGGTCAACGCCAGCCATGCAACCGGGCAAGACAAATCACGGTGTGTGTCCGCATGATTTCCCAGGCGGGCCGCCGTTGGCGTGATTTTACATTCAAGTGTTACAAACAACACCCTGTTTTCAGTATTTACTGCTGATGGCCGTGGAGAAATCATGGATAATAACGGTGGAAAAACTGTGGAAACGAAAGCTTGAATATCCTGCAACAATTCCACTTGTCTATCGCCGCCGGCAAGTTGGAGGAAAAAAATAATCAAACCCCTGCCGGCCAGAAAATATTCCGCAGCTTCCTGCTGCATTTCAGACCGCCAGCGGTTGATGAGCGCACACTGGATATTTCATTAAGCTGGGGCCTGGGTGTCATGGCAACGGTGCTTGTATTTCTTCTCTTTGCAAGTGGGCTGATGCTCAAGTTTACTTATGAACCCTCGCCAGCCAACGCCTATGATTCGGTTGTTTTCCTGATAAACCAGGTTCCGTTCGGGCAATTGCTGCGCAACTTTCACCGCTGGAGCGCCAACGGGCTTCTAATGGTGGTTTTCCTCCATTTTTTGCGGGTTTTTTATACCGGCGCTTTTGCAGCGCCCCGCCAGTTAAACTGGGTAATCGGCATGATTCTTTTCGCCGCCGTGGTTTTATCCAATTTTACCGGCTACCTGTTGCCCTGGGACCAACTCGCCTATTGGGCAGTCACCATCAGCACCTCGATGCTGGATTACATCCCGGTAGTGGGCACCGGAATCAGGCAATGGGTCCTGGGCGGCACCGAACCCGGCCCGCGGACCCTGATCAATTTCTATGCCATTCACACCGCTGTCCTGCCCGGACTGATGTTGTTTTTTGTGCCATTTCATTTCTGGCGGATTCGTAAGGCCAATGGCCTGGTCATTCCGCGGGCGTCCGCAGACGAGCCTGCGACGCCGGGGAAAATGGTGGATTCCATGCCCCACATGATCATGCGAGAAGCAGCGCTTGCATTGCTGGTTCTGGCCATCGTCCTGCTCATTTCGATGTTTTTCAATGCGCCGCTGGGCGAGCAGGCCAACCCGGGGCTGAGCCCAAACCCTACCAAAGCCCCCTGGTACTTCATGGGTATCCAGGAAATGCTGATACATTTTCATCCCGTTTTTGCACTTCTGGTCATCCCCCTGGTACTGGTCTGCGGCCTGCTTGCGATTCCCTACTTCAACACCGAAACCAATACGGCGGGTGTCTGGTTCTGTTCGGCCAAAGGCCGCAGAATGTCCCTGGTTGCGGCGACCTTTGCAACCGTGGTCACAGTCTCCGCGGTCCTGCTTGACGAGTTTACGGATGCTGTCTACCAGGCCGGACCGGCCGGATTGGTCGATAACGGTCTGCTGCCCTTTGCAGTATTGCTGGCTGTGTGTGCTGGTTTCTACTGGCTGGTAAAAAGATATTACAACGCCGGTAAAAATGAGGCGATACAGGCTTTGTTCACCCTGCTGGTCACTTCATTTGTAGTTTTGACCATGATCGGTGTGTGGTTCCGCGGCACGGGTATGCAACTTATGTGGGCGGCTTGAACCATGCAAAAAGAAACCCATTCCCGTCGCTCTTTCCTCAACAAGCTATGGCTCGTGCTGGGAGGCCTCGCGTTTGTGGAAATAATTGCCATGGTGTTCGGTTTTTTCAAATCGACAAGCCGGGAGGCCTTGCCGGCCGACGCGGAATCCATCTTTACAGTCGGGCCAATAGATAATTTTGAACCCGGCACGGTCAGCGCATTCGTGTCAGGCAAGTTCTACCTCGCCCGCCTGGAAGACGGTGGTTTCCTGGCGATGTCACGCAGGTGCACCCATTTGAGCTGCACGGTGCCGTGGGTATCTGCCGAGAGCAAGTTCATCTGTCCCTGCCACGCCTCCGTCTTTGATATCCGCGGCGAGGTGATCAGCCCGCCCGCTCCCCGGGCGTTGGATCTCTACCAGTTGGAAATCCATAACAACGTGCTGTTGGTCAATACCGGCAAGCTTTTGAGACGTTCCACGTTTGCCAAAGACCAGGTCACCTACCCGAAAGAAACATGAGGCGGCCAAGCGACAATACTTCAAAGTGGGAATTGACCGGCCTGATCGCACTGGCCGTCATTGCCGTTTCTCTTCCGGTCTATTATTTTACCGTGGTAAAGGATACGGCTGCACCCGTGGCTTCCCGGCCCGAGGCCAGTTTTGTCGGCAGTGTCGCGTGTCGCGACTGCCACGAGCCTGAGTATGACAAGTGGCAGGGCTCGCACCACGACCTGGCCATGGACGTGGCCATCGATACCACCGTGCTGGGGGATTTCGACGACGCCGAGTTCACGCTCCACGGTATCACCTCTCGCTTCTTTCGAAAAGACGGAAAGTATTTTGTCCACACCAACGGCCCCGACGGTGTGATGGGTGACTTCGAGATCACCTATACCTTTGGCTGGTTTCCCCTGCAGCAGTACCTCGTACCCTTCCCCGGCGGGCGGCTTCAGACGCTGCCCATCGCCTGGGATTCACGCGAGGGAGAATGGTTCCGGGTTCCGCCACAGGGCCCCATCGATCCCGATGACTGGCTGTACTGGACCAATGCGGCACAAAACTGGAACGGCATGTGCGCCCAGTGTCACTCGACCAACCTGAAGAAGAACTACAATCCTGAGACAGGCGTCTACAACACCACCTGGTCAGATATCGACGTCGGTTGCGAAGCCTGTCACGGTGCTGGTTCCAGGCACGTGAGCTGGGCGAACATGTCGGATATGGCGAGACCGCCGGTGGCAAACTTTGAGCTGACCCAGCAAACGTCGGGGATCGGATCACGGGAACTGGTTGAGCTGTGTGCGCCCTGCCACTCACGGCGCGGCGCGATGGGTGATGACACGCATGCAAAAGCGGACCTGCTAGACAATTACCTGCCCAGCCTGCTGACCGAAAACCTTTATTTCGCCGATGGCCAGATCGAGGGTGAAGTGTACGTATACGGCTCATTCATCCAGAGCAAGATGTACCGTCACGATGTACGCTGCAGCGACTGCCACGATGTCCATACCATCAAGCTGGTCAAGGAAGGTAACGACCTGTGCCTGCAGTGCCACCGGGCTGCGCAGTACAATACGAGCCAGCATCATTTCCACAAGTTTGCGGGTGAAAGCGGGGAACCGGTCAAGTCGGCGGATGGCGATGTGCTGTTTGAGGTTGGCAGCGGGGCCATGTGTGTTCAATGCCACATGCCGGGCCGCTATTACATGGGTGTCGACTATCGCCCGGATCACAGTTTCAGGGTTCCCGACCCGGTGCTCGATGCCGCCATCGGCGCACCGGACGCCTGTCTGCGCTGTCATGTTGATAAAGACTCGCAATGGTCGCAGGACACGGTTCACGCGTGGTACGGACCTGGCCAGAGAAGTCATTATGGAACGGTCGTCGCCAGTGCCCGCAAAGGCGACCCTGATGCCGGACCAGGCCTTATACAACTGGCGGCGGACGTCCTTTACCCCGTCAACGTCAGGGCGACGGCACTATCCCTGTTGGCTGCGTATCCCGGTGTTGAAACCACCCGGGCAATGGAAATTGCGCTAATGGATGAGGAGGCCCTGATACGCAGAACAGCCCTCGAGAATATTTTTGTGCCCGATGCGGAGCAACTGGCAAAGCTGATCGCACCGGCCTTGTATGACCCGGTCCAAACCGTTCGTATTGAAGCGGCCAACCGCCTGGCAGGCGATATGGCCAGGTTGCTTAACGTGGAACAACATGCGGCATACAAGGACGGTTTGCAGGAATATATTGCGGCGATGGAGTACTCGGGGGATTTCGCCGCGTCCCGCCACAACCTCGGCATTCTGTATACCGCACTGGAACGGCCTGCGGATGCGATCCAACAGTATGAGTATGCGATTCGCATCGATGACCACTTCTACCCGGCCAAAATGAACCTTGCCGTCCTCTACAGCCAGCAAGGCCAGAATGACAAGGCCGAGCGCCTGTTACGGGAAGTCGTCGAGCAAGAACCGGAGTTATATGATGCGGCCTACTCCCTGGGCCTGCTGCTGGTTGAAATACAGAATTACAAGGAGGGTGCGGAGTTTCTCGAAAAGGCCTCCAGGGGCATGCCCGGGCGGGTTCGTATCCACTACAACCTGGGACTTTTGTACGCACAAATGCAAAATGACGCGGCCGCCGAGGTCGAACTGCGGGCAGCGTTGGACCTGGAACCACGCAGCCTGGAGTTCCAGTACGGACTGGCCGATTTTTACCTGAAAAGAGGTATGTTTGAACAAGCCAGGCCCATCGCGGAAGACATGGCGGCCATGCATCCGGAAAACCCGATCGGCACCCAGATGCTCAACTATATACGCGTGAACTCGGGCAGGTAAAAACCGTCAGCGCGATATGCGGGTTAAACATTACCCTGCGTCAGCCAGCCGAACATAAGGATTCCCACCGCCGCCACCCAGCTGCCAGCTACGCGGACCGCGATTCTTGACCATATCCCCCGAAGCGGCACGACGGCCGCCGAGATCAGCAGGCTGATCAGCAACACCGTCATCACGATCCCCAGCAGGGCCGTGTTCCCGGCCCCGACGGACGCCAGCGCCGAACCGTTCAGCAAGCCATGCAGCACACCGTACAGTGCTGCCAGCGTCGCGACAACGACAGGCGGCAGTTTCAGGTCAAAAGCGACCATGGCACCGGGCACCACCAGTGAAACGACAAGCAGCCACGGCAGCACCGGCACGGCCGGCAGGTTCAACCCGGCCAGACCCGCCAGCAACCAGGCAAGCGACAGGCTCATAACCGTCATCCGGCCGGTCTTTGCACCGCGTAATCCGGATAACAAGGCCAGCGCCACCAGGCCCAGCACGTCGCCGGGCGACAATAGCAGGTGCAGGGCGCCGTCATAGATCGGGCCAAGCCCCGAATTCACAAGGTGCGCCAGCGCGACCGACGGTACAACAAGCAGCAGCACGGCAAAACAAAAGCCGGGTCGTTTACGAATCACGAGACTGTCAGCCAAAAAAAGTACAAGCCACCCGCCAGTACCAGGCCACCGGCGCCACGCAGTACCTTGCGGCCAAGGTCCCAGCGCTGGATAAGACCGATGCCGATACCAACCGCGTGCAACAGCCCGGTCGCAATGACGAAACCCAGGCTGTAGAGCACGGCGTTTTGCCCCGCCTGTAACTCGGTGCCGTGGGCGTGGCCGTGAAACACCGCGAAAAAACCCACTACGATAACAGCGGCAGCGAGGGGCATGCGAACTCCACCGAGCACGAGAGCGCCCAGCACCATCGCAGAGACCGCGATACCGATTTCGACACCGGGTAAGGGTGCGCCCATCAGGCCGAGCATGCCGCCAAAGGCCATCATCATCGGAAATGCAACTGGCAGGACCCATATCGCCGGCATGCCCAGCTGCGCGCCCCACAGACCCACCGCAACCATGGCCAGGACATGGTCCAATCCGGAAACCGGGTGCGAGAGACCACTGGCAAAACCACCGGCCTCGCCAGCCTGGATATGCGCGTACGCGGCG
Source organism: uncultured Gammaproteobacteria bacterium (assembly GCA_963801195.1). Classification (GTDB taxonomy): domain Bacteria; phylum Pseudomonadota; class Gammaproteobacteria; order Xanthomonadales; family SZUA-36; genus SZUA-36. The sequence goes on along the minus strand of CAWDDX010000007.1, from coordinate 444,508 downwards.
ATCGGAAAGAGCACTACCAAAAACACGACAGTCCGGGGCAGGACGCCCGATGAGTCTGATCGATACGAATTAACGATCATGCGTTTCATTACCTCTCAAAACATCATTACGGCGCGCTGGATGGTCCAGTATGCACCAAGGGATCCGATGGCATAGCCCGGCACAAACTCAACCCAGCGGGGCCAGCGGAATTGCAGCACCCTGAGTGCGCGATAGCTCAGCAGCATCAACAGCACGAACACCAACTGACCAAACTCGACGCCGATATTGAACGCCAACAGCGCAAACGGAATCTCGGCTTTGGGCATGCCCACGGTCGACAGACCGCTGGCAAAGCCAAAACCATGCAAAAGGCCAAACGAAAACGCCACCACCCATGGGTGTTTGATGGTGAAACTGGTCTCACCTCTCCAGACCCTCACAATCTCAGGTCCCAAAAACAGGATAGACAGGGCGATAGAGGCATTCAGTGGCGGCCCGGGGATACTGGCATAACCGAGCGTGGCCAACGCCAGCGTGATGCTGTGAGCCACGGTAAACGCGGTGATTGTCTTGAGCAGCATGCGCCGGCCCTGAACGATGATCAATAGACCCAGCACAAACAGCAGGTGGTCAATACCCATCATGATGTGGTTGAAGCCAAGCACGATGTACTCACCAGACGACACGTACCAGGGCCGTTCACCGCGAAGTTCCGCAACGGGCTTGAATGGCCGCACGACCTGGCTTACCTGGCTGCCGTCCAGCCGCAAGACCCGCACGAAGACATCGGTGATGGTCGCCTCAAGACCGGGAAAACGTATGACGCTGCCGTCGATACCCCCGCCAGCAACCTCGACCATGCGCCGGTGCAGGGCCGAATCCGGCAACTGTCTGACGGTCGGCTCGCCGATGGTCTGCCATGCTTCCGGTAGTTGCACACTCGCCGGGTGCGGTTGGCCGTAATAGACAGGCGCCCGCCAGGTGACTTCATAACGGTCGTTACTCAGCTGTTTGATTTCCAGCAGTCCCGGCTGGGACTCGTGGGCCAGCGCCTGCCCCCAACCGGTGAATGCCAAAACCAGCAGGAAAAACTCGATGAAGCGGGTTTTCATTCGGATTGAGCCGCGGCCCTGGTCACTTTGGCGTCGGCAGCCGGCTGTTCGACGACGATGGTGTACTGCTCACGCAGACCGTCATAAAACTTTTCCTTGAGTTCATCACCTTTTTCCATCGTCCAATCCTGTACCAAATTGTCCCGCACCGCTGCGAAATCCGGGCCAGGCGGCTCAGTAACCCGGCTCAGGTAAACCAGGTGGACGCCGTAACCGGACGGCAAGGGCCCGTACCATTGCCCCGGTGTCAGCTGCACAAGTGACTGCGCGAAGACACTGCCAAACAACTTCTGGATTTCAACCTGATCCTTGTCGACGTAATCGTTCCCCAGCATCAGCCTGTCGCCCAGCAAACCGGGATCATCGATGACATCGCCGCCTGCGACCAGTTGTGCCTTGACCGCCTCCGCATCAGCGATAGTGGCATCACCCCGTTTGTCAGGATCGAAATAGACCTGGGTGAACGTAAAAAGCGGCGGGTCCTGGTAACGCTCCCGATGGGTTTCAAAATAAGTTTGCAATTCGTCATCGCCAGGCGGGTTCAGTCCCACCAGGTCCGCGGCGAGAAATTCCATCTTCAATCCCAGGCGGCGGCGGATGACTCCATCGTCCTTGTCCAGTCCGAGCGCAAGCGCTTCACGATAAAGGATGGTCTCACGGATGTAATCCTGAATAAGGCCGTCGAGTTCTATGGCCGCCGGCGGCCGATTCCAGCGTTGTTGCCAAGAGGCCTTCATCCACTCGATTTCAGCGGCACTCACGACGATCGTTTTGCCGGCCTTATCCGGTCCGGGTTTGGAGAACACGCCGTAGAAAAGAAAAAACGCCGCACCGATCAACAAAAAGTGCAGCAATGGCTCACGTAAGAATCTCATTTTTGGCAGGTTCTCTTATCAAAAGGGGCACAGTTCCCAGGGCTGGCATGGTGGCTCGTCAAGAAAGATCAAACACTAGCAGCCTGTCGGCTTTCCCTCGCTACGATCGGTCAAGTCCGACAGACTGCCAGGACTCGTTGCGCAATACTACTTTCGAGCCCTGCGGTATTCAATGACCCGGACGCACACTGTACAAATGGCCGCGGGGGTATCCATGCTGAACGAGTGTAGTGAGTTATTCGGACTGCCACGACACAACGGTTCAGCGACGGCGGAGAATATTACCCTATTTTTAATACCGGTATTTTGCGGAAAGCTGTACCTGCTTGGCTTTACCCTTTTCACCGTCCTCATTGGTGCGCGAGCCTGCCAGAAATTCCGCGCCGAGATCAATACGGGCAATGGGGGACCAGATAAAATTCACGGCAAACCGGTTGGTGCTGGCATACGCTGTTGGATCGGGGTTATGGTCGTTGTCGACATTGACATAACCATAGTTGAGGTTGGAACGCATCGACTGCGTCCACCATTTTTGAAATGCAATGTACATGGCAAAGACCGGAACCGGGAAAAGCCGGCCAGTTTCCGGATCAAATACCGCATCCGCCTCAGCCACTGTGTTGAGGTCATTGACGTAATGTGAATATCCCTCGCCGTAGCTTAACTGGATTTGCAAATTGTCCCGCTCATCCCAGCGACTGATACCGGTTGTACCGCTGACACTGTATGCCCAACCCCTGGCCGTATCCGACTTGCCGTCCAGGCAGTTACATTCGCCATACATTTTCCTCAGCAATATGGACGTCTTTAAATGCCACCTTTCAAGCCAGGTATATTGCACGCTTGCCACCAGGTCGGGAAACTGGCTGATACCCTGGCCGCCTTGTATGGTTGCCTTGGGGTCTTCCGCTGACAGCAGCAAATGCCAGTCCTGGCCAATCCTCGGAAAATACCGAACCTGTGGCTGGCGAATCAATATCTGGCCGTTGATGCCTTCGAAATCGAGATCTTCCGGAGTTGAGCGGGCGTCCATAAACGTGGACCAGGTTTTGCCGATTAAAAAACTCTTGTATTGCCCGAATGCATGACGAAGTCTGAAAGTGTCCCCTGATCCGGCAAAATCCGCTTCAAGAAAGGCCCGCACCGGGCCGTATTTTGTCTTATCACGCATCTCGATATTCAGGCGGGAGGGGGCTACGGTCAGGGCCGCAACGTTTGTAGCGCTTTGTTGCGGCACCGGTATGCTGCCGACGATAAAGCGGTCGTCGGTTCCTACCGGGTCAAAACTTTCCACCACGTTCATTTTGACAAATCCGCCAATCTTGATCGCGGCTGACGTTCCCGGGATCGGCAACGAGCCGGGGAATGATTTGATGTCATAAGAGGTTGATTCTGACTCCTGGCTGCTCTTGATCGATTGCTCCAGCGTTTCGAGACGCGAGCGCAATACTTTTTCGGATTCGGATACATCCGCGCCTGCCAGGCTCTTTGCTTGATCGGCCTGTTGCTGCAACGCCTGTATTGCCTCTCTTTGCGTATCGATCTGCTGCGCCTGGGCGCTGATCTGCTTGTCCTGCTTGTCTATTTCTTTTTGGCGGGCCTCAACTTCGCTGGTGTATTTTTTCTGAAGTTGCTCAATCTGTTTGCTTTGCACCGCAAGCTGAGCCTGCAACTGTTGTATCGCCTTTAACAGGCTGTCGTCGCCTGACGGGCTTTCATCCGCGGCCCCGGCATCTGTCGCAGCATGTGTATCCATTTTGGTCTGCAGGGCACTGTCAGCTTGCTCAGAGGCGACGGCGTTACCGTCTTCTAATTGCCTGTCTTGTGCGGCCAGAAGATTTCCCGAACCAACCAGGACGGTTGTCAGGACAACAATAATAAGCCCAGTCTTTGTAACGGGATGGTTACGCATGACCCCAAACTCCTCGGTGCCTTTTCTCGCTCACATTTCTCAACCGCAATGCACAAAAGTGAATTGACGCCGTTCACTTTGAAAACCGTCGCCTGGCATTCTCAGATGGTTATAAAACCGGTGACCAAGTTATCATAATTGACCCTGTCGCTTCCAGCACAACTCCGGCCTTTGCCCTGCAGACGCACTGCTCGTCAAGGTGGATTTGAGTTACCCGGTCACAATTTTGAATACTAGGAGCCTGTCGGGTTTGACCGATCATAGCGAGGGGAAGCCGATTTGAGTCAGATTTTTCGATCTTTTGAGGAGAATAGCACCGCTATTTGACGCAAAAGAACGGGGAATCTGGCCAAACTCAGCTTTTCCACACGACCACATGGATGTGGGAGGTAGGGTAACGCATGGAGCAGTTGCCGAGTAGGTCATGTTAAATCCGACAGGCTCCTAGATTATGACGGAACATCGGCACATAATGTGAACATCGTATATTTCGGATTCTTATGGAATCATACCGTGCTTTTATTTCCGGATGTAAACGCCCTGAATTAAGTGAATCGAGGAGGTTTGTCAGATGAGCACCGACGCCCAGTCAACACCGCTCTTTTCATCAAAAGAGATGCGAATTCCGGTATTCAGGAATAAGCTGGCAGCTGTCGTTTCACTGTTTTTCCTGTTGACGGGATGCGCCAACTACGGCACACCTAAAAATATCGAGATCCCGGACCCGCGTGTGGCTGACAGCTATTCACTGCACGACTGGCAAGAAGGCCGCAGCGACAGTGACATCACTTTCATTCTGACTTTCTCCGGTGGCGGTACACGCGCCTCAGCCTTGTCTTACGGCGTGATGCAGGCGTTGCGTGATACCAACATTAATTACAAAGGTCACGCAACGAGATTACTCGACGAAATTGATTATATCAGTTCGGTTTCGGGCGGAAGCTTTACCTCGGCCTATTACGGTTTGCATGGCGATGATATTTTCAAGAATTTTGAAAATGATTTCCTGCGGTTTGATCTCGAAAAACACCTGGCTTTGAGAACGTTTGATCCATTTCTGTTATTCAGCAAAGAAGGTCGCACCGAGTCAGCCATCAAGTACTATGAGAAATATTTGTTTCACGGCGCCACCTTTGCCGACATGATCCGTGAAGACCGGCCAATGATCATCATCAATTCGTCCGACCTGGCTTACGGTATACGGTTTTCTTTTATCCAGGAGTATTTTGACCTGCTGTGTTCCGAACTGTCTGCGTATCCTGTTGCCGACGCGGTTGCTGCCTCCTCCGCCGTTCCGGTTCTTTTTAACCCGATTGTTGTAGAAAATTACGATACTTGCAGTGACATGCAACTGATAGGCACTACACGCCTGCATCAAGCTGAACAAGAATACAAAGGACTACACTTACCGCTGATCGTCAGGCAACTCGAATCCTACAGCGAAAAAGACAAACGCAAATATGTTCATTTCGTGGACGGCGGCATCACCGACAACCTCGGCTTGCGGGCAATCTCAGATATCCTGGCAATCAGTAATTTTGATGACAGTGACCTGAAGATCAACAAACATCCGCCACGCTATGTCGTGATCATAACGGTGGATGCCTCCACCAATCTCGATAATGAAATGGATTCGAGCAACAAGGAGCCATCGTCATTGGGCGTGATAGGTGCTGTATCCAAGTTGCAACTTACACGTTATGACGAAGACAGCAGGTTGCTCACCGGTTCTACGGTGAATGCCTGGGCGGCAAAAGTTTCGACACCTGAGCATCCCGTAACACCGCATTTTATCAATGTCAGCCTTAAGGATGTCAGCGACCCGGTTGCCCTGGCGTTCTTCGACAAGATCCCGACGAGTTTTTCACTTACCGATGAACAAGTCGACAGACTGGTTGCGGCAGGTAATGAGCTTTTAAAAAATAACCCGGCATTTCAACAATTACTGGCAGACCTTGCTGGCCAGTAGTTGCAAGTATTATTGTGAGTATAACGGCGAGCTGCCGCTGTCAGAGCGCGAAATTTAGCATTTTTCTGCCACGTGCGATCGCCATCGCCCCGCTACGAACAACGGCGAGGATTTCGGCGCACTCACCGACTTTCGAAATAAACTCGTCCATGTGGTTGGTCGCACCCGTCAATTCGAGTGTATAGGTTTCCGGGCAATCATCAAGGACACGGGCTTCGGCGTTGTTTATCACATCAAGTAGGGTCTGCGCCGCACCCGACCTTATCTTGACCTTCAGCAGCAAAAGCTCACGTTCGATATGATCATCGCGTGTCATGTCGGCCGTGTTGACGACATCGACCAGTTTAAGCAGTTGGTTGTTAATCTGCTCGATAACCTCATCCGAGCCCCTTGTGACCAGCGTCAGACGCGACACCTCGGGGTGATCGGTTGGCGCGACGTTTAGCGATTCGATATTGTATCCCCGACTTGAAAACAAGGCCGCTACGCGGGCCAGGGCGCCTGCTTCGTTTGCCATCAGTATTGAGATAATGTGTCGCATTGCGCTAATTCCCGTCACGATTTTCAAAATTATGAATTCAACCGTTCAATCTTTAATATTCGCGTAGTTTCATGGCTATTGCAATGCGCTAACAATTATTCGAAACTCATTCCCTATGGAGCTGATTCAAAAAAACCCGCGTTCCGAACCACACCCGCTGGCCGGCACCCCGATGACGGGCGCGGAAATGGTGGTCCAGGTGCTGGCAGATGAAGGTGTCGACACCATCTTTGGCTACAGCGGCGGTGCAATATTACCGACCTTTGATGCGATCTTCCGCTTTAATGCTAAACACGCCCACGCGAATGGTGTTGAGCCCATGCCGTTGATCATACCGGCCAACGAGCAGGGCGCGGGGTTCATGGCCGCGGGCTACGCGCGCGCCAAGGGTGAAGTCGGTGTTGCGATGGTCACCTCCGGTCCAGGCGCCACCAACACTGTTACACCGGTGAGGGATTGCATGGCGGATTCCACCCCGATCGTGGTGATCTGCGGCCAGGTTCCGCTCGCGGCGATCGGCACGGATGCATTCCAGGAAGCGCCGGTATCCAGTTGCCTCGGACCGGTGTCAAAACACACCTTCCTGGTCACGAACCCTGAATTGCTGGAAGAAACCATAAGAACCGCTTTCGAGATCGCCCGGACAGGACGGCCCGGACCGGTGGTATTGGACCTGCCCAAGGATATCCAGAACTGGAGCGGTATTTTCAAGGGAAGCGGATTACTGCCCGTACGTGGCTACCGGCAACGTATCCATGCATTGCGGCAAAACGTGCTCGATGCGGAGGAGTGCGAAACATTTTTCAACATGCTGCAGATGTCCGACCGGCCCCTGATCTACGCGGGCGGCGGCGTCATCAATGGAAACGCCACGGACGAGCTACGCCGTTTTGCATCGCATTTTGGTATTCCCGTCACCACCACGCTGATGGGGATAGGTGCGGTGCCCACAAAGGACCCGCTGTCGTTGCATATGCTCGGCATGCATGGTCTGGCCTCTGCCAACTATGCCGTGGAAGATTGTGATTTCCTGATTGCCGTCGGTGCACGTTTCGATGACCGCGTGGCCGGAGTCCCCGCGAAATTCGCACCCAGGACCAAACATATCGCGCAGTTTGATATCGATCCGTCGGAAATCGGCAAGGTCAAGACAGTGGACTGGAACCACGTGGGTATTCTGAAGCAGGACCTGGAAATTCTCTGCGATTACGCCGCGGAGCACGGGATTCTTACTGATTTCAGCCCGTGGCACGATGATATTGCCCGACTCAAGGAAAAGTACGCCCTCAACTACGACCGCGACAGCGACCTCATTCAACCGTACGCGGTCATCGAGGCCATCAATGACATTACCGGCGGCGATGCGATTATTGCCACCGGCGTCGGACAGCACCAGATGTGGGCGGCCCAGTATTTCGATTTTCAGCACCCCAGGTTGTGGCTGACTTCCGGCAGTATGGGGACGATGGGTTTTGGCTTACCTGCAGCGATCGGAGCACAGTTCGCCATGCCCGGTCACCTGGTCATCGATATCGACGGCGACGCCAGTATCCGCATGAATATCGGCGAACTCGAAACCGCGACCAGTTACGAACTCCCGGTCAAGGTGCTGGTGCTTAATAACTATGGCGACGGCATGGTCAGACAGTGGCAAAAACTGTTTTACAAGGGCCGCCAGTCCTACAGTGACAAATCACTGCGGTCAAAGGATTTTGTCAAGACCGCCGAAGCCGACGGCTTCAGGTTTGCGGTACGTCTCGACAGGAAAGAAGATCTGAAGCGGGTGATCGGGGAATGGCTGGCGTTTCCAGGTCCGGCATTCCTCGAGGTCATTATCGACCGCGATGCCAACGTGTACCCGATGGTTGGTCCCGGCCTGTCCTACGACCAGATGGTCACGGGAGATTTCATTCCGAACCGGAGCACGGTCGAAGAAGAGGATATCGACAACTCTGAAATGTTCTGAGCCGGCGTTACCCGGCTCAAAGCAGGTCCAGCGCGCGCATCGCGCCGGTCACCGTTTCGTGAAAGGCCGGTGCCAATTCGGTCATTGGCAACCTGAGGTAACCGCCGATACGCCCCTGCCGGGCCAGTGCCCACTTGACCGGAATAGGGTTGGATTCCAGGAACAGGGTCTTGCTCAACGGCAGCAGAGTGGCATTGAGTTCATGGGTCTTGGCGGTTTCTCCGGCCAGCGCCAGTTTACACAAACGCGCCATCAATGCGGGCGCGATATTGGCCGTCACCGAGATATTGCCCATGGCACCCATCAATATAAGCTCAGCGGCAGTTTCATCATCACCGGAATAAACCGCTATCCTGCCGGCACAGATATCGAGCACCTCACGCCCGCGCTGCAGGTTGCCCGTCGCCTCCTTGACACCGACGATATTATCGATTTCGGCCAACCGTCCAATGGTCGCCGGCAGCATATCGACACCGGTCCGCCCCGGCACGTTGTAAAGTATCTGCGGAATTGCCACCGCATCGGCGATCTTCCTGTGGTGCTGATACAGGCCTTCCTGGGTCGGCTTGTTGTAGTAAGGCGTAACCAGCAGACAGGCGTCCGCGCCATCATCCTTCGCCGCCGCGGTCAGTTCGATCGCCTCGGCGGTTGAGTTTGCACCGGTTCCGGCGATCACCGGGATTCTACCGCGGACCTTGTTTACGGTATGGGCAATCACCTCGCAGTGTTCCCTGACGGACAGGGTGGCGGATTCACCGGTGGTGCCGACAGACACGATCGCCCCGGTACCCTCACGAATGTGCATTTCCAGGAGTGCATCCATGCTGTCCCAATCGACCGAGCCATCCTCCAGCATGGGTGTTACGAGTGCGACGATGCTGCCACTGATCACTGTTTTTCTCCGCAGGTCCATGTCATTGATTTTAAATCCGTTGATATTAGCCCCATTGATATGAAGCATTATGCACCGAACCGCGCCCGGGTTCAGACGGTTATCGCGTGGGTCGCCTTGACCTCCTCCATGACCACGTAGGTGTGAGTCTGCTTGATATCGGACATACGCGCCAGGGTTTCGCCCAGAAAATCGCGGTACTCAAGCATGCTACTGGTACGCACTTTCAACAGGTAATCGAAGCCGCCCGCAACCATGTGGCACTCCATCACCTCCGGGCACAGGGACACCTGTTGCTTGAAGCGGTTGAAGACGTCAGGGTTGGTGCGATCCAGCAATACCTGTATAAAACTGATCACGCCAGCCCCGAGTTTTTGCGGATTCAGGAGCGTGACGTAATCGAGGATATAGCCATCCGCCTCAAGACGCCGTACACGTTCAAGACACGGTGTCGGGCTGAGATTAACCGAGCGGGCAAGGTCTGCGTTGGTCGTACGTGCGTTGCCCTGCAGCAAGCGAAGAATCTTGAGGTCGATACGATCCAGGGCGCGGTTTTTCGGTTTGCTCATAGCATACTTACCTGTTTAAACGACGTTTTAATAGTGTTTATAACGTTAATAAGCACAATACAGTAGCATATATCGAATTTTTCACCAGTTTTTGTAACATAATAACGGGTCAAACCAACCACTTCAGAGGTCATCTTTTTGTGAACACTACTGCTGGATCAACTTTATCCCGGGCCCGTCTCGCCCTTCGTCAGAGCAAGCTTGGTGATGAGAACAAGATGGCCGATAGCATGCTGTCGGATTTCACCTTGAGCCGGGCCAGCCGCGATGAAATCGTCGCCATTGCCCATGACATCGTCACCAAATCAAGGGCAATGAGCGCCGAGCGGGGTACGCTGGATGCCTTCATGCAGGAGTTTGGTCTTTCCAACCAGGAGGGTGTTGCGCTGATGTGCCTGGCGGAAGCGCTTTTGCGTATCCCCAATGCAGAAACACAGGATGAATTGATCTCGGAAAAGATCACTTCGGGTAACTGGGCAGATCACCGTGGCAGTTCGCAGGACCTGTTTGTCAACGCCGGGGTTTGGGCGCTGATGTTGACTGGCGGTGTCATGAAGCTGGACAAGAACATCACCCGTGACGCAGCCGGCTGGACAAAGTCCACGGTCGCCAGGCTGAGCGGGCCGGTGATCCGCAAAGCGGTCATGCAGGCGATGCGTATCATGGGTCACCAGTTCGTGTTTGGCCGCACCATCAAGGAAGCCCTGAAACAGCGCGCCAGGCGCGAGGAAGCTAAACGGCTGTTTTCTTTTGACATGCTCGGGGAAGGTGCACGTACTGCGAAGGATGCGGAACGTTTTCTGAACCTGTATCGCCAGGTCATCGGGGAAGTCGGCAAAGCGATCCAGGATGAAGGCGAAGATATCGCCAACCGCTCATCGGTTTCAATCAAGCTGTCCGCATTACACCCACGATATGAAGCCGTCAAGAAGCAACGCGTGCTGGCCGAGTTGCTGCCACGCGTCAAGGAACTGGCCTTGCTGGCCAAGACGTACAATATGCAACTGACCATCGATGCCGAGGAGGCTGACCGGCTGGATATTTCCCTGGAGATATTCGAGGCGCTGGCACGTGACCCGGAGCTCGACGGATGGCAGGGTCTCGGCCTCGTCATACAGGCCTATCAGAAACGTGGCCCGGCGCTGATCGACTGGCTGATCGCGCTGAGCGATGAGACCGGCCGGCGTTTCCCGACGCGCCTGGTAAAGGGCGCTTATTGGGATTCCGAAGTCAAACATGCACAGGAATACGGATTCGCCGACTACCCGGTGTGGACACGCAAAGTCACGACTGACCTGTGCTACCTGGCTTCCGCCCGCCGCATGCTGGACGCGCCACGCGCTTTTTATCCCCAGTTCGCCACGCACAATGCACATTCTCTCGCCGCGGTGGCAGTCATGGGGGAAGGCATGGAAATGGAGTTTCAACGTCTGCACGGCATGGGGGTTCTGCTCTACAAGTCCGCCGCCAGGGTAATCAAGAACATGCCGCGTGTGCGCACTTACGCACCGGTGGGCGCGCATGAAGACCTGCTGCCCTACCTGGTGCGACGCCTGTTGGAAAACGGCGCCAATTCCAGCTTTGTCAACCGCTTCATGGATGCCGATGTGCCGGTGGAGGACGTTGTCAGCGACCCGGTCGCCGCCGTCGCTGCGATGTCCGACAAGCGTCACGGCGGTATTCCATTGCCGGTGAACCTGTATGGCGACAGAAAGAATTCCGCCGGCATTGACCTCGCCAATCCGCTCAAGAGCCAGGCCTTGCTTGAAGCGCTGGCAAAAATATCAACGGCAACCTATGAAGCGCCATCGATCGTCTGCGGTGAAGCGGTTGGCGGTGAGGAAATCCCGGTCACCTGCCCTGCGGACAAGCGCATCCAGGTGGGCACGACGCGGCATGCCGGGGATGCCGACATCGACCGTGCACTGGATGCGGCAGTCAAGGCGCAAAAGGCCTGGAACGCCGTCGGCGGAGAAGGCCGCGCAAAAATACTGGAACGTCTGGCAGACCTGATAGAGGAACACCGTGTAACGTTTATCGACCTGCTGGCGCGGGAGGCCGGCAGGGTCATCGCCGACGGAATTTCAGAGGTGCGTGAAGCGGCCGATTTCTGCCGTTACTACGCGTTGCAGGCACGGCGGAATTTCGCCAGTCCGATGGTGCTCAAATCCGCCACCGGCGAGAGCAACAAACTCTCCCTGCATGGCCGTGGCGTGTTCTTCTGCATTTCCCCATGGAATTTCCCGCTGGCCATTTTCACCGGCCAGATCACCGCCGCACTGGCGGCGGGCAATGCGGTCATTGCCAAGCCTGCGGACCCCGCCCCGCTGGTGGGCGCTTACGCGGTGCGCCTGATGCACGAAGCCGGTGTTCCGACGGATGTGTTACACCTGCTTAACGGCCGCGGTTCAAAGATGGGTGCTGCCGTGGTATCCGATGAACGGATCATCGGCGTGGCCCTGACGGGCTCGACAGGCACTGCCCGGACGATCAACCGCGCACTCGCCGCCAAGAACGGCCCCATCAATACACTGATCGCCGAAACCGGCGGACAGAACGTCATGATCGTCGATTCTTCGGCGTTGCCGGAGCAGGTCACCGACGATGTCCTGACTTCCGCCTTCTCGTCCGCGGGACAGCGCTGCTCGGCCCTGCGCGTGCTCTACCTGCAGGACAGCATCGCCGACAAGGTCATCGGCATGCTCAAAGGCGCGCTGGCCGAACGCCAGATCGGCAACCCGCTGGAGCTCGCCACCGACATCGGACCGGTCATCAATGTGAGTTCACGCAACGGCCTGGAAAAGCATATCGACCGCATGCACAAGGAGGCCAAACTGATTGCCCGGGGTGATGTTCCCGACGGACTTGAAAACGGTTCGTTCCTCGCACCGCACATTTTCGAAATCCCTGCCCTCTCCACGCTGATGGACGAAGAGTTTGGTCCGGTCCTTCATATCATTCGTTACAAGCACGGTGATATCGGCAAAGTAATGGCCGACATCGGCGAGTCGGGGTTTGGACTGACCTTTGGTGTGCATTCGCGTATCGAGGGTTACTGGCTGGACCTGTTCGCCAAAAACGATGTAGGCAACACCTATGTCAACCGCAACATGATCGGCGCGGTCGTAGGTGTGCAACCTTTTGGCGGCATGGGTCTTTCTGGCACCGGCCCCAAGGCCGGCGGACCCCATTACCTGTTACGTTTCGCCAACGAAAAGGTTCTGACCATCAACACCGCGGCCATCGGCGGCAACACCGAGTTGTTCAGGTTGAATGAAAATGACGTGGGTTAACAACGAAAGGGGTCGATTTTCAAACTGAACGTTGAACCCGACACCGTCATCGAAAATGGCGCCGGGATGACGGTGCCAATTATTTTACGGTGCCAATTATTTGATGGTGCCAATTATTTGATGGTGCCAATTATTTGACGGTGCCAATTATTTGCCGGTGCCACGTTTAAAGATCAATCTCGACTATCGATTCAATCGCCCTGCATTTTGCTTTCTACAATTTTCAGAAAATCGATGGTGTCCCGGTCTTTCTCCAGGCTGCCGTCGACTTCATCACCGTAAATCGCCTTCAGGTCTTCCGGGCGGAGGTAGTCGGGGTGGTGCACTTCGGCGATTGATGCGTAGTGAAACTGCGCATTGTTCTTTTTGATCACCAGTGAGTAAACGTGGATAACCGGAAGGACGTCACCGATATCGCCAAAGACCGAATGGATGGCTGAGAGATCGGACTGGATATCCAGTTGGCCGACGTACTGGTGGCGTTTTTCGATCATCCATTCGCAATCCTTGAAAACGATTCCGATCGATTGACCGCTGATGATGGCTTCGTGTTCCTTGCGGAAGGCCGGTTCGATCACCTCCGGATACATGACCACCGCGAAAGTCCGGTTGGTCTTGACGCCGCGTTCTGTACTGAACAGGTTTGAGACCCGGATCCTGAGGCCATTCTCGACTATTTCGATTCCATAATTGCCAAACTTCAACCGTATCCTGTCGCTGTTGGCCAACTCCGAAACCAGTGTTTCCACCGCAGTGTTATCGGTCTGATTTGATTTTGCAGGATAACTCACAAACATGAAAACGAACCCGGATTCTTACAAGGCGCGTACTTTACTACAATGGTGTTCCCCGTGCATGCTTGTTGGCCCAGTTACGGCATCACGAGGCATATTACTTCAAACCCTCCCCATCCCAGGTTCACCCTTTTCCCTGTGGATAAGGAAATGACAGGATTACTGTCTGATAATCTCACGCAAAGCCGCCATGGGAACCGACCCGGTTGCGAGCACGGAATCGACGAAATTCCGTTGCACAAATTTATCTCCAAGCCGCTCTTGCTCTTCGCGCCAGAGTGCTTCGAAGCCCTGGTAACCGACAAAGTAGGAAGTCAATTGTAAAGACATGTACAAACCGGATACGCGGTCCCACAGGTTTTCGGCAAATTGGGCCGGTAGCAAACCGCGTTCACTTGCAAACTCGATCACGCGCTCCCTGCTCCAGCCCTGGGTATGCACCATGACACTGATATAGGCCCGCGTCGCATTTTCCAGTCGCTTGCGCAAATGTGCCAGCCGCGTCAGTTTATTGCCATCCCCCCAACCCGCTGCCAGCATCAACTCTTCGCTGAAAGAAGCCCAGCCTTCTGCATAAATCTGATTGGTAAAAATGGCCCGTACTTTGCTCGCATGTAACAGCCCCACTTTGAACTGCATGTCGTGACCGGGAAAGATTTCATGGGCGACAATCATCCTGTTGAAATGATTGTTGAATGATCGATAGAAACCTTCTTTCTCATCATCGGGTGCATCATCGGGAATGGATGGCAGGTAAAGGAGCGTTTCCGCTTCGGGATCAAAGGGGCCGGGCGGGAATACGCCACCAATCCTGGCGAGCGGAGAATGTGGCGGTAACAACTCGACCTTTATCTTGTGATTTGGCGGCACCGTTGCCAGTTCATGCCGGATTACAAACTCAACACATTCTTCGGTGTCTTTTCTGAATACATGCAGAAAATCCTGCCTGTTGTCTGTACGGTCCTCTTCCATGGCAGCCAGCGCGGCATCGAGCAGTAGTCGCCCCTTGGGTTTGTCGGAACCCGGGCTCTGTTCATCCCACCAGGCAGCTGCCAGCTCCAGCATCAGCTCACGGACCCGGTCGATCTCCTCCAATGCCGCGACCGTCAGGGACTCCGGCGTTACACTGTTGTCCGAAAAGATGGCGAGTTTGCGCATGTATACCTTGGCCCCGAATTTATCCGGTACTGACGCCGTAGGCAGGACCTTGTCGCGAATATGGTCTGCCAGTTCTTGCATTTGTTCACTGGTCCGATGAATCGATTGATCGAGTGCTTCGCGATCCGCTACGCTGGTCCATGCGTCAGATTGAGAGAGCAGTTTGTTATCATAAAAACCGATGGTTCGCTCAAGGGCTTTCAATGCAGCCTGCGTTCTTGCGGGATTGCCATTGCGCAAGTTCTCGATTCCCAGCCTGCACAGGGCGGCGATACCGTCCAGACGCACTGACACCGCCCTGTATTTCTCATCCGGGCTTAGTTTTTCCGATACCAGCACATAAGTCAGGCCCTCTGAAATCTTGCCCGTATACCACTGCGGTTGTTCAGAAAGCGGCTTGTCCTGTTCCCAGAGTTCCAATTCAAGCCTGACCTGACGCAATAACACCTGTGCATCAACCCGGTCATTCAATGGTGTGTTTTCATGTTCGGCCAGGAGGATTTTTTCAGCGCTGTGATTGTAGTTCAGCCAGTCCGAAACACGATTTTCAGAGAAGTCTTCAAAACGCCAGGCTGCGGAAGTTTGACCTTCGGCGAACGCCGAGCTCGGGTAGAATTCCTTCCATTGTTCGATGTAGGCATCAATCAACCCCCTGGTTTGTGCCTGCACTGGCCAGGCCGACAAAAACAGGACAACTGCCAACAACCACTTTCCAGCCAGCCTCAATGACGCCTCGTAACGCAGTTGATTCAATGACCCAAAACTCATTTTCTTGCTCCAGTGCCGGCGCGGGCGACAATCAAATCAAAATATCAGTGTTTGCGCAATAACCACCAAATTTTTTCTTTAAACGAGACACGAAGCCTGCCACGGAATCGGTGCCTCATGTTAAAGTGACTTCGAACAGCAGTGTTGTTTTTTCACCTCTTTTATTGAAATCTTGCGCCGGGGGTCACTTGGTCGAATGAATCTGAGGCAACTACGAACCACACTCAGGGACGACTACTCCATCTCGAGAATTATCAAGGGTGGATGGCAACTGGCAGGTGGACACGGGTACATTGATGAACGACAGGCCATTGCCGATATGCGTGATTTTGTCAGCGCCGGGGTCACGACCTTTGACTGTGCGGACATCTACACCGGGGTCGAAGAGCTGATCGGAAAGTTTCTGAAAAAACACCAGGGCGAGATTGACAGTGGTGAACTTCCCCCTGTTCAAATACACACCAAGTATGTACCCGATCTGGATGCCCTGGCGAGTGTATCGAAGGCCGACACCGAAAAAATCATCGACCGTTCACTCACCCGCCTCGGTGTCGAGAGACTCGACCTGGTGCAATTTGCCTGGTGGGACTATTCAGTGCCACGTTATGTCGATGTTTGTTTACACCTCGTTGAACTGCAAAAAGCCGGCAAGATCAGGTATATCGGCGCTACCAACTTCAATCTGGCCAGTCTGCGCGAAATGCTGGAAGCAGGTTGTCCGCTGATCACCAACCAGGTGCAGTATTCGGCCCTTGACGGCCGGCCTGCGGGTCCAATGCAGGAATTCATTCAGCAAAACGACATGTCATTTCTGTGTTATGGAACGGTGGCGGGCGGGTTTCTGACGGAAAAGTACCTGGGTCAGCCACAGCGCCAATATTCAGAAAACAGATCACTGGTGAAATACCAGCTGATCATTGAAGAGACCGGCGGATTCGAAATATTTCAGCACCTGCTGAGGGTTTTGAAAAAAATCGCAGAGAAACACGATGTACAAATTGCCGAAGTTGCCGCTCAATATGTCCTGCAACAGGAAGCCGTATCGGCTGTCATTATCGGCGCCCGAAACGCCAGCCACCTGCAAAGTTTGCAAAAACTGGCCCGGCTGAAACTGGAAGTGACAGAGATTGAAGCGATCCGGTCGGCCGTTCAAACGGGGACGGGCGTCCCGGGTGATGTCTATGATATTGAACGCGACCGGGATGGCCGGCATGGGCGGATCATGAAATACAACCTCAATCAGTCGGGTGGCGCTTGCCAATGAGTTACGGATGAGTAAGCCGGCCGGTCTGTTTGCCAGGATCGTAGGCCCCGCCGCGGTGATGGCTGCAGGCACAATGGGTGCGGGTGCGGTCGCTACGTTCATACTCGCCGGGGCCTGGTTCCGCTACGACCTGCTGTGGGTCGTCGTTGCAATCCTGCCCCTGTTTGTGATCTTCGTGGACTCCGCTTCACGAATTGGTCTTTTGAACACTGATCAAGGCATGCTTTCGCTGATCAGGTCGCAGGTCCACCCCTCGGTCGCCTGGTTCATTTTGTTGATCAATGTACCCGTGCATTTGTTGGTGGCTATGGGCCAGATGTCGGTCATGACTTCGGCCCTGATGTCGGTGTTTTCCTTCTACCCACCCGAAGGCGCAGCGACCACGGATTATGTACAGACCTATCGGATTGTCGAAACGGTACTATCCCTGCTGGTGGCCTCTTTTATCTACTGGTTGCTTTCATCAAACGGCTATGAACGTATGCAAAAGACGATGACGGCGCTAATGGTCGTCATGTTTTTTTGTTTTTTGGTGGTCGCTTTACGTGGCTTCCAGGAATTGCCTGCCATCCTTGCAGGCTTTGTTCCAGGTATTCCGGACGACCTCGCAGTGCCCGGCACTGAAAGCTTTCGACTTTCAGGGCAGTCGATCATGGCCATCATCGGTACCGCCCTGGCACCGGCAGCGCTTTTGGGCATCCCGTACATGAGCGCGGACAATATGAAAGGGAGCCCTGACCTGAAACGGGAGTTCCACAAGGCTGTTTTGAACCTCGGTGTGATCTTCGGTTGCTACTCGATATTTGTCATGGTGGCTGGTGGATTTGCGCTGTACAGCCTCGCGGATCATGCACAGATCGATACGGTGCATGAGGCGGGAAAGGTGCTGATCAAGGCGTTCCCCGCAGGTATGGGGTTTTTGGGGCCGTTAATATTTTCGATAGGGATTTGCCTGGCGGCGCTGACAACCTTTATCGTGGTGGTGCAGGTCATAAGCTACTGGCTGCTTGATATGTTCGGGTATGACTGGCATGACCGGGCAGACAATGTACCTTTCAAGCACATGCTGAAGTTGTGGGTTTTTATACCCGCCATACTGGCCCCGTTCTGGAATTTTCCAGCCCTTTTGAAGGTATTGCTGCTGATGGGCGTCAATGCCCTGCTGATCCCGATGGTGATGATTATCGTGATCGTACTGGTCAACCGTCACCAGGTAATGGGGCAGCACAAGGCGAATACCGGCCGCAATGTCATGCTTTTTATTGGCGCGATCATTTCAATATGGCTTTCCATAGTGAAACTGCCCGGATATATTGCGATAATTTTCTGAAACCCTGAAACCTCCACACAAAATGCCGGCCACGATGTCGGCCCGGATTGACAATCATGAACAAGCCCCCCGGTCAGAATGACGTATTTGAGCTTTATGACCTCAGGGTCGTGGTGGAATCGATTGAAGGTCATTGCACCTGCAACATGACCGAGGGTGATTATTTTGATCTCAAAGGCGGCAAGATTTCATTGCCCGATCAAAAGGATTTTTGTCTATTTGCACTACAGTCTGTTATTCCCTTACTGCCCGCCAAGCAACGCCAGTGCCACCCCGCAGACTGGATGGAAACCGATAGCCGCTGCGTCTGCCCGGATCCGGCCTGTCGTCTGACCATGCGGATTGACCGCACCGGCAAACGCCGCTTGAAACACGACGATGTGAGTCCGGTCGCAATGGATAAAGTAGATCTCTAGCAGTCTGTCGGACTTGACCGATCGTAACGAGGGAAATCCGATTTGAGATAGATTTTTCGATCTTTTGAGGCGAATAGCACCGCTATTTAACGAAAAAGATCGGGGAATCTGGCCAAACTCGGGTTTTTCGCACGACCACATGGATGTGGGAGGTAGGGTAACGCATGGAGCAGTTGCCGAGTAGATCATGTTAAATCCGACAGGCTCCTAGCATTACAAACCAGAATCTCCAGGCGTGATCAGCCTGGCGTAAGCCGCATCTGCCGACGCCGATACAGAAGATGAGACGGCAGGAGAGGTCGGACTGCGCCTGAAAACAATGTAAAATAGCCTGTTACATTGACCACCCCGCACATACTGCTTTAGAGACAAAAAGGTGCCACCCATGAATCTGCTCAACAATGCCATTTTTAAAGTCCCGATGCCGGTAAACGAACCGGTCTGTGATTACGCCCCTGGCTCATCCGAACGCGCAAAGTTGAAAGCCGCGCTCGATGAAATCGCCGGCAAAAAGATCGAGATACCCTTGATCATTGGTGGCAAAGAAGTCCGTACCGGCAATCTCGGCCAGGCCGTCATGCCACACGACCACCAGCATGTATTGGCCGACTATCACCAGGCCGGCAAGACTGAAATTGAGCAGGCCATCGAAGCGGCAATGGCGGCCAAGCATCAATGGGCAGCATTACGCTGGGAAGAACGCGCTGGAATTTTCCTCAAGGCCGCCGATCTGCTCGCGGGTAAATATCGTTATGTGATGAATGCCATCAGCATGCTCTCGACCAGTAAAAGTGCATTTCAGGCCGAGATTGACGCCGCCTGCGAATTGATCGATTTCCTGCGTTTCAATGTCTATTTTGCACAACAGGTTTACAGTGACCAGCCACTGTATTCGTCAAGGGGGGTATGGAACTCCGTACAGCAAAGACCCCTGGAAGGCTTTGTATTCGCCGTGGCGCCTTTCAATTTCACCGCCATTGCCGGCAACCTGGCGACGGCGCCGGCGATCATGGGCAACACCGTGCTGCTCAAACCCGCCTCGTCATGCGTCTACACGCCATACCTGATCATGCAGATTCTCAAGGAAGCGGGACTGCCGGATGGTGTCATCAATTTCATCCCCGGACGTGGCTCCATGGTGGGTCGAATCTGTCTGGATCACCGTGACCTCGGCGGCATCCATTTCACCGGATCGACCGGTGTTTTCCACCAGATGTGGAAAACGGTCGGAAATAACATCGACAAGTACAAATCATATCCGCGCATCGTTGGCGAAACCGGTGGCAAGGATTTTGTTTTTGCCCACTCAAGCGCCAACGTGAAGAAAGTGGTGACCGCGATTATACGCGGCGCATTCGAATTCCAGGGACAAAAATGCTCGGCCGCCTCGCGCGCATATATCCCCAAGTCCTTATGGCCGGAGGTCCACCAGGGGCTGGAAAGCGAGATGGCCAAAATCAAGATGGGACCGGTCACCGATTTCGGCAATTTCTTCAACGCCGTCATCGATAAAAGCGCGTTTGAGACAATTATTGAATTTATTGAATACACCAAAAATGCAGACGATGCCAAGATCATCATTGGCGGCAATTACGATGACAGCACGGGCTATTTTATCGAGCCCACCGTGATCCTCGCCGACGACCCGCACTACCGCACCATGGAGGAAGAAATTTTCGGGCCGGTGATGACCATCCATATCTACGCTGACGAAAAATATGAAGAGACGCTGGATGTGTGCGACCAGACCTCTATCTATGCGCTGACCGGCGCCATTTTCGCCACCGAGCGTACCGCGGTCAGCCTGGCTTTGAGCAAGCTAGAAAACGCGGCCGGAAATTTTTACATCAATGACAAACCCACCGGCGCCGTGGTCGGGCAACAGCCGTTCGGCGGTGCCCGTGCGTCCGGCACCAACGACAAGGCGGGTTCCTACCTGAACCTGCTGCGCTGGGTATCCACGCGCACGATCAAGGAGACCTTTGACGCTCCCGAAGATTTTCAATATCCATTTATGGAAGAGGATTAGACGTATCCGAATGCCGTATGCAGCTTGCTGCATGTGGCCAGGTTCTGCAGCTGATATGGAAATCCCCGCGTTTGCGGGGGAGAGGGAGGGATTGACCCGGGCCGCGGCCCAGGCCGCCCTCTCGACCGGTTCCCGGTCTCACCTTGTCCCCGACCCTCGCCCTGCGGGCGTCTCCTGCGTCGACGTCTTCCCGGGCTATCCTGCCCGGTAATCGAACCCTGGTGCTTCGCACCGGGATTCTCGTCAAACCAACCTTTTCGCCAGATACAAAAAACCCCGCGTTTGCGGGGTTTTTTGTATCTGGCGGAGAGGGAGGGATTCGAACCCTCGATGGGCTTTTGACCCATACTCCCTTAGCAGGGGAGCGCCTTCAGCCACTCGGCCACCTCTCCATAATCTAATATTGCGTTGTAGACTATTCGTCGTTTTAGCCGCCCGTGATGGGGCGCAATTCCGTTCTTTAAGGATCAAAAAAACCGGGATGCGAAGCATACCGGTTCCTCTATTCCGGGTAAAGAATAAATGTGTATTACTTGATACCGCGTTTACCGCCCAACTCTTCCCTTTCTTTAAGAATTCGCTGAAAAATTTCTTCGCGATGTACTTGTACTTCGGGTGGCGCGTCGATACCGATGCGAATCTGGTTGCCTTTTACCCCCAGAACGGTAATTGTCACATTTTCTCCAATTACGAGCTTTTCCCCAACTCGTCTTGTTAGTATAAGCATGCGTACCTTCCTTTGGTGTCAGGCCTTTTTAAGCACCTTATCCCTGTTTTTATAGTAAGTCTATGCCCATTAGGCACAAACTATTGTGCTGGTAACATCAAGTCTGGTCAGCTACCCAGGGCGACACAGTGGAAAGCGCTTCGTCCAATAAATCCGGACGATCGCCTCCCGCCTGGGCAAAATCGGGACGTCCCCCACCTTTTCCGCCAACCTGCTTTGCAATAAAGTTTACCAGAATTCCTGCTTTTATCCGAGCAGTCAAGTCTTTACTGACACCAACGGCTATTCTGACCTTCTCACCTTCAACACTGGAAAGCACCACAACGGCACTGCCCAGGCGGTCCTTGAGGTGATCGACACTGTCTCTAAGACCACTTGCATCGAGATCATCCATGCGCGCGGCCAGAACCTTTATACCATTGATTTCATTTGCATTTTTGAGCAAACTGTCACTACCGGAACTGGCCATACTGGACTTCAGCGCGGACACTTCTTTTTCCAGTTGATGGTTACGTTCCATCACCTGTTTCAACCGCGCTGGGGTAGCTTCAGGGCCCACTTTCAGGGTATGCGCGACCGACTGAAGTTGCCGTTCCATGCTCTGGATATGATCCACAGCGGCTTGTCCCGCTACGGCCATAATACGCCGTACACCGGAACCGATAGCGGATTCGGAGATAATCTTGAACAATCCGATCTCCCCCACCCTGTTTACGTGCGTGCCGCCACAAAGCTCTGTAGACAGGTCTCCAAACTTCAAAACCCTCACCCTGTCACCGTATTTTTCGCCAAACAGCGCCATCGCGCCGGTTTTCAATGCATCGTCAAAACTCATGACCTCGGAAACCGACAGGGGATTGACCCGGATCGCGTCATTTACATGACGTTCAATTTGCTGCAACTCGTCCATGCTAAGTTGCCTTGGGTGGGAAAAATCGAAACGCGTATGGTCGGGTGCGACCAGCGAGCCTTTCTGTTCCACGTGGGTTCCGAGGATATCCCGCAATGCACGGTGCATCAGATGCGTGGCGGAGTGGTGGATGACGATCGACTGACGCCGCCGGGCATCCACTTCGGCCACTACCTGCTGGTCCGGTTTCAGAACACCATCGGTCATCCGGCCGATATGACCAAAGAACGTCCCACCCAGCTTGACCGTATCGAGCACTTCGAATTGCGTATCTGCTGTGCTGATAGTACCGGTGTCACCCACCTGGCCACCGGACTCCGCGTAAAAAGGGGTCTGGTCCAGGACCAGCACAGCCGAATCACCTTTACTGACCTGATCGACCAACTGACCGTCCACCAGGATACCGGCAATGACGGCCCGGTCGGTTGAAAGCTGCTCGTAACCAAGAAAACGCGTGACCGGGAATGTTTTCACGGCATCCGCTGATATCTGGTCCTTGTGCTGGAACTGGCCGGCAGCGCGGCCGCGTTCACGCTGTTTCTCCATCTCGAGATTAAAACCCTCAAGATCGACCTCGAGGTCTTTTTCGCGGGCGATATCCTGGGTCAGATCCAATGGAAAACCATAGGTATCGTAAAGCGTAAACGCGACTTCACCATCGATTTTGCCGTGTGCTGCCTGAGCTTTGGCCATGACGTTGTTCAGCAGGCCCAAGCCCTTGTCCAGCGTGGCTGCAAAGCGCTTCTCTTCGTCTTCCAGTGTGGCCGTGATGAATGCTTGTTGCTTGCTCAGTGACGGGTAAGCAGCCCCCATCTGTTCCACCAGCGTTGCAGTCATTCCCGCGAAAAACGGATTTTTCTGACCCAGTTTGAAGCCGTGTCTTATGGCCCGCCGGATAATGCGCCGTAGCACGTATCCGCGACCCTCGTTCGACGGCAATACACCATCGGCTATCAGGAAGGCGCAGGCGCGGATGTGGTCGGCAATGACATTGAGAGATTTGTTGGTCAGGTCCGTCGTATTGGTCAGCTTTGCCGCGCTCTTGATCAGGGCCTGGAAAAGGTCGGTCTCGTAGTTGCTGTGCACGCCCTGCAGCACCGCTGCAAGCCGTTCGAGTCCCATGCCGGTGTCGACACAGGGTTTGGGCAATGGCGTCAATGTGCCGTCTCCAGAGCGGTCAAACTGCATGAAGACCAGGTTCCAGATTTCAACGTAGCGGCCACCGTCCTCGTCCTCCGTTCCGGGCAAGCCACCCTCGTAATCCGGACCGTGGTCATAGAATATTTCACTGCAGGGACCACAGGGACCGGTATCGCCCATGGCCCAGAAATTATCGCTGTCGAATTGATGACCGCCCGGTTTGTCGCCGATACGGATCACACGCTCTGCCGCCAATCCGATATCATGTCTCCAGATGTCGTAGGCCTCGTCATCCGTGTGATAGATCGTCACCCACAAACGGTCCTTATCGAGACCATAGTCTTCGGTCAGGAGGCTCCAGGCAAAACGGATGGCATCCTTTTTGAAATAATCACCAAAACTGAAATTTCCCAGCATTTCGAAAAACGTGTGGTGACGGGCGGTATAACCCACCTGGTCGAGGTCGTTGTGCTTGCCACCTGCGCGGACACATTTTTGGGAGGTCACCGCGCGCAGCTTTGTACGTTTCTCTGCACCGAGAAATACGTCCTTGAACTGGACCATGCCGGCGTTGGTAAAAAGCAATGTCGGGTCGTTGGCCGGAACCAGCGAACTGGAAGACACCACCTCGTGCTGCCGGGCGGCAAAAAAGTCCAGGAAAGCCTGGCGAATTTCAGCTGTTGTTTTCAAAATTTCCCTGCCTAAAAACGATAAAAAACGCTGCCAGCGCGTAATGGGCCTGACAGTTTACAGAAACATGGCTGATGAAGGAATCAATCAGTTGAATTTAGACGGTCCAGGGCGGCATTTGCCTGCTCGTGGGTAAACCCCCGGTTGATCAGGCCGCGGTAAAGTTTTACGCGCCCTGCGTAGTCCAGTTCGCCGTGACTGCGTTTCCCTGCCCACTTGCTTGCGATCTCAAACCAGGTGTCCCGTTCATCGGGCATCGCCTGGGCAATCAATTGGTCGGAAACACCGAGTCCACGCAGTTGACCGCGTATTTTTACCGGTCCGTTAAGTTGGTGCATACGTGTGCGGACAAACATCTCCGTGAAACGCTGATCGGAAACCAGGTTTTCATTGGCGAGATCTTCCACCACCTTTCCGGCGATTTCTGATCCGGCGCCGCGCTGCATGAGCTTTTGCCTGAGCTCTTCTACGCCGTATTCGCGGCGTGCCAGGTAACGCACCGCGATATCAATCACCTCGGTTTCCGTCAATTCACGCGCAGACCTGCCACGCACCACGCACCCCCGGATTAAGCTTCTACGGGTTCCGGTTGCGGAGACTCTTTCCTGGGTTCCAACTTAGGCAGTAACAGGGCGCGCAAACGGGCCTCGATCTCTGTTGCCATTTCAGGATGTTCTTCCAGGAACGCCCGGGCGTTTTCCTTGCCCTGGCCAATCCTGTCTTTCTCGTAGCTGTACCAGGCACCGGCCTTTTCGACGATACCGTTGGCTGCGCCAAGATCGAGCAACTCTCCGAGCTTGGAGATACCCTTGCCATACAGTATCTCGAACTCCGCCTGTTTGAAGGGCGGGGCCATCTTGTTCTTGACAACCTTGACCCGTGTCTCGTTACCGATGACTTCGTCACCCTTCTTGATCGCCCCGATGCGGCGGATATCCAGACGCACGGATGAATAGAATTTAAGCGCGTTTCCGCCGGTGGTCGTTTCCGGGCTACCAAACATCACACCGATCTTCATGCGGATCTGGTTGATGAAAACCACCATGCAATTGGAGCGCTGAATATTGGCTGTCAGTTTGCGCAACGCCTGCGACATCAGACGGGCCTGCAGACCAACGTGACGATCACCCATTTCACCCTCAATTTCAGCCTTGGGTGTCAGGGCCGCGACGGAATCCACCACCACTATATCTACCGCACCGGAGCGCACCAGCATATCCGTGATCTCCAGGGCCTGCTCACCGGTATCCGGTTGCGAAACAAGCAGGTCTTCCACGTTGACACCGAGGTTTTCGGCATACTGCGGGTCGAGTGCGTGTTCCGCATCGACGAAAGCGGCCGTGCCACCGAGTTTTTGCGCTTCTGCGATCACCTGCAGGGTCAGGGTTGTTTTACCGCTCGACTCGGGACCATAGATTTCTACTACGCGTCCACGCGGCAAACCGCCAATACCGAGCGCGACATCGATTGCCAATGACCCGGTGGAGATCACTTCGACGTTTTTCTGTGGTGAACCATCGCCCATACGCATGATGGCGCCCTTGCCGAACTGCTTTTCAATCTGTGACAACGCTGCTGTCAGCGCCTGCTTTTTGTTGTTATCCAACTGTTACTCTCCTTTGAATTTAACTGGTATTTGCCGCTGCGCGGCCTACCCAGCAGCATTATGACACAGGGCTGTGTGTGTCTTAAGCCCCGTTTCGATCAGCACTTCATATTCCTACGACAAATGGTGGAAATCTACTTCAGACCGGTAGCAATTGCTTCACGTATCACCCGGGGTTCTTTCGTTGGGTGTAGTGTGCATCAACTTGTTCTCAAATTGCGATAATCCCAAAAAGCCGCTTTTTTAATGTGTCAGCCCATGGCACTCAAACGTGAAGCAATGCCCTGTAAGGCGTGTATAACCGTCTGCTGACGCACGCCATCGCGATCACCCGTAAACACTGACGCATCGCAAACCACGGGCAGATCACCGATACACCAGCCAAAATGCACCAGGCCAACCGGCTTTCCCGGCATGCCGCCACCCGGCCCCGCAATACCGGTAGCGGACACGATAACGGCGGCCCTGGAGTGCCGTTTGGCGCCCAGTGCCATTTGCGCGGCTATCTGTTCGCTGACTGCGCCATACTTGACGAGGTCGTCATGCGAGACACCCAGCATCTGTTCCTTTGCAGCATAACTGTAGGTCACATACCCCCGGTCAAACCACCCGGAGCTACCCACCACGTCGGTACAACACTTGGCGATCCATCCACCGGTACAGGATTCAGCCGTTGCCATACGCCAGTTGCGCATCGTCAGGCGCTCCGCAATTTGTTTTAACAGTTCTTCAACACGCGTTTCAAATTCCGACATCGATTCGGTACCATCCTGTCATCGGGGCTGTTGATTCCAAAACTTTGGCGGACACGTTATAGTCACCCGCGGCTTCCTACGTTACACTTTCCGCGATGCCATCTCCAGCCGTTTCAGAACAATCTTCCCACACACCGCTGATGCAGCAATATCTGCGTATCAAGGCGGACTATCCGGATATCCTTCTTTTGTTCAGGATGGGAGACTTTTACGAGGTATTCTACGAGGACGCCCGGCGCGCAGCCAAATTGCTGGATATCACGCTGACCAGCCGCGGCATGTCGGCGGGCGCGCCGATCCCGATGGCCGGTATCCCATTCCATGCGCTGGATGGTTACCTGGTCAAGTTGATACGCAAGGGTGAATCGGCCGCCATTTGTGAGCAGGTGAGCGAACCGACCGCCGGCAAGGGCATCGTAGATCGCAAGGTTGTGCGTATCGTCACGCCCGGGACCGTCACCGACGAAGCCCTGTTGTCCGGCCGCCAGGATAACCTGCTTGCCGCAGCGGCAAAGATTGGCAAATCCATGGCGCTGGCGTGGATGGATCTGTCTTCCGGTCGATTCCTGACCCGCCTTGTAAGCACCGCCGAAGAACTCGAAACCCAGTTGGAACGGTTGCTGCCAGCGGAATTGTTGATTCCCGAGGACGCCGATTGGGCGGCATCGTTTTCGGCGCAGCGCGGTCTCCGAAAACGGGCACCCTGGCATTTCGACCCTGAGTCTTCCCACCACCTGTTGACCGAGCAGTTCGGCACCCGCGACCTGGCAGGTTTTGGTATCGAAGATGAACCGGCCGCCATCGCGGCGGGGGGAGCACTGCTCCAGTATGCACAGGAAACACAGCGCACCGCTTTGCCCCATCTGCGCGCCATCCAGATGGAGAACCCGCACACTCACTTGCATCTGGATGCCGCAACAAGACGTAATCTCGAATTGTTGCACCACCCCGAGGGCCGTCACGAACACACCCTCGCCGGCATCATGGATTCAACCATTACACCGATGGGCGGCCGTTTGCTGAGGCGCTGGATCGCCGAACCGATACGTGACCGCGAGCGCTTGCAGTTACGTCACAGAATGATCGGCGTTTTGCTCGATACACGTCTGTATGAATCATTGCGTTCACAATTTCGCGTGGTGGGCGATATCGAACGAATTCTCGCCAGGGTCGCACTGGGCTCAGCGCGGCCCCGCGACCTGACGACGCTGCGGCAGACACTCGGGGTGTTGCCGGACATCAAATCCTGCCTCGTCGGGGCCAACCGCGAGTCCCTGCATCAGTGCGCCGAACAGATAGAATGCCTGCCGCACCTGCATGAATTGCTGAGCGCAGCCCTGGTCGACGAACCACCTGTCCTCGTGCGCAGTGGCGGCGTGATCGCTGCCGGCTTTGATGCAGAGCTGGACGAACTGCGCGGTCTGTCGGAAAACGCGGATGATTTCCTGCTCGAATACGAAAGCCGTCAGCGCGAAGAGTCGGGTATTGCCAACCTCAAGGTGGGTTACAACCGGGTGCATGGATACTTTATTGAAATCACCCACGCACACCAGAACAAGGTGCCCTTACATTACAAACGCCGCCAGACATTGAAGGCTGCCGAGCGTTATATCACGGATGAGCTGAAAACATTTGAAGACCGCATTCTTTCGAGCCGTGAACGGGCCCAGGCCCGCGAACAGTACTGTTATGAACAACTGGTCAGCACACTTCAGACGGAACTGAAGCCCCTGCAAGCGATGGCCGGGGCGATCGCCCGTCTGGATGTTTTATGCGCGTTTACAGAACGCGCCATCACACTGGATTTCTGCTCCCCTGAACTGAGTCAGCAGACCGGCATCGACATACGCGGTGGCCGTCACCCGGTCATTGAGCATGTGCAGACCGAAAGCTTTACACCCAACGATACGCTGATGAATCCGAAACGCCGGATGTTGATCATTACTGGCCCAAACATGGGCGGCAAGTCGACTTACATGCGCCAGACTGCCCTGATTTGCCTGCTGGCGTACACTGGCAGTTGGGTGCCGGCGTCCAGCGCGGTCATCGGCCCGCTGGACAGGATTTTTACACGTATCGGCGCGGGAGACGATCTGAGCCGCGGACGCTCGACCTTCATGGTGGAGATGACGGAAACGGCCAACATTCTGCATAGCGCCAGTCAACATTCCCTCGTATTGATGGACGAAATCGGACGCGGCACCAGTACGTACGACGGCCTGGCACTGGCCTGGGCGGTGGCTGAATACCTGGCCCGTGAGGTCTGCGCCTACACCCTGTTCGCGACACATTATTTTGAATTGACACACCTTCCAATGCAAATCGACGTTGTTCACAATGTGCATCTGAAAGCGGTGGAACACGGCGACCGCATCGTTTTTCTTCATTCGGTCGACGATGGACCCGCCAGCCAGAGTTACGGTTTGCAGGTCGCGGCCTTGGCAGGTATTCCAAAAAACGTGCTGCGACGCGCCCGCTTCCAGTTGTCAAAACTTGAAAAAGGCGATGATACCAGCCCCCAGATGGGTTTATTCACGACCTATGAAGAGCCGGAACCTGAGCTGGAACCGGATAATCCAGTGCTCGATGCCCTCGATGATACCGATCCCGATGAGCTGACGCCGCGGGCCGCGCTGGATCTTATTTATAAGCTCAAGGGTCTACGCGACCGCTAAATAGCCCCCCTTTAACTCTTAATAGGGTCCACCGTCATCCCGGCGCAGGTGACAAATGTCATCCCGGCCTGCGCCGGGATGACGGTGCTACTTAGGAGGACGGTGCTACTTGGAAGGACGATGCTAGTTGGGAGGATGGTGCTACTTAGGAGGATAGTGCTACTTAGGATGACGGTGTGCTTAGGATGACGGTGCGCTTAGGAGGACGGTGCTACCAGGAATGACAGTGCTACTAGTCGAGCTTATTTTTGAACCGGATCAGCTTTCGGCGCTGGCGTTTG
The DNA here is from genome assembly GCA_963801195.1 of uncultured Gammaproteobacteria bacterium. GTDB lineage: Bacteria > Pseudomonadota > Gammaproteobacteria > Xanthomonadales > SZUA-36 > SZUA-36. Next base: position 414,854 of record CAWDDX010000007.1, on the reverse strand, counting down.
TCCGGACGGCGTTCGCGCCCGGCGTGTTCTTCACGTGCCAGTTTGCGTTCCTGCGCGAGTTTTTCACGTTTCAGGCGGCTGTCCTCTGATTCCTCGTACAGTGTAAGGGCGGTCGTGGCCGGGCCGCGGGTCCCCGTGAGCTCAACAATCGTGACCGTGTACTCCTCCTCGCCCCGCAGGATACGCAACTCATCGCCAACGTTGAGTAAACGCCCGGGCTTGGCCCGGTTACCATTCCAATGCACCTTGCCACCCAACACCGATTCGCGGGCGATGGAGCGTGTTTTGAAAAAACGCGCAGCCCAAAGCCATTTATCCAGTCTTACCGTTGAATCCATTTAATGAGTCTAACCTGAGTTTGCAGATGATGAAATCGGGCTTTTAGTTATGCAAAGCACCATCATCCCGCGCAGGCCGGGACCTCCCAAACCCAGGACCTCCCCAACAACAAGCACCGTCATCCCGGAATTTGTGCAGCAAATGTCCGGGACCTCCCAACGATTTCCGTGATCTTAAAAAAGCTCTTAATAAGCGCTCTGCTCGTCATTTGGAGGTCCCGGCCTGCGCCGGGATGACGTTTGTCACCTGCGCCGGGATGACGTTTTTCACCTGCGCCGGGATGACGTGTGCTGGGATGACGGTGCCCGCTGATCAACCTGCTTTGAATAATAGCCGGTTCATACGTTGCACGAAACTGGCAGGGTCTTCCAGTTGCCCGCCTTCCGCCAGCACAGCCTGCTCATACAACAGGGTCGCCCACTCCTTGAACTCTTCGTCAGCAGCAGTCGCTTCGGCGCGTTTGAGCAGCGGGTGTTCCAGGTTTACCTCCAGCATCGGTTTGCTGTCCGGCAGGGTCTGGCCGGCCTGTTCCAGCATACGGCGCATATGCAATGCGAGGTCCTGCTCACTCAGCACCAGGCAGGATGCGGATTCGGTCAGACGCCGGCTGGCGCGCACTTCCCCGACCTCATCTTTGAGTGCTTCAGACAAGCGCTTTAACAAGGGTTCCGTTTGCGCGTCCTGCTGCGCCGTGTCTTCTTTCGTGTCGGCATCAGTACCGAGATCGACGTCGCCCTTGGCGATGGAACGCAGTTTCTTGCCATCGAACTCGTGGAAGTATCCCATGACCCATTCGTCGATACGATCAGACATCAACAGTACTTCAATACCTTTCTTGCGAAAAATTTCAAGATGCGGGGAGTTTTCTGCAGCCTTGCGGTTTTCGGCCGTCACGTACCAGATCACATCCTGGTCTTCTTTCATGCGCGAAACGTAATCTTCCAGGCTGACACGCTGTTCCCGTGAAGTTTCGGCCGTTGATGAAAACCTCAGCAACTTGGCAATCTTCTCACGCTGCGCCATGTCTTCCGCCAGGCCCTCTTTGACGACGTTTCCAAACTCATCCCAGAAGGTGTTGTATTTCTCCGCTTCCTTGTCCGCCATCCGTTGCAGCAGATCGAGGCTTCGGCGGACCACTGCCGAGCGGATTTTCTCGACCATCTTGTTCTCCTGCAACAGTTCGCGGGAAACGTTCAGCGGCAGGTCGTCGGAATCCACCACACCACGAATAAAGCGCAGGTAGTGCGGCAACAACTGTTCCGCGGCATCCATGATAAACACGCGTTTGACGTAAAGACGCAAGCCGCGGCGTTCATCCCGTTGCATCATCATATCCATGGGTGCCTTGGATGGCACATACAGCAATGATGTGTAATTCTGGCTGCCTTCAACCTGGTTGTGGGTCCAGCTCAGTGCATCTTCAAAGTCGTGGCTGACGTGTTTGTAGAACGCCTGGTAGTCCTCGCTGCTGATCTCCGACTTCTGCAATGTCCACAGGGCCGAGGACTGGTTGACGGCTTCCCATTGAGGTTGTGCTTCCTCTTTTTCTGCCTTATCGTCTTCCGGCAGCGGTGGTGTCTTCATGTAAATCGGAAAACCGATATGGTCAGAGTACTTGCTGATCAGCGAACGGACTTTCCACGAGGACTGGAATTCCGCGGCATCTTCACGCAGGTGCAGTGTGACCTCGGTGCCCTGTTTGGGCAGGTCGACCTGTGAGATTGAATATTCACCCGTCCCGTCCGACTCCCAGCGTACGCCTGTCGCTGCATCGCTACCGGCAGCCCGTGTCAGCAGAGTCACCTTGTCCGCAACGATGAAAGACGAGTAAAACCCGACGCCAAACTGGCCGATCATGTTGGCATTGAATTCCTTGTTCTCGGCAACATTTTCAAGAAACTTCCTGGTTCCGGAACGGGCGATGGTGCCAATATTTTCGATAACATCCTGTTTCGACATGCCAATACCGTTGTCACGTACGGTTACGAGTCGGGCTTTTTCATCGATTTCGATTTCGATTTTCAATTCACTGTCGCCGCCCAGCAAATCGGCGTTCTGCAAGGCCTTGAACCGCAATTTATCGCACGCGTCGGACGCGTTTGAAATCAGTTCCCGCAAAAAGATTTCACGATTGGAATACAGCGAGTGGATCATCAGGTTCAGGACTTCGCGTACCTCGGCCTGAAACTCATGTTTTTCAGTCTTGTTGACCTTGGCCTTCGGGTTCTTGGGCTTGCTGGGTTTGGTAGATTTGGTAGTTTCAGTCATAGTTGCTTCCGGTAAAATTAAGGCTACAGCCAAAATGAGGCCTGTTGGCCGACTTTCAAGGATTGACGGCAATTCTGCCGAACAAAAAAAAGCCCGCAATGCGGGCTTTTTAATAATAAATGTCGGTTGATCAGCCGAGTTTTTCCTTGATGCGGGATGCCTTGCCTTCAAGATCTCGCAGGTAGTACAACTTGGCACGCCGAACGGCACCACGACGTTTGACCGTAACCGAGTCAATCAGCGGGCTGTTGGTCTGGAAAACGCGCTCAACGCCCGTGCCGTGGGATATTTTCCGCACAGTAAAAGCAGAATTGAGCCCACGGTTTTTAATCGCGATGACAATCCCCTCAAAGGCCTGTAAGCGTTCACGGTCACCTTCTTTTACTTTAACGCTGACGACGACGGTATCACCGGGACTGAATTTCGGTAACTCACGGGTCACTTGCTCTGCGTTGATTTGCTCAATGATATTCATCGTTCTGTCCTTCCAATGTGGCCGCTCTCGGCCTTTAACAATCAATTCCCAATTCATGGCGAAATTCCTTTAACAGTAATTCCGCCTCTCGATCCAATTGCCTGCCTTCCAGCAGGTCCGGTCGCAATTGCCAGGTTCTGCCCAGCGCCTGCTTCCTGCGCCAGCGACGGATCGCTTCGTGGTCGCCTGACAACAGCACTTCCGGTACTGCCTTACCACCCGCCACATCAGGCCGGGTGTAATGCGGATGATCCAGCAGACCATCCACAAACGAATCTTCAACCGCCGATTGTTCGTGACCCAGCACACCCGGTATCAGCCGGGCCACCGCGTCGATCACAACAGCAGCAGCCAGTTCCCCGCCACTGATGACATAATCACCAATCGACCACTGTTCATCGACCTCGGACTCAATGAGTCTTTCATCGATGCCTTCATAACGCCCGCAAACCAGGATCAATCCCTGTCTGCCGGCCAACTCATCTACACCCGCCTGGTCCAGCTTGCGGCCCTGTGGGCTCAACAGGCTGACCCGGGTCCCGCTGGCGTGTTTCTTTTTCGCCGCTGCGATGGTCGAAGCCAAAGGTTCAACGGCCATCACCATACCGGGACCACCTCCATAAGGGCGGTCATCCACTGTCCTGTGCCTGTCGGTTGCGAAATCCCGGGGATTCCAGGTTTTCAAAACCACGCGGTCTTCCCTGATTGCCCGGCCAATGACGCCCAGCCCAGCCAATCCTTCCAGCGACTCGGGAAACAATGTGATCACGTCAATACGCATGACACTCACCGTTTTCCACCTAAAACTCAGGGTCCCAGTCGACTTCTATCTCACCACCTTCAAGGTCAACACGGGTTACGTATTGCCCCTGGACAAACGGTACAAGGTGTTCCCGGTTTCCGCGGACCACCAGCACATCATTTGCCCCGGTTTCCATCAGTCTTACCACCCGGCCCAACACAACGCCTCCGGTGGTTTTTACTTCCAGCCCTTCAAGATCAGACCAGTAGTACTCATCTTTTGCAGTTGCCGGCAACTGATCACGCCTGACAAATATTTGCAATCCTACCAGGGCGGCGGCCTGTTCACGGTCATCAAACCCCGGCAACAATACGGCCAGTCCTTTACCCTGCAGACGCCCATCCAATATCCTGACAGGCTTTTTCTCTTCTCCCAGCAACCATGGCTGGTATTGAAGTATCGCTTCCATCGGTCGGGTCCAGGAGTGGATTTTGACCCAACCCCTGATGCCGTGAACCGCGGAAACGTAACCAAGTGCTACATTAATATGCGCGCTTTTCACGCAAGTCCGACGACATCAGCCGCCAGCCAATCAGGCAGCGGCACTGCTCCGGGCCTGCGAAACCAGATTTTGTACACGTTCGCTAATCTGTGCACCGACTCCGGTCCAGTAATCAACACGTTCCAGATCCAGCCGCAGACGTTCTTCCTGACCACGGGCCAGTGGGTTAAAAAAACCTATTCTTTCAATACGACGTCCATCACGCTTGTTGCGCGCATCCGCTACCACGATGTGATAGAAGGGCCGCTTTTTAGCGCCACCGCGCGCCAATCGAATCTTTACCATTCCCAATAACCTTTTGCTAAAACCAAATAATTGGCCAGATTTCCCTGGCGACCCATTCACTGTTAACCAGCAGCCACACAGATAAAACCAGGACTAATACCGGTCGCACGGACACACGCCCGCTTCCCGGCTCCACGAAACAGAGCATTTTAACTCTGTTTGTAACAAAAGAAAACAATAGCTTGTGCTTTTTTTTCAAACGGGCCCGTCTTGCCAGGGGCCGGTGATCGCAAACGTGATACCAGGGTTATAAAGGTTGGCGAACATCCATTGGCCGTCTGCGGAAAAGCAGACCCCCGCCCACTCGCTGCCGAGTGCCGTGGTTCCCAGGTTATGGCCTGCATAGCTGCCATCGATTTGAGGATTGGTCTGACAAAATGCAAACAGGCCATCCTGCTCGTTCAAGCCGGCAATATACTGGGCATGGGTGAAGGTGCCGAGACGGTCCTCACAGATCATCAGGCTGCCTCGCGGACTGAAAATGATATTGTCAGGGCCCGTAAACCTGTCGTGCTCGTCTGCTTCAAAGACCATTTCGAGCGAGCTTTGAGCGATATCAAAACGGAAAATCTGCCCGGCACGGGCCTGACCGCCGGCCTTTGATGTAAAGTAAACCGAACCCTGGTGATAACCACAACCCTCGAGCGATACAAATGGAGTGCCTCCGTTCGCAATCCCCTGTGTCACCACGCCCGCACCGTCATGGGTGCCGCTGCTATGTCCGTTCCCGGGTTCAGCGATATCGACCCAGTCGACCACCATTGGCGTGTTCGGGGGCACTTCGTAGGTCAACTCGCGGGTAGCGAGCACTTTCAGCATTTGCAGCTTTCCGCCAGCCTGCAGCTCACCCGGCACGTCTGGCGAGTAACGGTAAAAACCGGCATAGGGCGCGGTGTCTTCGGTCATGTAAACGATACCGCTTTCGGGATCGACCGCCGCGGCCTCGTGGTAAAACTGGCCCATTGCCGTGATCGGACGCGGATCAGATTCACCATCAGGGTGAACTTCGAAAACATAGCCATGCGATTTTTGCGCGTGCTTCAGGTGCCAGAATTTTTGCCTCAGGTCTCCGCCCAAATGTATCAGCTCAGGGGTAAATGGGGCTTCTTCGCAGGATAGCCATGTTCCCCACGGCGTGACACCGCCCGCGCAATTATTTACCGTACCCGCGAGGCTGATCCGGGAATCCACCAGCTGTTCGGTGCGGGTATCAAACCTTAGCGTACAGGTTCCTCCACCGGTAATATCCCATGCCTTTTGCGGGTTCCCGATGGGTCCCGATGAGCCGCGTAGTTCGTGATTGCGGACCAGGGTGACGACACCGCCTTCAGCGCTGACCACGCCCATTCCGTCACACGCCCCCGGGGACGGAAAACCATCATTAAGCATTTCACCGGCCCAGGCAAAACTGTGGTATCGGAAACCCCGTGGCAGTTTCAATAACGGCAAACCCGTTGTCTGGTCATTGGCCGTCTCGAGCGGGCCGAACACGGGATGGGCACCGGGCGGTTTGCCATGATGCACGAGATGTGACCAGGCAGTTATCCCAAGACCCAGGCCACCGGCCACGACCAGGCCCTGTTTCAAAAAGCTGCGTCTGTCAAAACTGCCCATTCAACTGTCCCGGGATCAGGAAAACCTTCCCGGCGGCACCTGGCCCTTGAGACTGGAAAGTTTGCGCATCATGCCTTTCATGCCGCCCTTGCCAAATTTTTTCATCATCCGCTGCATCTGGGAAAACTGTTTGAGCATGCGGTTCACATCCTGTATCTGGGTGCCGGAACCCGTCGCAATTCTCTTCTTACGTGACCCGCGGATCACGTCAGGAAACCTCCTTTCCTGTGGCGTCATGGAATTGATGATCGCGACCATGCTGACGGTCTGTTTATCGTTGACGCGATTTTTGACCTGATCGGGCAAGTCGCTCATACCCGGCATCTTGTCGACCAGGTTCCCCAGGCCACCCATGCTTTGCATTTGCTCCAACTGGCTGCGGAAATCTTCCAGGTCAAAACCCTTGCCTTTCTTGATCTTTCGCGCGAGTTTTTCGGCTTTCTCCTGATCGACGTGACGCTGAACATCCTCGACCAATGACAGCACGTCACCCATGCCGAGGATACGTGACGCGATGCGTTCGGGATGAAATGGCTGAAGCGCCTCGGTTTTCTCGCCGGTGCCGACAAACTTGATCGGTTTGCCGGTGATCTGCCTCACCGACAGCGCAGCTCCGCCACGGGCGTCACCATCCGTTTTGGTCAGGATAACGCCGGTAAGCGCCAGGGCGTCGTTAAAAGCCCGGGCCGTGTTGGCGGCGTCCTGGCCGGTCATGCTGTCAACCACGAACAGCGTTTCGTGCGGATTGACGGCAGTGTGCAACTGACGGATCTCTTCCATCATGTCCGCGTCTATGTGCAGACGCCCGGCTGTATCGACCAGCAGCACGTCAACGAACTGTTTTCTCGCGGCATCCAAAGCCTGCGTGGCGATCGTGACGGGGTTGTCGGTCACGCTCGAGGGGTGGAAGAGGACACCCACCTGGTCGGCGAGTGTCTTCAACTGGTCGATAGCCGCAGGTCGATAGACGTCACAGCTGACCACCATGACTTTCTTTTTGAGCTGTTCTTTTAGGTGCTTTGCCAGTTTCGCGCTGGTGGTGGTTTTCCCCGAACCCTGTAATCCTGCCAGCAGGACAACGACCGGGGCGCTCGCCTTGAGATCGAGGGCCTCGTTTTCCTCACCCATGACACGCACCAGCTCGTCATGGACGATCTTGACCAAAGCCTGTCCCGGCTGCAGGCTGCTGATGACTTCTTGCCCAAGGGCGCGTTCCCTGACCTGGCTGATAAATGATTGCACAACCGGTAACGCCACATCGGCTTCGAGTAACGCGATCCGTACTTCGCGCAGTGTCTCCCTGATGCTGTCTTCGGTCAAACGCCCCTTTCCACGCAGTTTTTGCATGGTCTTGGTTAAACGTTGTGTCAGGTTATCAAACATTATTTACTCCGTGATTCAGCAGTCGGTTATTATAGCGGGTGAAAACTTAGAATCGGCACAGAAATTGCCATGCATGACAAGATATTATTATTAACCGCGATCTGCTACCTGGTAGCCATGATCCTGCTTTACATCGCTGTAGTGGAACGGTCCAGAACCAAGCGCAGACTGGCGGCCGCGGTCACGCTGCTCGGTGTGGTTCTCCATATTTGGGCCGAAAGCCACCACTGGGTGATCCCGACCTCACCGCATGTCAGCCTGTTGAATATCCTGTCTTTGTGCGCCTTGGTAACGGTCGCCATCCCGCTCGCCACGTTCCCTTTGCGCCACAGCCTGTTCGACGCCAGCCTGGTGGCCTTGCCCATTTCAATACTGATATTGATCGCCGAGGGGACCCTGAGTGCACCGATCATTGAAATCAGCCATACCACGGCACACCTGACGGCACATATTTTTACATCCGTGATTGCTTTCGGTGTGCTCAGCGTGGCCGGTGTTTACGCCGTCTTCATCGCGCTGATAGACCACCTGTTACGGCGACACAGTTTTAATAAACTGGTGCAAACCCTGCCGGCCCTGGATACCCTGGAAAGTCTCTTGTTCCTCCTGATAAAAGTGGGCTTTGCCGTTTTGACTATCGCACTGGCCACGGGTCTGGTGTATGTCGATGACCTGTTTGGGCAACACCTGGGCCACAAGACCATTCTGTCAATTTTTGCCTGGCTGATTTTTGCCCTGTTATTGTGGGGGCGCTGGAAGAGAGGCTGGCGCGGGCGGGTTGCCGTGCGCATGACACTCGCAGGAATTGCCCTGTTACTGCTATCCTATTTCGGTAGCAAGTTGGTATTGGAAGTTCTGCTCGAACGCAGCTGGCACCTCCAGGGCTGAAGAAAAATAGTGAGCCCCGCTGAGGTGGAATGGCGACCGCGGCGGGGACATGCCTTACGACCAAACACTTTTCCACTGGCTGAATGTGTCATTAAATTGCAATGCAGTTCACTAGCTTACACAGGAATTTAAAACTGATTTGGACGATATCCCGCTAGGCAGTCTGTATACAGCACTGTTGATTCTGATCGTACTTTCCGGCTTTTTTTCGAGTTCGGAAACCGGACTGATGGCCATCAATCGCTATCGCCTGAAACACCTGGCCAACGGTGGCCACCGTGGCGCACGTCTTGCACAAAAACTGCTGACGAGGCCCGACCGCCTGATCGGCCTGATCCTGTTGGGCAACAACATGGTCAATATTCTCGCGGCTTCCATCGCCACCGTGATCGCCATGCGCCAGTTTGGTGACAACGGCATCTGGATATCGACCCTGGTCATGACCGTCGTTGTGCTGATCTTTGCAGAGGTCGCCCCAAAAACACTGGCTGCCCTTCATCCGGAGAAAGTTGCTTTTCCGGCTTCCTATATACTGGTTGGACTACTGAAGGTGCTAAACCCTGTCGTCTGGCTGGTTAATTCATTTGCGAATTTACTACTGAAACCGTTTGGCGTAAAAACAGATGTCGTCGCACTCGAACGCCTGGACCGGGACGAGCTAAGGACCCTGTTCACAGAAGGCGGACACATCTCGGATGATCATCAACGCATGCTGATAAATATCCTGGATCTCGAACAGGCCTCTGTCGAAGATGTCATGGTTCCGCGCGGTGATATCATCGGTATCGACCTCGATGATGATTGGTCCGATATACTTAATCAGTTGACGCAGACGGTATACACGCGCCTGCCGGTTTACCGGGAGAGCATTGACAATGTCGTGGGTCTGCTGCACATCCGTACCATCATCGCAAAACTCTCGCTGGGCAGTCTCAGCTTTGAAGACCTGCAGCATTCCATGCGCCGACCGTACTTCGTGCCCGAGGGCACGCCGTTAACGCGGCAGCTACTGGAGTTCCAGGAAAAGGAGCGGCGTATGGCGCTGGTCGTCGATGAGTACGGGGATATACAGGGTCTGGTCACCCTGGATGATATCCTGGAAGAAATCGTCGGCGAATTTACCTCGGAGGGTCGTGGGCGCTTACGCACCATGCGTCAACTGGATGACGGCAGTTACCTGGTTGATGGTTCCACCAGCCTGCGCACCCTGAACCGCCGTCTCAACTGGAACTTGCCGTTTGATGAAGCCCATACACTGGGCGGCTTGCTGATCGAAGAACTGGAGGCGATCCCTGACGGAAAGTGCAGCATCAGGATCGGTCCGCACATCATGACCATCGTTGACATCAGGGACAATGTCGTCAACAAGGTGCTGATCAAACCAAACCAGGTGCGGACCGTCTGATAGATGCTCTATAACATCCAGTTTCTGCGCTTCGTGGCAGCCATGCTGGTCGTGCTTTATCACAGTGCCGCGCGGTTGCCGGCGAACGACTCCATTTTCCGGACCATCTTCAGCGCAGGCGAGTCGCTGGGTTTTGCCGGTGTCGACATCTTTTTTGTCATTAGCGGCTTTATCATGGCGTACACCTCAGCAAACCACTCGGGTGTTACCGACAGCTTTGATTTCGCCAGGCGCAGGCTGGCCAGGATATTTTCCGGTTACTGGCCGTTTTTCCTGCTCGCAGTCATTATTTTCAGCTACTTCCGGCCAGAACACTTTGCCGATTCCAACCTGGTCAAATCCTTTTTGCTGTGGCCACAATCGCTTAATCACATCCTGCTGGAACTCACCTGGACCCTGTCATTCGAATTGTATTTCTACCTGCTGTTCAGCCTTCTGATCCTGTTCTCCAACCCGCGCACCAGGATCGGCCTGATCGTGTTGACCTTCGGTCTGTTGCTGGTCTTCAACCTGTATCGTCATTTTGTCGCGCACAGCTTTAGTCCGGACAACATCTATTACCTGGACTTCTGGTCACAGTTTCTGACCTCTCCGTTCCTGCTGGAGTTTTTCGGCGGCTCAATGGTCGCCTGGTGGGTTGCGAGACGGCCGACCGGACACGCATTGAGTTGGCTGCTTGCAGGGGTTGTCTTGTTTCTGTCAGGTGGGTGGATAAATGTATCGCTGTATTCCGGCCTCATAGAACAGGGCTTTCATGTTGTACCGAGGGTAATGATTTACGGTCTTCCGGCCTGTATGATTCTGACCGGACTGGTGCGTCTGGAAATGGCAGCAGCCGGCACGGTCAGGCAAAGCGTCGATCAGGGCCACGTCTTTGGAATGCGGGCGCCGGCCCGATTCAGTGCCATCACGGGCGGGGCCTCTTACGCCATCTACCTGAGCCACATCCTGATCCTGACCCTGGTCTGGAACACAGGATTCAATCAGTTCGTGTCATCCTGGTCCGACGGCATGATCATTACCGCCTACCTGTTGCTGATGTCATCCATCCTGGGATACAGCGTGCTCCACTATATTTACCTGGAAAAACCGTTGCATCGTTTATTCAAAAGATGGATTGGCCTGAAGACCGCATCGCCCCGTCGCGACAATATAAGCTGATCAGAACGCTGCACTTATCGCTTCCTCGAGGTTCGCAACTGCTTTGATGCTCATACCCTCGATCGGCCGCCTCGGCTGATTTGCCTTCGGAATAATCGCATGTTTAAAGCCGAGGCTGAACGCCTCCTTCAGCCGCTCTTCGCCGTTATACACGGGGCGGACTTCTCCCGACAGACCAACTTCGCCAAAGACCACGGTTTTGGCCGGCAAAACACGGTTCCTGAAACTCGACAATACGGCCAGTAGCAACGGCAGGTCTGAACCGGTCTCGGTAATTTTCATGCCGCCAACTACATTGGCAAATACGTCCTGATCGCCGAGACTGATACCGCCGTGGCGGTGCAGTACTGCAAGCAGCATGGCGAGCCGGCTGTGATCCAGACCAATCGTTACCCGCCTGGGGTTTGCCAGGTGACTCTCATCCACCAGTGCCTGTATTTCCAAAAGCATCGGACGGGTCCCTTCCCTTATGACGGTGATGACACTACCAGCTGCCGTTTCCGAGTGACCGGAAAGAAAAATCGCGGACGGGTTGCTGACCTCCTTGAGACCCAGGCCGGTCATGGCGAAAACACCCAGTTCATTGACGGCGCCAAAACGGTTTTTGAAAGCCCGGATCACACGGTAGCGGCTGCCTTCGTCGCTTTGAAAATACAAGACCGCATCCACCATGTGTTCCAGTATCCGCGGCCCTGCCAGCGAGCCGTCCTTGGTCACGTGCCCGATCAGAACCATGGCGCAATTCATCTGCTTGGCGTAACGGACGAGACACGCGGCGGTTTCCCTGACCTGCGACACGGAACCCGGAGCCGATTCGACCTGCTCAGAGTGCAGCGTCTGAATCGAATCGATCACCATCAGTTCCGGCTTTTCCTTTTGCGCGACGTCAAGAATCTGTTCGACATTGGTTTCGGTCAGGCAGCGCAAGGCACCCACGTCGAGATTCAGCCGCCTGGCACGCATGTTAATCTGCTGCAGGGATTCCTCGCCGCTGACGTAGAGGCTGTTCAGCTGCCCCATCAGTCCGGCCAGCACCTGCAACAACAAGGTTGATTTGCCAATGCCCGGATCGCCGCCAATCAGGATGACCGAACCCGGTACTATGCCACCGCCAAGAACACGGTCGAGCTCATTGATACCAACGCCGACCCTTGAAACTGTCAGATCGGAAACGTCCGCCAGTTCCGTCACCTGCGGACTGCTGGCTCCGGCGTAGCCGCCCGGCCGGGGAGCGCTGGCACCGCCAGAGGGGCGAAACTCCTTGACCGTATTCCAGGCCTTGCAATCAGGACACTGACCGGCCCATTTGGACAGTTCGCTACCACAGTCTGTACAGTAAAAAGATGTTTTTGTTTTTGCCACGGCAGATTCCTGTTTTACATCGCTCTTGTAGCAGATCATGGCCATGACCTCCAGCCCAGAGACAAAAATCCGGAGATTATTTACAATGAGCACCGGTCGACACTCACATCAGGCAGAGATTGAACATTATGCGTAAACCGCAGGATCAACAATTAATCGGTGAGTCGCCGGCGTTCCTGGAGGTTCTCGAACACGTTTCCCGCGTCGCACCGCTGAACCGGCCCGTGCTTGTCATTGGAGAACGCGGTACAGGCAAGGAGTTGATCGCGGCCCGGATTCATTTTCTTTCCGGACGTTGGGATTATCCCTTCGTCAAAATGAATTGCGCCGCGCTCGCAGAGTCGCTTCTGGAAACAGAACTTTTTGGACACGAGGCCGGCTCATTTACAGGTGCAGTCAAACGCAGACTTGGCAGGTTTGAACTGGCGAACCAGGGCAGCCTGTTTCTGGATGAACTCTCCAGCACCTCGTCAGGCGTTCAGGAAAAGATTCTCCGTGTCATCGAATACGGCGAATTTGAAAGGGTCGGCGGTAGCGAAACCATTCGCACCAATGTACGTATTATTGGCGCCACCAATGAAGACCTGCCTGGCCTCGCCGACAAGGGCAAGTTCCGCTCCGACCTTCTGGACCGGTTGGCATTCGACGTCATCACGCTTCCACCCCTGCGGGAACGGCCAGGTGACATCATGACCCTGTCGGAGCACTTCGCCGTGAAAATGGCCGGGGAACTCGGGAAAAATGTATTCAATGGTTTCAGCGAAAAAGCACGTAAAGAACTTTCCGAATACAACTGGCCGGGGAATGTCCGCGAACTGAAAAACGTCGTCGAACGGGCAGTTTATAACTGTCAGGATGACCGAAAACCGATAGCCGGGATTGTCTTTGACCCTTTTGAATCACCCTTCAGGCCGGGCTTGAAATCCGCACAGGGGCAACCGCAACCTGCAGATTTTCCGTCGGCACCTTATGATTTCAAGCAAACCATACAGGACGAGGAAAAACGCCGTATCAGCAGCGCCATGGAACACTGCCGGTTCAACCAGAAAAAGACCGCCGAGTTTCTTGGCATGACATACCACCAGTTACGTGGCTATTTGCGCAAATATGAGCTGACCGAAGGCGAAGAATAATCCGGCTGCGGGAAGCCGGCCTGGTCGTTAGTGATGGTCGTATTGATAGGCACTTTCGGGTGCCAGGTTTACAAAACGCAACCACGGCCCCTGGAACGCCAGGTGAACCGTTCCGGTCGAACCATTACGGTGTTTACCAATGATAATTTCAGCCTTGCCTTTCTCACCGGTTTCCTTGTTGTACACCTCGTCCCGGTAAATAAAAACGATCAGGTCAGCATCCTGCTCAATGGCCCCGGACTCGCGGAGATCGGCCATTAGCGGCCGTTTGTTCGGACGTTGTTCAAGCGCACGGTTCAACTGTGACAGCGCGACCACCGGAACATTGAGTTCCTTGGCGATGGTTTTCAGGGAACGTGAAATTTCTGCGATTTCGGTCGCGCGGTTCTCCTTGTTGTCCGGTACGGACATCAATTGGAGATAATCCACGACGATCAGGTCGATGTCGTGCTCACGTTTTAACCTCCGTGCCCTGGCGCGCAATTCAGCGGGCGACAACGCAGGGGTGTCATCAATGAAAATCTTGCTCTTGTGCAGCAGGTTCATAGCAGAGGTCAGTTTCGGCCAGTCCATGTCGTCAAGTGTTCCGGTACGGATACGGGTTTGATCGATTTGGCCAACCGATGAAAACATACGCATGACGAGTTGCAATGATGCCATTTCCATGCTGAAAACAGCCACCGACTTGCCGTGCTTGATCGCAGCGTGTTCCGCGATATTCATTGCAAACGTGGTTTTACCCATGGCGGGGCGCCCGGCGACGATGATCAGATCAGAAGGTTGCAGTCCAGCCGTAAGACGATCAAAATCCAGGTAACCGGTTGGAATACCGGTGATGTCTCCTTCGAATGCGTTTAACTCCTCAATTTTAGCCATCGCTTCCTTGAGGCTGTCCTGGACCGATACATAACCCGAACCGCCCCGGCTGCCTTTATCCGCAATTGCAAAGACGAGCCGTTCAGCTTCTTCCAATAACGACTTGCTTTCTCTGCCATCCGAGGAAAACGCGCTGCTCGTGATCGTCGCCCCGACATCGATGAGACTGCGGAGAATGCTCTTTTCCCGCACGATGTCTGCATACGCCCCGACATTGGCTGCGCTGGGTGTATTGTTGGCGAGTTGGGAGATGTAATTGCCACCATCTACCTGGTCGGCTTTGCCGTGTGACTCAAACCATTCACTGACGGTCACAGCATCGCACGGCCGGCTGGAATCGTGCAGATCACGGATGGCCCGAAAGATCAAACGGTGATCTTCCCGATAGAAATCCACTTCGGTTACCTTGTCCGCAACCTGGTCCCATGCATTCGTGCTCAGCAGGAGGCCACCCAGAACGGACTGTTCAGCTTCCATTGAATGCGGAGGTACTTTCGGCGATTCAACATTCAGGGGTTTGGGTGCAGCCATTTACGGGTCTTATCACTTTAACGGGACAAATTAACGGAACAAAAAAAACTGCGAACCATCTGTTGACGATTCGCAGTTCAGCATATCAAAGCGTCAATGACTTGACTATGTGGTTTGACTCATTCCGGGCTTACGATGACCTTGATAATGGCTTCGACATCGGTGTGCAGGTTCACAACCACGTCAAACTCACCAACCGTTCTGATCGGGCCTTCGCCCATAATGACTTCACTCTTGTTGATTTCATGACCAAGAGCTGTCACCGCGGCAGAAATTTCACGCGGACCGATGGAGCCATACAGATTGCCCTCGTCGCTCGCGTTGGCTGATAATTCAACCACCACGTCAACCAGACCGGACTGGCGCGCCATTGCCTGACCCAGTTTGTCCTTGGCCGCCAATTCCAGTTCTGCCCTGCGGGCCTCGAAAAGCTTCATGTTTTCCTTGGTTGCCAATGCAGCTTTGCCCTGTGGCACCAGGTAATTACGGCCAAAACCGGCTTTTACCTTAACCAGCTCGCCCAGGTCCCCCAGGTTCTGTACTTTTTCAAGCAGAATTAGTTCCATGTTCGTTCTCCCGGGTGCTTACTGGTTATCGGTGTATGGCAGCAGGGACAGAAACCGTGCCCGCTTCACCGCCGTTGACAATTGCCGTTGATACCTGGCTTTCGTGCCGGTTATGCGACTGGGTACGATTTTCCCGGACTCGCCAACATATTGTTTCAAAATAGTGAGATCCTTGTAATCAATCTCCTTGACATTGTCAGCCGTGAAACGGCAAAACTTCCTGCGACGAAATTGTTGACGTGCCATGATTACTCTCCCGCCTCGGTTTTAATTTCACTGTCATCCGCGTCATCCTGCAAGGATTCGGCAGAAGCCTCAATATCAGAATCATCGTCGTCGTCATCGTCATCGTCGTCGTCATCATCATCGTCATCGTCCGATGAATCCGAGAAATCGTCTGATGCGGCGCGGCGACGGTCCCCGTGGTCACGGCTGGAGCGATCTTTTTCTTCTCTTGCCTTGAGCATCTCTGATTGTTCAACCAGGGCCTCCTGCCGGCGGATCGTCAGGTGACGTAACACGGCATCGTTGAATTTGAATGCCCCTTCAAGTTCGTTGAGCGTCTCGTTGTCGCATTCGATGTTCATCAAAACATAGTGAGCTTTGTGCAACTTGGCGATGGGATAGGCCAGTTGCCGGCGACCCCAGTCTTCCAGGCGGTGAATGCTGCCGCCCTTTTCTTCGATCATATTGCGATAGCGTTCCAGCATGGCCGGAACCTGCTCGCTCTGGTCCGGATGCACCAGGAAACAGATTTCATAATGACGCATTTTAAACTCCCTGTGGGTTTCAAAGACCCGCGATAATTAATGACACGGGACTTTTAAAAGCCTCCGCCATCCCAACCGTTGGGTGCGTGAAGCAAGGATAAATCTCTCCGCCAATGGCAGAGCCGACGGATTATATCAGCGCGGGATAATAACTGGCAAGGTTTGTAACATCGCTCGGGACTGTGAGTTCTGTTTCAAATAAAATCAGGAAATCGTGAAACTCTCCCCGCAACCACATGCATCCGTCGCGTTGGGGTTATTGAATTGAAATGTTCTGTTCAGTCCACTCTGTGTAAAATCGATCTCGGAACCCTTCAAATAAGGCAAGCTTTCGTTATCGACCACTATTTTTATACCCTTATCTTCGAAAACCTGGTCATCATTTCCAAACTCAGAAGCGATACTGACAGCATAGGCCCAACCGGAGCAACCGGTTTTCCTGACGCCAAGACGCAGTGCCACACCGTTCTCTTTTTCAAGGAACTGCTTTACACGTCTTGCCGCGTTCTCGGTTAGCTGAATGCTCATATGTGTATTGTACCAATATTGGAAATTTAAACTAAGTGCCTTAAAAGACTGTGCGCACCGCGCCGGGTGATTTATTATCTTGGGCCGTTTTAGCAGAGATCAACTATTAAATTATGTCAGCGGTCAGCATAAAAAAAGCGCTTGGTGGAGAAATTCCGACAGGATCGAAAATCAGGGTGCAGGGCTGGGTCCGCACCCGCAGGGACTCCAAGGCAGGATTTTCATTCATTTCTGTCCACGACGGATCCTGTTTTGACACCATTCAGGTCGTCGCACCGGCGAGCCTTTCCAATTACAGCGAAGAAATTCAAAAACTCACCAGTGGCTGCTCCGTCATCTGTACCGGGGAGTTGGTTGAATCCATGGGGCGCGGCCAATCGCTCGAGATCCAGGCTTCAAGCGTCGAGGTGACGGGCTGGATCGAAGACCCGGATACCTACCCCATCCAACCAAAGCAGCACAGTTTTGAATTTTTGCGTGAGGTGGCACACCTGCGCCCCCGCACCAACACCTTCGGCGCGATCGCCCGGGTACGTCATGTGACCGCACAGGCAATCCATCGATATTTTCATGAGAATGGTTTTTTCTGGATCAACACACCGATCATCACCGCTTCCGACGCCGAAGGAGCGGGTGACATGTTCCGTGTCAGTACACTGGACCTCGCAAACCTGCCACGTGACGAAAAGGGGAACATCGATTTTGAACAGGATTTTTTCGGGCGTGAGACCTTCCTGACGGTTTCCGGACAGCTGAATGTAGAGGGCTACTGCCTGGCATTATCCAATGTTTACACCTTCGGCCCGACGTTCCGCGCAGAAAACTCGAATACCTCGCGCCATCTCGCCGAATTCTGGATGATAGAGCCGGAAATCGCTTTTGCAGACCTGGATGATCTTGCGGATTTAGCCGAGAAATTCCTGAAGTACATTTTTAAAGCCGTTTTGGATGAATGCCCGGAGGATATGGCATTTTTTACCCAACGCATCGAGCCAAAGGCTATCGAACGGCTTCAAACCCTGATAGACGCGCCGTTCGTACGCGTGGACTACGCCGAGGCCATAGATATACTTCGGAATTCCGGTCAGAAATTTGAATTCAAACCGGAGTGGGGCCTGGACTTGCAGACCGAACACGAGCGCTATCTGACGGAAAAACATTTTAATGCTCCGGTTGTCGTCAAGAACTATCCTACCGAGATCAAGGCGTTTTACATGCGACTGAGCGATGACGGTAGGACTGTGGCGGCCATGGATGTGCTGGCACCCGGCATTGGCGAAATTATCGGCGGTTCGCAGCGCGAAGAAAGGCTGGATGTGTTGCAACAACGAATGAAAGACCAGGGAATGGACGAAGAAACCTACAGTTGGTATGTCGACCTGCGGCGTTATGGAACGGTACCCCACGCCGGCTTCGGTCTCGGTTTTGAACGCTTGATCACTTACATAACCGGCATGTCCAACATACGCGACGTCATCCCTTATCCACGTGTTCCAGGTCGGGCGGACTTTTAAACGGACTTGTTTGAATGATATTTCCTTACGCGGGTTTTCAATAAAACCCGCGTAAAGGTTGGTGACCAACCTTAAATGTAGTTGGAGGAAAGGTTTGCTTACGCGCTTGCTCCAGGTGAGACTGGCCAGCCTTTTGACTGACCCCCTGTCCCGCTTTACCCTCATGCGAAATATGCTGGTATGCGTTTGATCCGCTGATATTCAGTGCGACACTGAAGTATTCGCGCATTGCATTATCAGAGTTTGGTGATATTAGGAAAGACTTCGCGTCGCATATCACAGGCATGCCGTATCAACCCGAAAGGCATCGCGTCGCACATCCATGAATTCTATCTCGAAGACTGTACATGGCCAACACCAGCTTCTCGGCCGTTTCCCGGCTTCGCTTTCTACTGAACAAAAAAAAAGCGGTTCGGGTTTATCATCCTTGATATTCCGAACCGCTCTGCGGATCTGTCGCCACCCGCTAATGCTTCCTTGCTCCTCAAAGTCCAACACTTCCCTGTGTTTTCGCAGATCCTTCTGCTAACGAAACTTTGGTCATCCTTGCCTGTTTCGCCCCTTGATGAACATACTATAGCCAACTTTGGCTAAATACACAAGTGTCTATTTACAAAAAAGTCTAAATTCTTTTTTGGCTAAATGCATAATCGTCTATAGACAGTGATGTCTATATTTGATAAATTACACTCGGAAGTCAGCAAAAGCCCGATTCGCTAGGGGAAAACTTGCAGAAAAAGCGTCATCTGGACTTCCATAGGCTGATAATCGCCCGTTTTAACAGATGTTATAGGGGATATTTCAGAGTTATTAACAGGTGCAGGATGCACCTTGAAGCTGACAGGGAAGTGACGCAATGATACGCAGGGACCAGCGTATCTTCAAGAACACGGATGGACCCGTGAGTGGATCGAAAGATTCATTATTCAAGGACAAGGACTGTCCAAATTATGAAAAGGCAAGCCTTTTCGCTCTGTGACCGGGTGCCCACAAGGAGTGTGGGCACCAGGTTTTTACATGCAATTGCATGGATATGCAGGTGGAAGCCCAGCCCGGAATGTATTTTGTGAAAGTAATTGAGTCAATTAGTACGTGCAAGTCGTTGAAAAAAATACTATCCTACACGCTGGGTGAATACCCCTGTTAGTTTTTACAGTTGACAGAGTTATGCTCGTGACCGTGTGTGGCGGAAACAGCACGTTACTTTTACTGAAACGGAAGTCACTTTAAGTAGCACCTAGGAGTAATTGGGAAAACTTAATGGCGAGTAATTTTCAAATGAATGATGCTTCAACCCCAGGTGACTCCGCATCAATAACCAATGCGGTGGGTTTAGTTTTACGCCGGATTGTTCGATTGATGGTGGGCACAGTTTCTTTTCCTGCATTAGTTGACATCCTTAAAACCTTGTATGTCGAAGAGGCTGAAAAACAGATAAAAAGAGATAATTCAAAGCCCACTATGAGTGCCTTGGCGCTTTTAACTGGACTTGATACTCGCGTCGTTTCTGCCGTAGTTAACAAAGATTACGACATAACGTTAGAACCTAAAAACATCTGTGCTGAAAATGCTCTTTTGGATATGTGGGCGACCGATCCATTTTTTTCAGATAGTGAAACAAAGAAGCCATTAATTTTACCCATAGAAGGTCGGGGTCGTACGTTCCAAGGACTTTTACTTCGATCAATTGGGAGAAATATAACAATAAAAACTGTATTGGATAAACTTCTGGCTTCAGGAAACATTCGAACTATTTCTGATGGTATTGAAAAGGTGGAAATGCTGTCCCTCTTTTATTCCCCCATAACAAACGACCGTGCAAATATGACCGATATTGCGTTTATCGAGTCTTCGAGAGTACTCAGTGCGGCAATTCATAATATGGAATCAGAAATAGATTCAAGGGTCCCTCAACAAGGAAGATGGACGTACAGGTTATCGCCAAAACGATATAAAGAATTTAGAAAAGAAGCACGCCTATTGCTTCAAAAACAAATTAAGGAAGGGGAAGCGTTACTAGAAAATTTCGAAGATCCACAAAAGCAACCCGGTCAACTTACAGTCGGTATCGGTTGGTACCAGTGGGGCGGCCATAAATCTGATGAAGAAGGAGCTAAAAATGACTCGTTGGACAATAGAAAAAAGCGGCACAGGGATTGAAAAATCTGGCACAGGCATAGAAAAATCAGGTACAGGCATAGAAAAATCCGGCACCGGTATTGAGAAATCCGGCACGGGTATTGAGAAGTCTGGCACAGGGGTCCGAAAGGGTTTCCTGGCTTGTTCATTAGCTGCATTAGCAGTTACTACGAGTATTAACGCTGCCGAAATGCGGCCCGAGGGCTATATGCAAATAGCCGTTGATCAGGGTCAAGTTTCTGTTATGTGGAACATTGATGGGAATACCTTCGTTGGAAAGGGAACCCAGAATGGGACATTTACTCAAGTTTCCCTATTTGAAATCTCCATAAATGCAAACTCTCCAAATGTTGAAATCGCTGGTGGCGGAACCGGCTCTAAGGTTGATATCGCCGGTGGCGGAACTGGTATCGAAATCGCTGGCGGCGGAACTGGTATCGAAATCGCTGGCGGCGGAACTGGCATCGAAATCGCTGGCGGCGGAACTGGTATCGAAATCGCTGGCGGCGGAACTGGCATCGAAATCGCTGGCGGCGGAACTGGCATTGATATCGCTGGTGGCGGAACTGGCATTGATATCGCTGGCGGCGGAACTGGCATTGATATCGCTGGCGGCGGAACTGGCATTGATATCGCTGGTGGCGGAACTGGCATTGATATCGCTGGCGGCGGAACTGGCATTGATATCGCTGGCGGCGGAACTGGCATTGATATCGCTGGTGGCGGAACTGGTATTGATATCGCTGGCGGCGGAACAGGCATTGATATCGCTGGTGGCGGAACTGGTATTAATATAGCTGGTGGCGGAACTGGTATTGATATCGCTGGCGGCGGAACTGGCATTGATATCGCTGGTGGCGGAACTGGTATTAATATAGCTGGTGGCGGAACTGGTATTGAAATTGCTGGCGGCGGAACTGGTATCGATAGTGTTTATATAACCTTACCAAACGGTACTGGATTAGAGCTTGAAATCGAAATGGGGTGTAACTCCGCGACGGTGGCTGTATTAGATTCAGCAGACTTTTCTGAAGTTGTTTCTTTTAACAACATCAATGTTTTGGGCGACACCGGTCTTTGCCAGGTTGCTTCGAATGTGCCGAGACATGGAAGGACAATAAGAGATACAACTAAAAATTAATTTATGACGGGACTTGCGACGACATACTGTCGCGGTTCCCGGGAAATTAAGCTTTACCAACGAGCATTTGTGCCCCTGCGGATTACTGCGGGGGCATTTTTACGTTTGAAGCATATGGACCCGGCCGATTGCGTCATTAAGCGCCCTCTATCTTTCGGTTGCCTAAGAAACAGCGCCGAGCACGCGTACCCAACCAATTTGAAACGGATACCGCGCGAATACTGCGGGCCAATCTGGCATCTTAACTGACGATATTCAGCCTGGCGGCCATTTGAACACCCTTCCACCAAGCAAGTGCAGGTGGATATGAAAAACCGACTGTCCACCATTCGCATTACAATTCATAACAACCCTGTAGCCGTCATCTGCAACGCCGTGTTCAGCTGCAATTTCCCGTGCGGCAAGAAATAATTTACCGAATATCTCCACATCATGAATTTGCATATCGTTGATTGTTGGTATGCGGACTTTTGGAATGATCAGCACATGCAGCGGTGCTTGGGGATTAAGATCCCTGAATGCCAATACATCGTCATTTTCAAATACGATATCCGCGGGGATTTCCCGAGATACGATTTTAAGGAAAAGGTCATCTGACATAATATTTTTCCCGTTATCACTTATTCAATAAGAAAGGAATGAACTCCCAGATTATGGACCACTAAGACTTCTTGAAGCTCACCGTCAAACACAACAAGAATCGGGTGGTTATCGGTCTATAAACTTCTACAATACCCACATGAACTCTCAACAACATTATCAATTAATTGCCGACGCCTTGCATTGGCTTTGTCAAAATCAGGAAAACCAACCATCGCTTGAAGAACTTGCGGACCACGTTGGCCTCAACCCCCATTATTTGCAGCGTCTTTTTCAGGATTGGGCCGGAATTTCACCCAAACAATTCCTAAAGCACCTGACCAAGTCACGTGCCCTGGAACGCCTTAGACAAGGCAATTCGGTGCTTGAATCCGCACTTTCCAGCGGACTCTCAGGCCCAGGTAGACTGCATGATTTGCTGATTACCACCCAGGCGATGACACCCGGCGAAGCAAAACGCAAGGGACTTGGGGTAGATGTAAGCTTTGGTTACGGTGTCACACCTTTTGGTGAGGCCCTGCTCGCCTGGACGGAGAGGGGCATCTGTTTTCTGGGATTCTGTCAAGAGGAAGGCAGACAGCATACCTGGGATCACTTCACGCAACAGTGGCCGGATGCAAACCTGACTGAAAACGAACCGGAAGCAACCAGCAGGCTGGTAGAAATCTTTGATGGAGCGCAGCACAAACAATTGAAGGTGTGGTTAAGGGGTAGCCCCTTTCAACTTCGCGTATGGGAAGCCCTGCTCAGCCTGCCAACCGGAACACACTGCACCTATGGCCAACTTGCAACATTTACCGGTCATGCCGGTGCAAGCCGTGCAACCGGTTCAGCCATCGGGCGTAATCCTGTTTCCTGGCTTATTCCCTGTCATCGTGTCATTAACAGCCTTGGAACGATTGGAGGCTATCGATGGGGCACACATATCAAACAAGCCATGATTGGATACGAGGCGGCGGTTAACGCGGGCCAACAGCACTGAACAAAAGGATTCTATCAGGACAAATCCACAATCAGGTCGCTACCTGGGAGAGCGTCCCCCAGCATTGCAGTAATTTTGCCGGCGACAATGGCCGGGTCAGGCTGTTCCAGCGGATTTTCTGCCTGGTACACTTTTGCCCTGAATCCTGTCCGCATTGGCCCCGGGTTGATTCCCCGCACATAAACCGTGGTGTTTTCAAGCGTTGCATCAAACTGTTTGACGAGGCCGGTCAATGCGGCCTTGGCTGTTCCGTATGCGCCCCAGTAAGCATCAGTGACTTTGTCGAGTTCGTCCAGTAAAAAGAACAAACGGCCGCTTTCCGACTTTTTCAGTAGTGGCAACATCGCACAACTCAGCAGCCACGGCGCGTTGACATTGACCTGCATCGATTGCAACCAGTCCTGTGGCCTAACCTGCTCGAGAGGCTGTAGACTGTCAAAATCAAGTGCACAGTGGATCAGTGCATCAAGTCCACCAAACTCTGAACGAATGGTTTCAGCCATGCCGTTAAAATCTTCCACGCCCGCACTGGCAAGATTCAGAGGATAAAGCCCGGGTGGTGTGCTCCCCTGGCCGGTCATCCGATCACTCAGGTCAACGAGGCCGCGGCGATTGCTGTCCAGCAGGATCAAATCCGCGCCGGAATTGGCACACAGCAGTGCGATTGCGCTTCCGAGCCCGCCTGCAGCGCCGGTTATTAGAATCGTTTTTCCCGAGAGACCCATGCTCACACCTTTTTCCAAAAAAATATTTTAACGATTTGTGCTTTGTCGTGATACAAATGAACCGGCAACATTTATGATTAATACACCGCTTGACTCAAAATGCCACCCAAATGACGCTTATGCTGGACAAACTCAATGGTGATATGAATGCCTATTTATGAATACCAGGCAACAGGCCAGAAGCACTGCGATTATTGCAAAGCCGGATTTGACATGATGCAAAAGCTGTCGGACAAACCGCTTGAGTATTGTCCCAAGTGTTACAACCCGGTTCGCAGGAAAATCTCACGCCCCAACCTGGCAAGCCCTGCCCCATCGTTATCAGAATCGAATATTGAAAAACACGGATTTACCCAGTTCAGAAAAGTGGAAAAAGGCGTTTATGAGAAAACGGCGGGTAAAGGTCCTGATTTCATAACCGACAAAGAAAAAACCTGAAACACCGCGTGCCAATAAGAATAAATTCCAGATTTATGTAATTTTTTCCATGTTTTGACTCCAGTGTTGACCGTCGAAATCTTCGATGGTGACATCAATTTCTTCTGGCAGATCTACACAGTTCAGGTTAACGCTGAATGCATTGGGGTGCGAACGCGGGACATAAAACGATTTGATCCCGCATTTGGCGCAGAACAGGTGACGCGCAACGCCGGTGTGAAAATGATACTCGCTCATACTGCCCTCGCCTTCGAGCAGGCTGAACCGGTCCTTGTCAACGATAAGATGCAGGTAACCGGCTTTTCGGCAAATTGAACAATTGCACCGGTGAACCGTAATTTTATCGGGTATCTCTATCGAAAACCTGACCTGTCCACAGTGGCAACCACCCATACATTTATTCATAAAATCCAATCTCCCTCCTGACCGAACCTGGACCACATTCGGATTGATCCGTGCCTTTTGTCAGAATCATTTTAATTTACGCAGAAACCGCCAGGCAAACCAGGCATCTGCCGGCCCGTAGCGACTGCCGGATTCGACAAATCCTGCAGCGTCCCGCCTGATTGCGTACAAGCGTCTTCTCTCCATAGCCCAGCGCAATTGTAAATGCGCACAAAACGAGGAATCCGGGCGGATACTCAAACCGGACATGCCTTGTGAGAACCAGTCCAGAGAACGACCGGCCAGTTGCGCAATTATTTTTGCGAGTTCCGCCACGTGGGTGTTTTGTTCAAGTTCGGAAATACTGACGTTGTGTTTCGCAAGCATGCTCAAAGGCAATTGTGCGGTTTCTGGCCGGCGGTTTACTGCAAAGTTCGAAATCAACCGGAACGAACCGCTGGCTGCGCCGAGTAATTTCAGGTTCAAATTGTCGATTTCGGCGTCTTCCATGGCGAGTTCGAGCAAAATTTCAGTGCTTCCGGTTTCTCCCAGGCGTTCGAACATGGCATCTTCGTCACTATCCGGCGCAACATCAATTTGCGACAACGTATCGCTGACAAGTCGCAGCAAAAGGTGATCGCCCAGTTTTTCTCGCGCCCCCGACTGCCACAGGGCTCGTAATACGGGATGACGAGATGGGGCGCTGGCATCTGCGGTGAGTTCCTCTCCCCACCATTTCAACTTCGCCCATTTGACCGAGTCATCTGCACGGATACCCGGTATGCTGCTGACCGCCTGCCAGAACGCGTACAACGCCAGTGTTGGCTCCAGCTTGCCCGCTGGGAGAAAGCGGCTGGTAAATTCAAAAACACTACCCGGTATTAACGCAAGCTCACGACAGTGTTCCAGTTCGACGGCCGGGATGGAGGCCATCAGCGCGTTCCGGACGAATCCAGTATTTCCAGCACTTCCTGCGGGGTATTTACCAGTGTCGTACTTTCTGTGATTTCGAAGCGGCTCTCTTTATCAGCATATCCGTAAAGCGCAAATGCCGTTTGGCAACCGGCCAGTTTTCCGGCCTTCATATCGCGGGGGTCGTCACCCACCAAAAGTGTATTTTCAGGATCAACTGCCAACTTCTTGCAGGCTTCCAATACCAGTGCGGGATGCGGGTTGCTGTTGGCAACCGTATCTCCACAAATCAATACCGATACCAAAGACAGCCAACCCGCCTTTTCAAGTATTGGAAGACAAAGAAACTCCAGTTTATTGGTCACGACACCCCAGGGCACATGCCTGTCCCGCAGTCCGGCTAACAGGGGTTCGACTCCGTCAAATGGCCGGGATTGAACATAGCTGTTTTCCTGGTAATGATCGATAAACGCGTCCTTCCATCCATGCAGTCGCTCGTTATCACACGGCGGCATACCCGCCTTGATGAGACCCATAGCACCGCGAGAAGCGAAATGACGCAGGTCATCCATGGGCATTGCCGCGAGATTAAGACCCGCACGCAGGTGGTTCAATGTCGCGACGAGATCAGGTGCGGAGTCCAGCAAAGTGCCGTCAAGATCAAATAGGACTGCTTTAATCACGCGCCTGGTCTGTCTTTATTGCATGTATGAGATAATTCACATTGACGTGGCCACCGGTGCGGGCGGTACGTTCCAACGGGTTGTAGTGGATGCCGGTCAAGTCCTCGACCTTCATCCCGGCATCACGCAACCACTGGCATAACTCCGAAGGTTTGATGAAACGATCATAATGATGTGTGCCTTTCGGTATGATCCGCGTGATGTACTCACCACCCAATATCGCGACCGCAAATGACATCGCATTCCTGTTCAGCGTACTCATGAATAGATGGCCGCCGGTTTCCAGCATTTTCGCACAGGCTGCAACCACTGACGCCGGTTCAGGGACATGCTCCAGCATTTCCATGCAGGTCACTACCTCTGCAGAGGAGGGATTCTGCTCAGACCAGGATTCCGCCGTGATATTCTGGTAATCAATCTCGTAGCCGGACTCATGCAAATGCAATTTGGCGACTGCCAGTGCTTTTGCCGCAATATCGATACCCGTCACTTTGGCACCCAGGGCCGCCATCGACTCTGAAAGAATTCCGCCGCCACAACCCACGTCCACAACCCCTGTACCCTTAAGATCCACGCGTTCGGAAATATAGGCCAATCTCGCCGGGTTCAAATCGTGCAATGGCCGTGACTCGCCATCAGGATCCCACCAAGTTGCCGCAATACGGTCGAACTTCTGTTGTTCAGCAATATCGACATTACCGTTAATGTCATTCATGAATTTTGTACTCCCTGGTGCGTTTTGCCCTGGTTTCGGTCGTGATTCGCCCCGCCCAGTAATTGGCCCGGTCCATAATTTCGCCGGCATCCATGGACAGGAACTGCTTATCCTGCAATAACATCCGGCCACCCACCCAGACGTGCGTCACCTGCTGGCTGGATGCCGCGTAGACCAAGTGTGAGACTACATCATACATGGGGGTTGTTTGTAGCGTGTCCAGGCGAATGGCACAAAGATCAGCCAATTTTCCTGCCTCCACACTGCCAAGCTGGAGTTCTTTCCCGAGGGCCCTGGCGGCATTAATGGTCAGCATTTCCAGCGCCTGGAAAGCATTCAAAACACAAGGGTCAGCGGCAAAGCCTTTCGCCAGCAGAGCAGCGCTGCGTGCCTCGGCAAGCAAGTCGAGATTGTTGTTGCTGGCGGCGCCATCCGTTCCCAGGGCCAGGTTGACATCGTGCTCCAGCAAACGTGCCACTGGGCAAATACCATTGCCCAGTTTGAGATTGGATTCGGGACAATGGATAACATTGACCGCCGACCTGGCAACTATTTCAATATCATCCCGGTTCAACTGGGTCATGTGAACGGCCAGTAATCTTTCATTCAGCAGTCCGATGTCATGCAGCCTTTCCAGCGTCGATTTACCGTGACACCGCAAGGATTCAGTCACCTCCCAAGCCGATTCCAACACGTGCATGTGCACACGCATGTCAAGTTTGTTCGACAGATCAGCAATACGCCGCAGTGCCGCATCGTCAACCGAATAGGGTGCATGAGGTGCAAATGCGGTGGAGATCAAAAGTTCACTTTGCCAACTGCCACTGACTTCCAGGCCCTTGTCTATACATTCGTGTTCATTTACGGCCCAGACGGTGGGCACATCAATCACGGGTATACCGATGCATGCACGCATACCCGATTCAACCGCGGTTGCTGCGGCTACTTCCGGAAAAAAATAAAGGTCGTTGAAAAACGTCGTGCCACCACGCAACATTTCCGCGATGGCCAGTTTCACGCCATCATGAACGAAACCGGGACCGAGAAAGGCCTTTTCTACGGGCCAGATATGCTCATTGAGCCAAACCTGGAGATTGAGATCATCCGCATAACCCCGCAGAAGCGTCATTGCCGAATGGGTATGCATATTGATAAACCCCGGCACCAGAACGTGTTCGGGCAACTCGATACGCACGGCATCCACATACTTGCTCAGTGCTTCGGAGCGCGGCAGAACCGCACTTATCAACTCACCTTCAATCACCACGGCCATCTGTTCCAGCGCCCGCAAACGGGGCCGGACCGGCACGAGCAGGCGCGGCAGAAGCAAAACGGTTTCCACTGTCTTTCAGCCTTTGACGCGGGACACGTATTCTCCGGTTCGCGTGTCGATTTTTATAACTTCCCCCTCCTGTATGAACAAGGGAACACGAACCGTCGCTCCGGTGGTCAGTTTCGCCGGTTTCCCACCACTGCCAGACGTATCACCACGTAAGCCCGGATCCGTTTCCACTATTTGCATTTCAACAAAATTCGGGGGCGTAACGGTAATGGGTTGGCCATTGAACAGGGTCAGCGTGCAGATGTCCTCTTCTTTCAGCCACCATACTGCATCAGCCACACTTTCCTGGCTGACGGCGTATTGTTCATAAGATTCCTGGTGCATGAAGTGCCAGAATTCGCCATCGCTGTACAGATACTGTGCGCTCGTTTCGAATACGTCCGCAGCATCAACCGTTTCACCCGATTTGAATGTTTTCTCAACCACGCGCCCGGTTAACAGGTTACGTACCCTGACACGGCTGAACGCCTGTCCTTTGCCGGGTTTTACAAATTCATTTTCCACGATGTTGTGGGGGTCACCGTTGATCATTATTTTCAGACCACTTTTAAACTCACTGGTACTGTAGGTCGACATTGTTTTCTCCGAAACAGCTTGAACGATATCGGCACAGACAAGTTCTGTGCAGATCCGCCTGGTAAAATATTAGAAACCCTGACATGCTTTTGGATATACCTGTTAATTCGCGCAGGGTAACTTCAATTGCAATTGATAGTTG
Organism: uncultured Gammaproteobacteria bacterium; assembly: GCA_963801195.1. GTDB lineage: Bacteria > Pseudomonadota > Gammaproteobacteria > Xanthomonadales > SZUA-36 > SZUA-36. Next base: position 385,673 of record CAWDDX010000007.1, on the reverse strand, counting down.
TGTAATGATAACGCGTACACGTTAGCCGCGATAGAATTTGACTGCATACAACCTTCAAACCAGTCTTCGTGCCAGCCTGGAAAATTTGCGGGGTTTTGACACGTGTGTATGGTTTCTACAAAATGCAATAAATATACGTCATAATTACGTCAATATTCACTTTTTATACCAAGCGACACCATGGTATCAATAGACAATCAAAAACGGCTAAAATATTGCAAATATTAATATCATCAGGATCAGTAATGAATTGCGGAATCCTCAGGGATCGAGGACTGGAGAATAGTTGCCATGCATAGCGCTTATCTGCTGGTGATTGATGATTCTCCTGACCATGCACAAGTCGTCAATAGTTTTTTACGCAACCTGGGCGTCGCAGTCAGGGTTGTCAGTGCTTCCGGCCTGGACGAACTGGAAATCGTTCTGAATGAAAAAACACCCTTTCTGATCCTGCTCGGACGGCGTTTGCCTGCAAGCATGAAAGTCAACCAGATTTTAAAGGCAGCCGATGAACATTCAATACCGTTGGTGATGCAGGTTCAAGCTGAAGATTCAGACAACATAGAAGCCGCAATCGCCACCCACCCTTTGATGATCATCAACTCGGAAGACGATGAGCAATTGTTGCAGGTTGTAAAGCGGCATTTGTCCGGTGGCAAAACCATTCGCGAATACGATGAACTTTCGCAAAGGCAGGAAGAGTTACAGCACCGATATAACCTGTTACTCGATAGTGCAAGGGACTCCATCGCCTATATTCATGAGGGCCTGCATATTTACGCCAACCGCGCCTATCTCGATTTGTTACAGGTATCGGCATTGGATGAAATCGCGGGTATATCGTTGCTGGAATTGATAACGGTCGACGAAGGTGTCAATCTGAAACAACTTCTTCGAGACATGAACGAAGCAACCTTTCCCGAACAGACACTGGTGGTCACCATCAACACGTTGGGTGGTAAGCAACTTGAAGCCGAACTGACCTTTTCACCGGCAAGGTTCAACGGCGAGCAATGCATTCAAATGCTGGCGCGTGAACAGGATGCCAATCTTGTCCTGCAGGAGGAACTGGACCGCCTGCGCAAGACTGATCATCTTACGCATATGATCAACAGGAAGACATTTACAAACAAGTTGACCGAGTTGATAGAGACAGGCCAGGGCAGAGACCACAGAACTGCTGTCATGTACATAGAAACCGATGGCATTTCGGAATTGCAGCAGGATCTCGGTATGGAGGGCATCGATACCTATATCATGGATCTGGCCAACATCATCAGTGGCTGCACCATGGAAGGCGACATTCCTTCGCGTTTTAGCGATCATGGTTTTGCGGTTCTAATCCGGCGTGACGAAGGTTCATCCCTGCAGAAAACCGGCGAGTGCATACTGGAAAATTATGCCAATCACATCATCGACCTTGGTGTTCAAACCAGGACGGCATCCTGCAGTATAGGCATGACGACCTTAGGCCCATTGACCCATGACCCCAAGGAAGTGATTGCGCAGGCAAAAACCGCATTTAGCCAGGCTTTGCAAAAAGGCAATACCCTCGTCAGATACAAACCCGCCCTCAGCACGGTTAACAGTGGCGAATCTGAACGGGATTGGGTCGAGCGTATACGCTATGCATTGAATAACCACGATTTCTTCACCGTGCAACAGTCTATCGTCGACCTGGAAGGTGAGAATGAAGGGCTGTTCGAAAACCGCACGTTCATGCGTGAAGAACGCGGCGACACTCCGGCAGGCGAGTTTATGCTGGCCGCTGAACGCAACGATCTTGGCAGCACAATCGACCGCCATGTAATACCCCAGATCATGCTGGCCATCGCGGGAACGGGCGACCGTCATATCATAAGTCTCAGCACCAACTCGATACTCGATTTCAGCTTTCCCAACTGGTTCCAGCGGATGCTGACCGAAACCGAAGTCGAGGGATCACAAATAATCCTGCAAATCTCAGCAATGGTAGCTGAATCCAATCTCAAGCCCACCCAGCGACTGATGGAGGAATTTCAACAACTGGGCTGCAATTTTGTGATTTCTGAGTTTGATAATGACCGCCGGACGATACAGCTACTTGACCACTTACCCGTCCACATGATCAAACTACGCCCCGGCCTGGCACAGGGTTTGTCTTCCAACGCGACGAACCAGGAGATCATTCGAACCGTTGTCAGGGCCGTTGAAGCCCGTAATATCACCATCGTCGCTGATGAAGTCCGCGATGCTTCTGACCTGGCCGCACTCTGGCAGTGTGGCGTCAAACTGGTGACGGGCGATTTCCTGAACGAGGCGCCCCAGGTCGTCGGACAATAGCCGGGCAAGCCTTTATGAACCCGGTCCCGGTGATCGGCCGTTTCGCACCTTCACCCACCGGCGATCTCCACTTCGGGTCGCTGGTATCTGCCGTCGGCAGTTACCTGGAAGCCAAGTGTGTTGGCGGCGCGTGGTTGCTCAGAATTGAAGACATCGACCCGCCGAGGGAAATCGCCGGCAGCGCCAACCGTATCATCGATGACCTCAACAAACTGGGTCTGGTTCCGGATGGCCCGGTTTTATACCAAAGCAGCAGGTCTGCCGCCTATCAGGCTGTTGTGGAGCAATTGCTGTCGAGTGGTCTGGCCTATCCATGTGGATGTTCACGTAAGGACCTTTCAGATTCCGGTAGATATGCGGGTACTTGCAGGAACGGTATCGCGCCGGGCAAAAAGCCACGCTCCATCAGGTTTCGCGTTGATGACGACGATTTCACTTTTTACGATCGTTTACAAGGCATGGTTTCTGACTCACCCGCCGATGCCAGCGGGGATTTCATCATCAGACGGGCGGACGGTTTGTTCGCCTATCAACTGGCCGTGGCCGTTGATGACCACTTTCAAGGGATCACACAGGTTGTTCGGGGTGCCGATCTGCTCGAGTCCACCAGCCGGCAAATCTGTTTACAAAAGGCGTTGGGTTATGTAACACCGGAGTATATGCACCTGCCGGTTGCGGTGTTTCCCGATGGCAAGAAAATGAGCAAACGCACCCGGACTGACCCGGTAACAGACCAGGAACCGGTCACTGCCGTGCGAATGGCCCTGCAATTCCTCGGCCAGCATCCGCCTGCAGGTATGTCGCTGAAGGACTTGTGGGCATGGGCCATACAACACTGGGATAACAAGCTCGTGCCGCCTGCCCGTGCAATATTGCCTGGTAGCAAGCTGAGCTGAATTTTTCCCGGGGTTCGGCTGCCAGTACCTGGATTCGTGAAATATTCGGGCTTGCAGCCTGTTGGACTTAACATGATCTACTCGGCAACTGCTCCATGCGTTACCCTACCTCCCACATCCATGTGGTCGTGTAAAAAATCCGAATTTGGCCAGATTCCCAGATCTTTTTCGTTAAATAGCGGTGCTATTCGCCTCAAAAGATCGAAAAATCTATCTCAAATCGGCTTTTACCCCAGGGTACCCTCTCTTGATGCTGCGCATCAATTCACCTTGCCCTCGTTACGATCGGTCAAGTCCGAGAGACAGCTTGCCCGGGTAATTCACCAGGGATCCGGAGTAAAACCGGATAGAACAAACTGCAATTTAAATAAATGGATAATTGTCACTGCTGTCCCACTTAAAATCAGTGGAAGGAGCCGGGGCGTGTATCCACTGCCAGGACACGCCGTAAATCCGTCCTGGAGGCTCGGGCTCGACCTCCTGTCTCGCACGGTCCTGGTAGTGGATACTCACCCCGGCTCTGACACAGGGTTGCCATCGACTGATAGAAACCGTAGCCCCTCCATCCCGGCGCCTTTAATCATCCAGAAAAAAGGCTGGCTTTACCATACAAGGCCCCATGGAGGGGTTCACGCCGGCTCCTGCAACAAGACATTGCACTCACATGGCGGTCCTGGCTAATGGTGAATTGAAGTCCGGACGAAGCAAATGTTGCGCAATCCCGTGATTGACCCTTGATTCAGCACCTGGCATCTGGAATAAGAGGGACAGCAGTGGATAATTGTCAATTATTCGTCCGCCTTGGTGAATTATCCGGGCTTGTCCGGGTAATTTACCAGGGATCCGGAGCAAAACCGGATAGGACAAACTGCAATTTAAATAAATGGCCAAATTCGCCTTTATAACAATGAAATAAATGGATAACTGTCAATTATTCGTCCGCCTTGGTGAATTATCCGGGCTTGTCCGGGTAATTCACCAGGGATCCGGAGTAAAACCGGATAGGACAAACTGCAATTTAAATAAATGGCCAAATTCGCCTTTATAACAATGAAATAAATGGATAACTGTCAATTATTCGTCCGCCTTGGTGAATTATCCGGGCTAAACTAAACTGTCAGATGCGTTTATAATTCGCACTCTTCGATGGAATCAGATCGCCATGAACTCAAAATACCTGGACTTTGAACAGCCTATTGCTGAATTACAGGCAAAAATTGATGAATTGCGGAATGTCGGTTCTGACAATGCAATCAACCTGGATGAGGAAATTCAGCGTTTGCAATCCAAGATGCGGCAAAAGCTGACCAGTATTTTCAAGGACCTGACACCCTGGCAAATATCGCAACTCAGCCGCCATCCGTTGCGGCCCTATACGCTCGATTATATCGACTTCCTGTTTGATGAATTCCATGAACTTCACGGTGATCGTGCTTTCGCTGATGACCATGCCATCGTTGGCGGCCTGGGGCGATTTCGTGGCCGCGCGGTGATCGTCATCGGCCAGCAAAAAGGTCGTGATACAAAGGCAAAGGTTTTCAGGAATTTTGGCATGGCAAGGCCCGAGGGTTATCGCAAGGCGCTGCGCCTGATGAAAATGGCGGAACGCTTTCGCCTGCCGGTAATCACTTTTATCGATACGCCCGGTGCCTATCCGGGCGTGGGCGCCGAGGAAAGGGGTCAATCCGAAGCGATCGCCACCAACCTGAAATACATGTCGAGATTGCCCGTGCCGGTCATCTGCACCGTGATCGGCGAAGGCGGGTCCGGTGGCGCCCTCGCGATCGGTGTCGGTGATCGCGTGAACATGCTTCAATACAGCACTTACTCGGTGATATCTCCCGAAGGCTGCGCGTCCATTCTTTGGAACGATGCGAGCCTGGCCGAAGACGCCGCATCCGCGCTCGGCATAACCTCCGACAGACTATTGCAGCTGGGCCTGGTCGACGAGGTTATCCCTGAACCGCTGGGCGGCGCACACAAGGACCCGGAAACGGTTGCCACGCAGGTGGGTAATTGCCTGGCGACGCAACTCGAAGAACTTGACGCGCTGACCACCGAGAGCCTGCTGGAAGACCGTTATCAACGCCTGCTCTCCTATGGCGAATTCAAGGATTAGGGCCTGTTAACACTGTGCGGATACCCATCGACAGCGGTCATTTTTTTGCAGGACAAGGCGCACTGAGCGTGGTGTATCCAAGGTACACAAGCGAAGGTGCAACGCCGTCATGCTGGAAAATGGCCTTGTCCCGAAGGGTTCGCTCTCCAATCGAGCCATGCGGCGGTGCTTATCGCTTATTTGGAACTACCAAACTGCGCTCTGCGCGTCTTGCCTGGCTCGATTGGAGAGCGAACGCCGGGCATCCGCACAGTGTTAACAGGCCCTAGTTCAACAGGCATCCAGGCAAATGAGCAATCGTGCCTTGGCATTCACTGCAGAACGCTTGCTGCAAATTCTCGAATCTTTTCCACCGGTTGGTTCCTATGTTGTTGGTTTCAGCGGCGGAGCCGATTCCACCGCCCTGCTGCATGCGCTGCTTGAAATTCGCGGCCCGCTGGATATTCCGGTTTCGGCGGTGCATGTCAACCATGGTATCCATCCTGAGTCGGATTCCTGGCAACAACAGTGCGAGCGATTTTGCCGCCGGCACCAGGTAGAGCTGACCTGTCTCAAAATCAAACTGACAAACCGCTCCGGCAAGGGTCTCGAGGCCGAGGCCCGCCAGCTGCGCTACGAAGCCATTTCCAAGCTGATTACTCCTGCCGACTGTCTGCTCACAGCCCACCATAGTGACGATCAGGCCGAAACGCTGTTGTTGAACCTGATGCGTGGCAGTGGTGTTGAAGGCCTGACTGCGATGCCGGACAGCAGGCCGTTTGAAAGCGGATGTCTGCAAAGACCGTTGTTGCATTTTACAAACAGCGCGCTAAAAGACTACCTGTTCAAGAACAAGCTTGAATGGATAGAAGATCCTTCCAATCAGTATTTGAACCATGACCGCAACTTTGTGCGTCACGAGGTCGTTCCCCTGCTGGAAAAACGCTGGCCAGGAGTAAGTCAGCGCCTGCTGCTGACCCAGGAGGCAATGACCGATGCAAGACATTTGCTCGAGGGTCTCGCGGATGAGTATCTCGCCTCCAACCTGAGCCATCCTTTTGTGCTGCGAATCACCCCGCAGTGTATCGCCAAGTCCGGGATGTTGAGGCTGGTTGTCCGCTACTGGGTAAAACAATCAGGCACGCCCGGTATCCCGGCATACAAGCTGGTTAGCTTTTGTGCGCAGGTACAACAGGCCACCGGTGGTCATAATGTTTTATTACATTGGGACGGCTGGTTATTGCGCTGGTACAAAAATCAACTATGGTTACAACCGGATTCGCTAATACGGCCCTGCCCCACAATGAATTGGCCGGCGAACCGGCATGAAATTAACCTGGGTGACGACATCGGGAAAATGGTACTGGGTTCGGCTTCGGCTGCAGATAATATTTCTGAACCGTCCAGTGATTTTTGTCCGGATGGGGAGTTTTCGATCGGCGCTCGAATGAGCATGGAAGAAAACGCCATCCACGTAGGCGGCATTCATAAGAGCCTGAAAAATATTTTCCAATCGGCCGGCATACCACCCTGGTTGAGAGATTCGATCCCATTATGCAAACTGGATGGTGAGTTGGTCGCTATCGGAGATTGGTGCTTCAGTGAACGTTTTCAGGCTGGTTTGTCTAAAAACGCAGCCAGCTTGAACTGGCGCCCGCTCCACCCCTTACTCCGGTACATTCGTAAACAACAACACGGGGTGAAACATTGAGAGTTGACCCTGTCGGTGCGGTACGTTAGTGTCGCTCCGCTAAATCCGGAACACAGATTATGAACAAAAAAACTGGGCCTGGTCCCGATTTTGAAAAGACCCTGGCCGAACTTGAACAACTGGTCGCAAAACTCGAAGAAGGTGATTTGTCACTGGATGAATCCTTGTCCGGTTTCAAGCACGGTATCGAGTTGACCCGGCAATGCCAGGCTGCGCTGGATAATGCGCAGCAAACCGTCGAAATCCTGACCAATTCCCAGGACGAAGGTTCGCTGAAACCATTTGAACCGGATGCCTGAAACCACCGACATCATCAGGGTATGGCAGAACCGGTTTGAAAGCATACTTCCCGGTTACCTGCCAGGACCGACAGAGACGCCGCCGCTGCTGCTAAAAGCGATGCGTTACTCGGCAATGGCCGGCGGAAAGCGCATCAGACCGTTGTTTGTATACGCGGCCGGCCGCGCCTTGAGTGTTTCTGAAACTCAACTCGATGCTATCGCCGTTGCGATAGAGTTCATTCACACCTATTCGTTGATTCATGACGACTTGCCCAGTATGGATGACGATGACCTCAGACGCGGACAGCCAAGTTGCCATCGTCAGTTTGACGTGGCAACCGCCATCCTTGCAGGCGATGCATTGCAAGCCTTGGCCTTTGAGATACTGGCGGCAGACCAAACCCTGGTGGCCAGCCCCCAACAGCAGATTGCGATTATCCTCGGACTTGCACGCGCCTGTGGAGCAAATGGAATGGCCGGTGGTCAGGTCCTCGATCTCGCCAGCCTCGGCAGAGACATCTCCCAGGATGAGCTGGAAAGAATCCACGCTTTCAAAACCGGTGCGTTAATCCGGATCTGCACCGTTGCGCCGGCCTTGATCGCATCGGCAACAAGCGCGCAAATCGATGCCCTCAACCGTTATGGTCAGTTGACCGGACTGGCCTTCCAGGTTTTTGATGACGTGCTCGACGTGACGGGCGACAGCAAAATCACGGGAAAGCCAAGCCAGGCCGACGCCGCCAGGTCAAAACCCGCTTTCCCCGCCATTATTGGCGTTGAAGAATCCCTCCGCCGGGCACACGAATTGAGGGATCAGGCCCTGATGGAATTGAACCAGTTCCCGGGCGAAACCGATACTCTTGAGTGGTTGGCTGCTTACGCCGTCGATCGCGACCGGTAGAATAGCCCTATGAACGCGGATAAGTACCCCTTGCTTGACCAGATTGCGACTCCAGCGGATTTGCGCAAACTTGAGCAGGAGCAGTTACCTCAGGTGGCCGATGAATTGCGCGAGTACCTGCTGCAGGCGATTTCAAAAAGTGGCGGCCATTTCAGCGCGGGACTTGGCTGTATAGAACTCACAGTGGCACTGCATTACTGCTACGAGACACCCCTTGACCGGATCGTCTGGGATGTCGGCCACCAGGCTTACCCGCATAAAATTTTAACCGGGCGGCGTGACCGGATTGGCACAATCAAGAAAACCGGTGGCCTGGCGCCCTTTCCAAAACGCACGGAGAGCGAGTTTGATACCTTTGGGGTCGGCCACTCATCCACATCGATCAGCGCGGGCCTGGGTATGGCGCTTGCGTTGGCACATAAAAACCAGGACAGGCGCGTCGTTTCCGTTATTGGCGATGGCGCCATGACAGCCGGCATGGCGTTTGAGGCCCTCAACCATGGCGGTTCACTCAACCCGAACATGCTGGTTGTGTTAAATGAAAACCAGATGTCCATATCACCCAATGTCGGCGCCATGACCAAGGTCCTGGCACGTATGATGAGTGGACCGACCGTGACCCATATCCGTGAACGCGGCAAGCGCCTGATGCACAGGGACTCCCGTGTCTGGCGTTTCATGAGTCGCTGGGAAGAGCACGTCAAGGGTATGATCGTCCCGAGTACGCTTTTCGAGGAGTTCGGCTTTAACTATCTCGGTCCGATTGACGGTCATGATCTGCCGGTTCTCCTGCGAACGCTACGCACCATACAGACCGTCGAAGGTCCGAACCTTCTCCACATCATCACCTCAAAGGGCAAAGGTTATGAGCCGGCGGAGAAAGATCCGGTAAAATATCACGCCGTTGCACCGTTTGATCCAAAGACCGGTATTGTTCCGGTCACACCCGCGGTCAAACCGACTCCGACCTATACCCAGGTCTTCGGTCAGTGGTTATGCGACATGGCGGAACAGGATGATAGCCTTCTGGCCATTACCCCGGCGATGCGCGAGGGATCCGGTCTGGTGGAGTTCGAGCAACGTTTTCCCAAGCGCTATTTTGATGTAAGCATCGCGGAACAACACGCTGTCACTTTGGCCGCCGGTATGGCCTGCGAGGGCCTCCACCCGGTGGTCGCTATTTACAGCACCTTCCTGCAACGGGCCTACGATCAGCTTATTCATGATGTAGCCCTGCAAAACCTGCCTGTACTATTCGCTATTGACCGGGCCGGACTGGTCGGCTCGGACGGGCCGACCCACGCGGGCAGTTTTGACCTGACCTATCTGCGCTGCATACCCAATATGCTGATCATGGCGCCGTCTGACGAGAACGAATGCCGGCAAATGCTCTTTACCGGCTTCAGACACCAGGGGCCGGCTGCCGTCCGCTATCCACGCGGCAAAGGCCCGGGAAATCCGGTCGAGACGGAGATGCGGGAAGTGCCTGTCGGCAAAGCCGTGGTAGTGAAAAGCGGCAAGGACGTCGCAATACTGTCATTCGGGAGTTGTCTCCAAGCCTGCGAGGAGGTCGCTGCCCATTTTGGTGCAAGCCTTGTGAACATGCGGTTTGTCAAGCCGCTCGACGCCGACACCATCAGCGAAATGGCCCATGGACACAGCCTGGTGGTGACCGTGGAGGAGAATGCCGTCTCCGGCGGAGCCGGCAGTGGCGTGAATGAATTTCTCGCGGCGACCGGAGGCAGTTTCAACATTCTGAATATTGGCATCCCGGACCACTACATCGAACATGGCTCGCGGCAGGACTGCCTGGCGATGGCCGGCTTGGACACCAATGGCATACTGGAACAGATCAAAAACCGGCTTGATATCATGCGCACCACCCGCTCGGTATCCGGTGGCGATTTCTAGCCCGGACATTGCACCAGATCAATTCTCCTGTTGCAAGGCCCCGATCTGCCGGTCATGCAACTTCGAAAGCGTCAGCAGCGCCAGTATCGCTCCGCAAAACGCCCAGAACATATCCGATTGTGTATCCCAGATATAACCCTGTGTACCCAGGAAGGCATCCGCGGCTTCCCCATTGAGCAGTGCCGCCCACCATTCGATGAGTTCGTAAAATGCGCTCACCGCGAGCACGATACTGAGCAACAGGAACGTGAGCCAGCCCCTGACCGCCACGACCTTCTTACGGATCAGGATTTCCCTCGCTATCATGACCGGGATAAAACCCTGCGCGAGATGGCCAAGTTTGTCGTAGTTGTTGCGTTCCCCACCCATCAGCTGGCTTAGCCAGTCACCGAGCGGCACCTGCGCATAAGTGTAGTGTCCGCCTATCATTAAAATAATTGCATGGATCAAAATCAGAACATACACAAGCGGGGTCAAGGGAAACTGTTTGCGTGTGAACAGCAGTATGACAAAGCCGATAAGTGCAGGGATGACTTCCATCCACCAGGTCAAGCGGTCATGGGGTTCAATCGCAGACCAGGCCAATGCCGACACGAAAACCGCAACCCAGATGATAGTTTTAAAGTTCACAATACCCCCCATCGCAATCGCGAGGTCAATAAGAGCCGGGACTGCTTCCTCAAGTTAACTGACCAAACCGTTTGTCGACTTTTTTAAAGCGAAGCACCAATCCTGACGGACAGTACGTCACAGGAGGCGCCGTGCAGTACCGAGTTTGCAGTCGAGCCCAGCAGTAACTGCAGGCCTCTCTGGCCATGTGTACCGATGACGATCAACTGACTGTTATTTTCCTTTGCAAACCGGTGGATTTCGCTCGCCGGCGAACCGTGAAGAATATGCAGTTGGTCAGATGGCAGAGTGAATTTTTCACCCAGGGCGGTCAGCTTCTCTTTCAACTCCTCACCCAACTGTGCTTCGAGATCGCCAAGACCACTGAATGCCGCACTTTGTGGAACAATACCCACGTATACGTTATCCATGGGCTCCTGCACATAGACAACATGCAAATCTGCATTCGGACCGGCAATAAGCCGGGCCCTTTTCAACACCACTTCTGATTCACTGCTCAGATCGACCGCAACAAGAATTTTCTGATAGGTAGCCATATCGTTCTCCAGCAACAACCATTTAATGATAATGTACCGAAATCATGTCAATCATGATCCTGATCATATGATCCTGTACAGTCCTGATCATTTTCCAGGCCTCGACATGTTTGCAGATAAGTCGCAAAACTGCCCAGCCAATGACCGCCTTCGTAATGCTCACCCGTAACTGAAGCCAGGCCCGACTGTTTATGAACGGCCGCGCTTGCCAGCAGAGATGCTTTTCGCGGATCTTCCGGTGGCAAACCAAAGGCCATGCCCTCCAACATCCACGCGCGAGAGATATTCAAACCATCCAGATGAGCCAGTTTGCCATCGGTCGGATCGGTAACCACGGCAATTGGCAACCAGTCGCTGTTTCCGTCCGCTGGTATCATCGGCATGAATCCCGTCAACCAGAGTGCATAATCCTCAGAACTCATTATGCGTCGCATCAGATCGGCTTCGGCCAGGCAAGGCGACAGAAAATCCTGTCCGCCCGGCTCATAAGCCATGGGACATAAAAGGTCATCCTGATAAAAATCGCGTGACTTGTCGGTTACCAGCTTGGCAAAATCGTCGCGGCCGCTGATACGGGCCCAATCAAGAAACAGGCCGAATGCAAAGGCCGTCTGAGCGTGTTCACCAACCCGGATCGGATAGGCCAGCTTGTTCAGCCAGGTCTGCATATTCCCCAACAAGGCGGCTTCGAGCGGTTCCAGAGTCGCCAACCAGCGGCGCGCCCTGGGATCGTCCCACTCGCGTAACTCGGCGGTCAATTGCAATAGCCACGCAACGCCGTACGGCCGCTCAAATGAGGCCCGTTGTGGATGTGTGACGTACGCGACTTCCAGCGCCACTTTTTCCGCCTTGAAGCTTTCATCCAATGCCGCTTCCGTCTGGGCGGCAAATTCCGCTTGCGGGTATTGACGCAACAATCGCGTGAGTAACCAGTGCCCGTGGACCGATGAGTGCCAGTCGAAACAGCCGTAGAAAACCGGGGTCAATTCCCGCGGTGGCCCGACATCCTGGTCACTGGTCATGACATGCGCAATCTTGTTGGGGTATTCCTGGTGTACACAACTCAGTGCGAGTTGTGCAAAACGGTTGGCTTCGGTTTCAGAAAGCACCTGAGCGTAAACCTGTGTACTGATTACGAAAAGAGATAAACATGATGTGAGAAACCTGCGCTTCATTATATTCTCCGGAAATTGGGTCCCAGGGGCACCCGAATTCCGCCTGTGAGCAATGACAAAAAAAGGGGCGCCGATGACGCCCCATCATAACCCCATGCAAAGAATTATTTAACCGTAGCCATACACTCAATTTCCGTACGTGCACCGAGTGCGAGGCCGCTGCTACCCAGGGCGCTCCGGGCCGGTGGATTGGTCGGAAAATAGGTGACATATACCTCGTTCATGGCACCCCATTCACTAATATCAGCCAAAAATACGGTGCACTTGACGACCTCCGCCATCGATGATCCGTGTTTTTCAAGCGTGGCCTTGATATTTTCCATGGTTTGCCGGGTCTCGGGTTTGATGCCGCCTTCAACCAGGCTTGAAGTTTTCGAGTCGAATCCCAGCTGACCCGACAGGTAGAGCATGTTTCCGACGCGGACCGCTTCGGAAAACGGTAATTGCATGTCTCCGGGAACCGCATAATGCTCAACCTCGATTTCGCCGGCAACCGCGACCTGGCCCGACAGGGCTACCGTCAACACCGCAATTTTCAGAATCAACTTCATTTCATTTTTCTCCTTTGTTAAATCTCGCCGTTGCGGGCGAACTGACTGATATGTTCCGCTGCCCTGAACGCCAATGCCTGAATGGTCATGGTGGGCTGCCCCCTGCCCGAACTGACAAAACTCGAACCGTCACAGATAAAAAGGTTGGGGACATCGTGGGCACGGTGATATTTGTCGACCACCGATGTCGCGGGGTCGTCTCCCATGCGGCAGGTTCCCAGCAAATGCGCCTGGACAGTACCTCCTTCGACCGGATCACGCCAGACCTCGGTAGCGCCTGCCGCACCGAGAATTTCGACGGCGCGGTCCTGCAAGAAAGTTGCCATTGCAAGATCGTCTGCGTGGTCCATGTATGTCATACGAATGGCGGGTCTGCCCTTGCCGTCCTTCAGTGTTGGATCGAGCGAAATGTTGTTGCTAAGCAAGGGTATGGAAGTGGCGCTGCCAAGCACCGACATCTTGTGGGTGTAATAATGCCGCAGCATCTGCTTGAATTCGGCCCCCCATCTTGGTTTTCCAGGGGGCAATCCGGTCATCGCATGCAGGATGGGCGTGGAGTCCAGAAACGGCCTGGCGTCCATACCGCCACCGCCGTAGAAACCGCGGGCCGGGTCATTTTCGTAAAAGTCATGCACGATCCGCGTCACCTGCACACTTTTGTATTCATTCAGAGGGTGTTCAAAAGCGGCCTGGGTTACAGAATGTGCGTTACCCATCAAGTACTTACCGACGATTCCCGATGAATTGGCGAGGCCATTCGGCGAACGGCCCGATTCCGATAGAAATAACAGCCTCGGCGTTTCCGCGCCATTCGCGGACAATATGACGGCCTTGGCCTTTTGCGCCTGCTCCTGACCCGCCGCATCAAGGTATATCACCTCGGTTACACGCCCGGCTTCATTGGTCTCGATCCGAAAAACGGTAGACAAGGGACGAATCTCGCAACGACCGGTGGCCTCGGCCAGCGGGATCATGGCTGCCAGTGATGACGATTTCGCATTGACTTCACAACCGAACCCCATGCAGAAGCCGCAATGAACACAGGCGGGACGTCCATTGAGTGGTTTTGACAATATCGCCAGTGGTGCAGGCTGTGGATGCAAACCCATGGCGCGGGCGCCTTTCTCAAAAAGCACACCCGATGATTTGACCGGCATCGGTGGCACCGGATAAGGTCTTGAACGCGGCGCTTCAAAGGGTCCCGGCTCACCGGAAACACCACATTCCCATTCCACCCTGGCGTAGTAGGGTTCCAGTTCTTCATAGCGTATCGGCCAATCCGCAAAACCGGTGCCTTCCATTGGACCCAGCAAGCTGCGTTCCATGAAGTCACTTTGATGAAACCGCCAGTAGTTCGCGGTAAAATGAACGCTGCTGCCACCGACGCCGCGCGCGTAGTAGGCCGGTGGTGGATCGCCCTGTATTTGCATTGCAGTTTCTGTTTCAAACCTGCGAAACGTTTGCGGATCATTCCACCCGGGATGATTCAGCAGCTCATTGTTAAAGACGACATCCACTTCGTCATGTTTGAAATCAGCCGCAGTGCGGTATTTCCCCTGTTCAAGAACGACCACGCTAAAACCTTTGCCGGACAATTCCCTGGCGAGCACACCACCCGCGGCGCCCGAACCGATAATGACGAAATCCACTTCTTTACGGGTATTGTATTTGGGTTGTTTTTCAGACGTGCTCATGTTCATCTCCAGCAACATGGGCTTCACCGTGTACGGCCGCGTCGTAATAGCCGAAGGGCGGCTGCCAGGCATGGCGGTGATCAAACCTGATCAGTTCCCAGCCCGCGTTTTCCCGATTGCCGCCGTAGCTGGGCAAACAGAACATTCCGCACAAGGTCATGAAGTACAACATAGCGAACAAAGGCGTGTCTTCAACCGTCTTGAGCATCTCCGTTTGCTGCTCCAGCGACAGTTCCGAAAATCGACCGATTTGCGGATGGGCAAGATTTACTTGTTGCTGAAATTCTTCGAAGCCCTGTCTGTACATTGGTGCTGCACTGCTCATGAAACCGCCAAGCGCGGCGTCGATAAAGTAGACCACACCAATTTCGGCAGCGCCCGGGGATTCGTCCGGAGGAATGATTTGATTCACCCAGGCGTCGAGTTCGACGGCTTCATCAGCCGACAGGTTTTTGTATGCGGCCCCGGCTTGCCGGCTTTGGGCCGCAGCCTGACCGGCGGAAACTATTAGCGGCATATTGATCGCCAGCCAGGCGGCGCCAAATACCGTTCCGCCTGATTTGAGAAAGTTACGTCGTGAATGCTCGGGAATTGTCATTATTTTGGTGTCCCTTGACTTAAAACAAATGGATGGGGAAGTAACTCTCTTATGGGCCAGCTGCGATATTTGTCGACGCTTTGACAGGACACGACCAGGGCGTCTTCTGCCAACAGTTCGCTCATGACCTGGCGGCACGCGCCACACGGTGTCAGTGTTTCAAATCCGGTGGCGTAGATTAACAACGTGTGTGCCGTCCCCGGTTTCATACCCGCTGTAATTGCGGCAGCAAGTGCATTGCGTTCCGCACACTGGGTTAGTCCATAGGAAGCGTTCTCAACATTGCAGCCGCTATAAAAATTGCCACTCTCATCCATTACACAAGCCCCGACCCGGGCGCCACTGTAAGGCGAATAGGCGTTGTCGCTGGCTGAACGCGCGCAGGCATAGAGCTTTTCAATCGCTTTTTCCGCTTCAATCACGCATCGGATCCTTTTTCAAGCACCGCTTCGAGCACCACCTGAATAACGGCTCCAAACGCGTTCTGCCGAGTTTCATGGGATGCACGCTCGCCGGTGGGGATAACGTCACTCACCGAGAGTATAGTCAATGCGCGCCTGCCGTGCTGATGCGCAAGGGCATACAGGGCGGCGGATTCCATATCCAGGGCAAGGATACCCATGTTCTGCACTTTTTCGATGAAGTCCTCATCAGGATGATAAAACCAGTCAGATGAAAACACGTTGCCGGTCCTGATTTTAAGGCCGCTCAATACCGCTTTTTCGTAAACTCTTCGCAGAAGTTCGAAATCGGCACTGGCGGAATAGTCCCAGTTGCCAAACCGTTGCCGGTTCATAGCCGAATCGGTGCTCGCGCTGCTCGCCAGCACCAGGTCACCGACTTGCATTTCAGCGAGCAAGCCGCCGCAGGTGCCAACGCGAATGATCTGTTTCACAGCGTAATAATCGAACAGTTCATGGGCGTAAATACTGATGGATGGCATGCCCATACCAGAGCCCATGATCGAGACCGGTTGGCCCCTGAATGTCCCGGTGAAACCAAACATATTGCGTACGCTTGTTACCAGCCTGACATCATCAAGGTGGCGCTCGGCCAGTGCCTGCGCGCGCAAAGGATCACCCGGCATCAGCACGGTTTCTGCAAACTCCCCCTTTTTCGCTCCAATATGTGGTGTTCCGCTCATCACTTTTCCCCTGCTCAATTTTGGTTGTGACTGTGTCGGGTATCCCTGATTTTGTCTATGGAAATTTCTCATAGACGGCGGGTAGGGCATCCTTCGTCCCGCCCAGAACGATCGCCGCTGCAAGTATCTCGGCGGCTGATTGCCACGACGATTCATCCGCCGCGTGTATCATAACCAGCGGATCGCCCCGTGTGACGGTATCGCCGATTAGGCGGAAATCAGACAGGCCTACCCGGTGATCCAGCCTGTCATCGGCGCTTCTGCGGCCACCCCCGAGGGTGACGACGCTCAGACCTATCGCCCGTGTATCCATGTATTCAACACAGCCATCCGATGACGCTGCCAGTGCCCTGACCACGGGCGCCCTGGCCAAGTATTTGGCCGGTTGATCGATCAGGTCTGCGGGCCCGCCCTGCATGCTCACCATGCGCGCAAAGCGCTCTGCGGCCATTCCAGTTTCTATCGATCTGTTCAGCATTTTCCGCGCCGATCCGACGTTCTCTGCGAGACCGCCCAACAGCATCATTTCGCTACCGAGGGACATGATGACGTCTTCCAGCCGGGGTTGACGATAACCACCCTTGAGATACTCGACAGTTTCCGCTATTTCCAGCGCGTTGCCGGCATGTCGGGCCAGTGGCTGGTTCATATCGGTGATCAACGCCCGGCAGGGTAACCCGGCCAGGCCGGCGACTTCGATCAGGTTGGACGCCAGTTCCCTGGCCCGTCGGTGATCTTGCATGAATGCGCCATTGCCGGTTTTGATGTCCAACACCAGGCCATCGAGTCCCTCGGCCAATTTCTTGGATAGGATTGATGCAACGATCAGGGGTATTGAGTCCACGGTGGCAGTCACATCACGCACGGCATACACCCTGCCGTCAGCAGGCGCCAGTCCGGCGCTCTGACCGGTCATCGCCAGACCCACCTTGCGCACGATTTGTTCAAAATGCTGCTGCGAAGGATGACTGTCAAAGCCGGGAATGCTTTCCAGCTTGTCCAGCGTGCCGCCAGTATGTCCAAGACCCCGTCCGGTAATCATCGGAATATAGGCCCCGCAGGCAGCCAGCATGGGAGCGATGATCAGGCTGACCAGATCACCAACGCCGCCGGTTGAGTGCTTATCAAGGATAGGACCGTCCAGCCCGGGCCACTGCAGGCGGTACCCCGTGTCGCGCATGGCCAGCGTCAACGCCGTTTGTTCCGCCATGGACATCTGTCGGAAATAAACGGCCATGGCAAATGCGCCTATCTGGGCATCACTTACGCGTTCAGCGGCGATACCGTCAACGAAGTCCCTTATCGCCTCTGCCGTTAATTCTTTGCCGTCTCGCTTGGCTTTTATGAGTTCTGCAGGCAACAACATACTTTCATAATAGCAGCGATTCCTGTAAATGGTCGAAAGCAGTCGTCTGTAAAAAAGGGCGGTGGCAGACTATCCATCTGCCCCGACCCCTACCCGCACTTGGAGTAACCGCACGACAGGCATGTCGCGCAACTGTCCATGACCACCACTGCTTTTGTATGACACTTATTGCACAAGGTGGCCGAGGCGGGATAACCGGTTTCCTCTCCGGGTGTATCGACAGCAGGTTTGGCATGAATACGCTCAACTTCGGCGCGTTTCTGATCGAGTATCAGTTTTTGTTGTTCGGACAACTCCTCCTTTTTCATCAGCCCGATTTTCTGCATGTGATGCGCGATCACATCCCCGATCTCGGCGATGATGGAAGGCATGAATCTGCCACCGGGCTTAAAATAACCGCCCTTTGGATCAAACACCGCCTGCAGTTCCTCGGCCAGGAAAGTGACGTCCCCGCCCTTTCGGAAAACCGCCGACATCAACCGTGTCAGGGCCACGATCCACTGGAAGTGATCCATGTTTTTTGAGTTGATGAAAATCTCGAACGGCCGTCGCTGCTCATGCACCGTCCCCGGGTTGAGTATGATGTCATTGATGGTCACATACATCGCGTGATCGTCGAGCGGCGTCTTGATTTTATAGGTTGAACCTTCCAGCGATTCCATACCCTCAGGCCGCATGATTTTTTCGGTCATACGGATGACTTTCGCTGAACTACGGGCCTCTTTCTCGTCTGCCGCTCGTATCAAGGCAGCCATTTCTTCTTCCGGTTTAACTACTTCATAGCCGGCAATGTGTTTATTGATCTTAATCGTCATTTTCCCAATATTCCGTTTAAAATTTTCCGTAATAACCCTCTTTCAGCGCATCAAACAGATTGGCTGCGGTATGGACCTCGCCATCGTACTCGATCTCTTCATTACCCTTGACCTCAACCACTTCTCCGTCTTCGAGAACAAAACGGTAGGTCGTCTTTGCAAGATCGTCGTCTTTCACCAGCACACCCTGGAACGCCTCCGGGTTGAACCGGAATGTCGTACATCCCTTCAGACCCTTGCTGTGTGCATAGGTATAAATATTCTTGAATTTTTCGTAGGGATAGTCCGTTGGTACATTCGCAGTCTTTGAAATGGACGAATCGATCCACTTCTGTGCCGCCGCCTGGATATCCACGTGTTCTGCCGGGGTGACATCCTCGGAGGTGATAAACTGCTCGGGCAGTTTTGTGGTTTCATCGGTCGAACCTGGCATCGCCGCCGCGTTTACGAACTCACGATAAGCCAGTAATTCATAGCTGAATACTTCCACTTTTTCCTTGCTTTTCTTCCCCTCGCGAATAACATTGCGGCTGTAATGGTGAGCAAAACTCGGTTCGATTCCATTCGAGGCGTTATTCGCTAGCGACAGCGAAATCGTACCGGTTGGCGCAATCGAAGTATGATGTGTGAATCGGCCACCTTCCTCTGCCAATGCCGCGATCAAACCGGGTTCGATTTCGGCAATCTGTTGCATATAACGGCTGTATTTCGCATGCAGCACTGATCCGCGTATGGCATCACCTACCTGGTAACTGTCCGCGGCCAGTTCCGGCCGCGTACGCAACATGGCGGCAGTCACCCTGAACATCTCGTTCATTACCGGTGCCGGCCCTTTTTCGCGCGCCAGTTCCAACGACTCCTGCCATCCGGCGATGGCCATTTCACGGGCGATTTTATCCGTGAATTCCAGCGATTCCGGGGAGCCATATTTCATGCCCATCAACACGAGTGTTGATCCAAGGCCAAGAAAGCCCATGCCATGACGACGCTTGCGCTCGATTTCATCACGTTGCTTGCCAAGCGGCAATCCATTGATTTCAACGACATTATCGAGCATCCTGGTAAAAACTTTTACGACTTTTCGATACTCGTCCCAGTTAAACTTTGCGTCAGACGTAAAGGGTTGCTCGACAAAACGGGTCAGGTTGATTGAACCAAGCAGACAGGCGCCATACGGTGGTAACGGTTGTTCGCCACAAGGGTTGGTCGCGCGGATATTCTCGCAGAACCAGTTGTTGTTCATTTCATTGATGCGGTCGATCATGATGAAGCCAGGTTCGGCAAAGTCGTAGGTTGAAGACATGATCATGTCCCACATACGGCGCGCCGGTACGGTTTTATAGACCTTGCATGCAACCAGGCCATCCTCGCGTTTCACGTAGTCGTCGAGCAGGGGCCACTCACGCCACAACACCTGTTCCGGGTTGTCGATATCCAGCTCACCGGCTTCCTGGGGGGTGATCGGGAACGCCAGCGCCCAATTTTCATTGGCTTCAACCGCGTGCATAAATTCGTCGGTGATCAACAGGGAACAATTGAATTGACGCAGACGTCCGTCTTCACGCTTGGCCCGGATGAACTCCATCGCATCGGGGTGACCGATATCAAATGTCGCCATTTGCGCGCCCCGCCGGCCACCCGCAGATGAAACCGTGAAACACATCTTGTCGTAGATGTCCATGAAGCTCAGCGGTCCGGACGTATACGCCCCGGCTCCTGACACATAAGCGCCTTTGGGCCGCAGGGTTGAAAACTCGTATCCGATTCCGCAACCCGCCTTGAGCGTCAATCCCGCCTCGTGAACTTTATCGAGAATGCCATTCATGGAATCCTTAATAGTCCCTGAGACCGTGCAATTGATTGTTGAAGTCGCCGGTTTGTGTTCGCGGGCTCCCGCATTGGAAGTTATCCTGCCGGCGGGAATTGCACCGCGTCGCAAAGCCCACAGGAAAGATTTATACCATTCTTCACGTAATTCCCTGGTCTTTTCGACGCCCGAAATAGCAAGCGCGACCCGCTTGTAAGTATCATCAATCGTGGCATCGATACTCTCACCAATCTTTGATTTCAACCGATATTTCTTATCCCATATATCGAGAGATGCTTCTTGGAAAGGAACTGCTTGTATATCAGTATCTATGGCCTCAACCCGAACGCTGCTCATGAATTATCCCGTTTAAACAATTGGTTTTATTTGATTATAGACACAAGTTATTGTGCCGCCCCCACTCGAATAACACAAGATATTGTGTCTGAGGCTGAGAACAATACCGACGATTAACGGCACTGTCAAATCTGTTTCCGTGCGCAATACTTCTCAGCAAAACTTCGGATTATTTGTTTTATTTCAGTAATTTAAAAATTACAGATTGATTTTTACACGCCAGTTTTCCGCTTGAGAAGTCATGAAAACCTTGTGAACAAAGGCTTTCGTTTCGTCGCAAATTCTAAAAAAAACGTTAAATCGTTCATGAAAGAATATTTTACAGCCATTTTTGCAGTTGATTTTACCCCCGGTTTTGATTCAATTTTCGGTCATCGGTGACTTGCCGAGCTTGGCTGCAAAAAAAATGATGATCCTGAAGTAAAAAATACAGGTCGAGGGAGATTGACCCGGCAACCAGGCGCTATACTCTAAACCACGCCCAGAATATGGAAGGGCTTTCCCCACTCGATTAAAGATGCCTGATCTATGTTGCATATCATTCTTTTCCAACCCGAAATTCCACCAAATACCGGTAACATCATACGTCTTTGCGCCAATACCGGTGCCAGATTACACCTCGTGGGACCACTGGGGTTTCAACTGGATAACGCGCGGGTCAAACGGGCAGGACTCGACTACGCGGAACTGGTACGGGTCAGGCAGTACGTAGGTTGGAAAGCGTTTAGAGCAGAACACCCCGGAATGAGGTTATGGGCGTTCAGCACACGCGGACAAAAACCCTACAACCAGGCTGAATTTGAGGGGGGTGATGGTTTGTTGTTCGGACCGGAGACTCGCGGTCTGCCCGAATCCCTTTTGGCTGAGGTGGGTGCCGCACGCTGCCTGCGCTTACCCATGGCGGATGCTTCTCGCAGTCTTAACCTGTCCAACACAGTTGCGGTTGGTCTGTACGAGGCCTGGCGGCAATTGGGTTTTGAAAACGGGGGCTGATCAATCTTTAAAAGGCGCGGACCGTCGGTAAGGATTTCCTAGCAGTCTGTCGGACTTGACCGAACGTAACGAGGGAAATCCGATTTGAGATAGATTTTTCGATCTTTTGAGGCGAATAGCACCGCTATTTAACGAAAAAGATCGGGAAATCTGGCCAAATTCGGGTTTTTCGCACGACCACATGGATGTGGGAGGTAGGGTAACGCATGGAGCAGTTGCCGAGTAGATCATGTTAAGTCCGACAGGCTGCTAGTCACCGTATTCCGCCTTCTGTTCCCTTGCCATGAGTCTGGCGACGCCCTCGGCAGGGTTCCAGCCATGATGGATAATGCCATTCACCTGCTCCGAGATCGGCATGTTGACCCCGTGCTGAATTGCCAGGCGCTGTACTTCAGCTGCGCTGTTCACTCCTTCAACCACCTGGCCGATTTCATCCAGCGCCTGCTCGAGCGATTTCCCTTTGCCGAGTTTCAACCCGAGCCGCCGGTTACGCGACAAATCACCGGTGCAAGTCAATATCAAATCGCCTGCGCCCGCCAAACCCATCAGTGTCTCCGGTTTTGCGTTTAACGCGGCGCCAAGACGCATCATTTCGGCAAGACCACGGGTAATCAGGGCCGCCCGGGCATTGTCACCCAGTTCCATGCCGTCACACATACCGGTGGCGACTGCCATGACATTTTTCACTGCACCACCGAGTTCCGCTCCGATCATGTCATCACTGGTGTAGGCACGAAAACGCCCGCCGTGCAGCGCGCCCGCCATGGTCTTGGTGAACACGCTGTCGGTACCTGCAACCGTGACCGCAGTAGGCAGGTTCATTGCCACCTCTTTGGCAAATGATGGCCCGGTAACAATTGCCAGCGGTGTATCCAGGGGTAATCGTTCCAGGGCAACCTGGTGTAACAAACGGCCGCTCCCCGGTTCAAAACCCTTGCAGGCCCAGGCCACACCCTGGCCGGGAACCAGCGCCCCGGCGATCGTTTCCAGGACCGCGGCAAAACCGTAGCTCGGAGTCACCACCAGTACATGGTCTGCAGACTCTACCGCCGCAAGCATGTCGTTTTCGACGACAATGGACTCAGGTATATGAATGTCCGGCAGGTAACGCTGGTTCAGGCGTGTTGCCCGAATTTCTTCCAGGTTCGCAGTATCACGATCCCACAGGATACTGCGGGAACCGCTGCGGTCCAGCTGCAGTGCCAGGGCTGTCCCCCAGGATCCTGCACCCAGCACAGCAACCTTTGGAACCATCATCTAGGGCCTGTTAACTCTATGCAGATGCCCGGCGTTGCAGTTTCGCTTATGTACCTTGGGTACGCTACGCTCACTGCGCCTTGTCCTGCAGAAAAATGACCGCTGTCGATGAGCATCTGCATAGTGTTAACGGATCCTGATCAGGCGTTTCCCTGGACTTCCATGTTTTCAGCAGCCGTAGCTTGAGCCTGTGCCTCTTTCAGACGTTGAGAATAAATCTGGTCAAAATTGATCGGCTGTAACACCAGCGGTGGGAAACCGCCTTCAGCGACCAGGTCGGTAATGATCCGGCGCGCGTAGGGAAACAGGGTGTTGGGACAAAGCGTATTCAACGCAGCGTGTTTGGCTTGTTCACCGAGGCCGGCGATGGCAAAAATGCCCGCCTGCTGAACCTCGGCGAGGTAAGCTGTCTTCTCGCCCATGGTTGCCGTTACGGTCACTGTCAGATTGACTTCGTGAACATTTTCCGAGAGGTTCTCAACTTTCTGGGCAAGATTCAACTTGATCTCAATCTGCCCTTCGTCCTGGAAAATCTGTGGCGCATTAGGTAGTTCAAAAGACACGTCTTTCACATATAGCTTCTGGAGCTGGAATTGTGCCTGCTGCTGTTCTTGGGTCGCTGTGTCCTGGTTCTGTTCTTCTGCCATGGTCGTATTTCTCTTTGCTATGAATGTTTGGTGCCATTCACCTGTTGATGAAATGACAAGGAAAATTATCTCATTGGGCCAGCCGTATAACCAGACCGCTTTTCACCTATTTACGTTCAAGCGGATACTGATCAGCTACCCACTGGGTGACACCACCCTTGAGGACGGCCACGTCTGTGGCGCCCAGTTTGACCAGTTTCGATGCCGCAGTATGGGCAGTCTGGCCGTTTTTGCACACCACGAGGACCGGGCCGGATTTCAATTTCTCGATTTCGGGGTCCGCCTCGTTGAACCTGGATAGTGTAACGTGCTTCGAGCCACTCAGATGTCCCTTGGAAAAGTCTGCCGCGCTTGATATGTCGACAATCGAGGTTTCACCCCGATTGATTTGTTGAACTGCCTGTAGCGGTGTTATCTCTGTGTAACCCCTTGTGCGCCGGCCGATTTCTGTCCAGATCAGTAGCAATACCACTGCAGCAAAACCGGCTACCAGCATGCCGTGATTACCGGCAAATTCAATCAATTGTCCCACGTTTTAGTCTCCCGAGGATCATTGGTGGAAACCATCGGAAACCTCGTTCCAATGAGTTCAACGCTTATTTCAAGGCGCAATTCAAATTCAATTTGCGCTCTGCGATTGCTTGGGTCGCATTTAACCTGCGACTGGTCCGATGCTGTGAAATAATATACACGCTACAGTACCGGTTTTAGAGTCACCCATTCGTGACATCCTTTAACTCCGCCGCGCGCCTGAGTCAAAGTTGTGGCACAGGTGTTGGATTAC
Organism: uncultured Gammaproteobacteria bacterium; assembly: GCA_963801195.1. Classification (GTDB taxonomy): domain Bacteria; phylum Pseudomonadota; class Gammaproteobacteria; order Xanthomonadales; family SZUA-36; genus SZUA-36. Next base: position 361,199 of record CAWDDX010000007.1, on the reverse strand, counting down.
AAGAGTTAACCAACAAATTTTACCCGGACAGCTTTGAACCAAGTCCGGATCGCGGTGTAAGGGGTTTCAGGATCAATTGGTATCGCAGTACAATTCCCGCCCGCAACCCAATGGAAACCCGATGACAGAATCAGTATCACGACAAGACGCAAAAACCAGCCCGGCCAGACCTTTACTGTTAATGATACTGGATGGCTGGGGCTGCCGGAAAGACGACACGGACAATGCCATCAGCCAGGCCAGTACACCTTGCTGGGACAAAATTCGACAACTTGGCGTGGAAACGACCATCAACACATCGGGTGAGTTTGTGGGCTTACCCCCCGGTCAGATGGGAAATTCTGAAGTGGGGCACATGAATATCGGCGCCGGGCGTGTTGTCTTCCAGAACCTGACCCGAATCAGCAACGCTATCAGGGACGGCAGTTTCGCGCACAACCCGGCACTGGTCAAAGCAATTGATGCAAGCCGAACGCAGTGTTCCACGCTGCATGTCATGGGCCTGCTGTCCCCCGGCGGGGTCCACAGCCAAGAGGATCATTTCATCGCAATGGTGCAAACGGCCGCCGCCCGGGGAGCTTTCAAAATTCGCGTGCACGCTTTTCTCGACGGGCGTGATACGCCCCCGCGCAGTGCCGCGGCTTCCATCCAAAAAATGCAGGACACCCTGAGTGGCCTGGGTGACGCCGCTATCGGCAGCTTATGCGGCCGCTATTATGCGATGGATCGCGATAAGCGCTGGGACCGGGTCGAAAAGGCGTGGGACGTATTGGTCAGGGGCGAGGGCATGTATCACTACGATGATGCCGCCACCGCACTGCAGGCAGCCTACGACAGGGAAGAAAACGATGAATTCGTAAGCCCGACTGCGATTGGATCGTTTAAGGGAATAAAGGACGGAGACGCAGTTATTTTTATCAATTTCAGGGCCGACAGGGCCAGGGAAATCAGCCAGGCGTTCATACAACCGGGTTTTTCCGGTTTTGAACGGAAAGCACCTGGACTTTCATCATTTGTCTGCATGACCCAATACCTGGAAGGTCTGCCGGCCGAAATCGCCTTTCCTCCGGAAAAACTCACCAATCTGCTGGGACAGGTACTCTCCCGAAATGGATTGCGCCAACTGCGGATTGCGGAGACTGAGAAATACGCCCACGTGACTTTTTTCTTCAATGGTGGTGAAGAGGAGCCCTTTGCAGGGGAATCCCGGTTGTTGGTGCCCTCCCCCAAGGTTGCGACCTACGACCTCCAGCCTGAGATGAGCATCGGGGAACTGTCGGACGAACTTGACAAGGCCATCCGCGGTGGCAAGTATGACGTTATCATCTGCAACGTGGCCAACCCTGACATGGTCGGTCATACGGGTAGCATGGCCGCGGCCATCAAGGCGGTTGAGGCGGTGGACCGCTGTTTGGGGGTTGTGCTGACGGCAATCCAGTCGGCACATGGTGAGTTACTGATCTCCGCAGATCACGGCAATATCGAACAAATGAAAGACCACCAGACCGGTCAAAACCATACGGCACATACGACCAACCCGGTGCCGCTGGTCTATTTTGGCCGCAGAGCCAAGGCCATAGCGGGCGGAGCGCTCAGGGATATCGCACCGACAATGTTGTACCTGCTGGACCTGGAACAACCCGGCGAAATGACCGGACATCCGTTGCTGGAGCTGATCGACAAATCGTCTCCCGGGGACTGAGTAGTTAGTGCCTTTAAGCCGACTTATATTTTTCAGCATGGTTGCCTGGCTGGCTTTTGGCCACGTGACCTGCCATGCCGTTGAAAGCACTACCAGGTCCGAAGCCAAAATCCGGCTGGAAAAACTGAAGTCTGAAATAAGCGCGTTGCAAAAAGAGCTCGAACACAGCCGCACCTCACTTTCCGGCGAACAGAAAGCCCTCAGGGCGGCCGATCTCGAAATCCAGGCGAGCGCGTTGGAATTGCGTGAACTGGAATCAACCCGCCAGGAACATGAGCGTGAACTTGTCGTTCTCCAGGAAGAACGCAGGAATTACCTGGATAGCCTCGAAAAGCGCCGCGATGTACTCGCTACCCAAATCATGGCAGCTTACCGGCTCGGCCGGGAGTCCAGGTTAAAGCTCGTCCTCAACCAGGACAGCCCGGCGCTCCTTTCCAGAACACTGGCCTATTACGACTATTTTACCCGTTCACAAGCGGTCCAGATCAATGAACTGAAACAGGTCCTTGAGACCCTCGATCAGATGCAAGCCAAAGTTGATGTGGAACTGTCCGCGCTCGAAGATGTTCAAAAGAGCAAACAAGCCGTGCTGGATGACATGACAAAGCAACGCAATCAACGGCAGACGCTGATTGAAAACCTGTCCCGCCGTATCGACACCGACGAGAAACAGCTGGCGGAATTGCAACGTGACAGGCAGGATCTCGAAGCGTTGCTGGAAAGGCTCTCCAACGCCCTGGCGGATATTCCTGAAGAGATTGGCCAACAACAAGGCCTGCTGAATTTGAAAGGAAAACTGCCATTGCCCGTGAAGGGTCGCGTCAAGTACGCCTTCGGTCAACCCCGCACGGAGGGTTTAAGCTGGCAGGGTTGGCTGATCGACGCGGAAAGGGGCAGCGAGGTGAAGCCGGTTGCCTATGGACGCGTTGCATACTCCGACTGGCTGAGGGGCTACGGCCTGCTTATGATCATAGATCACGGCGACGGGTTCATGAGCCTTTACGCCAACAATGAAAGTCTTTTGCGCGAAGTTGGCGACTGGGTGGAACCGGGCAGCCAGATCAGCACGGTAGGCACAAGCCCGATGAACGGGGACGGCCTTTATTTTGAAATAAGGAAAGACGGCAAGGCTATTGATCCTGCAGTATGGCTGAAACGTTAGAGCAATCATGAACACAAAGCGACAAGCGAATATGATAAAAACCTTCAGAAAGTTTATTTTGGCACTGTTGCTGGTGCCCGCCGTGCTGCTGGCGGCCGAAACTGAGAACGCACCTGCGAGCGCTCAATTGACACTGGATGATTTGCGCACCTTCACCGATGTATTCAACCAGGTCCGCAATAATTTCGTGGAAGAAGTGGATGACCATACGCTTTTAAACGCCGCAATTCGCGGTATGCTTTCAGAACTGGACCCGCACTCTTCCTACATGGAGGCGGATGAATTCCATCAACTCGATGATAATTCCCGTGGCCGTTACAGCGGTATCGGTGTTGAAATCGCCATTCAAAAAAATCAGGTGAAAGTCGCATATGTTATCGACGGGGGCGCGGCGGACAAAGCAGGCGTGGTCGTCGGTGACGTGATCACTTCAATTGACGGCATGGACTTACGCAAGCAGAATCTGCAACAGTCCGTAGATAGCTTGCGTGGCGAAGCCGGCACCGCGGTGGATGTAACCATCAGACATCAGAATGGAGAAGTTTCCGAGCTCGAACTGGTGAGGGATTTCGTCGAGGTTGCCAGTGTATTCAGCAGGCCGGTGGACGGCGATTACGGTTATTTCCAGATCACCCACTTTACCCGCAAGACCGCCGATGAACTGCTGGAGCAGATCGAATACATGCAGTCCAACCTCGATGGACCGTTAAAAGGCGTGGTTCTGGATCTGCGTAACAACCCCGGTGGGGTGCTGATGCCAGCCATAACGATTGCCGACGGCTTGCTCGACAACGGATTGATTGTAACCACCCGTGGAAGGTCTGAAAACCAACTCGAATACACGGCTAAGCCAGGTCAGTGGCTGACGGGCATTCCCGTGGTTGTGCTGGTCGACCGGAGCACGGCATCGGCCTCGGAGGTGCTGGCCGGGGCATTACAGGATCACGGTCGGGCGTTGATCGTCGGTGAAAAGACGTTTGGAAAAGGATCGGTCCAATCCGTTCTGAATTTGCGTAACGGTTCCGGCATTCGCCTTACAACTTCGCGTTACTACACACCAAGCGGACGATCGATACAGGCGAAGGGTATCCTGCCGGATGTCGAAATCAACGAAGTTCAAGTCGTCGAAAAAGATGACCCGGGTAAAAGGGAAGTCGATCTCGACAGGCACCTGAGGAGCGAAGCGCAGAAAAGCCAACCGGTTTTCAATTCCGAGGTGGGTGCCGCCGACGATTACGCGATGTACCAGGCACTGATGTTATTGAAAGCCGCAAGCATTCTTTCACCACCGCAGGCCGGCGCCAATCCCTGACAGTGGGGAATGCGGTCAGACCCGGCTGCGGCCACCCGGCTGGATCGGAAATGGTGTGACTTTTTCGCCACTTTCCCTGTCACGGATAACCACGGGTCCTTTCATCTTTACCTGCTCAACACGCAGTACGCTGTGTATGGGTAGATGTAAAATCTCCACACCATCAAACTCATCCCGCATTTTTTCTTCGGTCGGGTCGACGACCAGCGAATCCTTGTCAGCAAACTCGAGGCCTGAAACCTCGACAAAGCCCAGCAGTCCACTGGTACAAACACCCGTACAAAACAGTTCGTATACCTTGCCATGGTTGAGGAAAGCAATTCGGAACAATTTCTCGTTTTCAGGTCTCGCCATCGTTTATCCTAATTTTATCTGAGCTGTCGCCCGAACCAACAAGGCGAACATCAAACCCAGCGTAAAACCCGCCATGTGTGTCCACCAGGCAACTACTCCAGTTATGGGGCCAAGTACGGTGTAAACCAACTGCAGTGTAAACCAGGAACCGATTACGAGCAGGGCCGGTACCCGCGCAAACTGGAGGTAGAGACCCAATGGCAGCAACATACCGATTCGCCGGGACGGAAACATGCCCAGGTACGCGCCAACCACCGCCGAGATGGCGCCACTGGCACCGACGATGGGTGACGTCAGATCCGGCAAGCGCATCACGACGAACAGGTTGGACAAGGCGCCGCCCAGTACGAATACCAGCGCCATGCCCAGGCCACCCAGTCGGCGCTCCAGGGGCAGGCCAAAGACCCAGAGATAAGCCATGTTGCCGAGAAGGTGTAGCCAGCTTGCGTGGATAAACAGTGCGCTTACCAGTGTTAACAGCGGATAATCGGCCCATCCCGTGAACGGACGATTGAATATCGGCGCCAACTGATCGGGTATCACGCCGCCCATCTCCAGCATTGCATTCTGGGCAAGCGGTGTCATGCCGGAATGCAGCAATTTGACACCGGAACAAAACAGAAACAGGGTCAAGGTCACCCAGGGGAAGCGGGGTGGTGATTTTGACCAGTTGGTGACAATGCCCGAGTCCATCGGCAAAGACCGTCTTTTGACGGCTATCTATTTACAAGGAACTGATAAAGACGATAGCTGAATACGACACCATCACGCCTGATCTCCTTGACCAGGAGCCCGGGTTTGGCGCTGTCACCCTCTCCCAGTCGTTGACCATTGATCAACACGAAGCGGTCGGCCGGATCAGCGGCATAAACCAACACGCTGAACTTGATTTCAGGCACCTCGGCACGGACCGCATCGGGAAGCTCCCAATAACTGATAGGCTCGGGCTCACCCGGGTGAAATTCCTCCTGCGAATTCTCCACCGGCTCTTTGGACTCTGTTGTTTGGGTAGGCTGATTGGTCGTACCGGCACTGCCTGGCACTGCGGTTTCTTTCGGGGCAACGTCCGCACTGTTGGGGTTTGTTGCAGCGATGCTGGCGGCCGTAGTCTTTTCTTCAACAATTTTCGGCGCTTGATAGGTCTCCACGGGTGTCCGGTTCTGCGTCGCGGGTGTGGCGACTGGAGGTGTTGGAGACTCCACCTTGACCGACTTGTCCTCAGCCACCGGTTTGGTAACTTTATGGCTCCTGGCCGCCGTCAGGGTAACCGGTGGTTGGTAGCTCCCGGCAGGAGGCTGGTACTGTTTCCAGACAATCCATCCGCTTATTAATAGAGCAGCGGCCAGCAACAAGGCCAGCGGAGCGGTCTGAAGCGTCTCGGAAACGGTCCCGGATTGGTCATCTGTATGAATAGTTGGCGTTTCATGCGAACGCTGGTTTTTTTCTGATTTTCTAAGTGCTTCCAGAAGTATGGACATAATTAAGTGGCCTCGAATTTATTCCCAAGTCCGTAACAGTTTCGGCTCTTCTATCGAAGCCGTCATCAAATGCAGTAGGGTATTGCGCCCAACGATACCATCTGACTGCAAACCATTTCGAACCTGGAAGTTTTTTAACCAGAGCTCAAAGGCCGCATTGAACACCGGTTCTCCGTTATACGGCTCATCCACCCGGGTGGCCATATCCATGATGGTTGACACGGCGGGCCCCGTGTCACCCCGGCCGACATAGGTGGGCCAATCCGCCGCCTGCGGCCATGCTACGAGATAGGTTCCCAGCCATCGGGATTCAACCGATTCCCTCGAAACCGTGATCGGCCGATCCCTGCTTCCCACCAGCAGGCGATCGTTATCCACACCCTGCAATAAGAGGTAGCCGGGTTTTTCCTGCTGAAGCACCAGCACCACTGGCAACCCGAGGCGGCTGATCTTTGACCAGTTACCCTGGTCCCGCAAACAGGCGTAACCAAGGCTGCTGTCGCCGTTACAGGCCGCCTGGATCGTAAATGCGGCCCCGGGCTGGCCCCACATCTCGGCAAGACCCTGCCAAACCACCTGCTGATGTTCCTCGAGCCAGGCCTTGTCCAGTGTTTTGACCTCCGGTTTCGCCACTTGATCCGGCACCTCCGGAACCGCCGGTGTAATGGCTTCGGGTATCAACTTACCCTGCCCCGCTAGCGGCAGGACGATGTCAGTGCCATCAGGGTTGCCGGTATCTGCGGGCAGGTGAAAATCAGTGAACGTAGCCACTGCGAGAACGGCAATTGCGGTTGCGGCGCCGGCGCCCAGCCACAAAGGCCAGTGTACGCGTTTTACCTGGCGCTCTCCCAACTGTACCTCGTTGGCCGCTTCATGCACCATCGCCGCCGTCACGTCCAGTCGCTCCTTGGCAAATGCTGCGATCAGGGACCGGTCTGCGATGATGTTTATCAACCTCGGGATGCCCTGCGAACGTTGATAGAGCGCATTCATCGCGCTCCTGCGGAACGGGTTGCGTTGTGCACCGGCAACCTGCATGCGGTGCCGGATGTACAAATGCGTATCCTTCGGACCTAACGGACTCAAGTGAAAGCGGGCAGTAATCCGCTGGGCCAATTGTCGCAATGTGCGGCGTTGCAACAGATCCCTCAATTCAGGTTGACCCAGCAGGACGATTTGCAACAGTTTTTCTTTACTGGTTTCGAGGTTTGTCAGCAACCTGACCTGCTCCAGGGCCTCGGGGCTCAGGTTCTGCGCCTCATCAATGACAACCACCACGCGTTCACCACGATCGTGGGCAGCCAACAGGTAACGGTTGAGTCCGTCCACAAGCAAACGCGTGCTGTCCACTGATTCACGGATATCGATGCCGAGTTCTTCGCTGATTGCCGCCAGTAACTCACGAGGTGTTACCAGTGGGTTGAGCAACAGGGCGATATGTGTACCTTCCGGAATTTGCTCCAGGAGACACCGGCACAAAGTCGTTTTGCCGGTCCCCACTTCACCGGTCAATTGAACAAAACCACCGCTTCCGCCTTTGCCAACCCCGTACATCAGGTGGGCCAGCGCATCACGGTGACGCGGACTCAGAAAGACAAAAGCCGGATCCGGGGTTATTGAAAACGGCGCCTCATTGAGCCCAAAATAACGCAAATACATGTTTCAGACCCTCAGCGTTCATAGCAATAGAATTGGTCACACACACTTTACCGACTAAAACCGGAAGCATAAGTTTAGTCATCCGGACCGCCAACTCCAAGCACTGAAACAGTTATCCGGCAATAAGGATTAAATTTCGTTGACGGGCTTTTTTACAATTACAATAATTGAATTGTAAGTCTTGCCGAGATAATAGCAGCAAAGCTACAATGATCGGTTAATGTTAGCTATATTGAATATAGAATATAATTTAGAAACCCGTTATTCCTGATTTCAACCTGAGTTCTGCATGCTTCAGGTGCGTGTACAAGTACTTGTAAACGCGTAAATATTTTTGGATTCACCGTGTATCTGAGAGGGCTTTTGCAGTGGCGCGCTCCTCGAACACCGTGATAATAATTATCTCGAGGCCTGAGTTTTCATGAAGAAAGAAAATACAATCATCGTCGCCCTTGCCGTGCTGGCGGCCATTATTGCGGCCACCTGGTTAATACTGGTCGCACCGTCATTGACCGGCAATCATGTCAACATGACACAGGGCGTAACACAGCAGAGCGGGGATCACTTTAACCTGCACATGATTGTTTTATGGATTTGCGTGGTTATCGGCATCGGTGTGTTTACCGTAATGTTTACATCGATCGTGCTACACCGGAAATCCAGGGGTCACGAGGCTGCGAAATTCAACCATTCAACGAAAGCGGAGATCATCTGGACCATCATTCCTGTCATCATCCTCGTCGCCATGGCAGTACCCGCAACGAAAGCGCTGGTTCAGATGGAGGATTCCTCTGGCGCTGAAATGACGGTTAAAATCACGGGCTTTCAATGGCGTTGGAAATATGAATACCTGGACCAGGATATCAGTTTCATTTCCAGTCTCAACCCGACTTCAAACGCCGCCCGTCAACTCAATTCCGGAATCGATCCTGAGAACGTTGAAAACTACTTGCTCGATGTCGATCACCCACTGGTGCTCCCCATCGGCAAGAAGATCAAGTTTTTGATTACCGCCGACGATGTTATCCATTCGTGGTGGGTGCCGGCGCTTGGCTGGAAACGCGATGCCATCCCGGGTTTCGTCAACGAGGCCTGGACGAATATCAAAGAACCCGGCACCTATCGTGGTCAATGTGCCGAGTTGTGTGGAAAAGACCATGGATTTATGCCGATTGTAGTCGTTGCCATGGCCGAGGATGAGTTCGACTCCTGGGTCAAAGAGCAACTGGCTGAAAAATCTCAAAGCGATTAATAGGTAACATTAAGATGACGACGGAAGTAATCCACCAAGACATTAGTGATGCCCATGATGCACACGATCATGGCGACCACAAACCCACCGGTTTCCTTGACCGCTGGCTGTTTACTACCAACCATAAAGACATCGGTACGCTCTACCTGATTTTTTCACTGACGATGTTCTTTGTTGGTGGGTCCATGGCAATGGTCATAAGGGCCGAGCTTTTTATGCCGGGCCTGCAACTCGTTGAGCCTGACTTTTTCAATCAGATGACAACCATGCACGCGCTGATCATGGTCTTTGGCGCCGTAATGCCTGCCTGGGTAGGCTTTGCCAACTGGCTGGTGCCAATGATGATCGGGGCGCCTGACATGGCGCTTCCACGCATGAACAACTGGAGTTTCTGGATTCTTCCGTTTGCCTTCACCATGCTGCTGTCCACGCTGTTCATGGATTCCGGCGGACCTGCCGCAGGCTGGACCCTTTATCCACCGCTTGTTCTGCAAACCGGAACGAGTTTCGCATTCGTGGTTTTCGCAGTACACATGATGGGTATTTCATCCATCATGGGTTCGATCAACATCATTGCCACGATTTTCAATATGCGCGCCCCCGGCATGCGGCTTTTGCGTATGCCGATGTTTGTCTGGACCTGGCTGATCACGGCATTTCTTTTAATCGCCGTGATGCCGGTACTTGCCGGCGCAGTCACGATGTTGTTAACCGACCACTTTTTCGGCACCAACTTCTTCAACGCCGCCGGTGGCGGTGATCCGGTGATGTTCCAGCATATTTTCTGGTTTTTCGGACACCCCGAGGTCTACATCATGATCCTGCCGGCATTCGGCGTGATCTCCGAAATCCTGCCGACGTTCTCGCGCAAGCCGCTGTTTGGCTACGCTTCCATGGTTTACGCGACGGCCACCATCGCCTTCCTGTCTTTTATCGTATGGGCACACCACATGTTCACCGTGGGCATGCCATTGCAGGGCGAGTTGTTTTTCATGTATGCGACCATGTTGATCTCGGTACCCACCGGTGTGAAGGTATTCAACTGGGTCAGCACCATGTGGCAGGGTTCAATGACTTTTGAAACACCGATGCTGTTTGCCATTGGTTTCGTGGTGTTGTTCACCATTGGTGGCTTGTCCGGCCTGATGCTCGCAATCACGGCGGCGGACTTCCAGTATCACGATACCTATTTCGTAGTCGCCCACTTTCATTATGTACTGGTTCCCGGCGCAGTATTTGCGCTGATGGCGGCAACCTACTACTGGCTGCCGAAATTCAGCGGCAACATGTACTCCGAGAAATGGGGCAAGATCCATTTCTGGTTGTCAGCCATTTTCGTCAACGTGCTGTTCTTCCCGCAGCACTATCTCGGATTGGCCGGTATGCCGCGCCGAATCCCGGACTATTCACCGCAATTTGCCGATTTCAATATGATTTCATCGATTGGCGGATTTGCCTTTGGCGCAACCCAGTTGATTTTTGTCGGGGTGATCCTGCACTGTGTTTTCAGGAGCAAGGTCAAGGCCACGGGCAAGGTATGGGAGGGCTCACGAGGTCTGGAATGGACACTTGATTCACCGCCTGCATACCATAGTTTCATCACACCTCCCGTGGTGACACACAACATGCTCAGCCACGCAGATTGAGCCGGGATGCAACGATGAACGACCATTCGAAACCGGATCAGATTCGCCGGCAACGGGCGCAGGCGGTTAAAACCGCATGGATACTGGGCATTATTGCGCTGCTCATTTTCGCAACCTTTATCGGCTCCGCCGTCATTGGACGTTGATATGGATCTGAAACAGAAAAACCGCAGAACAACCCGGCGCCTGATCCTGGTGGCCGTGGGCATGTTCGGTTTTGGTTTTGCGCTGTGGCCCTTGTACAACGTGATGTGCCAGGTCACCGGACTCGGCGGGCGGGCGATCCAGGTTTCAGAGAACAACGATCAGGCGGTTGCTTCCGACCGTATCGTCAATATCCGTTTCGACGCCAGCGTCAATTCGTCTTTGCCCTGGGAGTTTACGGCTGTTAAAAAGGTCGGTGAATTTAACCTGGGTGTGCCCAGCCGGGCGCTTTACGAGGCGATGAATGAGGGCAACGAACCCATGACCGGCCAGGCGACGTACAACGTAAGCCCGCCAGAGGCCAGTTTGTATTTTGTCAAGACCGAGTGTTTTTGTTTCACGGAGCAGACCCTTGCCGCCAACGAAAGCCGGGAGATGCCTGTGTATTTCTATATCAAACCTGATCTGCCAGATCACATCAAGGATATCACTTTGTCCTACACCTTCTATCGGCACGGTTATGTGCCATCGAAGCAGGTGGCACATCATTAATCATTCAGGAAATTGAGACTTTACAATGGCACAACACGCTGAAAATTCCTATTACGTTCCGCACGGCAGCAAATGGCCGATCGTAGGCTCATTGGGCATGATCACCATGCTGGTCAGTGCGGCCAACTGGATGAATGGTTCGCCTGCCGCGGAGTGGACGTTCTGGCTCGGTATGGCGATCATCATATTCATGATGTTTGGCTGGTTCGGAACCGTCATTCGCGAAAGCGAGGGCGGCATGTACAACAGCCAGGTCGATGGCTCATTTCGTCTCGGAATGACCTGGTTTATCTTTTCCGAGGTGATGTTCTTTGCAGTTTTTTTCGGCACCCTGTTTTACGTTCGAAACCTGTCCGTGCCGTGGCTCGGCGGCGCAGGAACGGGCGCTGCGACCAATGAAATACTCTGGCAGGGTTATATGCCCGTGTGGCCCACCAACGGCCCTGGCAACATCGGTGGCGAATTCCGTACCATCCCGGCGTTCGGCGTTCCTTTTATAAACACCCTGATCCTGCTGAGCTCCGGTCTGACCGTAACCCTGGCCCATCACGCGCTTAAAAAAGAACACAGAAATTTACTCGTATTTTGGCTGGCAGCAACCGTTGTACTTGGTTTTACCTTCGTGGCATTCCAGGCTGCCGAATATCACGAAGCCTATACAGAGCTGGGCCTGACGCTGGGCACGGGAGTCTACGGTGCAACATTTTTTATGCTGACCGGATTCCACGGTATGCACGTGACCCTCGGCGCGATCATGCTGACCGTCATCATGTTCCGCAGTATGAAAGGCCATTTTAAACCCAACCACCACTTCGCTTTTGAAGCGGTCGCCTGGTACTGGCATTTTGTTGACGTTGTCTGGCTGGGCCTGTTTATTTTCGTTTACGCACTCTGAACCGGCTGTAGAATGCATGTTCAGGCAAGGCCCGCAAATCTGCGGGCTTTGTCAATTTGGAAAGCGGTTAACCCGAACATTGCATCAGTGTCCCGGAAGATGACGCAGGACAGGCGCGGCTGGGTGCCGGGTTGGACTGAGAACCGAAGAGCGCTACAGGTGGAAGGAAGCCCAAGCCCAGGCGTGGCTGGACCAGCCAGGGCCGGGATAGGACTGGGCTCGTGTACACACTGTACTTTTTAAACGCGTGCCGAAAACTTCAGATTCAGAAATCTATTCTAATGGCCGGGAAAGAGAGCCGAGTCCGACTGGTGCAATGTCCGGGTTAAATTCAAGCTATAAAAGGTTTACTATCCGCCTGCACCATATCTGACCGGGCCGCCCGAAGGTTCAATCCAGCCCAGTTGATACATGACATAGACAAGCAGGAGTAACAACAGGGAAAGACCTATTCGCCACATCAGACGATGAAGTGTTCGCTCACCCTCACCCTGATCTTTGACCATGAATACAAACGCCGAACCCAGTGAGTAAAGAATGACAACCAGGAATAAAACAATAACTGCTTTGGCCAACATGCCGGGATTCCAATTTGGAAAAGGCTAGAGTAGATATGCTTCCAAAACTATTCAAGTCATTCCGGCCACCAAGGGCAGCAACGCTGACTTTATTCCTGCTGGCATGTGTTTTTGCGACGCTCGGCACGTGGCAGCAAAAGCGCGCCCTGGAAAAAAAGGAAATTGAGCTGCAACACCAGGTCGCCGGGCCCCTGTCACTTGAAAAAGCAATTGCACAGAACAGCCGCTTTTCAACCGTGAATGCAAGTGGCCACTATGACGTGGACCGCCATGTACTGCTGGATAACCAAGTCTGGCAGGGACGGCCCGGTGTGTACGTGTTTACCCCTTTTTATACGACCAAAGGCGCAACCATACTGGTAAACAGGGGCTGGTTGCCACTCGCTGCCGACCGCAAGTCCCTTCCAATGATACCGACCCCGCAAAACCAGGTCATTTTAAAGGGCATTTTGAACACGCCACCAGTACCTGGCAGAATGCTGGGTGCAGCCGATCAACTCGATCAGGACAACTGGCCACAACTGGTAACCTACCTGAACCTGAAGGACATTTCCGAATCAATGGGAACACCACTCGAAACCTGGGTGGTACAATTATCGAAATCTGAACCAGATGGATTTGAAGGGCGTGACTGGAAACCCGTCTATCTAAATTCCAGTCGCCACCAGGGATACGCTTTTCAGTGGTACGCACTGCTGGCTGCCTGTGTAGTTATGTGGGTCTATCTCGGCTTCAGAAAGCCACCTGGAATTAGCAAATGAGCCTGTCTCGTCAGCAATTAACACTCATTGGCATATTTGCCCTTTTTTTAGGCCCTGTGCTGCTGGTCATGATGATGCGCTCATCGTGGTGGCAATATCAGCCCAGCGGTTTAAAAAACCGTGGTCTCCTGGTGCAGCCGCCCGTTCACCTGGCGCTGGATCAAACACAGGCTATCGATGGCAAGTGGTTGATTCTTTATGTGCTTGACGAGCCATGCGACCAGGCGTGTATTGACAACGTGACAGCACTGCGACAAATCCACCGGGCCACTGGCAGGAAAGGCGAACATCTGGCGATTACATTGTTGAGTCTCACAGGGATAGAACCGCCACTGCGCTCGAGGCTGGAATCAATATATCCAGAGTTCAATTTTGTGGTGGATTCCGGCCAAACGGCGTTGGCCACATTACATGGAATCAACGCCGACATAGCGGCGAATCCGGGTGACATTCATACCTATGTGCTCGACCCCATGGGCAATGTCATACTCGCATACAACTCCGGTGCGGACCCGACCGACGTACATAGTGATCTCAAACGGTTACTGAAATGGTCCGATCGGGAGGTTAATTAATCATGCGCACCATGCACAGGCTGGCAATGATTGCCGTGGTGATTGCTTTTTGTGTCATCGTGCTGGGTGCCTGGGTTCGTCTATCACATGCCGGATTGGGTTGCCCGGACTGGCCGGGCTGCTACGGCCAGCTCACCTGGCCCGATGCGGCCGAGGAAATTCACACGGCAAACCAGGCATTTCCAGAACGTCCATTTGAGGCCAACAAGGCCTGGCGGGAAATGGTCCACCGCTATCTCGCAGGCGCTCTAGTGCTACTTGTTTTCAGCATGAGCTGGTTGGCCTGGCGCGGTCCGGAGACATTGCATAAATTCAGGGTAATCACCACCGCATTGGTCGTACTGATCATATTTCAGGCGCTACTGGGCATGTGGACCGTCACCCTGAAACTGAAGCCAATTATCGTCATGGCACACCTCCTGGGCGGCCTGACAAATTTTGCACTTGTTTTGTGGCTGATGTTTTCAAGCCGCAGGCGATCGATAGACAATCCAAGCATGGCGGTTCGCAGGATGCGTGAACCCATCATCATTGCAATGCTCGTACTCGGCATTCAGATTGCGCTGGGTGGCTGGACCAGTGCCAACTATGCGGCGCTTGCCTGTCCGGACTTACCAACCTGCGGCGGCCAGTGGTGGCCGGAGGCCAATTTCAAGGAAGGATTCATTCTCTGGCGGGAGGTGGGCGTGAACTACGAAGGCGGCTTGCTCGACCAGCCGTCACGGGTCGCGATACACCTTACACACAGAATCGGTGCAGTTGTGACCCTTTTGGTCCTGATCACGCTGGCTTTCCGGTTGACAAAAGTCCCGCAATTGAGAACGGGTGGTCAGATACTGATGGGACTGGTGCTGCTTCAGTTTACACTCGGCATTCTGAATGTTGCGCTCTATTTGCCCCTGCCGAACGCGGTCGCGCACAATGCAGGGGCGGCACTTTTGCTGGCGACCTTGCTGAGTCTGCTCAACAAGACATCGACCAGGCGTCCCTGACATCGTGCCCAAGACTTTTTACCAGTACCTTGAATTGTGCAAACCGCGCGTCGTGTTCCTGATTGTCTTCACCGCTGTGGTTGGAATGTTCCTGGCGGTTCCAGGTTGGCCACCGCTGGTCCCTTTATTGGCCGGCACACTGGGTATCGGCCTCGCAGCATCCTCCGCAGCGGCCATCAATCACTTGCTGGATCACCGTATTGACGCGAAGATGGCGCGAACAAAACGCCGCCCACTCGCGAGCGGAAAACTGACGGAAAGAAACGTCCTTCTCTTTGCCCTTGCGCTCGGCTTGCTCTCCATGGTGATACTTGTCCTGTGGGTCAACCCTTTGACAGCCGGGTTGACTTTTTTGTCTTTGATCGGCTACGCAATTATCTATACCGTCTGGTTGAAACGCGCAACACCTCAAAACATCGTGATCGGTGGTGCGGCGGGCGCCGCCCCGCCTGTGTTGGGCTGGACGGCCATCACCGGCAGCATTGACCCGCATGCCCTTTTGTTGTTTCTGATCATATTCGTCTGGACACCACCACATTTCTGGGCCCTGGCAATCTACCGCAAAGATGAATACGCACTGGTGGACATACCCATGCTGCCGGTGACTCACGGCGCAGCTTTCACCCGGCTGCAAATCCTGCTCTATACCGTATTACTGGTGATTGTCACCACGCTGCCTTACCTGACGCGTATGAGCGGTATTGTCTATCTCTCCGGCGTATGTGTATTGAACATCGGTTTCCTGTGGTACGCGCTGAGAATGATGGTAAGCAAGGATATTCTCTTGCCGATGCATACATTCGCATTTTCCATCACTTACCTGATGGTTTTATTTATATTTTTGCTGGCTGACCATTACATCAACCTGATACTGTAAGTCGGTTTTAAACATATTTTAATGAGCGTAAAATGCGCCTTCCCCACAACCCATAACGAGTTCTGAGATGCCGACTGAAGTCAACCGACCTGACCACGCCGTAGAATCAAACCTGACTGACCTTGAAGATCACGCGGCATTTGCACGCAGACATATCGGACCGGATGAAGCACAAATCATTCGTATGCTGGATGTCCTCGGCGTTGATTCACTCGATGACCTCACAACCAGTACGCTGCCGCGCTCCATCCAGATGGACGGACCATTGCAATTGGCAGAGGCACAAAGTGAGTTTGCAGCCCTGGAAAGGCTGCGCGAGATCGCCAGTCTCAATGTTCTGAAACATAGCATGATCGGTATGGGTTATCACGATACCATCACGCCACCGGTCATCCTCCGCAATATCCTGGAAAACCCCGGTTGGTACACCGCGTATACGCCCTACCAGGCGGAGATTTCGCAGGGGCGGCTCGAAGCGATGCTGAATTATCAGCAAATGATCTGTGACCTGACCGGCATGGAATTGTCCAATGCGTCACTGCTGGATGAAGCCACTTCAGCGGCTGAGGCCATGACCATGCTCAAGCGTATCAACCGTAAAAATCGCAGCATGCGATTCTTTGTTGACCAGGGCACGTTACCACAGACGTTGGATGTCATACGCACACGCGCCAGTCACTTTGGTTTTGAGGTGATCACGGGGAATCCCTCTGAAGATTTACACAACGGAGATTTTTTTGGCGTCCTGTTGCAGTACACCGCCTCCGATGGCGAGGTAAATGATATTGAACCTTGGATCAGTGCCGCACATGACAGCGGGGCGTTGGTCGTGGTCGCTGCCGACCTGCTGAGTCTCGTTTTGTTGAAAACGCCGGGAGAAATGAACGCCGACATTGTCGTGGGCTCCTCCCAGCGTTTCGGCGTACCGATGGGATTCGGTGGTCCCCATGCCGCCTTTTTTGCAACCAGGGATGATTTCAAACGCTCGGTCCCCGGCCGCATCATCGGTGTTTCAAAAGATCGCCAGGGTAAACCCGCCTTGCGGATGGCATTGCAGACCCGCGAACAGCACATCCGTCGTGACCACGCGACCAGCAACATTTGCACCGCACAGGCATTATTGGCCGTGATGGCCAGTATGTACGCAGTTTATCACGGTGCTGAAGGACTGAAACGGATCGCGCGGCGCGTCCACAGACTCACCACTGTGTTGGTCACCGGTCTCAGGTCCCTGGGATATGAGACGGCCAACAAGACCTGGTTTGACACCGTCACGTATCATTTGCCGGAGGACCAGGCGTCAACATTGCACAAACGGGCACAGGAGGCTGGTATCAACCTGTATGAGGGTAATGGCGGCCTGAGTATCAGCATCAATGAGAAAACCACACGTGACCACATCAGCAGGCTCTGGGGCGTGTTTGCCAACGGTTCCGAAGCCGATGATTTAAACAGCGTAGACAATTCCATCAAACCCGGATTCACATTTATACCCGGTCACTTGCAACGTAAAAGCGGATTTTTACAGCACCCCGTATTTAACCGTTACCACTCAGAGACCGAGATGCTTCGTTATGTCAAGCGCCTTGAGAACAAGGATTTGTCCCTTGCCCACGCGATGATATCGCTCGGTTCATGCACGATGAAACTGAACGCAACCGCGGAGATGATACCCGTTACCTGGCCCGAATTTTCCGATTTGCATCCGTTTACCCCGGCTGATCAGGCACAGGGATATCACCAGCTATTCCGCGAACTTGAAGAAATGCTGATTGCCTGCACAGGATATGACGCGGTATCACTGCAGCCCAATGCCGGGTCCCAGGGTGAATATGCGGGTTTGTTGGCGATCAAGGCGTGGCATGCATCGCGAAATGAAGGTCATCGCAAAATTTGTCTGATCCCTTCATCGGCGCATGGCACCAACCCCGCGAGCGCCGCCATGGCCGGTATGGAAATTGTCATCGTAAAGTGTGACGAAAACGGCAACGTGGATATCGGGGACCTGCGTCAGAAAGCAGAGAAACATGCGGCGAACCTTTCTGCCCTGATGATCACTTACCCGTCAACTCACGGCGTATTTGAACAGCAGATTACAGAGATATGTGACATCACCCATCAGTGTGGTGGCCAGGTATATCTCGATGGTGCCAATTTGAACGCCTTGGTCGGATGTGCGGCACCGGGAAAATTTGGCGCAGACGTTTCGCATCTGAATCTGCACAAAACCTTTTGCATCCCGCACGGTGGTGGCGGTCCGGGTATCGGTCCGGTCTGCACGGGCGCGCACCTGGCGCCATTTCTGTCTGGCCATTCTGTGGTCGAAATACCAGGGGCCCACGCATCCAATGGCGCGGTTGCGGCCGCCCCATGGGGAAGTGCGGGTATTTTGCCAATTACCTGGACTTATATTGCGATGATGGGCCGGGACGGGATGAAAAAAGCGACCCAGGTTGCCATTCTCAATGCCAACTATATTGCGCACAGGTTATCGGCGGCCTTTCCCGTCCTTTACACTGGTCCCAGTGGCCGCGTGGCGCATGAATGCATCATTGACTTACGGCCATTCAAACAAACAAGCGGGGTCAGTGAGGAGGACGTGGCCAAGCGCCTGATCGATTATGGTTTCCACGCACCCACCATGTCGTTCCCCGTTCCTGGTACATTGATGATCGAACCTACAGAAAGCGAATCGCTCTATGAAATCGACCGGTTCTGCGACGCCATGCTGGCCATCCATAGCGAAATCCTGTCGATCGAATCCGGCCAGGTGGATAAAGACGACAATCCGCTGGTAAACGCCCCGCACACGCAACTGGACCTGGTTGGAGAATGGAACCACCCATATAGCAGAGAGACCGCTGCCTTTCCGGCGGCCGAGCTATGGCAGGGTAAATTCTGGCCGTCAGTGAACCGGATTGATAATGTCTATGGTGACCGCAACCTTTTTTGCAGTTGCCCCTTGCCAAATGAATGGCAACAGGAAAATGCCAGCGACTGAGACCGTCAATTATGCATGTGCACCGTAAATAAAAAAGGCCTCCATAAATGGAGGCCTTTTAATTTGGTGAAACTGGAATTCAGGCGCTGAAGCTTGCTCTGATCCTGTTCATGGCATTAACTTCCAGTTGCCGGATACGTTCGGCCGATACACCGTACCGATCAGCCAGTGTTTGCAAGGTAGACTTCTCATCCGAAAGCCAGCGGCTGCGGATAATATCCTGGCTGCGTTCATCCAACTCGTCCAGACCCTGGTATAACAGGTTGTGTTGGTGATCCTGCATATCCGAGTTTTCGAGATTATCCTCGGGGCCTACGGACCTGCTTTCGAGGTAAGCTGAAGGACAGACATACGGCCTGTCATCGTCATCGGAATCCGCCGACATGTCAAACCCGATATCCTGACCCGAAAGACGGGATTCCATTTCCAGCACGACCTCGGGGTTTACACCCAGATCCTCTGCCACCGTGTTGACCTCGTCCATACTGAGCCAACCAAGCCGTTTTTTGGATTTGCGCAGGTTGAAAAACAATTTGCGTTGGGCCTTGGTTGTGGCCACTTTGACGATGCGCCAGTTACGCAAAATGAATTCGTGCATTTCCGCCCGTATCCAGTGGACTGCAAATGACACCAGGCGAACTTCGCGTGAAGGATCAAAACGCTTCACGGCCTTCATCAGGCCAATGTTGCCTTCCTGGATCAGATCACCGAGTTGCAAACCATAGCCGCCGTAGCCCTTGGCCACGTGTACGACGAAACGCAGGTGAGCCAGAACCAAACGCCGTGCTGCATCCAGGTCACCTTCTTCCAGATACCTTTGCGCCAGATACTTCTCTTCCTCCAACGTCAGCATTGGGACTTTATTCACTTCCTGGATATACGCATCCAGGCTACCTGTACCGGCGGGTACCAATAAATGGCTGGGGACAAGTGTTGTGCTTGTGCTCATGAATTCTCCTTTAAGCAAGCTCACCAGTATAACATCAACACCATCGTCTTTCAGCACCGAGGGCGAAATCAGGAGGTGTCTGATGCCCGGCTTTTCCTCGTGGTTATGCCTTTACTGGTCTGGCTTGCAACCAAAACAAAAAATACTGCCAATTCAGACAACGTAACGACTGTATCGTTCAGGTTCCGAAGTTTTTTACGACCGGCCCAGCCGCCCGCCCACTTTGAGCAAACGCAGGTAACGCTGGACCGCAATCCAGGCACCCAACCAGCCCAGGAAACCGCCGCCCAACAAGACCCAAAGCGTATTGTTGATACCGAGACCGCGTAAGCTGAAGACGGTCCCATAGGTCTCCAGGAGCAGCCCCAATGGACGTCCAAGGTATAACATGGCCAACCCCAACAGGCACACCGCCAGCACCCCTCCCATCAACCCGTACCAAAGACCCGTATATAAAAAAGGTTGCCTTACGAAGGCATTGCCAGCGCCAACCAGCGCCAGTATCTCGATCTCCTCGGAATGCGAAGCCACGTCCAGGCGAATCGTGTTGGCAACAACAACCACGACGGCAAGACCAAACAGGAGCGTTAGCAGGGTCACCGCGGCCTGCCCCAGTTCCAGCATGCGGCCCAGCCGCTGCAGCCATTTGTAATCAAATTGGGTAACTTCGATACTATTGACAGACTGCAGGAACCCGGTCAGTTCTCCAATACGTTCTTCAACCTTTTCGGTCGAACCTCTCTTTGGACTTACCTGTAGCACCCAGGGCAGCGGGTTTTCATCCAGAGTTTCCAGTGACTCGCCAAAACCCGAGGCAGTGCGGAAATCCGCCATGCCTTCAGCCGGACTGATTATCGCGACCGTCTCGGGTTCCAGGTGTTTTTCGAGCTCATCCGCAACACGCCTGACCTCTTCGCCACTTGTTCCGGGTTTAAAAAATGCCGTAACGGCACTCCACTCGTCCTGTCGCAGGTTCATGCCTTCGAGATTGCTTAGCGTGATATACAAACCCAAGGGTAAGAACATGGCAATGCCGAGCACCAGGACGGTCATCAGCGTGCCAACCTTGTGATTAACCAGGACACCGAGGCTGGAAAAAAAACTATAGCTGTGCCGGCGTAACCATGCCCTGTTTCTACGTCGCAGCCGACTGACCCAGGCTTCGGACTTCATGAGCCATCACTCGCCGGAATGTCATCTGCCAATCGGCCATTAGACAATACCAGGGCCCGCTTGCGTGTTTGCCGGATCAGGTCCAGATCATGGCTCGCAATCAACACGGTCACACCCTGTTCGCTGATGCGTTCAAACAACGTGAATAATTCGCGCGACAGGTTAGGATCGAGGTTGCCCGTTGGTTCGTCGGCCAGTAACAATGGCGGCATAGCCACGATGGCACGGGCAATACCCACGCGTTGCTGCTCCCCGCCGGACAGGTTCAGAGGCCACGCGTTTTCCTTGTCCAGCAAACCCACCTTGTCCAATGCTGCGCGCACCCGTTTACGGATGTCCGCATACCTCAGGCCTGCAATGATCAATGGCAAGGCCACGTTGTCCGCCACGGTCTTATCCTTGAGAAGCTTATGGTCCTGGAAAATCATTCCAGTATTTCTGCGCATCTGGGTCGCGATTCTGTCAGGGGCATTGCTCAGGTTTCGCTCATCGACAATAACCTGTCCGCGGCTTGCACGTTCCAGCATCATCACGAGGCGTAACAAGGTGCTTTTACCGGCACCCGAGTGACCGGTCAGGAAAACCATGGTGCCACGTTCGATGTGAAAACTGACATCGGCGAGTGCGCGACTGCCGCCTGGATAAAGTTTGCTTACCCGGTCAAATGTAATCATGGGCAAATGTTTTAGCGCCTGGTGTTGCGGCCTTTATTGTTCCGCCCCTGGTTACCGCGACTGCCGGAATGTTTATGCTGCTTGCTGCGCTTTGGGGGAGGTGGAATGGTGATTTCCGGCATCAATTCCACGCCAGCGGATTCTGTTCTGATCGGATAGCCGATAAATTCCTCAATTTCAGGCAGGTGAAAGGCATAATCCTCACAGGCAAAACTGATCGCGTCTCCCTTCGCTCCCAGGCGGGCCGTGCGGCCGATACGGTGTACGTAATCGGGCGGGTCCTGTGGCAAATCAAAATTGAATACGTGTGTAACATCAGGTATATGCAGACCCCTGGCGGCAACGTCGGTTGCCACCAGCACCGGAATATCACCATCATGGAAGCGCTTCAGGAGTTTCTGTCGTTGCTCCTGGCGGACACGTCCGGAGATGATCGCCGAGGAAATACCATTTGCATTCAGTGTGCGTCCGACCCGGTCCGCGGCCGCACGTGTGTTGGTGAACACCATGCTGTGATGCGCGCCAAGCGTTCTCATCAAACCGATAAGCAGGGATAGTTTTTCATCATTGGCGGGGTAAAAAACCTTTTGTTCAACCAGGTCCGAGGTTACGTTTTCGGTTTCAACCGTCAAGGTTTCCGGGTTGTTCATATGTTCATATGCCAACTCCATTACCCGGTGTGACAACGTTGCGGAAAACAACATTGACTGGCGTGATGCCGGTGGTGGCATTCTGCGCAACAGGAAACGGATATCATCGATAAAACCCAGGTCGAACATACGGTCCGCTTCATCCAGCACTACAACCTCGATATGTTTCAGGTTGTAAACTTTTTGCTTGAAATAATCGATCAGCCTGCCCGGGGTGCCAATCAGGATGTCCACGCCCTCCTGTAGCGATGAGCGCTGCTTTTCATAATCGACCCCGCCATAAGCCAAACTTGATTTGAGCCCGGTTCCTGCACCCAGAGACAGCGCATCACGATGAATCTGGATGGCGAGTTCACGCGTGGGTGCAACGATCAGAGATCGCGGGTTGGTACCATACCCTTCTGTTCTCTGTTTCAACAACTGATTGAACACAACCAGCAAAAACGCCGCCGTTTTACCGGTCCCGGTTTGCGCCTGGCCGGCAATATCACTGCCCGCAAGGGCCAGAGGCAGGGTCAGGGCCTGGATCGGTGTGCAATGTGTGAATTTAGCAGTCTTGAGGCCATCGAGGACCCTTTCGTCCAGGTTGAGACTTGTAAACAGAACATCTGTCAGCGGATTGTTTGATTTTATTTCGGTCATTATCGGATCTTGTTTCCAGGGAGGGTTCATTTATTTTTTGCAGAAGGACTTGAAATTAACCACAATCACCTTGAAATTGTCATGCAGGTAATTATATTGGTAGCCCGTGAGTCCGGTTTCTGCTCCGACCCCCAGTACGAGTGTTCAGACAGCAGCAATCAGAATATGGCATATTAACCGTGCTGACATCCTTAAACCAGTCCGGATACAACTTAATCTTTGGAGAAATACATTGAGCGATAAAATAATTCACGTCACGGACAGCGACTTTGAACAAAAGGTTTTGAATGCAGACGGACCCGTTCTGATTGATTACTGGGCAGAGTGGTGTGGGCCCTGCAAGATGATTGCGCCTTTGATCAATGAACTCGCAGATGAATACGAAGGAAAGCTGACGGTTGCCAAGATGGATATAGATTCGAACCGCCAGACGCCGATGACTTACAACATCCGTGGCATCCCGACCATGATGATTTTCAAAGACGGCCAGGTACAGGCCACCAAGGTGGGTGCGGTATCGAAAGGGATGCTGACTACTTTTGTAGAAGAAAACATCTGACACCAGGCAACCCGGAAACTGCAAGTCGCATCCGGGTTTTGGCATTTTGTATTAATTCGCTGGACGCGGAACGGCGAACATGCTAATTTTGTGCTATCTGTAGCGGGTATCCCACCCTAGCCGAATTCCGATCGCACAATAACCCGGGCAACCTTACTCGTAAACCGGGGTTTCGTGAAAAAATAATTCGCGTTCAATCCTGTGGACAACCGCACAATCCAAACGACGACCTAACCTTAACGATTCGAATCAAATTATTAATCCATCCCAGGGCACACGTCCGATAACCATAAAGCAAACAACATGAACCTAACAGAATTAAAGCAAAAACCCATCATGGAATTGCAGGAATTGGCCAACGAAATGGGCCTCGAGGGCGTTGCCCGGTCCCGCAAGCAGGACGTAATTTTTTCCATCCTCAAAGCGCACGCCAAAAATGGCGAAAGCATTTATGGCGAGGGGGTTCTGGAAATTCTCCAGGATGGATTCGGCTTTCTTCGATCCGCCGATTGCTCCTACCTGGCCGGTCCGGACGATATCTATGTCTCACCCAGCCAGATCAGGCGATTTTCGTTGCGTACCGGCGACATGCTGTCGGGAAAAATCAGGCCACCCAAGGAAAGCGAGCGCTACTTCGCCTTATTGAAAGTCGAAGAGATCAACTACGAATCACCCGATGCCGCCAAGAGCAAAATCCTGTTTGAAAACCTCACCGCCGAATTTCCGACCAAGCAAGCGGTGCTGGAAAGGGGAACGGGCAGTACCGAAGATATAACCTCGCGTATCATCGACCTCATTTCACCGATCGGTTTTGGCCAGAGGGGCCTGGTTGTTTCACCGCCCAAGGCGGGCAAAACCATCATGCTGCAAAATATAGCAAGCAGCATCCGGGCCAATCACAAAGACTGTAAAATGATCATCCTGCTGGTCGACGAGCGACCCGAGGAAGTGACCGAAATGCAAAGGTCAGTCGATGCGGAAGTCGTTTCCAGTACGTTTGATGAACCGGCCTCCCGCCACGTCCAGGTTGCAGAAATGGTGATTGAGAGGGCAAAACGCCTGGTCGAACACAAACACGACGTCGTTATTCTGCTGGATTCAATCACCCGCCTTGCCCGCGCTTACAACACGGTGGCGCCTTCTTCCGGCAAGGTCCTGACCGGTGGCGTTGACGCCAATGCCCTGCAACGGCCGAAACGCTTTTTTGGTGCAGCGAGGAACGTCACCGAGGGTGGCTCATTGACCATTATCGCCACGGCCCTGGTAGACACCGGTTCCAAGATGGATGAAGTCATTTACGAGGAGTTCAAAGGCACGGGCAACATGGAAGTTCACCTGGCCCGCCGAATCGCGGAGAAGCGTGTTTATCCGGCCATCGATATCAATAAATCAGGCACCCGGCGCGAGGAACTGATGATCGACCAGCATCAACTGCAAAAAGTCTGGATTTTACGTAAACTTTTGCACCCGATGGACGAGATACAGGCTATTGAGTTCATGCTGGATAAGTTGAAGGCTACCAAGTCGAATGAAGAGTTCTTCAATTTCATGAAGCGCTGAACATGAGCGCGTGAAAATCGCGCAGTTTTGAATGAAAAAACGGACTGCCAGGGTAGTCCGTTTTTTTTCTGGTGAAGTTTTGCAGGTGGACCGCAGTACAAAGTGCCCGGCTACGCATATGGTCATCCGCCATTACCGCACTCGCCCGGCATTAAAAAACAGAAACCTCTCACGGGCGTGAGAGGTTCCAAATCTTCCAGTTTATTTGTCCGGTTCAGAGATCAGAGATTCTTGAGCATCTTGTCGACCTCGTCGCAGGTCTTGCGAACGTCACCGGCTGAGTGTGCAAAGGCTTGCTTTTCTTCATCGGTGAGGTCCAATTCGATAACCTTCTCGACACCATTCTTGCCGATGATTCCCGGGACGCCGACGAACATACCCTTAACACCATACTCGCCATCAAGGTATGCACAAACCGGCATGATTTTACGCTTGTCGTAGATGACCGCTTCTGCCATTTCGAGTGCAGACCAGGCCGGAGACGCGAACGCCGAACCAAAACCCAGGAGCCCAACGACCTCCCCGCCCGCCTTGCGAGTGCGGGCTTCGATAGCCTGCAAGGTTTCGGCATCGAGGAATTTGCTGACTGGGACACCGGCGATCAGACACGAACTGCGAACCGGAACCATGGTGTCGCCGTGACCGCCAAGCACCATCGCGTTAACGTTCTCTACAGACACATTGGCTGCTTCCGCTACGAAGTAACAGTAACGCCCGGAGTCAAGCACTCCTGCCATGCCCATGAGCTTGTTCTTGGGTGGATTAAGGCGCTTGTTAAGGGTGTAAACGATGGCATCCAGTGGATTGGCGATCGAAATAATGATCGCGTCCGGGCAATTCTGCTGTATACCCTCGGCCACCTCGTTTGTGACCTTGAGATTTATGGAGAGCAGCTCTTCGCGGGTTGGGAAGGTACCATCAGGCTTTGCCTTACGCGGTACGCCCGCAGTATTGATGATGAGTTCCGCCCCTTCGATTGCAGAATAGTCCTTTGAGCCGTACACCTTGACATCGCTTCTCAAGGTCGGCAAACCCTCCGCGATATCCAGGGTCTTACCCTTGGCCACCGATTGCTTATTGGCAACCGCTTGCTTTTCCTCCGGATCATTCGGGTTTACAAACGGCGCCGGATCGGTAAGTCCGACCTCACGCGCCAGACGCCGCTTGGCTATCTCCTGGACTAATACTCCACCAATGTAACCGCCACCGATGACGCCAATTTTATTGAGCATTGCAGTTCTCCTTTAAAAATATGCGGGTAAAAGTATGCGGGAGCACGACGGAACTTCCCGGGAGCACAATCGATAACCGATTTGACCGGCTGCGCCGGTAATTGCCACTCGCACAGGTTGTTTTATCGAATGCTCCTTGAAACCAAATATTGGGCGTTGCAAAGACAGTCAACAGGACCTGTCATCAACACCTTGATTGTCCTGATTTATTGTACCCCGAAATTCGTGCTTGAATAGCTCGATCCGGTTGGGATTTGGCGGGGTCGTGACATATGTCAATCAGGCCGGCCTCAAACCCCGTTGCAACAGGGTTTTAATTCGGGATTTGGCGCTGAATTTGGCAGATACACTCTACAAAAACCATTGCGGATGACTTTAATCAAGTCGCCCGGACACGGCCGCTGGCATACTGAAGCGCAGTTGACTGACAAGACAACAGGAGTACATGCGATGTTCAATAAACAAGCGGATCTGGCCGGCCCCGGAATTGGGACCTATGAAGAAGTGGCGGCTGCGCTGCCGAAGAACTATAACTCATTGCTCACACCCATGGAAACCATGCATGGGGTGTTTGGCGTAAAACAATACATCGAGGAGAACCTGTGTAAGGAACTGGGTCTCTCGATGGTCCAGGTACCGCTGATCGTCGACCGCGAGAGCGGTGTGAACGATATGCTGGACCGTGACGGTTCACGCACCCCGGTCGAGTTCCCCTGCGGCCTTGGATTGGAGCGGCGTCTGAATGCACAGGTCGTGCAGGCGGCTACCAAGTGGAAGCGCATGGCGCTTAAAGCATTCGGTTGCGAGTTGGGCGAGGGTATTTGCACCGACATGAGGGCGGTTCGAAAAGATTATTTTCTCGATCATGATCACAGTGCCTACGTGGATCAATGGGATTGGGAAAAAGTCATCAGCGCCGACCAGCGCAGTCTCGAATACCTCACCGATACGGTCAAATCCATCTGGAAAGTCATCAAGGGTGCAGAACAATACGCACAGGAGATGTTTCCGCAACTCATTGATCCGCGATATCCCTCCCTGCCCGATGAACTGACATTCATGCATGCCGAGGAGATATTGGAAAGGTATCCGGACCTGCCCAGGAAACAACGTGAAACCAAACTCGTCCAGGAATTTCCCGCCGTATTTATCTATGGTATCGGCTGGCCTTTGTCCGATGGTTATCCGCATGAAATGCGCGCCGCAGACTACGACGACTGGGTAACCGAAACCCGCTCGAAAGACGGCCGCGTCATGCATGGTTTGAATGGTGACATTCTTGTTTGGAACCACGTGACCCAACGGCGTCACGAATTGACCTCCATGGGTGTCAGGGTCACCAAGGACTCGCTGCGCCAACAGCTCGAGATGAGCGGTCAGCTGGATTTGCTCGAACAACCCTATCACCAGGCCATTGTGAACGACCAGATTCCACTGAGCATTGGTGGCGGTATCGGACAATCACGTGTTTATATGCTATTGCTGAAAAAAGCCCATATCGGTGAAGTGAGTGTTACCGTCTGGCCGGAACAGCTAAAAAAAATATCGGCTGAAAAAAATATACACCTGTTGCAATAAGTCCGGAAACCCGGGCCGTTCACCAGGTTGGACCACTACAATCGCGCCTCTGACAAGTGGCGCGTCAAGGGTCAGCTTGAAGTGTTGATTTTGAAGGCCTCGATCACTTCCGGCGGGGCCTGGACCAGTTCGATCAAGACACCCTCACCACCAATGGGAAACTCGTCATTGGCCTTGGGATGTATAAAACAAATATCATGGCCGGATGCCCCTTTACGTATTCCCCCGGGCGCAAACCTCATCCCCCGTGATTTCAGCCACTCCACCGCGGCGGGCAGGTCATCTATCCATAATCCAATGTGATTCAAAGGCGGATTCTGCACCTGCGGCCTCGCTGCGGGGTCAAGGGGCTGCATCAGGTCAACTTCCACGCCGAAGGGCCCGGAACCGGTCACGGCAATATCCTCGTCAACATTCTCGGCGGTGCTCTTATAAGTTCCAGCCATCTCGAGACCGAGGGTATCCACCCATAGCGCGCGCAGCCGATTTTTGTCCAGACCGCCAACGGCAATCTGCTGTATTCCCAATACCCTGAAGGGCCGGTTGCTCATATATTTCTCCCACTTTGATTTGTCAGTCAGCCTGTTTGCGCCGATCGAGAAAGAGTTCTAACAACTGGCGCGCGGCGACCGTTGGCGGTACACGGCCTTCGCTGGCGGCGGCCTCCAGCAACGGAATCTGTTCTCGAACACGGGGGTCGCTTTGCAGTGCGGTCAGCAGGTTATCGCTGACATCGGACCACATCCAGTCGCGGGCTTGCGCAGCTCGGCGTGTCTGAAAATCGCCACTGGACTCATGCACGCTGCGGTGTTGCAGCACCAGGTCCCAGACATCGCTTATGCCTTCGCCGTCGCGGGCCGAACAGGTCCGAACTTCGACTTTCCAGTTCGCAGAGCGCGGATGGAGCAAGCGCAGGGCATTGCGATAATCCGCCGCCGAACGCCCGGCCAGGGCCTTTAATTCATCATCAGCCTTGTTGATCAGGATCAGATCGGCCAATTCCATGATGCCACGTTTTATTCCCTGCAACTCGTCACCACCACCGGGCAATTGCAACAGCACGAACATATCCGTCATATCCGCCACTTTTGTTTCTGACTGCCCTACGCCCACCGTTTCGACGATAACGACATCGAAACCTGCCGCTTCACAGAGAATAAGAGCTTCGCGACTGCGGCGGGTGACACCACCGAGTGTCTTACCCGCGGGTGAAGGCCGGATATAAGCCTCGGGACGGCGTGACAACACCTCCATGCGGGTCTTGTCACCCAGAATGGAACCGCCACTGATGGCGGAGGAAGGGTCCACGGTAAGTACGGCCAGGCGGTGACCTTCATCGATAATATGATTACCCAGGGCCTCGATGAACGTCGATTTTCCAACCCCGGGCACTCCCGAGATACCCAGTCGGGTGGCATGACCCGAATAGGGCATCAGGCGTTCGAGCAGGTCGCAGGCCGCGGAACGGTGATCGGCGCGCGTCGACTCAATCATTGTAATAGCCTGCGCCAGGGCGCGCCGTTTCCCCGCACGTACAGCCCTGGCGAGCGCCTCGTTCTTTTGTACTAAACCGGAGTCGGTGGATATCCGCATCGTGGTAGCGGGCCCAATTATTTCTCGAATTCCATGATGACGTCGTCAACCGCCAGGTTTGCGCCAGGCTTGCGATGGATCCGGGAGACCACACCATCGTTTTCCGCGAGCAGGGTGTTTTCCATTTTCATGGCCTCGAGTACGGCCAATTCCTGACCGGCGTTGACCACGTCGCCTTCTTCGACCGCCAGGGACACCAACAGGCCCGGCATCGGCGACAGCAGGTATTTTGACAGGTCGGGCGGCGCTTTTTCCGGCATGTACTTCAGCAACTCAGCCACCTTCGGCGTTACGATACGGACATCGACCTGCGAACCACCGTGTAACAATCGATAAACCTGGTCCTGGCGAAAGACCTGGATGAAAACCTGCTCTCCATTGATCGTGCCACTGAATATGGGTTGACCAAATTCCCAATTACTACGCACAGCATACGTGTTTCCCTTGTAATGGACATCATGGCCACCCTGGACCTGAACGACGGTAACGGGATGATGTTCCTTGTTCATCACGATGACCCAGTCATCCGGTACGCAGCGTTCATGACCGTTGAGCTGTCCATCGATCTGCGCAGCGCGATCGCGGTAACCTCGCATCATGGAAGCGGCAACCGAGATAAAAATTGTCGGTTCCTGGTGGGAAAGGTCGATCGGCTGAAAACCGTCCGGGTACTCTTCCCCGATGGTATTGGTGGTCATTGTGCCCGTCACGAACCTCGGGTTGACCATCAACGCCGACAGGAAACTGATGTTGTGTGACACACCCCTGATCAGGAACCGGTCCAGTGCAGAACGCATATGGGCAGTCGCTTCTTCACGATCCGATCCATACGTGATGAGCTTGGCGATCATCGGGTCGTAAAACATGGAGACTTCGCCACCTTCAAAAACACCGGTGTCGACGCGGACATGGTCATCGTTCCCGGGTGGCCGGTAGTAAACCAGGCGGCCCGTGGAAGGCAGGAAATTGCGTGAAGGGTCCTCGGCATAGACACGCGATTCAATCGCCCAGCCGTTGATCGATATATCGGACTGGCTGATCGGTAACGCTTTGCCCGCAGCTACCAGGATCATCAACTCCACCAGGTCGAGTCCGGTGATGAACTCGGTAACCGGATGCTCCACCTGCAGGCGGGTATTCATTTCCAGGAAGTAGAAATTTCGCTGGCTGTCGACGATGAACTCGACCGTGCCGGCAGATTGATATTGCACCGCCCTTGCCAGGGCCACGGCCTGCTCACCCATCTGTTTCCGGGTTGCAGCATCCAGGAACGGTGAAGGGGCCTCTTCAATCACCTTCTGGTGACGGCGCTGCAGTGAACATTCACGCTCATTCAGATAGACGATATTGTCATGGCTGTCGGCGATGATCTGTATTTCAATATGCCGCGGTTCCTCGATAAATTTTTCCACGAACATCCGGTCATCGCCAAAACTGGAACGCGCTTCATTCGAAGCCCGCTCGAATCCGTCCCGGCACTCCGCGTCATTACGGGCCACGCGCATACCCTTGCCGCCGCCACCGGCGGTCGCTTTGAGCATGACCGGGTAGCCGAGTTTATTGGCGATCTCCACCGCATGCCCACCGTCACGCAGCACATCAGAAAAACCGGGAATGGTGTTCACACCTGCTTTATCGGCCAGCTGTTTGGAGGTGATCTTGTCACCCATGGCCTTGATCGCGTGGGTTTTTGGACCAATAAATACGATACCCTTCGCGGCCAGCATCTCGCAAAATTCAGAATTTTCGGACAGGAAACCGTAACCTGGATGGACGGCCTGGGCGCCTGTTTCGAGACAGGCTTGCAGGATTTTTTCTTTTAACAGGTAACTTTGCGCCGAAGGCGGCGGACCGATTAAAACCGCTTCATCTGCCATCTGTACATGCAGCGCATTGCGGTCCGCCTCTGAATAGACGGCAACCGTTTTTATACCCATTTTTTGCGCAGACCTGATTACCCGGCATGCGATTTCACCGCGGTTTGCGATAAGAATCTTGTCAAACACGTGCGGATCCTCCAGTGTTTTGCTCATCGGACTAAAGCGGTATGTTGTCGTGCTTGCGCCACGGGTTATCAAGCTTCTTTTCCCGTAACATCGCAAGTGAGCGACAGACCCGCTTGCGGGTTGCATGTGGCGCGATGACGTCATCGACGTAACCACGGCTTCCGGCAATGAACGGATTGGCAAATTTCAGCCTGTACAGTTCGGTTTTCTCGGCGATCTTTTGCTCATCGCCGATGTCACTCCTGAAGATAATCTCCACGGCGCCCTTGGGACCCATGACGGCGATTTCCGCGCTCGGCCAGGCCAGGTTCACATCTCCACGTAAATGCTTTGAACTCATAACATCGTAGGCGCCACCGTAGGCCTTCCGGGTAATGACCGTAACCTTGGGCACCGTAGCTTCGGCAAAGGCAAACAAAAGCTTGGCGCCGTGTTTGATGATGCCGCCATACTCCTGCGAAGTTCCCGGCATGAACCCCGGCACATCGACAAAGGTAAGGATGGGAATATTGAAGGCATCGCAAAAGCGTACGAAGCGCCCTGCCTTGATGGATGATTTGATATCCAGGCACCCGGCCAGCACCTTGGGCTGATTGGCCACGATACCCACCGAGTATCCGTCCATACGAGCAAAACCGATGATGATGTTCTGCGCGTGATCGGGTTGCAACTCCCAGAACTCATTGTCATCGACCACCTTGTAGATCAACTCTTTCATGTCGTACGGCGTGTTGGGGTTATCTGGCACCAGCGTGTCAAGTGACATCTCCAGCCGGTTGGTCCGGTCCGGAGTTGGACGAAACGGAGGTTTCTCACGATTATTGGCCGGCAGATAATTGATGAACCTGCGCACCATCAAAAGCGTTTCCACATCATTTTCATATGCGCGGTCGCAGACACCTGAAACGGTGGAATGGGTCAGGGCGCCGCCCAGTTGTTCTGCCGTCACCTCTTCATGGGTCACGGTTTTAACCACTTCGGGGCCGGTCACGAACATGTATGAACTGTCTTTCACCATGAATATAAAATCCGTCATGGCCGGTGAATAAACGGCGCCACCGGCACACGGACCCATGATGACGGAAATCTGCGGCACCACACCGGAGGCGAGCACGTTGAGTTGGAATACTTCGGCATATCCGCCCAGCGAGGCCACACCCTCCTGGATACGTGCGCCGCCCGAGTCATTGAGCCCAATAATGGGCGCGCCCACCTTCATGGCCTGCTTCATGACCTTGCAGATTTTTTCCGCATGCGCCTCTGAGAGCGAACCACCGAAAACGGTAAAATCCTGGCTGAAAACGAATACGACTCTGCCGTTGACAGTACCGTAACCGGTCACCACACCGTCGCCGGGTATCTTCTGGTCTGACATTCCAAAATCGGTACAGCGGTGTTCGACAAAGGCGTCCCACTCTTCGAAACTGCCTTCATCAAGTAACAAATCGATACGTTCCCGGGCGGTGAGCTTACCGCGGCTATGTTGCACATCGATCCGGCGCTGGCCGCCGCCCAGCAGTGATGCCTTACGTTTTTCTTCGAGTTGTTCAATTATTGGATTCATAAAAATATTCCCATTGCCACGCGAGTGTCCACACAGTCAAGTGCCCTGCCACAAGCTTTAAATTAACGCCTTCTACGCTCCTCGATAATGCCAAGTACCTGATGTGCGGCCAACAGGATGTTGGTACCCGGCCCGAATATGGCTGCGACACCCGAAGCCAGCATTTGCGCATGATCCTGTTGCGGAATGACACCGCCGCAGATCACGATGATATCTTCGGCTCCGGCCTGCCTCAGACCTTCAATGACCTTGGGTACCAGCGTCTTGTGACCCGCGGCCTGCGACGATATACCGATGACATGCACGTCGTTCTCAATGGCTTCACGCACTGCCTCATCCGGAGTTTGAAACAGGGGTCCGATATCAACGTCAAAGCCGATATCTGCAAATGCCGTGGCGATCACCTTCGCGCCACGGTCGTGCCCATCCTGACCGAGTTTGCAGACCAGCATACGCGGTCTGCGGCCCTCTGCTTGTGCAAATTCATTCACATCATGCTGAATAGCTGAAAAATCCGCATCACCTTCGTATGCGGAGCCGAACACACCGGAAATGGAGCGGGTCGTCGCGCGATGGCGGCCGAACACTTTTTCCAGCGCATCCGAGATTTCACCGACCGTGGCCCTTGCCCGCGCGGCCTCGACCGCCAATTCGAGCAAATTACCCGTCTCATTTTCTGCAGCGAGGACCAGCGCATCCAGGGCTTTTTTACAGGCTGCCGCATCACGGTTATCCCGCACCTGTTTAATACGTTGTATCTGCGATTCGCGGACTGCCGTGTTGTCAATATCCAGAATATCGACCGGCGGTTCTTTCGCCAGTTGATACTTGTTGACGCCAACGATGACGTCTTCCCCACGGTCGACCCGTGCCTGGCGCAATGCCGAGGCCTCCTCTATACGCATCTTGGGCATGCCGGTTTCAACCGCCCTGGTCATACCGCCAATTTCCTCGACTTCCTCGATCAGCTTCATGGCAGCATCAGCCAGTTCATGGGTCAGGCTTTCCACGTAATAGGAACCAGCCAAAGGGTCCACGACCCTGGTGATGCCTGTTTCTTCCTTCAATACCAGTTGCGTGTTACGCGCGATACCGGCGGAAAACTCCGTGGGCAGGGCCAGTGCCTCGTCAAATGAATTGGTGTGCAGCGACTGGGTCCCACCAAGGACGGCCGCCATGGCTTCGACCGTGGTGCGGATGATGTTGTTGTAGGGATCATTCGCGGTGAGACTGACGCCGGAAGTTTGACAGTGGGTCCGCAACATCAGCGAGCGGGTGTCTTTCGGAGAAAAATTTTCCTGCATCAGCGTGGACCAGAGCAAACGCGCTGCGCGCAGCTTGGCCACTTCCATGAAAAAGTTCATGCCGATGGCGAAAAAGAAAGACAAACGCGGCGCAAAAGCATCCACGTCAAGACCGCTGGCAATCGCGGCACGCACGTACTCGATACCGTCTGCGATCGTATAGGCCAATTCCTGTGCGCAGGTCGCGCCCGCTTCCTGCATGTGGTAGCCGGATATGGAAATCGAGTTGAACTTGGGCAGGTTGCGAGAGGTATATGCAATGATATCGGAAACGATCCGCATGGAGGGCGCAGGCGGATAGATATAGGTATTGCGTACCATGAACTCTTTGAGGATATCGTTCTGCAACGTGCCGGATAAATTTTCCAGGGATACACCTTGCTCCTGCGCCGCTACGATGTACATCGCCATCACCGGCAGGACCGCCCCGTTCATCGTCATCGAGACCGACATCCGGTCCAGCGGGATGCCGTCAAAAAGAATCTTCATGTCAGCGATGCTGTCAATGGCTACTCCTGCCTTCCCGACGTCACCGACCACACGCGGGTGGTCGGAGTCATAACCGCGGTGGGTGGCCAGGTCGAAAGCCACAGATAAGCCGGTTTGTCCGGCTTCGAGATTCTTGCGGTAGAAAGCATTGGATTTCTCCGCAGTGGAGAAACCGGCATACTGACGTACGGTCCAGGGACGGCCCGCGTACATGGTCGCCTTCGGCCCGCGTACAAAAGGCGCGCTACCGGGAAGTGAATCCAGGTAGTCGAGGTGTTCGAGGTCCGCAGCAGTGTACAGGGGTTTGACCGCGATACCCTCCGGGGTGTCCCAGGTCAAAGACTCAACAGGTTTGCCTTTACATTCTTTGGCCGCGAGTTCCCGCCAGTCATCCATCGTTTTCTTTGGAAATTTTTTCATTGTTTGGCTACCTAATTGCTGGCAGGGAAAAATATTGCAAATACAACGCTTCCCAAACCTGACATTTACCGGACACAACGCCGTCTATTGTCACCTTGGAAAGACCGGAACGCAATTAAGCTAAAGTATGAGAAACAAGAAGCACTTTTATGATGGGCTTTGCACGATCACTTCCGTCTTGTCGGCCAGGCTCCAGGCCTTTGGTGCGGCGCGAAACAATTTCCTGGTATTGCGCCACACCTTGCGGAACAGTTCCGAATTTCTGTAGGCATCTAAATCATCCTCCCCATCCCAATGAGAATATGTAAAAAAAACACCGGGATCCGCCTCACCCTGTAACAGCTGAAGATGTGTACAACCTGGAAATGACCTGATTTTTTCTCTGCTCGCTGCAAATATTTTCAGGAAATCCTGGATCAGCTTTTCTTCAAATTCCATTTGCACGATTCTTATAATCATCCGAATCTTTCCGTTGGCTATTCACTGAGAGACCCATATCCAAGCTCAACCTGCCTGCACAAAGGCGACTGCGTCCTGGAGGGTTTGGCGGTTAATGGCTGCCATGTAATGCGCAGCATGACCGGTAGCACGCTGGGTCTTCTTGACGATACCGGCGAGGTTTGGCCGCTTTCCTTCGGGTTCTGTACCAAAACCGATACCACCGCCAAACTCCAATATCACCTCGACACCATCCGCAAAAGCTGTTTTCAGGTTGGAGAACCACAGGACCGGGTGAAACAACTGGAAGAACAGACGTGCCCTGATACCCACCGGGTCAGCCTCATGGTAGACGCCAGTGAAATTGGAAAGAACCGGCACATCCGACAAATTGAAACCGGCTTCTTCAAGCACGGCGCGGTAGCGACGGGCGGCCTCGACCATGTAATAGGTGTGAAAGGCGCCTTCTGTTTTCAGGCGTACAGGTGTCTTCCTTTCAAACCGTTCCTGAACCTGCTGCTCCACCAGGGCCAGGTCTTCTTCCCGGCCTCCGATCACGGTCTGTTCGGGTAAATTACAGCCGGCGATCGCACAATGGTAACGCTCGGCGATCGGTCGAATGGTGTCGATATCCAGGGGAAAGGCGCTCATCTCGCCTTCACCATGAGTGCCCATCAATTCGCCGCGTTTGTGTACCAGTTTAAGTGCACGCTCAAAACTCAGGACCTCTGCAGCCACCAACGCCGAGTATTCCCCGAGACTGTGACCGGCGGCTACTGACGGTTTTACCTTACCCCCGGTCAAATCCCGGAAAACCTCCAGGCAGGCAATGGAATGTGTAAGCAGGGCGGGCTGCGTGAAGCGGGTCAGGTTAAGCTGGTCCCGAGGGTCCTCGAAGGATAGCTCGCCGACATCGTAACCCAGGACATCGCTGGCCTCGGCATAGACCTTTCTGGCGGTTTCATACTCCAGATACAGGTCGCTACCCATACCTTTATATTGTGAACCCTGACCTGGGAAGACAAACAGGATTTTTTGATCGCTAGTGAGCACAGCCTTTGCACCTGGATTGTTTGCGGGTTAGGAAGAATAGCCATGGGCACCCGTGAAAGCAAGTCTCGGAGCGGGTGATTTAATTCCGTTCAATCGTTCGGATCGACTTCAACACAGGCACGGACATGACCCGTGGAGACCCGGCATCAACCGAGGTCAGCACAAGTACCCGGGCAGTGCCGTATAATTGATTTATCTTGCTGTTTTTTTTGTAAAAACATTGCTTAAACCGGCCAAAGCGTGTAACTTGCGCGCGCTTGCCCCACTGGAAGAAACCGTGATACTTAATCTCAGAAACATAGCCATCATCGCCCACGTCGATCATGGCAAAACCACCCTCGTTGACCAACTGTTGCAACAATCCGGCTCCATGGGCGAGCACGCTGCCACTTTGAACCGGGCCATGGATTCCAACGAACTGGAAAAGGAACGTGGTATTACCATTCTTTCAAAGAACACCGCGATTGACTGGACAAAAGGCGAGACTACATACCGGATCAATATCGTCGATACGCCAGGTCACGCCGACTTCGGTGGAGAAGTCGAGCGCATCCTGAGCATGGTGGATTCTGTATTATTGCTGGTGGATGCCGTTGATGGGCCGATGCCACAAACCCGGTTTGTCACCCAGAAGGCTTTCGAGATGGGCTTCCGGCCGATCGTTGTTATCAACAAGGTAGACCGCGATGGCGCCCGCCCACACTGGGTGCTGGACCAGACCTTTGAGCTGTTTGACAAACTGGGTGCCAGTGAAGATCAATTGGATTTCCCGGTTGTCTATGCCTCGGCCCTGCAGGGTTACGCCGGTCTCAAAGACGACGTCCGCAGTGGTGACATGACACCGCTTTTCGAAACCATTCTGAAAGAAGTCAAGCCGCCCGAGGTAGACCTGGACGGCCCCTTCCAGATGCGTGTGAGCACGCTGGATTACAATTCCTACGTCGGGGTCATCGGCATCGGCAGGGTACAACGCGGAAGTGTCAAACCCAATCAGCGAATAACAGCAATCGACCGCAACGGCGAGCAACGCAATGCGCGTATCCTGCAGGTGCTGGGATTCCAAGGTCTAAAACGCATCGAAATCGAAGAGGCCAACGCCGGTGATATTATCGCGGTCACCGGCGTAGAGAACCTGCATATATCGGACACCTTGTGTGACCGGGAAGCCGTTGAAGCACTGGAGCCTTTGACCGTGGATGAACCCACGATCAGCATGACGTTCCGGGTCAATAACTCACCGTTCTCGGGCCGGGAGGGCAAGTACCTGACGAGCAGGCAACTGCGTGAACGCCTCCTGCGCGAGGCCAGTCATAACGTGGCATTACGTATCGAAGAAACAGCGGATGCAGAAAAATTCCGCGTATCAGGGCGCGGTGAGTTGCACCTGTCCATCCTGATTGAAACCATGCGGCGGGAAGGCTACGAAATGGCCATTTCGAGACCGGAAGTCATCCTTCACACGGTCGACGGAGAGACCCAGGAACCCTATGAGTCACTGGTCGTCGACCTTGAAGCCGATTACCAGGGCGGGGTGATGGAACGGCTTGGGCAACGACGTGGGGTGCTACAGGATATGCAACCCGACGGCAGGGGTCGTATCCGCATGGATTACGTCATTCCGGCACGCGGCCTGATCGGTTTCCAGTCCGAGTTTCGAACGGTGACTGCGGGTACCGGTTTGATGTTTCATACCTTTGAACACTATGGCCCTTACAACCCTGCAGCCATTTCGACCCGCAACAATGGTGTGTTGATATCAAACAGTACCGGCAAAGCCGTGGCCTACGCATTGTTCAATTTGCAGGACCGTGGCCGCATGATTATCGAAGATGGTGTGGATGTTTATGAAGGTCAGATCATCGGTGTGCATAACAGGGGCAACGACCTCACGGTCAACCCGCTGAAGGCCAAGCAGTTGACCAATATCCGCACCGTCATCAAGGACGACAACGTATTGCTGGCCGCGCCAAACATCCTGTCGCTGGAACAGTCGCTGGAGTTTATCCAGGACGATGAACTGGTCGAAGTGACACCCGAGTCCATACGCATTCGCAAATTGCACCTGAAGGAACATGAACGCAAGGCCGCGGGCCGGGCAAGCAAAAAGCAGGAGTCATGAAAATCGGCCTGTAAGCCGGATGCTCAGGGCTGCTTGCGTGGATTCTGACCCAACAGATCCTGCAGACGCCTGATATCGCGTCTTTCGAAATCAGGATTCAGCACGATCTCGTAGTGATCGGGAACAGCGGTATCCAGGGTGATATCCAGCTCGATGACCTTGTCCCGCCGGGAGATAATCAACTCGGTTGTCTCGCCAGGGTCAAAGCTTCCCATCAGGCTTTCCAGCCTGTCCTTCGTCAATCGTTCTGCGCCAATAGCCAGTACTTCATCACCGGCAATCAGACCGGCGGCAGAACCGCCGCTGCCGTCGAGGACCGCGGCGACGACCATTCCCGGACTGTTACTGTCCCACAGCACACCCATATCGCTTCGC
The DNA here is from genome assembly GCA_963801195.1 of uncultured Gammaproteobacteria bacterium. Lineage (GTDB taxonomy): Bacteria > Pseudomonadota > Gammaproteobacteria > Xanthomonadales > SZUA-36 > SZUA-36. Next base: position 321,881 of record CAWDDX010000007.1, on the reverse strand, counting down.
AAAGACACCTCACCCGGTTCCCCGGTAATCAGGATCGTACCGCGGTTTAGTGCGAGTCCATACCACTCCAGGGCGGCATCGACATCCGGTTCAGACGTCGTCGTCGTCAGGGACCGAAGCAACCGGCCCGCCTCGGCACCACCTACATCGGTAACGACTTTCTCAAATGCATCGCTGCTGTAGGGCGTACCCGAATATGTTTTGTACATTTTTCGCATGACTTCATCCAGGTCATGACGGCCCCGGCTATTTTCCCGCAGGAAGGTATCCATCACAAATCCGATCACGGCGCCCTTGATGTAATAACTGATGGTGCTGTTGAGCGTGTTGGGGTTGGGTTGGTAATGGCGAATCCATGCGTCCAGCGACGCTTCTGTTACCGGTTGCAGCAAGCGCCCGGGGGTGGTCTCGAGGTGATAAATATCCTTGGCGAGTAACTCCATGTACTCTTTCGGTGTGATCAGGCCGGACCGTGACAATAGCAGGTTGTCGTAGTAGCTGGTCAACCCTTCGGCGAGCCACAACTCGCTGGTGTACTGTTCATTTTGGTAATCATACTGCGCCAGTTCGAGCGGGCGCATATGCCGGACGTTCCAAACATGAAAGAACTCGTGTGCAACGACACCCAGCCACTTTACATAGTCCTTGCGGTCACGCATTTGTCGTCTGCCGGTCATGATCACCGTGCTGTTATCATGTTCAAGACCGCCCTTGCCTTCCACGATAAAATTCATAAACCAATAGGGCCGCTTGAGTGGATTGACACCCCAGAACGACTGGGTCTGCGCAACGAGTTTTTCCACGTCCCCCGCCGCCTGTGCACCATCCCAGAATGCGTTCTCGCCTACGTTTAGAAACACATACTCCTGATTTCCTTGTGAAAAACGGTAAACCGGCGCCCGCGCCACGGCGACCGGGTTATCCACAAGTTCATCATAATTTTCCGCCCGAAAACCGCTGCCATCCGGGCTCACGCCCATGGCGGAATATGCCTGGCCCCTGGCCTGGTCGCTAACAATGTCCAGCAATTGGGGCCTGTTGCGCGTCTGTTGCGTATACAGGAAAACCGACGTTCCGTTGACAAGTGAAAACGCCCGGCTCGCCCAGCTGGTGCTGACATTGATGTCTGGTGTGAACACCTCGTAGTCTACAATCAACGTGTCAACCTCGCCGGTATCGACCTGCCAGCGGTCTTTGCTGATTTTTTGCAGGCTCAGCGGTGTGCCATCCGCTGACGCTGCTGATATGCGATTCACATTGGCGGCATAATCCCTGATCAGGTAGGAGCCAGGCGTCCAGTTTGGCATGATCAGTTCAGTCATGGGCGCACTGACGGGAAACTCGGAGCGTACGGTGATGAGTTGTTCCTTGTTCTCCGGGAAACTTATCGTATGGCGGACCTCGTCTGCCGCGTGTGCAGCTTGCGGCAACAGACTCAATCCGGCAAGCATGACTGCCAGGCTGTAGCGCCCGCGTTTACGCAACCAGACCAGTGGTTTAGCGAACAAAAAACGCAATGTTATTTCAACTTTTCAAACTTGCTGACAATCAGCATTGAAAGTTCCAGGGCCTGCTCGTAATTGAGACGCGGGTCCACAATTGATTTATAGGCGCGTTCAAGATCAACTTCGTTGAGGTTTCTTGCCCCACCGGTACATTCTGTCACGTCTTCACCGGTCAATTCGAGGTGTACGCCGCCAAGGTGGGAACCGTGCTGATGATGCAGTTCGATGGCCGTTTCCGTTTCACTCATGATATTGCGGAAACGCCGGGTCTTGATACCCGAGGCGGTTGTTTCCGTATTACCGTGCATGGGATCACATACCCACAGAACCGGTGATCCTGAGTCCTGGGCAGTCTTTATCATCGGCGGCAATTTTTCCTCGATCTGTGATGCACCCATCCTGTGGATCAGGACGATACGTCCCGGCTCGGCATCGGGGTTGAGGATTGCCAGCAATTGCCGGAGCTGCTGCGTACTCGCGCCGGGCCCGATCTTGATACCGATGGGGTTACGGATGCCCCTGAAGTATTCGACATGTGCGCCGTCGACATCGGCTGTGCGCATGCCGATCCAGGGAAAATGCGTGGTCAGGTCAAACCAGCCTTCCTGCCGCGGAACCTTGCGCGTCAGCGCCTGTTCGTAGTGCAGGTGCAGTGCTTCGTGGGAAGTATAGAAGTCCACCCGCTTGAGCACCCCGGCGCGACGGCCCGAAATGGTCTCCATGAAATTCACCGCGCGGCCCAGGCTATCCGCCAGGCGCTGGAACTCTTCTGCGAGCGGTGAATGTTCTACCCAGCTCAGGTTCCAGTACTCGGGATGATGCAAATCTGCAAACCCACCATCAACCAGCGCGCGTACAAAATTCATTGTCATCGACGACATCGCATGGCCCTGGATTAGACGCCGTGGATCCGGCCGCCTCGCCTCGGCTGTGAACTCAACCGAATTCACCAGGTCCCCACGGTAGCTTGGCAGGGTCACACCATCACGAGTTTCAAGGTCCGATGAACGTGGCTTGGCATACTGCCCTGCAAACCGGCCGACCCTGACGACCGGTTTTTGCAAACCGTGCGTCAATGCCAGGCTCATTTGCAACAATACTTTAAGCCGGTTGGTTATGACGGCGGAATTACATTCCGCAAAGCTTTCAGCACAATCGCCTCCCTGCAGGAAAAAGCGACCCCCGGCCTGTGCCTGCGCGATCTGATCCTTGAGTGACAATATCTCCCAGGACGTCACCAACGGGGGCAGGCACGATAACTCTTCGAGTGTCGCTTGCAACTCGGCCTGATCGGGATATGTGGCCTGCTGCAAGGCCTCATGCGATTGCCAGGAGGTTGGCAACCAAACGTTTTCCTTTCCCGGATTTTCCAGGTTCTCTGCATTCTGATTCATTGTTCCAATTCCAATCTTGTGTCTTTCAGTCGTTTATCCGGTTTTGAGCCCTTATCACCTGGCAGCGCGGTAGGTCACCCAAAGCGTTGACAGTCCGAGCACGACATACCAGATCAGGGTCCACTCCGGCATGCTCATGCCCAAAAACGTCCATAATACCTCGGCGCAACTTCCGGAACCTCTCAATACTGTTGCAAGCACCTCGGTCAGGGGGAAGTTCTCCAGCATGTAATTCAATCCAGGGCCACATTCCGGCACGTCACCCGGTGGCAGATTTTGTAACCAGATGTGGCGACCGGCAATCGCCGCGCCGGTGCCGGCGCAGGCTACGATTAACCATGCATAGACTTGTTGTCCCAGCCTTCTTGGATTGTGAATAGCCGCCAGCAGCGCAATGATCGCCATGCTGATAAATACCACCCGCTGAAAAATACACAGTGGGCAGGGATCAAGATAATCAACATACTGGTTGTAAAGCGCAAAACCAACGAGCATTGCGCAAACAAAAACAACACACACATTCCATACTCTTGGGGTCATCCGTTTTAACATTCCCATTCCATCTATTTGCCACTGTCGCCGCAGCGCAGCCAATTTCACTGTTATAATTTAAGCAATTTCCTTCAGGGTAGTGACTGTACAGTAATGGACGCAAAAATTGCACAATTAAAGACAGAAATCAGGGCCCCCAGGGGCACAAAGTTATCCTGTAAAGGTTGGCATCAGGAAGCGGCAATGCGCATGTTGATGAACAACCTGGATCCGGATGTTGCTGAAAAGCCGGAAGAGCTTATCGTTTATGGCGGTACCGGTAAAGCCGCCCGCAACCACGAATGCCTGGAACGCATAATCGCGACACTCAAACGTCTGGAAAATGATGAAACCCTGCTGATCCAAAGCGGAAAACCTGTTGGCGTTTTCCGTACACACGAAGAGGCGCCACGGGTTTTGATCGCAAACGCCAACCTTGTGCCGCGCTGGGGAAACTGGGATGTCTTCCGCGACCTCGAAGCGAAGGGGCTGACCATGTACGGCCAGATGACGGCCGGATCCTGGATTTACATCGGCTCACAGGGCATCGTGCAGGGCACCTATGAAACGTTTGCCGAGTGCGCACGCCAGCACTTCGACGGTAATTTGCGTGGCCGACTGACGGTTACGGCCGGTCTTGGCGGAATGGGCGGGGCCCAGCCCCTCGCAGTGACCATGAACGACGGGAACTGTCTTGCGGTAGAAGTGGATCCCTGGCGTATCCAGCGCCGGGTAGAAACGGGTTATTGCGACCGCATGGCCGAAAGCCTCGATGAAGCGCTCGAAATTTTTGCGTCTTCCAAAGAACCGGTATCGGTGGGCTTGCTGGGTAACATCGCGGACGTCCTGCCGGAACTGGTGCGCCGAAACATCGTGCCGGACATCATTACCGACCAGACCTCGGCCCACGATTTACGTGAGGGATACATCCCGATGGGTTACACACTGGCAGAGGCCGCCCAGTTGAGGGCATCCGACCCGGTAAGCTATGACAACAAGGTGCTGGATTCCATGGTCGTGCATGTGCGGGCCATACTTGAGATGAAGTCGCGTGGCGCTATCTGTTTCGATTACGGCAACAACCTGAGGGGACAGGTTGCGGACCACCGTGATATGCCGGAAGCATTTGATTTCCCGGGTTTTGTACCCGCTTACATCCGTCCATTGTTTTGCCGGGGCGCCGGGCCCTTCCGCTGGGCCGCCCTATCGGGTGACCCGGAAGACATCCGCGTCACCGACGAGGCTATCCTGGAACTGTTTCCAGAGAAGACAGCGTTGCGCCGCTGGATTGAAAAGGCACAGCAACAGATCAGCTTCCAGGGTTTGCCCGCAAGAATTTGCTGGCTGGAGTATGGGGAACGCGCCAAAGCGGCCCTGAAATTCAATGACCTGGTGCGCGAAGGAAAAATCAAGGCACCTATCGTCATTGGCCGTGACCACCTCGACACCGGTTCAGTGGCCTCACCCAACCGCGAAACCGAAGCCATGTTGGACGGTTCCGACGCGATCGCAGACTGGCCATTATTGAATGCCATGCTCAACACGGCCTGTGGCGCCAGTTGGGTATCCATACATCATGGCGGTGGCGTGGGCATCGGTTATTCGCAGCACGCAGGCATGGTCTGTGTTGCTGATGGCACCGATATGGCCGACAGGCGGTTACAACGGGTGCTCACCGCGGACCCGGGAACCGGAGTCATGCGCCACGCGGACGCCGGTTACCAGGACGCCATCGACATCGCCAATGAAAGGGGTGTAGACCTGCCAATGATTAATGGCAAGTGATGCCCGTGAGCGCCGTCAAACTTCGCCTGGTCCATTTGTATGCTGATCTGGATCGAAGCATGTCCGCCCTGCGGCAGGAATTTTCAGCTGTTACAACGTCACGCAAGATCGTCGAAGACGCCTTGCTTGATGGTCACGCTCACTATGGCATAAACACCGGTTTTGGTGTGCTGGCCAATAAACGCATATCCAGCGATGACCTGACCGTATTGCAGAAAAACATTCTTCTGAGCCACGCCTGTGGTGTGGGCGAGCCGGTTCCACCCACGATCACCCGCTTGATGCTGCAACTCAAAATACATTCGCTCAGCCTGGGTTACTCGGGTGTTTCCGAACAGACTTTCCTGAAGCTTCTGGAGCTGGAGGAAAGCGGCGTTCTCCCATGGATACCCAGCCGGGGCAGTGTCGGTGCGTCGGGCGACCTCGCGCCGCTTGCGCATATGTGCCTGCCGTTAATCGGCCGTGGTGAGGTATGGGATGAAACCCTGTCCTCGAGGCTACCCACCGCAACGGTATTGGAAGCAAAGGGCATTGAGCCGGTCAAGCTGCAGGCAAAGGATGGTCTGGCGCTGATCAATGGCACCCAGATGATGCTGGCATACGGGGCCTTTGTACTTGAACGGACATTGGTGTTGCAAAGGGAGGCCGACTTGCTGGCCGCGATGAGCCTCGAAGCACTGCAAGGCAGTGCCGTACCCTTCGATCAGCGGATTCACGCCATCAGACCTCACCAGGGGCAGCAGACCGTTGCTTCCAATATCAGGAAACTGCTCGACGGCAGTGAAATTCTTGCCTCGCACCGCGACTGCGGCAAGGTTCAGGACCCCTACAGTCTGCGCTGTGTACCACAGGTGCATGGCGCCAGCAGGGATGCGCTTGCCTATGCCCGTCAATGCATTGAAACGGAACTCAATTCGGTGACGGACAATCCCCTGGTATTTGAACAGGGGGATATTCTTTCAGGCGGGAATTTTCACGGCCAGCCGTTGGCGCTGGCAATGGACTTCGCAGCCATCGCACTGGCTGAACTGGGCAGCATTTCCGAGCGGCGAACCTACCTGTTGCTGGAAGGTCACGATGGTTTACCGAAGCTTTTGATGCATGACACCGGTGTTAACTCCGGGTTTATGATCCCGCAGTATACCGCCGCCGCACTGGTTTCAGAAAACAAGGTCCTGTGCCATCCGGCAAGCGTCGATTCCATCCCCACGAGTCTCGGGCAGGAGGACCACGTCAGCATGGGTTCCATCAGCGCCTTCAAACTGCTCTCGGTATTGAACAATGTCGAACTGATCCTGGCGGTCGAATTGCTGACATCGGCACAGGCACTCGATTTCCGTGGCGCCCTCTTGCCCGGTCATGGCGTATCACTCGCCCACAAGGCCCTGCGCAGGGAAATCCAGCACGCAGAACAGGACTATGAAGTCCGAAATGACCTCGACCGATGCGTCGAATTATTGCGCAGTGGTAAATTGTTGAATATGGTTGAAAACGAGATAGGTCCTCTCGAGTAGTGCCTGTACTACGCAATATTGGCCAACTGGCCACGTGTCCCGCCGATACCCCGCAACAGGATGCCGGGCTGATAGACAATGCAGCCCTGGCGTTTGTCGAAGACAAAATTTCCTGGGTCGGCCGTGAATCGCAATTACCCGATTCTTACAATGATCAGGAAGTCATTGATTGTGGCCAGCGACTGGTTATCCCCGGCATGATCGATTGCCACACCCACCTGTGTTTTGGCGGTTGGCGTGGTAACGAATTTGAGATGCGTCTGCAAAACCGCAGTTACCAGGAAATCGCGGCTGCCGGCGGGGGGATCAGAAGCACCGTGGCGGCTACCCGGGCAAGCCCCACCGGTCAGTTAATAGAAAAGGCTTTGCATGCACTCGGAGGCATGCTCGACCTGGGCGTCACGACGGTCGAATGCAAATCGGGCTACGGTCTTGAATACTCCACCGAGATCAAGCAACTGGAGGTCTACCGTCAACTGAATGATCTGCAACCGGTGGAGCTTGTGCCCACCTTCCTGGGCGCACACATGATACCGGACGAATTCCAACAGGACCGGGAAGCCTACATCCGGTTACTTTGCGGGCGCTTGATCCCGGAGGTCAGTGATCGCGGTCTCGCTCGCTTTTGCGACGTCTTTGTCGAGACAGGCGCATTCACCCTGGATGAAGCCAGGGCGATACTCGATGCTGCCAGGCTGGCGGGGCTGGGTCTGAAAGTACACGCAGATCAACTGAGTAATGGCGGCGGTGCGCAATTGGCCGCCAGTATGGGCGCGGTTTCGGCCGAGCACCTTGAATACGCCGATGCGAACGGAATACAGGCATTGGCGGAAGCCGGAACGGTCGCAGTCAGCCTGCCGTTGGCCTCACTCTATCTGAACGAACGGTATTTGCCTGCTCGCCAGATGCTGGCTGCAGGTGTCAGGGTCGCCATTGCAACCGATTTTAATCCCGGTTCGGCACCCAGTTATCATTTGCCCCTGGCCATGACCCTGGCTTGTTTGAATCAGCAAATGACACCACAGGAAGTCATCAAAGGTGTCACCAGCGTCGCAGCGCGGGCAATATCGGCCGGGCAACGGGTCGGTTCACTTTTACCCGGATACGATGCAGACATCACCATCATCGACGCACCGTCGCTTTCCCATTGGCTTTACCATTTCCGCGCCAACGCTTGTCACGGCGTCATCAAAACTGGTCGGTGGGAAAGACGGCTGCCGTGAAATTCTCCGGGTCCGTTTGCCGCCGGACAACCACATTCTCATCCGTCACTCCAGTCCTTCTAATTCGACATGATTCACATTTAATTGATCTGGATTATGTATCTCGCACATCAAGATGCTTTACAATACACTTGTTAATGCGAATCAATCTCATTTAGACAGTAAGGAAAAACATGACTCTTGCAGACCTGGCCCGCGGTGATATGGCCAAACTTGTTGAAATAGATACCGCTGACCCCGGTGTCATACGTTTGATGATACTCGGCATGGTTGAAGACATCACCGTGCGCATGGAAAATATCGCCATCGGTGGCGATCCCCTGGAAGTGGGTTTTTTTGGTAGCTCCATTTCACTGCGCAAAGAGCAGGCCCGTCATTTCAAGGTTACACGGATAGCCAGTACACCTACAGGGAACCCCGGTGGTTGAAAGCATCGAGGTTAAAATTCCTGTCAGCGGTATTGGAATCCGGCACAAAGCAAAGGCGTCAATAGCACTCATCGGGAATCCAAATGCCGGTAAAAGCACCCTGTTTAACCGGCTGACCGGCCTGCGTCAGACAACCGGTAATTTTCCGGGTGTCACCGTTGAGAAACACCTCGGGACTTTACAACTTGCCCGTGGTGCTCTTAGCCTCATCGATTTGCCCGGTATTTATAGCCTTGATGGCACCTCCACAGATGAACGCATCGCCGTCGATGTAACGCTTGGCCGGGTTACGGGCACAGCTCGCCCATCCGGGTTGCTTGTCGTCATTGATGCCACGCATATTTACCAAGGGCTATACCTGCTGGAACAATTGCTTGAACTGCAACTACCCACCATGGTCGCCCTGACGATGATTGATGCAGCCGCAGCAAACGGCATCAGCATTGATACAGAAGCGTTGCAAAGAGCACTCGGTGGCGTTCCCGTCTATCCGGTGAGCAGCATCAGTGGCCATGGTCTGGATGAACTGAAGGAGGGACTGGAAAACATCACTTCCCTCTCCTGCCCCCAGATTCCTGCTTCATGGCCGGAACTGAGTGAAACGGCCCAGCAACTTATAGGGGAGTTGGGGCCGGCCTGGCAAAGAATTGATGTCATACAGGCCCTGTTGCGCACTCACCCGGGCTTTGCGGGCAGACTTGGAAATCTCCTGGGCCAGGAGCGGGTCACTCAACTGCGAAACAAATTATTTGGTGACGCACCGCCGGCTGCAGCGGAGGCCCGCCATCGTTATCAATGGGTAAAAAAAGTCATTGCAGAGGTCCAGGAACAGGCGCCATTGTACAGCAAAATCGGCGCGCGCCTGGCGCGCTGGACAAACAGGCCCTGGCCGGCCACCATTCTGTTTTTCATCGTCCTGTTGCTCGTATTCCAGGCCGTGTTTACCTGGGCCACGCCTATCATGGACACCATCGATCATCTGAGCTCAGAACTGAGCCGGTCGATCATCGCGCGTATGGGCGATACTGCACTCAGCAGTTTCCTGGCCGATGGAGTCATCGCAGGCGTGGGAAGCGTGATTATCTTCCTGCCACAAATTCTTATCCTGTTCCTCTTTATCATTATTCTCGAAGACACCGGATATCTTGCGCGAACCTCTTTTCTGATGGACCGGGTGATGCGCACGGTTGGTTTGTCGGGTCAGTCCGTTATCCCGATGCTGTCCAGCTTTGCCTGCGCCGTACCTTCGATAATGGCAACACGTGTCATTCCGGACCGCCGGGACCGCATCGCTACAATACTGGCTGCACCATTCATGACCTGCTCGGCCCGGCTGCCGATTTACGCGTTGCTGATCGCGGCGTTTGTTCCGAACAGGTCCATAGGCTGGATGAATCTTCAGGGCCTGGTTCTATTCGGCCTCTATATCCTCGGTATCCTGGGCGGCCTGGGCACTGCGTTGCTGCTCAAGTCCTCGGCATTAAGGGGGCCCAAACCACATTTCATGCTCGCGCTACCAGAATTCCGCTCTCCCAATGTACAGACGGTTGCAATCAAGCTGTTTGACCGTGGCCGGATATTCCTGAAAAGGGCTGGCACGGTCATTTTTGTCGTTGCAATCCTGGTCTGGACGCTGGCTTACTTTCCACGAATGGATGCGCTTGAATTCCCAACTGCCGACAACACGGCCAGTGGACCAGTCAGCCAGGCTGAACTCGACCACGCGAGATCAGCAGCACAGATGGAACAAAGCTGGCTTGGACGCATCGGCCGGACCATCGAGCCTGTATTCAAACCGCTGGGCTGGGATTGGCGTGTTTCATCAGCCGTTCTCGCAGGCTTTCCAGCCCGCGAAGTCGTCGTGGCTGTCATGGGTACCATTTACGCGGTAGGTTCAGACGCGGACGATCAAAGCCTGGCCGAAAAGCTCCGCTCTGCCAGGTGGCCGGACGGTAGCCTCATCTTCACTTTGCCAATGGTTCTCGGTCTGCTTGTTTTCTATGCCTGGTGCCTGCAGTGTGCAGCGACACTGGCGACTATACGCCGTGAAACCAATAGCTGGCGCTGGCCTGTTTTCGCCTGGGTCTATATGACAAGTCTTGGTTACATCGGCGCCCTGACCATATTTCAGTTGGGCAGTTTACTTTAAATTGTTTTATGACTGCCCAATAAAAAAGCCCGGTTTGACCGGGCTTTTTGTTTTTGACTTGCTGGTAGCTTATTCGGAGTCAGCCTGTTCGTCTTCGCGGGGACGGCCGACCAGTTCCACATATGCCATTGGTGCTTTATCACCCGTCCTGAACCCGCATTTCATGATGCGTAAATATCCGCCTGGGCGCTCCACATACCGGGGTCCGATTTCATCAAACAATTTGCCCACCGCTCCCTTGTCACGCAAACGATCAAACGCCAGGCGACGGTGCGCCACGCTGTCACTTTTTGCCAGCGTGATAAGCGGTTCCGCCACACGACGCAACTCTTTTGCCTTGGGCACCGTTGTCTTGATAATCTCATGCTCGAACAGCGAGTTTGTCATGTTGCGAAACATGGCCTTTCGGTTACTGCTATTGCGGTTCAGTTGACGTCCTGATTTTAAATGACGCATTTCTCGTTCCTGTTTCTGTAATTTGTTGCGGAGCCTGATCTATCCTGTGCCCGATCCATACCTTAATTAGGCGTCTGCCAATGCGGCCGGTGGCCAGTTTTCAAGTTTCGTACCAAGTGACAACTCATGCTGAGCCAGCACGTCCTTGATTTCAGTCAGCGATTTTTTCCCAAGATTCGGTGTTTTCAATAGCTCCACTTCGGTTCTCTGTACCAGGTCGCCAATGTATAAAATACTTTCTGCTTTCAGACAGTTGGCTGAACGTACCGTCAACTCGAGGTCATCGATAGGACGCAGAAGCACAGGATCAATTTCCTGAAACTTTTCCTCTTGAACGATTTCTGTACGGGCCTTGAAGTCAACAAACACGGCCAACTGGTCAGCCAGGATATTTGCCGCCATCTTCACTGCAGCCTCACAATCCATGGTGCCATTGGTTTCGATGTCCAGAATCAGCTTGTCCAAATCCGTGCGTTGTTCCACGCGCGCGGTTTCTACACTGTAGGAAACACGACGAACGGGGCAAAATGAAGCGTCCAGCATTAATCGACCGATAGGACGGCTTTCCTCTTCGCTGAGCAGGTACTGGTTCGCCGCCTGATATCCAACACCGCGACGCACCTTCAATTGCATATTGATGCTGCCGTTTTTGGACAACGTGCAAATCAGGTGATCCGGATTGATTACTTCAACGTTATGATCGACCTGTATGTCACCCGCGGTGACAGGACCCTGGCCCTTTTTGCTCAAGGTCAAAACAGCTTCTTCACGTTCGAACATCTGCAGGGCAACACCTTTGAGGTTCAACAGAACTTCAATGATATCTTCCTGCAAGCCTTCCACGGCTGTGTACTCATGCAAAACGCCGTCGATTTCGACTTCTACAATTGCATAACCGGGAATTGAAGACAGCAATACACGGCGTAATGCATTTCCCAGTGTATGTCCAAAGCCCCGCTCGAGGGGTTCCAGTGCAATACGCGCACGGTTTGGGTTAATCGTATCAACACCAACCGCTCTCGGCCTTAACATGCTTTCAATCACATCCATCATGGGATGTACCTCACTATATAGTTAATCTGTTTGAGTTTTTTGCCAATAATAGGATCAAAAAACCAGGGTATTACTTGGAATAAAGCTCAACAATCAAACTTTCATTAATGTCAGCCGGTAAATCAAGGCGATCGGGATAGGTTTTGTAAACCCCTTCCATCTTTTCATTGTTGACTTCCATCCAGACGGCGACCAGGTCCATTTCCTGGCTCAGCGTAATCGCTTCTTTGACACGCAACTGGTTTTTTGCTTTGTCAGCGAGCTTAACGACATCCCCCGGTTGCACCTGGTATGACGGGATGTTCACTTGCGCGTCATTCACGTGAATGGACTTATGAGAGACCAATTGACGCGCCTGTGCACGGGTCACTGCAAAACCCATGCGATAAACCACGTTATCAAGACGGCTTTCCAGCAGACGTAACAGGTTCTCACCCGTGGCGCCCTTTTGTTGGGCTGCCTTTTTGTAGTAGTTGCTGAATTGCTTCTCCAGAACGCCATAAATTCGACGGACTTTCTGCTTTTCACGCAACTGGGTCGCGTAATCAGACAGACGTGCGCGACGGGATGCACCATGTTGTCCGGGCATCTGATTGAGTTTGCATTTCGACTCGAGCCCACGTGCCGGACTCTTGAGACCCAGATCCACGCCTTCGCGACGCGCGAGTTTACAGGTTGGTCCAATAAATCTTGCCATTTCTATAACTCCTAAACGCGACGTTTCTTTGGCGGACGACAGCCATTATGTGGAATCGGCGTCACGTCAACAATGTTGGTGATTTTATAGCCCAGCGCATTGAGTGCACGGACGGAGGATTCGCGACCCGGTCCAGGACCCTTGATGCGGACTTCGAGGTTCTTCAGTCCAAACTCGAGCGCGGTACGACCTGCAGCCTCAGCAGCGACCTGGGCGGCAAACGGCGTACTTTTGCGTGAACCACGGAAACCGGCGCCGCCGGAAGTGGCCCAGGATAAAACATTACCCTGCCTGTCACTGAGCGTAATAATCGTGTTATTAAAAGAAGCATGTACATGGGCGATTCCGTCGACCACGACCTTTTTAACTTTCTTTTTAACTTTAAGTTTTGGCTTTGCCATTATTTATCCACCTGCAACCGCTTAACGCTTGATCGGACGCCGAGGCCCTTTACGGGTACGGGCATTCGTTTTTGTACGCTGACCACGCACCGGTAAACCACGGCGATGGCGAAGCCCCCTATAACAACCGAGATCCATCAGACGCTTGATATTCATGGCCACTTCGCGGCGCAAATCACCTTCTACGGCAATCTTTGCGACCTCGACACGAATATTTTCGACTTCAGGTTCCGTAAGGTCTCTGATTTTTGTGCCTGGCGGCACGTTGGCCGCCTCGCAAATTTGCAAAGCGCGTGTGCGTCCGACACCATAAATGGTCGTCAGAGCAACCCACGCGTGCTTCTGATCTGGTATGTTGACTCCCGCTATGCGAGCCATACTACGTACTCCTGCTACTGTTGGTACTGCTTAACGTAAACAGTACATTATATCGAATCTTCCTATCCGGAAAAAGCTGCAAATCACAATTTGTGAATTGACTCAACCTTGTCTCTGCTTGTGCTTCTTGTCCTCGCAAATGACGAAAATCACGCCCCTGCGACGGACAATTTTGCAATTCCGGCAAATTTTTTTGACTGAAGCTTGCACCTTCATTGCAGCTCTCCTTAGATAACAAAGGCGGTCGCGCTGTCCCGTTTTACCGGTCTGGCGCATCCCGCCGACAATTGCATGGCCAGGGCCATGCGCTCAAATACCGAATTTATCGGCGTACCACACCTGAACGTCCATAGGACTTCAGGTTTGCTTTTTTCATCAGGTTGTCGTATTTGTGCGATATCAGATGGGCTTGCACCTGGGCAATAAAGTCCATGATTACAACCACAACGATAAGCACCGAAGTACCACCAAAGTAAAATGGTACCGCCCAGATCACCCGCAGTATGTCCGGTAAAAGGCAAACCGAAACCAGGTATAAAGAACCAACCATCGTTAACCGTGTCAGCACGTTATCAATATAATCGGCCGTGTGACGTCCAGGTCGGATGCCAGGTATGAACGCACCGGATTTCTTCAGGTTGTCTGCTGTTTCCTTGGAGTTGAAAACCAACGCCGTATAGAAGAAACAGAAAAATATGATCAACGATGAATACAAAAGCGTGTAGGGCAAATTGCCCGGTGTTAAGGCCGCCGAAACGTCCGTTAACCAACCCAGGTTGCTGGACGTTGAAAACCATGTCGCCAGCGTGGATGGGAAAATGACCAGGCTCGAGGCAAAAATGGCCGGGATAACACCAGACATGTTCAATTTTAACGGTAGGTGCGTTGCCTGGTTTTGGTAGGCAACCCTGCCCTGGCGCTGTGCATAATTAACCGTAATCCGGCGCTGACCGCGTTCTACCCGAACGATAAAATAAACCACCGCAATTACCAGTACGAGGATAAACAACGTGGCTGGTATGCTCAACTGGCCGGTATTGACCAACTCCAGTGTCCCTGCAATGGCGCGTGGTAATCCGGCAACGATACCCGCGAAAATTATCAGGGAAATACCATTACCAACGCCTCTTTCGGTAATTTGTTCACCAAGCCACATCAGGAACAATGTTCCCGCCGTCAATGTGATCATCGCTGTAAATACAAATCCGAAACCGGGAGCGAAAACTATCGATGTCTGACTTTGCAATGCCAAAGCCACACTGCCAGCCTGGACACCGGCCAGCACCACGGTGAAGACACGGGTGTACTGTGTGATTTTCTGCCGACCGCTGGAACCTTCCTTCTTTAACTGCTGCAACTGCGGTATCGCGCTACTCATTAACTGCATGATAATCGAGGCGGAAATATACGGCATTACGCCCAATGCAAACAATGAGAAACGCTGTAGTGCACCACCGGTAAACAAGTTGAACACATCGATGATGGTTCCCTGCTGGGAATTCATGAACTGCAACAGGGCTTGCGGGTTGACACCGGGAACCGGGATAAAGGTTCCGATGCGATACACAATCAGTGCCGCGAACACGAACAGTAAACGCTGGCGCAACTCGGTCAAACGACCAATGCCGCCAAGCGTATCAGCTACTTGTGAAGGCGTCTTCGCCATTACTCGACCTTTCCACCTGCTGCTTCGATCGCCGCTTTTGCGCCCTTGGTCACTGCCAGACCTTTGAGTGTCACTGCACGGCCAACTTCGCCAGTATTGATTACCTTGACCTTGTTTGTGTCATGCTTGACAAGACCGGCCTTTTTTAAGGCTTCGATATCAATGACATCGACGTCCATCGCTGCAATGTGGTAAAGACGTATTTCGGCATTGTAGCGTGAAGTAAACGAGGCAAAACCGCGTTTTGGCAAGCGACGCTGCAAAGGCATCTGACCACCTTCGAAACCGACCTTGTGAAAGCCGCCCGCACGTGCTTTTTGACCTTTATGCCCGCGACCGGCAGTCTTTCCGTCAGTTGAGCCAATGCCCCGACCGACACGCTTGCGGTTCTTTTTGCTGCCCTCAGCCGGGCTTATCGTATTCAATTTCATGTCTGTACTTTCCTATTTAACAGGCTCGCAGCAGAGGCTCAGGCCTCTTCCACTCGTACCATGTAATAAACCTTGTTAACCATACCGCGCACCGAAGGTGTGTCTTCCAGCGTTACGGTCTGGTGCATACGCTTCAAACCAAGACCCCGCACGCATTCCCTGTGCTTGGGCTGGGCACCAATCGGTGAGCGTATCAACGTTACATTTATGTGTTCTTTCTTAGCCATTATTCTGCTCAGTTATGGTTTGCCAAAATTTCATCGACAGTCTTGCCACGTTTTGCAGCAATTGATTCCGGACTGTGCATGGCCTTGAGGCCCTTGATGGTTGCCCGGACCAGGTTGACCGGTGCGTTCGAACCAACACTTTTCGCCAGTACATTATGTACACCGACAGTTTCCAGCACCGCACGCATCGCACCACCGGCGATGATTCCCGTACCTTCCGAGGCGGGCTGCATATAGACTTTCGAGCCGCTATGAGTCGATTTCACCGGGTGCCACAAGGTGCCATTTTTCAGTGAAATGGTGACCATGTCACGTCGTGCCTTTTCCATCGCTTTCTGGATTGCAACAGGCACTTCTTTGGCTTTTCCGTATCCAAATCCAACCTTGCCGTTACCATCGCCCACTACACTCAGTGCCGTGAAGCTGAACACACGTCCACCCTTAACAACTTTGGCAACCCTGTTGACGGCTACCAGCTTTTCCAGCATGCCATCGCTAATTTCTTTGTCCATTCTCGACATTTTTATACCTGCTATTCAGTCAGTGGGGCGGTTTAAAACTTAAGCCCGCTTTCGCGCGCAGCATCAGCCAACTCTGCAATTCTACCGTGGTAACGGTAGCCGGAACGGTCAAATGCCACGTCTGTGACGCCTGCAGCCACCGCTTTTTCAGCCACTGCCTTTCCTACGGCCTTGGCAGCATCCTTGTTACTGGTGCTGGTTAAGCCGGAACGCAGATCTTTTTGAACGGTCGAGGCCGCAGCGATCACACTGCCCCCCGTAGCCGCAATAACCTGCGCATAGATGTGACGTCCACTGCGGTGAACCGTCAAACGGGCAACGCCCAAACGACGAATGTGTGAGCGGGTTTTCTTCGCCCTGCGCAAACGTGCTGTTTTCTTATCCATTACTCATTCCTCTTAAGCAAGCCGGGCCCCTAAAAGACCGATTCATTAAAGACCTGATTTAAGCCTTTTTGGCTTCCTTCCTGACAACTCGTTCATCTGCGTAACGTACACCTTTACCCTTGTAAGGCTCGGGTGGCCGGTATGCGCGTATTTCTGCGGCGACCTGGCCGACTCTCTGCTTGTCACAACCACTTATGACAATTTCTGTCTGTGTAGGTGTTTCAATCGTTATACCTTCGGGTGCGGCATATTCAACCGGGTGCGAAAATCCCAGTGCAAGGTTCAATTTATTACCCTGGGCCTGCGCACGATAACCCACGCCAACCAGTTGTAATTTCTTTTGAAAACCGGTGCTGACGCCAGTCACCATATTGTTGACCAGGGCCCTGAACGTGCCGGCCATGGCGACATTCTTATCACCGTCCGGCTTTACCGTGTACTCACGATCATTCACATCAAAGCTCACACCAGGATGCAAAATCACGGAGAGATTGCCCTTGGGACCCTTCACACTCAGCAGTGATTCATCGATATTGATGTCCACCCCTGAAGGCAAATTGATTGGTAGTTTGGCTACGCGTGACATAGGTATCTCCTAATTCTTGTAAGGCCCAATTCTTGACAGGCTCTAAGCCACGTAACAGATAATTTCGCCGCCATAACCAGCCGATTTGGCGGTTGCGTCGGTCATGAAACCACGTGAAGTACTTACGATCGCGATACCCAGGCCGTCCAGAACACGGGGCAGATCGTCCTTGCCGCGATAAATACGCAGACCGGGACGGCTGGCACGTCTGATATTATCGATCACTCCACGGCCTTCAAAATACTTGAGGGTTACTTCAAGCTGAGGCTTGCCATTGTTCTCGTCCACCCGAAAGTCAGTGATGTAACCCTCGTCTTTCAACACGGCGGCTATACCCACTTTGACTTTCGAATTCGGCATGCTTACCGAAACTTTATTGGCTGACTGTGCATTCCTGATGCGGGTCAGCATGTCGGCGATCGGATCACTCATACTCATGATTAAATACCTTGTTTCAAATTTACAACCAGGCCACAAAGACCCGCTTGATACCTGTTACCAACTGGCCTTTCTCAAGCCCGGTACATCACCGCGCATGGTTGCTTCACGCAACTTGTTACGGGACAGCCCGAATTTACGATAGAACCCGCGTGGACGCCCGGTGATCTGGCAACGGTTACGCTGCCGGGACGGACTTGAATCCCTCGGAAGTTTCTGCAAAGCAAACATCGCTTGCTGTTTCTCTTCAAACCCTACTTCCGGGTCCGCTATGATTGCTTTGAGTTCGGTGCGCTTGTTGACATATTTTTCAACCAGCTTGGTGCGCCGCTTCTCGCGATTAATCATGGATACTTTTGCCATGTGCCTAGGTCCTTACCTATTTATCTTTGAAGGGAAAGTTGAATGCCTGTAACAGCGCAAGACCTTCCGCATCGTTCTTTGCATTCGTAGTAATGGTGATATCCATACCACGAATAGTGTCAATTTTGTCAAAGTCAATTTCGGGAAACATGATCTGTTCGGTGATACCGAAACTGTAATTACCCCGTCCGTCAAATGATTTACGGCTGAGTCCGCGAAAGTCCCGGATACGGGGAATGGATATATTTACCAGGCGGTCCAGGAACTCGTACATGCGTTCACGACGCAGCGTGACCTTACATCCGACCGGCCACCCGTCACGGATCTTGAATGAAGCCACCGATTTACGCGAATTGATAACGATCGGTTTCTGACCGGAAATTACGGCCATGTCCGCAGTTGCGTTCGCCATGACTTTCTTGTCAGTCACTGCCTCACCTACGCCCATGTTCAACGTAACCTTGGTGATCTTTGGCACTTCCATGACGTTACCGAATTTGAGCTCTTCCATCAGTTGTGGCATCAGCTTTTCTTTGTAAAGTATTTGTAATCTGGACATTTTATTGATCTCTAGATATCAACGGCTTCGCCGGTGGATTTAAAAACACGCACCTTGTTGCCGTCTTGCAGTGTCTTAAAACCGACACGGTCTGCTTTACTTGTCGCCGGGTTAAACATCGACACGTTGGAAACGTGAATCGAAGCCTCCTTTTCAACAATACCGCCTGGCTTGTTACGGCCGGGATCGGGCTTGGTGTGACGCTTGACCATATTTACGTTTTCAACCAGCAAACGATCATTATCCAGGACCTGGAGCACGTGGCCCCGTGTCCCCTTGCTGCGACCCGTTGTGACGATCACTTCATCACCTTTATGTATGCGTTTCATTCTCTACTCCTCGCGCCTAAAGCACTTCTGGTGCCAGCGAGACAATCTTCATAAACCGTTCTGAACGCAGCTCACGCGTGACCGGTCCAAAAATACGTGTGCCGATGGGTTCAAGCTTCGGGTTCAGCAGCACGGCCGCATTTCCATCGAAACGTATCAGGGAACCATCATTACGGCGTACACCACTGGTTGTACGTACAACCACGGCGTCGTATACCTCGCCCTTTTTGACTTTACCGCGAGGAATTGCATCCTTGACGGTGACCTTGATGATGTCGCCAATTCGCGCATACCGGCGCTTGGAACCACCCAGCACTTTAATACACATCACCCGGCGTGCACCGCTGTTGTCTGCTGCTGTCAACATGGACTGCATCTGAATCATTTTAGTGTTCTCCGGCTTAAACCGATGGTCGGGCTATTGTGCCCGCTCCAGAATCTCAATCACCCGCCAACTCTTTGATTTTGAGAGAGGACGGCACTCGGCGATAACGACTTTATCGCCTTCTCCACAACTGTTGTCTTCATCATGCGCAAGAACTTTTGTGGAACGCTTGATGTACTTCCCGTACAACGCATGCTTAATCTGTCGCTCGAGCAGAACGGTTACACTTTTGTCCATTTTATTGCTGACAACACGACCGGTCTGTGTCCGCTTGATTTCTTGTGTAGTAGTCATGCCGCGTTACCTTCAACTGATTTTTGAGTCAGCACAGTCTTGACGCGCGCAATATCGCGGCGAACACGGCTCAACTCATTGACATTGGTCATCTGACCCATTCCTTTTTGCATTCTCAGGCTGAACTGTTCCTGCAGCAGGCGTTTAAGCTCGTCGCGCAATTCAACCTCAGTCTTGGTTCTCATTAAATTCACGTCCATCACATCACCGACCTGGATACAAAGGTAGTTCTAACCGCCAGTTTGGCCGAAGCCAGGCGAAACGCTTCGCGCGCCAACTCTTCCGACACGCCCTGGATCTCATAAAGCACACGGCCCGGTTGAATCGGGGCGACCCAGTATTCAACGTTGCCTTTACCTTTACCCATGCGCACTTCTACCGGCTTCTTGGTCATCGGCTTGTCCGGAAAGACCCGGATCCACAACTTTCCACCACGTTTTACATAACGGGTGATGGCCCGGCGTGCCGCTTCGATTTGACGTGCGGTAATAAACCCACGGGTCGTAGCTTTAAGACCATACTCACCGAAGCTGACACGGTTACCAACCTGGGCCATGCCGCGGTTACGGCCTTTCATCTGCTTTCTGAATTTTGTTCGTTTTGGCTGCAACATCACTCAGTCTCCTAGTTGGCGCCTTGCTTGCTGCCAGCTTGTTCAGTTGAGGGCGCATACAAATCAAAAACCTCGCCCTTGTAAATCCATACCTTGACACCCAGGATGCCGTAGGTCGTCGCGGCTTCAACCACCCCGTAATCGACATCAGCGCGCAAGGTGTGCAAAGGCACCTGGCCTTCACGGTACCATTCACTGCGTGCGATGTCGGCGCCGTTCAAACGGCCCGATAGCTTGACCTTGATACCCAGAGCACCCAGGCGCATTGAGTTACCAACGGCGCGTTTCATCGCACGGCGAAACATAATGCGGCGCTCGAGCTGTTGGGCAATGCCCTCGGCGACCAGTTGCGCATCCAATTCAGGTTTGCGAATTTCGGCAACCGAAATGTGTGTCGGAACACCCATACGCGCGGTCACATCACGGCGCAGCTGTTCAATGTCTTCACCTTTCTTGCCGATCACGATACCCGGCCGCGCCGTGTGTATCGTGATACGCGCGGTTTTTGCAGGCCGCTCAATCTGGATACGGCTCACAGCCGCCTGCGCCAGACGCTTCTGCAGATATTTTCTCACCGCGAGATCAGAATTCAGCATTTCTGCATAATCGCCTCGTTCGGCATACCAGGTTGAATTCCAGTCCTTGGATATGCCAAGGCGGATGCCGATTGGATGTACCTTTTGACCCATAATATTTATCCCGGTCTATTTGCTGTCGGCCACAGTCAACGTAATGTGACTGGTCCTTTTCAAAATTTGTGTACCGCGGCCCTTGGCGCGCGCTCTGCCCCGCTTCATCGTCGGGCCTTCATCAACCATGATGGTTGAGATGCTCAATTCATCGATATCTGCACCATCGTTGTGCTCAGCGTTTGCAATTGCAGAAAGCAGTACCTTCTTGACAATGTGAGCAGCTTTTTTGGTGCTGAAAGCAAGCAGTTGCTCGGCTTTTTCAACCGGCATCCCACGTACCTGATCCGCGACCAGGCGAACCTTTTGCGCAGATATCCTGGCGCCTCTTAATTTTGCTGTTGCATTCATGGCCCTTACCTACTTGGTCTTGCGATCGCCGGAATGTCCCCTGAAGGTCCGGGTTTGCGCAAACTCACCGAGTTTATGACCGATCATCTGATCATTGATCAGGATCGGCACATGCTGTTTACCGTTATGTACGGCTATGGTTAATCCAACCATTTCCGGCAGGATCATCGAGCGCCGTGACCACGTCTTGATCGGTCGCTTGTTATTCGTCGCAACTGAATCTGTAACTTTCTTTGCCAGGTGATGGTCAACGAAAGGTCCTTTTTTAATCGATCTTGCCATGTTAGCTATCCGTTATTTTTCTGACCGACGGACGATATACTTGTCCGTACGCTTGTTACTGCGAGTCTTGTATCCCTTGGTCGGAACACCCCACGGTGAAACCGGATGACGTCCACCCGAAGTGCGGCCTTCGCCACCGCCGTGCGGGTGATCCACCGGGTTCATGGCCACGCCGCGAACGGTCGGACGGACTCCGCGCCAACGTTTCGCACCGGCTTTCCCCAGTTTTTCCAGGTTGTGCTCGGAATTGGAAACCTCACCAATGGTCGCGCGGCATCGCGTCGGGATTTTACGCATTTCACCCGAACGCAATCTCAGGGTTGCGTAATCGCCTTCACGTGCCACCAACTGGACGGCAGCACCGGCGCTTCGAGCAATCTGTGCACCTTTACCCGGCTTCATCTCGATGCAATGCAAAACGGTACCTACCGGTATATTGCGCAATGGCAAACAATTACCAGGTTTGATCGCTGCATCGCGTCCACTCTTGACCGGATCGCCGGCACGCAGACTCTTGGGCGCAATAATGTAGCGCCGCTCGCCATCTGCGTACAACACCAGCGCGATATGCGCTGTGCGGTTCGGGTCATGCTCGATACGCTCAACGCGACCATCAATACCGTCTTTGTCCCGTTTAAAGTCGATTACACGGTAGTGTTTCTTATGACCACCACCAATATGGCGCGTAGTTATACGGCCGCTATTGTTGCGCCCACCCGTGCGTGACTTTTTCTCCAGCAAAGCGGCATGTGGAGCACCTTTGTGCAGGTGATCATGCTTGACCTGCACGACACCACGGCGTCCTGCTGAAGTTGGTTTTGCCTTAACAATTGCCATAACCAAATATCCTTAAACTGATTCCCCGCCCAGGAAGTCAATCACTTGCCCTTCCTGTACGCGAACGTATGCTTTTTTCCAGTCGTTACGCTTGCCGGCACGGAGCTTGAATGTCTTGCCCTTGCCTTTAACATTAACAATGCGAACCGACTCAACATTGACCTCGAACAGCATTTCTACAGCGTCCTTGATCTCTTTCTTATCAGAGTCGGTGGTTACCTTAAAAACGTACTGATTACTGCTTTCACCAACCCTGGTCGACTTTTCGGTCATCCGAGGAGAAAGCAAAACCTTATACAAGCGTTCTTTGCTCATCCCAGCCACTCCTCAATTTTCTTGACCGCATCCACGGTCATGATCACCTTATCCGCAGCAACGAGACTGACAGGATCAAGGCCGGCAACATCCAAAACGTACACGTTGGGCAGGTTGCGCGTTGCCAGAAAAAGGTTACCTTCAACCTCTGACGTAATGATCAAACCTTTCTTAAAATCCAGCTGTGCCAGCTTCGTCAAAAGCTCGCCTGTTTTAGGCGCGCTGAGTTCAAAACGATCCAGCACGACGAGACGCTCCTGGCGAACCAGTTCGGAGAGAATCGCCTGCAATGCCCCGCGGTACATTTTCCGGTTGACCTTCTGCGAGTGGTCCTGCGGACGGGCAGCAAAAGTTCTGCCACCGCCACGCCACAATGGGCTGCGTATGGTGCCAGCACGCGCCCTGCCGGTGCCTTTTTGACGCCAGGGTTTTTTTCCACCACCTCTGACTTCGGAACGGGTTTTCTGTGCCTTGGTTCCTGCGCGACCGCCTGCCAGATAGGCAGTTACGACCTGGTGAACCAGCGCTTCGGAAAAATCACGTCCAAAAGTAGCATTGGATACCTCAATTGCGCTTCCGCCTGAGACTGCGAGTTCCATCATCATTCTCCTCAGTGCATCTTCACAGAAGGACGAACTGTAACCTGGCCATTTTTTGCCCCGGGTACCGCGCCCTTGATCAAAATCAGATTGCGTTCAGCATCGATCTTGACGACTTCAAGATTTTGCGTGGTTACGCGCTCGTTACCCATGTGGCCAGCCATTTTCTTTCCCTTGAACACACGTCCCGGAGTCTGGCACTGGCCAATCGAACCCGGAGCACGATGTGATACCGAGTTACCATGCGTGGCATCCTGCATGGCAAAATTATGACGTTTTACACCACCGGCAAAACCCTTGCCGATACTGATACCGGTGACATCAACCATTTGACCGGTCTCAAATTGCCCGACATTGAGTTCAGCGCCGGCTTCCAGGTCAGTCCCTTCGGCATCGTGGAGGCGCAGTTCCCAAAGACCTTCACCCGCCTCGACACCGGCCTTGCTGTAATGACCCGCTTCAGGCTTGTTGACCAGGCTGTTACGTTTAGTGCCAATGGTCACCTGCAAGGCGCTGTAGCCGTCGGCTTCGACAGTTTTTACCTGCGTAACACGGTTCGGGCTGACCTCGATGACCGTCACAGGAATACTGTCACCCTGCTCGGTGAACACCCGGGTCATGCCGCGTTTGCGGCCTATTAATCCAATCGTCATTGTTATGCCTATCGTCCTGTTTGCTTCCTAACGATCAGTACAGTTTGATCTGTACGTCAACGCCGGCTGCGAGATCCAGCTTCATCAGCGCATCTACGGTCTTGTCATTGGGATCCATAATATCCATCAGGCGCTTGTGTGTACGTGTTTCATACTGGTCACGCGCATCCTTGTTCACATGCGGAGAAGTCAAAACGGTATAACGCTCGATGCGGGTGGGCAAAGGAATCGGCCCACGCACCTGTGCGCCGGTCCGCTTCGCTGTTTCCACGATTTCACTGGCCGAACGGTCGATCAAACGATGATCGAACGCTTTCAACCGGATACGGATTCTTTGTTCAGCCATTTCTTTAGCTCGCTTTACTCGTCTTATTTAAAGATCTTGGCAACAACGCCAGCACCTACCGTACGACCACCTTCGCGGATCGCAAAACGCAGACCTTCTTCCATCGCGATCGGGTTGATCAGCGTCCACCTTCATCTGCACATTGTCACCAGGCATCACCATCTCAACACCATCAGGCAACGTCACCGCACCCGTTACGTCCGTCGTACGGAAGTAAAACTGCGGACGATAACCCTTGAAAAACGGCGTGTGACGGCCACCCTCGTCTTTCGACAGGATGTACACTTCGGCTTCAAACTCGGTATGCGGCGTAATCGACTTCGGATGCGCCAACACCTGTCCACGCTCAACTTCATCACGCTTGGTACCACGCAGCAATACACCGATGTTGTCCCCGGCCCGACCTTCGTCCAGCAACTTGCGGAACATCTCCACACCCGTACATACGGTCTTCTTGGTATCGTGTATACCTACGATCTCAAGCTCTTCACCTACTTTTACAATGCCGCGCTCAACACGACCGGTTACCACCGTGCCACGACCCGAAATTGAAAATACATCCTCGATCGGCAACAGGAACGGCTTGTCCGTGTCACGCACCGGCTCAGGGAAATAATCATCCATCGCTTCAATCAGCTTCAAAATGGACGGGACGCCAATCTCCGAGGTATCACCTTCAAGCGCTTTCAGCGCTGAACCAGTGATGATCGGAATGTCGTCACCCGGGAAATCATAAGAACTCAACAGCTCACGGATTTCCATGTCAACCAGCTCCAACAACTCCTCGTCGTCAACCTGGTCAGCCTTGTTCATGTATACCATGATGTACGGTACACCCACCTGGCGCGCCAACAGGATGTGCTCACGCGTCTGCGGCATCGGGCCATCGGCCGCCGATACCACCAGGATCGCGCCATCCATCTGCGCCGCACCCGTGATCATGTTCTTCACGTAGTCAGCATGACCCGGACAATCAACGTGGGCGTAATGACGCTTGTCAGATTCGTACTCAACGTGCGCCGTCGCAATCGTGATACCGCGTTCGCGCTCTTCCGGTGCATTGTCGATCTGGTCATACGCAATAAACGCACCACCACGGGCTTCTGCACATATCTTCGTCATCGCCGCCGTCAACGTCGTCTTACCATGATCAACGTGACCAATCGTGCCCACGTTTACATGGGGCTTTGTTCTTTCAAATTTTTGCTTTGGACATGCCTGTTTACCTCTTCTTTAACCGGTCCGCGACCTAGGCGATCTTTTTGACAATTTCTTCAACGACACTCGCCGGCGCTTCGGCAGTAGTGGTCGAATTCCATGGTGTAAGTTGCACGACCCTGGGTCTGAGACCGCAGATCAGTGGAATAACCGAACATTTCTGAAAGCGGGATGTTTGCATTGACAATTTTGCCTGACGGGCAATCTTCCATGCCCTGCAAAATACCGCGGCGACGGCTTACGTCACCCATCACGTCACCCATGTAGTCTTCAGGGGTAACCACTTCCACTTTCATCATCGGCTCCAGCAATACCGGGCTGGCTATCTTGGCAGCGTTCTTGAAAGCCATCGAACCAGCGATCTTGAATGCCATTTCATTTGAGTCAACCTCGTGATACGAACCATCATAAAGTTCGACACGAACATCAACGACCGGATAACCTGCAATGACGCCGTTTTGAGCGCTTCCTGGATGCCCTTGTCAACGGAGTTGATGTATTCTTTTGGCACAGTACCACCAACTATCTGGTTATCAAATTCGTATCCCTTGCCCGCTTCCAGCGGCATCAGGCGAATCTTGACATGACCATACTGGCCACGGCCACCAGACTGTTTGACAAACTTGCCTTCAGCTTCAACCGACTTGCGAATCGTTTCACGGTGTGCAACCTGTGGACGACCAACATTGGCCTCAACATTAAATTCACGCCGCATACGATCGACCAGGATATCCAGGTGCAACTCACCCATGCCGGAAATAATCGTCTGACCTGATTCTTCGTCAGTCGCAACACGGAAAGAAGGATCTTCCTGTGCCAGTTTGCCCAGCGCGATACCCATTTTTTCCTGGTCGCTCTTGGTTTTGGGCTCTACAGCAACAGAAATTACCGGATCCGGAAACTCCATGCGCTCCAGCGTAATGACATCTTTCAGGGAACTCAGCGTATCACCCGTTGTTACATCCTTAAGACCAACCGCTGCAGCGATATCACCAGCGCGAACTTCCTTGATTTCTTCACGGCTATTGGCGTGCATTTGAAGAATACGGCCAATGCGCTCTTTTTTACCCTTGACCGGGTTGTATACCGAATCACCCGAATTCAGAACGCCTGAATAAACCCGGAAGAATGTCAATGTACCTACAAACGGGTCAGTTGCAATCTTGAAGGCAAGCGCTGCAAACGGTTCATTATCGTCACTCTTGCGAACGCCCTCTTCTTCATTCTCGAGAATTCCGTTGATGGGTGGTACATCGAGCGGTGAAGGCATCAGTTCAACGATTGAATCAAGCAGAGCCTGGACACCCTTGTTCTTGAATGCAGTACCGCACAAACACGGAACGATATCATTGTTCAATGTACCCAGACGCAAACCCTTCAAAATCTGCTCATCGGAAAGCACACCCTCTTCGAGGTAAACTTCCATCAGGTCTTCAGACGCCTCGGCAGCCATTTCCACCATGTATTCACGGGCAGCTTCAGCCTCAGCCCGCAATTCTTGAGGTATCTCACGCGCATCGTAAGTTACGCCCTGATTTTCAACGTCCCAGTAAATGGCTTTCATCTTGACCAGGTCAATAACACCTGCAAAATTCTCTTCAGCACCGATTGGCAACTGGATCGGAACCGCGCGTGCACCCAGACGGGTTTTGATCTGCCTGATGACACGATTGAAGTCCGCGCCGGTACGGTCCATCTTATTGACGAATGCCATGCGCGGAACTTTATAACGGGTTGCCTGCCGCCATACTGTTTCCGACTGAGGCTGAACACCACCAACCGCACAAAACACCGCGACCGTGCCATCGAGCACACGCAAAGAACGCTCAACTTCAATGGTGAAGTCAACGTGTCCGGGCGTATCAATGATATTGATCCGGTGCTGCTTGAACTGCTTGTCCATACCACTCCAGAAACAAGTGGTTGCAGCAGAGGTAATCGTAATACCACGCTCCTGCTCCTGCTCCATCCAGTCCATGGTGGCATTGCCATCATGAACTTCACCGATTTTGTGTGATACACCGGTGTAGAACAAAATACGTTCGGTCGTGGTCGTCTTACCGGCATCAATATGAGCCATGATGCCGATGTTGCGATACCTGTTCAATGGGCGTAATACGGGCCACTATAGTTTCCTTAAAATCCTGCTACCAACGGTAGTGCGAGAAAGCCTTATTGGCTTCTGCCATACGGTGCACGTCTTCACGTTTCTTAACTGCTGAACCGCGCTGTTCGACTGCATCCAGCAGTTCTCCGGCCAGCCGCTGCGGCATGCTTTTTTCACCACGCTTACGCGCAGCATCAATAATCCAGCGCATCGCCAGGGTCTGGCGACGCTTGGGGCGTACTTCAACGGGCACCTGGTAGGTTGCACCACCAACACGGCGGGACTTAACCTCAACCATCGGGCTCACGTTCTCCAGCGCTGCTTCTACCAGCTCTACGGCTGGTGCGCTTTTGTTCTTGTCTTCGATGGTTGAAATCGCACCGTAAACAATGCGCTCCGCCACTGATTTTTTGCCACTTTCCATGACCATGTTGACGAAACGGGTGATCATTTCACTACCGAACTTCGGGTCCGGCAATATTTCACGTGCAAAATTTGAATGTTTTCTTGACATTGTGTTACCTGATCCTTAAATGATCCGCATCATTTCTTGGGCCGCTTGGCGCCGTACTTGGAACGTCCCTGCCGGCGGTCGCTGACACCTGAAGTATCAAGACTGCCACGCACGGTGTGATAACGAACACCCGGCAAATCCTTGACACGACCACCCCGAATAAGAACCACGCTGTGTTCCTGCAGGTTGTGGCCTTCGCCACCTATATAACTCGTTACTTCAAATCCATTGGTCAACCTGACACGCGCGACCTTTCTCAATGCTGAATTTGGCTTTTTGGGTGTCGTCGTATACACGCGCGTGCATACTCCACGCTTTTGCGGACATCCTTCCAGCGCGGGTACGCCGCTCTTATATACTTTTGGTTTGCGAGGCCCGCGTACCAACTGATTAATAGTCGTCATAAACCTTTTACCCAGTAAAATTTAAGGTGGCAAAAAATAAAACGACAGACGGGATCGGAACCCCTGCCTGTCGAAGGCCGCGAATTCTACGCAGGCCCTCTTACAATGTCAAATGCCCAACCCTGACTTTTTCAGTCTGGATTGAGCACCCATGAGTCCGGCCCACGCGCCGGCGACATCGGCTATCCGTCATGTTTACAAGCAGCCCTGTCAAAGCCGATTTTCGCAGACGGCCCTTCATTGGAAGGGATTGAATTACTTAGCCGGACAATTATGACAGGGAAGATATTTTTTCGCAACCGAAAAGTTGCGATTTTCAGTGCGTTGTCCACCCGCATTCGAAATGGCCATTCCGGTGCTGAAAAAAAAGGGTCCGAACAGAGCCCGGACCCTTTCTTGTGCGTTGTGAACCCGGTTAATCCTTGGCGGCCGCTTCGGCCGCATCATCCAACTCACCAAATTCCTCCGCTGCAACAGCGGCGGCCAGTGCGGCAAGATCAATTTCCGGATCATCTTCCGGCGGCCGTTTCCGTGAATTGTGATAGGCCATGCCAGTGCCTGCCGGAATCAATCGACCAACGATTACGTTTTCTTTCAATCCACGTAAATTATCGGTCGTACCCCGAACAGCGGCTTCTGTCAGTACCCTCGTGGTTTCCTGGAAGGAGGCCGCGGAAATAAATGACTCGGTG
This sequence comes from uncultured Gammaproteobacteria bacterium, assembly GCA_963801195.1. Taxonomy (GTDB): domain Bacteria; phylum Pseudomonadota; class Gammaproteobacteria; order Xanthomonadales; family SZUA-36; genus SZUA-36. The sequence goes on along the minus strand of CAWDDX010000007.1, from coordinate 292,562 downwards.
GCCAGTGATGCCTTGGTAATACCCAGCAACAGGCGCTGGTATTCGGCCGGCTCGTCACCTTCCCTTTCAGCAATTGCATTTGCTTCCTTGATTCGAACCACATCAAGCTGCTCACGCATCAACAGGTTGGTACCACCCGATTCACGAACTTCCGCTTTGCGCAACATCTGCCTGACGATAACTTCAATGTGTTTGTCATTGATCTTAACGCCCTGGAGACGGTACACGTCCTGGATTTCCTTGGTCAGGTAATCGGACAAGGCCTCAACACCCATCAGGCGGAGAATGTCATGTGGATTGGGTTCACCATCTGCAATGGTCTCACCTTTCTCCACGCGCTCTCCCTCGAACACGATCAGGTGACGCCATTTTGGAATCAGGTCTTCATATTGTTGACCATCATCCTGGGTAATGACGATACGCTGTTTGCCCTTGGTTTCCTTGCCAAAGCTGAAGATGCCGGAAACCTCGGCAAGAATAGCCGACTCTTTAGGTTTACGCGCTTCGAAAAGATCGGCCACACGTGGCAAACCGCCGGTAATATCACGTGTCTTGGAGGACTCCTGCGGAATACGTGCTATGACGTCACCAACCGCTACCTCCTGTCCATCACGTATACCCACGATTGATAACGCTTGCAGGAAGTACTGGGCAGGAATTTCCGTGCCCGCCAAATACAACGGTTTACCCTTCTTGTCGCTCAGGCTCACCATCGGTTTGAGGTCCTTGCCAGCGCCACCACGCTGTTTGGGATCTGTGACAATAAGACTGCTCAGGCCGGTGATTTCATCCACGGTTTCATTCACGGTGATACCGTCTACAAAATCGTGGAAACCGACGATACCCGCAACTTCCGTTACGATCGGGTGTGTATGCGGATCCCAGTTCGCCACGAGTTGCCCGGACGTTACTTTATCCTCATCACGCACTGATACGATTGCACCATAAGGAATCTTGTAACGTTCTCTCTCACGACCGTGTTCATCGATCACAGACAGTTCACCGGAGCGCGAAACCGCGACCAGTTTCTTGTCTGCATTGACAACCGATTTGAGGTTGTAAAGGCGAACCGTACCACCGGACTTGGTCTGAATATGATCAACCGCGGCAGCTCGGGATGCGGCACCACCAATGTGGAAGGTACGCATCGTCAGCTGGGTACCGGGTTCACCGATTGACTGGGCAGCGATAACGCCGACCGCTTCACCAAGATTGACCAGTTTGCCGCGTGCGAGATCGCGGCCATAACAATAAGCGCAAACACCGTAACGCGTTTCACAGGTAATGGTTGAGCGGACAAGTATTCGATCCACGCCTTCTTTTTCAAGCATGTCGACCCATTTCTCATCCAGCAAAACATTGCGTGGACACAAGACCTCTTCACTACCCGGTTTCATGACGTCGGCCGCTGTCATGCGGCCAAGTACGCGTTCACTAAGCGCCTCTACCACGTCACCGCCCTCAACGATGGGCATCATGGTCAGTCCATTGCGTGTACCGCAATCTACCTCCGTAGTTACCAGATCCTGCGCCACGTCGACCAGGCGGCGGGTCAGGTATCCCGAGTTGGCAGTTTTCAAAGCCGTATCTGCCAGACCCTTTCTGGCACCATGGGTCGAGATGAAGTATTGCAGTACGTCCAGACCTTCGCGGAAGTTTGCGGTGATCGGCGTTTCGATGATCGAACCATCCGGCTTGGCCATCAAGCCACGCATACCGGCCAACTGCCGTATTTGCGCAGCAGAGCCACGCGCGCCCGAATCGGCCATGATGAAAATTGAGTTCATGGAATCCTCTTCCACGTCTTCACCTTTCAGGTTTTTTGCGGCGGTTTTACCCATACCGGCCATCATCGCTTTTGCAACCTGCTCATTGGTCCGTGACCAAATGTCAACCACCTTGTTATAGCGCTCACCTGCCGTAACGAGACCGGAAATGTACTGGTTCTGGATTTCAATGACTTCGTTGTCCGCAGATTCAAGAATGGATTTCTTTTCCTCCGGAATAACAAGGTCTTCAATACCGATTGAAATACCGGCGATCGTGGCGTAGCGAAAGCCCGTGTACATCAGGCGGTCAGCAAATACCACCGTCTTTTTGAGACCCAGGCGCCGGTAGCAGGAATTGATCAATCCTGAAATCTGTTTTTTCTTCAGGGCCGTGTTGAGCAAGTAAAACGGCATGCCCACCGGCCTGATCTCGGCCAACAGGGCGCGACCCACAGTCGTCAATATGAGGTTGGTTTCGTGACGTTCCTCGCCCAGTTCGGAAATAATGGTCTCGCCGATACGAACATGAATACGCGCGTGCAAATCAACGGCGCGATTTTCGTAGGCCCGGTGTACTTCCTCGATGTCGGAAAAATACATACCTTCGCCGGGAACGCCCGCCAGTTCGCGTGTCATGTAATACAGACCGAGTACGACGTCCTGTGTCGGCACGATAATGGGCTCACCATTGGCCGGCGACAGAATGTTGTTCGACGACATCATCAAAGTACGCGCTTCAAGCTGCGCCTCAATCGAGAGCGGAACGTGAACAGCCATCTGGTCACCGTCGAAGTCAGCGTTGAACGCGGTACAAACCAACGGGTGCAACTGGATTGCCTTGCCTTCGATCAGAACAGGTTCAAAAGCCTGGATGCCAAGACGATGCAGGGTTGGCGCACGGTTTAACAACACCGGGTGTTCACGGATTACTTCAGAAAGAATGTCCCATACCTCGGCACGTTCTGATTCAACCAGTTTCTTCGCAGCCTTGATGGTTGCTGCCATGCCGCGTAACTGCAACTTGCTGAAAATGAACGGCTTGAACAATTCCAGCGCCATTTTCTTGGGCAAGCCACACTGGTGCAGCTTCAACGTCGGACCCACCACGATGACCGAACGGCCAGAGTAATCCACACGTTTGCCGAGCAGGTTCTGACGAAAACGTCCCTGCTTACCCTTGATCATGTCAGCGAGTGATTTCAAAGGACGACGGTTGGTACCCGTTATGGCACGCCCACGGCGGCCATTGTCAAGCAAGGCGTCAACAGACTCCTGCAGCATACGCTTTTCATTGCGTACGATGATGTCCGGCGCATTCAATTCCAGCAACCGCTTCAGACGGTTATTGCGATTGATCACGCGCCGGTAAAGATCATTCAGATCAGAGGTCGCGAAGCGCCCGCCATCCAATGGCACCAACGGCCGCAAATCCGGCGGCAATACCGGCAGAACCGTCAGTACCATGTACTCGGGACGGTTACCTGATTCGATGAAGGCTTCTACCAGTTTTACCCGCTTCGAGAAGCGTTTGAGCTTGGTTTCTGAACGTGTCCCGCCGATATCCTCACGCAACTTCTTCAACTCATCATTGAGATTGATGGTACGCAGCAATTCAAAAATCGCTTCCGCACCCATCTTTGCCACGAACTCGTCGCCAAACTCTTCAACGGCGTCAAGATACTGTTCGTCCGTCAACAAGGTGCCGCGTTCCAGCGTGGTCATCCCTTCATCAAGCACAACATAGGATTCAAAATACAGAATCCGCTCAATGTCACGCAATGTCATGTCGAGCATCAGGCCGATACGGGAAGGCAGGGATTTCAGGAACCAGATATGCGCAACCGGGCTGGCCAGGTCAATATGGGCCATGCGTTCACGCCGGACTTTTGTCAGCGTCACCTCGGTGCCACATTTTTCACAAACCACACCGCGGTGCTTCATGCGCTTGTATTTACCGCACAGGCATTCGTAATCCTTGATCGGACCAAAAATGGATGCGCAGAACAAACCATCACGCTCCGGCTTGAATGTCCGGTAGTTGATGGTTTCAGGTTTTTTCACCTCGCCAAATGACCATGAACGGATCAGGTTCGGCGGGGCCAATCCAATTCGGATTGAGTCAAAATTCAGCGGTTGACGCTGACGATTATAGAGATTAAGTAAGTCTCTCACCGGTTATACCTCACGTTTCTTCAAGTTCGATGTTTATAGCCAACGAGCGAATTTCTTTAACCAGGACGTTAAAGGACTCAGGCATGCTTGCCGTCATCTCGTGGTTACCATCGACTATATTTTTGTACATATGGTTACGGCCGGACACGTCGTCGGATTTGACCGTCAACATCTCCTGCAGCGTATACGCTGCGCCGTAAGCCTCCAGCGCCCAGACTTCCATTTCACCAAAACGCTGGCCGCCAAACTGGGCTTTACCACCGAGCGGTTGCTGCGTAACCAGGCTGTATGGTCCGGTCGAGCGCGCATGCATCTTGTCATCTACCAGGTGGTTCAGCTTCAACATGTACATGTAACCGACCGTAACCGGGCGATCAAAAGGATCTCCCGTACGGCCGTTGTACAATGTAGTTTGACCGCTCACCGGCAACCCGGCCATCTCCAAAAGCCGTTTGATTTCAGCCTCGGGCGCACCGTCAAAAACCGGAGTGGCCATCGGTACACCCGCTTTCAGGTTTTGCGCCATTTCCCTGATTTCATTCGCGGAAAAGCTGTTCATGTTGACACGGCCTTTCTGGTCGCTGTTGTAGATGTCACTGAGGAACTGGCGTATGTCTTCGGTCTTGGCATTTTGTTCCAGCATCTCTGCAATTCGTTGACCGAGACCTTTTGCCGCCCAGCCCAGATGGGTTTCCAGCACCTGCCCAATGTTCATACGTGAAGGCACGCCAAGTGGGTTCAGCACGACATCGACGGGTGTACCGTCTTCCATGTAGGGCATGTCTTCCTGGGGTACGATCATGGAGATAACACCCTTGTTACCATGTCGGCCGGCCATCTTGTCACCTGGTTGAATGCGTCGCTTGACGGCCATGTACACCTTGACCATCTTGAGTACGCCGGGCGCCAAATCGTCACCGCGTGTAATTTTGCCCTTCTTCTCTTCAAACTTTTCATCGAAGACTTTTCGCTGCTCCTTCACCTGGTCGGCGAGTTGCTCGATCAAGTCGTTCGCATCGTTGTCCTGCATGCGCAACTTGAACTTGTCCTCGGCATCGAGACCGGCGAGGTATTCAGCAGTAATCACCGTGCCTTTCTTGAGACCTTGTGGACCCTTATCGGCCGCTTTACCCACGAGTCCATTTTCCAGGCGCTGATAGATGGCGGCTTCAACGATCCGCAGCTGATCATCCAGGTCTTTCCTGACCTGGCGCAGTTGGTCTTTTTCAATTGAAATGGCGCGCTGGTCTTTTTCGACGCCATCGCGGGTGAAGACCTGCACATCGATAACCGTACCATCGCTTCCTGACGAAACACGTAATGACGTGTCTTTCACGTCCGATGCCTTTTCGCCGAATATGGCCCGCAGCAACTTCTCTTCAGGTGTCAGCTGGGTCTCGCCTTTCGGTGTTACCTTGCCGACCAGAATGTCGCCCGCCTTGACTTCCGCACCAATATAAACGATACCGGATTGATCCAGTTTGTTCAGGTTGTGCTCGCCGACGTTGGGAATATCCGCGGTGATCTCTTCAGAACCCAGCTTCGTGTCACGCGCAACACAGGTCAGTTCTACGATGTGGATCGTGGTGAAACGGTCTTCCTGGACGACCCGTTCGGAAATCAGGATAGAATCTTCAAAGTTATAACCATTCCAGGGCATGAAGGCGATCAACATATTCTGACCCAGGGCCAGCTCACCGAGATCGGTGGACGGACCGTCTGCCAGCACGTCGCCCTTGGTCACGACATTACCCACGCTTACAAGTGGGCGCTGATTCATACAAGTGTTCTGATTGGAACGCTGATATTTGACCAGGTTGTAGATGTCCACGCCCGGATCGCCGGCCGGAACTTCGTCTTCGTTAACGTGAACCACGATGCGACCCGCGTCCACCTGGTCAACAACACCGCCGCGTTTGGCAACGGCGGTTACGCCTGAATCTGTCGCTACGACACGCTCCATGCCGGTACCCACCAACGGCTTCTCAGCAATCAGCGTGGGCACAGCCTGGCGCTGCATATTAGAACCCATCAACGCGCGGTTGGCGTCATCGTGCTCGAGGAACGGCACCAGCGATGCGGCTACGGAAACGATCTGCTTGGGCGACACGTCCATATAGGCGACTTCACTCGGTTCTTTCAAGGTGAATTCACCCAAGTGACGGCAGGGGATAAATTCATCCACAAACTTACCGTTGGAATCCAGTTCAGCATTCGCCTGGGCGATGACGTAATCCCCTTCGACGATGGCGGAAAGGTATTCCACCTCGGTGGTGACCTTGCCATTGTTTACCTTGCGATAAGGTGTTTCCAGAAAACCGTAATCGTTGGTACGCGCATACACCGCGAGCGAATTGATCAAACCGATATTTGGACCTTCAGGGGTTTCGATCGGGCACACGCGGCCATAATGGGTCGGGTGAACGTCACGGACTTCGAAGCCGGCCCGTTCACGGGTCAGACCACCCGGCCCCAGGGCAGACACACGGCGTTTGTGGGTCACCTCTGACAAGGGGTTGTTCTGATCCATGAACTGGCTAAGCTGGCTGGAACCAAAAAATTCCTTGATCGCAGCGGCGACCGGTTTGGCATTGATCAGTTCCTGCGGGGAAAGGTCCTCGCTTTCGGCCACGGACAACCGTTCACGAACGGCCCGCTCAACCCTGACGACACCAACGCGGAAAACGTTTTCAGTCATTTCACCGACACTGCGCACACGCCGGTTGCCCAGGTGGTCGATATCATCGACCGTGCCGTTGCCGTTACGGATATCAATCAGTACTTTCAGGACGGCCAGGATATCGTCGCGGTCAAGAACACCGGGGCCTTCGATCTCTTCACGTCCAACGCGCCGGTTGAATTTCATACGGCCAACGCCGGACAGGTCATACCGCTCTTCGGTAAAGAACAGATTCTTGAACAGGTTTTGAGCGGCTTCCTTGGTCGGCGGCTCACCGGGGCGCATCATGCGGTAAATTTCAACCAGCGCTTCCAGTTCATTGGTTGAGGAATCTATACTCAGGGTATTGGAAATATACGGGCCATGATCGAGATCATTCACGTACAACACATCAAATTTCTTGATTCCCGCCTCACGCAACTTCAGCAGCAACTCCTCGGTAATTTCTGCGTTTGCATCGGCCAGTACTTCGCCGGACTCCTTGTCCACGAGGGTGTGTGCAATAATTTTTCCTGCCAGGTAGTCATCAGGCACCTGCAAAGACTTGATATCTGCTTCATTGATCAGCTTCACGTGCCGTGCGGTGATGCGCTTGCCATAGGCAACGATGGTATTGCCCTTTTTATCCACGATATCAAATAAAGCGGACTCGCCACGCAAGCGTTCCGGAACCAACTCCAGCTTTGCGCCTTCTTTAAGCAATGCGACATTGCTGGTTTCAAAAAATGTATCCAGAATCTCTTCGTTGGTCATGCCAAGCGCGCGCAGCAATACGGTCACCGGCAGTTTTCTGCGCCTGTCAATACGGGTGAAAATCCCGTCCTTGGGATCAAATTCGAAATCCAGCCAGGAACCACGGTAAGGAATAACCCGAGCAGAAAAAAGAAGCTTTCCGCTTGAATGGGTCTTACCCTTGTCATGGTCGAAAAATACACCGGGTGAACGATGCAATTGTGAAACGATAACGCGCTCGGTACCATTGATAACAAAGGTTCCGGTCTTGGTCATCAGCGGCAGGTCGCCCATGTAGACCTCCTGCTCTTTCACATATTTGACCGGCTTCTGCTTGGCGGAACTTTCCTTGTCATAAATAACAAGCCGAACTTTTACACGCAAGGGCGCCGCATAGGTCATGCCACGCAATTTACATTCGCGTACATTAAATGGTGGATTTCCGAGTTTATAGCTGACATATTCAAGCGCAGCATTACGGGAATAGGAAACAATCGGGAAAACCGACATCAGTGCACCATGCAGTCCACGCTCGCGTCGTTCATCCGGCCTTGTATCGAGTTGCAGGAATTCCGCATAGGACCTGATCTGGGTCTGCAAAAGATTGGGAACTTCCAGGATCGCCTGGCTTTTACCAAAATCTTTACGGATACGCTTTTTCTCAGTAAATGAGTAATTCATGTTACCAACCACCTCTATGCGACCCGGGCTGTGGTCGCGTCATAAAATGACAAACAGAAACAGGCCGGGGATGTGAATCCCCAGCCGATTTCTTCTTACTTCTCGTAAATCAAAAATTTTGACTTACTTAACTTCTACGGTAGCGCCTGCCTCTTCGAGCTTCTTCTTCAACTCTTCAGCTTCAGCCGCCGCAATACCTTCTTTCACTGCAGTAGGCGCGCCCTCAACGAGATCTTTGGCTTCTTTAAGGCCTAAACCCGTGATTTCGCGAATAGCTTTAATAACCGGAACCTTGCTGCTGCCAAATGAAGTCAGATGCACGGTAAATTCCGTCTGCTCTTCAGCGGCGGCGACCTCGGCTGCCGGACCGGCGGCCGCAGCTACCGGAGCAGCGGCGGAAACACCAAACTTTTCTTCCATCGCGCTGATCAGGTCAACTACGTCCATTACACTCATGTTGGAAATTGTTTCTAAAATATCTTCTTTTGAAACGGCCATTGTCGTCTCCCTTGTTTCGATTAAAGTAACTTTTAAGTTACCGGGGTTATGTAAAAATTTCAGGCAGCTTGCTTTGCATCACGGACTGCAGCAAAGGTACGAACCAGTTTGGTATGCGGTTCTGCCAGTGTACGGACGAATTTCTCGACCGGTGCTTTCATTACGCCCATCAATATTGCAATCGCCTGATCGTAAGTCGGCAAACTGGACAAGCGGTCCAACTCGGAGGCTGGATAAACCTCCCCACCGACTGCGACAAGTTTTGCAATAAGTTTGCTATTCAACTTGACATAGTCTTTGACAAGACGCGCAGCAGCACCTGGATCTTCCATACTGAAAGCCAGTAGCAGTGGTCCCGTAAGGGAGTCCTGCATGCATTCAAACTCGGTACCTTCCACAGCCCTTCGCACCAACGTGTTCTTGACCACCTTGATATAAACACCGTTTTCACGTGCCTTGGCGCGCAAATCCGTCATTTCATCAACGGTTAGGCCACGATACTCCGCCGCCACAGCAGCCAGTGCGACTTTGGCAACTTCTGACACCTCCGCAACAACTGCTTTCTTCTGCTCAATACTTAGAGCCATTTGATACCTCCAAGAGTCAAATAGCCGGTTACCCGGCACGATTTAACGACTCATGACACGCATTTACATACGTGTCACAGGACCAAACACGGTCCTTCAGTGGCTACCCCGCTTCTCAATCGTGCTCTTTTGAACCCGATTGAGAAGCGGGGGCTCCACCATCTGCGTAGGCAGTGACCGGTTTCCCGGAACACGCTTAAACCGGATCTCATAAATAAAAAGCTATCCGATACCTACGGTCTTTGACGGTCTACTTCCGGTTAAACAGCTTTTGGATTTACCGAAAACCATTCAAGCGGAATCAGCCCGCCACCCCATCGGCTTTCACCGATGAAATTCATTAATACTTTTGTCAGAACTTTATTGCTGAGTGGTCCACGACAAGGCCGGGCCCCATGGTGGTCGAAACCGCTATTTTCCGCAGGTACTGACCCTTGGCAGTCGCCGGTTTCAACTTTATCAAGTCGACAAGCAAGGCAGTCAGGTTAGCTTGCAATGCTTCCACTTCGAAATCCACTTTACCAATCGTACTGTGAATGATGCCGCCTTTATCGGTTCTGAAACGAACCTGTCCGGCCTTGGCATTCGTTACCGCCGCAACTACATCTGTTGCGACAGTGCCTACCTTGGGGTTAGGCATAAGGCCCCTTGGGCCCAAAACCTGACCAAGTTTGCCTACCACGCGCATTGCATCCGGAGTTGCAATAACGACGTCGAATGCGAGGTCACCACCCTTGATCTGATCATGCAAATCATCCATGCCAACAACGTCTGCACCGGCATCCAGCGCTTTTTGAACATTGTCGCCTTGGGTGAATACCGCGACCCGCACCGTTTTGCCGGTGCCATTTGGCAGAACAGTTGCTCCACGCACATTCTGGTCTGACTTCCTGGGATCAACTCCCAGCCTGATTGCGACATCCACGGACTCTTTGAATTTCACATTGCTGACCTTTTTCAAAAGGTCCAGTGCTTCTTCAACCAGGTAAACCTTACCCGACTCGAGTTGCTCACGGATCGCCTTGTTACGTTTGCTTGCCCTGGCCATCAGTTTACACCCTCCACGTTCAAACCCATGCTCCTGGCCGAACCCGCGATTGTGCGTACTGCTGCATCCAGACTGGCTGCAGTCAAATCGGGTTGTTTCGCCTTGGCAATTTCTTCCAGTTGTGCGCGGGTTACCTTTCCAACTTTCTTGGTATTGGGCTCACCGCTACCCTTTGGAATACCCGTGATCTTTCTCAACAGCACGGCGGCTGGAGGGGTCTTGGTAATAAAGGTAAAGCTGCGATCGGCATATACCGTGATCACAACCGGCAAAGGCAAACCTGCTTCAGTTTTCTGGGTTGCTGCATTGAATGACTTGCAGAACTCCATGATATTAACACCATGCTGACCAAGTGCCGGGCCCACTGGAGGACTGGGGTTAGCCTGTCCTGCCGGAACCTGCAACTTGATGTATGCAGTGACTTTCTTAGCCATGTTTTACTCCCCGGGTTCAAACGCCCGCTAACCAGTAGCAAGGCTCCCCGTTCCAGTTATGACACTATAGAAGACTTCGTCATTTTCATTCGTGTCAGTTCAAATCCGCACGGCCCAATTGCACCGGCGGCCTATTTATACAAATACGTCTCAGGCTTTCTCGACCTGGTGGAAATTAAGCTCCACCGGTGTCGAACGTCCAAAAATCAACACGGCGACGCGCAATCGATTTTTCTCATAGTCGACGGTCTCGACCGTGCCATTAAAATCATTGAACGGTCCATCAACGACCCGGACCATCTCACCCGGCTCGAACAATATTTTGGGCCGCGGCTTGTCGACGCCTTCCTGAACACGGCTGAGTATCGTGTTCGCTTCTTTCTGTGAAATCGGCGCCGGCTTGTCAGATGTGCCGCCAATAAAACCCATCACCTTGGGCACTTCTTTGACCAGGTGCCAGGTTTCGTTATTCATTTCCATTTCCACCAGCACATAACCGGGGAAAAATTTGCGGTCCGAACGACGCTTCTGTCCGCCTTTCATCTCGACCACTTCTTCAGTCGGCACGAGGACGTCGCCAAACATGTCCTCCATTCCGGCACGGACGATTCGCTCCGTCAAAGAACGCTGCACCTGTTTTTCAAAACCGGAAAAAGCATGAATGACGTACCAGCGTTTACTCATGATCAGCCGCCCCCGGTCAGCAAGCTGCGAACCAGCGCGCCAATCATCCAGTCAACAGCCGCTAAAAACAGCGAGATAATGATGACCACGATAACGACCATCAACGATGTCTGCACCGCTTCCTGATGAGTTGGCCACACCACTTTGCGGCGCTCAATATCAGATTCCTTCAGAAAGCGGAAAAACGCGCTGCCCTTTTGCGTCTGTGCCGCCACCCAGGAAGCCAGTAAAGTGACTACGATCAGCGCGGCAACCCGAACCGGTGTAATTGCCAGGTCCTGATAGTAATAGTAGGCCGCAATTCCACCCAGCAACATAATGATCGCGATCAACAGCAATGATGTATCTGCAAACGCTGACCTTGCTATTTTCTACTTTGCTGTTCATATTTTGCCGTTCTATCCGTTCCTGTACTTAGCTGTTACCTGTCCCGATTAATCCAATAACCGGTAGCGGGTCTGATGCGGTATTGGCAGGCCAGGAGGGACTCGAACCCCCAACCTGCGGTTTTGGAGACCGCTGCTCTGCCAGTTGAGCTACTGGCCTATCACTACTGCTTCAGACCAGGAAGCCGACAGACCCCAGGGTTCGCCAGCTTCCTGTAACACAACTGTTATGTTTAGCCCGTGTTATTTAAAGATCTTGGCAACAACGCCAGCACCTACCGTACGACCGCCTTCGCGGATCGCAAAACGCAGACCTTCTTCCATCGCGATCGGGTTGATCAGCTCCACCTTCATCTGCACATTGTCACCAGGCATCACCATCTCAACACCATCAGGCAACGTCACCGCACCCGTTACGTCCGTCGTACGGAAGTAAAACTGCGGACGATAACCCTTGAAAAACGGCGTGTGACGGCCACCCTCGTCTTTCGACAGGATGTACACTTCGGCTTCAAAATCGGTATGCGGCGTAATCGACTTCGGATGCGCCAACACCTGTCCGCGCTCAACTTCATCACGCTTCGTACCACGCAGCAATACACCGATGTTGTCCCCGGCCCGACCTTCGTCCAGCAGCTTGCGGAACATCTCCACACCCGTACATACGGTCTTCTTGGTATCGTGTATGCCTACGATCTCAAGCTCTTCACCTACTTTTACAATGCCGCGCTCAACACGCCCGGTTACCACCGTGCCACGTCCCGAAATTGAAAATACATCCTCGATCGGCAACAGGAACGGCTTGTCCGTGTCACGCACCGGCTCAGGGAAATAATCATCCATCGCTTCAATCAGCTTCAAAATGGACGGGACGCCAATCTCCGAGGTATCACCCTCAAGCGCTTTCAGCGCTGAACCAGTGATGATCGGTATGTCGTCACCCGGAAAATCATAAGAACTCAACAGCTCGCGGATTTCCATGTCAACCAGCTCCAACAACTCCTCGTCGTCAACCTGGTCAGCCTTGTTCATGTATACCATGATGTACGGTACACCCACCTGGCGCGCCAACAGGATGTGCTCCCGCGTCTGCGGCATCGGGCCATCGGCCGCCGATACCACCAGGATCGCTCCATCCATCTGCGCCGCACCCGTGATCATGTTCTTCACGTAGTCAGCATGACCCGGACAATCAACGTGGGCGTAATGACGCTTGTCAGATTCGTACTCAACGTGCGCGGTCGCAATCGTGATTCCGCGTTCACGCTCTTCCGGTGCATTGTCAATCTGGTCATACGCAATAAACGCACCACCACGGGCTTCTGCACATATCTTCGTCATCGCCGCCGTCAACGTCGTCTTACCGTGATCAACGTGACCGATCGTGCCCACGTTTACATGGGGCTTTGTTCTTTCAAATTTTTGTTTGGACATGCCAGTCTCCAAAAACAACCGCTGTTAAATAGTAAAAAATATAAATTATCAATTTCAATATCATGGTGCCCACAACTGGACTCGAACCAGTGACCTCTCCCTTACCAAGGGAGTGCTCTACCACCTGAGCTATGTGGGCCAAATCATAAAACCGTAATCTGGCTTCACTGCATCATGCTCTTTATCTCCCCGCTCCACGCCGGAAGAGTTGGAGCGGGTGATGGGGATCGAACCCACATAATCAGCTTGGAAGGCTGATGTTCTACCATTGAACTACACCCGCCTAAACTTCCAAAACCTGAAACAAATCCAGGATTTCTTCACCATCCAAAATGGTGGAGGGGGGAGGATTCGAACCTCCGAAGGCATAGCCAGCAGATTTACAGTCTGCCCTCGTTGACCGCTTGAGTACCCCTCCGTCAAGCAAGCCGCCTATTTTCCCTTAGCCTACGTCTGACTGTCAATACATGACAAACGAAATACTGAAATTAGCACCCGGGCGCCGGATTGATTCAAACGTTAAATCGAAAATGCATCACATCACCTTCCTGAGTGATGTATTCCTTTCCCTCGAGGCGCAATTTACCGGCCTCTTTTGCTCCGTGCTCACCGCCAAACTTTATGAAGTCATCAAAAGCGGTAACCTCGGCGCGAATGAATCCGCGTTCAAAATCAGTGTGTATCCTACCCGCGGCATTCGGTGCTGTTGCGCCCCGGGTGACCGTCCAGGCCCTGACTTCCTTTGGACCCGCGGTGAAAAACGTCAACAGGTCCAACAAGGCGTAACCCGCACGAATGACACCCGACAGGCCCGATTCTTTCAAACCCAGTGCAGCGAGAAATTCCTCGCGGTCTTCGCGGTCAAGTTGCGCTACTTCCGCTTCAATGGCGGCACAAACAGGTACCACCCTGGCGTTGTTACCCGTCGCATACTCCCTGACCTGGTCGAGCAAAGGGTTGTTCTCGAAACCATCTTCTGCAACGTTGGCAATGTACTCAACCGGTTTCATGGTGAGCAGGTTCAGGTCCTTCAGCTGCCTTTTTTGTTCTTTATCCAGGTCGAGACCACGGGCGTTTCCAGATTCACTCAGACCGTTCATCACCCTGGTCAGCAATGCCACCCTGGCCAGCGCCTCCTTGTCACCGCCACGGGTTTGCTTATCCGCTTTTTGCAGTGCGCGCTCAACCGTATCCAAATCCGCCAGTGCCAATTCCGTGTTGATAATCTCTATATCAGAAATCGGGTTCACTTTGCCCGACACGTGGATCACATCGTCGTTTTTGAAACAACGCACCACGTGCGCAATTGCATCCGTCTCCCTGACGTGAGAAAGAAACTTGTTTCCCAGCCCTTCACCCTTCGAGGCGCCGGCAACCAGGCCGGCAATATCCACGAACTCCATAGCGGTGGGCACGATCCGTTCAGGCTTGACGATCGCGGCCAACTGTCCAAGGCGCAAATCCGGCACCGGGACAATACCAACATTAGGGTCAATGGTGCAGAATGGATAGTTTTCCGCTGCAATGCTGGATTCGGTCAGTGCATTGAACAAGGTGGACTTGCCAACATTCGGCAGCCCGACAATCCCACATTTAAAACCCATTATTTATATCCAGTTCAGTTGACCGGTGAATCATCGCCGGTATGTAAGTCCTTGATCGCTTTCGAGACGTTCCCTGCCAGAAGATCGGGCATGACGGCGATCGCGTCTTCAATCGACCGTGTCATCTGCCTTTCCTGATCGGCTGTCGGGCGGCTTAACACGTAGCCGGTGACAGCATCTTTGAAGCCCGGGTGACCGATACCGACGCGCAGCCGCAAAAAATCGGTATTCTCAACATGGCGAAAAATGTCCCGCATGCCGTTGTGTCCGCCATGCCCACCGCCCTTTTTCAGGCGCGCTGTACCAGGCGGAAGATCCAGGTCGTCGTAGGCGATCAACAGGTTGTCAGTTCTGATTTTATAGTAATCCAGCAAGGACCTGACAGCCTGACCGCTGCGATTCATAAAAACGACGGGCTTGGCAAAAATGCAATCTCTTTTGTAAATCTGTACCCGGCAGATTTCTGCCGATACCTTTGTCTGCAGCTTGAAGCCCTGTTCACCGGTGCCTGCAAACACTTCCTTGTGCAAGGCATCCAAAAACCAAAACCCGGCATTGTGCCGGGTTTGGCTGTATTGGCTGCCCGGGTTACCGAGCCCAACAATCAGGAATAACTCGGACAATCCCGTCTCCCGCGATCGTACCCGCTACAACCAGGGCTGACCGATAACGTGATTGCCTGCTTTGAGCTATTCGGTTTCCTCTTCATCACTATCCTGATCCTGATCCTGATCCTCATCCTGATCCTGATCTTCAGAAATACCTTCCTCTTCTTCCTCAACATCAACGATGGCCTCGCCCTGGGTCTCCTTAACGTGCGAGGTGTTGGCAATCATCATGTCACCACTATCGTCCGCGCCCAGGGCCGAAATTTGCACGCCTTCGGGCAGCTTGACGTCGGACAGCATGATGACGTCACCCAGATCAATCTTGGAAAGATCAACTTCCAGAAAACTCGGAATGTTGCCCGGCAGCGCTGCGATCTCGACTTCCGTCACCAGGTGCTGGATTACCACGCCGGATGCCCTACCCGCGGGAGATTCGCTCTCACCGGTAAAATGAATCGGAACATGCATGCGAAGAACCTCTTTCTCCGAAACACGCATGAAGTCGAGATGCATGATCTCGGCCTTGTAAGGATGGTGCTGTACATCGCGCACAACCACTTGTTGAGTCCGACCGTCAGCGACCCTGATTTCCAGAATACTGGAAAAGAAAGCCTCGGTTTCAGCCGCATGCTTCAAGGGATCGTGTTCAATGGCCAGGGTAGCGGGGGTTCTGTGACCACCATAAATGACGGCGGGAATTTTACCCTGATGACGCAGGCGGCGGCTCGCACCTTTCCCTACATCCTCACGGATTTCCGCGATGATAACGTTTGAATTTTTCATGATATTCCTCAAAAATACATTCGCTCGATGCAGGCATGACTGAATCGGAGCAAAAAGACCGCTCTCACGGCAGTTCATCCATCCCCGCGACCAGGGGCGGCACAAAAATCAGCCGGCTATTATAACTTACTAGCTATGGGTGGGCGCAATACATATTGAAATATTATCTGCAATGGCGGCTCGCACCATCGGTCATGGTGCCGACGCTGTCGATTGGCTTCAAATTTCGTCACAAGTGACGAGGCGTCAATCCACGTAAAGGGAACTCACCGATTCGCCATGTGCCATGCGGCGGATGGTTTCCGCCAGCATTTGTGCAACGCTTAGCTGGCGGATTTTGCCACACTGTCGTGCGGCATCACTCAATGGAATCGTATCTGTTACAACCAACTCATCCAGTTGAGAATTGACGATGTTGTCAATTGCCGGTCCTGAAAGCACCGGGTGGACACAATAGGCGACGACCCGCTTGGCGCCCTGTTCCTTCAATGCACCCGCGGCGGTACACAGGGTGCCCGCAGTGTCGACCATATCGTCGACCATCACGCAATTCTTTCCCTGGATATCCCCGATGATATTCATGACCTTTGCAACATTGGCGCGGGGTCTGCGTTTGTCTATGATGGCAAGTTCAGAATCCAGGCGTTTTGCGATAGCCCGCGCACGCACCACACCACCAACATCCGGTGAGACGACAACCAGGTCTTCTCCACCCTGGTGCTGCCATATATCCGCCAATGTCAAAGGTGAGGCATAGACGTTATCCACTGGAATATCAAAGAAACCCTGGATCTGATCGGCGTGCAGGTCGATGGTGATCACGCGGTCCGTACCCACGGTGCTGATCATCTTGGCTGCCACCTTGGCGGTAATCGGCACACGTGCGGAGCGCGGCCGCCGGTCCTGGCGGGCGTAGCCAAAATAGGGAATAACAGCCGTAACCCGGGACACGGACGCGCGTTTCAGTGCATCAACCATCACCAGTAACTCAATGAAATTATCAGCCGTGGGTGCGCAGGTTGGCTGGATAAGATAGATATCCCTGCCACGAACATTTTCCATGATTTCGACCAACACTTCGCCATCGCTGAACCGGTCAACAACGGCCTTACCCATCGGCACGCCGAGTTCCCGGGCGATGTCATTCGCCAACTTGAGGTTAGCATTACCTGCAAATACCATCAGGGAAGGACTGGCCATTGTCTCACCACCTGGATTTAACTGTTAATAGAATTAAGAAAATGGCTGGGACGGCAGGACTCGAACCTGCGAATGCGGGGATCAAAACCCCGTGCCTTAGCCTACTTGGCGACGTCCCAATTGTTTTCAATTTTTAATGTTCATAACCGAACGGACAAGTTATTCAACAAATTTGATCTGTCCACCCCGCCGACAGGCCGGACATTATATCGGCATTCTAATTCGCTTGCCGCGCTGAGTGCAGTTTTTTTTGTTTCGAATGATAAAAAAAACGTGCTGCCGGTACCACTCATGTGCGGTTCACCCCAGGCGGAGAGTTCTTGCTTCAGTTGCCTGAGTTCAGGGTACAACTGCAGCACGACGGCTTCGCAGTCGTTCCGGCCCGGTTGGTAATTGAGCGGTGATATTTCCACCGGTCTTGAAGTCCGCTTGAGCGACGGATGACGAAAAACGTCCGCGGTCGAAATTTCTACACCCGGAAAAACCAGCACATAGAACCTTTGGCCCAACTTTACTGCCTGTAATTTTTCTCCCCGGCCTTCAGCCCAGGCGCTGTGGCCGTTAACAAACACCGGCACATCCGCGCCCAACCCCAAACCCAGTTCGGCAAGTTGCTGGCGTGTGAGCCCACAGGACCACAACTGGTTCAGGGCGCACAATACCGTTGCCGCGTCCGAACTGCCGCCGCCGAGTCCCGCACCCATTGGAATTTGCTTGCGCAGTTCAATATTCACACCCAGTTGAACACCGCAGCGGGCTTGTAACAGCTTTGCCGCACGCACGCAGATATCTTCCGATTCGGGTAGGCCTTCGATATGGGACACCCGTCTGATTTTCCCGCTGTCATTCACCTCGAAGCGTAATACATCACCCCAGTCCAAAATCTGAAACAGGGTTTGCAATTCGTGATATCCGTCCGGACGCCGGCCCGTGATATACAGAAACAGGTTCAGCTTGGCGGGGGCGGGCCAGGCTTGCAACACGTTTTCAGTTGACGAACTCATCGTCCACATCCAGACGCCAACGGCTGATGACCAGTTTCACGCGGTAATTTTTCCGGCTGGCATCCAGCCGGACGGGCATTTCCAATCCGTTAAATGAATCATAACGATTGAAATTCACACTCCAGCCAAATTGTCGTAACGAGACCAGCAATCCTTCCTGCCCCAGCGTCTCGTTTTCAATGACTCCCGGCGCCGCCAGTCCCCGCACCCACCACTGCAGGGCTTCCAGAGGTACGGACCACCCAATACGGTCCTGTATCAACTGGCTGACACGTGGCGCTGACTGTACGGTACCATCCGCCAACTGCAACACGGCGCCATCGGTTCTGACCTGCAGATGCCATGCCCCGCGTCCCAGGGCACCGTGAAAATCCAGCTCGCTAAGGTCCGGTTCAACTGCCCAATGCAGCCTGCCACTGCCACCCTGGTCACCGTCATCCAGCGATATTTTACCCTCCAGGCCCCAGGCGCCAATTTCTTTGAGCAGAGTGGCGCGATAATTTTGAAATTCTGTCCGATTTACCCCACCGGTATCTTTTGGCGGGATTGAGCTGCAGGCATTCAGGACAAAAAGGAGAAGCAACCAATAACCCTTCTGCGCGAGAACCCGCGTCAAGGCAGCTCACCGAATCGACGCATGGTACTGATCAGAACCTCGTTTTCACTTTCCAACTCCAGCCCCAGTTGCCAGGTGGAACGCGCCTCCTCTTTTTGTCCGCGGGCCCACAAAACCTCTCCCAGGTGAGCTGCAATCTCGGCGTTGCGCATCATTTTCCAGGCTTCGCGCATATAACTTTCAGCTTCGGACAAATGGCCGAGCCGATACGAAATCCAGCCCATGCTATCGATTATTGAAGCGTCATCGGGCCGTAATTCGTAGGCCCGTGAAATCAGTTCCGCTGCTTCATCATAACGTTCCGTCAGGTCGGCCAGCGTATAACCCAGCGCATTGATGGCCGCGGCATTGTCGGGTTGTTGTGAAATAATCAGGCGCAAGTCACTTTCGGCCAATTCCAGTTGTCCCAGGCCCACCGCTATCAACGCGCGCGCATAACGCAGCGGGATGTCCCCGGGCAACGACTCCAGTCCATCATCCAGGAGCTTGAGCGCCTTTGCGTCGTCTCCGGCATCCTGCAGTATTTGCGCTTCAACCTGGTAACTCTGGGATTTGACCTCTTTGTCTGCCCTGATCCTCAGTTGAGCGAGTAAATTCCGGGCCTCTTCGACATCGCCGAGCCCGGCCAGCAAAAACGCTCTCCGCATGATAGCCTGTATCGATTTTTCACCGCTGACCTGTTCATACCAGTCGATGGCTTCACGCTGACGATCAAGCAATTCGGCGCTTTGCGCTGCCTGGAACGCCGCCTCTGACTTGTCGGCGTATTGCACACTGTAAAACCCGGCATACAAGGTCTCCGCGCTGTCCGTGTCACCGCCGTCTATTGCAAAGATAATACGGGCAAACCTCAAATCGGGTGTATCAGGCAACTGCGCCAAAACCTTTTGCGCAGTTTTCAGCTCATCATTTCTTTTCAAAAGCTCTGCGTAGGTCATGGCGATTTGTTCGTTTTCCGGTTCTTTCTCCCAGGCTTGTTGATAGCGGCTGAGCGCCAGGGTCTGGTTGTCGAGGTTAACGGCGAGCCTGCCCGACCAGGCCAGTATGTCGGCCCTTTCAGGTGCCAGCTTTATCGCCTGGTCGGCGAGCTCAAACGCCTGCTCGAGGTCACCGAAATTAGCAGCGAGACGGCTGCGGGCATAGAGCGCGCTGACATTCGATCCTCCATCAAAATCCACCAACAGCCTGTCGAGTATCTTGTTCGCACGACCCTGATCGTCAACAGGCGCCAAAAGTGAGATGACGACACGCCAGCCTTGCTCCTGGTCATCGGAGGTCAATTCGAGTATCCGCGCAAGCTGGAACTCGGCACCTGCGAAATCACCCTCCCTCAACCTCGATCCGGCGGCCAGTTCGTGTGCATCAAGACTTTCCGGATCGAGCATTGCCCATCGGTCCGAGGCCAATGCAACCATCTGCCATTCTCCGGCTGACACCGCGACTTTTGCAGCCCGCTCCGCAATTTCAGGATCTTCGGACTTCAGTGCAGCCTCGAGGTACTCGGCTGCAGCACCGGAATAATCCGCATCGGCACCCAGTATCTCCGCGGAAAACACGTGGTACATCACGTCTGCATCAGTCGGCGGCACTTCAACTTCGGAACCTTCGTCAAGCGCTGGTTCCGGCGTCTCCGAACCGGTTTCAGCAACCGGTATTGCAGGTGATTCCGGCACGGTTGAACATGCCGTCATCAACAACAAGGCAAAAATGAGCGCGCTCACTACCTTTTTCATGAAACAATAGTCACAATTCATGAAACAAAGGATAACCGCTTGACGCCAGCTAACCAATCCCCACGAACATGCAATATTGAAATTCGTTCACCGGACCGGTATCTGAACCGTGGCCGACTTGAATTTACGCCGATTGACAAGCATATTCGCCAGGCTTTTAATTAAAATACGCGCCCATGCCTCTCCTAATCACCGGAATCAGCCACCACACAGCAACGCTGGAAATTCGCGAGAAAATCGCCATCACGCGTATTGACTATGCCGAGCGCGTCAGGGAACTGCTTGAGCTGGATGGCATTGAAGAGGTCGTTATAGTCAGCACCTGCAACCGCACCGAAGTGTACAGCGTCGGTCCAAAGCAAAGCCGCCAACAGGTTCGCGATTGGCTTCAGGCCAAGGGGGGCTTAAGTGCAGCCGATATGGACAAGCATTGTTATGCGCACGAACGGGAACGGGCAGTGCATCATCTTTTCCGGGTTGCAGGCGGCTTGGACTCACTGGTCCTTGGCGAGTCACAAATCGTCGGACAGCTGAAGGAATCCTGGCAAATGGCCGGTGACGCCGGCGGGGTAGTGAAAGTCCTGGATCGATTGTTTCAGCACGCGTTCGCCACCGGCAAACGCATCCGTACCAAGACCCGTATTGGCGAGCACCCGGTTTCAGTCGCCTACACGACCGTCATGCTTGCAAAGCAAATTTTTGGCGACCTGGCCAGCAAGACCGTCATCCTCGTCGGTGCCGGGGAGATGGTCGAGTTGTGCGGACGCCATCTGCATGACAAGGGTCTGTCCAGCCTGATCATTGCCAACCGGAGTATCGAACGCGCCAACGAACTGGCCGAACAGTTCAATGCTTCCGCCGTCTCGCTCAGCGACCTGCCGGGTGTGTTGCACCGCGCCGACATCCTGATCAGCTCAACCGCCAGCCTCGAACCCATCATTCATTCCGGCATGGTGAAATCGGCGCTGAAGCAACGCCGGAATCAACCCATGTTCATGGTCGATATCGCTGTTCCGAGGGATATTCACCCCGATGTCGGTAAACTTGGAAACGTGTATCTCTACACCATTGACGATCTGCAAAAGGTCGTGGATGAGAATCTTTCCAAACGCAGCGAGGCTGCCGAGGCTGCCAGTAGCGATGTGGATGAATCTGTCGAAGACTTCATGCGTTGGCTCAATGGCGCCCGGGCCGCGGTTTACCTGAAAAACCTGCATAAACACGCCCGTCAAAACAGTGAAGAACTGGTCAAAAAAGCCTTGCGCAAGATCAGGGCCGGTCAGGATCCTGAGCAGGTTATTGGAAAACTGGCGCACAACCTGACCAAACGAATCCTGCACCTACCCAGCACACGCCTGCGCCAGGCCGCGGAGGAGCAGGACGATGAACTGCTGCGGGTCGCCAACCGCCTGTTCGAACCGGATGACGACAAGTGAGTTTGTTGCCCTCGATCAGTACCCGGCTGAGCCAGGCACGGGAACGCCACGAGGAAGTCGGCATCCTGTTGGGTACACCGGAAGTTCTCGCCGACCAGAACCGCTATCGCGAGTTATCGGTCGAATATTCGCAACTCGGTCCGGTGGTTGAAACCTGGAAAAAATGGCAACAGGCCAGACGTGCCGTCGAAGAGGCCAAAAGCCTGCTTAAAAACGCGGACGTCGAAATGCAGAATCTGGCCAGCGAAGAGATCGCCAGCGCGTCGGCGCAGCAAAATGAGCTCGAAGAGGAACTGAACGTCCTGTTACTGCCAAAAGACCCGGATGATGAGAGTAATATTTTTCTGGAAATCCGGGCCGGCACGGGTGGCGACGAAGCCGCCCTGTTCGCGGGGGACCTTTTCCGCATGTATCACCGCTACGTCGAAAATCAGCGCTGGCAGATAGAAACCATCAACACCAGCAATGGTGAAAAAGGTGGCTACAAGGAAATCGTTGCACGCATTATTGGCCACGGCGCCTATTCAAGGTTCAAATTTGAATCCGGAACACACCGGGTTCAGCGGGTACCGGAAACGGAATCACAGGGCCGCATCCATACCTCGGCATGTACGGTCGCAATACTGCCGGAGCGTGAAGATATAGAGGGCGTAAACATCCAGACCTCGGACCTGAGAATTGATACCTATCGTTCGTCCGGTGCGGGCGGCCAGCATGTCAACACCACAGATTCAGCCATTCGCATCACCCATTTACCAACCGGCATTGTGGTCGAATGCCAGGATGAGCGATCGCAACACAAGAACAAGGCGCGCGCATTGTCCCTGTTGAATGCCCGTCTACTGGAGAAGGAGAGGGCCGAACAGGCGCGTGAGCAGGCGGAAAGCCGAAAGCTCCAGGTTGGTTCCGGCGACCGCTCTCAACGCATCCGTACCTATAATTTTCCCCAGGGGCGCGTAACCGACCACAGGATCGGACTGACCCTGTACAAACTGGATGAATTGCTGGCCGGAAACCTGGATATGGTCATCGGACCCCTGACGCAGGAACACCAGGCCGAATTGCTGAATGAGCTGGCCAGCTGATGCGCATCGTAGGCCTGCTGACAATTCTGCTTGTATGCATGATAGGCAATGCAAGCGCAACCGCAGCCGTTGACGGCCAATACACACTTTACCTGGTCCGGCACGCGGAAAAGCTGGCGGATGACGGCGACGATCCAGCACTGACGAATGCCGGACGGCATCGCTCGGAACAACTGGCCAACTGGCTTCGGGACAAGGGCATCACGGATATCTGGTCCAGCGATTACCGCCGCAGCCGCGATACCGCCCGGCCATTGGCGTCGTCGCTGGGGCTGGACCTGACACTCTACGACCCCGCCAATCTGCCCGCGCTGGCCAGGGTTCTGCGCGAGAACCGGCACAATGCACTCATCGTCGGACACAGCAATACCACCCCGGACCTCGCTCGCCTGTTATGCGTTTGTTTTATCAGAGACATGGACGATTCGGACTATGACCAGCTCATCGTTATAACAATAACCGGCAATGAACCACATGTGGAAATCCTATCCCAGCAGGGCCTGTTCTCTGCGCTTGACGATTCCTGAGCGATATAAGTAAAGCGCAACGGCAAGATTAAGCGGTGTGAATATGGCCAGCACATCCAGGTTGTACTGGTGCACCGGCAGCAATAACAGGATAAACGCCAACAGGTTTCCGCCAGCCAGTAGCAAAGCACCAAGACGTCGCATTCCGGGCAGTAAAGCCATTAATGCCAGGGGATTGAGCAGCAGCAGGTTGGCATTGCTCCTGCTCACTTCGTGATCGGTCAACAACCACAACGCAGCCAGCATCATGCCCACAGTTGCACTGACCAGTATCCAGGCGCGACACAGGGCATCCAGCCACCGCGGCGGCATGAATCGGCCGCTCAGCCATGCCAGAACGGTCAGTGCCAGGCCAAATAGCAGGTAGCGGTACCAGACCGTCGTCGGCGCCGCATTCGGGGCGGGTAAGGTCGAGACGTAAAACATCGTGTCCAACTCGACCAGCGGTTGGTCTGCGCCGGCCGTTTCCACCGGCATCGTGGCGATTTCGTCAGCCAGCACCATCGGGATGAACATCTCGTCCCAACGAGAAACCGCGCGGTCTACCGGCAGTCCAAGGCCGGTCTCCAGGCCCAGGTAATACCAGAATTGCATTTGCGTCAGACGCCTCGTCTGGTCGCGAAAGTTCAAATTTGCAGGGACCTGCCCGCTGCCCGCGTGGATTGCACCACCGAGTGCGATATCGAGCGCATCCCGAATGCGTGTTGAACAGTTATTCAGATAATAGTCATAACGGTAATCGCGATTTTCTGGTTGTATCTCATTCAGCAGGTAATCGCGCAACCGCTGATACTGCGACGCTTCCAGGTTGAGTTTCTGGGCCCGGATGCTGCGGTTTTCCTGCCGGTAATAGCCAAACTCCAACCGTGCCGGTTCCACGATGGATAAATAGATCATTCGTCCGCGTATGAAGCGCAAAAAGAAGTTTTCCTGCTCAAAATCGAAGGCGCCAAAATTGAATGTATTGTCAAGCCCGGCGGCAGGTTCGCGCAGCCAGATGGCATTGTGCCCAAAGCGCTCAAAATAGATCTCGCCGGGTCCGTACGTCACCAGCCACGCTTCATGACCGTCGGGGGGAACTGCAGGTATGGACGAAATTTCGGCGGCGACTCCGGCCCTGGTACAAAGCAGCAACACAAACCCAAGGAAAAACCACCAGGCTTGTAGATAACCAGTCCGCCTGATTTCGGTACGCGGACTAGTCAGGCTTGAGATCATTCATTTCCAGCATGATGATTCGCCGGTTATCGGCCGCGGTGACATTAAAATGGAAACGTTCGGCCAATACCACTTCCTCACCGGTTTCCGGGACCCGGCCAAACTCTGCAAGCAACAGACCACCCACGGTATCGTAATCCTCGTCGCTCAGCTCAGACTCAAAAACCTCGTTGAAATCCTCGACCTCGGCCAGCGCATCGATACGGAATCTTTTGTTACCCAGGGCCTTGATCGGCGCCTCTTCCTCCTCATCGTGTTCGTCGTCTATTTCACCGACGATCTCTTCGAGGACGTCTTCGATCGTAATCAATCCGGACACACCACCGTACTCGTCGACTACGATCGCCATGTGGTTGCGACTGGCGCGGAAGTCCCTGAGCAGCATGTTCAGGCGTTTGCTTTCGGGAATAACAACCGCGGGCCTGATGAGTGCTTTCAGGTTGAATTCGCCGCTATCCTCTGCATAGTGACGCAACAAGTCCTTGGCCAGCAGTATACCTTCCACCTCGTCCCGGTCCTCGCCAATGACCGGGAACCTTGAGTGGCCGGACTCGAGAACCTTTGGCAAAAATTCGTCAAGTTGAGACTCGACTGCAATGACGACCATATGCGAACGCGGCACCATCGCATCGCGGACCTGCATCTCCGATACAGCAAGTGCGCCGTCGATCATTGCAAGTGCATCCGCGTCGAGTATGCCCTTCTCACAGGACTCGTTGATCAGTACTTTCAGTTCTTCGCGATCCCGGGGTTCGGACGAAAATACTTTGCTGATACGCCCCATCCAGGTTTTGGGCCCGGCACCGTTACCCGATTGATCTTCGCTCATTGCGAGGGCCCGTTGGCACTGTGCGGATGCCCGGCGTTGGCCCTCCAATCGGGCCAGGCAAGACGCGCAGAGCGCAGTTTGGTTGTTCCAAATAAGCGATGCGCACCGCCGCATGGCCTGTTTGGAGCGCCAACCCTTCGGGACAAGGCCATTTTTCCGCACGACCGCGTTGCACTTTCGCTCGTGTACCCTGGGTACACCGCGCTCAATGCGCCTTGTCCTGCAAAAAAATGACCGCTGTCGATGGGTATCCGCATAGTGTTACAGCAGGGCCTGTTAGCACTATACGGATGCCCGGCGTTGGCCCTCCAATCGGGCCAGGCAAGACGCGCGGAGCGCAGTTTGGTTGTTCCAAATAAGCGATGCGCACCGCCGCATGGCCTGTTTGGAGCGCCAACCCTTCGGGACAAGGCCATTTTTCCGCACGACCGCGTTGCACTTTCGCTCGTGTACCCTGGGTACACCGCGCTCAATGCGCCTTGTCCTGCAAAAAAATGACCGCTGTCGATGGGTGTCCGCATAGTGTTAACAGGCCCTAGTTTATTTAACGACGCCAATTGCGCCCCTGGTTAACCAGGAAGATTGTGGCTTAAAACGTGTTTTACCAGAAGCGTGCAAATATTGCAGCATTGGCACCTGAAATCTTTTCACGCGATATCCACGTAGGGGTCAGAAATCCCCAGGTTTGCGAGGATTTCCGTCTCCATCGATTCCATGGCGAGCGCTTCATCGGGCTGTTCATGATCGTACCCGAGCAAATGCATCAATCCGTGAATGGTCAAATGCGCCCAATGATCCGCTTCCGGCCTGTTTTGCTCGATCGCCTCGCGCGCGACGACGGGGGCGCAAATCAGCAGGTCGCCGAGATGTGAACGCCTGAGTTCGGCAGGCAGACCTTCGGGCAACTCCGCCGGGAATGACAGGACATTGGTGGCATAGTCCCGGTTCCGGTATTCACGGTTAAACCGCTGTGCTTCCTGCTCATCGACGATACGTATGCCAAGGATGTATTTCAGCTTGTCGGCAGTTGGGACTGCATCGATCCATAACCTGAACTGGTCATCACCCGGCATACCCGTCGATCGGGTGGCGCGCTGGATTTCAAGATCAGCCTGCATCGCCCGGCCCGTCTGCGCCCGCCTTGTCATAGGCCATCACGATGCGCTGCACCATCGGGTGCCTGACCACGTCCCTGGCGCTGAAATTACTGAAACTGATACCTTCTACGCCCTTCAGGATTTCTACCGCCTGCTTCAGACCCGAGAGCTGGTGTTTTGGCAGATCGATCTGCGTGATATCCCCGGTGATGACCGCGGTTGATCCGAAACCCGTCCGGGTCAGGAACATCTTCATCTGCTCCGGCGTCGTGTTCTGCGCCTCATCGAGAATAATGAAGGCATCATTCAGCGTGCGCCCGCGCATAAACGCTAATGGCGCCACTTCGATTACGTTGCGTTCGATCAGTCTTGCCACGTGATCAAAACCAAGCATCTCGTAGAGTGCGTCGTACAGGGGGCGCAAGTAAGGATCGACCTTCTGGGCCAGGTCGCCGGGGAGAAACCCGAGCCGTTCACCCGCTTCCACAGCCGGCCTGACCAGCACGATGCGCTGCACGTGATCCGCCTGCAACGCAGCGACCGCGCTGGCCACCGCCAGGTAAGTTTTACCCGTTCCGGCAGGCCCGATACCAAAATTGACGGCGTATTGATCGATATTGCGCAAATACTGTTTCTGATTGGGGCCACGACCGCGGATGGCGCCACGTTTTGTAATGATCGTAACGTCATCAGCGTGGGGCTCCAATTCATCTTCATCCGCTATTTCGGCAATGCCCGACTCCTGCAGGTGCAGGTTTATCACTTCCGGCGTCAGGAATTCAGACTCGGAGAGCGTGTACAACTGCTTGATCAGGCGGCTGGCAGCACGCGCCTGGCGGGTTTCACCCTGCACCGTAAAAAGGTTGCCGCGGCAGAATATGTCCACGTGCAGACGGCTTTCAATCTGTTTCAGATGCTGGTCGAACTGGCCGCACAAATTGGCCAGGCGCTCGGTATCTGCGGGTTCCAGTTCCAGGCTGATTCGTTGGCTCATCAGGCTACAGGGCCACGGCGGTTGGCAATTCATCAAACGCAGCAACACGTCCGCGCAGGGAATTCCGCAGTGCCTCGGTAATGATCACTTCGGCAAATTGCCCGATCAGGCGCGGGTGGCCTTCAAAATTCACCACCCGGTTGTTTTCTGTCCTGCCTGCGAGATGCTGTGAATCCTTTTTACTGTAACCTTCCACCAGGATGCGCTGCACGCCGCCGACCATGGCTTTGCTGATATCCAATGCCTGCTTGTTAACCAGCGCCTGCAGACGTGAAAGACGCTCCTTTTTCACATCAAGCGGTGTGTCATCGGGCAACGACGCCGCCGGTGTGCCTGGCCGGGCGCTGTAGATGAAACTGAAACTCTGGTCAAAATTCATTTCTGCAATCAGTTTCAATGTGTTTTCGAAATCACGCTCCGTTTCGCCCGGGAAGCCGACAATAAAATCTGAAGACAGGCTGATATCCGGGCGTTGTTCGCGTAAACGGCGGATTTTCTGCTTGTATTCGAGTACGGTATGACCACGCTTCATCATGGCCAATACACGGTCAGAACCACTTTGCACCGGCAGGTGTACATAATTTGCCAGTTGCGGAACTTCACCAAAAGCATCGATCAGGCTGGTAGAAAACTCCACCGGGTGTGACGTGGTAAAACGGATTCTCTCGATGCCATCAATGGTGGCAACGTAATGGATCAATAAAGCCAGGTCTGCCCTGCCGCCCTCATACAGCTCGCCGTCATATGCATTGACGTTTTGCCCCAGCAGATTGATTTCCTTGACACCCTGTTGTGCAAGACCGGCACACTCGGCCACGACATCATCCAGCGGCCGGCTGACTTCCTCGCCCCGCGTATAGGGCACAACACAGAACGTGCAATATTTTGAACACCCTTCCATGATCGAGACAAAGGCGCTCGGGCCTTTTGCACCCGCGGCGGGCAGACTGTCGAACTTCTCTATCTCGGGAAATGAGATATCGACAGCGGGCTTGCCGGTATTGCGAACAGAGTCGATCATTTCCGGAAGCCGGTGCAAGGTCTGCGGTCCAAAGACCATATCGACATAAGGCGCGCGCTTGATGATGGCCTCGCCTTCCTGGCTGGCGACACATCCACCCACACCGATGACGACCTTGCGTCCGCCGGATTTCAGTTTTTTCCAGCGCCCCAGCTGTGAAAAGACCTTTTCCTGGGCCTTTTCACGGATCGAACAGGTGTTGACGAGGATGACGTCGGCATCGGCCTCGGAGTCGGTCAATTCCATACCGTGCGACGCCGCCAATACATCCGCCATTTTGTCTGAATCGTACTCGTTCATCTGACAGCCGTGCGTCTTGATAAAGAGTTTTCCTTTCATCTGTTACCTGCCTCAAACCCGATATGTCATTAAGATTTAATTCTGCCCGAGAGGCCCGACCTGCCACTAAAACGGATCAAATCCAGGCCTGTACATCAAGCAGAACCAGATAGAATACACGTAGAAACAGTAGTTAGCCATATGCCTGGACCATAGAATTGAGAACAGAGAAGTCATGCAATTACCCGCCGGTTTGATCGAAGCACTGCAAACCGCGCGGAGGATACTGGTACTGACAGGTGCCGGGATGTCGGCCGAGAGCGGTGTTCCGACCTTCCGGGATGCACAGACAGGATTGTGGTCAAGGTATCGTCCCGAGGAACTGGCGACACCGGAAGCCTTCCGCGACCATCCACGCGTCGTTTGGGACTGGTACCTGGAGCGCCGCGAAAACATCAAAAAGGTCCACCCCCACGCCGGGCACGCCGCGCTGGTTGAAATGGAGCGCTATTTTGAAACCATGCTGGTGGTCACACAGAATGTTGACGGTCTCCACCAGCGGGCAGGATCGCGTGGGGTCGTCGAACTGCATGGAAATATCCTGCGCTCGGTCTGCAGCAAAACCGGCAGGACGATCGAAGACAGCTGGATAGAGGCCCACCCGGGGCGGCCACCTTCATCCCCCCATCATCCGGATGGACTGGCAAGACCCGGTGTGGTCTGGTTTGGAGAGCTGTTACCCGCGGGCGCCATGGACCGGGCCGCGACTGCGGCCCACGAATGCGATGTCTGCTTTTCCATTGGTACTTCATCCCTCGTTCAACCCGCGGCTTCCCTGCCCTATGCGGCGCGCAGTGCGGGCGCCGTCATCATTGAGATCAACCCGGTGCCCACGTCATTGAGCCTGATCGCAGATTTCAGCCTGTCGGCAACGGCGACCGAAGCACTGACCGCCATCAGTATCGAAATGGCGCATCGTAAATGAGCAGGAGCGTGCACGCTCCGGTATAATTCAAACGTACAGATCACTACATCATTTCAGGAGCAGTCATGTCTCAGACCATGCGTGCATTGGTAAAGCGCGAGTCCGCCAGGGGCATCTGGATGGAAGAGGTAGCCATCCCGCAGACCGATACCAACGAGGTTCTGATCAAAGTCGAGAAAACCGCTATTTGCGGTACCGATGTACACATCTATAACTGGGATGAGTGGTCACAAAGAACCATCAAACCCGGTCTGACCATCGGTCACGAGTTCGTCGGCAGGATCGTTGAACTGGGTGAAGGGGTAACCGGTTACAAAATCGGCGACCGGGTATCGGCAGAGGGTCACATCATTTGCGGACATTGCCGGAACTGCCGCGCGGGCAAACGCCACCTTTGCCCGAATACCATCGGCATCGGGGTCAATCGCGACGGCGCTTTTGCGGAATACATTGTCGTGCCTGCCACCAACCTCTGGCCGATCCCTGATGCGATCGCGCCGGAACTGGCCGCATTCTTCGACCCATTTGGCAACGCAGCCCACTGCGCCCTGCAGTTTGACCTGGTCGGCGAAGACGTGCTGATAACCGGTGCAGGTCCGATCGGGATTATCGCCGCCGGCATTTGCAGGCACGTGGGTGCACGCCACGTGGTGATCACCGATGTAAACGATTACCGTCTGAACCTTGCAGCGGAAATGGGCGCCACGCGAACCATCAATGTCAAACGCGAATCCATCGCAAGCGTGGTGAAGGAACTGGATATCGAGGGTTTCGACATCGGCATGGAAATGTCCGGGCAACCCGCTGCCTTCAACGACCTGCTACGTCACATGTTCAACGGCGGACAGGTTGCTTTACTCGGCCTGCTGCCGGCCGGAACCGGTGTCGACTGGGACCAGATCATATTCAAGGGTCTCGAAATCCACGGTATCTACGGCCGCCGCATGTATGAAACCTGGTACAAAATGACACAGATGGTGCTGACCGGTTTCCCGTTACACAAAGCCCTGACACACCATATCCCGATTGACGAATTCGAAACCGGCTTCCAGCTGATGATCGCGGGACAGTCCGGCAAGGTGGTCTGTGACTGGACCGGCACCATTTAGTGTACTGCATCTCAATTTGACGGAATGGGTACTCGTCGGGGATTTGCCAAGGAGATATTGACATGGTTTCACTGGAACACCTGAAAACGACGCTGGCGGAAATACACGCTGCCGGCCTGTATAAAACCGAGCGGATCATCACCACGCCGCAAAGCGTGGAAATCAAAGTTCAGGGCGGCGATGAAGTACTTAATTTTTGCGCCAATAACTACCTCGGACTTGCGGATAACCCGGAGGTGATCGCGGCCGCGGGCAAGGCCCTCGAGGATCATGGTTTTGGTCTCGCCTCGGTGCGCTTCATCTGCGGCACCCAGGACCTGCACAAACAACTCGAAAAGACCATTTCAGAATTTTTTGGTACCGATGACACCATCCTCTACACATCCTGCTTCGACGCCAATGGCGGACTTTTCGAAACCATTCTCGACGAACGGGACGCCGTGATCTCGGACGCCCTGAATCACGCTTCCATCATTGACGGTATACGTCTTTGCAAAGCACAAAGATTTCGCTACGCCAACAGCGACATGCAGGCGCTTGAAAAGGCGCTCCAGGACAGCGGGGATTGCCGTACCCGTTTGATCGCGACCGATGGCGCGTTCAGCATGGATGGCTTTATCGCGAAACTTGATGAAATTACGATGCTTGCCGCGCGCTATGACGCACTGGTCATGGTTGACGACAGCCATGCGACCGGATTTCTGGGCCCCACCGGGCGCGGCTCGGCAGAGCATCACGGTGTCATGGACAGGATCGACGTATTCACCTCGACACTTGGCAAGGCACTGGGTGGCGGTTCCGGTGGTTTTACCACCGGGCGACAGGAAATCGTTGACCTGCTGCGCCAGCGTTCACGCCCCTACCTGTTCTCCAACACTTTGCCGCCACCGTTGGTCGCGGCCGCCATCAAGGTATTCGAAATGCTCTCGGGTTCAACCGACAGACGTGACAAGCTGGAACGCAATACCCGCTACTACCGCGACAAAATGAGCCTGGCGGGTTTCGATATCAAGCAGGGCATCCACCCCATTGTGCCAGTCATGTTGTACGATGCGCCGCTTGCCCAGGAGTTTGCCGCCCGACTGCTGAGCGAAGGCATTTATGTCATCGGATTTTTCTTTCCCGTCGTGCCGCGGGGGGAAGCACGTATCCGTGTACAGGTTTCAGCAGCGCACGAGATCCAGCACCTGGACCGCGCGGTCGATGCCTTTGTAAAAATCGGGAAAGACCTCGGAGTATTGTAGCGTTGTGAAACAGAGAGTCATCGCCGCATTGCAGCTTGGCAACGATTTCCATGGGACCGCGGAAACGCTGGAAAAAATACTGGCATTTGAAACGCAGATCAGACATTCGGGCTGTGACTTGCTGGTGATGCCTGAGGCCCTCTTGGGCGGTTATCCCAAGGGTGCCGATTTTGGCGCGCGGGTGGGTTACAGGACACCTGCCGGACGCGAGGAATTCCTGCGCTACTGGAAGCAGGCCGTAGACCTCGACGGACCCGAAGTGGCCACTGTTTCCAAACTGGCAAAAACGTGTAACTGCGCGATTGTCATCGGCGTCATTGAACGCAGCAATGCGACACTTTTCTGTACCGCCCTGTTTATTTCCAACAAGGGTGAACTGCTTGCCAAGCATCGCAAGTTGATGCCCACTGCCAGCGAGCGTCTGATCTGGGGACAGGGTGACGGTTCCACCATCCCGGTTGTGGATACAAGAGCGGGACGGGTTGGAGCCGCTATATGCTGGGAAAATTACATGCCCCTTTTACGCACGGCAATGTACGCAAAAGGTATCGAAATCTGGTGTGCCCCAACCGTAGACGACCGGGATATCTGGCAAACCAGCATGTCTTTCATCGCCTATGAAGGCAGGAACTTCCTCGTCAGCGCGTGCCAGTATCAACCGCCGCCTTCCGGTACCCGGCATCCCCATGAAAACTGGCCGCAGGACAAACCGTTGATCCGCGGCGGTAGCGTGATTATTTCGCCGATGGGGGAAGTACTCGCCGGCCCGATCTACAACCAGGAGAGTCTGATTTCAGCCGAAATCGACCTCGATGACATCATAAAAGCCCGCTATGACATGGATCCGACCGGCCATTATTCGCGACCCGATATTTTCAAACTGACCATTGATGAAGAGGAACGCCCCCCGGTTTCTACCCTTTGACAGGGCCTTTGGCGACTTTTTTTGAACGGCTTTGCGCTGTCTTTTTCTTCTTGGGCATCACATCGCTCTTGAAAATGACCGCTTTGCCATCACGGCCGTCAATCAGGATATTCATCGGCCGGCTCAGGCGCACATGCCTGACATAATCCGTTTCTGAAACGGCTTCTTGAGAATTGAGCCAGTTCCAGTCCAGGTAGTTATTACTGCTTTTGCTGTTAATCGTAAGGTAACCGATCTGAAACGTGATCAGATTCTGGAAGAAATGCGTGCCAAACGATGGCTCGACTACGAAATCACCATAGTCAGCTTCAACGATCACCCGTGCCCATGATATCTGGTCCCATTTTACCGGTATCCCCAACCAACGGTCCGAGGTCCCCCATCGCCCCGGCCCGACCAGCATGTACGCCTGGCTTTTCTCCTTGAATTGTTGATTGTATTTACCCACCTGTTCCGCCATGTGGATCATATTGGCGCGCTTAAAATTTTCACTTTTGACATATACGATATCCCTGACACCCTCGATCCGGCCATGACTCAGGGCCTGGTCCGACTTGGCAAATACCTGCTCGGAATCGCCCTCGAAGAGGCTGACGTCTTCAAATGAAGAATCCACCATCATCGGCCTGATTTGCAGGAAGCGGAACTCGTTCTGCTTATCCGGTTGCGGGTGAAATTCGATTGCAAATTCCATCTCGATGGGCACGTTCATTGCACCGCTGCCGAGACGAAGTAGATATTGGAGGATTTTATCCAGCGGGAATATCCTGGATTTCAGAATTGGATCAAACGTGACGATGCGGGCGCCTTCACGGCCAATCCCCGGATAAATCCTGTCATTGTCGGCGGAATATGTGGAACCGACGTACTTCAGCACGCCGTGTTTTTCTGAATCGTTCATTTTCAGTTTCACCAATCCATCTTCGCCGCCCTTGCGGGGATAAACCCCGGGTTTGTTCATATCAACGGCGAAAAACTCGCGCTGGCTGTTTCTCAGGTAGTCCTGGGGTTTGGAGAATTGCGGTAATACCAGTGGATTGGAAGGAGAAAAAAACAAGCAGTTCTCACCTTCGACGACCGTTTTGCCAAGTCCCAGTGCGATATAGGCAATCCCCTCTTCAGGTTTGAGCCGTCCGACCGAATAAAAATTATAGGACCTGGCCATCCCCGACAGCACCGGGTAGAAATAGCCTTCCCTGTTTTGACCGACGATCTCCTGCAGGATGATCGCCATCTTCTCTTCTTCGGCCCGGTTGCCCGTCGCCTCGATGTAGTGTTTTGAATTCCTGCAGTAAACCGATGCAAAAATTAGTTTGATTGCAGCCAGAAGGCGGGCGATACGGCCGCGCAGCGAATGATAGTTATTGGGTAGAAAATAGGTGTCGTAAATACCGGCGAACGGCTGATAATGAGAATCTTCGAGCAGTGATGAAGATCTCACCGCCAGTGGGAAATCAGCCACTGACAGGTAGGCTTTCAAATCATCCACCAGGTCCGACGGTATCTTTGCGCTGGAAAAAGCCGCGATGATTTCCTCGTCTGTGTGTTCACCCAGTGCAAATTGGGTCAGGTTGTTGCTTTCCATGAAACGGTCAAAAGCACCGGTACAAATAACCGCTGTTCGGGGTACCGATATCCGGATTTCGGGGAACGCATCATAAACGGGAAAACAGTTGATCAGGTTGTTGATAAATGCCAGGCCACGGCCTTTTCCGCCCAGGGAACCCTC
Source organism: uncultured Gammaproteobacteria bacterium (assembly GCA_963801195.1). Lineage (GTDB taxonomy): Bacteria > Pseudomonadota > Gammaproteobacteria > Xanthomonadales > SZUA-36 > SZUA-36. The sequence goes on along the minus strand of CAWDDX010000007.1, from coordinate 257,431 downwards.
CCCTATGCGCAAGAACTCCGCCCGCCCGTCGTAGTGATCCCGGGAGAAATCGGTGATCACACCGACCTGTCTTTCATGCAGGAAATCCTCGATGATCTTGAGCAGGTAATGGCGCAACTCGTCCCCGTTCCTGAATTCACTGACCCTTCTGGGCCGCAGGCGCTCGGCCAGATCAAATTCAGTGCGGGCCATCATCCAGTTGGAGAAATGGTTTCTTTCGGCGTGAAAGATCAGTGACCTGATATCGACCTCCGCGAGGATTTTTTTCAACTCGCCGAAGTTGCGCGCACGTTCAAGTTCGGAGCCGTCAGGCAGTTTGAAGACAAAATCACCAAAACCGAAATTCTGGTTGATATACGTACTGACCTCATTCAACAGTCTCGGTGAGCGTTTATTGACAAACCCGGCGTTACAGGCTGTGGCCTTTTCCCGGTTAGCGTCATTCGACGACTGCAGTAAAACCGGCAAATCATGAATTTCGGCCTTTATCAGTTTCGCCAGTTGAATGCCGGCCGACTCGTCGATATGGCCATCCCTTGAAAACTGGATATCTGAAATAACGCCCAACAGGTATTTTTTATAATCCTTGAATAATGCCAGGGCTTCCTCGAAATTCTGCGCCAGCAGTATTTTTGGACGCGCACGCATACGCAAAAGCCGGCTGGCGGAGTTGATGCTCTCCGACAGGAGCGCCGAAGTCTGTTGCATGGTCTCGGTGTAGATCAGGGGTAAGTAAGATGAATAGAAGCGGACGGAGTTCTCTACGAGGATTATCACCCTGACGCCGACCAGTTTGGTATCTGCCTCGACATTTTTCTTGTCTTCGATGATTTTTATAATGGTCAGGAATATCCTGGATTCGCCACTCCAGAAGAAAACATTGTCAAATGCCTTGCGCGCGCGATCCCTCATCAGTTCCAGTTCACGGTGATGAAATGCCAGCAGGACGATGGGAATATTATGGTTTAGACGCATGGCCTGACGCCTGAACTCCAGCGCGTCGATATCGCTTAATGAGCGGAAGACGATAATCAGGTCAAACTTGGTTTTTTTCAGGGCTTCAAGCGCACTTGAACCAGAATCGACCCGCCTGATCATCGGTGCACGCGAAAGCCTCAGCTCGGCGTATTCGGACATCACCAGGTTGGCCAGTTGCCCGTCCTCGCGAAGACTGTAGATATCGTAGAGGCTGGAAACGAGCAAAATATCCCTGACCTTGAAAGGCATCAGCGAGTCGAACTTCGCTGACGCCTGTTCAAAATCCTTCAGGTCAATTACAGGTTTCATCCAATTTTATCAGGGCCCGTTAACGCCTTGCAGATGCCCGGTGCCGCACTCTCGCTCATGTACCCCGGATACAATACGCTTAATGCGCCTTGTCCTGCAAAAAAATGACCGGTGCCGATGGCTGTCCACATAGTGTTAACAGGTATCAGGGTCTGTCAACGATGTCCGGAACCCCGGCGCAAATTTCCGGGCAAAGTTCGCTCGGGTAAAACCGGGCCGGACGGCCACATGGTGGATATCCGGCCCCGACTGTTTGATCAGACCAATCCCTGGTCCATCATCGAGTCTGCGATTTTGCGGAAACCGCTGATATTGGCGCCGAGCACATAATTCCCCGGTTGACCAAATTCCTCGGCCGTGAGTTTGCACGTGTCGTGGATCGAACACATGATGTCGTGGAGACGTTTGTCCACTTCTTCACGGGTCCAGGATAAACGCATGCTGTTCTGGGACATTTCCAGGCCCGAAACCGCCACACCACCGGCGTTGGCTGCTTTACCCGGACCATAGAGTATCCCTGCGGCCAGGATTTTATCCACGGCTGCAGGGGTACTTGGCATGTTCGCGCCTTCGGCGATGCAGATACATCCGTTTTTCAACAGGACTTCGGCGTCATCGCCGTTGAGTTCATTCTGGGTGGCGCATGGTAATGCCACATCAACCGGCACATTCCAGACACCGGTGCCTTCGTGATACACCGCACTCCGGTACTCATCCACGTACTCTTTGATCCGGCCGCGGCGTGCATTTTTGAGCGCAAAGACGTATTCGAGTTTGTCTTTCGTAATACCTGCCTCGTCGACGATGTATCCGCTGGAATCGGACAGCGTGACCACCTTACCACCGAGTTCGTTCACCTTTTCGGTCGCGTATTGGGCGACGTTGCCGGACCCCGAAACTGCGACCCGGAGGCCTTCGATGGATCTGCCGATGGTAGTGAGCATTTCCTTGGCGAAATAGACTGTGCCGTATCCGGTCGCTTCCGGCCGGATCAAACTGCCACCCCAGTTGAGGCTCTTGCCCGTCAGAACACCCTCAAAGGCGTTGCGGCAACGTTTGTATTGCCCGAACAGGTATCCGATCTCGCGGCCACCAACACCGATATCACCTGCCGGAACATCGGTATTGGGACCAATATGGCGGGACAGTTCGGTCATGAAACTTTGGCAAAAACGCATGACTTCATTGTCTGATTTACCCTTGGGATCGAAATCGGAACCACCTTTACCGCCACCCATGGGCAACGTGGTCAGGCTGTTCTTGAAAACCTGTTCAAACCCCAGGAACTTCAGTATCCCCTGGTTGACGCTGGGATGGAAACGCAGCCCGCCCTTGTAGGGGCCGATGGCACTGTTGAATTCCACGCGAAAACCCCGGTTGACCTGGACATTGCCGGCATCATCGAACCAGGGAACACGGAAAACAATCATCCGTTCGGGTTCTACGATGCGCTCGACAATCTTTGCTTCAACAAATTCGGGGTGTTTTTCAAGCACAGGGGTGAGTGAATCCAGGACTTCTTCGACTGCCTGGAGGAACTCGTCTTCACCGCGGTTTTTAGCCCTGACTGTGGCCATAACAGAGTTGAGATACTGGTTCATTTTTGTCTCCTTGGGTACCAGTTGAACCTGTTCGTATTATAAGGGTCAGGCACTCCCGAAAAACCAAGTTTCGCAGCTTATCTCGGGCTTAATTGATGCAGGTCAATAGACATTTGAGAGTGTTCGTGATAGTGCGTTCCCGAGGCAGTTCAAGCCTGTCGAAAGACGCATGGACAAATCGCAGAACGTCGGGTTGGCACACGGTTTAATGACGCTGTAGCAGGTCTGTTGATCGCAAAAATGGCGGGGAGGGGCCGGTACTGAAAACTCAGCCCCCCAGTTCGGTGCGAACCAGTTCAGCCAGCTCAGTGGCGAGTTGTCTGACCTGGTACTCATTCGTGCCTTCGAGCGTTACACGCACGAGAGGCTCGGTGCCCGACGGACGTAATATGACCCTGCCGGTGTCCCCCAATTGATCTTTTATCGAGCGGACAGCGTCATTGATCGTTGCGGAGTTCTCGAGACCCAAAACTTCACCGTTGACCGGCACATTGATCATGACCTGGGGGAGTTTTTGCACACCTGACGCCAATTCAGCCAGGCCCTTACCCTCGCTGACCATCACCTCCAGCACTTGCAAGGCACTGACAATACCATCACCGGTACTGGTCCTGTCCAGGCACAACAGATGGCCGGATGCTTCCCCGCCCAGTGTCCAGCCATTATTGACCAGGGCCTTATGCACGTGACGATCGCCTACGGGCGAGCGTATGAACGGAATATTGCGTCTTCTCAATGCCAGTTCCAGGCCAAAATTGCTCATCACCGTACCGATTACACCACCGTGCAGCAGACCCTTGTCCTGACGCGCCGTGGCGAGGATGTAAAGCAATTCATCGCCGTTGACGATTTCTCCCATGGCGTCCACCATGACCACCCGGTCCCCGTCACCATCGAGGGCTATGCCGACGTCCGCCCCGTGCTGAAGCACTGACTGCCTGACAAATTCAGGGTAGGTGGATCCGCAATTCTCATTGATATTCAAGCCGTTTGGCTCGACACCCACGGTGATGACTTCCGCGCCCAGTTCTTCAAAAACGGCAGGCGCCACACGGTAGGTCGCGCCATTGGCGCAGTCGACGACAATCTTCAGGCCGCGCAATGATATTTCAAAGGGTATGGTGCCTTTGCAAAATTCGATATAACGGCCTGCAGCATCCTCGATGCGGGTGGCTTTACCCATCTTTTCAGATGCGACGGTCGAGAACGGTTTTTCGAGTTCAACTTCAATGGCGCGCTCGATCTCATCCGGCAGTTTTTCTCCATAGGCAGAAAAAAACTTAATGCCGTTATCGTAGAACGGATTATGCGAAGCGCTGATCACGATTCCCGCACAGGTGTGCATTGTCCTTGTCAGATAAGCAATGGCCGGTGTTGGCATCGGTCCGAGCAGGGCCACATTTGCACCTGCGGCAGCCAGGCCCGCCTCCAGCGCCGATTCGAACATATACCCGGAAATACGCGTGTCCTTGCCGATAACGACCGAGCGCGCTTCGCCGTCGGCCAGTACCTTGCCCGCAGCGCGCCCCAGGCGCAACATGAAATCCGCAGTAACGGGTGGCTCACCCACCCGGCCCCGTATTCCGTCCGTACCAAAATATTTGTTTTTCATGACCGGCATTTTACGCCCAACCCCGCCAAAGTGCAGTCGCCACCTTGTACGCATCGCGGGTTTCGGCCACGTCATGCACCCTGACAATTGCTGCACCCATTTGAAACGCGAGTACGGCAGCCGTGACTGAACCTGCAACCCGGTCGGGGACATCCCTGCCGGTGAGTTGCCCAAGCATTGACTTTCGGGATACCCCAACCAGCAACGGGTAGCCGGTGGCGCAGAATTCCGGCAGGGCGTGAAACAAATCGATGTTCTGTTGCAGGGTCTTACCAAAGCCAAATCCCGGGTCCAGCACGATATTTCGCCTTGCCACTCCATTGCTTTCACACAATGCCGCACGTTCCAGCAAAAAAGCCGCGACCTCACCCGCCACATCTTCATAAACGGGTTCATTCTGCATCACACGCGGATTGCCCAGCATGTGCATCAGGCACACCGGCACACCCAGTTCCGCGGCGGCCTGCAACGCACCATCCTGGCGCAGCGCGAAGACGTCGTTGATCATGCCCGCGCCTGCGGCCACCGCCGCGCGCATGACCTCGGGCTTACCCGTGTCTATGGATAACGGCACTGAAAGCAATGGGGCCAGGGTTTCGATGACCGGGATGACGCGGTCCAGTTCCTGCTGCGTGGTGACCACCCGGGCACCCGGCCGGGTCGATTCACCACCTACGTCAATGATATCCGCACCGGACGCCTGCATGACAAGGGCGTGTTCAACCGCGGCGCTTTTTCCCAACCATTGTCCGCCATCGGAGAAAGAATCCGGCGTCAGGTTGAGCACACCCATGATCCTGGGACTGTCCAGGATGAGCTTCCGTCCGGCACAGTCGAGTATGCGGGCGGATGATTCTGACGCTGCGGGTACGTCTGCGGTCATACGCTACGCTCAAAAAAACAGCGCCGGAACAGCGCTGTCTTGAGTTGACCAAAAATTCACCGGTATCAGGCTGCTAGTGCTGCTCGGCCGTGTCTCCGATAGAAGGGCTGTCATCGCTATCTTCCGTAGAATCGTCGACCGAATCTGCCCGCTTCTTGTTATCGCCGTCGGAACCGGGATCGTCCCAGCCTGCAGGTGGTTCCGGAACCTTGCCGTGCATGATCTGGTTGATCTGTTCCGCGCCGATGGTTTCATATTTAATCAGCGCATCGGCCATCAATTCCAGCTTATCCCGGTTGGCAACCAGCAGTTCCTTTGCCTTCCGGTGCGCGGCATCAACGATCGTACGTATTTCAATGTCGATCTTGCGTGCAGTCTCATCGGAGACATGCTTGTGCTGGGTGACGGACCGACCCAGGAAAACCTCTTCGTCATCCTCGGCATAGGTCAATGGCCCCAACGCCTCGGTCAAACCCCAACGGGTCACGATGTTGCGGGCAATCAGGGTGGAACGCTCAATATCGTTAGATGCGCCGGTGGTAACGTTCTCAACTCCGAAAACCAGTTCCTCGGCCACGCGTCCGCCAAATAAACTGGCCATCTGGCTATCCAGTTGTTTACGTGAAATGCTGTACTTGTCCTGCTCGGGCAGGAACATGGTCACGCCAAGCGCCCGGCCACGTGGAATTATGGTGACCTTGTAAACCGGATCGTGTTCCGGGACCAGGCGCCCGACGATGGCATGACCCGCTTCGTGGTAGGCGGTCAGTTTCTTCTCTTTCTCCGACATGACCATAGAACGCCGTTCGGCACCCATCATGATCTTGTCCTTGGCCCTTTCGAAGTGGTCCATGAGAACGGTTTTGGCTGCTTCCCTTGCGGCAAACAGCGCGGCTTCGTTAACGAGGTTGGCGAGGTCGGCACCCGAGAAACCGGGTGTTCCGCGGGCAATATCGCGCGGTTTAACATCATCGCCCAGCGGCACCTTACGCATGTGCACTTTCAGGATGGCTTCACGACCGCGGATATCCGGCAATGGCACGACCACCTGACGGTCAAAGCGTCCTGGCCGTAACAAGGCCGGATCAAGCACATCGGGCCGGTTGGTCGCAGCGATAACGATCACACCCTCGCCACCTTCAAACCCGTCCATTTCAACCAGCAACTGGTTCAAGGTCTGTTCACGTTCATCGTGCCCGCCGCCCAGGCCGGCGCCACGGTGGCGTCCAACCGCATCGATTTCATCGATAAAGATAATACAGGGTGCGTGCTTCTTGGCCTGGTCGAACATGTCGCGTACACGGGAAGCGCCCACACCGACAAACATCTCGACGAAATCGGAACCGGATATTGAAAAGAACGGCACCTTGGCCTCACCTGCGATGGCGCGCGCCAACAGGGTTTTGCCGGTTCCCGGCGAACCGAGCATCAATACGCCACGCGGTATGTGGCCACCCAGTTTCTGAAATTTACCCGGATTACGCAGGAACTCCACCAGTTCCGCAACTTCTTCCTTGGCCTCTTCAACACCCGCCACATCAGCGAAGGTAACCTTGATCTGGTCTTCACCCTGCAGCTTCGCCTTGCTCTTGCCAAACGACATGGCACCACGGCCGCCGCCGCCACCCTGCATCTGGCGCATGAAATATACCCACAGACCTACCAGCAGCAGGACCGGAATGATATTGATCAACAGGTCGAGAATAACCGAACGTTGTTTGGGTGGTTCGGCGGAGATTTCTACATTGTGTTCAACCAGGTCATCCACCAACCGCGCATCCGGCATGCCGAATGTACGGAAGTCCTTGCCGTTGACATCGCGGCCCTGGATGGTATTACCTTCCGGCGTGCTGCTGATCGTCACTTCAGCCACGGTGCCATTGCGCACATCGTCGAGAAAATCGGAATAGGTGAGTTCATCGGGGGTGGAGCCGACATTTCCATAGTGATTGAAAATGGACATCAGCACCAACAGGATGATGCCCCAGGTAATCACATTCTTTAACATATCATTCAATCGTTTATCCTCACTAACAAAAAAACCGCTAACGCCTTTTGTGGTTGAATATGTCTGTTCATTGTAGCTTGCGACGGTGCCCCAGTATATAAACTTCCCTGCTCCGTGGTCTCGAAGCCGCGGGCTTTTTGACTTGCACCTTCTCAAATAGAGACCGGATCTTCTTTACAAAATCGTCAAATCCTTCACCGTGAAAAACCTTGACCACGAAATTGCCGCCAGGCTCTAACCATTTCTCTACAAAGGCGAGCGCGAGTTCAGCCAGGTACATCGCACGCGGTTGATCGACCGCCCCCATCCCACTCATATTGGGTGCCATGTCCGACAAAACAAGATCAGCATACTGGCCGTTTAACGCTTCTTCCAACAGTGCCAAAGGTTTGTCTTCCGTGAAATCACCCTGGATAAACAAAACGTTTTCCAATGGATCCATCGGCAGGATGTCCAGGGCGATGATCTGCCCGCTTTCCCCCAGCGCTTTTTGCACGACCTGGGTCCAACTACCGGGCGCTGAGCCAAGGTCTACCACCCGCATGCCTTTGCGCAGCAGGTGATATTTGTCGTCCAGTTCCATCAGCTTGAACGCCGCCCTCGAACGCAGGCCCTGTTGCTGGGCCTGCTTGACATATTGATCGTCAAAGTGTTCCGCCAGCCATCGGCGGCTGCTTTTACTTTTTGCCATGACTCGGTTTCCGGTATTACACCAGATCAGGATAGAGGGGGTCAGCGTAAAGTTCCAGAGCAATGCCTTCAATATTCAATTTCAGCTTTTCAAGTTTCTTTTGGCGCTCATCGCTGACCACATTTGCCTTCCCGGGGTGTTAAAATGAGAGTTTGCCACAACAGGAACAACCCAATGCCATTAACCGCAGCGCAAAAAAAGAATTTGCGTGGTCAGGCCCATCAACTGAATCCGATCGTAATCGTCGCTGATAAAGGCCTGAGCGAATCGGTCGTCGCCGAGATCGAACGCGCTTTGAATGACCACGAACTCATCAAGGTCAAACTCAGGGGTGACCGGGAAGTTCGCAAGGCATGGTCACTCAGTATCGCCAACCGATGCAAGGCCGAACTGGTGCAGTCCATCGGCCAGGTTGCATGTTTTTATAAAAGACATCCGGAAAAGCCGGTTATCAGTTTAACTTAGACACATCATGAAAAACGACATCCACTGAACAAGCCATACCGGAATAGAGGAGCACAGGGCGCGTGGAGTTCAATCTGGAGATACCGCAAAATCAGTTTTTTATACGTTCTGTCAGCGAGAAAGGTATACGTGTTGACCAGGAACTATTCAGCCGGCCTTTCATCATTTCGGGTCAGCGCATTGTTCCGGAATGGAATGTGGAATCCGTTGACGATATTGACGAAGCAAGTTTGCAAGCGGTTTTCGAACTTGAGCCGGAGGTGATCTTGATCGGCACGGGAAAGAAGCAGGTCTTTTTACCACCCGCTACCCAGGTCCACTTCTACCGGCGTAACGTTGGTTTCGAGGTCATGACAACGGACGCTGCCTGCCGTACGTTTAATGTCCTGGCGACCGAAGGACGACAGGTGGTTGCCGCCTTGTTACCCCTTACTCTATAAACGGAGTTTCCATTACGCCTTCGCGTTTTGATATTTCCCGCAGTTTTGCCAATGCGGCGAGTTGAACCTGGCGTACTCTCTCCCTGGTCACACCTAGCAGTTCACCGACTTCTTCGAGCGTCCGGCGACCCTGACCGTGCAAACCAAATCGGTGCTCAACCACGATACGCTGCTGGACGGGCAGTAAATCCAGCCAATGCCCCAGCAGTTCACCAGCGGCCTTCTCGGCGTATTCATTTTCCGGATTGCGGCATTGTTCATCCGCAATCGACTCCAGAATCGAACTGCCGTTGGCCGATGAACTATCGGTGGACGAGGTTGGTTCATTAAATCCGAACAGTGCATACAAAGTGCTACTGGGCTTGTCGAGCTTGTTTGCGACCTCATCGACTGCGGGACGGCGGCCCATCGCCTGTTCCATTTCACGGGTCGCACGCAGGTAGTTGGTGAGTTCGCGGATCACGTGAATGGGTAAACGGACCGTACGGCACTGGTTCATGATGGAGCGCTCGACCGATTGCCGGATCCACCACGTGGCATAGGTGGAAAACCGGAAGCCCTTATCGGGGTCAAATTTCTCAACCGCCCTGATCAGCCCCAGGTTCCCTTCTTCGATCAGGTCCAGCAAAGGCAAGCCCCTGTTGATATAGGAACGGGCAACCTTGACCACCAACCGCAAGTTGCATTCAATCATGCGCTGACGACTGGCCATGCAACCACCACGCGCAGCGCGCCCCAGGGTCTTTTCCTCTTCTGCGGTCAGCAGATTGGCGCGGCCGATTTCACTCAGGTAAATCCGGGTCACGTCGCCGTAATGCAACTTCCTGCTCTTGGCATTTGCATTTTTGAAACGATCGAACTTGAGGTCTTTCTTTACAGACTTGCCTCCCGAATCCGCGATTTTCCCTGCACCCATAGGCTCTTTTTTCATCCCCCGGTCTCGACATAAGAATTTGATACCAGCACGTCCCAATGCACAAAGGCCTGAAACACGCTCATCACATGAAATCCATTCCATTGGAACGAATTATTGAAACTAGCACAATATCCGGCAAATGTCACAAATCCGAAATGGTATCGCCCACCCATATTTAAAATACAAATCCGATATCAAAAAGTTGGCTGGCTGGCAGCCTGTCGGACTTGAACGAACGTAGCGAGGGCAAGGTGAAATGATGCGCAGCATCGAGTGAGGGTGCCCGGGGTAAAAGCTGATTTGAGTCAGGTTTTTGGCAGTCGATCATGTTAAGTCCCACAGACTGCTAGCGACTTGGAAGAAAGGTCAGCGGGTTGACGGGCTTGCCAAGCTGACGGATTTCAAAGTGCAGGATTTGCTCATCACTGCTGTTGCGCCCCATTTCAGCAATTTTCTGACCGGCCCATACCTGGTCGCCTTCCTTGACCAGCCGGACCCTGTTGTGGGCATAGGCGCTAAGCATTTTTTCACTGTGCTTGACGATGATCAGCTCTCCGTACCCGATCAGGCCATTGCCGCTGTAAACGACCTGGCCACCGGCCGACGCGGTGATGGGCTGGCCTTCCTTGCCTGCTATATCCAGGCCATTCCGTGCCGGGTCGCCCGCGACAAATCCCCTGATTACGCGTCCATCGGCAGGCCATTTCCAACTCGTTGGTTCTGCACTATTGCTTGCGGCAGGTGTCGCGGCAGTTACTGAAGGAGCAGATTTTGCCGTTGTCGGAGTTTCCGGCGCCGGTGTTTCGCGGCTCGAAGGTTGTTTTGTTTCAATCGTTCTCGTGGTGACCTGCGCCGGTGTTTTCAGCGGGTTTATTTTCACACCGGACGAGCTTGCCGTGTTCCGGGAACCACCAGAGGGTGGCATGAGTTGGATTTTTTGACCGGGGTAAATGGTATAGGGACTGGAAATTCCATTCAACTTCGCGACCTCCATAACGTCCAGACCATAACTGAAGGCAATCGCATAAAGTGTATCCCCCGACCTGACATAGTAGGTCCCATCATCGTTCAACTGACGTTTGACGATGGTGGCCGGTGAATTGTCACTCGTCTGCACAGGCCGGTAATGACGGTGGCAACCGCTTAACAGGAGCAGGCCAAGGATCAGAAGCACGATAACAGCCCTTGAAGCAAAACTGTCGTTTCGATACTGGTCAGGACTGATATTCATTGAGAATGCATTTTCATGATAACAATTACAATTACCGCCAGTACGATCGTGACCCAGCCGATCAGATCGATATATTTCCGCATGCGGGCTGCAATGTTTTCACCACCCATGCGGATCAAGCCTGCAACCAGGAAAAATCGTCCGCCCCTGCCAACCACGGAACCGGCCACGAACGCCAGACCCGGCATACCAACGACACCTGCGCTGATGGTGAATATCTTGTAGGGTATCGGCGTAAATCCCGCCAACAGGATGTACCAGAAACCCCAGGTTTCAAATGCAGCGACAGCACTTGTAAAAATACCAGCGTAACTGGACGCCATCAACCAGGGCTCTATCCATGAAAACGCCAGCTTGCCGATCAGGTACCCCGCCATGCCACCGAGAACGGAAAACAGAGTGCACAAAATTGCATATACCCAGCCCTTTGACGGCCTGGCCAGGCACATGGGTATCAACATGACATCCGGAGGTATGGGGAAAAAACTGGATTCGGTAAAGCTCAGACCGGCAAGGAAGGCCGGAGCTCTGCGGTGTGCGGACAGGGCAATGACTTGATCATACAGTTTCAGAAACATATCCGGGCAGGTCCAGCTATGCCAGGCCGCTAAGCATGGGTACAAATACCACTGCGCCGAGGTCTGTTTCCTCAAAGCTGCTCTCAGTGCGCCGCACGGTCATCAGGCGCTGTTGACCATTCCGCTCAACCGGCAACACCAGCACCCCCCCTACTCGAAGTTGTTGCACCAGTTCCTGAGGAATGCTTTTTGCAACGGCGGTCACCATGATACCGTCAAAGGGGGCCTGGCTGGGCCAGCCCAAATGCCCGTCGGCGTAACGGACGTAGATATTATTCAGCCTAAGGTTATGGAAACGTCTGCGTGCGAGTTTCAGTAATTCTTCAATCCGCTCAACGGTGAACACCTTTGCAACGAGGTGTGACAAAATTGCTGCCTGGTAGCCGGAACCGGTACCCACTTCGAGGACTTTCTCCGGCTCGGCACCGTCCAGTATCGCTTCTGTCATACGGGCCACGATCCAGGGTTGCGAGATGGTCTGGCTTTGCCCGATGGGCAGGGCGGTATTTTCATATGCACGACTGGAAAGCGCCTCGTCCACGAACTTGTGCCGTGGCACCTGGGTCATGGCCTTGAGTACCCGCTCATCCTTGATGCCTTCGTTTCGCAAGGTCTCAACGAGCCGGTCACGCGTCCCTTGCGAGGTCATGCCAATGCCGCGGTTTTCGCTGTGAAGCTTTCGTTTATGAATCATGAAACGTCCGTATCCTGCTCCGCACCGATGCCGATTGCGGTCATCCAGCCCGCCACCTGATCCAGCGCCTGGTAGCGGGTCAGGTCAACATGGATCGGGGTGACCGAAATAAATTTACGCCTGATGGCGTCAAAATCGGTTCCCGGGCCGGCATCCTGTTCCGCGCCGGCCGGCCCAATCCAATACATGTCACGGCCACGGGGATCGACGGTCTTGACAACCGATTCCGCGCGGTGGCGGTAACCGAGACGCGTCACCTCGAAACCCCTGACTTCCGACCACGGGCAATCGGGTACATTGATATTGAGTATGGTATCCGCAGGCAAAGGATCGCGTTGCAATTGTTTCACCAGGCGCTTGGCGGCTTCGGCCGCGGTATCGTAATGGTGTTTGGAGCTTTCGCCAAAAACCAGTGAAATCGCCAGCGCCGGGTAGCCCAGAAACCGGCCTTCCATCGCTGCTGCTACCGTACCCGAATAGATCACGTCATCGCCGAGGTTGGCGCCCGCGTTAATACCGGACACAACGATATCGGGGTCCTCGGCCAGCAGGCCGGTCAATGCGACGTGGACACAATCCGTAGGGGTTCCGGATACCCGGTACACGCCAGCCTCGAGTTCCTTGATCCGGATCGGCGAATCCAGGGTCAGGGAATTGCTTGCGCCACTGCAATTCTTATCCGGGGCAACGATCGTCACCCCGCCCAGCGGGCGCATACTGTCCGCCAGCACGCGGATACCGATGGCTTCAATGCCATCATCATTGCTAATCAGAAATTCCATCGGGGATGTCTATTCCGGTCCTTGTTGAAAATCATACCTGCAATCCGCAAATATGTTTGTTAGTGTCTGTTAAACATTAGCAGCTTTCTGAATGATATTGTACGGACTTCAGGCGGCTTCCGAAACGCGGAAGTGAGGGTAACGTGGGTAAAAAAACAGAAAACCCGTATTTGGATGACCCGTTGTTCCGTCAGGAAATGAACGGCGTCGTGCCACTGAAGACCGGCACGACGACAGATTCAAAGCCACCGCGAAAACAATTTCGCAAGCAGATACCTGATGTATATCCTGAATCTGCCGCTCACTCATTGCCCGTTTCAGTCGCTGGCCCAGCACACATGACGGTGGAGGATGGTTCATCTCACCGCAAGAACGGCATTCAAAACAGGACCATGCAGAAATTGAAACGGGGCCGTTTCAAAAACGGCGCTGTATTGGACCTGCACAGCATGACAACGGAAACAGCCCGCACGGTTCTGCTTGCATTTATTGCGCAGGCAAAGGCCGCTTCGCTGGAAGCGGTCAGAATCATCCATGGCAAGGGCTTGCGTTCGGAAAACGGACCGAAATTAAAACAATTGACACACCAGTTGCTACGCGAACACCCCCTGGTGCTGGCGTACACGAACTGCAAGCCAGCGGATGGCGGTAGCGGTGCGGTGGATGTGCTGTTGAAATCAGCATGATGCAACTGCTCATATTTTTGCTCATAGCAGGCGGCGTGGTCGCCTGGTGGCAACTGATGCAGGGACGGCAAAAAGCCCGCAAAGCCGCTGGCGAGGTCTGCGGCAATCATGGTTTGCAACTGCTGGATGACACTGTTTCCCTTAGTTCAATCACCTGGAACAGGGGGAATTCAAGCTCGCGGGTGCAGCTCAACTACGGGTTTGAATTCGCAATCAACGGCGCCAAACGCAGACATGGTACGGCGACCATTGGTTTCCCCGCTTCACTCGGCGTCACGTTGGAACTCGAAGAAGGCCGCTTAATTGAAAACCTGAAAGTCCGCTAGCCCGGACATTGAGACCGCTGGAATTACTTGACAACTTTCAGGTGTGAACGGGATGGTGAATCATCCGGATCATCTTCCGGCGGGGGTGGGGAATCATCCTGGGCAAACATCATGCCCTGGCCGTTTTCCCGTGCATAAATGGCAATAACGGCGGCCATCGGCACGGTGATGTTGTATGGCTGGCCGGAAAACCGGGCCTTGAAAAAGATGGTCTCGTTGTCCAGTTGCAATTGTTCGGTCGCGCTGCTGGCGATATTCAGCACCACCTTGCCCTTTGTAACGGCATGATCCGGCACATCTACACCATCGTACACGGCATCGACCAGCACATGCGGCGTCAAACCGTTATCGGTTATCCATGAATACAAGGCGCGAAGCAGGTATGGCCTGTTCGAGGTCATACCCTGTGAAGCGGAACCCATCAAAACACCTTAATCTTCAAATTGCATCACTCAGGCTGCATTGAGAATCATCTCGCGTTCGGCACGCGTCAGGCTGAGTTTGAAAGACCGGCGTGAGATCAGACGTTGAATATAGCCCTGGACCGAGGAACCCGGTTTGCCCAGGTCGATATGATAAACCGGGAGACGCCAGAAAAGCGGTGCGAGCGTGCAATCAACCAGGCTCAATTCATCGCTGAGCACGAAATCCGAATGCCTGAACAAATCGTTGGCTGCAACGATGCTTTCTTTCAAGTGCTGACGGGCTTTTTCGGCCTTGGTCGCTGAGGCGTTTTCAATTTCATCTACCAGCGGATACCAGTCGCGTATGACGCGGTGGTGGATCAGTCGTAAACGAGCGCGCGAAACCGGATCGACCGGCATCAGCGGCGGGTGCGGATAACGTTCATCCAGGTAATCGTTGATCACGCTGGCATCGTGTAACAACAGGTCCCTGTCCACCAGGGTCGGTGTCTCGTTATAAGGGTTCAGTTCGGCCAGGTCCGCGGCGGCGGATTCATCATCACTGACATTGATGATGTCGACGTTGATGCCTTTTTCCGCCAGCACAAAGCGTACGCGGTGACAGTGAATGCTGCGGTCGGATGAATAAAGCGCCATTGTGGATCGACCTTTAACTGCTGTTGTCACCGAAATTCTCCTGTTGACTTGATTATCAGACATTGCTCTACCTTTGATAAATAATTAATGAACATCGCGCCAGTATTCTGCTTTCAACAGATAAGCAAGAAAGGTGAACAACACCAGGAACAAAATTACCCAGACTCCAACATTCTTGCGCTTCAGCTTGGCGGGTTCACCCACGTAGTCGAGAAAAGCTGCAATGTCCCGGGCAGTTTCTTCAAACTCTTCAGGCGATTGGCTTCCCGCTCTGGTGAGTTCAAAATGGTCGATCACTTCGTGCGTAAATCCGCTTTCGCTGGTCTCCTGCCGATAGACGGGGGTCTGGATGCCCTGCAATGACCATAATACGTTGGGCATGGAAAGGTTTGGTAACAAGGTGTTGTTCCACGCGCCGTTCTCATCCTGGTAAAACCCTTGCAGATAGGAAAACAACCAGTCGGGACCACGTGAGCGGCCTATCAGGGAAAGATCGGGCGGGGCTTTGCCAAACCAGGCTTTTGCCTGTTCCGGCAGCATGGAAATTGTCATGGTATCGGCGAATTTTGCATTCGAAAAAACCAGGTTTTGCATGACCATATCTTCACTCAGATCCAGGTCTTCGGCCATGCGGTTATAACGCATATAATTCAGGGAATGACAGCCCATGCAGTAGTTCATATACCACTTGGCGCCGCGCTGCAAGGATGCAGTATCGCGTATGTTGGCGCCCGAATGCTCTATGCCGGCTTCGGAGGATGCCGAAACCGTGATACTTGAAAATGGCAGCAGAACTGTGAAAAACAGGATGATGGCTAGTTTCTTCATCAGTGTGTCACCCGATCCGGTTCCGGTTTTGTTTTACCCCGCGGACTCATGAAAAACAGCAGGACAAAAAACATGAAATAAACCAGTGTCCAGATTCGCATCTCCCAGGTTTGCGCAGGCGTTCCGGCCGCCATGCCAAGCATGCCAAGACGTACAAACGCAATCGTGAACAGGGTCAAAAGCACCTTGTACCAGAGGCCCTTGTAACGAATGGATTTAACCGGTGAGCGATCGAGCCAGGGCAGAAAGAACAGGATTCCAACCGAAGCGCCCATCAGCAAGACACCCGTCAACTTGTCCGGCACGGCCTTCAAAATGGCATAGAACGGCGTGAAGTACCAAACAGGTTTGATGTGTATGGGTGTTACCAGCGGATCGGCCGGTACAAAATTATCCTGCTCCAGGAACATACCGCTGACTTCAGGCCACATGAATAGAATGAAGGAGAACAGTATGAGGAACATGCCGACACCGAAAATATCCTTGACCGTGTAATAGGGGTGAAAGGGGATTCCATCCACCGGATGACCGTCCGCGCCCTTGTTTTTCTTGATTTCAATACCGTCGGGGTTATTGGAACCGTTTTCACGTAAGGCCACCAGGTGTAGCAAGACCAGGCCAAGCAAGGCCAGCGGCACGGCGATGACGTGCAAGGCAAAAAACCGGTTTAAGGTCGCATCGGAAATGAAATAATCACCCCGGATCCACTGCGTGAGCGGCTCGCCAATTTTCGGAATCGCGCCAAACAGGTTGATGATAACCTGCGCACCCCAGTAAGACATTTGTCCCCATGGCAGTATGTATCCGAGGAATGCCTCGGCCATCAGCGCCACGTATAAAAACATGCCGAATACCCACAGCAATTCGCGGGGCGCCTTGTGTGACCCATACAAGAGGCTGCGGAACATGTGCAGGTAAATAAGGATAAAGAAGAACGAGGCGCCGGTTGTGTGCATGTAACGTATCAACCAACCCCAGTCCACATCGCGCATGATGTGCTCCACCGAAGCAAAAGCCTCCAGCGCTGATGGTTTGTAGTGCATCGCCAGCAAGATGCCGGAAAAAATCTGGATGACCAGAACCAACAGGGCGAGCGAGCCCATGTAGTACCAGAAATTGAAATTCTTCGGGGCATAATAACCCGTCATCACCGCATTCCAGAAACTGCTTACCGGCAAACGGTCATCGAACCAGTTCAAAAGCGCGCCGGCCTTTTTGGACATACTGCTTGCAACTTTTGCCATTACACTGCTCCCTTCGGACTTACGCCGATGATCAGGGTGTTGTTGTCCAGAAAGCTATAAGGGGGTATACGCAAATTGGTTGGTGCAGGCACGCCCTTGAACACGCGGCCCGACAAATCGAACCTCGACTTATGGCAGGGACAATAAAACCCGCCGTTCCAGTTCTCATCAAACGGCTCAGGTCCAACCTGCGGAATCATCTGGGGTATGCATCCAAGGTGTGTGCAGTGCATGTTGACCACCAGGAATTCAGGTCTCAGCGCACGTGGTTCGCCATGGATATAAGGTGGCTGCTCGGCATTCTTCGACTCAGGGTCGACGAGTCTGTCATCGACTTTTGAGAGGCCGTCGAGCATGGCTTGGGTGCGATGCAGCACGCCGATGGTCTGGCCGCGCCACTGTAACTTGACTAACTGGCCTTCCTGCACCTTGGCCAGGTTGACCTCAACCGGCGAGCCCATGGCCCGCGCCCTGGCGCTTGGCATCCAGGACTTGATGAACGGCACGGCAGCAATGCCAACCCCGACACCGCCCACGACCGAAGTCGTGGCGACCAGAAACCGGCGCCGTCCCTTGTTTACGTCATCAGATGACATTAAGTTCTCCAACAGCAAAACGCCCTTTGCTAGGACTATGACTCATGATCAGGAATTTCAAAAAACCTATGCTTAAAGCCAGCGTTGAAGAACAGGCGACTCTGCGGTTCGAAGCTATCATCCTGTCCCTCACGTGAATTAATCAGCTATTTTACCGAATAGGGCCATGCGAGACAAACGATTTGCCGATAGAATTGCCTCCTTGAACACCGCTTTTCTTCATAAAGCGGGTATTGAATTCCAATTAACGTAAAATGACCACTATGAATCAACCAGAGACCAAGTCTTCTGCAGCAAGAGCCCGGACGCTATCGGTGCTGGGTTTTTTGGTCAATGCGGTAGTCGCGGGCCTCGCGCTCGCATTTGTCATTCTTTACCTGTGGCCAAGTGTCAGCGAACGGTTCACCCATCAACCGGAAACTGCAATTCTGCCGCCCTCAGCGCCCGTATCTTATGCCGATGCCGTTGACCGCACGGCGCCCTCGGTCGTCAGCATTTACACCAGGTCGGTTGAGTTGCAGCAGGTCAGTCCACGACTGCAGAGACTGCTCGGCAGTGCTTATGTGTCCCGTTCACGTCAGGATATGGGTTCGGGGGTACTGGTCAGCGAAGATGGTTATATCCTCACCAACAACCATGTGATCAGCCAGGTACAGAATATCAGCGTGGGACTGTGGGATGGCCGCTTCGCGACCGCACAGGTCGTTGGCAGCGATCCGGAAACGGACCTCGCGGTACTTAAAATCGACCTCAATGGTCTGCCGGCAGCGCCATTGGCAGAAGATGGCAAGGTGCGCGTGGGTGACGTGGTGCTGGCTATCGGCAATGCTTTCGGATTAAGCCATACCGTCACCATGGGCATCATCAGCGCCACTGGCCGCAATGACCTGAGGTCTGTCCTTTACGAAGACTTTATCCAGACCGATGCTGCGATCAATGCCGGCAACAGCGGCGGTGCACTGATCAATTACCGCGGCGAGGTGATTGGAATCAACACCCGCAACCTGGATCAGATGCAGGGCGCACAGAATATCGGCTTTGCGATTCCCATCGCCATGGCCAAGGATGTCATGCAACAAATTGTTGAAAACGGCAGCGTCAGGCGGGGGTCGATCGGCGCCCTGTTCAGTGATCTGCCGTTGTCGTTACAAACCGACGGCAGCGCCGTGAGGCGTGGTATCCAGGTGCGGGACGTCACCCCCAATGGTCCTGCCTGGAGCGCAGGTATCAGGCCGGGCGATATCCTGCTCAGTATCGATGGTGTCGAGGTGGATGACGCCAGGGCGCTGCTGCTGATGATCGCCCAGCGTCAACCGGGCAGCAGAGTTGAATTCCGCGTTCAGCGTAACGCGGAAACTTTCGATACCTATGCGACGCTGATTCAACAACCGCCGATACGCTAATGTACGAACCGCATCGTGCAAAAAAATGAAAAAGATTACCCGCCTGGCAGACTCGGACACACGAAACAATTAAACTCTGTGCATCCGGACCAGCGGGCCAGCCGCCCACTATAATCCTGGCAAATTGAATTACGGTAATTTATGGGATTTGGAAACATTCAAAGGGTGATCGGTTTTCTCATCGCGGCATCGAGCCTGATGATGGTACCGCCAATGCTCGTGTCGCTGTACTACGGCGACGGCACGCACACGCTCTTCCTGGACAGCGCGACGATTTTCCTGCTGGTGGGCATGCTGATTTTCGTACCCGTGAGGCATCACAAGCAGGAGTTAAGGCTGCGCGATGGATTCCTGATTGTGACCTGCAGCTGGCTGGCCGTCGTATTGGTGGGTGCATTGCCTTTCCTGCTGTTGGAGACACCCGATCTGTCCTTTGTTGACGCCGTGTTCGAATCCATGTCCGGTTTCACAACCACCGGTGCGACAATTATCACCAATGTCGATGCCTTGCCACGCGCCGTCCTGTATTACCGCATGCAGACGCAGTGGCTCGGTGGTATGGGCATCATCGTGCTCGCGGTAGCGATCCTGCCAATGCTGCGTATCGGCGGTATGCAATTGTTTCGGGCAGAAACTCCCGGGCCGATGAAAGACGCCAAGCTGACACCCAGAATCACCGAGACGGCAAAGGCGCTATGGCTGATTTACCTGAGCATAACCGTCGTCTGTACCGCCGCCTATGACATGGGGGGCATGAATCTTTTTGACGCCATCGGGCATGCCTTTGCCACCGTCGCCACGGGTGGTTTTTCCACCCACAACGAGAGCCTGGCCTACTGGAACAGCCCCACGCTGGAAGTGATATCCATGTTCTTCATGTTCATGGCAGGGATTAATTTTTCGTTGCACTTTATCGCCTGGCGCAGGGCCAGCATGCAGGCCTATTTCAAGGACGCAGAACTCAAGGCTTACGCCGCCTTCCTGATCGTTTTCAGCATCCTGGCGACATTTGCGCTTTACCTGACAAATACTTTTGACAGCTTTGGCGCGTCTTTACGCCATGGCGCGTTCCACGTCGTGTCTGTCATGACGACGACCGGCTTTACCATCGACCCGTTTTATACCTGGCCGAGTTTTGTACCTTTGCTGCTGATTCTAGTTGCTTTTATCGGCGGTTGTGCCGGCAGTACCGCGGGTGGAATGAAAGTCATACGCGTCGTCTTGTTAAACCACCAGGCCCTGCGCGAAATTCGACAACTGATACATCCGCGCGCCATTATTCCTGTCAAATACGAAGGCCGGTCGGCATCCCCGACAGTCATGAACGCGGTCTGGGGGTTTTTCTTTCTGTTCATTGCCAGTTTCGCGATCATGACCATGATTCTGACCGCCACGGGCCTGGACATGGTCACATCCTACTCGGCGGTCGTCGCGTGCATTGCCAACATGGGCCCTGCACTGGGTGATGCCGGCCTTCACTACGCCGAACTCAACGACATAGCAAAGATTGTTTTATGTTTCGCGATGCTGCTGGGCAGGCTTGAAATCTACACCCTGCTGGTACTGATGCTGCCTGAATTCTGGCACGCCTGAACAAACGCTTGCAGCCTTCCGGGTTTTATTCGGGCACCCCCGCAAACTCGCGGCCAATGTGTCAGTATTTCTTGCCACGCACCTTGTAGGCCGGCTTGTACCTGGGCTCAAAGTCTTTGGGGGCCTGGATCTTCAGTTTTGCGCTGGCGCTGTTTTCACCCACGCTGACACG
Source organism: uncultured Gammaproteobacteria bacterium (assembly GCA_963801195.1). Taxonomy (GTDB): domain Bacteria; phylum Pseudomonadota; class Gammaproteobacteria; order Xanthomonadales; family SZUA-36; genus SZUA-36. The sequence goes on along the minus strand of CAWDDX010000007.1, from coordinate 236,334 downwards.
GACGGTGTAGTCACCCGGCGTGGCATACAGGACCTGACCGAGCCTGACCGACTCCGCATAAGGCGTGTCGGCGAGGTTCAGCGGCATGTCTGCCTGCTCCGCATCCACATTTTGCCCTGTTTGTTCCCGGGCGGCGGTTTCGGCAGCGAGCGCCAGTTCCTCGTCGACGAGTAAATCCCAATCGAAACTGTTCATCCCCTGTGCCGCCTCGCTATTCATACGTCGAACGACGGCACCATTGTCATCGACGATCTCGATGCTGGCTGTACCCGCGCTTTCACTCCAGTACTTGACCGTCGAGCGGGGCGCCTCTTCCGGCCGAAAATACCAGCGGGAACGCTCGCTGCGCCAGTCACGGCTGGCCTTGACATCATCGATATAAAACACCTTGAGCTCAGGTTTGCCGCCTGCATCCACCAGGTCCTGCAACGGCAGGACATCCACGATCCAGATGCTACGGCCATGGGTGCCCGCGATCAGTTCGCGTTCACGCGGGTGCACCTCCAGGTCGTGCACCGGCACGTTTGGCAGACCTCCCTGCAACGCCGACCATGTTTCGCCGCGGTCGGTGGAAACGTAGACGCCGCGATCGGTGCCCAGGTACAGGATATCCGCTACCAGCGGGTCTTCGCGGATGACGTTGACCGGCGCGGCGGGCAAACCCTTGCTGATATCCGTGAAGGTTTTGCCGAGATCGTCGGTGCGGTAAACATAGGCGCGAATGTCGTCGTCGCGATAGCCATTGAGCGTCACATAGGCGCGCTCACGGACATGGCCCGAGGCCTCCACGCGGCTGACCCAGCGATCTGCCGGCAGCTTGCCGGACACATCCTGCCAGCGTACGCCGCTGCTGTCGGTTACCCAAACCTGTCCATCATCGGTACCGGCCCAGATCAGGCCGAATTGCAGCTTTGATTCCGATAAGGTGGTGAGCGTACCGAATGGGACGTTGCCGCGCTTGTCCGATCGGCTCAAATCAGCGCTGATGGCCGTCCATGTCTTACCCTGGTCCATCGAGCGATAGAGGATATTGGTGCCGAAATAAACCACGTCTGCATTGTGTTGCGAAAGGATAACCGGCGTATTCCAGTTATAACGCAGCGCCGGTTCACCAAAAGCATGACGTGGCCTGACCTCGGAAGGCTTGCCGTCAGCAACCTGGCGGTCGTAATATCCAAACTGTGAACCGGAGTAAACAGTGGTATTGTCGCGCGGGTCCACCGCCACGTACATGCCGTCGCCGCCATTGATAAACGTGCAGTTGGCACCGGTCGTCCAGCGATTGGTCGAGGCGCAGCGAATCGTGCCGTTGTCCTGCAGACCGCCATAGACATTATAAGGTTCGGCCATATCGAAATTGATGGTATAGAACTGCCCCAGCGGTTGTGCGTCCACCTTGACCCAGGTCTGGCCGCCGTCGTAACTCACGTCGGCGCCGCCGTCGCTACCGATCAGGAGATGGTCGGGGTGCTCGGGATTGATCCACATGGATTGGTTGTCGCTGTGCGCGTCACGGCCCTGTACAGAAAACCAGGTCTTGCCGCCATCGTCGGACTTGACCACCGGCACGCCGAGCACATAAACCTGGTCGGCGTTTTTGGGTGAAACGCGGATTTCCCCAAAGTAATAACCATAGGAATAAACGACCTCGGCGAGCGGTTTGTCATGCGTGATCCTCCAGCTTGCGCCGGCGTCGTCAGAACGCCATACCTGCAGACCCACGATGTCCGTGTTGAACAGATCGGCGTTGGCGTCACCGAGTTCGTCGATGACGTCCTGGACACTGGCCTTGCCGGTCCTGACCCAGTCCATCAACTCATCGGCATCGATGTTGACATCGAGGTCGGAACTGCGGATGAAGCGCTCAATTTCATTCTTGTCCTGGGCGAGGAACTCCTCCTTGCTCATTTTGCGCAGACGTTTGGCATTTACCGGACGGTCGCCCAGGTCCCACTGGTCCTCGGGTAGCGGTCGCTGGTTGTCGATACTGGCGTAGATGACATCCGGACTTGCTGCACTGACCGCCAGGCCGATACGGCCGACAAATTCACCACTGGGTAAACCACCTTCCAGCTTCGACCAGTTGTTACCGCCATCTGAAGACTTGTAGATGGCCGAACCTTCTCCAGCCTCTGTGAAGTCCCATGGCCGGCGCTTGCGTTCCCAGGCCGCGGCGTAAAGTGTTTTGGAATCGCCGGGTTTGAACACCAGGTCGATCACACCGGTCCAGTCACCGCCCTTGAGCACCTGCTGCCAGCTCTTGCCGCCATCGCGGCTGCGAAAAACACCGCGTTGCCCGCCGGGCGTGTACAGCTTGCCAAGTGCGGCGACATAGATCGTGTTCGAATCATCCGGATCTATCAGTATGCGGCCAATGCGGTCGGTATCGCCAAGACCCATGTTGCGCCAGCTCTTACCGCCGTCGTCGGAACGGTAAACCCCCATACCGCCGTACGAGGACCGCGATGAATTGTTTTCACCTGTGCCCACCCACACCGTCTCCGGCTGGTTGGGATCAACCGCGATATCACCCATGATCATACTGGGCTGGTGATCGAACAGGGGTTCAAAGGTATGGCCGTTATTGGTGGTCTTCCACAGTCCGCCGGAGGCGTAAGCCGCGTAAAAGGTATAGGGCTGACCGGGAACCACTTCTATATCCACCAGCCGCCCGCCCTGTACCACCGGCCCGATACTGCGCCATTTCAACCCACTGTAGGGCGAAGCTGCAAGCATCGACTGCTGCGCCTGCCAGGCGGCTGCCTTGGCGGTATAATCGGCCGGCGGCCCCGCTTGTGGCCGCGCCTGTAACGCCGACGCCAAAAACAGACCGGAGAACAGGACGGATAGTGCAAGTGTATGACTGTGTTTCATGGTTGTATTCCCTCTATCTCTTTATGTTCATCTTTTTGGGCGGTATTGCTGCAACCCGGCGCCATTCATTGAACAGGCGGCAACCGCTCCATCATTCACTCAACGGGCAGGCCAGGAACTCCGGCAACGCTTCGGAGCAGGCGGAGAACGCGGCTAATCCAGGGTAGTCTTTTGCTTCAATCTTCACCCGATCGATGTGTTGCATAAAGCGCCAGGCAACGGCGATCAGGATGTCCGCATGGGTCGGTTTATTCCCGAACAGCCACAGGTTCGAAGATTGCGAACAGGTCGCAGTGGCGGTTTCCATCAGACCCGCGGCCCCTTCAAGCTGTTGCTCCAGGCGGTTGATCCACGATCCGTATTGCATGTCCGCCGGGTGGTGTGATGTCTCGTAGATCAGTTGCGCCACTTTTTCCATCGCGAGCAGGGCCGCACCCGTGAATTGGAGCGCCGCGCGGTAATCTTCTTTATCAACGGGCATCAGGCGACGCCCGGCAAGCTGAGATTCCAGATAGTCGATGATCAGGGTCGAATCGGTCAACATCTGGCCATTGTCGAGTACCAGAGTCGGCACCTTGACCATCGGGTTGATCGCGCGGAACTCATCGTAGTCGCGGAAAATCGACAGGGCCCTGTTGGTGTATTCGATACCCAGGAATTGCATGGTGATCGCCACCCGGCGGACGAAGGGTGAATCCATGTATCCAATTAGCTGCATGTTTTATCCTTGGATCATGCCCTGGGTAATGTAACGCCCCTCTGACCCTGGTACTTGCCCTTCCGGTCGGCATACGTTGTCTCGCATTGCTCGTCGGATTCGAAGAACAGAAACTGCGCGACGCCTTCATTCGCATAGATACGGGCGGGCAACGTCGTGGTGTTCGAAAACTCCAGCGTCACGTGCCCTTCCCATTCCGGTTCCAGCGGCGTGACATTGACGATGATACCGCAGCGCGCATACGTCGACTTGCCAAGGCAGATGGTCAATACATTCCTCGGGATGCGCAGGTATTCAACCGTGTGCGCCAACGCAAACGAATTGGGTGGAATAATACAAACGTCACCGATGAAATCGACAAAGCTGCTTTCATCGAAGTTTTTCGGATCCACCACTGCGGAATTGATATTGGTGAAGATCTTGAAGTGATTGGCGCAGCGGACATCGTATCCGTAACTGGAAGTGCCGTACGAAATCATGCGGCCTCCATCTGCAGCCGTATTGACCTGCCCGGCTTCAAACGGCTCAATCAAGCCGTGCTCCTGCGCCATTTTGCGAATCCAACGATCGGACTTGATACTCAAGAACGCTGACCCCCGCTAATTCTGAATTACAATCTGGGGCATTTGTACCGTCATGCTGCGTGGCATGACCGACAATTCTCCCGCGGTTCTCAAGGCCAGGCTGCGATAACTTTTCGCTATGGGTGAATCCTGGTTTTGCATCATGGTCGGCGTCCCCGCATCCAGCGACGAACGGATTTCCATCGTCAACGGCAACTGCCCCAGCAATGGAATGTCGAAGTCCTTTGCCATCTGCCCGCCGCCGCCGTGTCCGAAGATCGCCTCTTCATGACCACACGCGCTGCAGATATGGGTGCTCATGTTCTCGACCACGCCGAGCACCGGTACGCCGACCTTGCGGAACATGTGGACAGCGCGTCGCGCATCCAGCAGGGCAATATCCTGCGGGGTTGTTACGATAACAGCGCCCGCAACCGGAATCTTCTGCGCCAGCGTCAACTGAATATCACCGGTTCCGGGCGGCAAGTCGATGATCAGGTAGTCAAGCGGTCCCCAAAGCGTGTCACCCAGCAATTGCTGCAAGGCCGAGGTCACCATCGGTCCGCGCCAGATCATGGCGGTGTCCTCTGCGACCAGGAAACCGATGGACATCACCTTCAACCCGTGGGCCTCCTTGGGAATGATATGTTCACCATCGGTACTCGGCTGACCTTTCACGCCCAGCATGGAGGGTATACTGGGGCCGTAGATGTCCGCATCCAGCAGGCCGACACGTGCACCCTCACGTTGCAGGGCAATCGCCAGGTTGACCGCGGTGGTGGACTTGCCCACCCCGCCTTTACCCGAACCCACGGCGATGATATTTGCAATTGAATCCAGGGGCTTGAGGTCTTCCTGCACCTTGTGCGGCATGACCTTGAAACCCATGTTCACAGTCACCTTGTCGATACCCGGATCGGCTTCGAGGCTTGCCTTGATCCTGTCCGCCAGTTCCGCGCCGTTATCGGCCAGTGGATAACCCAGGCGCACATCCACGCTGATACGATCCTCGTGTATGCCAACCTCTCTTATCGCGCCCGCCGAGACCAGGTCACGGCCTGAGTTTTCATCGTTTATGCCGGCCAGCAAGGCCATTACGGTTTCTTTATTCATGTAGTAACTAGTCTCCCGGTAAAACACCGCTGTTCAAACAGCCTGACATTGTACCCGTTATACTGGCCGGATTGGCAACCTGGGTAGCAAAAATTGATTGGAGAATTGCGCATCCGACGCTACAGCTTGCCTGACCGGCATGCCATAATTGCGAATTCAATAATTGCCCCGAAACCGGCAGCACACGTAAAACTATGAGCAAAAAGCAAAGAAGAATACTGGTAACCAGCGCCCTGCCCTACGCCAACGGCGCAATTCACCTTGGCCACATGCTGGAATACATCCAGACAGACATCTGGGCGCGTTTTCAACGGGCACAGGGACACGAGGTCTATTTTGCCTGGGCGGACGACGCCCATGGCACGCCGATCATGCTGCGCGCACAGGCTGAAAACATCACACCTGAGGAATTGATCGAGCGGATGAACGCCGAACACCAGCGGGATTTCGAGGATTTCGGTCTGAGTTTCGATAACTACGCGACCACCCACGGCGAGGCCAACCGGAAGTGCGTGGAAACCATTTACAAACGACTGAATGAAGGCGGATACATTGAACGGCGCAGCATCTCACAATTTTATGATGAGCAGAAGGGCATGTTTTTGCCCGACCGTTTTATCAAGGGAACCTGCCCCAAGTGCAAGACCGCGGACCAGTACGGCGACAGTTGCGAGGCCTGCGGCAGCACCTACAACCCGACCGACCTGATCGATCCGCGCTCTGCGGTCAGTGGCAGTGCACCGGTGATGCGTGATTCCGAACACTATTTCGTACGTCTGTCCGAGTTTGGAAACCGTCTGCAAAACTGGTTCAGTGATCGGCCGCTGCAACCCGAAGTCGTCAACAAGATGCAGGAGTGGTTCGAAGACGGCTTGCGTGACTGGGATATTTCACGCGATGAACCCTATTTTGGATTCAAGATCCCCGGCACCAAGGACAAGTACTTTTACGTCTGGGTGGACGCACCCATCGGTTACATGGCAAGTTTCAGGGAACTGAGCGAGCGCATCGGTCTTGATTTTGATGAGTGGTGGAGCCCGGATACCGATACCGAACTGTACAACTTTGTCGGCAAGGACATCGTTTACTTTCATACCCTGTTCTGGCCGGCGATGCTGATGGGGGCCGGCTACCGCACACCGACGGCGGTGTATGCACACGGCTTCCTGACCGTCGATGGCGCGAAAATGTCCAAATCACGCGGCACCTTTATCCAGGCGAGGACCTACCTCGATCACCTGCACCCGGATTACCTGCGTTATTACTTCTGTGCGCGCCTGGGACCCGGCCTCGGGGATATTGATCTGAGCCTGGACGATTTTGTCTTCAGGGTCAATTCGGACATGGTCGGCAAGGTCGTCAACATCGCCAGCCGTTGTGCCGGGTTTATCCAGCGCGGTTCGAACGGCCGCCTGGCCGCCGAGCTTCCGGAGCCGGATTTGTACCAGAGGTTCCTGTCCCGGCGCGAGGCGATTGTCGAAGATTTTGAACAGCGCAATTACCAGTCAGCCATCCGCCGCATCATGGCCCTGGCGGATGAGGGCAACCGCTACATCGACGAACACAAACCGTGGACGCTGCACAAGCAGGAAGGCCAGCAGGCCCGTGTACAGGCCATCTGCACCCAGGGCATCAACCTGTTCCGGGTACTGATGACCTACCTGGCGCCGGTGGTGCCGTTCACGGCCGCGACCGCCGCCGACTTCCTTGGCGTGCCACTGGACAAATGGGCCGATCTTGACCAGCCCATGCTGGATGTTCCCATCAACGCTTTCATACCGTTGATGACGCGTGTCGACCCCGTCAAGATCGAAGCCATGATCGAGCATTCAAAGGAAAACCTGCAATCCACCGAAACGCCCGCCCCGCCCGCGCTTGACCTGGCCGACGAAATTGAAATCGGCGATTTTCTTAAAGTCGATTTGCGCATCGCAAAAATTGTCGACGCAAGGGCCGTACCCGAAGCAGACAAGCTAATCCAGCTGACCCTGGATATCGGTGGTGAAACACGCAACGTTTTTGCCGGCATCAAGTCGGCCTACGAACCTTCGGAACTGGTCGGCCGCTACACGGTGATGGTGGCAAACCTGAAGCCGCGAAAAATGCGTTTTGGCGTATCGGAAGGCATGCTGCTGGCGGCAGGGCCAGGCGGCAAAGACCTGTTCATACTCAACCCGGATGAAGGCGCGGTGCCGGGTATGCGTGTGACCTGAGTTGCGTTTTGACGAGATCCCCAGCCTATGAGTGAACACTTACTGATCCTTGTAAGCACTGTACTGGCCAACAATTTTGTCCTGGTTCGATTTCTTGGCCTGTGCCCGTTCATGGGTGTCTCGAACAAGCTGGAAGGCGCGATGGGAATGGCGGTGGCGACCGCCTTTGTACTGACCCTGTCCTCGGTGTCCAGCTACCTGGTGCACCGCTACCTGCTGACACCGTTCCACCTCGAATATCTTTCTACGCTGAGCTTTATCCTGGTCATCGCGGTGACCGTGCAGTTGACCGAAATGTTTATGCGTAAAAGCAGTCCTGTACTCTACCGGGTGCTGGGGATTTTTCTGCCGTTGATCACCAGCAACTGTGCCGTTCTGGGCGTGGCGCTGCTTAACGTGAAGGAACAGCATAACCTGCTGCAATCGGCTTTATACGGATTCGGCGCGGCGGCGGGCTTTGGTATCGTCCTGATTTTGTTTTCCGCCATGCGTGAACGCATCGCGCTGGCCGACGTACCGGTGCCTTTCAAAGGCACGCCGATCGGCCTGATCACCGCCGGGATGATGGCGCTCGCGTTCATGGGCTTCAAGGGCCTGGCCAATCTATGACTGCCCGGCACCAAATTCGCTGCGTGCCGGCATGTTGATATCGGTTCTGATCCTCGCCGCACTGGGCGTCGCTTTTGGACTGGGTCTCGGCTGGGCCGCCCTGCGTTTCCGCGTCGATGCGGACCCGGTCGTTGAGCGCATCGATGCCCTGTTGCCGCAAACCCAGTGCGGGCAGTGCGGCTACCCCGGTTGCCGGCCTTACGCCGAGGCAATCGCCCGTGACGAGGCCGATATCAACCAGTGCCCACCGGGTGGTGACGCCGGTGTTCGCGCGCTGGCCGACCTGCTCGGCCGTGAACCCAAACCACTGAACCCGGAAAATGGTGAAGAGACGGCAAAAACCGTCGTACTGATCGATGAGTCCCGCTGTATCGGCTGTACGCTCTGCATACAGGCCTGTCCGGTCGACGCTATCGTCGGTGCGGCCAAGCTGATGCACACCGTGATCAAGTCCGAATGCACCGGTTGCAACCTGTGCCTGCCGCCCTGCCCGGTGGATTGCATTGATATCGTTGCGGCTGAAGCGGGTGCGCCGCGCTGGCATCGGCCGAGGCCGCGCACTGCGCCGGACAGGGTGATCGGGCAATGACCGCGCGCCGACAAAGCGAACCCGCCTTTGAGGCCGGCGAGCGTATCCATCACTTCCATGGCGGTCTGCGTTTGCGTCATCATAAAAAGATTTCCTGCGGGGACCCGGTCGAACGTCCGCCGTTACCGGAATTGCTGATCGTGCCGCTGCTACAACAGGTGGGGGACATGACCGAAGCACTCGTGTGCGCCGGTGACAGGGTGCTCAAAGGACAGCCTATAGGACAGTGCCAACCCGGTGCCGCGGTGCACTCCCCCGTGTCCGGCCATGTGGAAGCCGTTGAAGAGCGCCCCATGTCACACCCTTCCGGCCTGCAGGGTCGCTGCATCGTCATCCGGCCCGATGGCGAGGAAAGATGGGCCGGGCTGGATCCGCTAGGCGACTGGCAAAGCGCCAGTCCGGAAAGCCTCATCGCACAGATGCAGCGCTGTGGACTTGCCGGCCTCGGCGGTGCGGTATTTCCGACCCATGCGAAAGTGAGCGACGGACGTGAACGCAAAACGCATACGTTGATTTTGAACGGTGTCGAGTGCGAGCCCTACATCAGCTGCGATGAAATGCTGATGCGCGAACAGCCCGACAAAATTATTCTCGGCGCACGTATTCTACGCAGGGCGCTGGGCGCCGAACGGGTGGTGGTCGCGGTGGAGGACCAGATGGGCGCAGTAGAGCAGGCGCTCAGTGCTTGCAAAGCGTTTATTGAAAGCCGCAATATCTCGCTGGTAAAAGTACCGATGATCTACCCCGAAGGTGGCGAGAGACAGTTGATACAGGTATTGACCGGCCGGGAAGTCCCCGCCGGGGGACGGCCTTCCGATATCGGCTTCGTGTGCCAGAACGTGGCGACTGCCGCTGCCGTTGCCGAAGCGGTAACGGAAGGCAAGCCCCTGATCGAGCGTTACATCACCGTTACCGGGAACGGTATCTCGCATCCGCGTAATTTTCTCGCGCTTTTCGGCACGCCAGTTTCCCACCTGGTGGATTGCTGCGGCGGTTACAACGATGAAGTCGTACGCCTGGTGGTGGGTGGACCCATGATGGGCTATCCGCTGGAAAGCGACTGCGCGCCGGTCGTCAAGGCCAGCAACTGTATACTGGCGCTGACCCGCACCGACGTCGCTGCCGAGCAGCCGGAAATGCCGTGCATACGCTGTGGAGAATGCGCCAGGGTTTGCCCGGCGTCGCTGCTGCCACAACAATTGCAACTGCAAGCCCGGAACGAACGCTGGGCTGACGCCGAGGAATACGGCCTTTCAGCCTGTATCGAGTGCGGCTGTTGTGACCTCGTCTGCCCGAGCCACATCCCGCTGGTGGACTGGTTTCGCTATGGCAAAGCCGTGCTGCGCAAACGGGCAGTTGAAAACACGGCCGCCGAGCTTGCCCGAAAACGCTTTGAAGACCGTGCAGCAAGGCTGTCGAGGCTAAAACAGGAACGGGCTGAAAAGATGACCCGCCGCAAACAGATGCTGAAAGACAAAACGACGCGGCAGGACCGCATCCGCGCATCCATCCGGCGCGCGGAGCACAAAAGCGTGCACGAACCGGATGACCAGACAGCCGATGACACGTAGTTTCCAGGTCAGTGGCGCCCCCCATGTGCCGGCGCAAGTCACCGTCGCAAAAGTGATGCTGCAGGTTTTGCTCGCCCTGGTTCCGGGGGTATTGGCCTATGCCTGGTTTTTCGGAGCCGGCATCCTCGTGCAAATTCTCCTGTCCTGCGTATTCGCGCTCTCGATCGAAGCCCTGATGTTGCGCCTGCGAGGCAGGGCCCTGAAACCCTTCATCAATGACTACAGCGCGGTGGTGACGGCCGTGCTCTTCGCCCTGTGCATACCGCCGTTGGCTCCCTGGTGGATCAGTTGTATCGCGATGCTGTTTGGCATTGGTTTCGCCAAGCATCTCTACGGCGGTCTCGGACAGAATGTTTTCAACCCCGCCATGGTGGCCTATGTCGTTGTCCTGATCAGTTTTCCGCAAGCCATGACGGCATGGCTGCCACCATCAACACTGGCGGAAAATGCGCCGGGCCTGAGCGACACCCTGGCGACCATATTTACCGGCCGGGTGCCGCTTGCGGGCGGCTGGGACGCCATCACACAGGCGACACCCCTGGATCTCCTGAAGACCGGTGTCGATGCCGGGCGAATGGTACCCGAGATTCGTCAATCACCCATATTCGGCGACTTTGGCGGCAGGGGCTGGGAGTGGATCGCCAACTGGTTTGCGCTCGGCGGGTTCTTCCTGCTCTATCGGCGGATCATTGGCTGGCAGGTGCCGGTGGCGGTCATCGGAAGCGTGCTGCTGCTGGGGTTCCCGTTCTGGCTGGCCGATCCGGACAGCAACCCCTTCCCGCTGCAACACGTGTTTTCCGGTGGTCTCATGCTGGCGGCGTTCTTCATCGCCACCGATCCGGTCACCGGTTGCGTCAGTGACCGTGGACGTCTCTTTTTTGGCGCCGGCGTCGCTGTCGTTACACTGGTCATCCGGCGCTGGGGCGGTTACCCGGATGGCGTGGCGTTTGCCGTGCTGCTGATGAACATGGCCGCACCGTTGATCGACCGCTACACCCGCCCGCGGATTTACGGCGAATGAACGACTCGTCACATCCGGTCATCCGCAGCGGATTGTTGCTCGGTCTCATCGCCGTGCTCGGCGCGGGCCTGTTGTCGGGTGTCAATGCACTGACGCGCGAACGTATACACCAGCAGGAAAAACGCCGTGTCTTGCAGCAACTTAACGAAATTGTTCCGATGGCCAGTTACAATAATGACCTGCTCGATGACAAAATTGAAATTAGCGATGAAACATTTTTTCACCACCCGGAGCCCGTCCTTGTTTACCGGGCCCGTATGGACGGCCGGCCCGTTGCAGTTCTCATGATCGTCACGGCACCCGACGGTTACAATGGCGATATACGTCTGATTACAGGTATTGACAAGGACGGCACGGTTCTAGGTGTCAGGGTCATCTCCCACCGCGAAACACCCGGTCTGGGTGACCCGATCGAGCTGGAAAAGAGTGACTGGATACTGGGCTTCACAAACAAGTCTCTGCGCAATCCCCAACCCGCGGGCTGGGCGGTAAAGAGGGACGGCGGGGAATTCGACCAGTTTACCGGCGCGACGATTTCACCGCGCGCGGTCGTCAAGGCGGTGCACCGTGCATTGTTATACTTTGACGCGAACCGGACTCTGCTCTTCCGGACCGCGGCTGAAGAGGGCCGGCCATGACAACGATGGGGAAACTGAAACAAATACTGCTGGATGGCGCCTGGCGGCAGAATACCGGGCTCGTCGTCCTGTTGGGACTGTGCCCGCTTCTGGCCGTCACCAGCACCCTGGTCAACGGCCTGGCGCTCGGTCTCGCCACCACCTTGACGCTGATGGTTTCCAACCTGTCGGTATCTCTGTTGCGCGGCTTGTTGAGACCCGAGATACGCATCCCCGCGTTCGTGCTGATCATCGCCTCGGTGGTAACCGTCATCGAATTGCTGATGCATGCCTACTTTTACGACCTGTTCAGAATACTGGGAATTTTTATTCCGTTGATCGTCACCAACTGCGCCATCATCGGCCGCGCCGAAGCCTTTGCGTCGAGGAACAGTCCGTTGCCATCCCTGGTGGATGGCTTCGCCACCGGCCTGGGGTTTTGTCTTACCCTGGTTTTGCTGGGTGGTTTGCGCGAACTGAGCGGGCGCGGAACGCTGCTCGCCGGTGCCGACATGCTGCTCGGTGACTGGGGTCATGCGCTGACCCTGACCGTCATCCCGGCGCATCCCGGATTCCTGTTGGCGATGTTGCCTCCCGGTGCGTTCTTCGGCCTGGCCCTGCTGATCGCGGCCCGCAATGCCTGGAAAGCCCGCGCACCCGCCCGATCTTTGACAACGTTGATTCCGGACAGCCATGAAATCTGAAGAGCGGGAAGAGTTTTTTCGCCGTCTTCAGGACATCAACCCGGAACCGGTGACCGAACTCGAGTACCAATCAACTTTTGAATTGCTGGTTGCCGTCATCCTCTCGGCGCAAGCCACCGACGCCAGCGTCAACCTCGCCACGCGGCGCCTGTACAGGGTAGCCAACACACCCCGCGACATGCTGGAACTGGGTGAAGACAGCCTGAAAGATTACATCCGGACCATCGGCCTGTTTAACTCCAAGGCGAGGAATATCGTTGCCACCTGCAGGGACCTGCTGGAAAAACACGACGGCAAGGTGCCTTCAGACCGGGCGGAGCTCGAGGCCTTACCCGGGGTGGGACGCAAAACGGCGAACGTCATTCTCAACACGGCGTTTGGACAGCCTGCCATGGCCGTAGATACGCACATTTTCCGCGTAGCCAATCGCACCGGACTGGCGTTGGGTAAAACGCCGCTGGAGATTGAACGAAAATTGCTCAAGAGCATACCGAAGCATTATCTGCTCAATGCACATCACTGGTTGATCCTGCATGGCAGGTACACCTGTAAGGCCCGAAACCCGAACTGTCCTGAATGCATCGTCCGGGATCTTTGCAGGACCGGAAAGCAACAGGGGTTCTGAACCACCCACGCTCCTTCTGACATGGAATTCGAACGTTTCAGCGCTTTTCGCTGGCGAGTATTAATCCCGATGTAATATTCATCAGCACTTACCGGTCTACTGACATGAATGCGTAATTTACCTTGGCAATTTGCGCATCTGTTGCTAGTCTTTTAGGACAAGCCGATGAAATGTCGGCCCTGTAAGGAAGACGGAAATAACTCGATAACGGGTTGTGCACGACAGCGCTACCAGCGCTGCGAGTAAATCTACCGGTCACATTTGACCGGATTTTTTTTAACTGTGGAGGCTCTTTTATATGGCTAGAAATTCAAAGTTTATCAATCCTGTTGCTGCTGCCGTTGGCGTGGCTTTTGTGTCGTCACTGGCTGCGTCTGCAAACGTACTTGCCGATGACAACCCTTTCTCAACCGCAGATCTTGGTGCCGGTTACCAACTGGCCGGAGATAAGGGTGCAGAGGGTTCTTGCGGCGAAAAGGGCACGGAAGGCAAATGCGGCGAAGGTAAATGCGGCGCAAATAAAGGCGCTGAAGGTTCCTGCGGCGAAAAAGGTGCCGAAGGTGCCAGTGGTGATAAAGGCGCCGAGGGTTCTTGCGGCGAAAAGGGTAAAGAAGGCTCTTGCGGCGGTAACGCCTGAGACCTGACATGATGAGTCAGCGCGGATACCCGGTCACGGGTGCCGGACTTGGTTTGAGGCGGGCCCTTTTGGGTCCGCTTCAATCTCAGGACCCGGATGTCGTCGCTGAAATAGTCAGTTTTATGGAGGTCGCCCCGGAGAACTGGATCAATGTCGGTGGCCAAAAAAGGAATTCTTTCCGCTATTTTACCGATCGTTTCCCATTTGTCTGCCACGGGCTGTCCCTGTCAATCGGCGGACCATCTCCGCTGGACCGGACTTTTATTCGCAAGTTGCGGCTATTCCTGGACGAGTACGAAATCCGGGCTTATAGTGAACACCTGAGCTACTGCACCGATGACGGACACCTGTATGACCTGATGCCCATACCATTCACCGGGGAGGCGGTCAAATACGTCGCCGGACGAATCGGACAGGTGCAGGATATGCTGGGCCGGCGCATGGCAATCGAAAACGTATCGTACTATGCGGCACCGGGCGCCGAACTCAGTGAAGTGGAATTCATCAACGCCGTGATTGCAGAGGCGGATTGTGATCTGCTTCTGGATGTCAATAACATCTATGTCAACAGCGTAAACCATTGCTACGATCCGGTTGAATTTTTACAGGCCCTGCCCGGAGAACGAATCGCATACGGCCACATTGCCGGACACTTCAACGAGGCCGAAGACCTGCTCGTAGACACGCATGGCGCCAGCGTCATCGGCAGTGTCTGGGACCTGCTCGACAAAGCCTACGGGTTTTTTGGTGTATTTCCGACCCTGCTCGAACGGGACTTCAATCTGCCGCCCGTTTCTGAGCTCCTGACCGAGGTACAACAGGTCGGGAAAATCCAGGCCAGGTGGCGCCAGCAAGATCAATCAAATGAAACGCAAAGACAAGCAATCGCCGCCGGCCTGCGACACAGCGCCTGAGACACTGGCCAGTTTGCAGGCCCGCTTTGCAGGCCACATCCGCGACCCCCTGAACGTAGCTGCGCCGGAAGGTATCGAAGACCGGCGCATGGGTATCTATCGAAACCTGTTTTTCAACAATATCTGCAATTTACTGTCAGATAATTTTCCGGTACTCAGAACACTGTTCGATGAGCCCGGCTGGAACCGGCTTTGCCGTGACTTTTACACGGACTACCGCTGTCATACGCCGCTGTTTCCGGAACTGCCGCGTGAATTTCTCAACTATCTTCAGGAAGGCCGCCAGGAAAATCCCGATGATCCACCGTTTATGCTCGAACTGGCCCACTACGAATGGGTGGAACTGGCGCTGTCCCTCGATGAGACCGAAACCACTGATATCGAGGCCGACCCGGATGGCGACCTTTTGAACGGAATCCCCGTACTGTCACCGTTGGTCTGGCCCCTCAGTTATCGATACCCGGTGCACCGCATTTGCGCTGATTATCAGCCGCTGTCCCCACCTGCAGATGCTACCCATCTGCTGGTCTGGCGCCGTTGTGATTACACGATCAAATTCATGCAATTGAACGAAATATCGATGTTGCTGGTGCAGAAAATGAAAGAACAGTCCGGTATGTCGGGTCTTGAGTTACTGAAAACGGTGGCCGGCATTATCAACCATCCCAAACCCGTCGTGGTGCTGGATGCCGGACACACTTTACTTAACGAGTTGAGAGAAAAACAGGTCATACTCGGAACCCGCACCTGAAAGCAAAACGCGGGAGTTCAGTTCCTGGTTTTCTGCGAAATGGTGCAAAACTTATGTCAGTGTTGAAACTTTACGATGATTTCACATCACGCTTGCGGGCATCCGGCGAATACATGTGGCCGCTGATGCTCAGGCTGATTTTGACCTGGGAGTTCTGGGAGTCCGGAATTACCAAGTTGCGCGGGGAGAACTGGTTCGAGCAAATTCCGTGGGCAGACTGGCAGAAGGGCTTTCCGTTTCCTTTCGACCTGATATCCGCCAACCTGAACTGGGCGATTGCCACGTGGGCGGAACTGGGTT
This sequence comes from uncultured Gammaproteobacteria bacterium, assembly GCA_963801195.1. Lineage (GTDB taxonomy): Bacteria > Pseudomonadota > Gammaproteobacteria > Xanthomonadales > SZUA-36 > SZUA-36. Next base: position 220,515 of record CAWDDX010000007.1, on the reverse strand, counting down.
TCGCGGTGATGCTGTTGCTGGGTCTGTTCACACGTTTCGCGGCCCTGTCACTGATCATGGTGACGATGGTCGCCACCGCTGCCGTCCACTGGCCCGCCGAGTGGAGCGGTCTTGCCGATCTCTGGAGTGGTTACGTCATCACCTCACAAGGTGACGGCAATTTCAAGCTGCCGCTGTTGTTCGTGGTCATGCTACTGCCCCTTGTGTTTAACGGTGCGGGCAAAATATCCCTGGATCACCTGCTGGTCAGGTTTTCGGGTCGCAGCGGTCAACTGTACAGGCGCACCGGTGATGTGCAGTCCGCCGGCCTGGCATTATTGGTTCTGAGCCTGGCAGGCATCTGGCTCGAACCTCCGTGGGGTGTCTGTATGCTGATTGCATCAGCGCTGGCCATCGTAATCCCGGCTTTCAGGGGGAAGGAATCGTAGGATGCGTGTCCTGAATTCCCTTGTCCTGAATTCCCTTAAACGGCATATCCAGCGGGCTCAATGAAAAACCGTGCTGGCGGAGTAAATTGATAAGCCCTTCTTCGCCCGGCAGGTGCAGTGCTCCCACGGCCACGAATACGGTTTTGTGATCGAGTTGACGTAACAGGGAATCCAGCATGCGGTGATTCCGCGCGTGGATGCCCGACTTGGTGAAATAATCGCTGGCGCTCTGACCGGTCGCCTGAAGCTGTTCGTCGGTTAGGGTTTGCAAGTCTTCCAGGTTATTTTGCAGGTACGCGTTCACCATCCTGGCATGGACCTCCGCCACGTGGCCGACCCCGGCAATCGCCTGGTCCAGCAAAGCCAGTTGCATCGGCATTGGCATGTTTTGCAGGAAGGACAGTTGTTCCTCGATTGTTTCGAGCCCCACCAATTCGAGACCGCTTCCCGACGCCCTCAGGGAGAGGGATAAATCCATGAAAAAGCCCGTGACCGGCGGCGGTGTACTCAGCGTCATAAGGGCCGCCCATGGTCTCATCCGTTCTATGGACGCCGCCGGCACCGGGTAGGCGGTCAGGGCCGCTTCCAGTACACGAAAGCGTTCGCTGCCTATGACCGTTTCCAGTCGTTGCCCCGGTGGATAATTCATGTATACCCTCAGACGCTCCAGCGTAGACATGTCCGGAACCATTTCCATCGCGAAGACCTCATTCGCCCTGAGTTTCTCAAGAAACGCTTCGGAAAAATCCAGGACCCGCGGGTCTTCGCTATGGATGGTGCCCAACAGGTAACCGGCCGCTTGTCCGTTTTTTTGAATGGACCAGAACAGCGCAAAGTCCTTCTCCTGGCCTGTTCCGGCGACGGCCGTTGTCGCCACCGCCGTCATCAGCAAAGCGAGGATCAGGCCGGTAAAACCCGGCGCAGAAGTTTTTATGCATGGCATTTTGAAGCGCATTCCCTTATTCTCGCAGGCTTTATTGCCGGAATCCAATATGCCTCGAATTGCAGATCGTTTCAGAGGATTTTTACCTGTTGTCGTGGATTTCGAAACGGGTGGTTTTAATCCGAAAACCGATGCCATACTTGAAATTGCAGCGTGCATCCTGTGCATGGATGATTTTGGCCGTATCAAGATTGCCGAAACAATTTCCACTGAGATCGAACCTTTCAGTGGATCGCGTATCGAGCCAAGTTCACTGGAGTTTACAGGCATTGACCTGGACAACCCGGAGCGGAATCCGATTGGTGAAAAAGAGGCCATACAGAAAATATGCCTTCCGGTCAGGCAGGAACTACACGCGACAGAATGCCAGCGGGCGATCCTGGTAGGGCACAACCCCGCATTCGACCTGTCGTTCCTGAACGCGGCTATCAGCCGCGTCAACTATAAACGCAATCCGTTTCATCCATTCAGTTCTTTCGATACCGCAACACTCGGCGGGCTGGCGTTCGGCCAAACCGTGCTGGCACGTGCCGTGCAGGCGGCGGGCATCGACTGGGACGAATCTTCGGCGCATTCGGCCGAGTACGACACGGTCAAAACGGCGGAGTTATTTTGCACCATCGTCAACCGCTGGAAGATTTTGACCGGTTTGTAGGAAAAGGATTTCACCAGCAGCACCGTCATCCCGCGAACAGCACCGTCATCCCGGAATTTGCACAGCACATGTCCGGGTCCTCCCAACGTCAATGCGGTGCTCAGTCAATGCGGTGCCCACTTGTAGCACCGTCATCCCGGCGCAGGCCGGGACCTCCCAACGATTTCCGTGATCTTTTAGAAGCCCCAATTAAGCGCTCTGCCAATCTTATGGAGGTCCCGGGTTCCGCTACTCGCGGCCCCGGGATGACCGTGCCAGAAAAGAGTCCGAAATAGCACTTATTTCAATTTTGACTGTACAAAACCATAACCACCGCCACCGGGGGTTTTTATGGTTAATGTCTGACCTGCAACTGCTTGAAACTGAATTTTACCGGGCAAGGCCTGGCCATCCAGTTCGTTCTTGCCGCACTGCCCCGGTTGCCCGCCAGCCAGACCCCAGGGAGGGTACTTCCGGCGCTCGGTCAGCAACGACACTTCGGCGTCTTCGAGGAAGCGGTATTGGCGTATCACCCCGTCACCGCCCCTGAACTGCCCGGGCCCGCCCGAGCCGCGCCTGACAGCATACTGCTCGATACGCAACGGGTAATTCAGTTCCAGCACCTCGACCGGCGTGTTCAGCGTATTGGTCATGTGGCTGTGACGGGCTGAGCGTCCATTACAACCCTGGGCCGCCCCCATACCTCCCGCCAGCGTTTCATAGTAATCCCAGCCCCCTCGTCCGCGCCTGCCCATGGCCAGGTTGTTCATGCTGCCCTGGCTGGCGGCGGCAAACTGACCGGGCAAGGCCTGTGCGAGGGCGCCGCAAACCGCATCGACAATTCTGCTGCTGGTCTCGACGTTGCCGGCAGCGACCGCGGCAGGCGAACAGGCATTCACCAGGCAGCCCTTCGGGGCCTTGATCGTTACGCCCTGCAGTGCCCCGTGACACGCCGGTGTATGCGCCGGCATCAGGCAACGGAAAACATAGAATACGGCAGCCGCGGTCACTGGCATGGGACAATTCAGGTTACCTTCAACCTGTCCGGCCGTGCCGGCGAAGTCCACTTCGACGCCCGCTTCCCGAACGCTGACGGTTACCCTGATCGGAATATCGGTGTGCCCATGGCCGTCATCATCCAGGTAGTCTTCAAACGGGTACCGCCCATGCGGAATATACGCCAGGCTCTTTAACACCAGCGATTGCGCCCAGGCCTGCAAACCGTCCTGCTGCTGCTCAAACTTTTCCGGGCCGGCAAGTTCCACCAGTTCCTGCAAGCGTTCAGCGCCAAGGAGATTGGCCGAGATCTGGGCGTTGAAATCCCCCCTCGAAGTATCCGGCCTGGTCAGTTGATGCAAAATGGATTGAAGAAACGCCTCATCCACTTCACCGTTTCTGATCAACAAGGTCGGTGGTATCAGGATGCCCTCTTCCGCCAGCGCACGGCTCACCGGCATGGAACCCGGGGCATCCGAACCGATATCCGCGTGGTGTGCGCGGTTGGCGCAAAAACCTGCCAGGCGGCCAGCGGCGAAAACCGGCGCCACCAGGGTGACATCCGGCAGGTGTGTTCCGCCCCGGTAGGGGTCGTTCAGGATCAACATATCCCCGCTGGTCCATTCCCGGCTCTCGACAAGATCCACCATGGCGTAGGCCATGCTGCCAAGATGCACCGGGATGTGCGTGGCCTGACCCAGTAATTGGCCCCGGCGATTGAAAAGTGCGCAGGAATAATCCAGCCGGTCACGTATATTCGGTGAAAAGGCAACCCTGCCGAGCAGTGCGCCCATCTCTTCACAAATGGCCGCAATCCTGCTGGAAAACAAACCGAGTTCAACGGGGTTGAAAGACCCGCCCGCGTCCGTTTTCATAGCCCGCTTGCACCCATGATTGCGCCGAGGCCCAGTTCTGCCGCCACACCGAGGTCGGCCGCGAGTTGCGCCGACTTTGCCCTCAGCTCGATATCGCTCGTTGCCGTGACGGTCACGTGGCCAATTTTGCGACCTTCCCTCGGGGTCTTGTGGTAATCGTGCCAGTGCACACCCTGCATGGCGGCTGTTCCGGCGAAAGCCGGCCCGGCAACAGCCGGCATTTCCCCCAGCAGGTTGAACATCAACGCGTGGTTGACGATTTCCGTTTCACCCAGCGGCAAACCGCAGATCGCGCGCAGATGGTTTTCAAACTGTGATGTGCGGGCGCCGTCGATGCTCCAGTGGCCCGAATTGTGCACCCTTGGTGCAAATTCGTTGGCCAGCAATTCACCATTGATGAGAAATAATTCGAGGGCCATAACACCGGTATAGTCAAGATATTCCAACAGGCTCGAGCTCATGGTTTCAGCCCGTGTCTGCAGCGCCGCGTCAAATGCCGGGGCCTTGCTGATCGCCAAAACGCCATTGCGGTGCAAATTGTGTGTCAACGGCCAGTAAACGACCTGGCCATCCTTTCCGCGTGCGGCAATAATCGAGCATTCCGACTGGAAAGACACGAATCCTTCACATATCAGTTCAGAATCGCCCAGCTGCTGCCATGCCCGTTCCAGGTCTTCCTGGAATCTCAACACAGCCTGGCCTTTGCCGTCATAACCAAAGCGACGGGTCTTCAGGACACACGGCAATCCAATTTTTTCTACTGCGGCCATCAGATCGGGCCGGCTTGAAACAGGAAAAAAGGGTGCGACCGGAATACCCAGTTTCTGCATCATGGTCTTTTCACGCAACCTGTCCTGGCTCTCAAACAACGCGCGGGCGGGCGGGTATACCGGGCACAACGAGCCAATAAGGTCCGCGGATGGCCCAGGCACATTTTCAAAATCAAAGGTCACGACATCGCAGCGGCTGCCCAATTCTTTCAAGGCCGCCTCGTCGTCCCAGCCGGCGCAGATATGCTCGCCGTACTGCGCCGCACACGCGTCACCGGCCGGGTCCAGGAATATGAAATCCAGACCCATCGGCTGACCGGCCTGCGCGAGCATTCGCGCCAGCTGGCCGGCGCCCAGGATACCGACGGTTCTGGTCACTTCGGATCAGGCTGATTCAACACAGCCTCGGTGCGTGACTGCCTGAAAGCTTCCAGCGAGCGCCGGATCTGCGGGTACTTGATACCCAGGATGGAAGCTGCCAACAGTGCGGCATTGGTTGCACCTGCATCACCGATGGCCAGCGTGCCGACCGGGATACCGGCTGGCATCTGCGCGATGGACAGCAGCGAATCCATGCCGTTGAGCGCCCTCGATTTAACCGGCACACCCAGTACGGGTAACATCGTCTTGGCCGCGACCATACCGGGTAAATGGGCCGCACCGCCGGCACCTGCAATGATGACCTCAAGGCCACGGCCAGCGGCGCCAGCTGCATATTCAAACATCAGGTCGGGTGTCCTGTGTGCCGAAACCACCCTGGTCTCATGGGGAATGGCCAGGGCCGAAAGGGTTTGCGCCGCGTGTTTCATCGTCTCCCAGTCAGACTGCGAGCCCATGATCAGGCCTACCAGAACTTGTTCATTTGCCACATTAACTCTCCGGCGGGAAAGCAGATCATTGTAACAGCGCGATGCTTGTTCAAACAGGGCCGTTCATCATCCGGGTCAGGCCTGATACAATAGCCGTAAAATAACAACCTGGACCACAATATGCCCATTGATGGAAAACTGCTCGAAATTCTTTGCTGTCCCGTCAGCAAAACCCCGTTAACCGTGCTCGGGCAGAAAAAGCTGGAAAAACTGAACAAAGCCATTGAAAGCGGTGAAGCCCTGTATGTCGGCGGCGACAAGGTCACGGACCCACTGTCGGAAGGTCTGATCACGGAAGACGGCAAGGTCATTTACCCGGTGCAGGACGACATTCCCATTTTGCTGGAAGAAAAGGCTATCGGTACGGCGCAATTCCAGGATTTCTGACATACACCAGGATCGATGCTGACTGGTGCAATATACGGGTTAATTCTCCATCGCGTCAATAAAGTCATTGGCCTCAGCGATGGCATCCTGCATTTGCGCAATCAACCTGGAAGTATCTCGTTCAATGGTATCGAGCTCGTTACGCAATGCACCGATGGCGCGAGCGTTGAGGTTATGTTTGAGGAACAGGACCTGGTCATGAAAAGCATCGAGCACCGGTTGCATGCTGTTTTCCGCACGCCGCATACTTTTCATCAACTTGCCGTAACGTGAACGCGTATCTTTGAGCAACCGGGCACTGCTCTTACGCAGGTCCGCGCGCGAATATTCGTCCAGTTCCTTTTCCCATTCCTTGAACAGGTCAGTTGCCACGCTTTCAACCGCGTCGATACGTGTACTGACGTCCTCCGACTCAGACGCACTTCTTTCGTATTCGGTATTCAGGCGGTCATATGTTTTTTCCAGGTCGCCGCCATCGAAATTGACGGTCGCGCGGAAGCGCTCGAGTGCCGAAGCGAATTGCTCGCTGGCTGAATCCTGCGCGTCGCGGGCCTCCTCCACACGGTCGACGAGGATGTCGCGCTTTTCGACACCAAAACTCTCCATCGTTTTGTAATATGCGCTGGAGCAACCACCCGACAGGGCCAGGACCAGGACAGCACCTGCGAGATAAATTGATTTTCTTAACACATCGGTCTCCCAAGAAGACAATTCACAAGAAAGGCAAACCTATGACTCCTCTATGTCGGGGATCACCAGTTTCTGACCAGGAAATATCTTGTCCGGATTTTCCAAAGTCACCGAATTGGCTTCATAAATCTTCATGTACCTGCCGCCGTTACCATACATTTTCGCGGCAATCGCCCAAAGCGTATCGCCTGCCTCAACCGTGTAAGTCCGTCCCTGGTCGCCACTTTCCTCTGCTGCAGACGCCGTACCCGTGCTTGCAGTTTCCGCAATGACCACTTCCGGTTCCGCCACGGGTTCAGGGTCACCGACGACAAGGTTGTTTTTCACCCCACTCACATTCGGTATTTCCTTGATCACCTGGCAAATACGGTCACATTCAGATTGATCGTTAACATGTCCGGAAACGCCTACGGTACCATCCTGGTTGAATGAAAACTTCAGGTTTGAAGGATCGATACCATGCTCCCGCAAGGTGGCGCTTGGTCCCTTGACGGTATCGGCGACTGCGGCTTTATCGGCACCGAGAATTTTGCTGAATTTAGCCATGAACCCCATAGCACTATGCTCCTCTCCACATTTTCCTGCAGGCATTAGTCTAGCCTGGAATTGTTGCTTGTAAAGAATAAAAGCCACTACCGGGTGCCAATGGACTTCCGTGATTGTGTAATGTTGATACTATGAACATTGGTTAAATAATTTAATGATTGCGAATGTCTCTGACAATCCGGGGTTTACCTGATAGGACTTGGCGTTCACAATTATGTCACGTGATGCGGGGTGCTCAATCGCCCTGTCTATTTGGAGGATACAAAAATGAACCTGCTTGATTTGCTGGACAGCGTCGGCGGCCAACAGAGCCTGGAGAAACTTTCCAGAAACTTTGGACTCGATGCATCGAAAACAAATGAATTGATCAATTCCCTTAGCCCTGCACTGGTCGGCGCGCTGAAGAAACAGACCAACTCTCAGGATGGTCTCTCCAGCTTTATAAACGCCCTGCAAAAAGGCAATCACCAGGAGTACGTCGACAACCCGGCCAGCTTGACTTCTGCCGCGACCGTGAGGGATGGAAACGACATTCTCGGCCACCTTCTCGGCAGCAAGGACGTCAGTCGCAATGTCGCCGGTCACGCCGCGACGTCTACCGGTATCAATGTCGACCTGATCAAACAGGCGCTTCCCCTGATTGCTGGTTTGGCGATGGGTGCGATGAGCAAGAAAAGCAATGCCGGTCAATCACTTGACCATTCCGGCGGCGACCTGCTGGGAAGCCTGAGCGGTGGTGACGGCTTCGATGTGGATGATGTATTGAACCTTGCCAGGAAGTTTTTCTAAGGAACCTCTGATTTATTCTGAGCGAAGTAGATTGCGATTCAAAATGTCCAGATTCGAGGCGTGGATCGCACGTAATAGCTGGCTATTGCGAACGACTGCACGGATGCAGGAGGTAGGGCAACGCATGGAGCAGTTGCCGAGAGTTGCAACACAGAAGCTGGGTATTTTGGACGCACCAAGAGCAGGCGCCTTCAGGCGAGATACGAGTTCATGAATAGATCAGAGGTTGCCAAACCCAGCAACTTGCCCGGATTCATAATGTTCATCGGGTCAAATACCGCCTTGATGCCGCGCATTCTTTCGATATCGGCAGCGGAGCGGGTATAGCCCAGCCAGTCCCGTTTCAACAGGCCGATACCGTGCTCCGCTGAAATACTGCCATGGTGGGTGCGTGTCAGTTCAAACACCTCCGGATTGACCCGCCCGCAGGCTTTTTCAAATTCCGCTACGGACATGTCCGATGGTTTGAGGATATTCATGTGAAGGTTGCCGTCACCAAAATGTCCATACCACAGCACTTCGAAGTCCGGGTAACGCTTTTTGGCCAACTGGTCGAGGTCGTGCAAATAATCCGGAATCGCTGAAATCCTTACGGAAAGATCATTTTTATAGGGCGTGTACCTCGTGATGGCCTCGGAAATTCCCTCCCGGTACCGCCACAAGTCCGCGGCCTGGGCTCCACTCTGGGAGATCACGCCGTCGGCCAGGTAACCTTCGTCGAGACAGGTTTCAAAAAGCTGCAGGGCCCGGTCTTCGACGCCGGCGTCGGCACAATCAAATTCGAGCAGGGCATAAAAGGGTGTTTCGCTATCCATCGGCGCGGGCAGAGCGTGCCCTGCCCGCACATATGCCATGGCAGCGGCGGACAGGAATTCAAACGCCGTGAGTCCCAATGCATCGTTGAACTGTCTGAAGACGGCTGTCATCGCCTCGAGGCTGTTGACCGCCAACAACATCACGCGGGAAGGCAGGGGCGCATCTCTGAGGCGCAATGTCGCCTCGACGATAAGACCCAGCGTACCTTCACTGCCGATAAACAGGTGTCTCAAATCATAACCGCTGGCGTTCTTGACCAGGCCGCCGTTGCACTCGAGTAAAACGCCACGGCCGTCAATTACCTTGAGGCCGGCCACCTGGTCCCGGGTCAAGCCGTATCGCAACACGCGAATGCCACCTGCGTTCGTCGCGATATTGCCACCGATCTGGGACGAACCCTCCGAGGCGAAGCTGACCGGGTAGTAAAGGTTCTGCTGTGCCGCATAATCCTGCACGGCCTTCGTGACCACGCCGGGTTCAACCGTGAGCGTCCGGTCAACCGCATCGTATCCGATGATCCGCCGCATCTTATCAAAGGAAACCACGACCTCGCCCGCATCGGCGACCGCACCCCCGCTTAAGCCCGTTCGTCCGCCGGACGGAACCAGCGGAATGCCGTGTTCGGCGGCGAACCCGACAAGCCTTGTCACATCCGCCACGCTGCGCGGAAACACGACCGCGGCTGCATCCGGTTGACGGAAACGGGTCCAGTCACAACCATGGCTTTCAAGAACCTCGTTTTCCGTACTGATGTCCAGCCCGGGGCAATGTGATTTCAGCAGTTCTGCCCGTCTGTTTTTCTGTTCCGTTGGCATACCATTTTTCCGGTTGATATCGGGGTGGTCTAACGCGACAATGAAGCTTAGTTCATATATCGGAAGCAAGACCAGACCCATGCGCAATTCTGAACGAAATTACTCGCTCGACAAGGGCAAAATCAAGTTTCTGTTGCTCGAAGGCATCCATCCGCGCGCCCGGGAATTCATGGAAAATGCCGGCTATACGAACATCGTTGAAAAATCCGGTGCCCTGACGCCACAAGAACTGAAAAAGGCGCTGAAAGGCGTGCATTTTGTCGGCATCCGTTCACGCACACAACTCAACGCCGCCGCCATCGAGGCGGCCGACCGCCTGACAGCGATCGGTTGTTTCTGTATCGGCACAAACCAGGTCGACCTGCAGCACGCCGGGCTGGCCGGCATACCCGTGTTCAACGCGCCGTTTGCCAATACCCGCAGCGTGGCCGAACTGGCCCTGGCGGAAATCATCATGCTGATGCGCGGCATTCCGCAGAAAAATGCCGCGGCGCACCGGGGTGACTGGCTCAAGTCGGCCAGTGGATCGACCGAGATACGCGGCAAGACACTCGGTATCGTAGGTTACGGCCATATCGGTACCCAGTTGGGGGTCATTGCCGAAAGCATGGGCATGCGCGTAATTTTTCACGATGTGGAAAACAAGCTGCCGCTTGGCAACGCCGAGGCAAAAACAGACCTTGAATCCCTGTTGAAAGAAGCCGACGTGGTTTCGCTGCACGTGCCGGATACAGCACTTACCCGCAATCTCGTATCGGCAGATATTATCAAGGGCATGCGCGAGGGCAGTTACCTGATCAATGCTTCGCGGGGCACGGTAGTCGATATCGATGCGTTGAGCGAGGCGCTGAAGTCCGGACACTTGGCCGGTGCCGCCATCGACGTGTTTCCGAGTGAACCCAAGTCAAATGCCGACCGTTTTGAATCACCGCTGGTCGGTCTGGACAACGTTCTGCTGACGCCGCATATCGGTGGCAGCACGCTCGAGGCGCAGGAGAACATCGCCGTCGAGGTCGCCAGTAAACTGGTGCGTTACAGCGATAATGGCACGACCCAATCGGCGGTCAATTTCCCACAGGTATCATTACCTGATCATGGACTCACACGCCGCATCATGCACATCCACCGCAACGAACCGGGTGTGCTGAAGAACATCAACCAGGTGTTTTTCGTTAGTGAGGTCAATATTGCGGCGCAGTACCTGCAAACCGAGGGTGCCATCGGCTACGTTGTCATGGATGTGGAATCCGACGATGTGACCGCGCTGATGCAAGACCTGGCCAAAATCCCGGCGACCATCCGCACACGCATATTGCACTGATTGGCGTATTACACCGGCTATCGGCTATCCTGTTACCATGATGAAAAATCGTTTTTGCCCGGGGTGAGCCGTCTGATGAAATTGAATCAATGCAATTTTGCATTTGTCCTGCTTTTCCTGTTTTTACTCGCAGCATCTTCTTCGTACGCGGAGGAAAAGGTCAATCCACCCAAGCTATTCAGCAGCTTTGATGAGATGCACGTCACGCTCACGGGACCGTGGAAAACCATCCAGCGCAACAAGAAAAAAGACGACACCTACCCGGTGAAGTTTACCTATACCGGTGCCGATGGAGATGAGCAAACGATCGATATGGTGGTTTCGCTGCGGGGTATCACCCGGCGCCGGGTTTGCGATTTCCCGCCGATAAAGCTTCATTTTGACAAGGAGGCGGTTAAAGGTACGATATTTAGAGGCAACAAGTCTCTGAAACTGGTGACCTACTGCGACACCAACAGCAAGTACGAACAATATTACATCAAGGAATTCCTGGCTTATCGTATCTACAACCTGATTACAGATTTCAGCTACAGAACCAGGCCGCTGATGGTTGACTACGAGGACAGCGAAAGAGATAACAAGTCGATCACACGCTTCAGTTTCCTGATTGAAGATACCGATGAACTGGCAAAACGCAACAAGGTCGAAGAGCTCACGATCCCCAGGATCCCCTACAGGGACCTGGAACCCGTCACCACCAATCGCCTGTCGATGTTCGAGTTTATGATCGGCAACCTCGACTGGGCGGTAACAGATGGTCCAAAAGACGACAGCTGCTGCCATAATTCAAGGTTGATCGGTGCTGGCAACGATATCAATCCAAAATATGCCGTGCCGTATGATTTCGATTCTTCCGGTCTGGTGAATGCGCACTATGCGGCACCGCCGGACGGTCTGAGGGTGAGAAATATCCGTACGCGGCTTTACCGTGGTTTCTGTGCAAACAACGACCTGTTACCCGAAACGGTTGCGCTGTTTAAGGAGAAAAAAGCGGATATCCTTGCACTGATCCAAAACAACCCGCACCTGACCGACTCCTTTCGTTCAGATGCAATTGATTATATTGAAGATTTTTACAAAATAATCGATGACCCCAAAAGTCTTGAAAAAGAGATTACTGACAAGTGCCGGGGACGAGATTAACTTCCTCTGACACCGACTCCCCGGTTTCGTCCTGATCGGCGGGTTGACCGTCCGGGATCGCCTCCTCGTCTTCCTTTACCGGCGCCAGCAGACGCGCCAGACGCATTTTCATCTGTGCATTGTTAGGATCGGCTTCGATGACGGCGCGCAGGTAGTCTTCACGCCCGGCGTTATCGGCCGGAAGTGGTATGCGCTTGTTTCCGTAAATGGCAGTGGCGCCTTCGGCGGTCAATTCGAGCACTCCAAAGTGCGCACCGTAATAACTGGCAATACCCGTGTCATTGACCACCACGCGCTGGTCGAAACGTGGCCAGACCACGCCGCCCGTGGGCGTATGGCCGATGACGATACGTTTGGCGCCATAGCGGTTCAGGATGTTGTCCAGTGTCTGGCTGAAAATGTCCGACGACTCATCCTCCAGCGCCAGGCCGCGGTACCAGAGCGGCCCCAGCGGATCATCCACGATCGATTGAGTGGCGCGGTCGTAGTGCTCCAGTGCTGAGATGACCTGTTCAGTCAGCGACTCGAGACTGAATTTGCAGTATTTTGCGCTGATACCGCCGTGCAGGAAAATGGTGTCATTGATCTGGATCGCAACCTGGTTGCCTTTCACATATTTGCCGTACTGGCCGTTCATCGACCACGCCTGGCGGTATTCGACCCATCCCAGCGGCACCTGTTGTTCCCACTCCTTGCGATAAGCATCGATATCCAGTTCGGCAAAATTCGGTGTGTTGGCCTTCATCCATTCAACTTGCCGCTGCCATTGCAACTCCTGCAAACGGGCCGAGTTCTTCGTGGTGAACGCCGCGTATTCGCCGGGCGAAACATATCGCAGGTCGCCTTCGATATCCATTGCCTCGTGATTACCGATGAGCAGGTGCACATAACCACCGGCTTTCCTGGCCTGCTTTGACAGTTTCACAAGGTGATCGATGATCTTGCGGCTATCCGCGCCGCGGTCCGTGATATCACCGGTCTGGACCAGGTGGGTTTCACCGCCGCTCCATTTGCCGTTTTTGTCGATCAGACCGGCTGACCGCATGACTTTTATATATTGTTCATAGTCACCATGCAGGTCGGCGATGGCCACGACCCGCTCGACACCGGTCCAGTGATAGTCATCAATTTTCTCAGCCCTGGCGTTCGCCGGCCCCGCCATCGCCAGGGTCAGAAGTAAAACTATAATCGACATTGCGTATTTCATATTGAATTCCAAAATCAGCTTGCAGTCTTACTCGAAAATGCCCGTGTCTTTTTCCTGCGCCTTTTTTCTCTCAATTTCGCGTGGGCTCTGGCGCATGTAAGTCTTGGAATCCTCGTAACCGCCATAGTTCAACTCCCACAGGATCAGGAAGGTGTAATTAAAGATCGCCGACATCACCGCAGCGACCAGTAACATCCCGACCCCGGAGGACAGGCCGACACCGACCGCCAGGAAAATAAACAACGAGTCTGCCGTACTCTTGAGCGCATAGCGGTAGCGGACACCGGCAACCACGCCGGCAAGACTGAACGCCATGGCCAGGCTATTGTGCACAATCAGGACGATGCCGGTCACCGCGATCGGCAATACCAGCAGGGTCTCCAGCAATGACTGGTCCATCTTGGCCCTGCTGCGCACTGCCATGTAGGTCCATGAAACCGGAATCATCAGGACGACGGCGCCGACAATTGCCATCACCAGCCATATCAAGCCGCCCACCTCGTCCACGACATTGGATGCGTGGATGACAATTCCACCGATATCGCTCTCGGTATCCTGGTTGAAGAGCGTATCAACAACACCCAGCGGCAGGTAGCGATGCAGATCGGGAACCAGCTGGTAGCCTCCCCAGATCAGAAAGGCCAGGATCCCGTAAAATAAATTCAGTCTTAGCAGCAGTCTCATGTTTTTCTCTCTTAATGGAGCCCTGGCAACATCAGCGATACACCAGTCATGGTTATTATAGTCAACCCGCTCCGGTCACCGTGCCGTCCGGGTGCAATTCGATCTGCTCCGCGATGGGGCGTCTTGGCAAGCCCGGCATACGCATGATTTTGCCGGTCAGGATAATCAGGAAACCAGCACCGGCGCTGACCTGGATATTCCTTACCGTGACCTCGAAATCGCGTGGCCTGCCATGCAGGTTCGGATCGTCCGAAAGCGAACTCGGTGCCTTGGCGATACATACGGGCAACCTGTCCAGTCCGAGCCCGGTAATGACTTTCAAGTCTATCTCAGCATCCTTGGTAAAGGCTACATCATCGGCTCCGTACATATACTTGCATACTTTTTGTACTTTCTCATAAATGGTATCGTCGAGGCCGTACAACGGCGAAAACGGCTTGTTGTGTGCAACCGATTTAATGACCTCACGGGCGAGATCCCGCGCACCCGGACCACCCTCGGCAAAATGTCTGGATTCGGCAAACGATACACCGTGCGCCACTGCGCGCTCGCGAATAATACGAATCTCCTCATCGGTATCATTTGCGAACCGGTTCAGGGCAACCACCGGGTGCTTGTTGAAGTGCGACACGCTTTCGATATGTTTATCCAGGTTTTCCAGACCGTGACTGACCGCTACCGGGTCAGGCTGATCGAGCGCGCTTCGTTCCCCGCCGCCGTGTAACTTCAGAGCCCTTACGGTGGTCACCACCACCACGGCATCCGGGTCGAGACCGTTCGGCCTGCACTTTATGTGAAAAAACTTCTCGGCCCCCAGGTCAAAACCGAAACCTGCCTCGGTCACGGTCCAGTCAGCAAACTGCATGGCCATGCGGGTCGCGAACAGGCTGTTGCAACCGTGTGCGATATTTGCAAACGGTCCGCCGTGCATGAACGCCGGTGTACCTTCCAGCGTTTGCACCAGGTTCGGGTGCACGGCGTCCCTGAGCAAGGCCATCATGGCCCCGGTTATGTTCAGGGACTTCAGGAATACCGGCTTGCCTTTCCAGGTGGTTCCAAGGAGGATGTTGTCCAGTCTTTTCCGCAGGTCATCCATACCTGTTGCAAGACAGAGTATGGCCATGATTTCCGACGCCGCCGTGATATCGAAACCAGATTCACGCGGGATGCCCTGCATTCTGCCCCCGAGACCCAGCACGATGTTTCTCAGCGAACGGTCGTTCATGTCCATGACCCGCCGCCAAACAACCTGGCGGGGATCCAGACCCATCTCGTTCCCCTGGAATATGTGGTTGTCAATGGCGGCCGCCACGAGATTATTGACCGTTGTAATCGCGTGGAAATCGCCGGTGAAATGCAGATTGATACGGTCAGCCGGTACGATTTGACTGTAACCACCGCCGGTGGCGCCGCCCTTGATACCGAGACACGGGCCCAGTGACGGTTCGCGCAACGCCAGGCAAACGGACTCACCCAGACCGTCCAGCGCCTGGGCCAGGCCGATGGATGTCGTGGTCTTGCCTTCGCCAGCCGAGGTCGGGGTGGTTGCCGAGACGAGGATCAAGCGGGCTTTGCCGGGCCGTTTCCTGGGACGCGTCAACGCCTTCAGGTTGACCTTGGCGATGCAGTCGCCATAAGGCATCAAATCTTCCGGCTCTACGCCGAGCCTCAAAGCGATATCCCGGATGGGCCGGATAGCGGCCTGCCTGGCAATGTCGTGGTCGCTGAGCATATCGAGTATTCCTGGTTCTTATTAAACAGGTGATAGCGGCAATATACAGTGATTAACTGGTTGGCAAGAATAACAATATTTTGCGGGACCGCGGTGGATTCCGCCATGCAATATCATGAGATAATGGAATCCGCGGATATTTTCACACCGGCGGCAGCAATCTGGCCCTGATAACGTGTTGCGCATTATTGATGGCCTGCATGACACCCGCGTCCGGTTCGTTTTCCACGTCGATGATGCTATAGGCAAAGTCACCACGGCTGAGATTGACCATGTCGATCACGTTCAGGTTGTGATCGGCCAGCACGGAAAGGACCTGGCCCAGCACCTTGGGAACGTTTTCGTTGCAGAAGGTAATCCGGTACCCGGCATTCCTGGCCATTTGGGTGTCGGGATAGTTGACGGAATTCCTGATATTGCCGTTTTCGAGGAAATCCATCAGTTGATCCGACGCCATCACCGCGCAGTTCACCTCGGCCTCGCTGGTACTCGCGCCGATGTGCGGCAACAGCAATGCATCTCTTCTTCCGAGTAGTTCCGGGTGTGGAAAATCGCTGATATAAGCTGCCAGGCGGCCGTCGTCCAGGGCCGTGATCACGGCAGGCAAGTCGACGATTTCATCGCGTGCAAAATTGAGCAGACGCGCTCCCGGTTTACAACGTGCAAGGATGTCAGCGTTGATCAGACCAAGGGTCGGCGGGATGGCCGGTACGTGCAGCGTAATAAAATCCGCGACGCCGACCAATGCCTGCAGGCTGTCCATTTTCTGTACCCGGCTGGATAGCCGCCAGGCGGATTCGATCGAGATGGCGGGGTCATAACCGACGACCGTCATCCCCAGTTCAAGTGCCATGTTGGCAACCAGTGCGCCGATCGCGCCAAGTCCCACGACACCCAGTGTCGTTCCTGCGATTTCGGAACCGGCAAACCGTTTTTTGTTCGCCTCGAGCAGTTTGTGCATCTGCGTACTGTCAGTGATTTCACCCAGGGACTGAACATAACTCATGCCACCGTAGATATCCCGGGAGCCGAGCAGTAAAGCCGCTGCCACCAGTTCCTTGACCGCATTGGCGTTGGCGCCCGGCGTATTGAACACCACGATTCCTCGTTTCGCGTAATCGTGTACCGGAATATTGTTCACGCCCGCTCCTGCCCGCGCAACTGCAAGCACGCTGTCATCGATACTTTCATCATGCAGTTTCTGACTGCGCAGGACCAGGGCATCGGCATTTGCGAGGTCCGGGCCGACCCGGTACTTATCGGTGTGGAAACGGTCCAGGCCCTTGCGGGCCAGGTTATTGTAAGTTCGTATCGTGTACATGTGATGATCTGCTCTAAACTGGCTGCATTGGACGGGTTGACCGCGAATTGTACGTCAACCTGCCTTGGAATGGTCCCATATTGTACCGATATGCGCGGACCAGATACGCTATATTTAACGGCTTCTGTTTGTTGTTACTTCGGAGTACACACCTGATGAAATTCGGTGCATTGCTTAAAACGCTGCTAATCGCCTCTCTTGCAACCGCTGCCGGCCCGTGTGTCGCCAACGGTGATCCACCTGAATTCACGGTGGATGGTTTACAGTTGATCGAGGACTCAAACCTCGCCCTGGTTTACGCCGAACCGGGGGTTGATCTGTCCCAATACAGCAAGATTTATCTCGACACCCCGTATGTTGCTTTTAAAAAAAACTGGCAAAGCATCCAGAACCGCTACGGGGCAGGCAGGGTCACCACCGAGGACATGGAAAAAATCAAGACAGAACTGTCTGCGCTTTTCATGGACGTGTTTTCAAAAACCCTGGTCGATGGCGGTTATGAACTGACAACCGGGCCCGGCGAAGACGTGCTGCTGGTCAGACCCGCCATCATCAACCTCGATATCGTCGCTCCGGACATCAACAACCCCGGCATCGTCCACTCCTATTCCGAATCCGCCGGTGAAATGACACTGTACATGGAACTGTATGACTCGGTTTCCGGTGAACTGCTCGCGAAGGCGCTTGACCGCAAACGGGACCGGAAAACCGGCTATTTTGAATGGCAGAACCGTGTCACCAACCGGGCCGCGGCCAACCGCATTTTGAAGGTCTGGGCCGATGTCCTTAAAGAAGGCCTTGACGATGCACGGTTTGCGGCCTCACCCTAGTCCGGACTTCAGCTTCAGGATAAATATAAGCACCGTCATCCCGGCGCAGGTGACGAACGTCATCCCGGCGTAGGTGACGAACTTCATCCCGGCGTATGCCGGGACCTCCAAATGGGAGCAGAGTGGCGTGGGAGCAGCAGCGTCGGCGCAGTGGCGGACGCCCGCTTATCTCAGCGTCTCATTTAAATACGCGATATGCGCCGGACCGACTTCACAGCATCCGCCGATGATACGCGCGCCCGCCGTCAGCCAGTTGGCGGCGTGAGCGGCATAAGCCTGCGGCGTGACATCGGTGCGCGACGGCGGTATGGACTGTTCACCGTGGAAATCCCACTTTTCCGGTATCGGTGTGAACGCGTTGGCGTAGGCTCCCACGGGGATGTCGCTCATGGCAACCAGGTCCGGCAACACCTTGCCGATGGCCTCCGGCGGGGAACAGTTCAGCAATACCGCCTCGACGCCCATACCGGCAATACCTTCCCATGCTGAGCGGAGACTTTCTCCACTGCGTAAGTTTGCCGCGCCGGAATCTTCAATCGACCATGACAACCACACCGGTCTGCCGGTGGATGCCGCCGCGGCCACCGCGGCGCGCGCCTCGGTGATGCACGACAGCGTTTCGCAAATGAAGAAATCGATATACGGCGCGAGGTATTCTGCCTGCTCGCGATAAAGCGCCACGGTTTCATCGTAAGAGCCGACCAGGTCGGGACGGTAGCTGCCGTTCTGGGGACCCATGGAACCCGCGATCAAAACCGCCTTGCCGACCCGGTCCCTGGCCCGCCGCGCCAGCATGGCAGAGAGTTCGTTCATCTCACCGAGACGGTCCGCGAGGCCTTCGGGCTCAAAATTGTTGCGTATGCAGGCGTAGGAGTTGGTGGTGATGATATCGGCGCCGGCACGGATGTAGTCTTCATGTACCGCCTGGACGGCTGCCGGGTTATCGAACAGGGCTTTCGCAGACCACAGGACGCCCTGCCCCGACGCTTTCCGCTTGATCAGTTCCTGCCCCATGCCGCCATCGAGGAGGATCAGGCCCTTTGGCAGACGGTTGAAAATGGATTTCATTGATCGGATTCCTGGACTCAGTTAAACAACACGTAGGGGATCACATCCACGGCTTCCCCGTGGTTGATGTCCTCCCCTGGTTTCTGTACAACCAACGCGTCCCCCCAGCAGGTTGAATACAGCACGCCACTACTTTGTTTCTCAAAAAGCTCCACACCGCCGGCAACCATTCGGGCGCGTAAATATTCCTGGCGGAGGCTGCCTTTTTTCGCAAACAGCGCCGTCTGGCGGAGTGCAACGATATCGCTGTGGCTGACACCCTGGCAATCGAACAGAAATGGCCGGGCAATGACCAAAGCTGTCACGAATGCAGATACCGGGTTTCCAGGCAGACCCAGGAATGGTGTCCCGAGAACGTCACCGAAGGCAAAAGGTTTACCGGGTTTGATCGCAACCCGCCAAAGGTCGATATGCCCGAGCGATTCAACCACCGCCTTGACGTGGTCTTCTTCACCGACAGAGACACCACCGGTGGTGATGATGGCATGCGCCTGACGGCTGGCCTCCGACATCACTTCGCTGATGATTTTTGGATCGTCCTTCGTGATACCAAAATCCACCGCGGTAAACCCCCAGTTCTCAAGCAGTGCCTGCAACAGGTAGCGGTTCGAATTGTAGATCTGGCCCGGACCCAAACGGCCGCCCGGTTCCACCAGTTCTTCGCCGGTCGAGATGATCGCCACTTTCAATCGTTGTCGTACATCGATGCTGCTGATCCCAAGTGAGGCAATCAGACCCAGATCCTGCGCCCGCAGTCTGTGACCGCTCTCAAGGACGGTCGAACCGCGGCTGATATCCTGGCCCCGGGGCCGGATATTTGCACCGGTTTCACCCACGGCGTCCATCCAAACGCGCTGGCCATCGCTTCTGCATTTTTCCTGCATTACGACGATGTCGGCGCCCTCGGGGGTTTCAGCGCCGGTGAATATGCGCGCCGCGGTGCCGGCGTCAAGCGCGCCTGGCGCAGATCCCGCGGTAATCCTCTGGCTTATTTCCAGCGCCTGGTCCGCTCCGCGCCAATCACCGCGTCGCAGTGCGTAACCGTCCATCGCGCTGTTGTCCGCGGGCGGGACATCGATAGTTGAAACGACGTCCGACGCCAGCACGCGGCCGAGGCAGTCTTTCAGCGCGGCCGTTTCGGTCCCGGCCAGTACGCGGTGAAAACTGCGCAGTCGCGCGTGCGCTTCGTCAACGCTGATCATATTCATAATAAACTGGCGCCCGAGCGTGTTTGCGCTGCAAAATTACATGGCCGGTGACGGCTGTCGAGTTGCGCTTTCAGAATACGGTTCCAGCCGGTGCGGCAGGCCCCGGTCGAACCGGGCAGGCAAAAAATCAAGGTCTGGTTCGCGAGTCCGGCCAGTGCCCTCGACTGCACGGTGGAAGAACCGATCTCCTCGTATGAAAGCTGGCGGAACAACTCACCAAAACCTTCGATGGTCTGGTCAAACAACGGTTTCAGGGCCTCGGGCGTTGAATCCCGCCGGGTCAGCCCGGTCCCCCCTGTCGAGATAACGACATCGACACCAGGATCGGCAATCCAGGCGGATACCACGGCCCGGTTCGTGTAAATTTCATCCTTGCACAACTCGCGCGCGGCGAGATGATGACCGGCATCCAACAGGGCATCTTCCAGGAATTGACCTGAGCTGTCGGTTTCGAACGTGCGCGAGTCCGACAGGGTCAGCACTGCGATATTCAATGCGATGAATTCTGCGTCTTTATGCATTGTTTTTTTCCTTTAGCGGTGGAATCAAACCAATTGTCATGATGCTTTTATGTCTGCGGGCGGTCAAGCCATAACGCGGCGCTCTCCAGTTCTCCGGGTGTATTGACGTTGAAGAACGGCGGTGGCTCCGTGTTCTCCCACTCAACGATCTTGTGTGGCACGGATAGCAGGACCTGTTTAATTCCTCCCATACCCTGTTCGTGTACGGCCGACCTGATCACCGGCAGGTGGTGATTCTGCCATAGCGAAAACGTGGGTTGCAGCACACCCTGCCAGGAAACGGCGACCACTGGCCGGATCTTTTCCCGGCTTTCATCCTGCAGTGTCTGTACGAGATTTTCAGGCAGGAACGGTGCATCGCACGGGCACAGCACAAGACCGCTGTCGTGCCCCCGCTCAGAAAGAAACTGAAGCGTGGAATACAGACCCGTCAATGGGCCCAGATGTCCGGGCAGCAGATCCGGTACGTATTCCAGGCCGAAACCGTCAAAATCACCGCTTGCCGCTTCGCAACTGATCAACAGCGGGTCTGCCTGTGTCCGCAGGCGGTCAATTACGTGCGCCAGCAAAGCACGTCCTCCGAGCTCCAGCAACGCTTTGCGCACGCCCCCCATCCTGCTGGAGCGGCCACCCGCGAGAATCACACCGGCCGGTTGGCGCATCATCGGGGTTGCTTCAAGCTTTCCAGGGCCCGCAGCAGTACTTCGGACAAACCGCCGCCATCGCTGGCTGCGTATTCGAGTAACAAGCTGCGCATCCTGGGCGCCCAGAAGCGATTGATGTGATCCGCGATCCGTATGTCCGCATCCGCCTGGAAACCGAGGTTTGCGGCGATGTCATTCGCCATTGATACCAGGTGGTCTGTCTCGGTTCTTGCCATTTTCCCTGCCCCGCCGTCGCAATTCAAGACTGTGTGATACGGCTTTCAAATGTATAGACATTGTGCCGCCCCGGGCGGGCAAATCCGACCAGGGTGATACCGCTGCGTTGCGCAAAATCAATCGCCAGTGTCGTGGGCGCCGAAACCGCGGCCAACAGTTCGATACCGGCGGCGGCGGCCTTGTAGACCATTTCATAACTGGCGCGGCTCGATACCAGCGCGAACCCTGTGCCTGGGTCAAAACCCGTCCTGGCAAGGTGTCCGATCAGTTTATCGAGCGCGTTGTGACGCCCCACGTCCTCGCGTGCAGCCAGGATCTCGCCAGCGGTGCTGCACCAGGCCGCGCCGTGCACCGCGCCGGTCAACGCCTGCAGTGGCTGATGTACTTGCAGGGACCGGACCGCTGCCTGCAATGCCGCGGCGGTCACCGACAGCCGCCCGGTGACGGTTGCCGGTCCACGTACTGCCTGGTCAAGCGATTCCGCGCCGCACAGGCCGCAACCGGTTCGACCCACCAGGTTTCGGCGTTGCACCGCAAGTTGTTCAAAACAGTCCCGGTTGACCGTCATGGCAAGTTCCAGTCCTTTTTCACGTTCGAAGACGGATACTTCCAGCACATCAGATGGCCGCCTGATAATGCCTTCGGTGAGGCTGAAACCGATGGCAAAGTCCTCGAGTGCCGTTGGTGTGGCCATCATGACCACGTGTGAACGTTTGTTATAGGTCAGCGCGACCGGAACCTCCGCCGCCACCTCGTCATCGGGGCGCTGGGTTTGACTTTCATCCCAGCAGGTAACCGATACCTGGCGTGAATCCGGCACTATTGCAGTGACCGTTCAGGCATCCGATTTCCGGGCCTTGTCCAAAAAGACCTTTTGCCGGGCATTGAAGACCTTTTGCTGCTTTTGCCATTCAGACGGCTGGGTAACCCGCGTTGCCTGTACCGCGGTGACCTTGTATTCGGGACAGTTGGTGGCCCAGTCGGAGTTTTCGGTGGTGACGATATTGGCGCCGGTCAACGGAAAATGAAAGGTCGTATAAACCACGCCCGGCTGTACTTTTTCAGTCACCACCGCCCGCAATACCGTATCACCCGCCCGGCTCGTGATACCGACCCAGTCACCACTGCTGATGCCCCGGTCTTGTGCGTCAACCGGGTGCATTTCAAGCAGGTCCTGGTCCGCCCAGGCCGTGTTTTTTGTACGTCGTGTCTGGGCGCCGACGTTGTACTGGCTGAGTATTCTGCCGGTGGTCAGCAGCAGCGGGAATTTACGGTTAGAGCGCTCGCTGGTGGGTACGAAGCCGGTGACCGCGAAATAGCCCTTGCCACGCACGAAGGTGCCGACGTGCATGGTTGGCGTACCCTCCGGCGCCGATTCATTGCAGGGCCATTGAATACTGCCGAGACGGTCCAGCTTGGCATAGTTCACACCGCTGAACGTGGGTGTCAGGCGGGCGATCTCGTCCATGATTTCGGACGGGTGCGCGTAATCCAGCGGGTAACCCATGGCATTGGCCAGGTCGACGGTGATCTGCCAGTCCTCCTTGCCGCTTCTCGAAGGCAGCACCTTGCGCACCCGTGAAATTCGCCGTTCGGCATTGGTAAAGGTACCGTCCTTTTCCAGGAACGTCGAACCCGGCAAAAACACATGTGCAAAGCGGGCCGTTTCATTCAGGAAAATATCCTGAACAACCAGGCATTCGAGTGCCATCAATGCCGCCTCGACATGATGGGTGTTGGGGTCTGACTGGGCAATGTCCTCACCCTGGCAATACAGCCCCTTGAAAGCCCCGCAGACCGCCGCGTCGAGCATGTTTGGAATGCGCAACCCGGGTTCCGCCTGCAGCTTGACCTGCCATTCGTTTTCAAACAGGCCACGCACCTGCGGGTCCGATATGTGCCGGTAGCCGGGTAGTTCATGCGGAAATGAACCCATATCACATGAACCCTGCACGTTGTTTTGCCCGCGCAGCGGGTTGACACCCACGCCCTCACGGCCGAGGTTGCCGGTCGCCATGGCCAGGTTGGCAATTCCCATGACGGCAGTAGAACCCTGGCTGTGCTCGGTGACACCCAGACCGTAGTAGATCGCCGCATTGCCAGCCTTTGCAAACAGCCTCGCCGCATCGCGCAAGGACTCAGCGGGCACCCCCATCACCGATTGCAACTGTTCGGGTGAATTCTCCTCTTTTGCGATAAAGTCCGACCATTGCCGCCAGGCCTCGATGTCACAACGTTCACGAATGTAGGCTTCGTCGGTCAGCCCCTCGGTGACGATCACGTGCGCCATCGCGTTGACAAAAGCCACGTTGCTGCCCGGCAGCAATTGGAGGTGATGGGCCGCGCGTACATGCGGGCCATCCACCAGGTCGGTTTTGCGCGGATCCACCACGATCAGCTTTGCACCTTCCCGGAGACGGCGCTTCAGACGCGAGGCAAAGACCGGGTGCGCGTCGGTGGGGTTCGCGCCGATCAGCATCACCACGTCGGCATACGCGACCGAATCGAACGCCTGGGTGCCGGCGGACTCGCCGAGCGTGGTCTTCAGACCGTAACCCGTGGGTGAATGACAGACACGGGCGCAGGTATCGACGTTGTTATTGCCAAACCCGGCGCGCACCAGTTTCTGCACCAGGTAGGTTTCTTCGTTACTGCAACGCGAACTGGTTATCCCGCCGATGCTGTCCCTGCCGAATTCGGCCTGGATTTCGCGGAAACGCCGGGCGGTAAATTCAATCGCCTGCTCCCAGTTGACCTCCCGCCACGCATCATTGATGCTGTCGCGGATCATCGGCCTTGTGATGCGGTCTTTGTGACTGGTATAGCCGAATGCATACCGCCCCTTGACACAGGCATGGCCCTCGTTGGCCTTGCCGTCCCTGTGTGGTGTCATGCGCACGACCTCATCCCCGCGGGTTTCAACCTCGAAGGCGCAACCGACGCCACAATAAGCGCAGGTCGTGACGGTGCTCTTCGTAGGCAGCCCCAGTTCGATGACCGACTTGTCTTCCAGCGCCGCCGTCGGGCAGCTGTTGACACAGGCGCCGCAGGACACGCATTCGGAATCCATGAAGGATTCCATTTGCCCGGCCGAGATCCGCGATTCAAATCCGCGGCCGTCCACCGTCAACGCAAAGGTGCCCTGGACTTCCTCACAGGCGCGTACACAGCGGTAGCAGACGATGCACATCGATGGGTCAAAGGTGAAATAAGGGTTCGATTCATCCTTGTCCGATTGCAGGTGATTGCGGCCATGCAGTGCATAGCGGCTGTCTTCGACCCCCAGTTCCGCAGCCAGGTCCTGCAACTCACAATCACCGTTTGTCGGACAGGTCAGGCAATCGAGCGGATGGTCCGAAATATAGAGCTCGAGTACGTTCCTGCGCATTTTTTGGAGCTTGCCGGTACGGGTATGCACCACCATGCCCGCTTCTACGGGTGTCGTACAGGAAGCCGGCAAACCCTTTCGGCCCTCGATTTCGACCAGGCACATACGGCAGGAGCCAAACGCGTCGAGGCTGTCGGTCGCGCAAAGCCGGGGCACATCGATACCGGCGAGGGCAGCGGCGCGCATGACGGAACTGCCCGCCTCCACACTGACCTGCCGGCCATCGACAAGCAAACTGACCCGCTCGGTCACGTCACGTGGCCGTGGCGTCCCAAAGTCCAGGGATGTCTTGTTCAGGTCAGGCATTAATCCAGCTGCTCGATTGCATGTTCAAAATCCTTTGGGAAGTGCCGCAGCGCGCTGCGGACCGGCATCGGGGTCAAGCCTCCCATCGCGCATAATGATCCCGCTTCCATTGTTTCACACAGTTCTTCCAGCAATCCAAGATTGGCCTGCTGGTTCAAGTTGCCAGCTATCTTATCAATAAGCTCCACGCCACGAACCGAACCGATACGGCACGGTGTGCATTTGCCACAGGATTCCACCGCACAGAACTCCATGGCAAAACGGGCCTGCTCCAGCATGTCGACGCTGTCATCAAAAACCACGATACCGCCATGCCCAAGCATCGCCCCGATGCCGGCGAAGGCTTCATAGTCCAGCGGGGTGTCCCACTGCGACTCCGGCAGATAGGCACCCAGCGGTCCACCCACCTGGATGGCGCGGGCGGGAAGGCCACTGGCGGTGCCGCCGCCGAAATCCTCGACGAGTTGACGCAGGCTTATACCGAAAGGCACTTCCACCAGGCCGCCGCGGCGGATATTTCCGGCCAGTTGCACGCTCAGGGTCCCGCGTGACCGGCCGCTGCCGTAATCACGGTAGTATTCCGGGCCTTTTGCCAGCACCGTCGTCACCGCGGCCAGTGTCAGGACGTTATTGACCACCGTGGGTTTGCCAAACAGGCCTTCGATGGCCGGCAATGGCGGTTTGAAACGGACCATACCGCGTTTTCCCTCCAGGCTTTCCAGCATGGCGGTTTCTTCACCGCAGATATAAGAACCGGCGCCGACGCGGACCTGCAGGTGGAAATTGCGCCCGCTGCCAAGAATATCATTACCCAGCAGGTTTGCGGATTCTGCCAGTGCAATGGCCCGCTCGAGCACGCGCAAGGCTTTCGGGTACTCGGAACGCAAATAGATGTAACCCTCGCTCGCACCCACCGCAAAGGCGCAGATCGTCATGCCTTCGATCAACTGGAACGGGTCGGCTTCCATTAGCAGACGGTCGGCAAAGGTGCCGGAATCGCCTTCATCCGCGTTCGCGGTGACGTATTTCTGCTCCGATACAGTGTTCAGGACCGTACGCCACTTGATACCTGTGGGAAACGCCGCCCCGCCGCGTCCACGCAAACCGGAATCAACGACGGCCTCGATGATGTCCGCGGATGTTTTCTCCAGCGCCCTGGACAGACCTGCGTAACCGCCGGCATGTCTGTAATCGTCCAGGCTCAGCGGGTCGATCCAGCCCGTACGGCCAAAAGTCAACCGGTCCTGGCGGGCCAGCCATTCAATATCCGTCACCTTGCCGAGAAACAAGGGGTGTTGAATCAAGCCGGGGAAACCGGCGTCGAACAAATCTGCTACATCACCCGGGGTCACTGGCCCAAAGGCGTAACGGACACCGTCCGCGTCGATTTCCAGCAATGGTTCGAGCCAGAAAATACCACGAGAGCCGTTGCGGATGACGGCAATATCCAGTTTCCGCTTAACCGCCTGCGCGGCCACCGCTGCCGCGACGGCGTCCGCACCCAGGGCACAGGCGGTGGTGTCTGCAGGTATAAAAACTCTTATCATGTTCAAAGTTGATCCAGCAATGTATCGAAGTATTCCGCATCGACCCTTGCGAACACGTCGTCGCCGATACGGATCGAAGGTCCGCAGGCACAGTTGCCGAGACAATAGACCGGTTCGAGTGAATAACGGCCATCCGCCGTTGTACCGCCATAGTCAATACCAAGACGGCGTTTGACATGCGACTCGAGAGACCTGGAACCGACGGCCTGGCAGGCCTCGGCGCGGCACAGGTGAATCGTCTTTTGCCCCCTGGGCCTGTCGTGAAAATCGTGGTAGAAACTGATGACACCGTGAACTTCCGCCCGTGAAAGCCCCATGCCGCGGGCAATGCCGGCGACCGATTCCCTGGGAATACAGCCGAGACCGGTCTGTATTTCATGTAACAGCGGCAATAGCCCCCCCGGGATATGCGCATATTTTCGAACCGCCCCGGACACGAAAATTGACGGGTCTGTGCTTGTAGAACGCATGTCGATTCCTTTCGGATAATGTGAACGCGGTGAAATTTTTCAGGCAATTTAACCCCATTTCAACGCATAAACAAATATAATGCCACCCGTTTTGAGCGACCGTGAAATGAAAATCCAGTCAAGAGAGGCGTTATTTTGATCAATATTTCCGTGAAAGACCTGGACAACCGGGTGCATGAAATTGAGGCCCGTGCAGGCGACAGCCTGATGGAAACCCTCAGGCAATACGAATGGGGTGTGCCGGCCATTTGTGGCGGATTGTGCTCCTGCGGCACCTGTCATGTTTACATCGACGAGGAGTGGCTGGATCGATTTCCGCAACCGGACCCGGACGAAACGGACCTGCTCGAAGTGTTTGACAGCACAGAAGAAAATTCACGTCTTAGCTGCCAGGTGGTATTGCAGCCTGAGCATGAAGGGCTTAAGCTAAGCATCGCACCAGAAGAGTAACCGGTGTCAGGTAGTCATTTACCACCAGGATGTCAGTGGTCGAATGCCATGGCCTAACCAATAAAAAGTATATTTCTATGAATGCATTCAAATATATCCTGGTTATGGGCTGGTTTTTAATCAGCATGCAGGTCATGGCCGCAGAAACTCCCCTGCCCTTGGCCGAATCCGCGGACCAGCAATTGCAACAGGGCCTTGAAACAATAATTGCCCAGCAAAACCTGGCCGCTGCCGTCGATTCAAAAGAACTGGCAGTGGTCCTGGTTATCGTCACCGACCCCGACAAACCCCATCTCGCCGAACTCAATGGCGACAACATGGTGTATGCAGCCAGCCTGCCCAAAATAGCGATTCTGCTGGGTGCTGCCGTGGAAATTGATGATGGCCGTCTGCAACTGGATGACCAGTTACAAATAGACCTGGATAACATGATCCGCTATTCATGCAATGCATGCGCAACCAAGGTTCTCGAACAGGTCGGCCGCGAGGAACTGCTGGAAATATTGCAATCGCCCAGGTTGAACTTTTACGATCAGCACGGCAACGGCGGTCTGTGGGTTGGCAAGGATTATGCCCCGAGTGCAGCCTACCACCGCGACCCCTTGTCCGGCTTGTCCCACGGTGCAACTGCGTTCCAGGCCGCGCGTTTCTACTACAAATTGCAGAATGGCACCCTGGTCAGTCCGCAACAGACCAAATTGATGTTTGAAGCACTGTCCCATCCTGGTATCAAGCACAAGTTCGTAAGGGGTTTGAAAGCTTACCCGAATCTTGAATTATTCAGGAAGTCAGGTTCCTGGAGAGACTATCATGCAGACAGCGCACTGGTGCGCAGCAAGGGCCTCGCTTACATCATGGTCGCACTTTCGCATAACCCGAAAGGCGCTGTCTGGATTGAAAAGCTGGCCGCTCCCCTGCATGAATTGGCCGTTGCATATAACACCAGGCTACATTCAACTCTTGCTAGGGTGACCCCACCCCGTGTTCTGCCTTGATCAGCTTATGGATCCCGGTGCCGAGCCGCTGATGAACCTCCGATGAATTTTCCCGCAATACATTGGAGATCACGATCACCATGTACTGCAGCTTCACACCGTCAATTTCCTGTTCCACGATCGCCACGGAATTCATGTAGTTGATGACGTTGCCGTGGTAGGCAGAACAATTGAAGCCTGCCTCCTGTTTGCACTTGTAGAGCGAACCCGACTTGAAATATACGGCGGCCTCTCTCAACTCGGGTGACGAGGCGTAACGGATACGCCGTTCGGTCATGTACAACAGTCTTTTCAGCTGGCGGCTGCTCCACGCGTCCACCAGCACGCCCTCTTCCATCTTCAACATGAATTCCATCAGGCTGCGCGCGGTCGCATAGCTGTTGCCGCCGCCGTTGACCTTGGCCTTTCCCTGGCGGGTAAAAAAACTGCCCTGGCGTATCTGCTCCAGGGATAAGCCATTGCGGGTCACGGGTTCCCAGAATGTCTGCTGGAACAGCCTGGTCAGTGCACCACTGTTCGTGGTGGAAAAGAAAGTCTTGATCTGATCTTCCGGCACCGGGTAGTTACGGCCAAAGTGCTTGAGCAACATGGCATCACGCATCACCATCGAGGCCGCCGAGTTTGAGCTGACGGAAAGCATCCAGTCCAGATATTCCCACAAGGAACCCTGATCGCCATCGGCTATTTTGCGACGTGTCAGAAACCTCGTTTCCACGTCGAATAACCTGACGACGTGATGGTCGCTGTGCGCAAAGTCATCTGCCGTAATGATGGTATCGCGAAGCACCGCCTTCCTGCGCTCCAGGTCATCCGGCCAGGTGTCGGCCAGTGCCTGGAAAAGACCGAGTGCGACCAGCAGCTTACCGACGCTGCCAACATTCTGCTGGTAATCGCCACGATATTCGGCATAACGCAAGTGATCCGGATCGGTAATATCCAAAACCGCGATACCGTAACGGTCGGCATCCCCACCGAGTAAGGCCGTGACCTTCGCCGTAAACGGAGGATCGGCCGGCGGCAGGGTAATATCCCGGCCCAAAAGCCTCAGGTCCACCTCTTCGGTCGTCAACATGGCGCCCGGTGGCTGGAAACCGCCAATCGCCAGACCTTCGTTGGCCAGGCGCGCACCTTCCACGCGTCTTATACCCGTATCCTCGTAGCCATCCAGCGGATAAGCCATGACTGTCACCGCCGGCACGACCATTGCAACGAACAGAACAACCGAACCCCACCGGCTTGACGTTTTCATGGTTTTGGCACCCCATTCATGTCGACACTGATCGAGGCGGTATTTTTCAGACGCGCATCCATTTGCTGCAGGTAACCGATACCCTTTGCCATTTTGCTGTCGAGGAAGGGTCGCAACTGGAACAGTCTCAGGTCACCGTTCACAAATCCGAACTCGACATCCGCCGGCGCAGGATTTCCATCGTCATCGGTAATCGCCGGAAACTTTTCAGGCAGGTGCTGCGCAAAATCAATGAGCTGTTCAATTTCTGCAGCCTGCAGGACGGTGTCACTGCCGCTGCTGGGCAGGAGCGTGAGGCCGCCCCCTGGATTCGGCACCCTCCGCCAGGGCGCGGTCGCGGTCGCCAGCACCCGCACGGGCGAGCCGTCGAGGGGTATGCGCAGGGATTCCGCGGCCTGGCCATCAACCGCACCGCCGAGGCCTTCATTCACCGCTACGGACACGACACCGCGGTTGCCGGTATCGATGTCCTCGGTCACCAGCACACCGGACTTGTCCGAGGCCACTGATTCGAGCAACAGTATGGACGTATAGACATGCTCCGGCTGGGTCATGTGGGATTGGCGCCAGGCGAAGGCGCGGACGGTAAACGGTGAAGCCCAAACCTCGGGGATGGCCTTGAGGAGGTTTTCATAACCCACCACGTTGGGCAGGGTCAGGTTCAGGCCCGCGCCGGTAAACCCGGCCAGGTCCTCAACATTGGTATCCGAGCGCACAAAGACACCGGGCGGATCATCGGGGCCAAATACTAGCTTCATGGCGGCGTCCAGTTTTTCCATGAACCCGGGACTCAGTTGCGTGTTGCTAACGATATCGTAGAGTTCTGCACGAAATGCCTCCGCCTTTCCGGCACGCGCAGGATCGTCCACCGGGATCGAGGCGAGTTCCGCATAGCTTTTGACCATCCATTCAAACACGGTGCCATCACCTCCCGGATAGGTCTGTTCAAATGCCTCCTGCCGGAAAATGCCAAATGGAATCGCCATGCCGCGTGACACGTTGCCAGGGTAGTGTGAACGCAACTCGCCCAGCTTTGCCGCCTTGGGGCCAACGGTCCGGCCCGAGTCATCCGCGCGCAGGTCATCCAAAGGAACCAGTTCCTGCAACGTCAGGTCGAGTTTTTCCAGGTCGGGCCGGATGATCACACCGTTGACATCTGCGTTCTCGAAAACCTTGTTCCAACCATCCGACCACGGCGAAATTTCAACCAGGCCGGACTTGCTGACGGCCATGACGACCATTTCACCATCGTGTCTGGCCAGGCTCGCCACCACGCCGGTATCGACCGTCACATTCGGGATACCCAGGTTTCTCGCCAGTAACTGGATGTGCGAAAGCGGATTGCCCTCACCCGCTGTCAAAATTCCGGCCACCGGCGGCAGGTCGGAAACGGTTTCGGGCAACAGGTAGATACCGTCGGCTTTGAAATTTTCCAGCGTGTCTATATCCGGCTTCACGTGCAGAATGCCGCGCGCCAGTCCCGCATTCAACGCGGTGAAACCCACGCCGATTTCCTCATTGAATAAACGGTGTTTCACACCCGCCAAGCGGTTTGCGTCACGCGACAAACCATCCAGTACTTTCGAGTAAAGAAGCAAAGGGCTGGCGCGCAACTGGTCCTGGATGAACAACAGGGCCAGGGGCTCGATCTGTGCGAGTTTTTCCATGGCCTGGTAAAAATACATGCGCAAGGCCTGGGTGCCCCAACCGGGCGCACGGCCGAGGTAGTTGAGGTCGCGCATATACGTGTCCAGGCCGGTCTCATCGATGGCCAGTGCGGCAAAAGTTTTGTCCATTTCAGCCAACAGGCGTTCATTGATGACGCCCGTGCCAAACGCCGCCGTACCGGCGGATTTCAGGTAGTCCAGCCGCTGTCCGCGGGTTGCCAGGCCCATCTCGGAGCGCAGGGCATTGGCGGCGCTGAAGTTCTCGACCTCCACCCGCAAGCTGAGATCGAGGATATCCAGGCGGTCGGAAGCCGCGTAGATGCGCGGTAAGGCCCTGCGCAAGTCGGCCAGCAGCAGAGCGGTCGTCTTGAACCTGCCGGCGGGCCGTGTATCATCGCGCAATGCCTCGGCCGAGGTTTGTAAAATGTACTGAAACCAAAGGGCCGCGGGATAATCCGCCGCCATGTTGTCCAACTCCACATCCAGCGGTGCAGCCCGGTAAATGCCATCTATTTCATCGGCCAGTTCCAGGTATGCCAGCCTGTTGGCGGCAGTCCGGAGTTCAGCCGCGTAGGCGCGGACACTTTCAGCATCTTCAGCGCCCGGCGATCCATGTATCTTGGCGCGCAACGGTTTAAATCGCTCGTCCCGGTCTGATAGCGATGCAGACATCTGGCGGACTTTCTGGATCGAGGCGTTGTCGGCGCCATGCGGCAACATCCTGACACCGGCCCTGAGCGCCGGGAAAGCCGCTCCGATCCAGTGCTCACGCGATGACATTTCGGTCAGCAACGCACGCGCCGCCGCCCGCTCGTCCTCCTCCTGGATCGCACCCCGGTAAAACAGCGCGCGCCTCATGATCCAGCCATCGTCGGTGCTGACCAGGAAGCGTTCAACCAGGAGTTGGGCATAACGGTTACTAAAATCGGGATCATCCACCCAGGCAGTCGCGTCCAGGCCCGCGAGTACGTTGGCCACCAGGTAGCCCTGCTGGCGCAATTCGAGCGTTTTATCGCTCCACTCGCCGTGCTGAAAACCACCGCCATGATCCTTGCAGGTATAGCCCCCTGGAGGCAGAACTGTTCCATCATTGCAGAACCATCTCAGACGTGAAAACGGACCACGCTCCCGGTCTTCCATCTCGCTGACCCACGTCCGGAATTTCGAAATGTCGGCCTGCGCTTCATCTGCGAACAAAGTGACCGGAACAATTTGTGTAAGCGCAGCCAGGATAAAGGCTGATAACTTAACCATTTTTCATCTCCCTGGGTTGGCTCAGTATAAACCTTTCAAACACACCCAGATCCCAAACCAGTGTAATAGTAAAAGTTAAGCGCAACGCCGAACAAATTTTTCCAGGAAACTTTTTCGTAGCTCCCCGGCCTTAATAAAATTGTCCTGAAATTTCGTTGCAAACAATGGCGGCGCAGGTATCTGACGCCATCATGACAGACGTTTTACTGAACCGGTAGGGGCGGTTTGTCGAGGCCCAGTGCGAGCGCATTCGGGCGTCTTGGGTCCGCCGATCCTTCGAAGACGCCATTCCGCCACCAGATGGACTGCGTGCTGCCCATCGTCCCCTGCATGTCGATCACGTGCCCCATGTCCTTTAAAAGCTTTATCACCTCCGGGTTCATGCCGGTCTCAATCGCAAGGTCCTGTTTTTGCCAGCCCTGGTGTATCCGGGCCCGGTCGGTCGCCTCTGCGATATTCAGACCATAGTCGATCGTGTTCACCAGCACCTGCAAAACGACGTTGATGATACGGCTTCCGCCGGGAGATCCTGTGACCAGGAATACTTTGCCGTCCTTGTCGAGTACGATCGTCGGCGTCATGGTGGAGAGCATGCGTTTTCCCGGCGCCAGCGCGTTCGGGTGCTGGCTGTCTGCACGGTAGCTGAAATTGCGCATCTGGTTGTCGAACAGGATACCCGTTCCTTCGGCAACGTATCCGGAACCGAACGAATACCCCAGCGTATAGGTATTTGAAACCGCATTGCCGTATTGATCCATCACGGAAAAGTGCGTCGTATCGCGGCTTTCATATCTGTCGAGCGATTCTGCTTCGATGTTTTCCACCTTTTCAGCCCTTTTCATATCGATTTTTTTTGCCATTTCTCTCGCCAGTTCCTTACTTACATAGGCATCGACGGGCACCTCGACAAAATCCGGATCCCCCAGCAAGGATCTGCGGTTGGCAGCAGCCCGCTTCATCACCTCCGCCAGTAGATGCAGACTCCCGGCAGAGCCCTGGGGGTATTTTTGCAGGTCAAAATTCTCCAGGATGTTCAACATCTGGATCAGGGTTACACCGCCAGCGCTGACCGGCGGCATGGAAAAAACCTGTTTGTCCCGATACGTGGTTGAAACGGGTACGCGTTCCTTTACCTTGTATTCAGCCAGGTCCTGCGCGCTGATGATTCCCCCGTTTTTTTCAAATTCCGCGATGATGCGTTGCGCCAGTTCCCCCTCGTAGAACGCCGCAGCGCCGTGCTCCATGATCTGTGCAATCGACCAGGCCAGGTCGGTTTGAACCAGCTTGTCGCCCGCCTCCCAAAGCTGCCCGTCCGGCTTGAGATAGGCAGATCCAATGCCATAGACATTAAGCTCACTGGCTGCCATGTTGAGAACCTTGGCCAGGTCGTGGCCGATTTCAAAGCCTTCGCTTGCCAGTTGATAAGCCGGCTGCAGCAACGTCTTCCAGTCCATTGAGCCAAAGCGCTGCCAGGCCGTGTACAAACCCGCAACGGTGCCGGGTACACTCGCCGCCATAGGGCCGAAGGTAAGTTTGTCCCAGTCCAGTTCACCGTCCGCCTTGCGGTACTTCTCAACACTGGCCTTCATTGGTGCGACCGAACGATAATCAAATGCAAAGGTTTTCTGTTCTGCCGCCATATGCGTGAGCATGAAACCGCTGCCACCGAGATTTCCCGCCCTCGGCAGGGTCACCGCCAGGGCAAAACCCATGCTCACGGCGGCATCGACGGCATTCCCGCCCCTGACGAGCGTTTCCTGTCCCACGCGGGTGGCAATGCTGTTCTGGGAAACGGCCATACCAAAGCGTCCCATGGCCGGGTGGTGCATGGCATCGTAGCGGACGATGGGTTGCTTCAGACCGGATGTCTGCTGTCCCAGTACAGGGCCTGAACAAAAACCGGTAAAGAAAACACAGGCAAACAGCAGTGTGTTAAAGAACCCGCGGGTGTTATTGCGGCTTGAATTCCTTTGTGTCATTCTCAAATCCCTGTCTTTTTCAGCGTGATCGTAATGCCCGTCCGGGCCGTGCACCGGTCATCCGGCCATCCTCGAGTACCATCACGCCATTGACCAGCACGTACTTTACACCGGTCGCATACTGGTGGGGCGCATCGTACGTGGCATGGTCCCGGACCGTATCCAGGTCCATCACCGCAATATCCGCCATGGCGCCCACCTGGATAACACCGCGGTCCGTCATACCCAGGCGTTGCGCCGGCATCTTTGACATCTTGTATATCGCCTCACCGGCCGGGATGGTACGCGTCTCACGTACGTAGTACGCCAGAACCCGGGCAAATGTGCCGTAATTTCGCGGATGTGGAACACCCTCGCCCGGCACATAGATACCCCCGTCCGACGCGATCATGGTGCGCGGGTGTTGCATGATCCGGGAAACATCTTCGTCAGACATGGCGTGAAATACACCTGAGCAACCGCCGTGTTCCTGGATTTCCATTGCCAGCTCCGCCGCAGTATCCATGTTCACCGCCTGGCCCCGTTCACGCAGTATTTCGGCGAAGTTTTTGCCGTTTAAGGTGACGTCCCAGTCACAATTGGCGATGGCGATGCGTGACGGATCATCGCCGCCACGGTCGTGGATCAGGTTAAATACAATACCTTCCTTGATGCGGGCCCGGGTCTCCGGGTCATGTAATCGCGCCAACTGAACCTCGCGTGAGTCAGCCAGGCTCCACGCCGGAAACAGCACACTGATACCGGTACTCGAAGCCGCATAGGGATACTGGTCGCTGGTGACATCCACACCACGTGCATTGGCCGCATCGACCAGCGCCAGGGATTCGACACTGGCGCCCCACATCTCGACACCCATGGCCTTGTGGTGGGTGATTTGCGCGGGCAATTCCGCCTCCTCGCCGATGCGTATGGTCTCTTTAACGCTGTCAATCAGGCCCAGACCTTCCTCGCGCATATGGCTGATGTAGATTCCGCCGTAGGCGCCGGCAACCCTTGCCAATTCGATGACCTCTTCGGTTTTGGCGTATGCCCCGGGGATGTATTTCAAACCCGATGACAAGCCATAGGCGCCGTCAAGCATACCGGCCTCGACCAATTGTTTCATCGCTTCGAGTTCATCAGCGGTTGGCGCCCTGTCCTCGCGGCCCATGACCGCCTCACGCACCGTGTTGTGCCCGATGAATGTGCCAAAATTAATGCTGGCGGGTGTCATTTCGAAGTCGCCAAGTAACCGGGCGATGGACAAATCGGAACCGCCATCCGGCCCGCCGATAACCGTCGTCACACCCTGGCGGATGTAGTTCTCCGCATCGGGATGTTTGAATAATCCGCTGTTCTTACGTGAACCCCGTACGGCGTGGGAATGGATATCAACAAAACCCGGCACAACCGCGAGTCCGTCCACGGCGATGCGTTGGTCCGCCTTATCACCGGAAAGATCGCCGATGGCGGCGATGCGGTCACCGCGGATGCCAATGTCAGCAACGACCGGGTGGGAGCCCGAACCCTTCCAAACCGACCCGCCTTCCAGCACCAGGTCGAATGCCGTGTTGTCTTTCATTGTTCCCGTGTTCAGGGGCGAGCACGCCGCGACGACAGAAATTGACGCGGCCAGCCAGGCAGGGACCAGTTTGGGGTGCATTACAGATTCCTCTTGTTAACGGTTTGTAAGCCGGTGGTATCAAGCCCATAGTATCCAACAGGGTTGATGGGATGAACACCCGCAAAACGCTAATGCAAAAAAAAACCTGCGCCCGGGAAGGCGCAGGTCGTTTATTTTAGCAATGACCGGGATTTTCCCCCGGCCGGGTGCCTGCAAAACTCAGAAACCCATCCTCAGACTAACGTAGAAATAACGTCCGAGATCCGAGTGTGCATCGCCGACATACGCAAAGTAGCGATCGGCCAACGGCGCCCGCTCGTTGGTAAAGTTATTGATACCAAGGCGCACACGCGTATCGCTCTTCCACATGTCAAAACGATAATCAACATTGAAGTTGTAGGTGGTCATCGACGGAACAACCCACCTGCACAGATCAATGCAGTTGACGCCAGGAGTCAGATCCGAACTCGTCCAGATAAAACTGCTCAGGTAGAACGCACTGAGATTGGCGCCCCAGGCATCCTTTTGCCAGGACAGGCTGAAGTTGTACTTGTTGGACTGGTTACCGTCCAGACGCATCAGGTCGGCAAAACCGCCGGGATAATAACCCACCGGTAAAATGCCCTCATTCGATGCTTGCAACAGCAATGCGGCTGCACCGCCGGCTTGCTGCTCATACTTGTCATAGAAGGTGCCGCGGGCGGTGAAGTCCCAGGATCCCCAAGCGGTATCCAGCGCATAGTAGACACCGATGTCGTGACCTTTGACGGTACGGGTGTCAAGGTTCTGATAACCGTCTTCAACATATTCGGTCTGACCGATTGGGCAAATGCCGGCCGCCAGGTAGTAAGGAACATCTTCGGGATCCACCGGGCCATAGCCGATCGCCGGGTTGCCGATAAAAGTATCGCAACCAACGGGGCCGTGTTCGATCCGCAGCAACAGGTCAAGCAGGGTGGCATTGGTTTCACCGAACAGTCCAATCGTGTCTTTCTTCTTTATCGACCAGAAATCCAGGGTAATCATCAGGTCATCTAACGGTGTCCAGACGGCACCAATCGAGGTATTGGTGGATTTTTCCGGATCCAGGTTCTGGTTGCCCTCGGCCCGGCGTTGCACGCCGCCGCTGCAAACCAGTTCATCCATTGCACCCTCACCGCCGTAATCTTCACCGTATGAGCAGACCTGGTTGGTGATGGTGTTGGTGCGTACCACCAGGTCTTCGTTAACCGTGATCAGGTTAGGTGCGCGAAACGCCTTGGACCAGGAACCACGGATCAACAGCGGTTCAAATAGGCGCCAGCCAAAGGCCACCTTTGGAACCGTATAGGAACCATAGTCGGATGCATGTTCATAACGCGCTGCAAATTGCATGTCCAGGGTGCTGAAAACAGGTACCGCAAACTCGGCGAACAGGGATGTCGTTTTTCTGCTGCCGCTGCTGTCACCGGATGGGCTGGAATTCATCACGTCGGATATGAATGGATAAGTCTCGCCAGACAGGTTGGTAAACGTAATGGTGCCATCGAGTCGCGGGTCACGGTTATCAGAAAAAGATTCCTCCCTCCACTCCGCACCGGCGAGAAAACCGACCGGGCCCGCCGGCAGGTTGAACAGGTCATTTTTACTGACCTTGAAATCGGCCATTTTTAAATCGGTCTTGTTGATGCGGTAGACGTCGACGAGGGCCCTTTCAATGTTGGACGTAGCATAATTGCCGCCACTGAAAGGGTTATAAGCCGCAGGTGTGGGATCGTTCAAAGCCTCTTGCATCAGTGTATTGGAAATGCGGCCACGGGTGATGTCTTCACGTTTCGCTTCCGACCAGACCACCGCACCGTCCCAATCCCATTCGCCCCAGGCACCCCGGAAACCCTGCAGTACACGCCAGGTCGTGGCCGTGTTATCAACAGCCCTGTTCACCTCGGTCCAGGAGAAGTAATCCAGCAGCAAAGCCCGGCCTTCGGGATACTTGTCACCGATAATGTCAGCGGACAAGCGATTGGCTGAACCCAGCGGACCAAACGGGTTGTAATAGTTATTCGCACCGACTTCCAGTTCGACGCCCGTCGTCATTGTGGATGGTTGACGATACAGGCTGGTTTCGGCCCTGTAATAAGACACTTCCGTGTACGCCTCGGTCCCATTTTCAAATTCATGATTCAGGAAGAAGAAAACATTGTAACGGTCGAGATCGGAATACCAGGTCACGGTTCGTATTTGAATTGTAACGATACGGGCCGGCCAAACCATCGGGCAGCCTGCCGGTACCATCAGGCAGTCCGCACATGACATCATTGATCACCCAGGCCTGGGGAAGCTGGCAATTCGGATCACCGATCGGCCAGGTTTCAAACTCACCGGCTGAATCCGTGACACCGGCATAGCTGCCCGCCATATCAAACTGGCCAAACGAAGAGTCGATAGCGTCATTTCTGAATGTAGTGACTGCCGCGCCGGTAACGGGGTTGACCAGCCATGGGGAATCGTCGGGTAACAGGTAGCGCATATCCGAGTTGGCCCACTTCGGATCATCCTGGGAGTTTACCCGGTCACGATGATAGAAATCGGCAAACAGGCTGACATTGGTGCGGCCGTCGTTGAAGTCATGGCCCCACTCGACATTCGCCCGTATGTCATTGCGGGGGATATTGTCGTACCAGTCGTAGCGGACTTGTACGTTCAGGCCTTCGAAGTTGGTCTTTAGCACGGTATTGACAACACCGGCCACGGCATCGGCGCCGTAAATGGCCGAGGCGCCGTCGCGCAGAACCTCAACCCGGCGCACACCCAGTACGGGTATTTCATTCGAGTTGACAGTGTTGACCGGTACAAAACTGCCACCGACCTCTTCGGTCTGGTAACCTGCAGCCTGGACCATGCGGCGCCCGTTCAACAAGACCAGTGTATTACCGGTACCCATATTGCGCAGATTGAAGGCGCCGATATCACCGCGCACGGAATTCACACCACCGGAAATGCTTTCGGATTCGCTCTGGAAATTCTGCCCCTGTTCGGTCATTGTCTGCAGCAGTTGGTCACCCGAAGTGATACCGAAAGCTGCAATATCCTCAGAACTGATGACCGACACCGAAAGGGCCTCGGATATGGCTGCGCCCTTGATCTGGGTACCCGTCACGACGACTTCTTCGAGCACCTGCTCATCGGTTTCCGCCGCTGCCTGTGACAGTTGCGTAACCCGTGGGTTGGCGGACTCCGAATGAATCACGAAGGTATAGGCGTCAAGCTGTGTCGCCTGCAATCCAGAATCGCCGAGCATGATCTGCAATGCTTCTGAAACACCCATGTTTCCGTTCACCGTTTTGCTGGTGAAACCGGCAACATCGGCATTGGACCATTCGAGTGTTATGCCGGTCTGGACACGGAATGTTTCGAATGCGGACTTGGCCGGCAAGGCAGCAATATCCACATCAACGGTCTCACCCGCTGCATATAGCGGACCAGCGAGTAATGCAAATAGGGAAAGCAGCAGTACGATAATACTTGATGGCTTTTTATTGGATTTCAGATGCCCGCCGGTGAATGGCTGAGGTAGTTTCCTCATAATAAAGACTCCCTGCGTAAAAAACGTTTGTGCCAAATAACGATTGCGTCAAAGCAAATACTTTTAAAACACTATCTTTTAACAACACAATGACAACGAGACTTTTAGATCCTGAACATACGTAGATCATAAACATGCGGACATGTACTTTATCTTCAGAACAAAGACAGACGGATACAGCCGTAGCGCGCACTATATCCTGCGATTAACAACTTTTAAACATTTCTTTTCCAAAAACGCGGGAATTCCCATGAAACTTTATACGTGGGAAATAACCTTTGGTTATGCAGGAAGTGGTGGACGCGGAAAGATTCGGAATCCAGCGCTGGTAAAAGCGGCAATTTTCCTCAATTTTGACTGCCCCGTCATCCGGCAGCGGCGAAAAAAACCTGCGTCCCGAAAGACGCAGGCTCTTTATTTTTTGACCGGGGACAGTCCCGATCAGATCAGTATTGCACTCAGAAACCCATCCTCAAATCGACATAGAAATAGCGTCCGAGATCGGTGTGTGCGTCTGCAAAATACCCAAAGTAGCGATCAGCCAGCGGCGCGCGCTTATTGGTCAGGTTGTTGATGCCAAAACGCAGACGCGATTCACTCTTCCACAGGTCGAAGCGGTAATCGACACTTGCATTCCAGGTGGTCACGGACGGGATAACATACTTTGTACCGTCGGACAGCGTCAGCGAGGTCTGTATAAAACTGCTCAGGTAGAAAGCATTGACGTTGGCGCCCCAGGCATTCTTTCTCCAGCCCAGGCTGAAGTTGTACTTGTTGGCCTGGTTACCGTCCTGGCGTATCAGGTCGGCAAAACCTTCAGGGTAATACCCCGGCGGTAAAACACCCTCTTGTCCTGCCTTGATCAGCAACGCGGCGGCACCGCCGGCTTGCTGTTCATACGTGTCATAGAAGGTGCCCCTGGCGGTGAAGTCCCACTCACCCCAGCCTGTATCCAGGGAATAGTAGACACCGATATCATGGCCTTTGACAGTGCGGGTATCGAGATTCTGGTAATTGTCTTCAATGTACACGGTTTGACCGATCGGACACACGCCAGCTGCCAGGTAGTACGGGATATCATCGGGATCAACCTCGCCATAGCCAATGGCCGGGTTGCCTACCACACTCCCGCAATTGGATGTACCCGCCTCGAGCCGCAACAACAGGTCGAGCAGGGTTGCGTTTTCCTCACCAAACAATCCAATCGTGTCCTTCTTCTCGATGGACCAGAAATCCAGGGTCACCATCAGGCTTTCAAGCGGCGTCCAGACCATACCAATCGACGTGTTGGTCGATTTTTCCGGATCCAGATTCAGGTTGCCCTCGGCACGGCGTTGTACGCCGCCGCTGCAGACAAGTTCATCCTCTGCACCTTCACCGCCAAATTCTTCGGCGTATGCGCAGACCTGGTTGCTAATGGTGTTGGTGCGTACCACCAGTGATTCGTTGACCGTGATCAGGTTCGGCGCGCGGAACGCCTTGGACCAGGAACCACGGATCAACAGCGGTTCAAATATCCGCCAGCCAAATGCGACCTTGGGCACCGTGTAGGAACCGTAGTCGGACGCGTGTTCATAGCGTGCGGCCAGTTGCAGGTCGAAGTTGCTGAAGACCGGAACCGCGAACTCGGCAAACAGGGAAGTCGTCTTTCTGCTGCCGCTGCTATCGCTCGACGGGCTTGAATTCATTACATCGGATATGTAAGGAAAGGTTATGCCATTGCGGTTGGTAAACGGGATGGTTCCGTCCAGTCTCGGGTCACGGTTGTCATCATAAGATTCCTCCCTCCATTCGGCACCGGCGAGAAAACCGACCGGTCCGGCGGGCAGGTTGAACAGATCATTTTTGCTTAGCTTGAAATCGGCCATCTTCAGATCAGTCTTGTTCTCGCGGTAAACGTCGACCAACGCCCTTTCAACATTGGACGTAAGTGAGCCGCCATTGAAAGGGTTATAAGCAGCAGCCGTCGTATCATTCAGGGCTTCCTGCATCAGGTTATTGGAAATACGGTTATGCGTGACATCGTCGCGCTTGGCTTCGGACCAGACCACGGCGCCGTCCCAGTCCCAATCACCCCAGGAGCCGCGGAATCCCTGCACGACACGCCAGGTGGTGGCCTTGTTGTCAATAATCCTGGGATTTTCCGCATAACGGTAGTAATCCATCAGCAGGCTTTTGCCTGCACAGGTGAAATCTGCACCGAGAACCTCATCGGGAAGGCGGTTCGGCGAACCGCATGGACCAAAAGGGTTGTAATAGTTATCAGCGGCAACAACCAGTTCAACACCTGTCGTGGTAGCAGCCGGGTGACGATACAGATTGGTACTTGCCTCGTAATAGGACAATTCGGTGTAGGATTCAACCCCGTTTTCGAACTCGTGATTCAGGAAAAGGAATACGTTGTAACGGTCGAGGTCGGAACTCAAATCGCGATTTTCATTCAGGTTGTAACGATAGGGACCAGCCCTGCCATCCTCCAACCGGCCCACGCCGTCAGGCAACCCGCACATGACTTCATTGAGATACCACGCTTCGGGACGCTGACAGTTGGAATTATCGACAGGCCAGGTTTCAAACTCACCGCTTCCATCCGTCACACCCGATACACTGCCGCTCATGTCAAACTGGCCAAACAGGGAGTCAATACTGTCATTCCTGAAATTGGTACGGGACGCCCAGGGTGAGTCTTCAGGCAGACGCCATCTTAAGTCGGCATCTGCCCAGCGCTTGTCGTCAAATGAACTGACCCGGTCACGGTGATAATAATCGGCGAATACGCTGATATTGGTGCGGCCGCCGTTGAAATCCTTACCCCATTTTACATTCAGCCGTATGTCATTACGGGGAATATTGTCGTACCAGTCGTAGCGGGCCCTGACGGTCAGACCTTCATAGTTATTCTGCAGAACAGTATTGACTACACCGGCAACCGCATCGGCGCCATAGATGGCTGATGCGCCGTCACGGAGTACTTCAACACGCCTGACACCCAGTATGGGTATCTCATTGGAGTTGACCGAATTGACCGGCACGAAACTGCCGCCGACCTCCTCCGTCTGGTAACCCGCTGACTGCACCATGCGCCGGCCGTTCAACAATGCCAGCGTGTTTCCGGTGCCCATGTTACGCAGGTTGAAAGCACCGATGTCGCCACGCACCGAGTTCACGCCCCCGGAAATATTTTCAGCCTCACTCTGGAAGTTTTGACCCTGCTCCGTCATTGCGTTCAGAAGCTGGTCGCCGGAATCGATGCCAAAGGCTTCAATATCACTGCTGCTGATGACTGACACCGACAGCGCCTCGGATATTTTGGCCCCCTTAATCTGGGTACCCGTTACAACGACTTCTTCCAGCACCTGTTCATCGGTTTTGTCGGCTTCTGCCTGTGCCAGGCGGGTCGTCCTCGAGAGATAACCTTCAGGTATGATTTTGAAAGTTTTGTCATCGACCCTGATCACCTGTAAACCCGATCCTGCCAGCATGATCTCTAGCGCTTTCTCTGCGCTCATGCTGCCGCTCACCGCTTTACTGGTGATGCCGTCAAGCGCACCGGTCGACCATTCAATTTCAACACCGGCCTGGTTGCTGACAGATTCAATAGCCGATTTGACCGGCATCTGAGCCACGTTTATGGCGGCGTTTTCGTTTGCGGCCTGTGCCGGAATGGCAAATAAAGCAAACAAGAAGAGCAGTAGTAA
Organism: uncultured Gammaproteobacteria bacterium; assembly: GCA_963801195.1. GTDB lineage: Bacteria > Pseudomonadota > Gammaproteobacteria > Xanthomonadales > SZUA-36 > SZUA-36. Next base: position 176,870 of record CAWDDX010000007.1, on the reverse strand, counting down.
AGCTAACTGAAGTGGTATTTTGTTGATATCTTTTAATAGCCTGCCAATAATCGGCCGGGGTAGCTTTCTCATGATAAAGACTCCCTGCTTTATAGTTGATGCAAAAATACTTGACTTATTTCAGTGCAATTAAATTTTTAGTCACTCAAGGCCAACGCTTAAAATAAAAAACAAACAAACGACTATGGGCATCGCGACATATGTCCAATTGTGCGTTTAACCTTATTTTTACAATCTTATCTGTATCGGGATAAAATTCCAATGATTCTTCGGACACAACCAATAACCTGAGGTTATACTCAGGAGAACTTTATACGGGGTCAAGTATGCGTTTAAGACACATCGAAGTTTTTCACGCGGTCTACACCAGCGGGTCTATCACCGGCGCCGCAAGACTTCTGAACGTTTCACAACCGTCCATCAGCAAGGTGTTGGCGCACGCTGAACAGCAGTTGGGCTTCCCATTGTTTGAACGCCACAAGGGCAAAATCACGCCGACCCGGGAGGCGGATCGCCTGATCGAACACGTCAATGACGCCTACCGGAATATCAATGAACTTCGCCGGATCTCGAAAAACCTGGGGTCAGCAGAAACGGGTGTGATCCGCATTGCGATGACCCCAGCCCTCGGTATTGACGTCATACCCTCAGCCATCGCGTCTTACCTGGCGCAACACCCGGACACCGTGTTTGAAGTTGAAACCCTTCACCAACACCAGGTGGTGCGGGCGCTGAGAGAGTTGAGGGTGGATTTTGGCATCGTGTTCAGTCCGCCCGCTACACCAGGCATCAAGGTAGATCATCTTGCAACGGCCGAATTTGTCGCCATAGCGCATGAATCACTGGGTCTAGGCAATAAGTCAAAACTGACTCTGGAAGATTTGCACGGTCTTGATTTTGTCAACCTGAGCACACGTAGTCCGCTGGGACAGATCCTGGCCACACGCATGCAATCCAACGACATCAAACTGCGCACCGTCGCCAACGTGGAAACCTACCAGATGGCCAAAGCGCTCGTGGCGCATGGTGCGGGTGTGGCCCTGATCGACGAGATCACCGCCAGGTCATCCGGCCACGATAGCGTCATTGCCCTTTACCTGGATCCGCCGTTGCCATTCGAGATATCGATAGTACACACGGTATCCGATCCTTTTTCTGTCGTGACCCAGCGGTTTATCCAACACCTGAAAACCACGATGACGACATTTCTGCAGGGCCCGTTGCGTGGCTGACTCATAAACCCGAGATATGAGGTCAGTATATATTGTCATTGGAGGTAGCACGGCAACGCCGATTAAAATCCCTACTCTCGCTGGCAGCGATTGTTTAATCAGGTGAAATCATGCATGTTGTTGTTCTGGGCGCAGGCGTCATTGGCGTAACAACGGCCTACTACTTGTCCGAACGTGGCCATTCGGTAACGGTAGTGGACCGTGCCGAGACGGTAGCATCCGGCGCCAGCGCCGGTAACGGTGGCCAGCTTTCCTACAGTTTCACCGATGCCATGGCCAGTCCGGCATTATTATCAAAAATCCCGAAAATGATGACCGGCCTGGACCCTGCGTTTCACGTCCGGCCACCGCTTAACTCACAACTTCTCTGTTGGGGCCAGGCTTTTTTACGCCAGTGCTCAAGCCGTCAAAACCGGCAAAACACCATCGCGGTACTCCAGTTGGCCTTGCGTTCCGCGGAACTGATGGCGGCCTTGCGTAACCGGACCGGCCTTGATTTTTCCTTCCGTCCGGCCGGCAAGCTGGTCATGTTGAGCGGCAAGGACGCGCTGGCGGAAGCGACGAAAGCCTGCGCACTTAAACGTCAGTTCGGTTGTGATGCACGCGTGGTGACGCTTGAGCAGGCCGTCGCAATCGAACCTGCTCTGAGTCACATGAAAAATGAATACGCAGGGGCGGTTTACTCGGAAAATGACCAGGTCGGTGATTCCCTCGAGTTCACGACCGGCTTAAGCCAGTGGCTGACGCAGAACAGTGAAACCAAGTTCAAGCTGAACACCAACGTTGAAAAAATCGTCACCCGCGGGCACAAGCTGGCGGCACTGGAAACGGACCGCGGCACCATTCAGGCGGATGCCGTGGTCGTCAGCATCGGCGCCTGGAGCGGCACCTTACTGGCACCGCTTGGCATCCGCACAAATATTTACCCCATGCGTGGCTACAGCATCACCCTGCCCGCCTGCGAATCTTCGAATTCGGTGAGTATCTCCGACCCGGGCTACAAGATCGTTTTCAGCCGGCTCGGTGACAAAATGCGTATCGCGGGGTTTGCCGATTTTGTCGGTTACCGCACGGACATGGACCACTCCAGGGCACAGACACTATTGGATACCGCACGCACAATCGCCCCTTCAATCGCACATTACGATGTCAGGTCCAATGCTGAATGGGGTGGTTTCAGGCCCATGACACCCGATAGCCGTCCGTTGATTGGACCGAGTTCCATCGAGGGCATTCATCTCAATACCGGCCATGGCATGCTGGGCTGGACACTGGCCTGCGCCAGCGGTCACGATGTCGCAGCAGGCATCTGAACCCGGTCTCCGCGTGAGCAGCAAATGACCCGGCAATTTGCAGACCTGGCTTATAACGAAACACAGCGACTGGACCTGTACCTGGTTGACGCACCCGGCCGGCCCCTGGTTACCTGCCTGCACGGTGGCGGCTTCCACTCCGGCGGCAAGAGCGACGAGCGTTGCAGACAATCGATTGCCCTGCTGCTCGAGGCCGGTTTCAATTGTGCATCCATTTCATATTCACTGGCGAACCGCGCGAACCGGTTCTCGATGTGGCCCAGGAACCTGTTTGACGTGGCCGATGCGCTGGTCTTTCTCAATGACCAGGCGGCGCGATACGGCTACGACTTCAACCGGCTCGCCATGCTGGGTTACTCCGCCGGCTGCTGTCTGTCCAACCTGTATGTCCAGGGTGGCAGCGCGCTGTTCAACCACTTCGGCTACGCAACGCCGCTGTTCAAACCCAGGGCCCTCGTCGGGTTTTACGGACCGTATGATTTTTCAATCCGGCAGCCGGAGAGAAGATCCGACGATCCCGAAATCAACCGCTATCACTCACCTGCCTACTGGCTCAGCAACAACCCGGACTCCGGCGCACCGCCGGTATTGCATATCCAGGGCGACAGGGACGAGGTGGTCTACCCTGAACAGCATGAGGCCTTCCAAAAAGATTACCAGGAACGCGGTCATGTCTTCAAAGCGTATATCGCTGCGGGTTTCGGGCACAGCTTTTGCCCGGTCGATGCAAACACTGCCGGAATCCGTATCGATTTGAGGCCGGTCATAACGGACTTTCTCTTTCACTACCTCTGAAACAGTTAGAAAGTCTCAAATTAGCAAATGGCTGGCGACCACCGTGGCTATTACACCGCCGATCATCGGCACCGATGTCCGCTTGATGATGGCAAAAGGCGTGACGTTTGCTGCACCGGCGACCGCAATGATGACGCCGGCTACCGGGGAGAAACTCCTGAACAGGCCGCCGGCAAACTGGGACGGCAGGATCAACGACACGATCGACGCATTCATCCTGCCGGCGATGGCCGGCATCATTCCGGAGAAACTGAATAGCGCAGCGTTGCCGCTGCCGGTGAGCAGCGCTGCGATGCCGAGCAGCAAAACCAGGGTGACGGCCATGACACCGGCGCCCAGCGCATTGCCTTCGACGACCGCGACCAACGAGGCGATCAGGCCGGTGGCCTTGACACCCATCGCAAAGACCTCCGCCGCGACGATCAGGGTTACCACGGAACTGAACACCTCGCCCATGCCGCGAAAAAAAGTGGTAATACCACCGAGTGCTTTACGCAGGCTCCTGTGACGGATGCTTTCACAGGCCATACCAATGGCCAGACTTATCAGCATGGCAGTGACGACATCGAGGCGGATACTGGTGACTACCAATGGGCTGAACACCAGCAACAGGGCCAGCGGCAGGACCGGTAACAGGGCATACCCGACCGGTACGGTGTCATGGCCGGCGTCCGCGTCGGGCACGTCGAGTCCGCCTTCGTCTGACGTTTCGGGTTCGCGCCGGTCACACCAGCGTTGCCAGGCAAAATGCAAACCCGCAACCACCGGCACGACCACGGCCGCCACCTTGAGCTGGTAATGGACAAAATATTCGATCGGAGAAATGCCGATCACCTCGGCAGCCACGTTTGACACGGGTGACGCCGGGCCAAGGTCCAGGCAGGCGGTGGTGCCTATCACCGCAGCGGCGGCCACCGGACGCACACCCAGTTGCACCAGCGTCGGATACATGGCCACCAGCAGTAGCATGGCCAGACCCGCCGCGCTGGGGATGAAAATATTCAGGAACTGACCCGCCACGTAGGTAATAGCCAGCAGCAAATAAGGATTGCTGACACGGGACAGCGGCCCGATAGACAGCTTGACCAGCGCTGTAGATGCCGAAATCGATGATATATACCTGGCGAAACCGCCCGCCGCCATGATGATCATGCCAATCCGTGCAACCCGTGTTGAGAACGCCTCGCTGACCATGGCGAAAAGGTCGAAAGCGAACAGGCCGGTAATGGATTCCCCGGGAATCCGGACCTGCGCGAAATGTGCCGTGATAAGCAAGGCAAACCCGGCAGCGAATAATGTCGCATGTGTCTGGTAACGCCTCGCGATTAAAAAGACGGTTACGGCAATGATGAGCAGCGCGATGATTTGCATAACCGTGCGAAGTATAGGGACCCTTGAATTTCTTTTACAGGCTGCTGGAGATAGTAACCGGCGCCTGGTCCGGCCGATTGGAACTTTTCAGAAAGTCTTGCAGACAGCTTTTAAGATGACCGATAAAATCCCCACATACCAGGGAGGTGGGTTCCTGATCCTTGTGTAACGCGGAAATCCGGAACTCCAGGGTCGGCTCCAATTCGCGGATTGTCACACCGACGTGACTCCTTGAATGCGCTGTCACCTCGTCGGCAATACACACACCCATGCCATGTGATACGAAGGCCTTGGCAAGCTGGTATGAACCGGCGGTCACCACCGATTTCAGACGGATTTCACTGGCCTCGATATGGGCGGTCAGGAAGCGGTCCAGCGCGCCCTGGTTGTCAAGCCTGATAAATGGCAGGCCGGCAAGGTGCTCCAGTCTCAACACCCCTTCCGGCAGCACCTCCATACCCGTGGGAACGAGCACCACGAATCGTCCATACGCCAGCAACTCGCCGCTGATTCCCGGCAGGTCTCCCGGGTCGAACGCCAGACCGATGTCGATACGGGAATCCATCAGGGCACTGGACAACTCTTCGTGGCGCAGGGTTTCGAGGCTGAACTTGACGTCTTCGTGCAGCAAGCGGTAACTGGCGATGGCGCCGGGCAGAAAATCGATACCGAATGCCGGGGTCGCCGCGATACGAATCGTGCCCTTTTCCACCAGGCGGAGGTTGGCCGCAAGCTGGCGCAAGCGGTCCACCTCCTCATTGACCTGGGCGACCTGGACAAAAAGCTGGTTGGCTTCCGATGTCGGAATGAGCTTACCCCTGACACGATTGAAGAGTGCGAAGCCCAGTTGCTGTTCAGCGTGCGCCAGCACCTTGCTGATGGATGGCTGCGAAACCTTGAGAACCTCCGCGGCGCGCGTCACCGATTTACATGAGTAAACTGCGTAAAAAACTTCAATGTGCCGTAATCGCATGAGGACATGCCTGTAAAAGGAGATTTTGGCGAGTATACACCCGTGCCGGCTTACATCATGCGTTCGTTTTTGCCGGCGGGCGGCACTGCTGTCCCACATAAAATCAGTGGAAGGAGCCGGGGGGGGTGCAGTGTCTTGTTTCGGGACCGTGCGAGACATGGAAGTCGAGCCCGGGGCCCCAGGGATGGGTTCACGCCTTGTCCTGAAACAAGACACTGCGCCGCCCTGGCGGTCCCGGCAGATGGTGAATTGAAGTCCGCACGAAACAAATGTCGCGCAATCCCGCGATTGATCATTGATTCAGCACTTGGCATCTGGAATAAGTGGGACAGTAGTGGGCGGGCGGCAATTTTTTGTTCAACGATTTTTTTCTTCAGCGAAGCTCAATCTTCGCCCGGCTCAAGCCTCCAGCGACGGTGTGTGAACAAGATGATAAAAAAGAAAACCAGCCCGGCCGCAGACCACCAGGTATTTGCCAGGACGGGAGCAGTCTTCCGTGGAGGGGCATCGTAGGGGATACCGGTCCTGTTGCTGATCAACCGTATATTCAGCATGTGGATCACGGGAATATTTTCCCGCATGGCCTCACCGATGACACCATTGCCGGCGCGATCGGCCTCAGAGGCAGGAACCATTCCCGGCGTTAAGCGGAGAATTTCTTCGGCATCGCCGAGATTGGCCTGCGAACCGCCGATGTTGATAAACACCCCGGGCTTGAAGCCATCCAGCAGTTCCTTCTTACGAACAATCATTTGCTGAAGATCGACGGCCGACAGCAGTTTTACACCGGTCTCCGCCGCCGCCTTGCGCAACAGGGCCCGACCTTCCGGGGCCATACCATGACCCAGTTCGGAACCTCCGCCGAGTGTATAGAAATTGGCCCGTTTGCCTATAAATCCGCCCGATCTCAGTTCGGAAGCCATCAACGGCCATGGAATGGCGGGGTGGTTCGCCCCCCAGGTGGAAGCGCCGAGCGACACGATCAGCAACGGTTCCAGTTGCATCATTTCGGCCGCAGCAATGGCATTGAGCAGAAGACCCGGAAAAGACCCCGATGAGTAAATGGCAATGTGGTCACCCGGCTTGAGACCAAGTTCATGGAACCAGCGGCTGAACTGCACGGCCCAGGCGGGATCGCAGGCGGTCCGTTTCGAGGCCAGATCGCCCAGGGTCGTGGTGATCTCGCTCCACTCGATACCAATGAGACCACATTGCCAGGGGTCGCTCCGGGGCGTGGAAAACGTACCGTTGGCCTGTCTCCATTGCGACATGTGCAGCTGCGCTGCGCGCACCCTGTCCCAAAGCCTGTTTTCATCCGGATTTAATCCGGCATTGCCCCCCAGGTGCCACAATCCGGCCAGGATGGCTGCCATCAGCAACAGTCTGAGCTGGTTGAAACGCGCGAAGCGGGCGTGATCTGGCGCCGGTTGACCGTCCGTGCCGGTATCCGGCTCCTGCCTGAACAGTTGCAACAAACGTTTCACAACACAAGCCACTGCAATAGCTGGATACCCATCGCGGTCGCGACGCTGACGGCGGTAACGGCAGTCATGGTCGGGACAAGCCCTTGCCGTTGTATATCGGCCCCCATCAAACCCGGCACGACCCAGCCGAGCCAGAGTGACGACTCTCCCAGCACCGACACCAGCGGGTAACGCAACGCCAGCGCGATCAGCATGGCGGTGGCCAGACGCTGCCGGCCATAGATGCTGAAGCGCCGCACCAACAGGTCCAGCAAGATCCAGGTAAGCAAACCGGCTGCCATTGAAACCCCCACCCTGGCCGGGTCACCGATGTACATGGTGATGATGCCGGGTGTGATAATCCCGCCGCAGGCCCAGCCGGTCCTGTGATAATAGAACATGCCCAGCAGCATGCCGATGCCCAGGCAAAAGGTTTCATGGTCGTACGGCATCGGCTGGCTAGGACCTCGCAGGCGTCGACAAACCCGGGCTTACTGCACTGCGCCGGAAACCGGGCCGTGCCATTTGATCAGGTCGGGTACGAGCTCGAAATTGTGCAGCGCGGTTTCGGTGACCGGAGATACAGCGTGAAGCCAGCGCCCGATCGAATCCTGGATTTGAGCCGGGATAGCCGTCATGGAAACGACCTTTACGGTGACTGCCGATGCCGGGAAACGTTGCAACCGGTCAGCCGGCAGAAGAAAGTCGACCAGGCGTGTATTCGGATTGAGATAAGCGGCAACCTCTACACCACGCGTTTCAAATGCACGCTTCCAGAAGTCCATCGCGTAACCGAAATGCGTGCAGTTGAAGCTGACCGATAACGGACCATCCGCTTCCGGCATGCTTGACAGGGCTTCATCGACATAGGCATCGATCAGCAGTTCCGTATCCATACTGTCAAAACCCTGCTCAATATAAAGGGTCAACTGCGGACAGGACTGTGTCATGACCTGGTCGTCGCTGAAACCAAGTGCCAGCAAGCCGCTCTTGTGCGCCCCCTCATCGACCGTCGTCTGCGTGGCAAAAATGATGTTCCGCGCGCCGGGTTTGCCACGCAATTGTTCCGCGATTTGCTCGACACCGTCCCCGACGATGCCCACCACGGGAACGGATGCAGAGCGGACAAAACCAGTATCCGGAATCAGCACGGAAAGGGTATTGCAGGCGACCAGAATGATGTCGGGATTATAACGATCCTGCATGCTCTGCAGGGCATTGCTGAATACTTCCAGCTTTTCTTCGCGTGATTGCAGGCTGTTGTAACCGCCCTGGTCGGAAAATAACGCGTTGAAAAAGACCAGGTTCACCTGTTTGAATACCGGGTTCCTGCTGAATTTTTCGGCGGCGTCGGCCACCACGGACAAACCGCCGAGGCCGGAGTCGGCCACCACGATTGTGATGTTTTCCTTCTCCAGCAGCGCCGGTAACCAGCCGGGGTCCGCCTCTGCGTGTGCCGCAAACGGTGCCGACAGGAAAACAAACACCAGCAGGACCAGGTAACCGGTCCGGCGGGTCCGGTAAGCGCGGTAGTCTTCGGCGGCTTTTTCAGGCTTCATATCACACCGTCAACGGCTCAGTAACCGATGGCCTTGCCGTCCCGGCGCGGGTCGGCACCGCCGTGCATCATGCCATTTTTCTGATCGATGACGATGCCCTGCGCACCGCCAAAATAGAGATCGAAACCCTTCTTGACCTCGAGCGTGTATCCCATCTGCCTGAGCTCGTCCTGCACGTCTGCCGGAATCCGCGACTCGATCTTCAAAGGGCCGCTCTCGTATTGGTTGATACGTGGCGCAACGATGGCCGACTGGATATCCATGTCGTAATCGATCAGGTCGCTGATCAGCATCGCGACTGTGGTAAGTATCCGCTTGCCGCCCGGTGAGCCGAGGGTTGCAAATGGTTTGCCGTCCTTTAATAACAGGGTTGGACTCATGCTGCTGAGTGGCCGCTTGCCACCGGCGATCGAATTTGCCTGTCCCGGCCGTTTGTCAAAATCGTCCATTTGGTCATTCAGCAGGACACCGGTGCCGGGTGCTGTGATGCCCGAGGCGAAAAAGTGGTTGATGGTCTTGGTGTAGGCGACCATGTTGCCGTCGTCATCGACCACCGAAAAATGCGTGGTGCTGCCGCTTTCCACGGTCCACGGGTCTCCGGGGGCAGGCAGGTCCATGACGCTGTTCATGTCGATGCGCGCGAACTGCTCACGCGCATATTGCTTGGAGGTAAGACCCGCGAGCGGCACCTCGATAAAATCGCTGTCACCCATGTATTGCTGGCGGTCGCTGTACATCAGCTTCATCGCCTCGGCCCAGGCGTGGATGCTCTCAGCAGAATTCATGCCCATTGCTTCCAGGTCAAAGTTTTCCATGATATTCAGCAGTTCGATGACATGGGTGCCGCCGGAACTGGGCGGCGGTGCGGATATGATCCGATAGCCACGGTAAGTGCTGCTTACCGGTGCGCGAAAACTTACATCGAAATCGGCCAGGTCTTCGAGGCTCATCAAACCGCCGTCGGCCTGAACCGCATCGACGATGCTCTGCGCCACCGGTCCGTGATAGAACGCATCGGGTCCCTGATCAGCGATCAGGCTGAGGGTATTTGCGAGATCGGTATTGCGCACCGAGTCACCCGCTTCCTTTGGAAAACCGTCGTTCAAATATATGTTTGCGGAGGCAGGGAAACTCGCCAACGCCTCGTAGTTTTCCATGATGATTCCGGCCAGGACCGGTGACACGGCAATACCCTGCCTGGCACGGTCGATCGCCGGTTGCATCACCTGTTCGCGGCTCATGGTGCCGTATTTCTCAAGCGCGCTGAGCAAACCCGCAACCTCTCCAGGGACGGCAACCGCCCTGCCGCCGATAATGGCCGGGTTAAAGCCCCGCGCATCGGGTTTGACCCTGCCCTTAGCGTCCAGCTCAAACATGTCGGCCGTCGCCGCTGCCGGCGCTTTTTCCCGTGAGTCTATGAAAACCGCCGTGCCGCTGTCGGCAAACCAGATCAGCATCAGGCCGCCGCCACCAATCCCCGACGCATTCGGTTCGACCACCCCGAGGGCGAAACCAACGGCCACCGCGGCGTCAATGGCATTGCCGCCCGCCTCGAGGATATCGACACCGACCTGGGAGGCCAGTGGATGGGCTGATGCAACCATGCCGTGAAACCCCGTGGCTTCGCGGGACGGGTCCACCACGCTGACGCTTGCACAACCGATGAAGAAAAAAGCGGCAACGGAAAAGAACAGGGTGAACCTGTAACTGTTAAGAAACTTCCTCATGACAAAAACTCCTTGGAAATCTTCCCTGGTTAACACCGGTTATCAATCCAGAACGGCTGCCAGTGACAACGGCAAGCCGGCGATATTGCCGCAACCGAAGACCCTGTCACCCGGCTTAAACAACTGCAGCAACGCCTGTTCATTTTTAATGTCCATGTAGCGCGCGGAAGCTGAACACCTGAGCGGCTTATCACCGATAATGAGCACCTCCCGCCAGTACGATTGTCTGAACCAGTCGGCAAAACTGCGCAAACGCGCGGGCCGGTCCTGGCGGTGATTGTAAACCAGGCGGGTCTCATCTGTTGACCACCTCAGCGACCGGAACAGTTCCCGTGTGCTGGAAATGTCATTGGCAGAAAAAGCCATCGCCACTTCGGCCCCGCAACATTTGGCCACATGAAAATCATAATGGTCGCGTGGCACACGCTGCATGACTTCGAGGGCCGGCGCAGCGGCAAATCCAAGTTGTTCCGCGGCGGCGAGTGCCAGTCCCATGTTGACGTCCCGGTAATTCTCGCCGTGCCTACCGGCCGGGCGCGCAAATATGACACGGCACCTCCGGCGTTCGAGCAACCCCAGCAGGTGACCATCGGTCTTGAGGCTCACGGGCAGCAAAACCCGTCCCTGCCAGGGAACCCCGGCCGCCAGCACTTCGGCGGCGCAGACCCCGGTCGGACCCCATGATTCCTGGTGATCCGGCAGGGCATTGGTCAGAACCGTGATGTCCGGCTTCAGCCAGCGTCCCGCCAGACCCTGTAACTCCGGCGTAATGGCGCTGTTTTCCAGGACGATACCCTGCGCTGAAGCGGGCAGTTTCCCGAGCCACCAGCGCATCTCCTCAACGTGGGCGCCCGAGGAACGCAAAATGGCCCGCACACCACCCGGACCCAGTTCGCGCGGGACCACACCGGTGATACGCGCATAGGCCTTCAGACCCTCGGACGCCATCACGGCAAACAGCAGACGCACGATGCTGCTCTTGCCACGGCTGCCGGTCACCAGCACGCGCCGTTGGGAACCGGGTTTCACGAGACGCACCGGTTTAGTGCCCTGCTCACCATCAGTCTGACAGCCACACGCCGACGCCACTTTCGGTAAGATCCTTGAACCCGGGCAAGCCAGCGATGTCAACGCCCTTGCCTTCCCGGACGTATTCGAGATTATCGGTCAGCAATTTAACCGTTGTGACATGCCGCGCCACCCGTTTCGCAATGGGTTCGCTACCGCCCTCGTAAGGAACGTAAAGCCGGCCCAGTTCCGAGGCTTTTTGATAGGCCTTGTCTTTTCCCGTCAAAATAAGCGCTTCATCGGTTTTGCCGCGGAAACGGCCGGCGCTGGGGTTGCTGGTTTCAAGCAGTATTGCCAGCACATCCGCGTTATCGCCCCATTCACGGTGATCCAGTCCGCGCAGGTTCTGCGGCGAAGGTTCGAGCCGCATCGGGATGCCTTCGAATTCCAGCTCCATGGCCACCATCGCCGCCAGTTCCATGGCGTTCTCATGGGCGACCATCGCTTCAACCACGGGGTATTCGGGCGACGCCTCGTGCAGGTCGATGGCCAGGTCAACCTGCTCCTTTTTGATCAATTGCATGAAGCCGTAGGCAAGGCGTTCGGTGATGCTGCCATCCGCGACTCCGGGGTGGGTCCGGTTCAGATTGCTGCGCTCCACACCGGCCATGGTCTGACCCGAGGCCGGATGTATATAGATATCGGGGTTTGGCCACTCGTACACGGGGTTGGTGGTGCGTGATCCATAACGGAAAGTTCGCTGCCCGCCACTCGCGGTCTTGAAACTGAAGGTCTGCGGATGCGCATCCTGGGGGAACGTATGTGAACGGCCCATCATGTTGGCGTACGGAACGATAATCAACCGTCCTCGCTTGACCTCGGCGCGCTCCAGCATCAGCACGGCCGCGATCACGCCGGCGGGTTCATTGGCGTGCGTGCCACCGAGGACCAGGACCGTTCCACCGCTCTCGGCGCCCGCCTGGATGTAGACATCGGTGTCCGCCGGGGTGTCCTTGATGCCGTCAAAATAGTCGCTCAATTGTTTCTTGACGAAACCTGCATGCGGCACGACGCGGTCGACCCCGGGTGACGGCGAGCGCATCTGCAGATAACTCCGCGCACTGATGGCGGCGACTGCCACTGCGACGAGCAGCATGGCAGTCGCTGTTACTGCTGATGCCCTGTTTTTCTTTTCAAACATCGGTCAGTCTTTACTTGATGAAAAAGGCCCGCAAGATCAGCGGAACGAGGACCATGGCCGCGACGAACTGCTCACGCAGGGATTTTTCGCGGTAGAGACTACGTACCACCAGGACAATGACGAGTACATCGATCCCCCAGTAAACCCACTTCAAGTCCATAGCAACTCCATCTTTTGTAATCCTTTTCAGAACAGGTTGGCGCCGAGAATGATCATGATTCCCCATACCGCGGTCACGAATGCCGGTAGCAGACAGACCTTGAGAACGGAAAAGTAATTTTTTACACCGACCACCTGGGCCGCAAACAGGCCGGCCAGGGCGGTGGGCGGCATCAGGTCACCGAGACCGGCGATCAGGCTGAGCGCCGACCCGACCACGATCTCGTTGTGTCCCAGCAATGCCAGCAGGAAAGGCACACCCAGGACCGTTGCCGAACCGTAGGCGGAAACCGCACCAAATAGTGGCATCGACGTGGCAATGCCAACATATAGCAACCATTGGGGCAGCGCCAGCGCAGACACCACGAAAAACCCCCTGACACCCGTCAGGGTCATGATCTCGATGAACATACCCACGCCAACGAGAATTCCGGCTACCGGCAGGGCCGCCTGCACGGCCTCGGTCGCAGCTTCAAATGGTTTCCACTGACGTCCGGTCAGAAGTCCGCTTGCCGCAGCGAGCAGGAAAGACAAGGGCATGCCGAGCGACGGTGCGTACTGCGGAAACAGGCGTTCACCGCCAAGCAGGATGATCAGAACAAAAAACGGCAGCATCAGCCGTGGTGTAAGGGGCGCCCGGGACATACGCACCAACTCTTCATCCAGTGCGATATTTTCCCCGGAACCCAGCTGCGCCGATCGTTTCAACGACGGGAAAATCAGCAGCATACCGGTAAAGATCGCCAGTGGAACCGTGCAGATCAGCAGCGGGATGCCAAAGCCCACGTAGGGCATATCGATACCGCCACCGATGATCATCGCCGGTATATTGATCGGCGGCGCCGTCATACCGTAGATCGCAGCCATGGCGATCGCCGCCGCTGCCTTGACCGGTGGCACGCCCAGTTTGAGCAGCGTCGGGGTGACGATCGCCCCGGATGTAAGGACGGCGGCGGAAGAAGAACCGGTGATCATGCCGGGCAGCATCAGCAACCCGGTAATCCCCATCGTCAAGCGGAACGGCAGAACACGGAATGTACGTATCAGCCAGGCCGCCGCCGACTCCATCAGGCCGATATGCTGCACGGTCTTCATGAAGATCATTGCGCAAAAGATGATCAGAATCGTATCCAGGTATCCGAAGGCGCCTTCGATCAGTTGCGCGACCGGCACACCGTTACCGGAAACCAGCGCGCCGGCAATGGCCGCAATGGCCAGCGCCACGGCAATCGGCTGTCTGAATGCAAACGAAGCAAGGGCGAATACACCGACCATGACAATGGTGTAATAACCTTCTGGCCAGAACCATTCCATCAATTCAGATACCGACCGATATCCCCGGCAAGCAAATCCCGGTATTCCGGCAGGTCTTTCATTTCGAGCACCTTGTCATGATAATCGGCATAGGCATCGGCAAGGTGTTTGAACAGGCGCAGGTGCATACCCACACGGTGGGTCAAAGGATACATCGCATCGTTGATAACATCCGCGTCTGCCCGCCCGCGGTCCTGCCCGGGGTTGGGGCTTTCACTGAGAAATGACAGGCAATCCGTCGCATCGCCGATCTCCAGGTGGCTGAGACCCCTGTACGACTGGTTGGATTCCTCCAGTTTCATACTGATACCGGTATCCTCTTCCATCGCCAACAGCGCATAGGCCGCCATCTCCAGGCCGCGTGGATGGGCAACCAGCGTGTAGGACAGGCGTTTGTTGCCACCCGGCGTATAATCGCCGTCGTCCTGCTTGTCGGTCTCCGGCGTATTGGCCTCGTGCATGTCGAGACTGAAGTCGACCCGTTCCTTTTTTACCATTTCGATGATCGCGTACGCCAATTGCTCGGTGCCGGTGCCCACCGCCTTGCCCGGGTAGGTACGGTTCAGATTACGTGCCTCCTGCCCGTTTTTCAGCACGAAACCGCCCGGATTTTCATACATATCCGGATCCTCGCTATGCTGGTCCAGCGGATCGGTTCGGCGGTCACCATAGGTCAGGTAACGTTCGCCGCCACGGGAATGGACCATAAGCCGTTGATCAATGCCATTACGGCTATCCGGCATCGACTGTGCGCTGCGGTTGGTATACGGGATCACGATAAGCCTGCCCTCGGTGATGACGGCGTTTTCCAGCGCCACCAGCGCCGCGACCGAACCCGCGATTTCATTGCCGTGGGTACCGCCGATGATCAGGCCGGTTGCGCCCGGTTTACCGCTATCGAGAAAAAATACATCGGTGTCCAGGTTGGTATCCTTGAGCGGCGGGAAATAGTCGGACAATTTCCGCTGTTCGGTCACACCGGGGCCTGGCCGGATATCCAGCTTGATATCCGCGCACCAGGCACTGGCCGGCAACAGCAGCAAGGCCACAGCGAGGACAAAACATCTCCACGGACGTGATACTGACGTGATCATTACACTCATTTCCCTGTCTGCACCTGTGGCGCTGCCGCCCCACCCAGGCGTCTGATCGAGCCAACCCCGGTCAGCATGCCGTCATCACTCACCTCGATGGCATTCGGACCACCAAAATAAAGATCAGGGTGCGGGTAACGCTTAACTTTGTGACCCATTGCCAACAGGAAATCGATGGTTTTTTGCGGGAAGTCATCTTCCAGTTGGATTGCCTTGTATGCATCGTAGCCGGTGAACTTGGGCGCCCTGATCGCGTTCTCCAGGCTCATGTCAAAATCGATTACATTGACCAGGATTTCGACGATCGTGGAGCCGATTCGTCCGGCGCCTGGAGAGCCGATGACCCATCGAACCTTGCCGTCTTTTCTCACCACCAGCGGCGCGATGGTTGTGCGTGGCCGGCGGCCCGGTTCCAGGTTGATCGGGCTGCCCTCTTCGGGTTCATACTTGAAGTTGCCGAGTTCATTGTTGAGGAAATATCCATCGACCATGTTGCCGGTGCCAAAAAAACTGGAAATGGTCTGGGTCCAGGACACCGCGTTGCCGTCCTTGTCGACCACAGAAAAATGGGTGGTCGATGGCGGTACGTCCTCGATCGAGCCTTCGATCACTGCCTTGCGCCGTGCTTCGAGCATCACATCGATATAGTTTTCGCCGTTCTCATAAGCGCCGGGATCGCCAACCCGCTCGCTATACCAAAAAGCCGGATCGGACGCTTTTGACAGGTCGATCTGCATCATGCGCTGACGCGCGTAGTCTTTGCTGACGTAACCTTTTTCAGGGATATACGGATTGGTTTCCGGGTCACCCATCCAGCGCCGCTGATCCAGGGAAGTCAGGATCATGGCCTCCTGCATGATATGGATCGCGAGCGGATCGTCCCAGCTCATCATTGCCAGGTTGAAGTACTCGAGTATATTGAGCGTAGCCAGGATACGCGGCCCGCCGACGGGGTTGCCCGGCACGCTGATTTCGTAACCACGGTAGCTGCCGGTGACCGGCGCTTTCACGAGCGCGCGGTACGCCTGCAGATCTGATTTTCGTGTCCAACCGTCGTTCTCCCGCATGAACCGGTCCAGGTTGTCCGCCAGTTCGCCGTCGTAAAAGACATCGGGACCTTTATCGGCGATGATCTTCAAGGTTTTGGCCAGCGCCGGATTCCGGAAGGTCGCACCCGCAGCCCACGGCAGACCGTCATCCAGAAAACCGGGTGCGTTTTCGCTCAGCACTTCATAGGCATCCATATTTACCCTGGAGAAAGTCTCACTGACCTCGAAACCCTCCTGCGCAAGACGGATCGCCGGTTGTACCAGTGTCGAAAGTGGCAGTTTTGCCAGTTCGAGCGCCTTGGCAATACCCGCGGGTACCCCGGCCACGCAAAAGCCCTTGGGGGTGTACTTTACGTCACTGAGCTTGCCGGCCTTTTCAAGGTTGGCGTAGGTTGCCAGCGCCGGCGCCGTGCTGCGAAAGTCAATTGCAATTTCGCGTCCGTCCGCCATGACCACGACCATGTAGCCTTCTCCGCCGATGCCTGACGCGTAGGGTTCGACGACACCCAGCGCAAAGCTCACGGCGATGGCGGCGTCAACGGCATTGCCGCCTTTTTCCAGCATCTCGGCACCGGCGGCGGCCGCCAGCGGTTGGGCCGCCGTTACCATCCCCTGCCTTGATTGCAGGATCGGCGCAACGCTGACCGCATACACGGCCGACGTGGAAAACAGCCAGAAAATACCGAAATACAGCCACGAAACAGCACGTTTCATAGGTAACATTCCTTCATTGATTCAACGGCTTGGGAGCAGTCTCATCAGGGGCTGTTAACAGGCCCTAATTGGGTAACACGCCCCATTGGGTCAGCACCAGCTTCAACGGCGCTTCGGTCTCCCGCACAGAGTTGGCGGGCAGTACCACCAAATCCGTCCCCTCTATCAAAGTGGTAAACAGGTCATCGTAGTTGCCGCCTTCGACAACAATTATCTGGTCAGCCATGGGAATGGACTCGACGATAAACATATCGGTCAGGTTGCCGCGGCGGCCTTTACCGCCAATATGCATGACCAGGATTTTCATGCCCTTGGCCCTGGCGGCCTTGGCAACCGCTTTCATCCGCGCAATTTCAGCATCCTTGTCGATACCGGCCTCACCCAACCCCTTCGAACTGCCTGCCACCACGATAATCAGGACCTTCTCATCCGTTAAGCCATCGGCCTGGAGAAGTTTTTCCAGGCGGGCGTCAACGCCCAGCTTCTTAAGGACGACTTTGATCATCATGGCGTCCGGGCTCTGCCCGAAGGGTGTCAGAACGACATCCGAGGCCAGCGATACACCACTGAAAACCGCGAGTAAAAAGCAGGCTGAAATCACCCGGAACAATTTGTTTTTCATGGGACTTCCTCAATCTGGTAATAGCATTATTCTGTGACTGACATTCTTTCGTAAATGGATCAGGGTGTAAACAACATTCAGCGCTTCGAACCCGGCGCGGTCACGTCAGAATATCGGGAGAAACCAAGTACGGCTGTCACCCCTTGAATCCGGCATCAGAACGACAACCAAAGCGCAGCGATCCCCTGACATTGTCACAACAGGATTTTACCGGCGGCCCGGGTACTACCTCAAATGACCATTTGTGCCCACCCCATAGCGCGAGTCTATGTGCGATGAACAGTCATACCTGGTGAAATGCCAAATCGGGGAGGTGAAGGACTTTTACTTCCCCCGAAACCGGCGCTATGACCGAAAGGCAGGGCCATACGTTGGCGCCAGCTCCCGGTATGAATATCCAGTCGGTCACACTCAGCCTGCTCCGGGCGGCTACCTTGCTTTTGCATACAAACATGATGTCCGGAATCCCCACCTGATTTTTTTACTGTACGCGTTCTGATTTTTTTGACTATACTCGAATTGATTCTCACTTCTGTTTAACCTCGTAAAGTACGGAGACCGTAAAGCATGGCCAAATTCGTTGTAATGCACTTTCCCAGAGTCGAGGTAAAAGCGACTGGCCTGAAATTGGTTGCGCCACCAACGCTGTCTTTCAAGGTCGAGATCGACCTGCCAAAAGCAATCGAGAAGGAGGCTGCCAAGGATCCTCTACTGCAAAGTGAGTTCAAGGATCAGGCCAAGGCGATCCTGGATCAGACGGTCAAGACGGTCGAACAGAAATGTAAGGTCTTTGACGGCGTGTTCGTTCAAATGGCGAACAAGGGCGCTCCAAAAAAAGACATGGAAAAGCAGCTGAAAGGCTTGAATGACGCTATCAAGAACGACATGAAAGTCGCTGAAAAGGCGGCAGAACTGGGCGTCTTGAAGACCTGGTCGGCGCTGCAGGCCAAGCGCAAGGAATGGAAGAAATTCAAGATCAAGGTGTTCACCTCGATCGGCGGCACGCTTGCAGGGCTGGCGGTCAGCATCGCCGCAATGGCAACTTCACCGTTTTCCGGTGGCGCCGGGGCAGCGTTTGCGATCATCGGTTTCGTCAAGTCGGGCGTGTCTTTGGCCAGTGATATTTCGAAACTTGCGATGAATATCAGTCAGGCCCATGCCATTCTGGTCAAGCATATCAAGTTCGTGGTCGTGAGCGCCAAAAAGACGGGCGTGCTGGTGGGCAATGAGGTTTCGGCAGCGGTATTTCAGGAGTTTCTTGGCATCTCGCAGCCCTCGATCAAGACCTGTGACAGTGCCTGTGACACACTCAAGGCGAAATACTCCCAGATGATAGTAAAAGTGCACGATCTCTCCAAGACCCTGGAAAAAATTCTTGGCGCCCAACAAAAATTCAAGAAAGACTTCATGACCGAGGCGGCAAAAAGACTCAAAGATCATCCGACGACGAACAAGAAAGGTGAGTATAAGAAAATCGAAAATGCGCTGGATGTCGCGCTTGACAAGAATTATAAAAAAGTGGAATTGCAAATCGAAAAAGTCCGGGTGATGTACATGGACACCAAGGGCTGGGCGAAACCCGTCAAGAGTTTGGACGCAGAGGTCGACAGGCTTAAGCAAAAGGACCTTAAAGGTCTGAAAATATTCCGTGAGGCTCTCAAACTAAGCACGTTGGCGCTTGCACCGATTGACGGCAACTCTATTGCCACTTCGGCCAAGGACCTGGGTATGGGGCTTGGCGGCGCAGTCGGCGGCTATGCCTATGACAAGCTCACCAGCAAAGTATTGGACGGCACGGTGTTCGACGCGGCCTGAGGCTGACTCCCGCAGGTCATCGACTGAAATCGGGTGATGGTGGCAACGCCGGCTTCGATTCCGTCGTGGCCGACTTTTGTGTGTTGTGCCACCCTTTGCGCAGACTGACCGGCGCGCTTTTGGACCTTGTTACATGAGTTGGCAAACGCATTGGCTATAACTCGCTGTGTTCTAACATACTGTATTGATATTGGTAATTTTATGGAGCAACAAAATGGCTGAAGAAATTAAAAAATTCGAAACTGCATATAAAAAATGCCGCGCAAACACCAAAGATTGCACATTGGACAACGCTGCAAAATTTACGAAAAGAATAAAATATTTCCGAATGGATGCAGTCACCGGCTTTGCCCAATTGGCAGATGATGTGTCATCCGCGCAAAGCAGTGGTGTCGTCGGCAAAAAGATCGAAGATTACGCCAGCAAGAATAAAGACGTGGCTTTTATGTTGAAAGCGACAAAATCCAACCAGGCAAAGCAGTTTGACGCCTGGAACGAGCTGCAAGATCTGGAAAAGCGCGCCGTCGCCAGTGAAGCCGGCTTAAAGAAGCTCGCAGGTGAAATCGCAAAGGATTTGAAGACGCGCAGCAAAACCTCGAAATCCAAAAAAGATATCGAAAAACTCGCGGATAAAATTGATGCCGACCTGAATGAAATCAAGGCTATTTCCAAGAAGATAAAAGATATGATTCCGCCTTTGTATCGCGACCCAGCCAAGGAATATGCCAGCGAAATCAAAAAAATCATGAGTGCCAAGCCAGCAGAATTGGCCGAAAACAAATCCAACACAATGGCTGAACAAAAGATCAATACACGCGTCCTGAAAAAATTTCTGGGCCAGTGCACCATGGCCTTCAAGGCGGTGAAAGAAGACGCCGAGCTTGCGGTAAGTGCGGCCAAGGAAGGTAATCGAAAGGGAATGACTGAAAATTTGAAGGCATGCAAAGTTGAGCTTCAAAAAATCCTTGACATTGACAAAGATTATTCAGCTATCAAGAAGAAATTTCAGGACGATATCAACAATTCAAAAGATAAAAAGGCGATCGAAGGCGCAATTACAAAATTCAGGAAAATCAAGGTTGCGGCTGAGAACCTGGTCAAGAACGCCGTGGCTGAAATCAAGAAGGTTTCATAATAACGTTCAACTCTGAAAGGGCTCAGCCGCGCTCGCCGGCTGAGCCCACCATCGCTTAATCGAGCGAGTTGAGCAATTCTGCCAGATCCGGGTCCATCTCGTCGTCATCCATGTCGTCATCGTCATCGTCGCCAAAGCCAGCCAGCAAATCATCGAGGTCGCTGTCGCCGTCGTCGTCATCGTCATCGAGACCGGCCATCAGATCATCCAGGTCACCGTCACCGTCGTCGTCATCGTCGTCGAGACCGGCCATCAGATCATCCAGGTCATCATCACCGCCATCGTCGTCGAAACCGGCCATCAGATCATCCAGGTCGTCGTCGGACGAACCGTCTGTGTCCATATCGTCCGGGTCGAGGTCCCCATCATCTTCAGACTTACCTGTTCCAGCAGACGCGGCGGCCTTGGCCGAGACTGCAACTTGCGGCGCCGGTTTAGCGCTCATCTGCAGTTCAATCGCATCGCCGTTGACGGCGTCGAGTCCGGCCAGGCGCACTTCGGGTTGACCCTTGAATGCCATCACGGCGCAAATTCCATACTGGCTAAGCTGAGTCGCCTTGTCGGTATTTATCAGCCGTTCGGTGCAGGGCAATGCTATCTGATCCCCGTGGCCATCGACCATGTAATAGAAAGGTAAATCGCCGATCGACAGGTTCTTGCCGTTCGCTCCGGCCAGCGCGCAGGCGGCGAGGATCGCAGGGTGTCCCCACAACATGCCACGCAGGCCATTGGACGCCGTGAATTCCTCGAACTCAAAAGCGCTGATCGGATCGCTTTTGCTCCCGTACGGGTACCGCAACATGAAACGCGGCGTCAGCAGCACAAGGCGGGAAGCCCCGGGCATGCTGCGCAGTTCCTCTATTCCCTTTGCGACCAGCGGGTGCGGCTCTACTTTACGGTCCATCAGTGTGTCGCTGGCCATGGACGTAACAAACGATGCGCCGGCGTGCGCGGCAATCTTTGCCATGCGTCCCAGCAACTCGATATGCGGTGGTGATGCCTCGAACTGGTAAAGACCGCAGATCATCGACATGCCGCCATTCTCTTCCTGCGAAGGTTTGTCGACCAATAATGAGTAGAGTCCGCTCTCCGCCAGGTCGTCTACGCTACTGAGATCAGCGGCGAACTCTTCGGCCGACATGTCGAGAAGTAGCAACTGCAGTCGCGGGCCGGTGTCCAGCCGGTGCACCAGCATGTCAAGACCGCGCCACAGCGATTCCAGGTTTTGGAATTCACTGTTGTGCAGCACGGCCCGCATCGCGTCAGACAGTGCCTCATCGACGCTTTTGGTCAAACGACCCACGTTCGGACTGTCCGCTGGCTCCACGAACGGACCGACGATCGAACGTACCAGATCATCGACTGACACATCGGTATCCACCTCCGGTTCCTCACCGGCAAGGCTTGCGAAATCACTCAACTTCGCATCCGCCGCCGGGGAGCCGCCACGCGAGCGATGCCTGCCCATGCGTGACACGCGCTTGTTACCGTCAGCGGACCAGGACTGAACCTCCGCGGCGGTAGAAGCGTTGCTCAGGCGCCCGCTCAGGTTATAGAGTTCCTCGAACACTTCGACATTGTCGTAAAGCTCGTCGGGGTGAAAGTCATCCAGGTCGTTGCTGAATTCCAGTTCAACTCCACCGTTCTCACCCAACGGCAGCGCCAGGCGGACTTCCAGGCGCGCCAGCACGTCTTCGAGGCTGTCAAAATCAACGGGCAGCAACTTGCGGCGGGCCAGATCATCGCCTTTCTCAAGGCGACCGGCGGCGGCACCCGCGCTGAAATCGCCCATCAGCACGATGCGCACCGGCCGTTTCCCGGCCCATTCCGGAGCCGGGGTGTCGAGTTGGCCGAAGTTGGGGAACAAGGTTTCGTCTGTCATAGTGTCTCCATGGTGCCGGTTGACCCGGCATTGTTAGTTGGTTGATCCGCGAGGATTAGAAACAGAAGAGCGCAGTGTCAAGATTTACAGTTCACACCCTTCACGATATCTCAATATTAGTACATATGAGCGAAAACGTCTTTTATTCTTCCGCCAGGCAATTCCCCGTTGAGTCATCATCCATTACCACGTCATCACGGGCCGGGACCGGCGACACAAATAACGGGCCGGGAATACTTCTTTACCAGCAGTTTTTTGATCTCGCTATGCTTTTAATGGCGCAGAATTTGCGCCACTTATTCAATCTGAAATAGCCAGCAACCGTAGCGTCAGCCGTGAGAGATGTGACGCCGATAAAGAAAATAAGGAAAAACATAAAACATCAGTATCCCAAAACTCGTCGCCAGGATGTTTTTTACGATCGTAACGACTATTTGAGGATATGTGCCTGCAGAATCGGTGATTAACAGAAAATTCCAGACAACAGTGATGAGCTTGGATGCGATGACTGCATACGTGACTACAAAGAGGATTCCCATCAGCACCCCGGGAGCATAATCTTTGAAAGAAGCACCGGGTGACTGCACCGATTGGTTGAAGATCAATTCTGAGTACAATGACTTGTAGGTCATTTGATCGTCTGGTAATGACGCGGATAAACGTCGCCATATCCAGGACTGGACAAACCAGATAATGATTGATACCACAATTGCGGATACGACCATATAAGTCCAACCAAAACCATATCGTCGCACCATCAAGTTGGTTTCAAATGCGAGGTCCGGGCTTAGGGTGTATGTGGTCGCCATGTCAAGCAGTTCGCCCATCACATAAATGACCGTACTGATCTTTGCGTAGAGCATGAATTTATTTTCAGTTGCCTGCAAGTCGAACACCTCTGCGCATGTAACAAGGTCACATTTTAGCCCACTCGTATTTAATCAACACCTATGGCTGCGATTTCAACCGGTCGACGCAACACATTGGTTATATCGCCCGACTGGTGGCACTGGTGTCTGGACCAAGTGCCAATTAATCGATGAGATCATTGCCGCAACCACAGTACGCACCTCGCGCCAGCGGTGCGCGCTGCTTGACCTGATCGAAAAAAGCGAAACCCTGTCTGGGGGAAATAATCACCATACACAGATTTGTGAACGCGGATTTGACGGTACGCGATACCCGTCTGATAATGATATGTCATATCACGACCAACACATGAAATTATGTACAAGACAATCCAGGACACAGCGGTTCCAGCCCTCGGATTCGGAACCTACGAACTCAAGGGTGACAAATGCCGTCGTTCGGTAACAACCGCCATTGAGACCGGCTACCGTCACATCGACACCGCCCGCGCTTACGATAACGAGGACGGGGTTGGCGCGGCCTTGCTTGAGTCGGGCGTACCGCGCGATGAGATTTTCCTGACGTCCAAGGTGTGGTTCGAAGATCTCAACTTCGAACCGCTGATGCGCGAGATCGACGCCAGCCTGCGCGCCCTTCGCACCGACTTCCTCGACCTCGCGCTGGTTCACTGGCCGAACGAGGAAGTGCCGTTGGAAGAGACCTTCCGCGCCCTCAACCGCTTGCAGGAGGAAAAGGTGATCCGTCATTTCGGAGTCAGCAATTTCACCCCGAAATGGCTCGCGCGGGCGCTGGAACTCGGCAAGGTCTTCTGTAACCAGGTCGAGTACCACCCGCTGCTCCGCCAGCGGCGACTGCACCAGATGGCGCTCGAACACGACCTGCTCCTCACCGCCTACGCGCCACTCGCCCAGGGGTCGTTGCACGACAACGAGGTCCTTCTGAAGATCGCCAGGCGCCACGACGCGACGGCCGAACAGATCTCGCTGGCGTGGCTCCTCGAACAGCCGAACGTCGCTGCGATCCCGCGCTCCGGCAGTCCCGAACACATCCGCTCGAACTTCCAGGCGTTGGAGATCCGGCTCGATGATGAGGATCGTCGGCAGATCGACGAATTGCCGGGCGAGTGTCGCCAGATCGATCCCGACTTCGCCCCTGCATGGGACGAGTGAATTTCCAACAACACCGAAACATGAGTAAAAAAACTGGAAAAGCAGAATCCAGCGGGAAGGGTGACCCGGTCAGCGGTCACGGTCACGGTCCCGTTTCAACAGAGAGCCGGATCCTGACCGAAAGCAAGTTTTACTTTAAATAGCCTGTCGGGGGCAAAGGCGGAGAAACCAAATAATTCCATTTTTTAGGAATCAGTTCAGGATTTAGTTTTCATTTTTTGCTCTATTTTAAAGTCGGCGTTCCCTGATCTGCTCCACGGCTATGCTGGATACACTTCCCCCGGAACTTCCTGCCGTATAAACAGCCGTTACATCTAAACTGGCCCCACTGTCTATTACCAGAAAACCTTCGAAGCCGTGAATAAAGGTGATCCCAAAATCCTGAATATTCCGGCAAACAAAACGTTCCACACCGTCCGGTTCTATTTCAGAAGACTTGTATTTCGTTATTGCACCGGGGTTTGCCAGCTTCTTCCTGATCTTGATACCCTTTTCATGAGGATTGTGAATATTTACGGCCGTTTCATATGTACCCGGTAATAAGCCATCTGATGTTTGCGACGTGCCGGGAATATGAGAAGTACAAATGATTTTAACGGCATACTGAAATTTGTATTGGATCTTTATATCTTTTTTCATGGTCTTCATTTTTAAATGATCATCTCCATTCTGCTTTTGGATTTCCTTGTGTCCATGGAAGTTGGCATTAGAAAATATGCCCTCAATGGAGTGTGAGTATTTTAATATTATCCTCCTTCAAAATTGACCCTGTCACCCAAATTGAGAATTCTTTTGCTGTCTGATAAAACACAATATTGCTTTTCACTATCTTACATCACCGAATACACAGAGCCTTTGAAATCTGAATATCCCATTACTTTCACAGGTCCTGTTCAAAATTCATATTCATCGTAAGAATCCGTTACTTCCTTGTTTGGGTAGTGTCGAGAATCTTTCTTGAGTCGTAACTTGGGGAATTGAGCGTTGCTGGCAAAGAACGTCGCGCAAAGCAAAAGCCAGGCGCGCCTGAAACAATGCTTTCGCACAAATAAAACAGTTACGTGAAGCCGGACGGGGCGATTTATCGCCTGGCTATTCTGATTTAACTATTTGAATAAAGAAGATTTTTAATGGTGCCGATAAGAGGATTCGAACCTCTGACCTACGCATTACGAATGCGCCGCTCTACCAACTGAGCTATATCGGCTCCGAAGGGCGGCAAGTATATTCAAATCAGCACGCTGCGACAACATCGTTATTACACAATCCCGGACATTTGCCTACCGTCAGTTCGGCAACTGCTGACGAGCCCCGCCCGAGGTTTGCGCTATCGGTCCGGCCACTGTATCCGGAGAATGAATCATCATCCATAACATGTCAGCCGGGGGGGACGACTCGTGTTTTTATTTCAAGCCAATCAGCAATATCTTCGGTCCGGGGTCCGAAGGATGAAATCCCGGAGTTGCGGGTTCAGCCTGTTGGAAGTGCTGATCGCTGCCACGGTATTTTCACTCGGATTGGCAGGCTTTGCAGCCCTGTTGCTGACCAGCAGCATCGGTTCGACACAGGCCCGCAGGGAAGGCATCGCAGCCGTGGCCTCCGCCAGCCTTGCTGAACAGATTCGCTTGAATCCGCTCGCGCTTGACCGCTACCTGGACCCACCGGAAAACATTTCCAGGATTTGCAGCGGCGATAGCCCTTGCACGCCGGAACAACAAGCCGATTACGATTTCAGACTCTGGCAAATCGATCTCGCCGATCGCATCAGGAATGCCAGGGGACTGGTGTGCCGAGATGAAACGCCAGAGGATGGTGTTGAAGGGAATCCTCAATGTGACGGCGCCGGTCCCCTGGTCATCAAGATATTCTGGCATGGCCTGGGCGAACCCGCGAGCGGTGAACCCGACCAGCACCGTTTCATTCTCGACGTGTCCTGACGTGACCGGTCTCGATAACCAGCGTGGATTCTCCTTGATGGAAGTGATGATCGGCGTATTCCTGTCAACGCTATTGATATCCGGCATCGTTCAACTGATGGGCGCAAGCGTATCGGCCTACCGTCTGCAATTGAGCCAGGGCCAACTGGAAGAGTCCGGCAGGTACGCGCGCGATGTCCTGATCATGCATATTGGCCAGGCGGGCTTTCAGCCTGAGCCATGGCTTAACCCGTCGGGATTTCCGGCGCTGACCCTGCAAAGCACCGACGGCGGGCCATCGGCACCTGATCAGCTGGGCCTGCAGCGCTGGTCCAGGCGCAATTGTTATGGCAATGAAAATCCCGTCGCGGATGTTGACGGCCAACCGGCCTATTATTTGCTGCAAACGCGTTTTAGCATCAACACGGCCAACAACCTGGCGATGACATGCCGATACGGCCCGGATGCTTCCCGGTTACATACACAGATGAACAATTTCGGGCTGATCGAAAACGTAGAATCCATGCAGGTCCTTTACGCCGAAGACCGTGACGGCGACGAGGTCGCGGATGCTTGGGTCACGGCCCAGTCATGGTTGCAGGAAGACAATGTGCTGGCGATAAAAGTGGCGCTACTCCTGTCCACCAGACAAGCATATAAGGACGCCGTCAGCAGCCAGCTCACACTGCTTGATCAATCCATTACGACGCCTGCCGATGGCCATTTGCGCACCGTTGTCTCATTGACGAACGCAATCCGTGGAAGGTTGAGATGACACCCCGTTCCGTCGCCAATTCGTGCGGTGCAGCACGTCCACAACGCGGCATGGTGCTGTTGTTGTGCCTGATCTTCCTGATGGCCCTGACCTTGCTCGGCCTTTCGGCGTCCTCGGACACGATCCTGCAAAGAAAACTCGCGGCCAATCTTCAGGACGCCCAACGCGCCAAACAATCCGCCCTGCTGGCATTGGACTGGGCCGAAAACTGGTTGTTGTCGCAAAGCGGCCCGGCTCCCGAGACTTGCGTTGAGCCCTGTGACGGTCTGCATCTGCATGCCGAAGGCAGCTTGCCGCCCCACCCGGAATTCGAAAACCTCAGCTGGTGGATGGCCAACGGTCATGAAGCGGGTATCGATCCATTGACCGGCGACAGGATGGAAACAATCTCCAGCGACAGTATCAATGCACCGGTCTGGATCATCACAACGGTTAAATACATATCCCCCGCCGAATCCGGAAACCCGGATTTACAGGTCTGGTACCGGATTCTGGCGCGTGGCAGCGGCCGGTCGGAAACCGCCGTTTCCGTCATTGAGAGCGTAGTTGTCCGGTCATGGCCAGGCTCCGAACCGCCCTCCACCGGGGAACCGGGCGCCTGTCCGGGCACCGGAACAGCAGTGATCTGCGGGCGGTTTTCATGGCGCGAGCTTCTCTGAGCATCGCCGTGACCAGAGCAGTGCGCGAAGCGGTCCCGGGCATGACATTGATTGAGTTGATCATCGTCGTCGCGGTGATGGGCATACTCCTGACGGCTGCAGTGCCAACCTACCGCAGCTATATGCTCAGGGTGCACCGAACCGAAGCGATCAGGATGCTTTTACAGGCCTCCATGTGCCAGGAACGTCTGATTGCAAGCCGTGGAAGCTATGACACCAGCTTGTGCCGTCCGGTCTCCGATCAGCATCATTACGAAATAAGCTATAACTCTCCGGACACGCAGGGGAGAACCTATGTCGCCATGGCCATCCCAAGTGGCCCCCAGCTTGCCGACCCGTGCGGCAGCCTGATACTGGACCAGAGCGGCAACAGGCAAATCAGCGCGTCGAACGAAAGTATCGTGAAGTGTTGGAATGGCCGCTGAAGTGCAGCCCGGGTAGCCAATAGATGTTTACGAGATGTTTACGAAATGTTTACGATACTAACCCAAAGTCTTGATACGTAATTGCTTGGGCAGGGCAAACACCATGTTCTCGGCAACACCTTCAATACTCGTTACCGTGGCGGATACCTGTTGCTGTAAATGCTCGATAACACCGGTAACCAGGCTCTCCGGCGCCGAGGCGCCCGCTGTGAGACCCACGCGTTTCACACCGCTCAACCATTCCGCCTGGATGTCCTCGGCACCGTCAATCAGGTAAGCCGGCACACCCTGCTTTGCTGCAAGCTCGCGTAAGCGATTGGAGTTCGAGCTGTTAACCGAACCAACAACCAGCATCAGGTCTGCGTGCCGGGCCACTTCCTTGACCGCATCCTGCCGGTTTTGAGTGGCGTAGCAGATATCATCATGCTTGGGGCCGACGATGGCCGGAAATTTATTTTGCAGAGCAGCAATAACCGCACGGGTGTCGTCTACCGATAGCGTCGTCTGGGTGACAAAGGCCAATTCTTCCGCATAGGTAACCTCCAGAGAATCCACGTCTTCGGGGGACTCCACCAGATATATCCGGTTGTTTCTTGGTGGATGTTTGGACCATTGCCCAAGCGTGCCCTCCACTTCCGGATGACCCGCGTGACCGATAAGTACCGCGTCATATCCGGATTTGCAGTACCTGGCGACTTCAAGATGTACTTTTGTCACCAGCGGACAGGTTGCGTCAAAAACGTTGAGACCACGATGTCTACCCGCTTTGCGCACGCTTTGCGAAACACCGTGGGCGCTGAAAATTACGGTCGCATTATCCGGCACATCATCCAGTTTCTCGACGAATATCGCGCCCAGTCCGGCCAGGCGGTCGACTACAAAACGGTTGTGCACAACTTCGTGGCGCACGTAAATCGGCGCGCCAAAAAGTTCGAGCGCACGTTCTACGATTTCTATCGCCCGGTCTACCCCGGCACAGAAACCACGTGGATTGGCTAGCAGTATTTCCATCAGTTATCTACGGACGGCTTTTTTGATACCGACAAAAACAAACCGTCAACGAGTAAGAGTATCACACCACAGGTAATGGCCGAATCGGCCAGGTTGAATGCGGGCCAGTGCCAGTCCCTGAAGTAAACGTCAATAAAATCGACGACGTATCCGTGCTTGACGCGATCAATCAGGTTGCCTATGGCACCGCCAATAATCAGTGCCAGTGCCGCGCCAATTAACTTTTCCGACGGCGCCAGACGCAACAACCAGAGGATTAAAACGCCTGTCACCACCAGTGCAAGACCGGTGAACAGCCAGCGCTGCCAACCTCCCGCGTCACTGAGAAAGCTGAAAGCCGCGCCATAGTTATGTGCGAGTGTCATGTTCAGCCACGAAGTCAATTCCACCGGACGGTACAGAGTGAGGGCCGCGGTGGCGATATTCTTGGTCCACATATCCAGCACGACAACCACTACAGAAACCAGTAACCAGATAAATATCATCTTGCTTTGAAACTGTCCCGGGAACTTTTGCGTCTGCATGCTCATATTACGCGAGTCTGCGCTTTTCCCCGTCGCCCGCCACGTTTTCAATACAGCGCCCACACAACTCCGGGTGCCCTTCCGACTGGCCCACGTCTGCCCGCTGGTGCCAGCAACGCACGCACTTTTGGTCCGTATTTTTTTCGATCCAGACGAAATAGTCAGGGGTTTCATAACGCGCACCGGTCAACTCTGCCCCATCGGAAACCACCTGGGCTTCCGAAACGATCAGGATAAAGCGCAATTCATCGCCCCATTTCTCCAGGAATTCACGCCTCGAGTCATTGCGTGGCTGGATATAGACAGTCGCTTCGAGTGAACCCCGGATGACTTTTTCCATACGCAAGGGCTCAATGGCCTCGTTCACCGTGTTGATGAGATTCATGGTTTCCTTCCAGAAACCCTTGTCATAATCTCCATCATCGAGTGCAAACAGACCGTCGTACCATTCATTCAATAAGACGCTCTCGTTCCTTTCACCGGGCATGACCGCCCAGATCTCTTCAGCGGTATAACTCAATACCGGTGCAATCCAGCGGACCAGGGCTTCAAGAATGTGATACATGGCGGTTTGTGCGGAACGACGTGGCAGACTGTCCCGTCCGGTGGTGTAGAGACGGTCTTTCAGAACATTCAAATAAATCGCACTCAATTCCAGGGCGCAATAATTGTTGATCTTTTGATAGACCTGCATGAACTGGTAATCGTCGTAAGCCTGGCTGATCTCGTTCTGCAACTGCAAGGCGCGGTCGATCGCCCAACGATCGAAAGGCAACATCTGTGCGGGTTCAAGCGCGTTGGCCAGCGAAAACCCATCCAGGTTACCCAGCAGGAACCGGGCGGTATTGCGGATACGGCGGTAGGCGTCTGAGACCCGCTTGAGAATTTCGTCTGAAACCGTCATTTCCTGGCGGTAATCCGCCGCCGCAACCCACAGCCGGAGCACATCCGCACCCAGGGTGTTCATGACTTTTTGTGGCGCAATGACGTTGCCCATCGACTTGGACATTTTCTTGCCATCAGCGTCGACCACGAATCCATGGGTCAGGACCTGTTTGTATGGCGCCTCGCCATGCATGGCAACCGAGGTCAGCAAGGACGACTGGAACCAGCCACGGTGCTGATCGGAACCTTCCAGGTAGATGTCTGCGGGCCGTCGCAATTCTTCCCTTTCGTCCAGCACACAACGATGGCTGACACCGGAATCAAACCAGACATCGAGGATATCGGTGACCTGTTCGTATTCGGACTCATCGACACCCAGTTGCCGGTAGATATCTTCTTCATACCAGCAATCGATACCCAGTTCCTCAATAAGATCGGCCGCTTTATGCATCAAGGCATCGGTTTGAGGGTGGCGCTCCCCACTGACACGGTGGACAAAAAGCGTGATCGGCACACCCCAGGTCCGCTGCCTCGAAATACACCAGTCCGGACGTCCCTCGATCATGCCGGTAATGCGTTCCTCACCCCAGCCGGGAACCCAGCGAATGGATTTGATCGCTTCGAGTGCGCTTGTCCGCAAACCGGCTTTGTCCATGTCGATAAACCACTGGGGTGTAACCCGGAATGCCGTTGGCGTTTTGTGCCGCCAGCAATGCGGGTAGCTGTGCACAAACGATTCGTGCTTTAACAAAACCCCGTTCTTTTGCAGCAACTCGATGACGGCGTCGTTGGCACTCCATACGAACATGCCGGCAAACAGCTCCGTATCCGGCAGAAACAGGCCATTGCCACCGACGGGACTGGTAACCGGGAGATCGTAAACCTTACCAACGCGGAAATCGTCTTCACCGTGACCCGGTGCGGTATGAACGGCGCCGGTACCCGCTTCCACCGTAACGTGATCGGCCAGGATCACCGGAACGTTCCGATCATAGAACGGGTGCCGCAGTAACTGGTGTTCCAGGACTTCACCCTTGCATGTACCCAGTTCTTCTGCATCCTCCATGCCGATACGACTGATCACCGCATCTTTCAATTCATCCGCCAGCACAACGGCCAGGGTCCGGCCCTGCCATTGCCCCTTGACCAGCACGTAATCCAAACCGGCATTCAGCGCCACGCCTTCGTTGGCCGGCAATGTCCAGGGTGTCGTGGTCCAGATCGGAATACCCACCTCGGCTGCAACGTAAGTGACGCCAAAAGAAGCGAGTAAAACGTTTGCGTCCACTGCCCTGAACATGACATCGATGGCCGAGGAGGTCTTGTCCTGGTATTCGATTTCGGCCTCGGCCAGCGCCGAACCGCAATCGAAACACCAGTTGACCGGCTTGACCCCCTGATCGAGGTGACCCGCTTCGATAATGCTGGCCAGGGCGCGAACCATGTTGGCTTCGTAGGCAAACTTGTTGCTGGCATAAGGGTTGTCCCAGCTACCCAAGACGCCAAGACGCTTGAAACCCTGCCGTTGGATTTCTATCTGCTGATCCGCATATTCCCGGCATTTTTGCCGGAAAGTCCGGGCATCCACAGTGCGGCCAACCTTGCCGACCTTCTTCTCAACCTGTAATTCAATGGGCAGGCCATGACAGTCCCAGCCCGGTACATACGGGGACCTGAAGCCCGCCAGCAGGCGTGACTTGACCACCATGTCCTTGAGTATCTTGTTGACCGCGTGACCGAGGTGGATATCACCATTGGCGTAGGGCGGTCCGTCATGCAGGATAAACAGGGGCCGGTCAGCCGTCCGCGCTTGAATGCGCTCATAGAGACCGCTTTCTTCCCACTGCCTGAGCATTTCGGGTTCACGGTTGGCCAGGTTGGCTTTCATTGGGAATGCCGTATCCGGCAGGTTGATCGTATCTTTATAATCCATGCTTATGTGTACTTTTTTGCTTTCTCAGTTTTCATTTGACGCCAGGCAAACCCTTGCCTGACGCTCATCTTCCCGCATTTGAACGACGAGGTCATCAATAACTTCAAAATGTGTTTCATCGCGGAGTTTTTTTATAAATTCAACTTCAAGCTTCTGGCCATACAAGCTACCCGCAAAATCGAACAGGTGAGCTTCGAGCAGTACCCCTTCACCGCCCACCGCCGGCCGTGTGCCGATGTTTGCCACCCCATTGTGCCAGTTGTCGCTGCCCCAGCGGGCCCTTATCGCGAAAACACCCATCAATGGACAGGGTGCAATCACCCGGATATTGGCCGTGGGGTAACCCAGGCGGCGGCCCAGTTGGCGACCCCCGATAACCCTGCCGTACATGCTGAACGGCCGGCCCAGCAGGCGTCTGGCCTGCTCCAGGTCACCGGCAGCGAGACTGTCACGGATGATTGAACTCGAAGCCCTGCAACCGCCAATATCCAGCATTGGAACCGCGTGTGCCTCAAAACCCAACTTTTCACCCGATGCGCGCAATGACTCGATGTCGCCTTGCCTGCCCCTGCCATAACGAAAGTCCTCACCGACCACCACCGCTTTGGCCGCAAGCGTTTCCACCAGTACCGTGCGCACAAAACTGTCCGCGTCCATGCCGGCCAGGGCTTCGTTAAAACGCATCATCCAGACCAGATCTATTGCTTCACCTGCCAGGTAATCGAGTTTTTGACGCACCGACATCAGACGTGCTGGTGCGGCTTCCGGTCTGAACCAGGCCTGGGGGAGTGGTTCGAATGTTACAACGGCAATCGGATTCTCATCCCCGGCAAGCGACTCACAATGGCGGATCAGTGCCTGGTGCCCAAGGTGTATCCCATCGAAATTTCCGATGGTTACCACCGAGGACCTTAGTATCCGCCTGCCTGGATTATCCCTGATTACCCGCATATGTGTGCCTGTCCACAAAACGGCAAATTATAACAGGCACAGGTGATTCAGCACGAAAAAATGAACCACGGCGGGCTATTTTGCGCCACGCACCAGGTCATGGGTTTTAAGACCGGTAACCATGCAGGTAAAAACATAGACCAACATACCAAAACCGATGCTCAGGCTGAGGTTCTTGATCCTTAATGCAACACTCGCCTTGCGCCAGCTATCGATATCGTGTGTCATGAAAATTAACAGGGCGCCCATGACCACACAGGCCACGGTCACCGCGAACCATAACCTTAACCAGCCCTTTTCCGGTGCGTAGACATTGCGCTTTCTGAGTCCGCGGAAGAGCAACAATGCGTTCAGATAGGCGGCGACAGAACTCGCCAGCGCCAAACCGGCATGCGGGCCTTCAAATCCCCGGTTCAACAGCAGGCCGACAAACAAGAGGTTGAGCAACATGTTCGTCACCATGGCCGTGATCGCGATTTTGACCGGTGTCGTGGTGTCCTGGCGTGCGTAGTAACCCGGGGCCAGCACCTTGACCGCGATGAAAGCGGGCAATCCCGCCGAGTATGCCACCAGGCTGTAGGCCGACATACGCACGTCTTCCGGTTGAAACGCATCGTACTGGAACAAGGTGATCAGTATTGGCTCTGCCATAACGATCAGGCCCACCGCAGCAGGCACCGTTATGATCACGGCAAGACGCAATGCCCAGTCGAGTGTCGCTGAAAATTCCGCGGTACTCGCACTGGCATGTTTCTGCGACAGGTTGGGAAGAATCACGGTTGCCAGGGCGATGCCTAAAACGCCCAACGGGAATTCCAGCAAACGGTCGGAATAATACAACCAGGAAACACTGCCGGTGACCAGGAATGTCGCGATCATACTGTCAACCAGCAGGTTGACCTGTGCGACCGATGAGCCAAAAAGTGTCGGGATCATCAGCTTTATAATGCGGCGCACACCGCTGTGGCGCCAACCCCAGCGTGGCCTCGGCATGAGACCCAGACGCATCAGCGCCGGAACCTGTATGAGCAACTGGGCAAAGCCGGCCACCAACACGCCCCAGGCGAGGGCGCTGACCGGCACCTCGAGATGACCGGCCAGTAATACCGCGGCGGCGATCAAAGAAAGATTGAGCAGAATTGGCGTTAGCGCGGGGATCAGGAACCGTCCGAAAGTGTTGAGAATTCCACCTGAAAGCGCTGTCAGCGAGATCAGCATGATGTAGGGGAATGTGATCCGTAACATGCCGGCTGACAGGTCGAACTCGGGCCGTTTATCCGCCACCCAACCGGGTGCAAATATCGACAGGACCAGGGGTGCGGCCAGAATGCCGATTGATGTCAACACCAGTAAAATGCCCGCCAGGGTGCCCGTGACGTGATCGATCAGGTCACGCAGGGCCCGCCGGTCGCCACTGGCCTTGTATTCTGACAGGACCGGAACAAATGCCAGCGAGAAAGACCCTTCCGCGAACAGGCGCCGCATGAAATTGGGTATTCTGAAAGCCAGAAAAAAGGCGTCGGTTGCACCGCTGGCACCGAACATCTTGGCCAGTACAACATCACGTACAAAACCTAAAATCCGGGAAAGCATCGTTGCCGCACCCACCGTTGCGGTCGATTTCAGCAATTTCATGCCTGTGTGAACCCTGAAACCTGTCCCAACCCGAAAAAAATCATACGAATTTTCCTGTTAAACGATTGACCCGGCGAAGAAAAACTAAGATACTACGCGGCTACATTCTGAACCAGTTTTTATGGAGATTTACCTTGGCTAACAGTTTATCAGCACGCAAGCGTGCACGTCAGGCCGAAAAGCATCGTTTGCGCAATGCCAGTCAGCGTTCGCACGTCCGCACAGCCATCAAAAAAGTACTCTCGGCGATTGAGTCGGGTGACAAAAGCGCCGCTGAGAGCGCCTACAAGGATGCTGTTCCTGCGATCGACAGCTCAGTATCCAAGGGCTTGATGCACTGCAACAAGGCCGCGCGGCATAAATCACGGTTGAACACACACGTTCGCAACATGTAATGAACCGGGGTAGTCACCGGGTTCAATTCTTTGCGTGAGTTGAACCAACGGACAAAGATTACTAAAAAGCCCTGTCAGAAGCAGGGCTTTTTTATGTCCGGAATATGGCGGTCTAACCGTCACTATCGGATAGCGGTTCCAGCAGCTTTTGCTGCTCCCGTTCGAGCGCTTTCATTTCATCCAGCGTCCGACCGATACTCTGCACCAGCGTATCGGTACCTGTTCGGGTTACCGAAGAGATCATAAACCACGGAGCCGTCCACTTTAATGCATCCACGACGCGGTTGGCGACACGCTTTGCATCCTGCTGCTCAAGCAGGTCGATCTTGGTAAAAACAAGCCATCGCGCCTTTTCACCGAGGTCCCGGTCAAAGTTGACCAACTCCTGTTCCAGTTTGCGGACCGCTTCTTCAGGCGGCATTTCGTCCAATGGCGCTATTTCGACGAGATGCAGCAACAACCGGGTTCTCTGCAGGTGCTTCAGGAACTGTACACCCAGACCCGCGCCATCGGCCGCGCCTTCAATCAAACCGGGTATGTCTGCAATCACAAAACTGCTGTCCAGACCGACACGCACCACGCCCAGGTTGGGATACAGCGTTGTAAACGGGTAATCGGCAACCTTCGGCCTGGCGGCCGAGACCGTGCTGATCAGGGTTGACTTTCCGGCATTTGGAAACCCCAGTAAACCGATATCCGCCAACACCTTCAACTCCAGGCGCAACTGGATGTCTTCACCCGGCTCACCCGGTGTAAACTTGCGCGGTGCGCGGTTGGTCGAACTTTTGAAGTGCACATTGCCCAATCCACCGCGACCGCCACGTGCGATCAGCAGGTGTTGACCGTGCTCGGTGACATCACCGAGAAACACCTCATTGGCCTCGTCGGTCACCACGGTGCCCAACGGGACGCGGATATAGATATCCTCGCCTTTTTTTCCGTATCGTTGCTGACCCTTGCCCTGTACACCGTTTTCCGCCTTGTACATCCGCCGGTGCCTGAAATCGACCAGGGTGTTAAGGCCGGAATCCCCTTCCAGGTAGACGCTGCCGCCATCGCCACCGTCACCGCCGTCGGGCCCGCCGAATTCGATATATTTTTCCCGGCGAAAAGACGCCGAACCATTCCCGCCCTTACCGGCAATCACTTGAATGGATGCTTCATCGACAAATTTCATATTTGGTCAATCCTGTAGGGTCTTCATGATACACGGTATGTGGAGGTTTCTCAGTTCTGGAGGTTGCAGATTTTATCCTTCGCAACCCTGCGTTTTTTTGCACATGGTTCACCCTAACCCGAATATTTCACCAAGGCGGACGAACAAATGACAAATGTCATTTAATTTCATGGTGATACACGCATTTTTGGCCTTTTTCTAAAATTACAGTTTGTCCTATCCGGTTTTGCAACGCATCTGACTTCACATTTTGGCCTATCCTTCTCAAACCATAGCCGCGCTATGGTTTTTCGAACGATCGATCAAACTGTTTCGCCAGCTACGCTGCAAATTCCGGATCCCTGGTGAATTATCCGGGCTAAAACTCCGAATATTTCACCAAGGCGGACGAACAAATGACAAATGTCATTTAATTTCATGGTGATATACGCATTTTTGGCCTTTTTCCAAAATTACAGTTTGTCCTATCCGGTTTTGCAACGCATCTGACTTCACATTTTGGCCTATCCTTCTCAAACCATAGCCGGGCTATGGTTTTTCGAACGATCGATCAAACTGTTTCGCCAGCTACGCTGCAAATTCCGGATCCCTGGTGAATTATCCGGGCTAAAACTAACCACATAGCTTTCACTTTGTTTAAAACAATGGAAAACAGGTCTGAGACAGACGCACCCTGGTAAGGCTGAAGCCGGGGTGGGCAATCACTTACCAGGACCTTACGAGACAGGAAGTCGAGGAAGAGCCTACAGGGACGTACTTGTGGCGTGTCCTTGTAAGTGATTGCCCACCCCGGCGCCTCTCACCCAGAAGAAAAACAAGGACCGCCATACGGAAAATTTCAGGTTGCGTATCCATTGACGTAGTGCGCGTCCTGCGCCCGCGGTATACCGTTGGTTTTGAACATGGCCTTTCGTCTTCTGGACTTGCCGTGCGAATTTGACACGCCTCACACCGCTCCTGCGCGTCCTGCGCCCGCGGTGTACCGTTGGTTTTGAACATGGCCTTTCGTCTTCTGGACTTGCCGTGCGAATTTGACACGCCTCACACCGCTCCTGCGCGTCCTGCGCCCGCGGTGTACCGTTCGTCCTGAACATAAAAAACCCTGCCGAGGCAGGGTTTCCTGAATCTTGTCTGAGCGGTGCTTCAGGCTTCTTCAGTCACCACGCTGACAAATCTGCGTTTTGGTAATCCGCGGTTCTTGAACTCAACCTTGCCTTCACTCAGGGCAAACAGTGTATGGTCACGACCTACACCGACGTTATCACCCGCGTGAAACTGGGTGCCACGCTGACGGACAAGAATATTTCCTGCGTCAACAAACTCGCCACCGTAACGTTTTACACCGAGAAACTTGGGGTTGGAATCGCGACCATTGCGCGTACTACCACCTGCTTTTTTATGTGCCATGATTCAATTCCTCTGCAATTAGGCTTCGCTACTGGCTTCAGTTTCAGGATTCGCCGCTTCGGGCTTTTCAGCCTTGGCTTTGCTTACCTTCTTTTTCGGCGCTGAAGCTGCGATGCCGGTAATTTCAATCCGGGTGAAATCCTGTCGATGACCCATTTTCTTCATGTGGTGCTTACGACGTTTGAATTTAATGATCCGGATTTTATCCCCACGGCCGTGCTCGACCACCGTGGCTGTAACTTTTCCGCCTTCCAGGTAGGGCGTTCCGACTTTTACGTCGGTGCCTTCGCCTACCATCAGCACCTGGTCGAGTTCAACCGAAGCGCCCTTTTCAGCGTCAAGTTTTTCAATTTTTAATATATCTCCGGTGACAGCGCGATACTGCTTTCCACCGGTTGCGAATACTGCGTACATGGTTAACTGCCCCGGGATTAAAATAGCCCTAGAAAAGGGCGAGAATATTAGCGGTTTTATCCTGACTGGTCAACTGCTGTAAGCGTTATTACTGAATGTGCCTGCAGTGCATGCAAAACAATCTGGAACGAATTGGCCGCCGTGGTGGTGACCCGGTCATGGCCAGCCTGACTTTTCAGGTACCCGTTCTGACATCCTTGCGCTTATAAGGTCTGCTTTCATCGTAAAAGGAGGGTATAGTACGTGGTTGGAAATCGTTTCGGCAATATCAATGAAAACCATCAAGATTCGCGGCGCCCGCACTCACAACCTGGCCAATATTGACCTTGATCTGCCAAGGGACAAACTGATCGTCGTCACCGGACTTTCCGGTTCCGGGAAATCCTCCCTGGCTTTTGACACGATTTACGCTGAGGGGCAGCGCCGTTATGTGGAATCACTGTCCGCCTACGCCCGCCAGTTTCTTTCCGTTATGGAAAAGCCGGATATCGACCATATCGAAGGTCTTTCGCCCGCCATTTCCATCGAACAGAAGTCGACCTCGCACAATCCGCGGTCCACGGTAGGCACGATCACCGAAATCTATGATTACCTGCGCCTGTTGTGGGCCCGCGTGGGCACCCCGTGCTGTCCCGATCATGGGCAGCCACTCGAGGCCCAGACCATCAGCCAGATGGTTGACCAGGTGATGGCGCTTCCTGAAGGCACGAAGATGATGTTGCTGGCGCCCGTGGTGCGTGACCGCAAGGGTGAGCACGCACAGTTGTTTGAGGAATTACGCGCGCAGGGTTACGTCCGTGTCCGCGTGGACGGCAGCGTGTACCCGATCAATGAAGTGCCCGTACTCGAATTACGCCGCAATCACACGATTGAAGTCGTCATCGACAGGTTCAGGGTGCGACCCGATCTCAAGCAGCGTCTGGCCGAATCATTTGAAACGGCGCTGATCCTGTCCGACGGCCTGGCGCTGCTGTCCCCGATGGAGAACACGGGAGAAGACGCCAATGACGCCGTCACTGCCGAAAAAATGATGAGTTCCCGCTATTCCTGTGTCCACTGTGATTACAGCTTGCAGGAAATCGAACCGCGCATGTTCTCTTTCAACAATCCGAACGGCGCCTGTCCTGGTTGCGACGGTCTTGGGATCGCGCAGTTTTTTGACCCGGAACGCGTTGTCAGCAACCCGCAGGTAAGCCTGGCCGGAGGGGCCGTCCGGGGCTGGGACCGCCGTAATGCCTATTACTTCCAGATCATCAAGGCGCTGTCGTCACACTACGGCTTTGATATTGAGGTCCCGTTCGAGGAACTGTCCGAAAAACACCGTAACGTTATCCTTTACGGCAGTGGCGACGAGGTTATCGAATTCACTTATTTTGGCGAGAAGGGTACACAGAAGCGACGCCACCCCTTTGCCGGCGTCATTCCCAATCTTGAGAAACGCTTCCGCGAAACCGACGCGAATATCGTCCGCGAAGAACTTTCCAAGTACATATCACACAAACCCTGCCCCGAGTGCCATGGACAACGCCTGAACCGGCAAGCCAGACACGTGTTCGTGGCAGATATCAACTTACCCACTGTCACCGCGTGGCCAATTTTGCGTTGCCTGAGGTTTTTTGACGAACTTGTCCTGGGTGGACGTAAAGGCGCAATCGCGGAAAAGATCGTCAAGGAGGTCCATCAGCGTCTTCAGTTCCTGGTCAATGTCGGGCTTGACTACCTGACACTTGACCGCAAGGCCGGTACGCTATCCGGTGGCGAGGCCCAACGTATCAGGCTTGCAAGCCAGATTGGCGCAGGCCTTGTGGGCGTAATGTACATTCTTGATGAACCCTCCATTGGTCTCCACCAGCGCGATAACGAGCGCCTGCTTTCAACACTGCTCCGTTTACGTGATATCGGTAATACCGTGATCGTGGTCGAGCACGATGAAGAGGCCATTCGAATGGCCGATTTCGTTGTAGACATGGGACCGGGCGCCGGCGTGCACGGCGGTGAAGTCGTTTTCAGCGGAAAGCCGGAAGACCTGGTCAACTCTGATGCGACACTGACCGGACAATACCTTTCCGGAAAACTGGAAATTGAAATTCCCAAAAAACGGACGCCGGTCGATCCCGAAAGGGTTTTCAGGCTGATTGGCGCTACCGGCAATAACCTCAAGAATGTCACGCTGGAAATACCGGCCGGTCTGCTGACCTGCGTGACCGGGGTTTCCGGTTCCGGCAAATCCACCCTGATCAACGATACCCTGCACCGGCTGGCGGCCCAGGAGCTTTACGATTCAAGCACCCAGCCTGCACCCTATGAAAGGGTCGAAAACCTGCACCTTTTCGACAAGGTGGTGGATATTGACCAGTCTCCCATCGGCCGCACTCCGCGTTCAAACCCGGCGACCTATACCGGCTTGTTCACCCCCATACGTGACTTATTTGCCGGTACACAGGAAGCACGGGCTCGGGGCTATCAGCCCGGGCGCTTCAGTTTCAATGTCAAGGGCGGCCGCTGCGAAGCCTGCCAGGGTGACGGCCTGATCCGGGTTGAAATGCACTTCCTGCCGGACATTTACGTTCCCTGTGACGTGTGTCATGGAAAACGCTACAACCGCGAATCCCTCAGTGTTCATTACAAGGGAAAGAACATCCACGAGGTGCTCGGCATGACCGTTGAAGCGGCGCTCGAGTTTTTTGCGCCGGTCCCTGCAGTGGCGCGTAAATTACAAACACTGATGGATGTCGGCCTTTCCTATATCACCCTGGGTCAAAGCGCCACGACATTGTCCGGCGGGGAAGCGCAAAGAATCAAGCTCGCCAAGGAGTTGTCCAAACGCGATACCGGGCAGACACTGTATATACTGGACGAGCCTACCACCGGATTGCATTTCCATGACATCAAACAGTTGTTGCATGTGCTGAATCGTCTGCGTGATCACGGCAATACGGTGGTGGTAATCGAACACAACCTCGATGTCATCAAAACGGCGGACTGGGTTATTGACCTCGGTCCCGAGGGCGGTGACCGTGGAGGTGAAATCATTGCCACCGGAACTCCCGAGCAACTGGCCCGTGTCACGGGCTCACATACGGGTCAATTCCTTGCAAAACTTTTTGACCGGTACGAGACCGTGCGTAAAAAAACAGCCTGACCCCACTGCTGTCCCACATAAAATCAGTGGAAGGAGCCGGGGCCCCAGGGATGGGTTCACGCCGTGTCCTGAAACAAGACACTGCGCCGCCCTGGCGGTCCCGGCAGATGGTGAATTGAAGTCCGCACGAAACAAATGTCGCGCAATCCCGCGATTGATCATTGATTCAGCACTTGGCATCTGGAATAAGTGGGACAGTAGTGGCCTGACCCCGCTTGTGCATCCGCCATGCTGAAATATTCGGGTTAACGGGATCTTGGTACCAGCGGACGGGATGGATCCCTGATCCATTCGCTCCAGGAACCCGCATAGAGCTTCGATCCTTCCAGGCCAGCCAGTTCGGACGCAAAGATCGCGTGGCAGGCGGTGACCCCGGAGCCGCACATATACACCAGGTCGCCGGGATGGTGGTTCGCCGTCAGCTTCAGCAGTTCGTCGCGAATCTCTTCCGTTGGACGGAACCTGCCGTCTGCGAATAGGTTTGACTGAAATGGATAATTGACGGCTCCGGGAATGTGACCCGCCACCGGATCAATGGGCTCGATTTCACCCCTGAACCGCTCGCCGGCTCGGACGTCAACCAGCATTGTGTCTTTTCCGTCCAGGCCGGCCAGAATCTCCGCCGTGGAGCGCACCAACCCGACGTTTGCCTCCAGGTTGATTGGCGCGCTCCGGGTGGTGCTGACCTGACCGCTTTCCAGCTCGTAGCCGGCTGCTTGCCAGGCACGAAATCCACCGTCGAGCAAAACGGCGCAATCATGGCCAAAGTATTTCATTAACCACCATAACCGGGCTGCGATGGATCCGTCTGCATGATCATAGGCGACCGGAATGATTCCGGGCCGCCAGCCAGAACGGGCCAGGAACGCGGCAAATTCAGCCGCAGTTGGCAGGGGATGACGTCCGCTGGTTGCACTGACGGGAGCGGACAGATCATGATCCAGATGCGCGTATACCGCACCGGGAATATGCGCTTGCACGTAGTCCCTGTAACCTGAACCGGTATCACTGAGAATAAACCGGCAGTCAAAAACCAGGTGTACCTTGTTGTCTCCTGCCGCGTGTAGCTCCTGCGCGCTGATCAGTATTTCATTGCGCATATCATTCAATCAGCCGGATTCTCAGGGTTGCCATTGACCAAATTCTGCTGCCCCGTGTCTGGAATTCTCCATGCGACTGCCAAGATTAAGTAAAATCGCGGCAGTGATACCCCAAATTTTGTATCCCTGCCACTCGAGCGTGGAAACCACGTGGGTCTTTCCACCATAGTTGACTTCCGCGTGAACGTATTGGCGATGGTCAACCGCCAGTTTTAAAGGAACAGTAAACACTTCGGCGACCTCGCGCAGGTCGGGCTTCCAAACAAAAGTGGGTCTGACAAGACCAACGACGGGAAGCACCCTGTAGTCGGATATGGTATCCAGACGGTCGAGAAAACCCAGCGGGGATACGTGGGAAAATTCCAGCCCAATCTCTTCCTGCGCTTCACGCAATGCAGTGGAAACGGCCGACCTGTCATTGCGGTCAACTGAGCCTCCCGGAAAACTGACTTGCCCGGGATGATGCAATAACAGCTCCGAACGCACGGTCAACAGGATTTCCGGTTCGGGCTTGTCCAGCACAGGCACAAGAACTGCAGCGGTCCGGTTTGGACGTAGCCGGTTGCCGTCAGTGTTGCGCAACACTTTTAATTTTAGCCCGGACACGCCGTGTTCGAATGGTGAGACAGCCCTTAACAGCAAATTGTGCAATTCAGATGGCATATCCCGCATGGTATCAAGACCTGGTAATTTTCAACAGGCCCTGCTGAATACATGAAAGTACCGTCACGGCAAGCGGGCACCCATCAGGGACAGCAGGCAAAAAAAAACCGGGTGGCATGCGCCACCCGGTGTTTTATTTTTT
This sequence comes from uncultured Gammaproteobacteria bacterium, assembly GCA_963801195.1. Taxonomy (GTDB): domain Bacteria; phylum Pseudomonadota; class Gammaproteobacteria; order Xanthomonadales; family SZUA-36; genus SZUA-36. Next base: position 133,251 of record CAWDDX010000007.1, on the reverse strand, counting down.
ATTGCAGTATTTCAACCAGTTTGAGGTCAAACATCAGTGCCTCGTTCGGACCTACCGGCGGATTGCCGCGGGCACCGAAGGCCAATTCGGGTGGAACAAATACCTGCCAGGTAGAACCCACCTTCATCAGCGGTAAAACTTCCTGCCAACCTTTCAGAACAGCGTTGACGGTAAATTCTTCTGGTGTACCACGCGCAAATGAACTGTCAAATTCATGACCGTCCAGCTTTGAACCGCGGTAATGGACCGAAACTCTGCTGTCAAGGCCCGGACGGGCGCCATCGCCTTCTTCAATGATACGGTATTGCACACCGCTGGGAAGCGTGACAATCCCGGTCTTTGATTTATTGGCTTTAAGGAAAGCATCACTGGCGGCCTGATTTTCTTCAGACAACTTCCGGAATTGTTCGACCTGCTCCGCACGGACTTTCTCTTGAAGCGCCGTTAGCAGGGCGCGCATTTCTTCAGCACTGACTTTTGGCTCTTTATCAGCAACGACATCACGGATAGCAGCGATGAGTGATTCCACATCGAATTCAGTGCTGCGGCGTGCGATATCCGCACCAATGTCCCAACCAACTGCATAGCTGAGTTTGCCTTTTTCTGAATTTACGTCCTGAGCCAGTACGGATCCTGTAGCAAATATTAATAGTATTGTAAGCGCGAGTCTGGATCGCATTGATTATTCCTCCAGAGTATTTCTGTTTGCTGGCCCATTGCCAGTCAATAAAGGGAGGCTATTCTACATGAGTAGCCTTGAATATGTCATGCCTGTTTAATCATCATAGAAAATACAACAGGCAAATAGACTATGCAGGGTTTATCAAGTTCAACCACCTGTTGGTATATTTAACCAACTGATTGACAGTGGCAAACCGTAAATAATTTGATTTGGTTTATTTGTTTATAAAAAACATGATCTTAAAATAAACCGTAAGTTTGGCACGATGCGTGCATTAAAACAGATACAGAACAGAATGCAGGAGCATTAACCATGAGTATCTTTTCCAGATTTACCGATATTATCAACGCCAATATCAATTCCTTGCTTGAAAAGGCTGAAGATCCGGAGAAAATTATCCGTTTGATGATCCAGGAGATGGAAGACACGCTGGTGGAAATCCGCTCTTCTGCTGCCAAGTGTATCGCCGACCGGAAAGAACAGCGGCGCTATGCGGAATTTCTTGAACGCGAACAGCAGGGTTGGGCCAAGCGCGCAGAGCTGGCGGTGCGTCAAAACCGTGAGGACCTGGCACGGGCGGCACTTGCTGAAAAGCAGGCCCTTGCCGATGAGGCCGAACAGATCGGGCACGAAACAAAACTGCTCGATGAGCAACTTGAAAAATTCAACTCCGATATATCCCAGTTGCAAAGCAAGTTGACTGACGCAAAAACCCGTCAGCGCAGCATCGTCATACGGCATAAAACTGCGACATCCCAGTTGGCGGCGCGCAAGCACATTCACGATGACAAGATCGATGAGATGCTCTTCCGTTTCGAATCTGCCGAACGGCGTATAGACCAGGTAGAAGCACAGGGTGAATCCCTTAACATGGGACGACGCAAGAACCTGGCAGACGAAATCGCCGGGCTTGAAGACGACGACCGGGTTGAAGACGCACTTGCGGCCTTGAAGGCCGAGGTCGGTAAATCCGAAAAAGCCAACAAGACGGACGGGGAGCAATAAGATGTCTGAAATTATTCCCATTCTATTACTGACGATCTGTGCACCTTTATGGATCATTTTTCACTACGTCACGAAGATGAAAACGGCCAAAGGCTTGACCGCGGAAGATGAAAAAATGCTGACGGAAGTCTGGGAGTCCACCAAGAAAATGGAGGATCGTATCCAGACCCTGGAACGCATCCTGGACATCGAATCACCCACGTGGAGAAGGCGTCATGAGTGATCTGTACGAACGCAGGAATCCCCATCGCCTATACCGTGACAAGGAAAACGCCATTCTGGCGGGGGTCTGTGCCGGTCTGGCAAACTATTTTGGTTTGAACCGCAAGGGTTTGCGTCTGATCGCAGCGGTTTGCACCCTGTTCTTTGCGCCATTCATGGTACCGGCCTACATTATCCTGATGATCATCCTGCCGGCCAAACCACAGGATCTTTACGAGGATGAAAGTCAGGAAAAATTCTGGCGTGGCATGAGCATGGCGCCATCCGATTTATTCAGCAATCTGAACCACCGGTTCCGTGAACTGGATCTGCGCCTGCAGAAAATGGAAGCCTACGTCACATCAAGGGAATTCGACATCGATCGCGAACTTGGAAAAAATCAACGTTAAATTTTTTGGCCCGAATATTTCACCAGGACGGACTAAATGAGACGTTTATACGCTGAAACGTAACCATTCATTGGCCGGGTGCGTCAACTTTATTGAAGCTGAATTGTCTTTATAGATACAGCAGAACACGAAACCGGCCAGACCTGGAGTTGGGATTGAATAAAGTGAACCACACTGAAACCAGTAACGATGCTACCTTGGCTAACTCGAGGCCACTGTTCTCCTCTGCCTGGCTGGAATTGTTTACCATGCTGCGCGAACACTACGCTGAACGGCACATCGCCGTTCCCGTAAACTCAGAACCCCCCCAAGAGAAATACGAAGAGTAGCAAGACCCGAATTGATTCCCGTCTAACCCGAATAATTCACCAAGGCGGACGAATAAATGACAAATGTCTCTTTATTTCATGGTGATACAGGTGATTTTGGCCTTTCTCTAAAATTACCGTTTGTCCTATCCGGTTTTGCAACGCATCTGACTTCACATTTTGGCCGATCCTTCTCAAACCATAGCGGCGCTATGCTTTTTCGAACGATCAATCAAACTGTTTCGCCAGCTACGCTGAAAATTCCGGATCCCTGGTGAATTATCCGGGCTAACCGGAATCAGGATGAAATTCCTTTTCGCCTGCGAGTACCTGCAGATCCATGCGGTTTCGTTGTGGCGGTATCGGGCAGGTTGAATAAGCGTTAAACGCACAAGGCGGGTTGTAGGCCTTATTAAAGTCCACCGTCAAATGACCATTTTCCGGGGCACCCTCACTGTATAGATAGCGCCCGGCCCCGTAAGTCCCATGACCCGTTGTCCGGTCGGCGAATATAAACCATAGCCTCCCGCTATCATCCTCGTTCAGACCAAGCAAGCTGTAGGTCTTACCACCCTGATCAAATTCGAATGTACCCAACACCGGTGATTCGCTGACCTGTCCAAGCACGTTGGTAATTTCCATGGTCGCACCCTCCTCCGCAGGGATAAACCGGCCGTCGATACGCCACGACTCATCGATGGGATAGTTGTCTACACCCTTGAAATTTTTCAGGGTCGTGGCCTGAGAATCCTTGATACGCAGCGCATAGGACTCCCTGTAAATAAGCGTAATATTCAAGGTGCCGCTGGTGATGGTGGTGGGCTCGCCTTCGGTATCCGGTATCAACGTGGCTTGAGACAAGGCTTCGTTATTTATTTTGACGTTTTCAAGGTCGGCATTTTTAAAATAAACCTGGTCGTTTTGCAATACGACACTGCCCCAGTGCTCCGGGCCGCCACTCAACTGAATATCATTGTCTGCGGCACGGCCGATGCGGTTTTCCCCTTCTTTGAGCCACTCCAGCCCGGTCAGGGTCAACCAACCATTCGGCTTTCTCAGGCGTTCATCCCGGCTCTCCCTCCACGCCTCGACGGACTGCCGGTGATTTTCCGTCTGATTAGAAAGGTCTCTGGTTTCATCGGCCATCGTAGCCGTGATAAACAAACCACCAAAAACCACCAGCACAAACAGCCATCGGGAAAGTTTAAAAAACGGTTCTCTTTTACCTTTTATGCTCATTTTATTCTTCCATAAATATCTTCGAGACGTTCGATATCATCTTCACCAAAATAGTTGCCGGTCTGAACCTCGATCAGGTGTATGTCTTCGTCGCCCGGATTCTCAAGCCGGTGCAGGGTTTTCACCGGCACATAGGTCGACTGGTTGGCTTCCAGCAAAAACTCCCGGTCGCCCAGCCGCACTTTTGCCGTACCTTTTATTACCGTCCAGTGCTCCGCCCTGCGGTGATGCATCTGCAGGGACAGGACCTGGCCCGGCTTGACGACAAGACGTTTCACCTTACAGTCTGCAGCGTCTTCGAGAATCGTGTAGCTTCCCCACGGCCGGTGCACTGTCTTGTGAAAACTGACCGCCTCGTGCTGCAATTGGGTCAGCTGCGCCACCACTTCCTTTACATCCTGTGCCTGGTTGCGGTCGGCCACCAGCACGGCGTCGCCGGTATCGACGATGATCAGGTTTTTTACACCCACAGCCGCAACGATGCGATCCCCGCTTTGCACGAAACAATCTTTTGAACCCACCATGACCGCCCTGCCTTTTAAGCGGTTGCCTGATTCATCGGATTCATATAGTTCGCTGATGGCCTTCCATGAACCTATGTCGCTCCAGCCAAAATCACTGGCTACAACGGCCGTATTATCCGCGCGCTCCATGACGGCATAATCGACGGATATTGACGGACATTCACTGAATAACCCGGCGGGAAACTCGATCGGTGAGCGCGATCTGTCGGTGGCCTCCCAGACCCGGCTGGTGGCCTTGTAAACATCCGGCGCGTAACGTTTCAAGGCTTCCAGAAATACACTCGCCTGGAAACAGAACATACCGGAGTTCCAATGGTATTCACCGGATGCGAGGTACTTCATCGCTGTTGCTTCATCCGGTTTCTCGACAAATTCAGCGATGCGGTAACCGCCGCTCATTGTCAGTGGATCACCCTGACGGATATAGCCATAACCCGTTTCAGCATGCGTCGGATGGATGCCAAAAGTTACAAGAAACCCCTGGTTTGAAAGCAGCAGCGCCTCATTAACACAAGCCTCAAAATTGCGTTGATCAGATATCAGGTGATCGGCGGGCATGACAAGCAATGATGCATCTTCGTGAATATTGTCTCTTACACACATTGCAGCCAGCGCAATTGCAGGTGCGGTATTCCTGCCCATGGGTTCAAGCAGAAAGTGTTCCTCCCCGCTCTTGTTGCTTATGCCGGCGTAAAGATCTCGCGTATAAAAGTAATAATCGCGACTGGTGACCGTGATGACCGGCGAGTTGCCGGCAACTGCTTTCGCTCTGAGTAATGTTTTTTCAGCCAGGGTCTCTCCATCAACCAGTTCCATAAACGGTTTTGGATGGGCTCGCCTGGAAACCGGCCATAATCGTGTTCCCGCCCCGCCTGAAAGAATCACGGGAATCAATGGTTGTTGCGAATTGGTCTGGTTCATGATCTATGCTCTTGATTTGATCTCGTCAATCACGGCCTGCAAGGAACTCTCGAAAGAAGCAGGACGAATATTGAAGATCTTGTTTATCTTTCCGGTATCCAAAACCGACCATTTTGGCCGCTTTGCGGGTTGCGGAAACGCTTTTCCCGGTACTGGCGTCAAACGCGGCAGGCTGTCAAGCAATCCGGCATTGACCGCGAGATTGAAGATCGTTGAGGCAAAATCATGCCAGCACAGGCTGCGGTCATCACAGTAGTGAAAAACACCATTACTTTCGGCTGAATCATCGGCTTTCCAGGCCTCGATTACGGCAACACTGGCATGCGCCAGGTTTCTCGCCCAGGTCGGGCAACCCTGCTGGTCATCAACGATTTTCAACAACAAACCCCGACGAGCCAGTTCGAGCATACTCAGTACGAAGTTTTTCCCGTGCGAAGAATACACCCACGAGGTTCTCAGTATGGCGTATTTGCAACCCGCCGCTTGCAGGGCGCTTTCGCCTGCCAGCTTGCTCTCCCCGTAAACATTTTGCGGATTGGCAAGGTCCGTCTCAAGATATGGCCTGGAGTTTTCACCATCAAATACGTAGTCGGTGGAATAGTGCAGCAGGCGGGCGTTGTTCCTTTTTGCCCACACGGCCAATCGCGAGGGTAGTTCTGCATTGACATCAAATGCTGTTGCCCGGTTGGCTTCGGCCTGATCGACGGCCGTGTAAGCCGCTGTATTGACAATCAACCCGGGTTGCAGGCGATCGAGCAAAACCTCAAGTCTGCCGCCATCACAGATATCAAGCTCCAACCAGTTTCCTTGCGCCAAAACGGGTTTTTTGCGGTCAGTGACAGTGAGGTTGCCGCGCGCTGATAACAGCGGAAGCAATTCACTTCCGAGTTGACCGGCGGCGCCCGTCAGCAGAATATTCAATTCACACCCTGGGGCAAACGCTCTGCCGGGAGGTCACGCAAGCGAGGCGCCTCGCGATCCTTGGATGAAATGGAATTGGGTTCGGCTGGCCAGCTTATGCCGATATCCGGGTCATCCCACGCGATTGCGACCTCAAACTGAGGCGCATATTCGGTTGTGCAGTAATAATGGAACAATGCACTCTCGCTCAAAACGATAAATCCGTGGGCAAAACCCTCGGGGACATAAAGCTGACGATGGCTGCGTGCGCTCAACTCCACACCCGCCCATTTCCCAAACGAAGCTGAACCTGGCCGGATATCCACGGCAACATCAAAAATACGTCCTTCAAGCACAGAAACCAATTTTCCCTGGGGTTGGCGATACTGGTAGTGCAAACCGCGCAGGACGCCTTTTTCCGATCGGGAAACGTTGGCCTGTGCAAATGCGTCGGGAAGGTCATGGCTACCGTAGCTGCTGGCTTTCCAGCTTTCCAGGAAAAAGCCTCTCTCGTCACCATGGACACGCGGTTCAATGATGACAACGCCATCAAGACCGGTTTCAAGAACCCTCAACCGTCCGGCCCCCTTTCCAACAGGTTCATAAGATACTCACCGTATCCACTGTTTCGAAGCGGACCCGCCAATTCGAGAACACGTTCACGGTCTATCCAGCCTTGCAGGTAGGCAATTTCTTCCGGACAGGCAACTTTGAGCCCCTGCCGGTTTTCGATGGTCTCGATAAAACTGGACGCCTGTTGCAATGACTCATGCGTACCGGTGTCGAGCCACGCATAACCTCGGCCCAGTCGCTCGAGATGCAGGCTGCCGTCCTCCATGTAACGACGGTTTAAATCGGTAATTTCAAGCTCACCCCTGGAAGACGGCTTTAGCTCACGGGCAAACCGGCTGGCGCGGCCATCGTAGAAATACAAACCGGTCACCGCATAATTTGAACGCGGGCGCGTTGGCTTCTCTTCCAGGCTAAGCACGAGCATTTCAGCATCAAACTCAACCACGCCATAACGCTCCGGGTCACGCACCCAGTAACCGAAAACCGTACTGCCTTCGGTCCTTTGCATGCTGCGCGAAAGCATCTCCCTGAGTCCGTCACCATGGAAAATATTGTCACCCAGTATCAGGCAGGACGGGCGCCCCGCCAGAAACGCTTCCCCTATGATGAGCGCCTGGGCCAAACCATCCGGACTTGCCTGGACAGCAAACGAAATTTCCAGGCCCCATTGTCGGCCATCACCGAGTAATTGCTGGAAAAGCGCCTGTTCATGAGGCGTTGTAATAACAAGTATTTCCCTGATCCCTGCCTGCATCAGCGTGGACAGTGGGTAGTAGATCATGGGCTTGTCATACACCGGCAGCAGCTGTTTGCTGATAACCCGGGTGATCGGATACAGGCGGGTACCGCTTCCCCCGGCAAGGATGATGCCTTTTCTATTCTGTTCCATCGTGTAAACCACCGTTGACTCTTTCGCAATGCCGGCGTTTCACAAACCCACCTCGCAAGAACGAACTTACGCTAAAACCGTTTATTATCCCTGCCCTTCAGAAAGGTATGTCATCATCATCGAAGTCATTGTCATTGGCCGGTTGGGCTGACTCATTTTTTGACGCCGGCGTTGGACGGAACCCGCCACCACCACCTTGCGACTGGCCACCGCCATCACCGGCACGACCACCCAGCATCTGCATTTCATTGGCCACAATTTCGGTGGTATAACGATCCTGCCCGCTCTGGTCCTGCCATTTGCGGGTCTGAAGTTTGCCTTCAATATAAACCTGGCTGCCCTTCTTGAGATACTCGCCCATGATTTCAGCCAGACGCTGAAACGCCACTACCCGATGCCATTCAGTTTTTTCTACCTTTTCGCCGGTTTGCTTGTCGTTCCAGCTTTCCGATGTAGCAATTGTCACGTTTGCGATTGCACCACCGCTGGCGGTGTATTTAATCTCCGGGTCTCTGCCCAGGTTACCCACCAGTATCACCTTATTTATACCTCTTGCCATCTAGCCTCTCCTGCTGTGCGGAGCCCTGCTCCGCAGTTCAAAATCAGACCCTGAAGTGTAGCATACAAGGTCATACCTGCTATTTAGTTATCGCTGAACCTCAACCATAAAAACGTGGCCACCGCCCATGAAATACACAGCAACGCCGCGCTGCCCAGCGTCACCGCGTTTCCGGCGTATCCCAGCAAGGACCCGCCACCCAGTCCACCTGCAAAGGCACCCAGAAACTGGAATGTCGTGTACAAGCCCATTTTCCTTCCGCGGCCGGACGTACCGCTCAAACGGCTGACCATTGACGGCATCGCTGCTTCGAGCAAATTGAACGCTAAAAAGAACACCAGGGCCAATACGGTCACTGCCAGCAATGACTGGCCGAAAGCCATCAGGGCCATGGATCCTCCAAGTACCAGGAACGCCAACGGCATTGCACTTTTTTCCTGGTTTCTACCCGTTATACGTCTCAATAGCGGGAAAACCAAAATCACCGAGCCCAGCATGGATGGAACATAAATTCGCCAGTGGTATTCGAGTTCAAAACCGAACTTGCTGACGAGCATCCCCGGCAACACCACAAACAGCGAGGTCATCAATGCATGTAAGAAGAATACTGAAAATGCGAATAACCAGATAGTCGCCGATTTCGGTGATTCCTGTAGGTCTTCTTCCTTTTGGATCTGTTCTTTGGGCAGACTGATGACCAGCAACATGCCCAGCACACCCAGTATCGCGGTCAGCCAGAAAAGACCTCTCAATCCCAGCAGTGTGGACAACGGCACCGAGATCATCATCGACAGCAGGAAGGAGGCACCGATACCCATACCGATTATGGCCATGATCACGCTGCGGTTTTGTACACGCGTGTAGTCGGCGGCAAATGCCAGGGCCACCCCGGCAATCGCGCCACAACCCTGCAACGCCCTTCCCGCAATTATTATTTCAATTGAACTGGCCAGGGCCGCAACAACGCCGCCCCCGACAAACAGCGCGAGACCGGCAAGCATGACGGGCCGGCGCCCGAAGCGATCGGACAGTTTGCCAAAGGGTTGTTGCAGGAACGCCTGGGTGAGACCATAAACGCCAACGGCAAGACCCGCCTTGGCCGGCGTGAATCCGGGGATATCCGCCGCCAGCAGCATGAAAACAGGTAAGATCATGAACAGGCCAAGCATCCGGAATGCGATAACACCCGCGAGCGTCAATCCGGTTCGCATTTCGGCAGAATTTAGTTGACCAAACAACGGTGAATTCCTTATTTTTGGATCGAATGGCCGCACAGTATAGGGTGCGCGGGTGAATAATTCATGGGCTTTTGTTAAAGCCGGCAACACAATCATTTATAATTCCCAAAACACCCAGAGTATCCGTATGACATTCAGTTCCGAATCCGCCACGACCGACACAGCCGAGCCGCTTGAAAAAATCATTTCGCTGAGTGCGCCGGATATGAGACGGGTAGACGCCTGTATCCAGGACAGCTTGAAGTCTGACGTGGTTCTGATCAACCAGATCGCAAACTATATCGTCGCCAGCGGAGGCAAGCGTTTGCGGCCGATGTTGCTCACGCTCTCGGCACACGCATGCGATTACCGCGGGCAAAACCACATACCTCTCGCGGCCATCATCGAATTTATCCATACCGCAACGCTGTTGCACGATGACGTGGTTGACGAATCCGACCTGAGACGCGGCCAGCAAAGCGCACACGCGGTGTGGGGAAATGCGGCCAGCGTGTTGGTGGGTGACTTCCTCTATTCCAGGAGTTTTCAAATGATGGTGGGACTCGATTCGATGCGTGTCATGGAAGTCCTGGCCGACACCACCAACACCATCGCCGAAGGCGAGGTGCAACAGCTACTTAACATGGGTGACCCGGAAGTCGATCAGCACCGTTACCTGCAGGTGATCGAGAATAAAACCGCCAAGTTGTTCGAGGCCGCCTGCGGACTTGCCGCCATCATCAGCGGTAAACCGTCCGAGGTTGAGCGTGCACTGGCAACTTACGGTAACCGCCTCGGCTCGGCATTCCAGATCACGGACGATGTACTCGATTACAAGGGTGACTCCGGAACCATGGGGAAAAACGCAGGTAAGGACCTCGCCGAAGGCAAGCCAACCTTGCCGTTGATCCTTGCCCGCGAACGGTGCAGCGAACAAGAACGCGAGTTGCTGGATGCAGCCATTCGCAACGGTGGCGCAGACGACCTGGGCCCGGTCCTCGCCACCATTGAAAAAACCGATTCGATCAACTCGGCTATGGACCTTGCCAGGGTACACGCAAGCGAGGCAAGACAGGCGATAAGCATACTGCCTGAATCAGACTGGCGATCGGCACTGGAAGATCTGGCTGACTACAGCGTTAACCGCGACCACTGAACCGGCGGACATCAAGGTCCGCCGAATCAGTATTCCCCGAAATCATCGAGTCAGCGCTGCGTTAAAGCTAGCGACCCAGCTTTGCGTTCCATTCCGATACTCGGCTCGCCTGCTGCTCGAGCAGGTCTTCACCACCGCTGACGGTGACCGAAATGATCTCGTCTCCGCCGACAACAGCGTTGACCACGTGCTGGTCATCTTCAGATATAACACTGCCAAACACCGTGTGTTTACCATCCAGCCAGGGCGTTTCAACGTGGGTGATGAAAAACTGGCTGCCATTCGTGCCCGGACCGGCGTTCGCCATTGACAGCTTGCCGGGGGCATCATGCCTGAGTTCAGGCGTGCACTCGTCCTCGAATTTGTAGCCGGGCCCACCCGTGCCTGAACCGAGCGGACAACCGCCCTGGATCATGAAGTTATCCATAACCCTGTGGAAACTGAGACCGTCGTAAAAACCGTGCTTTGCAAGGTTTACAAAATTGGCCACCGTGACCGGTGCCTGTTGCGGGTAAAGGCGAAGGTGAATGACGCCTTTGTTGGTGTTCATTTCCGCCAAAATCTCGTTGGATGTGTCAGTCATTTTATAACTCCATTAAATTTACAAATTCTTTGAAACTTTTTTTGTGAAGCGCGTGTCTATGCTAATAGAGGCCGCGGGCAAATTGGTCTCTCCCTCAGCCTAATGGGTATATGCACTCCTCACCCTCGTCCCGCGGCCTTTTTTAATGGGTGCAATAAGGGCATTTTTCAATGCCCAGACCCGGATTAAAAACCCGAAAACTTTCTGAACTGTTCACCGCGGTCTTCGAAATCCCTGAAGTGAGGAAAACTCGGTGCGCCCGGGGACAGCAAAATACAGCCGTTTTCAGGCACCAGTTTTTCTGCCTGCAAAACCGCCTCCTTTAAACCGGTGACTGTGTGAAAACCGCCTTCGGGCCTGACACCCGCCGCTTTCAGCTTGCCGATAATTCCCGGGCCGTTGTCCGGCAGGGCGACAATAGCGTAGGGCGCTTGCTCCAGCATACGTCTTGCGAAATCGCTCCAGTCCAGGCCCCGGTCCATTCCGCCGAGCAACAGCACGACACCATCATTGTTAAAAGTTTGTAACGCTGCCATTACCGAAACCGGTGTCGTTGAGATACTGTCGTTGATATATATGACGCCCGACTTTTCACCCACAAACTGCAAGCGGTGCGGCAGGCCGCTAAAAGAAAACAATGCCTCATGCAGGCGGGGTATTTGCAAATCCAACACCTGAACCACGGTCAACGCCGCTGCGAGGTTTTGCATATTGTGTGCACCCGGCAGTGAAGCGGGTCCGCAAACCTGGGAATGAACGAGACCGGGTGGATCGGATTGCCTCATTTGACGATAGACAAAGTCCTTGCCAGCCTGCCAATGCCCAATCATGTTAAACCAGGTAATACCTGGGTCATTCTTTAAACCCTGTTTCAGCACCTCGTCAGAAAAATTGGCAATAACCCGGCCATTGGAAGCCAGTTGAGCGAGTCTCAATTTGTCCGCCCGGTAGTTCTCAATTCCGCGATGCCAGTCGAGGTGTTCCTCGCTGAAATTGAGCAGCAGCGCAATGTCGGGTTTCGCTTCGAGATCTGCAATCTGGTAACTGGACAGCTCGATGACCCACCAGTCCACCGCTTCGTTCTCACAATCCAGCATCGGCCTGCCGATATTACCGGCCAAACAGGTCCTCAGACCCGCCTGCTTGAGCAAATGCGCTGTCAGTTTGGCCGTTGTACTTTTACCCAGGGTGCCGCTGATGCAGATGGTCCTGGCCTTGGGATTTTCCGCGAACCAGAGATTTGACGCGGTGGTAAATGGTACACCGAGCGTGCGTAGTTCAATTAATTCATCCCGGTATATACTGACGCCGGCCGAGCGGACCAGCAGGTCAAAATCCTTCAGTGTGTTGACATCCAGCGGGCCAGAATGGAACGCATCAAGCGCCGGGTCGAGTTGCTTTTGGAACGCCTCGCTGATCGGTGATTCTGAGAAAAGCGACAGCGGCTTGCCGGGAAAGCGTCGCCGTACCTGACGCCAAACCGCCTGGCCTTCGCGGCCCGCACCGATAATCCCGACACGGGAATTTTCCATATCGCTAAAGCGCATTCAGTTTCTCCAAAATTTCCGGGGGTATACGGTGTTCGGATATATGCCCCATTAGCTGGGCAAGCTCGCCGGCTTGCTCGATTTCCGGGCAGGCAGCCATTGCGCAGACAACCTTCGTGGTTCGCCAGCGGGGGTCGCTGGCAAGAAACTTCATCGCTGCCCGGCTCTCGGCAATACTGCCAACACATTCGAACGGCCTTTGCTCCCCCACGCCGCACAAGGCTTTGAATCCCTGTAGTTGATCCTCCTGATCGAGCAGGTCCGCACCCTGTATCGCGGTCAACTCCTGCGGAGACAAAAATGGGGCGAGCGCCAATGCCGCAAACCGGCACTTTGGACATTCCAGGCACCAGCGACCCTTGATATGCGAGCCGTCCAGGTGAAAATTGCGATTACAACTTGAAAATACCTCGTGGAACCCGGTCATTTTCGAAAACCGCCCCGCGATGGCGATTTCGCTGAATGGCCGCAGCAGGGAAAAATATTCAATGCCGGGCGTGACGTTGTGCCTGACCACATCAGCAAAGTTTTTTTCAAAGGCAAGACCCTTGCTGTACTGGTGGTTGATCTCCCGGCCCCGCCCGTCTTTCAGCGTGGCCTCACTGGCTGAAGACTCATTTGCAAACACGATATAGCGATAGCCGTACAACAATCCGGCACATAGAAGAATGGCGGAATTGATAGCCGTTACCGGTACGTGTCCGTTCCAGGCGCCTGAAGCATTCATTGCGGCGAGCCTGGCCGAAAGCTTCCGCCCAATCCGGATCAACGGCAGACCAGCAGCTTTGACCGTTTCGCCGATCAGGCCGGAGCCGCCTACACAGACCGGTTGCACCTCGACACCCGCCTTCTTAAGCATTTGCAGGCAAACGAGGCTGTCCTTGCCACCACCCATGGCCACCAGGGCACGTTCCGGCAATTCGACCGGGTAAGCAACCACCCGGTGTGGTGGCGATATTTCGGTATTGACCTGAAAATCAATCAAGCCCGACAGGTCCAGACCGTTGACATGTGCAAATTCTGCCAGGCCATTCACGTACAAGCCGTTAAGAAAGCCGGCCATGACAGGGTCGATGCCGCTTTCACCCGTATCGATGCGAACGGCCAACCCGGCCTTGTAATAACTGATGCCGGCAATCAGGTGCAGCAATTCAAGCGCCTGGTAATAGGCCGCCTGGCGCGAGGCATCCATCGGCCAGGGCGCCCATGGAAAGACGATTTTTTCTTGCAACTCCTGGCCGTCGACTTCGTAAGACAGGATGGCCTCGCCACTGGCGGGATCATGGTGGTACCCGGAAAATCTGAAACAGCTCGCCTGTTGTCCCTTGATTGGAGCGGCGTCTTTGTCAAGCACCAGCATGGATTTACTCAAAAGTGGGCTCCGGATTTTTGGTTACGGAACGTTACCCGAAGGTGCAATATAGTGTACAGCACGAAGAATGGATTTGCCGTGGTTTGCCATATTTGTTCAGGGTGAAAAAAACAGGCGGCACCCTGGGGGATACCGCCTGGCAACAATTTCAAGACGTGGCCCTGAAACTGTAGGAGTGTACCTGGTGATGCAAATTCTGGCGGAATTTCCGGCTTGCATATCCAACCGTCCCGACTTCAAATGCAGCTTAACTTCGAGGCGTTGAACAGCAACTGAACAGACCTATGACATATGTCATTTGAAGCGCCTCATCAAACGTACTACGATTACCGTCCCATTCGTTTTCATAGACCAAGAAAAGGACTGCCGCATGCCCACCTATCGCACCAAGGATATCCGTAACATTGCTCTCGTCGGTCATTCCGGATCAGGAAAAACCACGCTTGCCGAAGCTTTACTGGTCAAATCAGGCGCAAAAGGTGAGGCGGGGACCGTTGAACGTGGCACGACCACCATGGATGATGACCCGATCGAACGTAAATACCAGCATTCACTCGACTCGGCTATTGCCAGTCTTGACCACAATGGAATGCACCTGAATCTTATCGATACCCCGGGGGTCCCCGATTTCCGCGGACCGGCCCTCGCCAGCATGACTGCGGTGGAAACCACGGCGATCGTGATCAACGCCCAAGCGGGTATCGAAATGTCCACACGCCGCCTGATGCGCAGGGCGAAACAGCGGCGTCTGTGCCGCATGATCATTATCAACCGTATGGATTTGGACGGCGCGGATCTGACCCAACTGGTCAATGATATTCAGGAAGAGTTCGGGCCGGGCTGCCTGCCGGTCAATTTGCCGGCGGAAAACCTGACCGCGGTACGCGATTGTTTCTTCCACACCGAGGGTGACACTGATATTTTCTCCCTGGCCGAAGCCCATAGCGCCATCATTGACCAGGTCGTTGAAGTCAACGAGGAACTCATGGAAAAGTTTCTCGAAGGTGAAGAATTATCACGTGAAGAACTGCATACTGCCTTCGAACAGGCCCTTCGCGAAGGCCACCTGGTTCCAATCTGCTTTGCTTCAGCACAGACGGGTGCGGGAATCGAAGAACTGCTGGACTTCTTCAAGGAACTGGCGCCAAGCCCGAGAGAAGGCAACCAGCCTCCATTTTTTAAAGGCACCGGCGAAGGTGCGGCCAAGGTAACTACGACCAGTAATGCCAACGACCACGTGGTCGCGCACGTGTTCAAGATTACCAATGACCCTTTTGTCGGGAAAATGTGTGTTTTCCGGATTTACCAGGGCACCGTCCGCCCCGATTCACAGTTGTTTATTGGCGATGCCCGCAAACCGTTCAAGGTGGGGCACCTGTTCCAGATGCAGGGTGGCAAACATTTTGAAATCGACGCCGGAATACCCGGTGACATATGCGCCGTGGCCAAGGTCGATGAAATCTACTACGACGCGATACTGCATGATTCACACGATGCGGATCGCTACCACCTGAAACCACTGGATTTCCCGGAACCCATGTACGGCCTGGCGGTAAACACCAAGGCCCGCGGCCAGGAACAAAAGCTCTCGACAGCCTTGCATCGTTTGCAGGAAGAAGACCCCTGTTTCCGGGTCGAACACAACCAGGAACTAAACGAAACCGTCATGCGCGGCCTGGGTGAACTGTACATGCGTATCACCCTGGAGCGCATGGAGGAACGATACAATGTAGAAGTCGTCACCCGGCTACCGCGAATTGCATACCGCGAAACCATTACACGGCCGGCAGAAGGCCATCACCGGCATAAAAAGCAAACCGGTGGCGCCGGTCAGTTCGGTGAAGTGTTCCTGCGTGTGCAGCCCAAGCAGCGCGGTGAAGGTTTTGAGTTTATCGATAAAGTGGTGGGTGGCTCCATACCATACAACCTGATTCCCGCCGTGGAAAAAGGCGTTATGCAAGTCATGAGTGAAGGCGCCATTGCAGGTTATGCAATGCAGGATATCGAAGTCACCGTTTACGACGGCAAATACCACCCGGTCGATTCCAAGGAAATTGCCTTTGTCACAGCAGGCCGGCAGGCGTTTCTCGATGCCATTAAAAATGCCGGCCCGCAGGTACTGGAACCCATCGTCAGTGTTGACGTAACCGTTCCCGATGCCGTCATGGGTGATATCACCGGAAACCTGGCCGCCCGGCGGGCCAGGATCAGCGGCACCGAATCCCTGCGCGGTGGCCAGGTCACAATTCGTGCCGACCTTCCATTGAGTTCCCTGTCTGACTACCATACCGAACTGAAGAGCCTCACCCAGGGCCAGGGCACCTATACCATGGAATTCAGCCACTACGACCCGGTGCCATCAAATATCCAGCAGGAACTGGTCAAGGCCTACAAGGTGAAGGACGAAGATTAGCGATTCTGGACTCTCCTGCCACGTTGAAGCCCGCAGCGGTTACGGCCGAGCCGTGACCGCAGCCTGTCCGGATGAAGCCGATGGACCCGGGCCTATAAAAACGGGGACTTATGAATATCATTGCAAATAGCCGGAACTAGTGTTCAGCTATGCAAACTATGAATATGCATGTCATTTTCGTCGCGCCGTTCTGCATGGAAACCACGCTGCGTTTTGTCGATGGTGCTGCCAGGTTAGCCGGGTGTCGACCTCAGCCTGATCAGCCAGGACGGCGCCGAAAAACTTCCCCCTGACCTGCGCTCGAGACTCGCCGGGCACTGGCGTGTCAACGACGCGCTCGATCCGCAACAACTCGTTGTCGCCGTGCGTGCACTGGAAACAAAACTGGGGACTGCCAAACGCCTGATAGGTGCACTGGAGCAGTTGCAGGTGCCGCTGGCCATGACACGTGAAATACTGGGTGTCGAGGGTCTGAACAGTCGCCACTGCGGTTAATTTCCGGGACAAGGCGCGGATGAAGGACGTGTTGACCGAGGCACGGCCTGCCATGCGCCCGTCACGTGTCTGGCCCATGAGCCCGCAGCAGGCCACCGCTTTTGCACAGGAGACCGGTTTCCCGCTGGTCGCCAAACCGCCTTCCGGGGCCGGTGGCAAGGGCACTTACCGCCTGGATTCCCTGCACGACCTGAACACCCTGCTGGAGCGCTACCCGCCGTCAGGCGCCGAACCGATCATGCTGGAGGAGTTTGTCTCCGGCACGGAGCACTCGTTCGACAGTATCGTCATCAACGGTGTGCCGGTCTGGCATTCGATCTCCCGCTACATGCCGGCGCCGCTGCAGGTACTGGAAAACCCATGGATACAATGGTGCGTGTTCCTGCCCAGGGATATCAGCGGTGCTGAATTTGCGCCGATCCGCGATGCCGGTTTCAAGGCGGTAAAAGCGCTTGGCCTGCAGACCGGCTTGAGCCACATGGAATGGTTCCGGCTTCAGGGCGGACGGATCGCCATTTCGGAAGTGGGCGCCCGGCCGCCGGGCGCGCAGATCACCAGTCTGTTGTCCTGGGCGCACGACCTGGACTTCTACCGGGCCTGGCCACGGCTGATGATCTTCGACGAGTTCGAACCACCGGCGCGCAACTATGCGGTCGGCGCGGCCTATTTCCGCGGCCAAAGGCCACCTTCCGGCGGCATGCGCGTGCGCGCCATCCAAGGTCTCGATGAAGCGCAGCGCCGCTTTGGCCACCTGGTGGTTGAAGCCCGCTTGCCCGCAGCCGGGCCAGTTCGCATCAGACAGTTATGAGGGCGAAGGCTATGTCATCATTCGCGATGCAGACTCGGACGTGGTTGAAGAGGCCCTGAAACAGATCGTCGGACTGGTCCGCGTGGAGCTTGCCTGAGCAATGGCCACGCAGATTTTGCTAGGTCCGCAAACCCCGACCCCCAATATCAGGCAGGCGATAGAACGCATCAACACGGAGGGACCGATGGTGGTCATCACGGCGGGATGGCGTGACTCCGAAGGAGAAATCGACGAACTGCGCGACAGCGCCGGTCGCCCGGTCGAAGACCTGATGCTTTACCACCGGGCCGAGGAAGTCTTTGCACACGAACCTGGCCTGCGCGAATTGCAACGGGAAAGGCAGGACAAACTGACGGAACTGCAGCGGCTATACCGGATTCGCCTGGCGCCGACCCTCACGGCCGCGCGCAAGCTGATGCGGACGAGGGCGGAGCCCGAGTTACTGCGTCTCGAACAACGCGCGGCCATTACCCAGTTACGCGCGCTGGACCCGCATCATCTTACGCCGTATCCAGTGCTATCCACCAGAATTTCGACCGGCGCAGGGCCGGGCTGGACATTCCCAGGGCGACGGGCGCAGCGCGACGCGGTCCATCGATTGGTGGAAAAGGCGGGACTGGTTCTGATTGCCGGCGGCCACGTCGCCGTGTTGCTGAACCGTATCCGTCTGTTCGGGCTCGATCAACTACTGGCGCAAAAACCCGTGATCGCCTGGTCGGCCGGCGCCATGGCGATGAGTGACCGCATTGTGCTGTTTCACCACGATGCGCCACAGGGAAAGCGCGACGCCGAACTGCTGGACGCCGGTCTTGGCATCGTCCGCCGGCGGGTTTTGCTGCCCCATGCCAGTACCCGCCTGGATTGGCAGCAACCGCAGTAGGATGGCATTGTTCAGCCGCCGATTTTCACCGGCAGCGCTGTTGCACGCTGGATAACGGCTCGATGATACGTCTGGACAATGACCGGGTTGTCGCCAGCGCCGGCTCGTACGTCGTGATGAGAACGGGCCGCAAAAAGCCCCTGACCGCAGCGACATGAACCCGCAGATCGAAAACCTCTTTCGTGATGGCGTCCCGGACGCCGACAAGGTCGCATGAGTTTATTCACGACAACCGTTTCCCGCTGGTCGAACCCGGCCATGTTACCTTTGTTTTCCAGGGGCACGCCGACGAAGTTAATCTGCGCCGCTGGATTTCCGGTCTGAGCACCGCACAGTCCATGCAGTCACTGGAAGGCACCGGCCTTTGGGCGCTGCGCATGGAATTGCCGGACAAATCCCGCTTTGAATACAAATTCGAGACCGTGCGCAACGGTCATCGCGAGCTCGTCCTGGACAAGCTCAACGGGGTGCATGGCGCACGACCCCTTCGGCGCCAACTCGGTTTGCCAGGGCTTTGGCTATAAACGGCCCGCCTGGACCCTGCACGACCCGGAAGCGCGCAGCGGCACACTGACCGGTTTCGCAGGTCGACAGCCAGGCATTCGAAGAGCCGGCGCGACGTCCAGGTTTACCTGCCGGCACGCTTCAGACGCAGCCGCAGTTATCCCTTGCTGGTCGTGCATGACGGTGCCGGATTACCTGCGCTATGCCGATTTCAAAACCGTGCTGGACAACCTGATTCACCGCCTGGAAATCCCGGCGATGATCGTCGCCCTGACGCAATCGCCCGACCGCCTGGTCGAATATACCGGCGACCAGCGGCATGCCCGCTTTATCGGCGAAGAACTCCTGCACGGATTGACTGCGAAATTTCCCACTGATGGACGACCAACAGTGCGCAGGGGTTTGATGGGCGCCAGCCTCGGCGGTGTCGCCAGCCTGCATACGGCCAGCCAGTATCCCGAACCGTTTCGGGCAGTTGCTGCTGCAATCCGGTTCCTTTGCTTTCAGCGACCTTGGCCAGCACCAGAAAGGCCCGATTTTCGACCCGGTGGTGCGCTTTGTTAACGAATACCGCAAAAACCCTTTTGCGCTGGCCGAAAAAATCTACATGAGCTGCGGGATTTACGAATCACTGATTTATGAAAACCGCTCGCTGGTTCCCCTGCTGCAGGCACAGGGTATGCAGGTCAAATTCGAAGAGGCCCGCGATGCCCACAACTGGGAAAACTGGCGCGACCGACTGCGCACCGGCCTGACATGGCTGTTTCCGGGACCGCTTTGGATGGTGTACGAGTAGGCCGCCTGTCAAATTATGAAAATCTGGTTCAATCGTTTGAAGCACGTATGATGAACAGGCATACATACACAGGAGCAATAAGTGGCACATATCACGCGGAAAATCGGCTTATCTCTCGGCGCGGACATCTGCTGGCCCATCTGCTACGAGGCGTTGCTCAAGCAACTCGATCTCAAGCTGTCGATTGGACGGCGACACGGTCAGTTTCGAATCATCGCGGGTTCATATCGAACCGTTCAATCTGCGCCAGGAATGCAATTACGACGTGGTGATCGACCGCCTGACCCACTGGTACCACACCTCGCGCGAGTGGATCAAAACGGAAATACTGGTGAACGACCTGTACGTGTTCAACAATCCCTGGTCGTTGCAGTCGATGGAAAAACAAACCACCTATGCCGCCATGATGCGGCTGGGTTTTCCGGTACCGGATACCTGGATGATCCCGCCCAAAAGCTACCCGGAATCCAACGACCTGCAACCGACGCTGACACGCTACGCCAAGCTGTTTGACCTTGGCGCGATCGGCGACCGCATCGGCTATCCGCTATACATGAAACCGTATGATGGCGGCGCCTGGGTGGGCGTGACCGGCATTCAACAACCGTCAGGAACTGCTCAATGCCTACGAGAGCAGCGGTACACGCGTGATGAACCTGCAGAAGGGCGTCGAACCCAATGACGCCTTTGTACGCTGCATCGGTCTCGGTCCGCAGTTCCGCTTGGTCAACTACGACCCGGGTGCGCCGTTGCACGACCGTTACCGCATGGATCACGATTTCCTGCCGGCGGACCAGTCGCAAACAGCTGCAGGACATGACCATGGTCATCAATGCCTTTTTTGGCTGGGATTTCAATTCCTGCGAAGCCCTGCGCCAGGACGGCACCTGGTACCCGATCGATTTCGCCAACGCCTGTCCCGATTCACAGGTGACATCCCTGCACTATCACTTTCCGTGGCTGATCAAGTCCAACCTGCGCTGGTCGATTTTCTGCGCCGCCACCGACCGTTCGATGAAAACCAATCTCAATTGGCAGTCCTACTTTGCGATCGCCGATCAGGATATTCCGTTTGAAGAAAAAATGGCCGGCTACGTCAGCCTGGCCGCCGGGCATTTCAACGTCGACGCGTTCGAAAGTTTTTGCGCCACGCATCTGCCGCAACTGGACGAGATGGCCAATGAATTTTTTGCCACCGATACCGTCCACGATGCCATCAGGGAAAAAGTCGACGCGCTCTATCCCGGAACACGAAATCGACAAATTTGTCGAACTGTTCTGGAACCGCGTGCAGGAATGGCGACGTGTAGAGGGTGGCAAATCCTTGAAACACGTCTATCGCTGGCATTCACCGCATGTCGAGCAGGAAGTCCAACTGGTGCGCTGGGGAACCTACGGCGCACCGGTTTTGCTGTTCCCCACCGCGGGCGGCGACGCCGAAGAAGTTGAGCGGTTTCATCTCATTGGTGTGCTGATGCCGCTGATTGAGAGCGGCCGTATCAAGGTTTACTCGACCGATTCCATTGCCGGCAAGGCCTGGATATCAAAACAGCATTCAGCGGAATTTTGCTCGTTGCTGCAAAACCGGTTCGATACGCTGGTATACAAGGAATTCGTCCCGGCGTATCCGTCAGGATTGCGCCTCGGCCGATATCGAAATCATCGCCGCAGGCTGCCTCCATCGGCGCATTCAATGCGGTCGCCTCGATTTGCCGCCACCCGGATGTGTTCCGCCTCGCGATCGCCATGAGCGGCACCTACGACCTTTCGAAATATCTCGAAGGGCGTTTTATCCAGGATTTCTACTTTGCCTCACCACTGCACTTTCTGCCCGGCCTGGAAGGACCGCATACTGGAGCAGTTGCGCAAACGGCTGATGCTGCTGCCCAGCGGCGAAGGCGATTTCGAAGACATCGGCGAATCGTGGCGCATGGCCAAGGCGCTGGGCGCCAAGGGCGTACCCAACCGGGTTGACCCGTGGGGCACCGAATGGCGGCACGACTGGGTCACCTGGCGCGAAATGCTGCCCAAGTACCTGTCGGAGTTTGCCGACTGGAAAGCCTGAGGATCATTCCAACTGCAACATACACAGTATTGCATCATTATCATCCATGATTTCGCCACCCCACTCACATTGACCGGTCCTGGGTGTGATTTTGATTCCTGACCGGTTGTTCTGGCTCATGAGTGAAAAACGTTTCCGCTGAAACGTGTATCTGCCGCCTCCGGCAAGCGCTGATCCTGTGGATCGGTGAAACAGATCAAGCCATTGGTCTGTGAATGAATGCCAAACCCGTCTTCGTACACCATCATCCGGGTGCAGGTGGGACCGCCAAGGGGGTGCAGGGTCTTGTTTCAGGACACGGCGTAAACCCCTCCATGGGGCCTCGGGCTCGACCTCCTGTCTCGCACGGTCCTGCAACAAGACCCTGCACCCCCTCGGCTATGTGCGTGCTGATAGTGCAATGGTTTCAGCCGTCGGTGGCAACCGTGTGTCAGAGCCGGGATTTTAAGCGGGGTAGCAGTGGCTACCTTCAGCTTGAAGCGTTTCCATATCAGTGTGTCAGTGTGGACATGCACCGTTTTCCGGTGTGAAGCATCCTTTCAATACCAGTGAGCCATCAACATCAAAAACCTGTCTGAGTTGCTAGCCCGCGTAGAGGTGCAACTCTGATCCGACCCGGTCGGCCATTTCCATGGTCGCGGCGAGATCGGGATGGCGCAGCATGATGAAGCCGTCGGACACCAGCGTTTTGCGCCAGTCGCGGCGCCGGCTCCCGACCGGCAGCAGGGTGTTCCACACGACGTGCTGACCGAATTCGCGCTGCAGTTTGTCGACCCCTTCGATGGCGCGTGATCCGGCCGACGCCGCGGGCCCGCTTGTAAATATTCGCGACATTGTATTTGGGCGTGATGCCCGCGCTGATCCGGCCCCGGGTGACGGCGTTGGCCCACTCGCGAAACACGTCGAAATCGCAGACGTATTTCATCTGGTCGACCTGGTGGGCGCCCGGTGGCCGGGCGCCGATCTCGCCGAATACGACTTCACCGTCGGCCTTGCGGTACCACTCCATGTGGGTGAAGCCGGTGTCGAACTGCAGGGCCCTGATCACGTCGAAGCCCATCTTTACACCGTCCTGCAAATCGGCGTGATCGGTATCGCGCAGCGCGATGACCTGCGGGCTGATCCACTCGTTGCTGCGTGCGACCAGCGGCCTCGGCCGGTACCAGGCGATATTGTAATAGGCGATTTTTCCGTTCACCGTAATGGTGTCGAAGGTGTATTCCTCGCCTTCGACGAATTCCTCCACGCTGACCGACTGCACGTGCCGAAGGCGCGGCAGCACCGCCCTGAGTTCGTCGCGTCGTTGATCCGGTAGGTATCGGCTGAACCCGCCCCGTCGATGGGCTTGAGAATGATCGGGAAACCGATCAATTCGGCGGCCTCCCAGACGGCGGCCACGGAGTGTGCGGCGACGTGGCGCGGCGTGCGGATGCCGGCTTCATCCAGCGCCTGTTTCATCAGTTCCTTGTCGCGGAAACGCTGCGCCTGCCCGATGTTCAGACCGGCGACCCCAAAGGTTTCGCGCAGGCGCGCGGCCAGCAGGATACCGGGTTCCCACAGACATTCGATCGGTCGAGCGACTGCCCGCGCAGACGCTCGCGCAATGAGGCAATCACCGCGGCTTCATCCCACAACGAGCGAACCGGGTATGTATTCGGACAGGGAACGGCGTACCATCGAGCGGCAGGCCATCGACGGGTGAGTCGCCCACACCGAATACGCGGGCGCCCGATTCGGCCAGACCACGGGTGAATTCCGGCATGTCGGCCGGGTAGCCCGGGGAAAGCAATAATATGTTCATCATCATTTTGAGCGCTTCTTGCCCGGCAATATATGTAGAATAACCCGCGGGGGCGTGTTGTCCTGATAAGAGAAAATAATCGACGTAATCATGCCACAGGAACCATTGAAAATCTGTCTTGCGTCATCGGAACTTGCGCCGCTGGCGAAAACCGGGGGGCTGGCAGATGTCGCTTCAGCCCTGTCGATCTATCTTGACCGGCAGGGACATGACATCCGTGTACTGATCCCGCTGTATTCCTCGATCGACACCTCGGAACTGGAAATTACCCATGTCCGGTACCTGCAGAACCTCAGCATACAGCTGGGCAACCACCACCTGCTCTATTCGATAGATACGGCCATGTTGCCCGGTACCGGCCTGGCAATCTACCTGTTACGCTGTCCGGCTTTGTATCACCGGTCGGGCATTTACACCTCGAATGGGGACGAGCACCTGCGCTTTATCCTGCTGTCGAGAGCCGCGATCGAGATGTGCCAGCACATGGGGTTCGCCCCGGATATCTTCCATTGCCATGACTGGCACACTTCGCTCGTGCCACTTTATCTGAAGACCCGCTACGCCTGGGACCGACTTTTTCATAACACGCGCACGGTGCTGACCATCCACAACATCGGTTACCAGGGTGTTTTCGGCGCCGACATCCTGCCGGACCTCGGTCTCGAACATGAAACCGGCAAACTGCACCAGGATGACCTGTCACACGGACGGATCAACTTTCTTAAAACCGGCGTGTTATATGCGGATGTTTTGACAACCGTCAGTCCAAACTACGCCAGGGAGATCATGGGTGCGGAGTACGGCATGGGCTTGCAGGACCTGCTGCAGGAACGCCGCCACTCCCTGGTCGGCATCCTGAACGGGGTTGACTTCAATGAATGGAACCCCGCAGCCGACCCGCTGATACCGTATGCCTATGACAGCCGCCGGATATCCGGCAAGAAGAAAAACAAGGCGGCGGTGATGAAGGAACTCCAACTGGATTGCAGCGACGATTTGCCGCTGATCGGCATGGTCACACGTCTGACCGGTCAGAAAGGCATCGACCTCGTCGAGCAGGTGGTGCCGGAAATGATGATGAACCGGCGTTTCGCAATGGCCATCCTGGGCAGTGGGGAAACGCGTTACGAACATTTTTTCAGCTGGCTGCAACACCGTTACCGCGACCGTGTCTGCTTCTACCGCGGCTTCAACAACAAACTGGCCCACATGATAGAAGCCGGCAGTGACATGTTTCTGATGCCATCGCTTTTTGAACCCTGCGGTCTGAATCAGATGTACAGTCTTCGTTATGGAACCGTACCGATCGTGCGAAAAACCGGGGGACTGGCCGATTCCGTGCAGCAGTTCGACCCGTCCAGCGGTAAAGGAACCGGGGTCGTTTTCAACGATTACAATGCACCGGCGCTGGGTTGGGCGATGACGTATGCGCTGGATCTATACCAGGAAAAGCCCACCTGGCGTAAGCTGGTGCGAAATGGCATGGCCATGGATTACTCGTGGGAAAAACAGGGGCAGGTCTACGTCGATCTGTTCCACCGTCTGACGGGCAGATAACATGATACCGATTGAAAATACGAGGCGCGTTGTATGAACATCATATTTATCGAACCCTCTTTCCCCTACAACCAGCGTGAGTTTGTGCGCGGTCTGCACGCTGCAGGCGCGAACGTCATCGGCATCGGAGAGCGCCCGCAGGACTACCTCGCCGACGACGTTAAGAACTGGCTCAGCCATTACGTCCAGGTCAAGTCCGTGGTGCACGAACCGTCGTTGTTAAGCGCAGTCCAGCACGTCCAGGGCCTGGTGTACGTCGATCGCCTCGAGGCCACGGTCGAAGCGCACATCATGGCTGCGGCCAGGGTGCGAGAAGCGACCGGAATACCAGGAACATCGGTTAAAACGGCCTACCTTTGCCGTGACAAACCCGCCATGAAAGAAGTCCTGCGTGAGGCCGGTATCCCCTGTGCGAAGTCAACCCGTGCGGATAATCTGCCGGACGCGCGGGATTTTGCCAAACAGGTCGGATTTCCGTTGATTATCAAGCCGCCCGCCGGTGCCGGTGCTGCCGGCACCTGGAAGGTGCGCGACGCAGCCCAACTGGAACAGGTGCTCATCGAATCTGGCGTGGCCGACGGTGCAGGAAGTGGCCATCGAGGAGTTTATCGAGGGTCACGAGGGTTATCTCGACACGCTGACCATCAACGGCGAGGTCACACACGAGTTCATCACGCACTACTACCCCGGCGTGTTGACGGCCATGCGGGAACGCTGGATTTCACCGCAGATGGTCACGACCAACCGGATCGAAGCGCCCGGCTACCGGGAAGTCCGGCAAATGGCGCGTGACGTGATCAGGATCCTCGAAATCGGTACGTCGGCCACCCACATGGAATGGTTCGCCAGCCCCAAAGGTCTCAGGTTCTCGGAGATCGGCTGCCGGCCGCCGGGTGTCGGGCAGTGGGATGTCTACAACGCCGCCAACGAATTTGATCTTTATTTCGAATGGGCGAACGCAATGGCCCACGGCAAACCGCAGCGAAGCCCTTCCCGCCGCTACGCCGCCGGTATGATCGCCCTGAGACCGTCGTGCGATGGACACATCACGGGCTATTCCGGTCTGGAGGCGATTCAGCACCATTACGGCGATTGTATCGTCGCATCGCATTTGCCATCGCCCGGCACCCCCACACAACCCGTGGCAGGCGGTTATATGGCCAATGCCTGGATGCGGGTGCGGCATCCGGACTACGATGCACTGCGGCATATCATGAATACGATTGGTGAAACGGTGAAAGTACATGCTGCCTGATACAAACGACGAATTCACCCGGCTGCAGCAGAAGCTGCTGCCGATCTGGTCTTCAATCCGCGAAGACGACAGTTTCGCCCATACTTCGCTGATCATTCCATCCTTAAGCGTTGACCAGGAGGAGTTAAGCAAGGTCCAGGGTGCGTCTTTTTACGAAGAACGCCTGATGTTCGCCCTGATCCGCCTGCGCAACCCCAACGCCCGGCTGATCTATGTGACCAGCCAGCCGGTGCATCCCGACGTGGTCGACTATTACCTGCAGTTGCTCATCGGTGTACCCGCAGCACATGCAAGGCGGCGTCTGCAGATGCTCTGTGTTTACGACAACAGCAACCGCCCCCTGACCG
Organism: uncultured Gammaproteobacteria bacterium; assembly: GCA_963801195.1. Taxonomy (GTDB): domain Bacteria; phylum Pseudomonadota; class Gammaproteobacteria; order Xanthomonadales; family SZUA-36; genus SZUA-36. Next base: position 106,244 of record CAWDDX010000007.1, on the reverse strand, counting down.
AAAAGGTCCTGGAACGGCCAAGGGTGCTCAAACGTCTGCGGGATTGGATCAGCGAGCACACTCCGGCCTACCTGACCTGTTACAACACGACCATGCTGGAACGGCGCCTGGCGCTGGAGCTGGGCATACCGTTGAACGGTGTCGACCCGGTATTGCTTCAGCTGGGCACCAAGTCGGGAAGCCGCCAGACCTTTGCAGCGGCTGATGTCGCGTATCCGGCTGGATATGAAGATCTCCATACAGAGGAAGAAGTGCTCGGCGCACTTCGGCAGCTTGCTGAAGTCCGTCCGGACATCCGCCGCGCCGTCGTAAAGATCAATGAAGGATTCTCCGGTGAGGGCAACGGTGTTTTCACTTACCCCGACAAAAAAACCGAGCCCGAGGCGCTGCGGCAAAACCTGTTGCAACTGGAATGGTCCTCGGCCAGTGAAAATATCCGGAATTTCTTGCGCAAGTTCGAACAGATGGGCGGCATCGTCGAGGAAATGATCGAGGCGGAAGAAGTCCGTTCCCCCAGCGTACAAATGCGTATCCACCCGGACGGCGAGGCCGTGCTGGTTTCCAGCCACGAGCAGGTCCTGGGTGGTAAAACCGGCCAGGTCTATCTCGGTTGCCGTTTCCCGGCCCGCGAGGTTTACCGGACGATGATCCAGGCGCAAGCCCAGCGGATCGGGGAGGTGCTGAGTAAAAAGGGCGTCATCGGCCGTTTTGGTATCGATTTCCTTCTTACCCGGCCAAATGGCGGCCAATGGCAATCCCATGCCCTTGAGATCAACCTGCGTATGGGTGGCACGACACCACCGTTCCACGCCCTCGAATTTCTGACGTCCGGCGAATTGAACCCGGAAACCGGCATTTACTACGCACCCACCGGCCAGGAAAAATTCTACAGTGCGACCGACAACCTGAAATCGGCCGGTTACCGGGGTCTGTTACCCGAAGACCTGTTTGATATCAGTATCAGAAACAAGATTCATTACCAGCCCGACAGCGGCACCGGTGTACTGTTCTACATGATCGGCGCATTGTCACAATACGGCAAGATCGGCATGACCTGTATCGGCAACTCCCCGGAACAGGCCAATGAGCTGTTCAGGCGCACGGTCGCCATACTCGACCGGGAAACGGACGTCGGCTCGCACGACCACGGCGCACTCGAACCGCTGTTCGACAACCGTGCAAACATGGAGTAAGCGGGCGGGTTTCGTGTTTACCTGTACCTTCGCACCAGCAGCAACAGGCGCGCCAGCGTCAGGGCGCCGCCGATACAGGCCGCGATACCCGGTCCGATCAGGCCGAGGGGCAACGTGAACACGTAAAACAAGCCCAGGTAGACCACCGAACTCAAGGCGTAGATACGTAAAACCCTGCCGGCGCCGCCGAGTGCATAGGCTGCCGCCCGCAACGGCGAACCGGCGAGTTCAAAGGCCGCGGCCAGCAACATCAGGCTCAGAAGCGGCGCGGCGGGCGTGTAATCAGCCCCGATCAGCCCCAGGATCGGGGCGCCCAGGAAGATCGACAACAGCACCAGCAGCAGACCTGCGGCGCCGGCCAATTGCACGGCTTTCAAACCCAGTTCGTGAAAGCCCGCGTCCCGGTTGTGTAACATGCGGCTGAGATCGGGAAAAAGTACTTCCCGCAACATCAGGCCCGATTTGCTCAATACGGTGGAAAAATCATTGGCCAACCGGAACATTCCCGCGCCCGCGGGACCCAGCAGGTTGCCGGCAAGCAGCACCGCGAAGTGTTTTGGCAGCATATCGATATTGGTCTGCCAGTAGATGACGCCGAGAAAATGGCGGAAGTCCGGGCTGGTCTCACGCAATTCCGCGAAACGAAAACCACGCCATATCGATTCCGACAAATGCCGGTGAATTTCCCGGTGTCCGCGAACATAAATCCAAACGTTCTCGAGGATGAACGCCGTCGCCCAGATTGCGACAAAAACCATCATCTTCGCATCCAGATACCAGGCGATGAGGACACCCACGATCCGCACCGCCGGACTGATCGTGTACCAGATGCCGAGCACATCGAAGCGATCGTAAACCCGCAATATACCGTTAGGGGTGCCGATGGCCGTGGTCAACATGGTCAGGCTGTAAAAGGCTGCGGTAGCAACCATTTGTTCGTCCCAATGCAGGAATTTACCGGTGATCGAGGCAGCGGCGACGCCCACCAGGGTGGCCACGACGCCCGAGCTTACGTCGACGGTAGTCGTGACCCTCAGCAGTTTTCTGAATTCATCGTTCTCACCGTTGGCCTGTAGCGGTACGCCAAACTTGACGACCGCTTCGAAGGTTCTGAAATTGAGTAAGCCGCGTATCGCCAGCACGTAGGTATGCAACAGCACGACCAGGCCGAACTCGGTGGGCTTCAGGGTGTGCGCCATGAAGGCCAGGGCAAGCATGTTGAGCACGCCGGCGATGCCGCGGCCACGCAAAACCACGCCAAAATTTCTGAATATTCGTTGGGCGTTGGTCTTTGTCAAGGGCGGCCGGCTGGTCTATTCGGAAGACACGGTGGTTGCGCCGAAGATTGCATAAGAGCGTGCGTGTGGCCCGCTGGCAACATCTTCCGCGCTCAGCCATGACTGCAACGGCCCGTGCCTGAGTCTGAAAATGGCCGCATAAGCCAGCCGCAGAAAAAGCGCGAGGGTGGTCAGGACCGTCCAGAATGTGACGGCGATAAAACCCCAGTCGGGTCTGCCCGCCAGTAGGCTCAGCGTGAGCAGGATCAAGCACGGATTGCGCCGGGCGGTGATCAATCTGAACCAGGCATCGAAGGGCCGCCAGGTAAATATTTCGCATTTACCCAAAAGGGGGAAAAGCCCTTCTGCGATGCGTCCGGCAACGTAGGCGATGATGATCGCCCAGTCCATCTGCTCGGGACCCAGACCCATTGCGCCATTGAAACCGATCACTGATCCTCCCCAGATGATGTACCAGAAAGGCGGGTGTATCAGGTCGATCAGGTGGTCGTACAGGTGGCCGAATTTACTCGAACGTATGGTCACGCGGGCCAGCTTGCCATCGACGGTATCGAGATACGTCATGAACCAGCCCGCCAGCAGACCCAAAGCGTAGTAACGGTAATAAAACAGGAAGCACGCTGCGATCACCAGCAACAAGCCGAAAGTGGTAACCATGTTCGGGGTAATACCCAGGTTTGCGCAAACGTGGACCGCGTGCTTCGCCGGTTTGGGCCAGATGAACTTGGTGACCAGGTCGGTAATTCCGCGGTAGGCGTTGCCGTATAACTTGTTTTCCAGTTGGTCTTTTCGCGCCTTGGAGACGGGCTCCAGCAATGGTTTGGTCGCCCGGCGCAGATTGGTATCGAAGGCCTTCAGGGCATCGGTGCTGATCGCCGTCAGACCTTCCGGCAACTCCGCATGACGGCCCTGCATATGCTCGATCACCTCCGTCACCCGGCCCGTATCAACATAGGCGGCAGCCGGCCTGCCCTCGTATTGAAGCACACGACCGGGGCTGGCGATCAAGCCCCCTATCGTGCGGTTTTCAAAAACGTAGCCGCCGTTGAAAAGCAACACCCTGCCCTGTTCCGGCAGATCCGCGGCAGAGTCAACCCAGTGCACGGTTGCAAAACCGTTGCCGGCCTTGCTGATTTCGGCAAGTTGCCGGCGCAGGCGCTCGGCAGCGTCCAAACCCCACAGGCTGACTTCAGAAATATCAAAAACAAGCGCGTAAATGGTCATACCCCATTGCAACTCTGGCAGGTGATGCCGGCAACCCTCAAAATACCCGGCAATGGACGAAGCGTGGATTATAGTCAGTGAGCCAATCACGGGCAAAGAAGTCTGTCATAAACTTCATAGATGATTGACAGACCTACAGCGCTTTCTCACCGGCACGGGCCAGGCGGGTATAAAATGTTCCTGCCCGATGCTGTATACCAGATAGAATATTCTGCATGAAACCGGTTAATAAACTCACCAGCGCACTTGAAAAAGCGATCTCCGGGAAAACGCCGGAAAATCTTCCCGCGGCATTCGACAGTCCCGAACTGTATTGCGCGCTGGGGGAACAACAACTCCAGGAGGGCCGCCCGGAAGACGCGCTGGGTTTATTTCAAAAGGCCGTGGCGCTGGACCCGGGTTCGGCGCATGGCTGGTTCGGTCAGGGCATGGCCTACACGGACATGCAGGAATACGCCGCCTCGCTCGATTTTTTTCGCAGGGTCATCGAGTTGGATCCAAAATTGGCCATCGCCCATCACAACCTCGGGCGGTCACTGCAGGAGTTGGGCCAGGCCGATTCGGCCCACCAGAGTTTTCAAAAGTCGATCGGGCTCGGTTTTGAAGCGACCAGGCGGGTCGTCGCGGTCACCATTCCCGGGTGTCCCTCGGCCGGCAACAAAACCGTCCTGGCGGAACGCAGGAAATGGGCAGGCAGCCTGCAAAAGTCTATCCACGGCAAGCGTAAGAAACACCCGATAAAGAAGGATAAAGATAAAGCCTGTTTAAAAATCGGATATGTCTCGGCGTTCTTTCACAAGGACAACTGGATGAAACCCGTTTGGGGCCTGATCGACCAACACGACCGCGAGGGCTTTCAGATACACCTGCTCTCGGACCGTACCAAACTGACATCTGCCATCGGTGCACACCTTCAGGCGGGCGACCGGTTCCATGATCTGAGCGATCTTTCCAATGATGAAGCCGCCAATACAATCGCCGCGCTCAAGATCGATATTCTCGTGGATTTGAACGGCTACAGTTACCCGGAACGTTTTCCAGTTTTCCTGGGGAAGCCCGCTCCGCTGACGGTCGGCTGGTTCAACATGTACGCAACCACCGGTTTTGACTGTTTTGACTACCTGATCGGCGACGATTGTGTCATCCCCGGGTCTGAAGCGCGTTATTACAGCGAGAAAATTGCCCGTGTAGGCGGTTCTTACCTGACATTCAGCATCGCATACGATGTGCCCGGGGTGTCGGAACCGCCCTGTATCAGCAATGGTTTTATCACTTTTGGCAGCTTGATTTCCCAGTATAAAATGACAGACCAGGTCATTGATACCTGGTGCGAAATTCTGAAGAAGACAGCCGGTAGCCGGTTGTTGGTACGCAATAGCGCCCTTGGAAAAAGCTCAAACCGCGAGTTCCTTCGCAGCCGGTTTGCGGACCGGGATATTTCTGACGAACGTATTTCACTGGAAGGGCCTGCGCCGCATTTCGAGTTCCTTGAAACCTACAACCGCATTGACATCGCCCTTGACGCATTCCCATACAACGGCGGCACCACGACAACGGAGGCCATTTGGCAGGGAGTACCGGTGGTCACCTATTGGGGAGATCGCTGGGCATCGAGGACCAGCGCGACCTTGCTGCTCGCCGCCGGTCTGGACGAATTGCTGGCGCAAGACATCACCGGATATGTCGATATCGCTACGCGACTCGCCGGACAGCACGAAAAACTGCAAGGCATGCGTCAAAACATGCGGGACAAGCTGCTCGGCTCCCAGGCCTGTGACACGGTCTCATTCGCCAGGTCGATGGAAAAACTCTATCGTGAAATCTGGGCGTGTTGATCTGACGGATTTGCGGGATGGCGCTCAGGCAAACATGCCGGTGACTTTTTCCAGCGCGTCCGCGAGGATATCGATGTCCTCAAAGGTGTTGTAAACGCCCAGCGAGGCGCGCGCGGTGGCCGGTACGCCAAAAAACGCTGCGACCGGCATGGCACAGTGGTGACCGGTACGGATCGCCACACCGTGCAGATCCACAATCGTGCCGACATCGTTGGCGTGAATATCGCCCAGCACAAAGGACATCACACCGGCTTTGCTGGCCGCTGTGCCGATCATTCTGAAACCTTCGACCTGCGCCAATTTTTCGCTGCCATAAGCGAGCAATTGCGCTTCCCAGGCCGAGACCCTGTGCATGCCAAGCCCCTGCAGATAATCGACCGCGGCGCCGAGACCAATGGCTCCGGCGATATTGGGCGTGCCGGCCTCGAATTTACCCGGCGCGTCGTTAAACGTCGATTTCTCGAAGCTCACGTGGCTAATCATTTCACCGCCGCCCTGGTAGGGGCGCATGTCCTGGAGCAGTTCATAACGCCCCCACAGGACGCCGATCCCGGTCGGGCCGTACATCTTGTGGCCGGAGAAACAGTAAAAATCACAACCCATAGCCTGTACGTCGACCGCCTGGTGCGGCACTGCCTGGGCGCCATCGACCAGTACCGGTATGCCACGCTGTTTTGCCATGGCGCAAATCTCCGCGACCGGATTGACCGTTCCCAGTGCGTTTGAAATCTGCACCACGGCGAGCATTTTGACCCGCTCCGTCATCATCGCTTCCAGCGCGTCCATTTGCAGTTCGCCACGCGCGTTCATCGGTGCGACTTTCAAAACGGCCCCGGTTTCCTCGCACAGCAACTGCCATGGAACAATATTGGAGTGGTGCTCCATCCAGCTGATCAGGATTTCGTCACCGGCTTCAAGACGCGGCCGCAAAAAGCTGTGTGCCACCAGGTTGATGGATTCGGTCGCGCCGCGGGTAAATATGCATTCCTGGTCGGTGGATGCATTGATAAAAGACGCGACTTTCGAACGCGCCTGTTCATAGTCCTCGGTGGCTTCCTGGCTGAGTGTATGTACGCCGCGGTGAATATTGGCATTGTGGTTGCGATAGAAATCGTCGATCGCGCCGATGACCGCCAGCGGGCGCTGGGCCGACGCCGCCGTGTCAAGGTAGACCAGTGGCTTGCCATGGACGGTACGTTGCAGGATCGGAAAATCCGCACGGACCTTGACGATATCCAAAGGCGGATCCAGGTTGACGCTTGCCGGGTGGCCCATCACTTCACTCAGCCTGCGGCATGACGTCCATCATGCGCTGTGATATGACCTCGCCCAGGGCCGGGTCGGGTAACCTGTCACTGACCGAGCGACAAAATGCCATGGTCAGCATCTGGCGGGCCTCTTGCTCGCTCAAGCCCCGGCTGCGTATGTAGAAAACGGCCTTTTCATCCAGTTGCCCCACGGTTGCACCGTGGCTGGCGACGACCTCGTCGGCATAAATCTCGAGTTCCGGCTTGGTGTCAATTTCGGCGCGGGTGGATAACAATATATTGGCATTTGACTGTCGCGCCTCGGTACCGTCGGCACCTGGGTGCACACGCACGGCAGTATTGAATACGGCCTTTCCGCTGCCACCCGCGACACCCCGGAAATATTGCCGGGAATGTCCGGCGGGGGCATGGTGATCGACCCTGACGTGGTTATCCACGTGGCGGTTGCCATCCAGCAGGTAGGCGCCGTTGAGCCCTGATTTTGCACCGTTGCCCAACAATGCGGCTTTCAACTCGTGACGAACCAGACCACCGCCAAGGTCAAAACCGTAATAGGCGTACTCACTGTTTGCGTGTTGCGCGACCTCGGTACGTGTAATCAGACCTGCGGTCACCGACTCCTCCTGAAAACGGATATGGCAAAATTCCGCATTCTCTCCGACATCGGCCTGCATCACTATATTGCTCGTATTTGCGTTGTCGTCCGTGCTTTGAAACTGCTCCAGCAATTCCAGCCTGGCGCCCTCTTCAAGAATCACGCAGACCCGGGAGTTAAACAGCAGGGGTTTATCAAGCCGCGAAGTGGACCAGCTCAAAGCCAGTCTGCCCGCATCGGTGCCGGCGGCGGCATGAATCACTATACCCGACTCCAGCGTGGCCGAATTCAGAGCACTGAAGCCATGGCCGGAAGCGCCCTTCTGGTCACCGCCCGGGAGTGACTCCAGCAGGGTCTGCAGCCCGTCAACGCCAAGCGCCAGGGCATCTGCCAATGGCAACACGGTCAGCCCGCGGGGTACATCGCCTGTCTGCTTCAGTATCTGTCCATCGAGCAGGTTCAGCTGAAGTGAGGATTCCACCAGCGGGGACGGCAACGAAGCGTCGGCATCAATCGACTCCGACCCGTTTGGCAGACGTATTTCGGCCTGGTTGAGCTTTACCAGCGCGGTATATTTCCACGCCTCGTCCTTGCGTGTCGGCAAGCCATGCGCACGGAACTGCTCTGCACCCGTTTCGCGCAGTGCCTTGAGCCACTCCGGACGGGTATTGGAATTGTCTGGCAGCGCCGCTGCCAGCTGTGCTGACAATTCACTCATGGGTTTGCCGCCTGCCCGCCGACTCGCCCTTCAGCGGCGTAATACCGCCATCCTCCAGCCAGGCGTAACCCTCCTCCTCCAGTTTCAGCGCCAGGTCGGCACCGCCGGTCGCAACCAGCTTGCCATCGGCCAGCACGTGCACCTTGTCCGGCACGATGTAGTCCAGCAGCCTCTGGTAGTGCGTTATGACAATCATTCCGCGGTCCTTAGCACGTAACCTGTTGACACCTTCGGCAACGATTTTCAGCGCGTCGATGTCGAGACCGGAATCGGTTTCATCCAGGACGGCGAGCGTCGGTTCCAGCACGGCCATCTGGAAGATCTCGTTGCGCTTTTTCTCACCACCGGAAAAACCCTCGTTGACGGCGCGGTGCAAAAGCTCATCACCGATGTGCAGAATTTTCAGTTTCTCGCGCACCAGGCGCAGGAATTCAACAGAATCCAGCGGCGCCTCACCACGGTATTTGCGTTTCGCGTTCAACGCGGCACGCAGAAAGTAGGTGTTGTTGACACCGGGGATTTCCACCGGGTACTGGAATGCCAGGAACACGCCCTCGCAGGCCCGCTCTTCCGGCGCCAGCTCCAACAGGTTCTTACCGTTGAAAATGACTTCGCCCTGTGTCACTTCATAACCTTCGCGCCCGGCCAGCACGTTGCCGAGGGTGCTTTTACCTGCACCGTTCGGACCCATGATGGCATGAATTTCTCCCGCCTCCAGTTCCAGGTCCAGGCCTTTGAGAATTTCCTTGCCCGCAACCGTTGCGTGCAGATTTGTGATTTTTAATAACGTTGACATGGTTTTGATTCGTTCCTTTGTGTCACTTGAGTGGCCGGACCCCGGTCCAGCCGTTACCTGGTGAAATATCCGGCCTAGCAGTCTGTCGGACTTGACCGATCGTAACGAGGGAAATCCGATTTGAGATAGATTTTTCGATCTTTTGAGGCGAATAGCACCGCTATTTAACGAAAAAGATCGGGAAATCTGGCCAAGTTCGGGTTTTTCGCAGTAGATCATGTTAAGTCCGACAGACTGCTAGCCCACGGCGCCTTCGAGACTGACTTCCAGCAAAGCCTTGGCCTCGACGGCAAACTCCATCGGCAGTTCCCTGAAAACCTGCTTGCAGAATCCGTCGACGATCATGGAAACGGCGTCTTCCTCGGAAATCCCGCGCTGCAGGCAATAAAACAGCTGGTCTTCACCAATTCTCGATGTCGTCGCTTCGTGCTCGACCTTGGCGGTCGGGTGTCGTACTTCGATGTACGGAAAAGTGTGCGCCCCGCAGTTTTTGCCAATGAGCATCGAGTCACACTGGGTGTAATTGCGTGCGTTCACGGCCCTCGGGGTCACCCGCACCAGGCCGCGGTAGGCATTTTGCCCGTGACCGGCGGAGATACCCTTGGAAATGATCTTGCTGCGCGTATTGCGGCCGATGTGGATCATCTTGGTGCCGGTATCGGCCTGCTGGTAATTGTTGGTCAGGGCCACCGAGTAGAATTCGCCGACGGAATCATCGCCACGCAGGATACAGCTCGGATACTTCCAGGTGATCGCTGAACCCGTTTCGACCTGCGTCCAGGAAATACGCGAGCGTGCGCCACGGCAATCTCCCCGCTTGGTGACAAAATTGTAGATACCACCCTTGCCATTTTCATCGCCCGGATACCAGTTTTGAACCGTGGAGTACTTGATATTGGCGTCTTCCAGCGCCACCAGTTCCACCACCGCGGCGTGCAACTGGTTTTTATCACGCATGGGCGCCGTGCAGCCCTCGAGATAGCTGACATGGCTGCTTTCCTCGGCAACGATCAGCGTACGTTCAAACTGGCCGGTTTCCGCGGCATTGATGCGGAAGTAGGTCGATAACTCCATTGGACAGCGGACGCCTTTGGGGATGAATACAAAGCTGCCGTCGGTGAATACCGCGCTATTGAGGGCGGCGAAAAAATTATCGCGCTGTGGCACCACCGAGCCCAGGTACTTCTGCACCAGCTCGGGATGGTCCTGCACCGCTTCTGAGAACGAGCAGAAAATTACACCTGCCTTGCGCAATTCGGCCTTGAACGTCGTGCCCACGGAAACGGAATCAAACACGGCATCCACCGCCACACCCACCACACCCGCCAGGCGGGCGCGCTCGTGCATGGGTACGCCCAGCTTGTCATAGGTTTCCAGTAGCTTGGGATCGACTTCATCGAGGCTTTTCGGCCGGTCTTTATCCGATCTGGGTTCGGAAAAATATGAGATGGCCTGGAAATCGATGGCGTCAATTTTCAAGTGCGCCCAATCAGGCTGCTCCATCTCTAGCCAATGCTTAAATGCATTCAGACGCCATTCAAGCAACCACTCAGGCTCATTCTTACGCGCTGAAATCGCCCTGATCACGTCTGCTGATAAACCCGGTGGCAGGGTATCGGAATCAATATCCGTTACAAAACCATGCCGGTATTTTTGCTCGACCATTTTGTCGATGGTGGATGTTTCGCCGCTCATATCTCTAATAAATCCATTTCACTCTGTTTAATGAGGTCACGCATTCAGCGTGGTGATGTGTAAAGGTCCCGTCCCCGGCTTGACCGGTTGCGCCATCTCCGCCAGTGATACACCTTCCATCGCTTTTGCAACCGCAATGGAAATTCGTTGCCAGTTTCCACGCAAACTGCAGATGGCCTCCTGCGCGCACAGACCTTCTTCGACGCTGCACTCGGTCATTGCAATCGGACCTTCAATGGCGGCAATAATTTCAGCAACGCTTATATCCTTTGCCCTGCGTTCAAGCCGGTAGCCGCCACTGGCACCGCGATAGGAATCAACAAGGCTCATTTTAACAAGCATTTTCAATACCTTACTAACCGTCGGCAGCTCCAGGCGGGAACGTTCTGCAAGCGCCTGTGCGGTCAGCACCTCACCCCTCGAAGCATTCAACTCGACCATCACCATGATGGCGTAATCTGTCATTTTGCTGATGCGTAACATACCTTGACCAAAACTCCGACGCGCAACTCACTAAGCTGTTCTTCATATAGTACCATATTAGTACCATATAAAAAAACTGACGCCGACGTTTCATCGCGGGCCGGTTTACGGCAAAATTCATCCCCATGGAAATATCCGCTGCAATAGTGTCTCCGGTGACGGACCTGCGTCTTGAAAATGCCCGTCTCTGGCTGCGGGAGTTGGGTGCTGATCCTCAGGCTGAAATGATAAATGTCGCTGGTGACGCCAGTTTCCGGCGTTATTTCAGGGTCCAGGTACAGGGTGAATCGCGGATCCTGATGGACGCCCCGCCACCCGGGGAAGATGTCGGGCCTTTTATGGCAATCGGTGAGCGTCTGCGGGCAGCCGGTCTGCATGCGCCGGATATTTTTCACGCGGATACTGCCAATGGTTACCTGCTGCTGGAAGACCTCGGCGATGGTCTTTATCGCGATTTACTGTGCGAGGATAATTCTGATTTGCTGTTTCCCGCATTGTTTGACATGTTGACGACACTGGCACTGAAAGTTGACAGCTGTGGTCTGCCCGCGTTCGACTACCGGAAATTGCGCAGGGACATGGATCTTTTCCCGGAGTGGTACCTGGGACACTACCGCAAGATAACCTGCCGCAATCTTCCGGACGAGACCTGGGACAAGTTTTGCAGATGTGTCATCGACTCGGCACTGGACCAGCCACAGACATTTGTCCACCGGGATTTTCATTCCTGTAACCTGCTGGCCATCGGCGCCGACGGCATCGGCATCATCGATTATCAGGATGCCGTCAAGGGTCCCGTCAGTTATGACTTCATTTCACTGGTCTGGGATCGCTACATCAGTTGGCCGCGACCGCGCATCGAACGCTGGATGGAGGAGATACGTCTCAAATTCCGCCTTGACATGGAGCCACTGCGTTGGCGGCGTTATTGCGACCTGATGGGCATGCAGCGCAACTTCAAAATTGTCGGTATTTTCGCCCGGCTCCACTACCGGGATGGCAAGAGAGGTTACCTGGAAATGATCCCGCGTTTTTACGCCTATCTTACCGAAACCCTGCGTCTTTACCCCGAGTTTGCAGACATACTGGGATTCATGGAGCGGCCAGAATGCGCGCCATGATATTGGCAGCCGGACGCGGCGAACGTCTGCGGCCACTGACGGATACGACACCCAAACCCCTGCTGCAGGCCGGCGGCAAGCCTCTGATAGAACATCACCTCGAAGGTCTCGCGACGGCCGGGTTTCGCGAAGTTGTCATCAACCTGTCCCACCTCGGCGACACGCTTCGCCAGACACTCGGCAGTGGTTCCAACTGGGGATTGCATATCCATTACTCATCCGAACCGCCCGGCGCGCTGGGCACCGGCGGCGGTATCAAACAGGCTTTAGGGCTGTTGGGCGAGTCGCCGTTTGCCGTGATCAACGGCGATGTATTCAGCACCTATCCGCTGGCGAGGCTGAGATCGATCAAGTGTGATTATGCCCACCTCGTGCTGGTACCCAACCCGGCTCACAACCCCGCTGGCGATTTCTCGCTCGAGGGCGGTTATGTCATTGCGGATGGACAGGCGCGCCACACCTTCAGCGGCATCAGCGTATATCACCCACGGTTTTTCGAATCCGCAGACGATGGCAATTTCTCGGTGGTACCCCTGTTACAGGCGGCGATGACGAAGCACCGGGTGACCGGCGAAATCTACACGGGTCACTGGCACGACGTCGGTACGCTGGAAAGGCTGGAGATGTTGCGCGTTCAGCTTGACCAGGCACACCTTAAATAACGGCAATTTGGATTGAGGGACGTGTTGAATCAGAAGAAATTTGGATTCAATGCGGAATTATTGACCTAGATCGTAGAAATGCCGATTTTTGTTAGTATACTCGCGTTCAACTTGAATTTTCAGCCAGCCATTTTTGTTTGAATGACTGTAATAACAGAAGAAATAGATCATTGATTGAAGTAATCCAGGCTTTAAAAGGCAAATCATCCGGAGATTTTTTATGAGAATCGGCGTACCGAGGGAGTTATTCGCTGGTGAAAAGCGCGTAGCCACCACCCCAGAAGTTTCCGCCCAGTTAATGAAACTGGGTTTTGATGTTGCGGTTGAATCCAATGCGGGTGCCGCTGCAAATTTTTCTGACGCGAGCTATGAGGCGGTCGGATGCAGCATAGCCACTGCAGAAGAGATCTGGCGCGATTCAGACATCGTTATGAAGGTGCGTGGCCCTTCTGATGAAGAGGCTGCATTACTGAAAGCCGGTCAAACGCTGATCTGCTTCCTGTGGCCCGCGCAGAACCCGGAACTGCTCAAGCAACTGACCGACCAGGGCGTCACGGCGATCGCCATGGACAGCATCCCGCGCATTTCACGCGCGCAGAAAATGGATGCGCTCAGTTCTATGGCAAATATCGCAGGCTACCGGGCCGTTGTTGAAGCCGCGCAGCATTTTGGACGATTCTTCACCGGTCAGATCACCGCTGCGGGCAAGGTGCCGCCGGCCAAGGTTCTGGTCATTGGTGCCGGTGTCGCCGGCCTTGCTGCCATTGGCGCCGCGCAGAGCATGGGCGCTATCGTGCGTTCATTCGATACCCGCCCGGAAGTCAAGGAACAGATCGAGAGCATGGGCGCCGAGTTCCTGATGCTGGATTTCGCAGACGAGGACGGCTCGGGTGAAGGCGGTTACGCCAAGGTCATGAGCGACGAATTCATCAAGGCCGAAATGGCCCTGTTCGCCGAGCAGGCCAAAGACGTGGACATCATCATCACCACGGCGCTGATCCCGGGCAAACCGGCGCCGCGCCTGATAACAAAAGAAATGGTCGAGTCCATGAAGGACGGCAGCGTGGTCGTCGACCTGGCCGCCGAACAGGGCGGCAACTGCGAAATGACCGTACCCGGCGAAATCGCCAGTCACGCGGGCGTTACCCTGATCGGATACACCGACCTGCCCAGCCGCCTGGCGTCCCAGTCAAGCCAGTTATACGGGACCAACCTGCGCCACCTGTTGACCGACCTGACGCCGGAGAAAGACGGCAAGATCGTGGTCGACATGGAAGACGAGGTTATCCGCGGCGCCACTATCTGCCTGGATGGTAAAACGACCTGGCCGCCACCGGCGCCAAAATTGTCGGCTGCCAAGCCCAAGGTAAAACCTGCGCCCCCACCGGTGGTTGAGAAGAAAAAACCATCTGTCTGGGGCCCCATCATCGGCATGGTCATCGCCGGTCTTGGTTTATTGGGACTGGGTGCCGTCGCACCAACCTCTTTCATGGCGCACTTCACCGTGTTCGTTCTGGCCTGTTTCGTTGGCTACATGGTGATCTGGAACGTTACCGCCGCCTTGCACACACCGCTGATGAGCGTTACCAATGCGATTTCAAGCATCATCATCATCGGCGCATTGCTGCAGGTCAGTTCAGAGAGCGAGACGATCAAGTGGATCGCCATCGCGACCGCGGCAATAGCCAGTATCAATATCGTGGGTGGTTTCGCTGTCACCCGTCGCATGCTCGAAATGTTCAGGAAGTGAGGTTGTCATGACTATCAACACCGGAATTATTGCGATGTCGTATATCATTGCGACCATCCTCTTCATCCTCGCACTCGGCGGGCTTTCAAACCAGGAAACCGCCAGGCGGGGCAATTGGTACGGCGTCATCGGTATGACGATTGCCCTGGTCGCGACGATTTTTGGACCCAGGGTCGGCGCAGACGCCTATGGCTTGTTGCTGGTGGCGCTGGTCATTGGCGGCAGTATCGGCCTTTTCGCCGCACGTCGTGTACAGATGACCCAGATGCCTGAACTCGTCGCCATCCTGCACAGCCTGGTTGGCGCTGCCGCGGTGGCCGTTGGTTTTGCCAACTTCATGGATCCGGGCAGGCTATCGCATTACGTGGGCGTCGAACTGACCATTCATGACATCGAGACCTATCTCGGTGTTCTCATCGGTGCAGTGACCTTTTCGGGCTCGGTGATCGCGTTCGGCAAGTTGTCTGGACGCATGAGCGGCAAACCGCTGACCCTGCCGGCACGACACTGGCTGAATCTCGCTTTGCTGCTTGCCGCCGTCTGGTTCGGATACCAGTTTGTGTTGCAATCAGCTGCGGGCGCCGGCATACAACCGCTCATCATCATGACCGCCATTGCACTGGTGTTCGGTGTTCACATGGTCATGGCCATCGGCGGAGCGGACATGCCGGTCGTGGTATCCATGCTCAACAGTTACTCGGGTTGGGCGGCGGCAGCCACGGGCTTCATGCTCGGCAATGATCTGCTGATCGTCACCGGTGCACTGGTCGGTTCGAGTGGTGCGATCCTGAGCTACATCATGTGTCGCGCGATGAACCGCAAGTTCCTGGCCGTCATCGCCGGTGGCTTCGGCACCGGTGGCGGAGCGGTCGCTGCTGCGGGCGAAGATCAGGGTGAGGTGGTTGCCATCAGCGCCGAGGATACCGCAGAAATGCTCAACGACTCCAAGGAAGTGATGATCATTCCCGGCTATGGTATGGCGGTCGCACAGGCACAGCACATCGTGTTTGAAATAACAAAGACCCTGCGAGCGAAGGGTGTCAATGTGCGCTTTGGTATTCACCCTGTAGCGGGACGCATGCCTGGCCACATGAACGTGCTTCTGGCCGAGGCCAAGGTTCCCTACGATATCGTGTTCGAGATGGACGAGATCAACGATGACTTCCCGAAAGTGGATGTGTCGATCGTCATCGGCGCAAATGATATCGTCAATCCGTCGGCATTGACCGACCCCGAAGGTCCGATCGGCGGCATGCCGGTGCTGGAATGCTGGAAGGGCAAGACCACGATCGTACTCAAACGCAGTATGGCGACCGGATACGCGGGTGTGCAAAACCCACTGTTTTTCCTCGACAACACCCGCATGTTGTTTGGCGACGCCAAGGACACCCTCGAGAAGGTATTCAAGTCGCTTTAGCCGGATCAAAGACCCCGCTTAAACTAACCCCCAACGCGCAGGCGTCGGGGGTTTTTTTATTCAGGGCCGTAAAAGTTATTGTCTTTAGTGTTCTACTGTGGTATAACACCTAAACATAACCCGTTTACAGGACATTCCGACCATGAAATTTAGCCGAATATCCATATTGATTCTGAGTTCAGCCTTACTTTTAACGGCGTGCAACAAGGAAGCTGACGAAGCGGTGGTGGCCGCACCGGTGAATACCAATCCCCTGCTCGCCTACGTTCCTGCCGACACGGCTTACGTATTTGCCGACCTTGAGACGGTGCCGGAAGAGGTCACCGATGCCTATGTCGAACGTTTTCAGCCCGTGATGGATGTCTTGTCGGACCAGGTCAGTCAATTCCAGACGGCCTACCAGTCGGGTGAATACGAGGACAACACGATCGCCCGCCTGGCATCAGCCGTGCTCGATGAATTGGGCGGCAGCGTGAGTAAGGAAAGTCTGAACAAAATTGGTATTTCCCTGAATGCCCACCAGGCTTTTTATGCTATGGGTATTTTTCCGGTTATCCGGGTTGGCCTCGGTGATGCACAGGCACTGCGAGACGCGATCGCCCGGGTTGAAACAAAATTGGGTTACCAATTACCCGTGAAAGAACTCAATGGCACCACGTATTGGCGTGTTGCAGAAGACGACATGCCGGTGGCGGTATACATCGCCATCCTTGACCAGCAACTGGCGCTCAGTGTTTTTCCTGTCAAGGCTGAAGACAGTCTGCTGGCCGCATTCCTCGGCCAGGAAATGCCTGCTCAGAGCATGGCTTCGAGCAATACGCTCGGCAAGCTGAATAGCGACAAGGGCTATACAGCTTACGGATCGGGCATCGTCGATTTTCGGAAAATCGCCGATGAACTCCTGAACCCCGGCAGCTTTACACGCGGTTTTCTCGAACCTGAGTTGAATACCGAACTGGGCTCACTCGATGCAGTTTGCGTCGCCGAACTGAAATCAATGATCGACAAGGCGCCGCGTTTGACGGCCGGCACCACGAGCCTGACCGCCAACAGAATTGACATGGCCTATGACCTGGAAATCGAGCACTCGCTGGCCACTGGCCTCACCGCCCTGGTATCGGATATTCCACCTGCCACGACCGGCGACTACCTGTTCTCTGCATCACTGGCGATAAAGGTAGGCAAATTGCGTGAGTTCGTGCTCGACAAGGCCACTGCCCTCGTTACGAGTCCTTATCAATGTGAAAACCTGCAAAAATTCAATGACCAGGCAGAGCAAATTGTGAAACAGCTCAATATTCCGATGCCGCCGATGATCAACAATCTGCTGGGTGTGCGCGTCATGCTGAATGATTTAGACCTGTCACAGACTATTGTAAAAGGCGACGGACTGCTGGCGCTCCACGTTGAGAAACCTGAAATGTTCGTCGGCATGGCCAGCATGATGGTGCCTGGTTTCGAAGACCTGGACCTGGCCAACCAGACCGAACCCGTAAGAATTCCTTCGGAAATGATGCATGTCGACGGCTTCGATGTTTTCGCACTGATGGGTGAGAACGCCATCGGTGTTGCGGTCGGTGAAAAAAACGCCAAGGATCTCGCCGGTTTCATGCGCACCAAATCGCAGGCTAACGGCACGTTCTTCTCACTGTCGTATGACATGGGCAAACAAATGGCCATGCAGGAAGCCTTCGCTGACCAATTCCAACTTGACACGGAGGACGATAATGCAGTGGTTCACGAATATGCCGATGCACTGAAGCAAGCTTATGCGCAGGCGCTTGGATATTCCCGTGTCGAGATGCGCCTGAGTCCCGATGGTCTGCATATAGACAACAGCCTGACTTTTAAATAATCAAGGTCCGCATGTTTACAAAGGGCCGCGATGCGGCCCTTATTTCGCAGGGCTGGATCAATAGCGGAAATGCTTGATCTGCTCACCTTTCAGACCAATTTCGGTCATGGCTTCGATACCGATCCGCAGATGCATGTCCACCCAGTCTTCCGTGACCTTCTTGTCCGATTCTTCGGTCTTTACGCCTTCGGGTGTCACCGGCACGTCCGATACCAGTAACAACGCGCCATGCGCAATCGCGTTGGCGTGTCCGACGATAAACAGGGTTGCCGTTTCCATATCGATGCCGATACAGGTCATATCATGCAGTTTTTTGTGGAATGCCTCATCGTGTTCCCAGACCCGGCGGTTGGTGGTATAGATCACACCGGTGCGGTAGTCGAAGCCGTGCGCCAGAATCTTGTCCGAGACAAACTTGTGCAGTTTGAATGAAGGCAGGGCCGGTACTTCGGGTGGAAAATAATCGTCACTGGTGCCTTCGCCGCGTATCGCGGCTATGGGCAGAATGAAATGGCCGATTTCGGTGGACTGCTTCAAACCCCCGCATTTTCCCAGGAATAACACGCCCTTCGGCATCACGGCGGTGAGCAGGTCCATGATGGTGGCGGCGTTGCTGGAACCGATGCCGTAATTGATGATGGTCAATCCCTCGTCATTGGTGGCAGCTTGCATGGTGCGGTCTTCACCGTAGATGGTGCAGTTGAACATCTTTGCGAAACGCCGGACATAATCACCAAAATTCGTGACCAGGATATACTCGCCAAACATGTCCAGCGGCATGCCGGTATAACGCGGCAGCCAGTTGCGGGTTATTTCCGATTTTGTCAGCATTGTATTATCAGGCCTCAGTTGGTTTCTGCCTTGAGCACTTCACGCACCAATGGGATCGTGATCCTGCGTTTTAGCGTAAGCGCCGCCTCGTGCAGGTTTTCCACGGTTTGAATCAATGCAGCCATGCTCCGGTCGTGGTGTTTAAGTAGATATTCCTGTACATCTTCGGGCAGGTTCAGCCCGAATGCGTCGCTGTGCAGTTTGATCACCGCCATCTTGTCATGGTCATCAAGGGGTTGCAGTTGCAAACGCAAACCCCACGCCAGGCGTGACGCCAGGTCGGGCAATCCCAGTTCAAGCGCGGACAATCTTTCGCGACTGGCGACCAAAAGGCGACCGTTTGCTTCCCGAATGCGGTTGAAACAATGAAACAGCGCTTCTTCCCAGGCCCTGTTACCGGCGATGACATGCAAATCGTCAACGCAGACAAGGTCCAGTGACTCCAGGCCCTGCAACGATGCAGTGGCGTCTTTCGGCAAGCGCTTGAGCGCAAGATAAAACGCACGGCCCTGGCGCTCGCGGGTCTCGATACACAGGGCGTTCAGCAAGTGGGTTTTACCGCTGCCCTCGGCGCCCGAGAGAAACACATGCGAACCGGGTTCCTTCGGCAGGTTCCTGATGGCCTCGACCAGCGCATGATTGGGGCCATTGACAAAATTCTCAAACAGCTTGTCACGGCGCGGCGCCAACGGCAGGGGTATCTGTGGTGAAAACAGCATGTGTCAGCTTTTCCCGTCCGGCGTCATTTGGTAGAGCCCGCTTTGCCGGTACCGTTGCAGCAGGTTCCGGACCAGCACGTTGATCGCTGCGGCCACCGGCAATGCCAGTAAAATCCCCAGGAAGCCAAATAATTGCCCCCCGGCCAATACGGCAAAAATTACTGTCACCGGATGCAGGCCGATCTCGTCACCCACCAGCTTCGGTGTCAGGTACATGCCTTCCGCTGACTGGCCGACGGCAAAGACGAGCAACACCATGAGCAGGTGAAATACATCCTGAAACTGGAATATGGCGGCGCCTGCCGCAACCAGCACACCGACAATGGAACCGAGGTAGGGGACGATGCTGAGCAAACCGGCGCCCATCCCGATCAATACCGCCAGGTCAACGCCGACCAGGGACAGGCCAATGGAATAGATGAGCCCCAGTGCCAGCATGACCATCAACTGTCCGCGGAAAAATGCACCGAGCACATCATCGACCTCGGTAACCGTGCGGCTGACACCGGCTTCAATACTGCGCGGCATCAGGTCATGCGTGGCCCGGATTAGCAGGTCCCAGTCGCGCAGCAGGTAAAAAGTAACCACGGGGATCAGGATGAGGTTGGTCAACAATGCCGCAACCGCCATACCGCCGCGTGATACGTAGTCCATGACCTTGAAGGCAGCGGTGCTGATTTCCCGCCAGTAGTCCTTCAGCACCTGGGTCAGGTGAGCCGAATCGAATTCGCTGGCATCGAACCCAAGCCTGGCTGCCAGCCACGGCAACGCCGTACCCGAAAACCAGTCGATCCAGTGTGGAAACAGTTTTATCAGCAGTCGAATTTGCTCTGCCAGCAACGGTACAACGATGATCAACACGACAACCAGCAGGGTCAGCATGAGTATGAAAACCAAACTCACGGCGAGTGTCCGGCCGAATTTCCAACGTCCAACGGAGAACTTCTCGAGGCGGTCGACCAGCGGATCACCCAAATAGGCCAGCACGGCTGAAATTGCGAACGGCGTGATCACCGGCGCAAGCAGATAAACGAGCCAGCCGGCAACGGCGAGCAATGCCAATATCAACCAGTTGCGGGAATCAGTCGTCATTGGTGAATCTTACCACCCGGCCCGAATGTCTGCCGGACTTGGCCAGCCGCGGCGAGGGAAACCCGGCAGGCATCTCAAGGCAGGAACTCATAATCGTAATCACTTCCAGCACCGGCCGGCACCAACACCAGTCCTTGCCTGAATGTTTCTGCGAGGTGCTCTGTCGAGGCGTTGAGCTGTAAACGGAATTTGACGCGACCCGGGTTTGCACCTATCACTTCAACGTCGTTGACCAGGCTGAGCTTTTGCAAATATGCAAGACAGCTTGCGTAAGCGCTGGCGCTGTCCAGTGCTCCAATACTGATATCGATGGTAGAGATTCCCTGATCCGACACCGCGATGGTATTGCTCGCGGCGATCTCATCGGCCATCCGCTGGGTACCCTCTGCCAGCGCATTCGTCAGTTCAATATCATTGTTCTGCCAACTCCAGGTCTGACTGCCGCTGGCCAGGTTCCAGCGCACGACCCACTCGGGTCCCTCCCGCCGCACAGCGATAATCGCAACCCCGTCCTGGGGTGCGCCGCGCTCAACCAGGTAATCGGTAAAACCACCCCAGACGAGACGCATATCCAACAGTTGCAGTTCTTCTTCATCCAGTTCTGGCCAGCTCACGGGCAGGCCCCGCATGGCGGCGATGTCTTCGATGGATTCCCAGGCATAATTGAACCTGATGGGTTTCAACTGCCGGCTGAGGTCATCATCGAAGACCACCCAAAGTTGAACATCCGGCCGCTCCTGCCGCCATCTCGGCAAACCGATTTCCTGCACGATGCGGTCGACTTCGGGCTGCATGAACTGTGCGACCAGGCGCAACTGCTCGCTGACATCGCCGTCTGCGGTGTCGCGGGCCACTTTGGCATAGCGGTAGGAACGCAGATACCTGGCCGCGTTGCTGAGCGCATCGTCAAATGCCGGCGAGGCGGGTATCTCACGCTTTCCGCTGAGTTTTTGCATCACCTGGACAAGTGCCAGCGGTATGGCGGCGTTCCGATCCGCCTCGCCCTGGCTGGATACCGGGATTTCTCCGGAATACAGGTCGGTTTGCGCAAGTGCCTGGGCAACTGATAAATGTAACGTAACAATGATCAGCAGTAATTTTTTCATCTGCATTCCGGGTAAAATCTGGGTTATTGCGAGCCCTAATAAGATACCATAGGACAGCGCATACTCACATGAATTAACGGGCCCTGTCATTGAACACAAAAACCAGAAAACCAGCCGGATTGAGTTACCTTGAAGCCGGCGTCGACATCGATGCCGGAAACGAGCTGGTCGAACGCATCAAACCGGCCGTTAAATCCACCCACCGCTCTGGCGTCGTCAGCGGCCTCGGCGGCTTCGGTGGCCTGTTCCAGCTCGATATCGCACGCTACAAGGAACCATTGCTGGTGTCCGGAACCGATGGTGTCGGCACCAAGCTACTGCTGGCGAGACAACTCGATCGTCACGACACCATCGGCATCGACCTGGTTGCCATGTGTGTCAATGATATCCTCACCTGTGGTGCGGAACCGCTGTTTTTCCTCGATTATTACGCCACTGGAAAGTTGAAGATCGACAATGCACAGGCGGTTATCGAAGGCATTGCCGAGGGCTGCCGACAGGCCGGTTGCGCCTTGATCGGCGGTGAGACTGCGGAAATGCCGGGCATGTATGAAAAGGATGATTATGACCTGGCGGGGTTTGCCGTTGGTGTGGTCGACCGCCCCAGACTTATCAACGGCAGCCGGATCAAGGCAGGGCATATCGTCCTGGGTCTCGAATCGTCAGGGCCCCACTCCAATGGTTATTCGCTCATCCGGAAAGTGCTGGAACATTCCGGGGTGAACCCGTCAACACCTCTGGGTGATGGCAGCCTCGGCGACGCCTTGCTCGCGCCGACCAGGATTTATGTAAAAGCCCTGCTGGATCTGATCGAACATTACCCGCTCGACGGACTCGCCCACATTACCGGCGGCGGCATCAGTGAAAACATCATCCGTGTCATCCCGGCCGGTCTGGGGCTGGAACTGGACCTTTCGGCCTGGACCTTGCCCGCGGTTTTCCAATGGCTTCAAGCCCGCGGCGGCATCGAAGAAAAGGAAATGCTGCGCACTTTCAACTGCGGTATCGGAATGGTGCTGCTGGTAAGCGAAGCGTCGGCCGATGATATCTGCGCCGCGTTGAAGCGTGCGGATGAACCCGTTTACCGTCTCGGCCGTGTAGTCGATTGCGAGGACGGCGGGCGCCGGGTCAACTATATCCGCTCATGAGCCTGGACCCTTTGAAAGCCGCGGTATTGATTTCCGGTACCGGCAGCAACCTGAAAGCGTTGATCAACGCGATCGAGGCAAACGCGCTGGAGCTGGATATCGTGCGGGTTATTTCCAACCGCGAAAACGCGCCGGGTATCAATCACGCCACGGCTGCTGCAATACCCGTCAGTGTTATCAGCCATGCTGATTTTCCGGACCGGCCGACACACGATGCCGCGGTTGCTGAGGTCTTGCAACAAAGCCAGGCAGAGTTGATCATTCTCGCCGGCTACATGCGCATTTTGAGCGAAGAATTTACCCGCCAGTACGAAGGCCGCATGATCAATCTTCACCCTTCCCTGCTGCCGCTTTACAGGGGCCTCGACACGTATAACCGTGTCCTGCTGGCAGGTGATCGCGAAACCGGCGCCAGCATCCATTTTGTCACCGCCGGTCTCGACTCGGGACCGGTGATCTCGCAGGTGACAATTCCCGTGCTGCCCGGTGACGATGCGACTGCATTGAAAGCGAGGCTCGGCCCGCTGGAGCACAAACTGCTGACCGCGACCGTCGGCTTGTTCTGCAAACATGAAATCGCCTGTCAGCAGGACGCGGTTTTATTTAATGGACAAAAATTGACACGGCCCCTGCAATTGCTTGATGACGGCAGTTTTACTTAAGAAACCTGGTAATTTATTCTGGCAGCTCGGTTACCAATCCCAGCGCGTGTATCTCGTTACCCATCAGTTCACCCAGGGTCGCGTACACCATGCGGTGCCTCGCCAGCGTTGTCTTGCCGGCAAATTCCGCATAACGGACCACCGCTTCAAAATGCACCCCGTCGTCACCGCTGACCGTGACGTCCGCACCCGGCAGGCCTTCAACTATCATTTGCGCAATTGTCGTGCTATCCATAAACTATCTTCCTTTTGTAGCCGGTCAATGTTTAACTAACCCGGAACATCGAACGGGGAAACATCACCCTCAATTAATTCACCGCATGGCCAAGGGGCAAACGGAGTTGACCTTTAAGAAGCAATTATCATAATGGATTATATTGCCTTTAAAAACACTTCTTCCTTGCCGGGTGCATTAACTGCCTGTATATACCATGATGTGAACCGCTTTATGGATTACGACCAAGTGTCCTGTCCCGCAAATAAGTACCGTTTCCTGGCATGTTGATTGCAATCACACAGTTGGTTGCCGGTTTTCTTTTGCTCGTCTGGGGCGCAGACCGCCTCGTTGCGGGTGCCTCGGCAACCGCGCGAAACCTCGGCGTTTCACCCCTGGTCATCGGTCTGACCATCATCGGATTCGGCACCTCGGCACCTGAACTGGTCGTCTCGGCAGTTGCCACGATGAAGGGCAACTCCGGACTGGCCGTTGGCAACGCGATCGGCTCGAACATCGCCAACATGGGACTGGTGCTCGGGGCAACGGCATTGATTTACCCGCTGCGCATGGAATCCCACGCATTGAAACGTGAATACCCGATGTTGTTGCTGATCATGCTGGTTTGCTTCCTGATGGCGCTCAATGGTGTCTACACCCGCATTGAAGGCTGGGTTTTGATTCTGAGCCTGGTGGCGGTTGTCATCTGGATCATCCGGATCGGCCTGCACCGGCCGCTTTCGGATCCCCTGGCAGAAGAGTTTGATGCCGAGATCCCCAGGGATATCCCCACCAAGGTGGCAGTGTTCTGGTTGCTGGTCGGACTCGTCGTTCTGCCCATCAGTTCAACATTCCTGGTCGAAGGCGCAACCACGATCGCGAGGATTTTGCATGTGA
Organism: uncultured Gammaproteobacteria bacterium; assembly: GCA_963801195.1. Classification (GTDB taxonomy): domain Bacteria; phylum Pseudomonadota; class Gammaproteobacteria; order Xanthomonadales; family SZUA-36; genus SZUA-36. The sequence continues at coordinate 81,665 of CAWDDX010000007.1, read as the reverse complement.
CGGATACCGTCATCGGTCTGACCGTCGTGGCAGTCGGCACCAGCCTGCCTGAACTTGCAACAGCGATTACCGCGGCCTTGCACAAGGAAGACGACCTGGCCATAGGCAATATTATCGGCTCCAATATGTTCAACCTGCTGGGTGTCCTGGGGATCGCCTCCATCATCAATCCGGTAGAGTTGATGCCGATTATCCTGGCACGCGACTTCCCTGCCATGTTCCTGATGACCGGCGCACTCTACCTGATGGCCTCCGATTTCCGCGGCCCAGGCCGCATCGGCAGGCGTTCGGGAAGCGTCCTTTTGCTGATGTTTATCGGTTATGTCACCCTGGTCTGGTTGAGCACCACCCGGATTCAAATGGTCTTACCGGGCTGAATTTTCTCAGTGCAGAGATATTTCAAACAATTGACAGTATTTAATTCAGGTTAGAATACGCGCATGGACAGTTTCGCCTTGAAAGAACTGGCCCGGGCCGTCATCAAAACCGAAGCCGCGGCCGTCACCGGACTGCTATCCCGTATCGACGACACGTTCGAGGCCGCCTGCCGGCTCATCCTTGACTGCCGCGGCAGGATTGTCGTCCTGGGCATGGGAAAATCCGGACATATCGCCGGCAAAATCGCCGCAACGCTGGCGAGCACCGGCACACCCGCGTTTTTCGTTCACGCGGCGGAAGCCTCACACGGCGATCTCGGCATGATCACCTGCGAAGACGTCGTGCTGGTACTGTCAAATTCCGGCGAAACCGATGAGGTCCGGAAAATCCTGCCCTTACTCAAGCGCCAGGGCGTGAGTATTATCGCCATGACCGGTAAACCGGCATCGACCCTGGCCAGTCATGCGGACGTGCATATCAATGTCGCCGTTCCAGCCGAGGCCTGTCCACTGGGCCTGGCGCCCACTTCCAGTACCACAGCCGCATTGGTCATGGGTGATGCACTGGCGGTTTCGCTGCTCGAATCCCGTGGCTTCACCGCCGAGGACTTTGCCCGCTCACACCCGGCCGGCCAACTCGGTAAACGCCTGTTGCTGCATATTCATGACATCATGCACCGCGGAGAAGACATACCCCGCGTGGCTGCAAATGCCAGGCTTTCAGAAGCGATTGTCGAGATGACGAGAAAAAGACTGGGCATGGTCGCGATCACCGACGGCGAGATGAAAGTCGAGGGGGTTTTCACCGACGGCGACCTGCGAAGGGCGCTTGAACAGGAGATGGACCCGCACAAGATCACGGTTGGTGACGTGATGACGCGAAATGGCAAAACGATACAACCCGAAGCGCTGGCGGTCGAGGCAGTCAAGATGTTGCAGCAATACAAAATACAGGGACTGCTGGTGGTGGATGATGACCATCGTTTGCAGGGTATATTGAATTTTAACGATTTGTTGCAGGCCGGGGTCATCTGAATGGCGCCCATGGATGCTGCACTCAAGGAACGCGCCGCAAGCGTACGTATGCTTGTCCTCGATGTGGATGGCGTGCTGACCGACGGCAAGCTGTACTTCGACCACGCGGGCAATGAAATGAAGGCGTTCAACACCCGCGACGGAATGGGGATGAAAGCCCTGCAACGGGCGGGTATCGAAGTTGCCGTGATTACCGGCAGGCGATCCGCGGCCGTCAAACACCGCATGGACCAGCTGGGTATCCGGCATGTTTACCAGGGCCGCGAAGACAAGCTGGATGCGTTCCTTGAGCTACTCGAGATCACCGGTCTGGACGCCCGGCAGATTTGTTTTGCCGGTGACGACTGGATAGACCTTCCGGTGCTGTTGCGGGCGGGTCTCGCGGTTTCGGTCGCGGATGCCGAGGAACACGTCAAAGAAAGGGTGCACTGGGTCACCCGGCGTAACGGTGGCGACGGCGCGGTGAGGGAAATTTGCAACCTGATTCTGGCCGCCCAGGAAAAAGACCAGATCATTCTTGACGAAATTCTGGCATCATGATCACTCGGAAAACACGACGCGGAATGATCGCCCTGGTGCTGCTCAGCGCGTTCAGCTTCTGGGTAAGCCGGTCGCAAGACCAGCAAGGCCCGAAACCGGTAGCAGGTCTCGACCCCGAGCTGGATTACGTTTTGCATGATTTTGAATTGCAGTTTTTCGATGAATTCGGAAAACCCGCCTTCAATATGCGGGCACCCGTATTGCGCAATGATCCCAGGTTACAGCTGGGTACCATTGACCACCCGGTCGTCAGCCTGAACCAGGCTGACGCGGTATGGAATTTGACGGCAGAAACGGCCACGGTGACCACGGATAAGGAGCATGTTCAATTGTTAGGTCAGGTACATGTCAGGCGAAATGAACCGGCATCCGGAAACTGGGTCGAAATTGACACCCGTGAAGTCCAGATCGAAGTCACGCCTCAAACTGCTTTTACCGATCAGCCGGTGCATATCTTCGATGGCCGCAACCGGGTTGACGCGGTTGGTCTCGAACTGGACATGAAAACAAAAACTTACATACTAAAACATCAGGTTAAAGCGTCTTATGCAGTCAATTAACCGGTTATTCATGAAGCGGGCCCGCGCGGGTCTTTACCTGTGCCTGTTTTGTCTGAGCCTGCCGTTAATGGCGCTTGAATCCGACCGGCAGAAACCCCTGGAGGTCAGTGCGAATTCCACCAACGGAACACTCGGCGACGGTGTCACCACCCTGCATGGAAACGTGGATATAAGCCAGGGCACACTGCGTATCACGGCCGATGAAGCAGAAGTCAAAAAAGTTGACGGGAAAGTGAGTTCGGTCACCTTTCGCGGCCAGCCTGCATTTCTTGAACAGGAGATCGAGGATCAGGGCCTGGTGCAGGCCACCGCCAATACCATCGACTACCAGGTCGCGAGCGGAATCGTTACGTTGACGGGTAACGCTGACGTCAAACATCCGCAGTACCAGATCAGCGGAGAATTACTGACCTATGATCTCAACATACAGCACTTCCAGGGCAGCAGCGATGAAAACGGCAACGGCAGAATTCACATCCTGCTCGACCCGGAAGTGATCAACAGCGAGAGCGAAAAGAAGGATAAGAAAGACAAGGCACAGGACAAGGGACCGGAACCCGAACCAGCCAACCCGGCGGTGGATGACACCGGCGATGGCAAGGACGGCAACTGATATGCTCAAGGCCGTCAACCTGCACAAGACCTATCGGAAAAAGGAAGTTGTTCGCGGTGTGAACATCGAAGTGGAACCGGGCCAGGTGGTCGGTCTGCTGGGTCCCAACGGGGCGGGTAAAACGACCTGTTTCTACATGATCGTCGGACTCATTCCAACCGAAAAGGGCAGCATCACGGTCGACGGCGTGGATATCACCCACAAACCTGTGAACATCCGCTCCAGTCTCGGCGTCGGCTACCTGCCGCAGGAGGCATCGGTATTTCGCAAATTATCGGTGCGGGACAATATCATGGCCATCCTGGAGTTGCGCCGCGAACTGGATGTGGATCAGCGCAACGAAATATTGCAAACATTGATGGAAGAACTGGGTGTTGCCCATCTCGCCAGCCAGATGGGCCAGGTGTTGTCAGGCGGTGAGCGGCGCAGGGTCGAAATTGCGAGAGCGTTGGCCGCAAGACCGAGGTTTATCCTGCTCGACGAACCGTTCGCCGGCATTGATCCGATTTCGGTGCGGGAGATACAGAGCATCATCAACCAGTTGACGGATCAGAATATCGGCGTCCTGATCACCGACCACAATGTACGGGAGATGCTGGGCATCTGTCACCACGCCTACATCCTCAATGAAGGACAGGTCCTGGCCCAGGGCAACGCGGAAGCCCTCCTGGCCAATGAACAGGTGCGTGAAGTGTACCTGGGGAACGAATTCCGGCTTTGATATCGGCATGAACCATTAAATAACAATCATGGTAAACCCGTCACTACAACTCAGACTCACCCAGAAGCTGGCGATGGCGCCCCAATTGCAGCAGGCCATCCGCCTGTTGCAACTGACCCGCATCGAATTGCGGGACTATATCCAGGAAGTGGTCGATGCCAACCCATTGCTCGAGCAGGAAGACTTTGCTGAAGAACCGGGCCGGACGGGTAAAGAAACCACGCGTGAAGCTGAATCGCCCGATAACCGCAATACAGACAACGAAAAAGAATATTCCCCCGACGATTACGAAGATTCGAATTGGCAAACCGAACAGGACCAATGGGCGGACGTCGGTGGCTGGTCCGACGACTTTTCAGAACGGCAGTTCGAAGACACCAGTGCCGGTTCATTGCGGGAGCATTTGCTGGCCCAGGTACGCCTGGCCCATTTCAGTGAGTCGGATGCCGCAATTGCTACGGCCATCGTCTACGCACTGGATGATGACGGCTTCCTCATCGACGACATCCCGGTTATACGTGAAAGCCTGTTACCGGAGGTGCGGGTCGAAGATGACGAAATCCTCGCCGTATTGCACCGTGTACAACGCCTGGAGCCGGTCGGTGTCGCAAGCAGGGATCCCGGGGAGTGCATCCGCGTCCAATTGAAATCCCAACCAAACGGCACCCCCGGGGTCGAACTGGCGCTTCGGCTGGCGCGTGATTACCTCAAGCTGGTTGCAAACAATGCCTATGATGAAATGTTGCGTGAAACCGGGGCATCTTCCGAAAGTCTTAAAAATGCACTGGAGCTGATCAGGGGACTGGAGCCCCGTCCGGGCGCACGTTTCGACAACCGCCGGGATGAATACCTGGTGCCGGATGTATATGTGCGCCGGGACGGCGACAAGTGGGTGACGACGCTGAGCCCTGAAAGCAATCCCAGTTTGCGTCTGAACAAGTTCTACATCAACCTGTTGCGGAAATCCGGCGGCAAGGACGCCGAGTATTTGCGCGGCAGGCTGCAGGAAGCACGCTGGCTGCTCTCGAGCCTCGAACTGCGCAACCGCACCCTGCTGAAAGTCTCCCAATGTATCGTCGATGCCCAGGCCGGCTTCCTCGATGAAGGCGAGATTGCAATGCGGCCGCTGATACTGAAGGACGTCTCGGAACTGGTCGGTGTGCATGAGTCCACCGTATCGAGGGCCACGACGCGTAAATACATGCTGACACCCAGGGGTATATTCGAGCTTAAATACTTTTTCTCCAGCCACGTGCGCACCACCAACGGCGGAATCATCAGCGCGACCGCTACCAAGGCCCGAATTCAGTTACTGATCGAAAGCGAGCCTGCCGACCAACCGCTGAGCGACCAGGAGATTTCGCAACTCCTGCGCAAGGCCGGTATCTGCGCGGCCCGGCGTACGATCGCAAAGTATCGTGAATCCCTCGGCCTGGGATCGTCTTCCGAACGCCGGCGTATTTATCGTCGAACCGATGAGTTCTGAACAGTTGACCTGCAGGAACGGAAAGAATAGAAAATTGAGTTTCCGGCGTATAGACTGTAAGTACAACCGGCTTGGAATTCCGGCCGGCAGAAATTGAATCATTTATGCTCCGGAAATGTCAAAACCAATTGAACACAGGCCCTTCAGACTATTGAAGCGCGCTTGCCCGGCCTTACATCTATAGGTAAGGAATACACTAAAAAAGGAGATCGTTGATGCTAATCGATATTACCGGCCACCATGTTGATGTTACCCCGGCACTCCGTGCTTATGTCACTGAAAAAATGCAGAAGATCATTCGCCATTCCGACCAGGTGATATCAATACGGGTGATTTTGAACGTGGAGAAATTGCAACAACTGGCCGAAGCCACCGTCAACGTCGCTGGACGCACCGTCTTCGCCACTGTCACCGCCACGGATATGTACGCGTCAATCGATGGACTGGTGGACAAACTGGATCGCCAGATACGCCGGCGCAAGGACCGCAACACCACTCACGAGCATGTCAGGCATGAACCTGTAAATACGGAAGGTAGTCATTGATCAGCCGGCATGATCCTGATCCATTGAACATGAAGACCTGCCATGCTGGAAAGTGATCTGCTCAGTCCTACCCGCATACTTGCGGACGTCAGGATAAACAGCAGGAAACGGTTATTCGAGTTGATCAGTACCACGCTGGCCAGAAAAAACCCCGATCTGAATTCCAGGGAGATCTTTGAAAGTATCTGCGCCAGGGAGCACCTGGGCAGTACAACCCTGGGCAACGGCGTTGCCATACCGCACGGACGAATTAAGGGAACCGGAAGCGTGGAAGCGCTTTTTCTGAGGCTAACCAAACCACTCGCCTTTGAGGCCGATGACGGCGTAGCGGTCGACCTGGTTTTTGCGCTGACCGTTCCGGAAGAATGTAGCGGGGATCATGAAAAGTTGCTTGCGGGCATCGTTGAACGATTCAGCGATCCCGAATTGCTCCAACAGCTGCGCAACGCGGCGGACGCGAATGAAATCTGGCAGGCGCTTTCCAGTGCGCACGTTTGAAAAGCCTGCATGGGAATAAGTTAGTGTCCGGCAGCACATCAAATGACGCTCTCAGAGCGCAGGACATCATTATCGTCAGCGGCATGTCGGGCGGCGGCAAATCCACCGCACTTGAATGCACTCGAAGATCTCGGCTATTACTGTATTGACAATCTGCCGGGTGCCATGTTGCCGGATTTTGAACCGCAAATCTCCGCCAATCCGGAGCTTTACAGGAAAGTCGCGCTGGGCATCGATGCACGTACACGTGAATCCGATCTGCAGGTCGTTATCGACTGGATGCATTCCGTCAGGGACAACGGCTTTAATTGCAGGTTATTGTTTATCACCGCGGAAAGATCGGTTCTGATCAAACGATTCAGCGAGACCCGGCGGCGCCATCCGCTGACCGGCAGCGACAAGGTTTTGACCGATGCGATTGAAAACGAGACGCGCTTGCTGAAACCACTGCGCCGCGGTTCGGACCTGGTGATCGACAGCAGCCACACCAATATCCACCAGCTGCGGCGCCAGGTCTGGAATTTTGTTGACCGCCGTTCCAGTGGCATGACCATCGTGCTGCAGTCTTTTGCCTACAAACTGGGTGTTCCACAGGACGCGGACTTCATGTTCGATGCACGCGTTCTTCCCAACCCCTACTGGCAGGATGAACTCAGGGCCCTCACCGGCAGGGATGAGGCCGTCAGGGTAGTGGCTTGAACGCGACGAGCAGGTTATCAACATGACGCAGGATATCGAGAACTTCATGAACACCTGGTTGCCGGCTTGTTCCAGGATGCGCAACGCAGTTATGTGACCATCTGCATCGGATGTACCGGCGGCAAGCACCGTTCGGTTTACCTGGCTGAAAGACTGGCAAAATCGCTGCGGCAAACATCATCAGAACGTACTGGTGCATCACCGTGAAAAGCCGTCCTGGAAAAAGCCCGGGAAGAAAAAGAAGCATAAATCGTATCGTTTTAAAAGCATCAGAAATCGGTGCTGCAATATCCCACCCTGTATTCCGACTCCTTGTTACAATATGCCCTTGTCGCAATTTAGACAGTCTTGTAGGCATCTCAGCAGGGGTTGACGAAAACGATGCGGGAAAATCAGCACGAAGAAAAAACAGCCCGTCATCTTGACCGCCTTTCCGACGCGCTGGACAGTGGTGTCCATTCACAGGTCAAAAAGCTGCTCAACACCTGAACGGCGCCGAGATCGGTGATTTACTCGAGTCCCTACCCCAGCCCAAGCGACAGATTGTCTGGGACCTGGTAAAGGTCGATCTCGATGCCGATGTGCTGCTCGAGGTCAATGATGAAGTACGTGCAGGCCTGATTCGCGATACCTCACCCGATGACCTGATCCAGGCCGTCGGCGACCTCGATCTCGATGATCTCGCAGACATTCTGAACGACCTGCCGGATGACGTCATCACCGAAGTCCTGCGCGCCATGGACAGGCAGGACCGTGACAGACTGGCCCAGGTCATGTCCTACCCGGAGGATTCCGCCGGTGGCTTGATGAACCCCGATGTCGTAACGGTACGACCGGATGTCAGCCTTGACGTGGTATTGCGCTATGTCGCGACTCAGGCGATGACTTGCCAAAGGTCTTCGACCAGTTATTTGTCGTTGACAGGCAGGGGAAATACCTGGGTCAACTCCAGCTCGCAGCTGTATTGACCAAAGAACCCGCGAGCCTGGTGAGCGATCTGTTTGATTCCACGACCCAGGCGCTGCCGGTCGATATGTCCGCCCGCGAGGTCGCCATTGAATTCGAACACGATGACCTGATTTCCGCGCCGGTCATTGACCAGGACGGGTACTTGCTGGGACGGATCACCATTGATGACGTCGTCGACGTCATCCGTGAAGAAGGCGAGCACATGGTGCTGACCGCCGCCGGCCTGGATGAGGAGGAGGATATGTTTGCCCCCGTGTTGCACTCCGCACGCAGACGCTGGGTCTGGCTGGGTGTCAACCTGATCACCACCCTGCTGGCGGCGGTGGTGCTCTACGCGTTCCAGCCAACGCTCGATAAACTGGTTGCGCTGGCCGTTTTGTTTCCGGTCGTCATGAGCATGGGTGGCATCGCCGGCACTCAAACGTTGACCGTGATGATCAGGGGTATGGCAACCGGACAGGTCGGCCCCCGCAATTCCATGGCAATTTTGCGCAAGGAACTGGCCGTGGGTGTACTCAACGGCATTGTTGTTTTCGATTGTCATCGCCACGATTGCATTTCTTTGGTACGGAAGCATGGGTCTGGGCCTGGTGATGGCCTTTGCGATCATCATAAACCTGGTGGCCGGGGCTCTTGCCGGTGCATTGATTCCGGTGATTTTAAAAAAAATGTCAATTGATCCCGCTTTGGCGGGCGGTGTGGTGTTGACCACGGTGACCGACGTCATTGGCATTTTGGCCTTTGTCGGACTCGCCAGCTATATGTTGATCGCACATTAGAACGGTCTGACCGGCACCGATGAATTTTAGTTAATATGCAGATCCTACTGATCACCCAGGAACCCCCCCTGGCAGCCGACGCCATTGCCACCGGCAATGCCGTTCGCACCGCACAACTTGCCGGTGCTTTGAGCCGGGCGGGACATCACCTCTCGCAAACGTGGCTGGAAAATACAAAAGGTGAGCAAAAAAGCAGGCACCCCGACGCTTTCCGCAGCCGGGATGAGTTAAGCGCAGTCATCATAAGGCAGCAACCCGACGCCATACTGGTTTCATACTGGGAATTGCTCGAATTACTGCCTTTTGATTTGCCACACGCGGTGATCCTGGATTTTGTAGCACCCAGGCCGCTGGAATTACTTTACGAACACCCCGGCCGGGTCAGGGCCGAATTACAACGTCTGCAGAATAACCTGTCAAAGTGTGACGTGCTGTTGACGGGCAACCGCTCGCAACGCGACCTGCTCTGGTTTACGCTGTTGCAGGCGGGATTTGATCTGCGCAACTGCGAACCGGTGCTGGTTGTACCATTATCTGCGGAACCGGCGGGCAGACCGGAGTCTGACCCCGTCGTCAAGGGCTGGACACTCGTGAGCGGCGGCGTTCACTGGCCCTGGCGTGACTCCGACGATTACTGGAAAGCCATTCAGGATATGCAGGGGGACGCGGAACTGGGTGCGCCACGCCTGGTGCTTTTCGGCGGCCCCTACCGCTGGCAGGACAACAACTCCCCGGTCAGCGTGGCCGAAACCGACCAGTATCAAACCCAGGGTCTTGCACCCTATTCCCATTTCAGCCGTTTTTTGCTGGAATCCGCCCATATCGGTCTCGAAGTTGCGCAAGTCAATATCGAGAGGACTTATAGCCAGTCATTCCGTTCGCTGGAGTTTCTGCGTCACGGCCTGCCGTTAATTTGTAATGACTACCTGCCGATCGCCAGGCTGGTCAGCCAATACAAGGCCGGCTGGACCGTCAGCGGAGCGGATGATATCGCAGACCTGCTGCGCAATATCATGCAGGACCCTGATGAATGGAAAGCCCGGTCGGAGAATGCATTGCGTCTGGTTGAAGAAGTACTTAACCCTGACAGGACGGTTAAGCCTTTACTGGACTGGCTTGAAAGGCCGGTAAAAGCGCCCCGGCTGCCCGCCGGGCATGAAGCGGCGGCGCCCGTGGTGCTTGGCAAACCGCCGCTGCCGGTGCGTCTGAAACGACAGGCGCGCCTGCTAAGACGTGTCGCGCTGGCACGGCTTTTTGGCACGCGAAAGACGCCCGCGCCCGGTGCGGACATCCTGATCGTGACCCGCAGCGACCTGTTTCCCAAGGATCACGGCGCCGCGGTGAAAATTGTTGAAACCGCCAGGGGGCTCTCGCAACACGGTCGCAGGGTCGGTATTGTCAGCGATGACCGGCGCTACTGGTGGCTGTTCGAGAAGGGTAAGGAACAACGCTGTCAACTGCCCTTCTGGCTGCGCATGCTGAGCCTGCCACGTTCGCTGAGCCGTTTACTTCATTTCAGCAAGGAATTGCCTGAGAGCAACAGTTTTCTGTACCTTCCGCTCACCGATAGCAGTTTTTTCTGGCATTGCCTTTACGTGGCCAGAAAACTGAACGCCGGCATTCTCCAGGCCGAGTTTCCGGCCTATGCCAAGCCCTGCATTGAAGCGCGGGAAATCCTCAACGCGGCGGTCGTGCTGGTCGAACACAATGTTGAATATGCACGGCTCAAGGCACAGGTCGCCGAATTGTCCGAACAACAGTTCCGCAATTTGAGGGCAATCGAGATCGATCTGTGCAACCGGTCCGATGCTGTCATCTGCGTATCGGACAATGACCGCCAGCAACTACTGCGGGACGGGGTAAAACCCGAATTGCTCAACACCATTCCGCATGGATTTGACCCGGAACCCTTCAAACTGCCGCCAACAGAATCCCTGAGGAATAAGTTCGGTCTGCCGGACAACTCGGTATTACTCGCGTTTCACGGGACATTTTCCTATCCACCAAACCGGGACGCACTGCGGGTTTTTGCCGAGATATTATTGCCAAAGCTGCAAAATACCCGGTTTTCGTTTCACGTCATCGCCATAGGACGGAACCCGCCCGATGAAAGCATACATCCAAATATACACTTCACCGGCAGTGTCGAGGAAGTGGGTCCGTGGCTGAAAGCCTGTGACCTGGCGGTAATCCCATTGCGTGAAGGCGGTGGAACCAGGATGAAAATCATCGATTGCTTCGCCGCCGGACTCCCCGTTATCAGCACCTCAAAAGGAATTGAGGGTATTCCGGCGGTCAACGGACGCGAGGCTTTCATATGTAATGACTGGCTGGCCATGACCAACAGGATCATGGAACTGGCTGATTCAGAGACGCTCAGGAACAAATTATCCACGGCGGCGCTGGCGTTTACCTCCGGTATGGACTGGAAAAGCCTGGGTAAGCGTTATCTTGACATTTACGCCGCAGTGCGGCGTCTTCGTATATGAAACAAATGAAACACGCGATGTATTATGGCAAGCTTTACACCAGGGTCGGGCAACAGTTCTTGGAAGCAAAACATGAATGATATCTCCAACAACACCCTTGAAGTCAGGAAGGTTTCAGGCAACAAGGATTTGCAGGCCTTTATTCGTGTTCCCTGGCGCATCTATAAAGACGACCCGAACTGGGTTCCACCACTTATTTACGAACGTAAGCAAGCATTTGCAGCCGGACACCCTTATTTCAAACACGCGAGGTGGTGCACGTGGATCGCCTACAAAAATGATCAACCGGTCGGGCGTATCTCGGCGCAGGTCGATGACCTGCATCTTCAACAACACGAAACGAAGACCGGCTTTTTTGGATTGATTGAAGCAGCCGACGATGACGAGGTTTTCAAGGCCCTTTTTGAAACTGCTGAAAACTGGTTGCGTGAGCAGGGAATGGTGCACGTTGTCGGCCCGTTCAACCTCAGTATCAACCAGGACCTCGGCGTCCTGATCGAAGGCTTTGACACACCGCCCTACATCATGACGGGCCATGCACCGGTTTATTACGGCGCAGCGATAGAGCGTTGCGGATACAGGCCTGTCCAGGATTTACTCGCCTACGGCCTGGATGGCGGCTCACTGGCGATCCCGAGGGTCATGCAGGCCTTGATAGAGCGGAGCGGCGACCGCATCAAGGTCAGAAAACTGAACCTCAAAAACAAGAGCGCCGAACTGGAGTCGATGCGCGATATTTTTAATGACGCATGGGAAAACAACTGGAATTTCACCCCCTTTACAGCCGAAGAATTCAGCATGATCGGCAAGGAATTGCTGATGATCGCACCCGAGGATTTCATCCAGATCGCGGAAATGGACGGGCAAGATTCGGCGTTTATCGTGCTGCTGCCCAATATCAACGAGGCCATAGCGGACCTCGACGGCCGCCTGCTGCCATTTGGATGGGCCAAATTGATCTGGAGGCTCAAAAAGGACTTCCCCAAATCAGCCAGGGTCGCATTGATGGGTGTCAGGCAAAAATATCAGAACACGCGCTTTGGACCGGCTCTTGCCTACATGATCATAGAAGCTGTCATGGAAGCGGGCAAAACCCGGGGACTCGAGCGCGTGGAAATGTCATGGATACTGGACCACAACCACGGGGTCAGGAATATCATTGAAAGTGTCGGTGGCGTGATCACAAAACGATACCGCATGTACGAAAAAGACCTCTAGGAACCACGCAATAAGCGTCGCGCACAATGAATGAGCAAGACACGACATACCGCTCGGTGATCCTGGCCGGTGAGCGCCCGGGCGGCAGCCCGCTGAGCCGTGCATTCAATGTTTCGGCCAGCGTGATGGTGCCAGTTGCCGGCAAACCGGCCCTGGCCCGCGTCATGCAAGCCATTGAAAACAGCCGGCAGGCCGGGGTCGGGATCATCTGCGGCCCATCGGCCGATGCCCTCGCCACCGACCGGGAGTTGCAGAAACTCTTACGGCACCCCGGGTTTGAATGGCTCGCACCGGCCAGCGGACCCGCGGCCAGCGCGTTATCGGCGGTGGAGAAACTCGGCCAATACCCGGTCCTGCTGACCGCGGGTGACCATGCCTTGCTGACCGCTGACATCGTAGATGACTTCTGCACCCTGGCGTTTTCGGCCGCCCACCCGGACCGGGGAGTTGAAGGGCACTCCCCGACAAGCGATAACGGCGGCCGGGGATATGACCTTGTCATTGGATTTGTCCCGTATGCGCTGGTCAAAGCCGCCTGGCCGCAATCAAGACGCACCGTTCTCAAGTTTTCAAATGGACGATACTGCGGCAGTAACCTGTTCGCCATCATGAACAAAGAGGGCCGGAAAGCACTGGGTTTCTGGCGACAGGCCGAGGCCGACCGCAAACACCCGTGGCGTATCGCGCGCCGCTTCGGTATCAGGGCATTGTTACTTTACCTGCTCAGACGTCTGAGCCTGGAAGACGCGCTGGGCGGTCTGTCGACAGCCGCGGGTTGCCGGATCGGCCACGTCGAAGTCGGTTTTGCCAGGGCCGCCGTGGATGTTGATTCAATTGAGGACCAAAAATTGGCCGAAGAAATCCTCTCCGGCGAATAACTGCGGTCAGGTGCGCCGGGATGACGGTGCTTGTTGTTAAGCGGGTGCCGGGTTTGGGAGGTCCCGGCATGCGCCGGGATGACGGTGCTTCGGGGTCAACTGTGGGTCAGGCGCCATTTTCCATCAGGCTGTTCAAATGCACCCCGAGCCGGTGTGTCAGCGCCAGCAGCGTCAGCGTCGGATTGGCCCAGCCACCCGTGGTAAATACGGAACTGCCGGCGATGTGCAGGTTGTGGTAACCATGCACCGTGCAATTGGCATCCACAACACCGGTCCTGGCCGAGTCGCTCATGCGGGTCGTACCCATGTGGTGGTATCCACCTATGGGGTGGTTGCCAACGCTCGGGTCAACCGGCCACTCGGGTTTGCCATCTTCCAGCCATGGGTATGTCGTCACCCTGCCCAGCCCGAGCCTTTTAAATTCATCCTGCAGGGTCTTGCCGAATTGCAGCATGGTTTCCTTATCCAGGGCACAAAGCCGCCAGTCGAGATCCGCCCTGGGACAGCCCAAAGCGTCCGTTTCAGCCGACAGGCATACACGGCTATCCGGGTTCGGGGCCTGTTCAGCCCGCGCCGTGACGTACAGACCCATACCGGTCATCCAGACGCCAAGCCGCAACAAGGTCATGGAGAGGTGTCGCTGCAGCCAGTCCTGGGAGCCACGCCAGGTCTGCCAAAGACGACGGCCGTTTTTGGTCGGTGACAGGCTGTGCTTCAGGTTCAGGTAGACCCGTTTGCTAATGGTTGCGCCGTTGCTCGGGTCTTTCTCCAGCTTGAAAGTGGCCGCGCTGTTGAGCACACCCAGCTTCTTTTGCAGGGCGGGTGGTAAGACCATAGCCGGAGCCACCGGCACATCCGCCGCCGGATAGCGTTTCCGGTAGAGTGCCCAGAATGCTGCCGGGTCACGTGTCTCGATACGTGCAATCCTGCCGTGCGGGTGCTCCATGAAATAGCGTCCGACCTGGTCGTAGCGGTTGCCGACCCCGTTCGCCTCGACGTCACTGGACATCAACAACAGCCGTGCATTTTCAATCGCGCCACAGGCCAGTACAAAATGGCGGGCATTGACCCGCAACCCGCGGCCCTGCAGGCTTCGTGCATCCAGGCCTGTAATTACCGACGCGTTCTCGGCCGCACGCAGACCGGTTGTATTCGCATGCAGGACGATACGTACGTTGGACGCCTTGACGAGATCGTCACTGCGCCGGCTATTGAATCGTTCGGCGAGGGCATCAAAACGCCAGAAACGGTGGGCGATGGCAGCTGGATCAAAATCAATCGGGCGCAGGTGCAACTTGTCCCACATCCCGGTTTCATAATCATATTCGCCCAGCTCAAGTGAATCATGGGCGATCCTGTAATAGGGTTTCAGATCATCCAGCGTGATTGGCCAGCCACTGTGCGGCACCCAGTCGCGTTTCTCGAAATCGATGGGGTCCAGCGGGATACTGCGTCCACCCCATATGTTGGTTGTCCCGCCAAAAAAACGCAGACGGGAATGGTCGAGGTCGTAGTATTCCATACCGATATTACTGCCCCTGAACAGGGACTGGGTTTGCTCATCGAAATCCATACCGCCGGCTTCCAGCAAACACACGTCACGGCCAGCTTTCATCAGGTCCCGGGCCAGCGCAACGCCCGCCGCCCCGGCCCCGACAATACATACCTCGGCATCCAGGGTAAAGTCTTCGGCAACCTTCTCAAGATCAATTAACACTTTCTGCACTCATGGTCTGTTAAAATGCGCGCCTGTCGTTGACGGGTGTTTTCGGGGCAGTGTGGCCTGTATAGCAAAACTACTGACAATTTGCAGCAAATTCTATTCAATCTGAATTTTGCAGAATAAAGAATTCATGTTCTAATGCACCAGTTTTTTAACTCTGCAAATTAAAAAGAAAGGATTTTTTTGAAAGCGATAATACTCAGCGCAGGCCAGGGGCGCCGTCTGATGCCGTTGACCTCGAGCATGCCCAAGTGCTGTCTGCCCCTTCATGGTATCTCGATTCTTGAATGGCAATTGAGCCAGATCGCACAATGTGACATCGATGAAGTCGTGGTGGTGACCGGTTTTGCGAGCGAAATGGTCGATAGCGTCGTGAAACAAGTCAAGGGGATCAACGTGCGGACGCTGCACAACCCGATGTTTGCACACACGGACAATCTTGGCACCTGTTGGGAAGCACGTTTTGAAATGGATGCGCCATTCGTGTTGATGAACGGCGATACGCTCTTCGAAGCCGCGGTATTGCAACGCCTGCTCGCCAATGACAAGGGTTTTGCCATTACCCTCGCCAGTGATACCAAGTCAAATTTTGACCTCGACGATATGAAAATCATCGCAGACGGCGACCGGCTGCTCAAGGTCAGCAAACAATTGGATATCAGCCTGGTCGACGGCGAAAGTATCGGCCTGATGGTGTTTGACCAGGCCGGTGCCGATGCTTTTACCGCCAAGCTGGAAGAGATGATGGACAAGTCAGATGCGCTCAAACTGTGGTACCTGTCGGCCATTGATCAGCTCGCCAGCAAGGGCATCGTCGGTATTTGCCAGATTCACGGCCTGAGTTGGTGTGAAGTTGACGACGCCGCAGATTTCAGAGCTGCGGCGAATGTCGTGGAATCCTGGCCGAAATAGTCCTAACCCCGAATGATTTTGTTTCTTTAACAAGTCTAACTCTTAATAACCATATCAAGGAAAGTTATGAAAACCCGGGCATTAACGTTTTTCCAGATATTGATGGTCTTTGCTTTTGTCCAGATTGCCTACGCGGATGGCACCCCCCAGGAGGATGCATCCGCCGATGCGGCAAATGCTGCAGCACGCGTTCAGGCGCTGCAAAAAGAATTGTCGGCTGCGAAGGACAAAGTGTCGCAACTTGAAGCCGAACTCGCCGGTGCCCAGAGCACCATTGAGAAACTGAAAGACGAGAAAGCTGCAATCGTCGCGTCAGAAGCCTCACCACCAATCGTGGGAGCCAAGAACCAGACCGTGCGGGGTGAACCCCTGTACGACGCCTACAACCCGCAAAAGCCGGTGGCGCAGGAAGACGTCATTGCGGAAAAGTTTACACCTGAATCGCAGCAACAGCCGGTCGCAGTCACGCGCTTGCTTAAAGACGATCAGGTGCGTGGCCGTATCCGCGACATCACCCGTGTATCGGACCAGGTGCCCAATATGCAGTACGGACAGGCGGGTAATGAGGCCAAGCCCGCGATCCGCGGCACGCGGACCACGCGCACCGGCGCCGAGGCAGACCCGGTAGTGGCAATTTTTGAAGACGGCGTGAGCGTGCCCACCACCACCCAGGCCCTGGAACCCTATGTGGATGTCAAGGTGATCGAGGTCCTGCGTGGACCGCAGGGCGTGATGTACGGTCGCAATGCGTTTGGCGGCGCCATCAACATCATCAGCAATGAGCCCGACCCGCGCGGTTGGGATGCCGCCTTTGAAGGCGAGTACGGTTACGCCGATGGAACCCGCTTCGACGCCATGTTGAACGTACCCATCCTCGAAACGCTGACCACGCGTATCGCAGCACGCTACGACATCCATTCGGGCTATGTCGACAACCACGTGCTCGAAGGCGACGCCGATGACCTGCGTGACAAAAAACAGCAGTACGTGCGCTGGATGACCAAATGGCAACCCACGGACAATTTCAACCTGATGGTCAACCTGATTTCCTACGATCAGAATCAAACCGGTTCCGGTATGTGGGGTTACCACCAGGCCGGCGCCTATATCGATGGCCAGTACCAGGCCGGAAACCAGATTGCCCCGCCAGGCGCCCACCCGGACACCGACGGCTGGCACGTGAGCAGGAACTTTGCCTCGCTGGCAGACCAGGAAAACCTGAGCGGCACGCTGAAAGCGAACTGGGACATGGGATTCGCGACGATGCAATGGTTCATCAACAAGTCTAAATTCGAAAACAAACAGGTCTTCGACAGCGACTACAGTGACGGCGGCCCCACCTACAGCAGCGACTTCAACGGCTGGGATTCCTACAGGGATACGCTGTCCAGCGAATTGCGCCTGACCTCCAACAGCAACGGCCGTTTCGACTGGGTGGCCGGCGTTTACTACCTGGATATGCAATCAAACTGGGGCTGGCTGGGAACCAGTGACGGGGAAAACTTTCAACCCGCGTGGGACTACACCGGCGATTACAAGACCGACTCGACATCCGTTTTCGCCAGCGCGGGTTATGAGATCACCGACAAACTGCGCGCCTCTGCCGGCCTGCGCTGGTATGACGATGGCAAAACCCTCAGGGACGGCAGCACGGACAGCTGGAACGGGGTGCTCTGGAACGCGGCGCTGCAATACAAATTCAATGACAATATCAATTCCTATTTCAGTGTTTCGACCGGCTACCGGCCCGGCGGCATCAACGAGCACCCGGGTGATCCCACGAATGTGCCGCTCAATTACGACTCTGAAAGCGTGACGGCTTATGAGCTTGGTCTCAAGAGCATGCTCATGGACGGCAGCCTGGTCGTGAATCTGTCGACCTTTTTGAATGACTTCAAGGACATGCAGGCACAGTCATTCCGGATTTTGCCTTATCCGGGAACGGCGGGGTTGATGGATTACATCAGCACCGCGGGAAAGATGGAATCCAAGGGCTTTGAAGCCGAGATTCAATGGCTGCCCGGCACGCGCTGGAACATCTCGGCCAACATCGCGTGGCTGGACGCGCAATTCAAGGATTACGTGGTTCCGGCCATTGCCGGACTGGGTGATATCGAGGGCCACACGATGGGTGATACGCTCAATTTGAACGGCTGGCAGCCAGCCATGTCACCCGACTGGTCGTTTGGACTACAGGCGAGTTATATCTTCGATATGGGCAACGGCAGCACGCTAACGCCGTTTCTTCAGACCACCTATGTCGGCCAGTACTATGCCAACGACATAAACCTCGCCGGAACCCGCCAGGATTCGTATACGAAGACCGATTTCCGCCTGTTCTGGGATCTGCCGGGCAACAAGGTCAAGTTGCAATTCTATCTTGAGAACATCGAGGAAGAGATGAACATGAACAATGCGCTGATCTACAACCCCGAAGAACGGCCCGATATCGCGACCATTCTGACCAACTGGGGCGACCTGCGGACTTACGGCATCGTAATGTCCTATACGTGGTAATCAGTCGACGGGCGGAACCTCTATCAGTACACCATCAGTACCGCCGGCCTTGTAGCGGTTGGTACTGATGTTGTATTCGATATGCCTGCTGCGGATAACCTCGTCCCCAAGCATCAGGGTGGCCCCGCTGGATAACAACAGCAGATTATCAGCACGGGAATATTCCACGACCGGCGCAGCCGCTTCGATCTGGCCCAGCTCGGCACTGTCCGCCCGGCTGACAAGAAACCGGGCGGGTGAGCCTTCCAGGATGACCCTGTCCGGCTTGTCGGGTTTGCCATAAACCGTCGCCACGTCAGCGGTCAGGTTCCAGTCCTTGCTGCGCAGCAGGAAATGTCCGTGAAAATGAAGAATTCCCGGTTCCTCATCCTCGCTGGCCTCATCTGCGCTTATACTGATCATGTCAAACGCGCCGGCACCCAGTGGTGCTGCCATGCAAGGCAGACACATTAGGGCCGATAGACCGAGTATCACTACTATTTTCATATTTATGGCTGAAATTGAGATTCTTGCAACACGATCATAGCAAGTACTGGCGGTAACGATGTCGAAAATTCACCTTTAGGAACGAGAATAAAAACTCGAATGGCTGGAAAAAAGATTATCGACCACTACCTGGTCCGGGAGATAACCCAACCCTTCTGGGCTATTTTCACTGCGCTCGTGATCATTTTCGTCACTTTCAGCCTGAGCCGTTTCCTGGTTGATGCCGATGCCGGTTTGTTACAACCCGCCGAAGTTGCCTGGCTGACGTTTTTCAAAGCCATCATTTCACTGGATGTCCTGCTGCCACTCAGCCTGTTCCTGGGCGTAATGACGGGGCTGGGACGTCTTTACACCGATTCTGAAATCTACGCCATGCGCGCCAGCGGTATCAGCGAGGCCAGTGTGTTGCGACCGCTGATGCGACTTGCGCTCGCGTTGGCTGTCGTGGTTGCACTGCTGTCCGCCTGGGCACGCCCCTGGGCGTATGCACGGGCATTCGAGATCAAGGCGATAGCCGAGGCTTCGGCTGAAACAGGACGGATACGCGAAGCCCGGTTCTACGATTTCGGCAGTGATGAACGCACGGTTTTCATCGACCATATCGCCGAGAATGGCCGTGACCTGGAGGGCGTCTTTATCCGCACACGCAAGGCTGATGACCTGCAGGTCATCACTGCATCGAAAGGCGAATTTGACTATTTTTTCGAGCCCATGTTCCATCGCCTTAAATTGACCGACGCACGGATCATGAAAAAGGTGCAGGACGGCACCGACCTGTCGGGCCAATTTGGCAGCTTCACACTGTTTTTGCCGGTTGAAAGCCCGAAACCGCCAGGCTACAAGGTCAAGTCAACTTCAACCAACAGCCTGAGGAAGTCAAACGACCCGGTGGCGAGCGCGGAGTTTCAATGGCGCATGTCCACACCGGTTTCGGCCCTGTTGCTGGCATTGGCAGCCATCCCCTTGAGCCGCAGCCGCCCAAGGCAGGGACGCTACGCCAAGATGTTGCTGGCGCTCGGAATTTACGCGGTCTACTTTAACCTGCTGGACGTAAGCAGAAGCTGGGTGGAACAGGGCAGCATCCCATACATATGGTGGGTACCGGGCCTGCTCTCGTTGTTGGTCGCCGGCTTGTATGCACCCGCATTTTTGAAGATCAGAAAGGATCGACGTGCTCAGGATTGACCGCTATATCATGACGCAGTTCGTGATCGGTATCATTCCGGCGCTGCTGTTGCTGGTGGCCCTTTTCAGCTTCATGTCACTTGCGCAGGAACTCGAAGATGTCGGCCAGGGCAGTTTTACGGTAGCCGATGCCCTGATGGTGGTGTTCCTGACCACACCCAGGCGGATCGTCGATCTGTTACCGGTCAGCACGCTCCTCGGCGGTCTGATCGGCCTGGGTGCGATGGCGAACTACCGTGAACTCATCGCTATTCGCACCGTGGGAATATCAAAACAACGCATTGCACAGACCGTGGCCGTACTGGCACTTTTTTTATGCCTTTTCATAATCCTATTGCAGTACTTCGTGATACCCGGGTTTGAGCATGAGGCCGCCACCCTGCGGGCACAGGCTTCGACAAGCGAGGCTATCAGGGCGGGTAATTCCAAGGCGATATGGACCCGCAACGAAAGGAACTTTATCCGTGTCAACAACGTGAAGTCCGAGCGTACCCTTGCCGATATCGAGATTTACACCACCGATGAACACGGGCGCCTGACACAGCTCATACAGGCCTCGAGTGCGCTGTATATCGAGCAGCAGAAATGGTTGTTGATCAAGGTGCTCGAGAGCCGGTTCAAGGATGGCCAGGTAATTGAAACAAGACGTGACAATATGCAGTGGGATGCCTTGCTTTCGGTCGATCAGGCGGCGGCATTGATTCTGCCGCTGGAGGCACTCGCGCCAAGCGATTTGCTCAAAAGCATTTCGAGTTTCAGGCAGAATCAACTGGATACCCAACGTTATGAGATCGTTTTATGGCAGCAAATCAGCCTGTTGCCCAGTGTACTGGCAATGGCGTTGATGTCCTTGCCTTTGCTGCTCGGATCGGTGCGTACGGTCTCGGCCAGCCAACGTGCGTTGACCGGCGGACTGATTGGTATCGGGTTTTACCTGCTCCAGCAACTCAGCGGCCACCTCGCCGGCATCCTCGGTCTGAACCCCTCGTTGTTGATACTGACGCCGCCTGTCCTCCTGATGGCGGTGGCGATTTTGGCGATCCGCCATCACAAACTGTAGCGCGGTTTATTCAGGTGCTTTTTCAGACCGCCACGATTGTTCGTCAATCGTGACGAACGCCGGCACCCCGGCATTTTCAGGGTTCAGTGTTTTCAAGCACATTCGAACAGAACGGTAACCGTCCGCCTCGCCGATGTCGATCACACGGTACGACGCATCGCTGGCGCTGGACGCCGCTGCGGTGCAGTACATGCGGGTTTCACCCCATTGTTGTTCGTGGTTGTGGTGCAAGTGTCCGTAAAAGATCATCGCCGGCGGTTGGCGTTGCAAGACCGCCTGGAGCGCCGCAGCATCGGCAAGCCCCTTGCGCCGGTTCGTCATTGCCGGAAGTGGCGGATGGTGTATCAGCAAGACCACCATTTGACCCTCAACAGCGGCCCGCTGTAACAATTCTTCCAGTCTCCGTAACTGTGCATCCCCGAGCTTGCCGCTGGCCATGAAGGGCGGCGTAACGCAGGCCGTCGTGAGCCCGATCAAACTGATATTCCCAAGCTTGCGAACCACGGGATATTGATCCGCCGCACCTGCAGGTCCGGGTTTTGATGCGGCCTGAAACAGGTATTCCGACCACGTCCGGAAAACCGCATCGGCGCTGCCGGCGGCGTAAATATCATGATTACCCGGCACCAGCATGATCTGACCGGGGCTGCCAAGGCCACTCAACCATTCCGCTGCCTGTGATATTTCTGAAGCCAATCCGATTTGCACCAGGTCACCGGTTAACAATATCTGGTCGGCATTTTCCGCTCTGACCGACTCAACCAGGCGGTCGAGCACCGCGGGCAGGTAATGATGACGCCGGTTTTGACGCCATGACAGGTAACCGGACAAGCGTTTGCCCTTCAGTGCTGTAAACTTGACACCATCCAGGGTGCTCAAATGAGGATCGGTCAGGTGAATCAGACGCACGCACACATCCATGTCTTTGCTGATTGTGCGGCACTGTCTATAATCCAGTCTTGCATACAAACCCACGAGCCGCCGGGCGGCTTTCTCACCATCGATCCGGCTTGCAATATAACATGACCATTTACGCGCTTGTTTCAAAAATTCACTTCGATGCGCGACAGCATTGAATCGTCCGGGAAATGATCCTGAACAGCAGTGACAGTAGCGCCAATCTCCCGGAACCCGCGGAAGACCCCGGCTTGCAGTCTTTAATTGAAGAGATAATACAAAAACACGGCGATGCCTTAATGGCCATCCTGGTGTATGGATCCTGGTTGCGTGGGAAAAGGGACACCATGCTGGATTTTTACGTGCTCGTAGACGGCTACCACACACTTGATTCCACCTGGCAGGGATGGATGTGCCAGCTTCTGCCACCCAACGTCTATCACATTCACCAGGGTAAAGACGGGGGTAAAGACAGGGGTAAAGACGGCCTGGAAACCGGACAACCCGGCATGAGGGCGAAATACGCACTCATGACACTGAGCCGTTTTCACAAGGGCATGCGGGAGGATTTCCATTCCTATTTCTGGGCCCGGTTTGCGCAACCCTGCGAAATTTTGTACGCCAGGGACGAGACCACCCGGAGCGTGTTGACGGACGCTTTGCACGAGGCCTCAACGACGTTTGTGCAGCGCGTGCTGCCCACCATGGGGGACCATTTCTCCAGCGCCGATTTATGGACCCGCGGCCTGGCGCTGACGTACCGGTGTGAACTGCGCACCGAGAGCAGTGACCGCGGTGAGTCAATATACGCGTTTGATCCGGCCTATTACGACGCTCTCACCACTGCATTCGCGCAGACGAATAAATCCCTGTCACACGCGGAGGGCGGGGACGGGTATCACAACCACAGCGGTGCACTGTCCAGGAAGCTGTCCCCTCTCAGCTGGTGGCTGCGTCGGATGCAGGGCAAGATGCTGTCGATGCTGCGCCTGGTCAAGGCCGCTTTCACATTCAATGAACCGCTGCAGTACCTGTTGTGGAAAATTGAACGGCATTCCGGTCTGTACATCCAGCCGACGCCACGGCAGCTCGCCCATCCGTTGATATTTGCCTGGCCCCTTCTCTGGAAGCTTTACCGGCAGGGTGCGTTTCGCTAACCCGTATATTGCAACATGCGGGTTAGCCCCGTTTCAATTCCGCAAACTTCGCGATGATCGTAGCGATCTGTGCGGGCGTGTGCGCCGCGCTGACACTGCAGCGCAAGAAACTCGCACCACCGGGTGTCGCCGGGGGCAGCATCATGTTGACGTAAACGCCGGCCTGCAACAGCTGGTTCCACTGGGCGAGCGCCGTGGCCCTGTCCGCGCAGCGGACCGCGATCACCGGGCTGACTTCCGGCCCGAGTTCAAAACCCAGCGCCTGTAATCCGGCGTAAAGCCGCCTGGCGTTGGACCACAGGGTTTCCTTCAAAGACGGATTCGTACGCAGTTGCCTCAACGCCTCCCGGGTTGTGGCCATCACGGCCGGACTGGGCGAGGCGGTAAACATGAATGGCCGGGATACGTAGCGGAACAGCCCCAGGACATCGTGCGGGCTGGCGCAAAAACCGCCCATCGCACCCAGGCTCTTGCTAAATGTGCCAACTATAAAATCCACTTTCTCAAGGACGCCCTGCGCTTCGGCCACACCGCGACCGTTTTTGCCAAAAACGCCCAGGGAATGCGCCTCGTCGACCAGCAGGCTTGCACCGTAGCGCTCCTTGATTGCGACGATTTCTTTCAACGGTGCGCTATCACCCAGTACGCTGTACATGCCTTCCACGACGATCAGGCAATTCCCGGCCCGGTCGCCCAGGCGGGCGATGCGGCGCTCAAGGCTTTGCACATCGTTGTGTTTGAAGCGGTAAATATCCGCTTCGCTCATACGGCAACCGTCGTAAAGACTGGCGTGGGCGTCGGAATCGAGCAATACCGCATCACCCTTACCGAGTACGGCGCTCAAAACACCGAGGTTGGCTGCGTAGCCTGTTGAAAACACCATGGCGTTGGGAACGTCGAAGAAATCAGCCAATTCCGCTTCCAGCGCACCGTGCGCCGCATAACTGCCGTTGGCCATACGCGAGCCGGTCGTGCCGGTGCCCTGTGCCTGCATGGCGGCAACACCGGCCGCTATACAGGCCGGGTTGAAGGTCAGACCCAGGTAATTATTGGTGCCCGCCAGTATGGTCACGCGGTCCCCGACGACACCTTCGGTGGCCGAGTTCAGCCGCTCAAAGACGACGCTGGTTGGATCCTTACCGGCTTTTTCCAGGCCGGATTTCAAATCTCTCGCGACAGAAAACTTATCCAGCAGTGGCATATCAATCCTGATGCGCGATGACAACGCCCGCGAGGTCATCGATGGTGTGAATGTTCGACAGGCTGTCGAGATCGATCGCGATATCGTAATGATCCTCGACTTCCAGCATGAATTCCATGACCTGGAAGGAATCGAGTTGCAATTCCGTCACCATGTTGGTGGAAGGGGTAATCTTCTTGTTGCTTGAAGGTGAATCCGCCCAGTTATTCTTAAGGTACCTGGTGAGGATATCAGCGAGCATTTCTCCCACTGCTTCTTTCGAATTATTCATTTAGGCTCTGTCAAGTTACGGTCACAGGAGGTGTGAATTGTAGCCCAGGATGGAAAATTATGCGTTAGTTGCAAATCCTAATTGGGTGAATTGGAGGATTTTGACGCGAATAACTGCCGAGCGCCGCGCTTCAGGTCGAGCTTTGGTTGCCAGCCGGTGTCAATGGTAAAAGCACCGTTGTCACATACCCATTCCGGCTGCACCAGTTCGCGCACTTTACCCGGTGAAAGCATCGGTGCGTAACCAAGCAGCCCCGAAAACAGCAGGTTCAATCGCGCAGCGCCCTGCAAAAGAAAACGCGGCATGGTCAGCACCCTGAATTTTCTTTCACTCACGGCCTCACCCATGGCTGTCCAGCTGTAACCACCCGGCGTGCCATCATCAATTGCGTAGGTTTTATGCAGACACTTTTGCGGTGCGGACAGCCAGGCGATAACCGCGCCGGCCAGGTCATCTACATGCAGCAGCGATAATTTCTGCCCGGCCGGACCGGCGTGTACGAGCATTCCGCGCCTGATCATTTTCAACAACGGCAACATTTCCCGGTCACCCGGACCATAAACGGCCGGCGGTCGCAACACCGTCCATGGCACATTCTCGTGGGACTGCAACGCCTTTTCGCCCTCACACTTGCTATCGGCATAGTCGGACAGTTCCGGCCTGGACGCGGCCAGCGAAGATATGAGCAACAGGGGTGGCTTGTTTTTCGAAAGCTCCAGCGCCTCCCCCATGGCTTTGACACCGAGGAC
This sequence comes from uncultured Gammaproteobacteria bacterium, assembly GCA_963801195.1. Classification (GTDB taxonomy): domain Bacteria; phylum Pseudomonadota; class Gammaproteobacteria; order Xanthomonadales; family SZUA-36; genus SZUA-36. The sequence continues at coordinate 56,100 of CAWDDX010000007.1, read as the reverse complement.
ATTCGCAGCGTGGAAGTCCGTGGCCGTGCGACCCCTGACGCTGCCTGCGCAATAGATGACAGCGCGGCACCCGGCGATGGCAGCGGCAATTTTTTGAACATCGGTGAGGCTTGCAGGAACCTGTTCACATGCGCCGGGAAGCCTGTCATCGGCCTTTTTGCCGGCACGGATCAGTGCGCGTGGAAGAATGTCATATTCCAGCAAAGCGGATACGAGGCGCCGGCCGATAAATCCGGTAGCGCCCGTAATCAATACAGCTGAGGATGACGCCTGCAAATCAGGCGGACAGCTTATCGCCAACCCTGGTTGCTGCCTGCTCTACATCCTGCAAGGTCTTACGTGCGAGATAGTCCTGCTTGGACTGGGATCTCGAAAGCTTGCCGGAAGAGGTCCTTGGCAATGTTCCCCTCGGGGTCAGATCAATCAGTACGTTAATACCAAAATGGGCGTGGATGGAACTGCTGATCTCCTGAACGATGTGTTGACGGCTGTCAGCGTCCTTTTCCTTGGTCTCAACGACCAGCACGGCCTGTTCTTCCCTGCCTTCAAGGCTGACAGAGAATGCCGCGACGCCACCCAGCTTTACGCCACAGGTTTGCTGTGCCAGCACTTCCAGGTCATAGGGCCAGATATTACGCCCCTTGATGATGATGACGTCCTTGCTGCGCGAAGTGATGACGAGGTGATCATCGATACGGTAACCGATGTCACCGGTATTTAACCAACCGTCTTCTGACAACACCTCGGCGGTGGACTTTTCATCGTGGAAATAACCACGCATCACGCTGGGGCCTTTCAGGTAGATGTGTCCACAATGACGGTTGGGCATTTCAACGCCCTGATCATCGAGGATTGAAAACTCAAAACCGGGCAGAAGCTTGCCACAATCCACGTACTCGGAAGTGGACAGGGCATCGCCGTTCGAAGGCCTGGCTTCACCGGTATCGGCCATGATCTTGCGATCGACCAAATCGACATTCAGGCCTTCGCCCAACGGTGCGAAACTGGTGGCCAGCACGCACTCCGCCATGCCGTAACAGGCAACGTAGGCATTCTGGTCAAAACCACAGGGTTCAAGAATTTCTGCGAATTCAACCAATGGCTCGGGATTGATGCGTTCGGCGCCCACACAGGCCGCACGCCAGTTGCTGAGGTCGTAGCCTGCAACATCGGACGGCCGTAAACGTTTTGCGCACAGTGCGTAACCAAAGGTCGGCGCAGAAGAAATCGTGCCGCCGTTATCCGATAATATCTTCAGCCACAAGCGTGGGCGCATAGCGAAGGTACGCGAACCAAGATAGTCAACCGATAGCTGCCCGATCAACGGGACCAGGATAAAACCGACCAGGCCCATGTCGTGATAGAAAGGCAGCCACGACACGAAACGGTCCGAGGCATTCAGTTTTAGCCCGTAACGGGCAATTTCCATCAGGTTATTCAGTACTGTCTTTTGGGTAACCTCTACTCCACGGGGGAAGCTCGTGCTGCCGGAGGTATATTGAAGATAGGCCGGGTCGTTCGCGCCCAGCGCTTCAAACTCGACATCCGCCTCGGGCAGAAGGTCAAAATCAGCTTGCCTGCCCGCCATCCGCAAATCGAGACCTTCGACCGCTTCCGCCATGAAATTGGCGTGGGTGTCGGGGGCGACCACGATCGAGGCGCCACAGCTCTTGAGCATACGTCTGACCTGGCTGACATACGCACCGTGTGCACCCAACTGGATGCCCGCCGGTAAAGCGACGGGTATCAGGCCCGCATACTGGCAAGCGAAAAAGAAACGATGGAACATCGGTTCCGTTTCGGCAATGATGCCGACCCGGGTGCCGCGCTCGCATCCCAGGCTGAGCAGACGCCGGGCAATTATCCTGGCCTCGTCGCGCAGATCCGCATACGACAGCACCGAGGATAGCTGACCGCGACCGTCGTAAAAATTAAAACCTGTGTTTCCTTGCGCTGCGTACTCCAGAGCATCCACCAGGTTAGTGAACGGGGCAATTTTGACAGGCAAATCAATATTGGCAGGTGTTGGCATCATGGTCTTCATGTTCACCACACCACCGTGCAATTTGCACTCAATAAAGAGTATTTGAATACCACCACGTAGGCCTCTATTTTAAAGTTATTGGCTTCTGCTCAAACAAATTTATATAAGCCAAAACAGACCCCCACCGCGCTTTTTAAATTTATTTTCGCAGATTTAACTTACAAATTCGTTAATTTAATGTAATTCACCCAGCTTATTTGGCACCTTCATAACATAATGGCACTTTACCGCTAGCGAGTTTAACAACAAACCGTCCATATCAACCGCTTTGCTTAAAGGCGGATTATACCGAACCCAATGGACATATGCGCTATTTTACAGTTTTTTTACAGCTAAAAAGCAATATCAGTTTATCCTGACGCCACTGCAGCGGGATAATTTTACCAACTTTAATGACCTTTTCCGGTCGTATTGCGTTCTTTGCATGTGTATCCCGAACGGCAATGCGTCAAACTGAAGTCTATGACAATAACAATCTGGCTAACCGTGGTCTCCATCTGCCTTCTGGGCGCCATGTCACCCGGCCCATCGCTGGCCGTGGTATTACAACAAACGCTCAGGGGCGGACGTGTAACAGGTCTGATCGCAGCAGTGACGCACGGCCTGGGGATCGGCTTATACGCACTGCTGTGTATCTCCGGGATTGCAGTCATGATCACCGCTTCACCGCTGTTGTTCAAGACACTTCAATGGGCGGGTGCCGGCTATCTTATCTGGATCGGGATCAAGGGTCTGCGGGCACAAGCCAAAACGGACGGAGGTCTCGAGAACCCACCCACCACGGGCAGCGCCGCACGCGATGGTTTCCTGGTCGTATTTCTGAACCCGAAAGTAGCGGTATTTTTCATCGCATTGTTCAGCCAGGTCATCGGCAGCGAGACCACCTGGCTGGAAAAGCTCGCTTACGCCGCCACCGCACTGTTCATTGATATGGGCTGGTACATGATCGTTGCTTGGTCTTTTTCAAACCCGCGCTGGCTCGGATACCTGAAACGCAACGTTGTCTGGCTCGAGCGCGCCTTCGGCGTGATCCTTATTGCGCTTGCGATAAAGTTGCTGGCGGGCGGTTTTTTTAATTGACTGGCTTTTTGGCGACATTGTCACGCAGGTACACGGGCTGGGCCAGTTCCGCGCTTAGCGGTTCATTGGTTCGCAGCCAGTCTTGCGCCAACTGAAGCACGGCCGATGCCCTTGGCCACGTGTCGGCGTTAACGCCGCGCAGTTGTGCCGACAGCGCACGCAACGCCTCATAGCGGTCAAAACCGTTGCCAATGCCAGAAGTCCTGGCGGGAAACGGCACCCGGACATCTTCCGGAGGACAGACTTTCTCTGCCGCTGCCGGGCTCATGATCCCGCGCTCATTGATTTCGTAGACACCGGTAAACACTTCGTTCATGCGCGCATCCAGCGCAACCAGCGCGACGTCCACGCCATCACCGGCAATTGTCTGGGCCGTTGCAGCGAGACTGGAAACAGGTATGACCGGACGGTCGGACGCCCATGCCAGACCCTGTACGACACCGATACCGATACGCAAACTGGTAAAGCTTCCCGGACCGCGACTGAAGGCGATGGCATCGAGTGACGTGTATCCGATTCCTGCATCTGATAGCAGTTGCTCAACCCATGGCAGCAGCAATTCGGCGTGCTGCCTGGGTGCATGCCGGTAACGCTCCAAAACCTCGCCATTGAAGCTGAGGGCTACGGAACATGTCTCGGTTGATGTTTCAATCGCCAGTAGATTCATTTTCAAAAAACTCCACGACACGGTCACGGTCCGGTGTTTGCTGCATGGGGGGAAGGCTGTCGAGGAAAACGCCGCCGTAGCCCTTGGTCTTCAGCCTGCGGTCACAAATGACCAGTACCCCGCGGTCATTGACGTCGCGTATCAGGCGGCCCGCACCCTGTTTGAGCGCGATGACGGCCTGCGGCAAAAACAACTCCATGAATGGATTGCCCCCATGCTGTCGCAATTGGTTACTGCGTGCAACCATGACCGGGTCATTGGGTGGTGCAAATGGCAGTTTGTCGATAATCACCAGCGACAAGGCGCCACCCATGACATCCACGCCGCCCCAGAAACTGGCGGAACCCAGCAAAATTCCATCACCCGAGCTACGAAAAGCTTCAAGCAACATGCTGCGCGGCATTTCACCCTGCACAAAAAGGGGATGCTCGATCGTGCCGGCGAGTAACTCGGCGGCCTGTCTTAGCGCCCTGTGTGAAGTGAAAAGGAGAAAGGCACGGCCCTTACTGGCCTTCAGAACCGGACGGACGCGGGCCAGCAACTCGGGAACGAATGACGCATCACGCGGTTCGGGTAAATCACCCGGCAACCACAGCAGCGCATTGTTTCGATAATCAAATGGCGAATCCAGGTTAAGCGTTTCGGCATCCTGCAAACCCAGTTGGCGGACAAAATGATCAAAACCGCCATTGACCGACAAGGTTGCCGAGGTAAACACCCACGCGGCATCCAGTTGTTCGCAGAAGCTGGAAAACAGGTTCGAGATATCCAGTGGCGTGGTGTGGATCATCACACCTTTACCGCGACGCTCGAACCAGCGCACCTCGGTCACGGGAACGGGTTTGTCGAGATGGTCAAAATGCGCCAGTATTTCGGCCAGGCGCTGCAGACAGGCATCCATGCCGCGGCTGGCCCCCTCAAGTGACTGGACCACCGGTTTCAGTGCGCCGACCGCGGCATCCAGGGCCTGCAGGCTTGTCCTGACCCCGGAGCGGGCCAGCATATCGTCCCACGTACCCCGGTCGTCGAGGCCTTCATGACAGGCGAGTTGAAACTCCTTGATGACCTGACGGCAGTGGGCCACCTCGTCACGTACCACCGCGATACCACCGCTGGTTTCGGCCGCCTCGGCCAGCAAATCGGTGCACAGGTCGGAAATCTGCCGGGTGGAGAGCGAGGCGCTGAAGAACTGTGAGGCGGTTTCGGGTGCCTGGTGAGCTTCATCGACGATAAACACCGATGCACCCGGCAATACTTCCCCAAAGCCGCTTTGCTTGATCGCCATGTCGGCGAACAGCAGGTGATGATTGACCACCACCACGTCGGCATCCTGGGCTTCACGACGTGCCCGCGCGATAAAACACCTGTTGAAATCGGGGCAATCCGAGCCCAGGCAGTTATCCGCGGTCGATGTCACCATCGGCCAAAGTTCGCTGTCTTCCGCGATCACTGATGAGATTGAAAGATCGCCATCCACGCTGGTCGGCGCCCATTGGCGAATGGCCTCCAGTTCGCCGATCGAGTTCCGCGATGGCAGCCTGCCTTCCGTGCGGGACTGCTCCATCCGGTACAGGCAGAGATAATTTGCCCGCCCCTTGAGTAACGCGGTTTTGAGGGTGCTGCCAAGCGCTTTTTTGACCAACGGCAGGTCCCGGAAATACAACTGGTCCTGGAGTGTCTTGGTACCGGTCGAAATGATGGTGCGCTGATTGCCCCTGAGCACCGGTACCAGGTAGGAAAGCGTCTTGCCGATGCCGGTTCCCGCCTCGGCCACCAGCGTGCCACCCGATGCAATGGTTCTTTCTATCGCCGCCGCCAGTTGCAATTGTTCCTGGCGTGGCGCGAACCCGGGCAGAACCGATTCAAACGGCCCGCCGGCATCGAGCAATTGCACACTCCCTTGCGTTGAACCTGACACCGGTTTTGCTCAGAACCTCTCGGGCCGCGTATTCATGCACTTCGTTGCACGTGCCTCGGCATCGCTGGCGCCGTTGACGTCATTGAGGTGTTCCCTGGCCACACCGATGGTACGCCAGTTCCTGCTGCAGATTTCTCCCACCCGCGGACCGATATCATAGGAGCGCACGGCAAAATTCAAGGCCTGCTGCCAGTCCTCTTTCTGCAACTTGATTTCCGCCATGTGCTGCAACAATTGCGGATCCCTCGGCTGGATACGCAGGGCCCGCTCGATGTAAGAACCGGCCTTGTCCAGGTCACCGGCCTTTTCAGCATCATTTGCCTGGGCGGTCAGTTGCTTGACCGCCGGGTTCTGCAGCGAATAGACCTGTACACCGGCGCTGTCCTGGCTCGCCGGTGTCCTGACCCGGTTGTTGACTTCATCGGGTGCGGGCGGTTGCGTGCTGCACGCGGCCAGCACCATAATGATGCAGATTCCCAGTAGCCTCTGCGCCATCTTCCGGGATACTGATGCAATGTTCGGGCTAATCTTTGTTTCCAAACAATTTTCTCCATAAAGACTTTTTGTTTTTACTATCCAGGGCCTTCAGACAACCTGTACTTTCCTGCGGTTCAGAACCTTCAATAAACGGTATTTGCATAGCGCCACGGCAGGATGGATCGGTCAGCGCCTGTTGCCATTTATCGACCCAGACAAAATTTGCCCCATCCGGCATGCGCAAATCAACCGCCTCTATCGGCACCGTGCGGAACAGGCCGGCCCAGACACGCATTGCGGCGTTGGCCCCGGTAACGCCAGCCGGGCGGTTGTCATCCAGACCCACCCAGGCGACCGCCACACGGTCACGAGTATAGCCGACAAACCAGCTGTCACGCCTTTCGTTGGTGGTACCGGTTTTACCCGCAATCACGGTGTCATTGCCAAGCAATGCATGCAATGACTGCGCGGTGCCCTCTTCCACGACGCGCGTCAGTGCAAAATTCAGCAGGGCGACCGCATCGCGGTTTTCAAGCGGCATGAATCGCAGTGGATAACGGCTCAGCAACTCCCCCTGCGGGGTCAGCACGGCCGTGACCGAACGCAGCGGCACACTGTAACCACCGGCCGCCAGCGACTGGTACATCTGCGTCACTTCATACGGCGTCAGTTCGACGGCACCCAGCAGGGTTGCAGGAACCGCCGGAATTTCGACATCCACACCCAGCTGGCTGATTTTACGGATCAGGTTTGCGACACCGACTTTCAGCCCCACATTCACCGTCGCCTGATTATACGAGTGAACCAGTGCATCCATAAGTGGCATTTCGCCATGCGACTTGTGGTCATAGTTCTCTGGCGACCACAGTTTTCCATCCTCCAGGCGCAGCGAAATGGGTGCGTCATCGACCCGTGTAATCAGGGTGTAATCGGCGACGTGCTCGAGGGCCAGCAGGTAAATCAGGGGTTTGATGACCGAACCGATTTGCCGGCGCGCATCGAGTGCGCGATTGAAGCCATTGCGGCCCGCGACACGGTCACCGACCAGCGCACGGACTTCGCCGCTGGCGACATCGGCAAGCACCAGCGCACCCTGCAGGTCGGCCGGCAATCCGCGTTGTTTCAGATCATCCAGGCCACGGGAAACCGCCTCCTGTGCATACGCCTGCTCAGATGGCGCCAGGGTGGTAAATATCTTCAGGCCTTCGGAGCTCAGGTCGGAAGGCAGGTAATCTCGCACCAGTTGACGTCTGACCAGGTCTACGAACGCGGGGAAACGGCTGCCACCGGAACGCGGCTCAGCCGTGACCCCCAAAGGCTGTGCTTTTGCGGCCTTTACCGCGTCTTTGGTCATCAACCCGGTGACGGCAAAAGTGTCGAGCACCTGGTTACGCCGCTCCAGTGCCCGATCCGGATTGCGTCGCGGGTTATACAGCGACGCGCCACGCACCATGCCGATCAACAGGGCGATCTGCTGGGAGTCGAGATCCTGCAGGGGACGGTCGAAATAGAACTCACTGGCCCGGCCAAATCCATGTATTGCGTGTTTACCCTGCTGACCGAGGAATATCTCGTTGATATAGGCCTCGAGGATTTGCGCCTTGTCATAGTGCAACTCCAGCAGCACGGCCATCAGCGCTTCATTGACCTTGCGCACCAGCGTGCGCTCGCTGCTCAAAAAATAATTCTTCACCAGCTGCTGGGTCAGCGTGCTGCCGCCCTGAACGGCCCCGCCGGCTTTCAAATTGGCCAGGAAAGCGCGCGCAATGCTGCGAAAAGCAATGCCGTGGTGGTGTTTGAACTGTCGGTCTTCCACCGCCTGCAGGCCGGTAACCAACAGTTCCGGCACATCCTTTAGCGCAACCAGCGTTCGGTCTTCTTCGTGCATCGGGTAAATGGAAGCGATCTCGGCCGGGTCGAGGCGCAGCAGGCCCGGGTCTCCGTTACCGGATGCATTGCTCAGGCTCAGCTGTGAATCACCGCCCAGGCGTAACTGGAAACGTAGCGCCGGCTCCGCGCCGTCCTCGAAGGTGAATGCACGGCGATGGATGTCAAAGCGGTTGCCGTTGACGGTATAGGTTCCCGCCGTCGACGCCGATGACACCCGGCGGTATCCGGCGGACTTCAATTCCCTCAGCAGGACATCTTTAGTGATTGATTTGCCGCTATACAGACTCAACGGCCGCGCATAGACACGGCTGGGCAAGTCCCAGATCCGGCCGTCAAACTCGTCCCGGACCTGCATGTCCAGCCACATCATCCAGGGTATACCGATTCCGATGCCAAGCCCCGTCAGCAGCATCAGCAAACGGAACACGCGGCGCCATAAACCCGGCTTTTTTCCCGCTGCCTTTTTCCTTGGAGATTTGCCTTTTGCCGATTTGGATTTTGTAGTTTTACTGGCCATTAATTACCGAATTCCATTTGCGGGATGACATCAACCTGACCATTATCCATAATGACCGCGCTTTGTCTTGGTATAATCCGTCTCTTCCGAATTCAGCCGGCTTGTCGGGTATGATTTCTCAAATCCTGGACCTTGACAAATCCTGTGTACTAGTTCGTGGCGAATCAGATGAGCAATAATAATATGCCAGGCAAGCCATCCATAGAACCCGTTATTTACGTTCATGCAAAGGGCCGCGGGCAAGTCGACGAAAATGCTGCCCGGGCGCTGCTCGAACTGGGCCTGCCCGTTTGCAGCCACCTGGCTTATGACGGACTGGAACACACCCGTAACGGCTATGACCGGCCCGGCTTGCTCATCACGGAACTGGCCGGGCGGTTTCCAGGCCGGCCGTTGATTATAATTCGCGCCGGACTGCAGTTGACCCGACATCTTATCGACAAGCTGGCCGGTCTGCAGCAACGGCTTCCACAAGCTTCAGCGGTGACACTTTTGTCCAATGCCGAAGGCCGCCTGAACCCGTTCTCAGGTCTGCAGCCCCCGTCCGGGGATTTGACCTGCGACCCCGCTGAACTGGTCGAGCTCCTGGCACCGGGGCAATGGCATACGCTGAACGCCTGGACGGACCATTTTGCCCTTCTGTCCGCCGATCTTGTGCGGCGTCTTGCCACCGACGATTCCGGCCGTGACCTTTGGCACCGCTTGCAGGCTGCGGGCGGATCACTTGTTGTTCCCGACCTGTTTTTTCTGCACGACCCTCAAAGCAGGCTTTTTACGCCTTTAAAGCTGCAACCGCACGAGTCAGCCAGCCCGCCGCCCTTTAGCGAACTCAGTGCCAGGCTGCAGCAATGGTTCAACGCGGGTATCACTGGCCTGCCGCTCAAAGCCGGATTTGAGGAACCGGCCACCTTGCACATCACCCACAGCTGGGGTGGCGGGGTCGCCCAGTGGCTCAAGTCATTCATCATGGCGGACAAGCGCCAACGTAATTTCCAGTTGCGCTCGGAAGCCCCCCAGTCCGGCCTCGGTCACGGGCAGAAAATGTGTCTCTACGCGGGCAACGAACTGCGTTGTCCGATCGCAAGCTGGTGGCTGTCGCCGCCAACAGGGTCCATTACCGATAGCGATAGCGGCTACCGGGAGATCCTGTCTGAAATCTGTCAACGCCACGGTATCGGCAGGGTCTTTGTTTCCTCTCTTGTCGGCCACTCCCTGGAGGCTTTTCGCAGCGGCAGACCGACGTTACAGGTACTGCACGACCATTTCCCGTTGTGGCCGCTACTCAGCGTCAACCCGCAGCCTTACCTGCGAAACGGCGACACGCCGAAGCTGGAACTTGCCCTGCAAGAACACGCAAAAATACTCGAGTTTACCGACAAGGACGCACAGGACTGGTCCGCTATTCGCGATGCCTATGTGCGCGCGCTGAAGGAAAACAACGTAAAAATTGCCGCGCCGGGTCAATCGGTGCTGGATTTGCACAAGCAGCTTGAACCGGCATTCAGCGGACTGGCGGCCGAGGTCATTCCACACGGTTTTCCGGCTATCGAAAACCTGCGGGCCATCACGCCCAGGCCACGCCGGGACGGGCGCTTGCGCTTGCTGATACCCGGCCGTATGCAAACCGGCAAAGGTCAGCAACTGCTGCGCCGCGCGCTGCCCGAACTGGCCAAACACGTCCAGGTCTACCTCGTCGGAACCGGTAAATCAGGCGAAGCGTTTTTTGGTCTCGCCGGCGTGGATGTCGTACTCGAATACGAACGTGAGGAACTCGCCACGATACTGACCGGGATCGGCCCGGATTTCGCCGCACTGTTATCCGTTGTCCCCGAAACCTTCAGTTTTACACTCTCCGAACTGCAACAGATGCATATCCCGGTTATCGCGACCCGTGCGGGCAGCTTTCCAAGCCGGATCGAGCACGGCACAACGGGTTGGCTGGTTGAAGCCGAGGCAGATGCCCTGGTCAGGCAGGTCAAAGATTTATGCCAATCACCCGGACAGATTGAAACCGTCCGGGCACAATTGCCGGGCCAGCTTGCCAATACGCCCGAGGCCATGCTCGGGGCCTATAACCGGTTGTGTCCTGCGGATGCTGAAAGCCATCCGTTGATACCTGCAGAAACCGGCCTGGGCCAGGTCCAACAGGCTGCTGCAGATTATCGGCACGCACTGGCCGATATCCAACTGCAACGGGCCGACAAACAAAAGTTTGAACTGCAAGCAGAAGTCGAAAAGCGGACCGAGTGGGCGCTCGAGAACAGCAGGCAGTTGAAATTCGAACAAAAGCGACGTGAGGAATGGGTTGACCGGCTGAATTCGGAAATCACCAGGTTGCAGGTCATGGTCGGAGACCGGCAAACGGAGCTGGAAGATAAAATAGCGCAACTGGCACAGGTAAGCGCCGACCTTCAGCGGGTCGAGGCCCAAAATGCCCTGATACTGGGAAGTACATCCTGGAAAATCACCCGCCCCCTGCGGGCCGGGCGGCGTGCGGCCAAAAATTTCATGCTGGCACGCGCCTGGAACCCGGCCAGGTGGCCGTGGTTGCTTTCGCAGCTGGTCCGAAACCTTTCCACGCTTGGTGTGAAAGGAACCCTGCAACGCTTGCAATACACCGGTCCCGCGCCCGCACCGGAACCGCACCCGCTGACCAGCACGGAACCGGTCGGTGACGGCCGCGCACCCGAGGCCTTTCCTGATACAGCTCATCCGCATGTCAGCATCGTGATCCCGGTGTATAACAAGTGGGTGTACACCGCCGCCTGCCTGCGCAGCTTGCTTTCCGTCACGGGGAAATACGCGTATGAAGTGATTGTCGTGGATGACCAGTCCAGCGATGAAACGGCGGAACGGCTATCCGGGATCGACGGCCTGGTGCATTTGAGAAATGAAAAAAATCTCGGCTTTGTCGGCAGTTGCAACCGCGGCGCCCGGCACGCCCGCGGTGAGTACCTGGTGCTGCTCAATAACGACACCCAGGTATTGGAAGGCTGGCTGGACGAACTGATCGATACGTTCGGACGTGAACCGCTGGCAGGCCTGGTCGGCGCCCGCCTGATCTACCCCGATGGCAGTTTGCAGGAATCCGGCGGGATCGTCTTCAATGACGGATCCGGCTGGAACTACGGCCGTGGCAAACAGGCGGAGAACCCGGACTACCTGTTCCTGCGTGAAGCCGACTATTGTTCAGGCGCCTGTATCGCGCTGAAAACAAAATACTTTCTTGATATCGGTGGTTTCGACGAACGCTACGCGCCGGCCTATTACGAAGATACCGACCTGGCCTTCCGGGTACGCGAATCCGGCCTCAAGGTATTTATCCAGCCATTGTCCGCGGTGGTCCACCACGAGGGCATCACCTCCGGCACCGACACCGGCAGCGGCGCCAAGAAATACCAGCTTGTCAACCAGAAGAAATTCGGGGAACGCTGGCAATCCGAACTCAAATCCCAGCCGGAAAAAATCTCCAACCCGGATGACCACGCGAAAGTACTGCAGGCAAGCCGGCACCACAGCAAGGGACGTATCCTGATTATTGACGCCACCACGCCCGAACCCGACAAGGATTCGGGCAGTGTTCGCCTGACCAACCTGATGCAATGTTGCAGGGACCTCGGCTACAGCGTGACCTTTTTTGCCGACAACCGTGACTACGCAGGCGACTATACCCGTGACCTGCAGCGCGCGGGTATCGAAGTCCTGTACCACCCGTGGCTGGAGTCCCTGCATGATTTTTTCCGCGACAGGGGTGGTGAATTTGACTACGTCTTCATCAGCCGGCATTACATCGCCATCAATTACGTATCGTTGCTCAAACGCTACTGCCCCGCGGCGCGTTTCATTTTTGATACCGTCGACCTGCACTACCTGCGCGAACAACGCCTGGCCGAGCTCGAACAAAGCCTGCCGCTGAAACGCACCGCCGAACAGACCCGGCGTTCTGAAATTTCGGTCATCAAGGCGGCGGCGGCCACGCTGGTGGTCAGCACCGTGGAAAAAGAAGTGCTTGCAAAGGACGCGCCCGGTGAGAAGATACATGTGCTGTCAAATATCCACCAGGTGCCGGGGCGCGACAAGGATTTTGAGGACAGGAAAGATATCTACTTCGTCGGCGGTTACCAGCACCCGCCGAACGTCGATGCGGCCTGCTGGTTCGTCAATGACGTCTGGCCCCTGATCCATCAGCAATTGCCGGCGGTACACTTCCACCTGATCGGCAGCAAGGCGCCCGAACGGGTCCGTTCGTTGAATGGTGACGGTGTGGTTTTTCATGGCTTCGTGGAATCGCTGCAGCCATTTCTGAGCGACTGCCGGCTGGCGGTGGCGCCGTTGCGTTACGGCGCGGGCGTGAAAGGCAAGGTCAATATGAGCATGGCGCACGGACAACCCGTGGTCGCCACACCCGCGGCGGTGGAAGGCATGTTCGCGGAACACGAACGGGAACTGCTGGTGGCCGATAACGCCGAATCCTTCGCCCGCGAGGTCGTCAGGCTCTACCAGGACGAAAACCTGTGGAACCGGCTTTCGGATGCCTCGGTGCAAAATGTCGAAACGCATTTTTCACTGGCGGCGGCACGCGCCAGCCTGACGGAACTGTTCAATTCGTTCCAATCAAAAAGCACAAGTTAAAATTGCCCCCTCGCCAAAACGCGGTACTCAGCACCCTCAATAACGCACTCCAAACCGCCCTTATTGCCACCGTCATCCCGGATAAGCACCGTCGTCCCGGATAAGCACCGTCATCCCGGATAAGCACCGTCATCCCGGATAAGCACCGTCGTCCCGGATAAGCACCGTCGTCCCGGATAAGCACCGTCATCCCGGCGCAGGCCGGGATCTCCCAATGTTTTCGTAATCTTAAAAAAGCCCTGATTTAGCGCTCTGCTAATCTTTTGGAGGTCCCGGCTTTCGCCGGGATGACGGTGCTAATAAGGTAGATCGGAGCACGGTGTCGGAGGTGCCCATAGTGTGGTTCGAAGGGCACTATTGGAGGCTTACGCCGGGATCTCCCAACGTTTAACTGGAATCGTCATCCCGGATAAGCACCGTCATCCCGGCGCAGGCCGGGATCTCCCAATGTTTTCGTAATCTTAAAAAGCTCTGATTTAGCGCTCTGCTAATCTTTTGGAGGTCCCGGCTTTCGCCGGGATGACGGTGCTTGTTGGTGGGGAGGTGCTGGGGCTTGTTGGTGGGAACGTGCTGGGGCTTGTTGGTGGGAACGTGCTGGTGCTTGTTGGTGGGAACGTGCTGGTGCTTGTTGGTGGGAAGGGCTGGGGCTTGTTGGTGGGGAGGGCTGGGGCTTGTTGGTGGGAAGGGCTGGGGCTTGTTGGTGGGAAGGGCTGGTGCTTGTTGGTGGAAGGTGCTGGGGATGAAAGCCGGGACCTACTCGCAAAAACGCGGTACTCAGCACCCTCAATAACGCACTCCAAACCGCCCTTATTGCCACCGTCGTCCCGGATAAGCACCGTCGTCCCGGATAAGCACCGTCATCCCGGCGCAGGCCGGGATCTCCCAATGTTTTCGTAATCTTAAAAAAGCCCTGATTTAGCGCTCTGCTAATCTTTTGGAGGTCCCGGCTTTCGCCGGGATGACGGTGCTTGTTGGTGGGGAGGTGCTGGTGCTTGTTGGTGGGGACGTGCTGGTAGCTTGTTGGTGGGAAGGGCTGGGGCTTGTTGGTGGGAAGGTGCTGGTGCTTGTTGGTGGGAAGGGCTGGTGCTTGTTGGTGGGAAGGGCTGGTGCTTGTTGGTGGAAGGTGCTGGGGATGAAAGCCGGGACCTACTCGCAAAAACGCGGTACTCAGCACCCTCAATAACGCACTCCAAACCGCCCTTATTGCCACCGTCATCCCGGATAAGCACCGTCGTCCCGGATAAGCACCGTCATCCCGGCGCAGGCCGGGATCTCCCAATGTTTTCGTAATCTTAAAAAGCCCTGATTTAGCGCTCTGCTAATCTTTTGGAGGTCCCGGCCTGCGCCGGGATGACGGTGCTAATAAGGTAGATCGGAGCACGGTGTCGGAGGTGCCCATAGTGTGGTTCGAAGGGCGCTATCGGAGGCTTTCGCCGGGAGGACGGTGCTTGTTGTTGGGGAGGTGCTGGGTTTGGGTGGTGCTGGGTTTGGGAGGAGTTAGGTTTGGGAGGTGCTTGATGTTATCCCCGATTACTTAGGCCTTTCAGGCCAGCCTGCGCGCTTCGAAAACGTTTGGAATGGTGCTCAACCGGCTCAGCAGATCACTGAGGTGCTGGTAGTCCTTCACCGCTACCTGCAGACGGATGTTGACCTCTTCGGTGCTTTCATCGAGGTGGCTGTTGATATCGGTCACCGATACATCCGAGGTGGCCACCATGGTTGAAATATCCTTGATCAGCTCACGCCGGTTGTAGGCGCTGATCAACAGGTTAACGCGGTAACCCGAATCGTGTTCTTTTCTCCAGCGGACCTGGATCAGCCGCGGGTTGTCCTCCCTGACCCAACGCAGTACGTTGGGACAATCATCACGGTGTATGGTCACCCCCCGGCCACGTGTGATGTAACCGCGAACCGGGTCACCCGGCACCGGTTCACAACAGCGCGCCATACTCGTCATCAGGTTACCGACACCTTCGATCACGACATCACTGACCTGCTTTTCGTCCCTCGTACCACGGCGCCGCTTTGGCTTTTTGCTGACGAGGTCCTCCAGCGTCAGTTCGACATCCTTTTCCTTGTGCCGCTCGACCGCATGGACGACCTGGCTGACGGTCAGGTCGCCATTGCCGACGGCTGCAAACAGGTCATCGACGGTATTGAAATTGAACCGCTCGGGGACAATCTCGAGATCGGTGAGGTTGAGACCGAGCCGCTTGAGGTCGGCCTCGACCAATTCCCTGCCCTGGATGAGGTTTTGCTCGTGACTCTCCTTGCGAAACCACTGGCGTACCTTCGCCCGCGCCCGCGCGCTGCGGATGAAGCCGAGACGCGGATTGAGCCAGTCGCGGCTCGGCTTCGGCTGTTTGCTGGTCAGAATCTCCACGCGATTGCCGGTTTCCAGGCGGTGGGTCAACGGCACGATACGGCCATTGACCTTGGCGCCCTGGCAGCGGTGTCCAACCTCGGTGTGTACCTGGTAGGCAAAATCCAACACGGTTGCACCCAGGGCCAGATCGAGCACCTGTCCCTGGGGTGTGAGGACATAAACCCGGTCTTCAGAGACCGCTGTCTGAAAACTCTCCAGCAGGCTTTCATCGTCCAGCTTGTCATCACCGGAATCCAGCAGCTGCCGCATGACGGCGATCTTGTTGTCAAAAGCCGGGTCAGTGGGCCCGCCTTCCTTGTAGCGCCAGTGGGACGCGACACCGAGCTCGGCGTGCTCGTTCATTTCATGGGTGCGGATCTGGACTTCGACCACCTTGCCTTCCGGCCCGACCACCGCGGTGTGCAAAGACTGGTAATTGTTACTTTTGGGCATGGTGATGTAGTCATCGAATTCACCCGGAACAGGCTGCCACTGCGAGTGAACCAGGCCCAGGACGCTGTAACAGGCGGGAATGTCATCGACCAGCACGCGGACCGCCCTGACATCGAACAGTTCGTGGAAATCCAGGCCCTTGCGTTGCATCTTCCTCCAGATGCTGTAGATGTGCTTGGGCCGGCCCTTGACGTCGCCCTTGATGCCCGCCGTCGCGATGGCCGTTTCCAGTTTCTTGATAAACATACGGATGAAGTTTTCCCGGTCGGAACGGCGTTCGCTCACCAGCCGGGCGATGCGGCGGTAATCGTCCGGCTGGTCAAAACGGAAAGCCAGGTCTTCCAACTCCCATTTCAGTTGCCACACACCGAGGCGGTTCGCCAGCGGCGCGTGGATCAACATGGCCTCCCTCGCCAGCGTAATGGCTTCCGGGTGATGGTCCCTGACCCGGCGCAGTTTGACCAGTTGCCAGGCCAGTGCGATCAACACGACACGCACATCCTTGACCAGCGCCAGCAACATCCTGCGCAGGCCTTCGGCGCTGTGACTGGTGCTGGCTGGCAGGTGCTCCGTTTCCAGTTCGATCAGGTACAGCAATTGTTCCAGCTGTGCCCTGACATTTGCGGAGATATCGGCGTGGATCGATTCCAGGTCCTGGCCACATTCGGTGGCGACAAACAGCATGGCGCAATTGACGGTTTGCGGATCCGGGGACAGGACCGACATCACGTTCAGCAGTTCCTGCAGCATCAGGAGGTTTTCTTTGTCGTAGATCTCACCCTGCCGCAGACTTTCATAAAGCTGCAGGCACGAATCGGCGGGGCTGCCGACCGAGTCGCGGTAGGCCTGTAACCAGGCGAGCAGGGCCTTGTCAGAATTTATCGTCATCGTCTGTATATTTTAGCAGCATGCATATTGCAGCTTGTGGCAAGCAGATACCAGTGCCGTTCGACACGCGTTCAGCCAATTTTTCGCCAGGCCCCCCTCAAGCGCTTGATGGATACCTTTACGCGGGTGCCAAGCTGCTGGGCAAACAGCGACACGCGAAACTCCTCGAGCAGCCAGCGGTACGCGTCAACCGCTTCATCGTAGTCCCGGCCCTGCTCCAGCAAGTCCAGGTACTGATGCCAGTAGGGTTCGACTTCCTTCATCCTGGCCGCATCCCTGTTCGGGTCCTGTTCCACGCTGACGAGACGGATGGCCATCGCTTCGAGGTAGCGCGGGTAGTGCTCCAGCCGCGACGGCGACAGTTCCTGCAGGAAGCCTTCGTAAACCATGTCATCGAGCTGGGCGCGCATGTCGTTGTATACCTCCGGGCGCTTGTTGAAGTATGCATCATCCAGTTGTTTGGAGATTGCGCTCCAGCGCTTCAGTGTTTCATCGAGGTAGCCCGCCTGCCTGCGGAACAGCAAGCCGAGTTCCGCCCGCACGTCATCCAGCAGGGCCTTGAATGCCGCCCCGTCACGAACCCTGGCCGGACGGTTGCCCGCGGCCAGTAACAGGCTGCTGTGCAGCAGGCCTTCGATCAATGATTCGGGCGAGCCCGCCGCGCTCCACCCCAGCAGAGCCGCCGCGCTCAGGCCATGTTGCCTGCGCATGTCACGCAGCTTGCCGGCCAGCTGTATCGCCAGCAGGCGGTGCACGCCGTGCAGGTGTTCGAGCGCGGCTTCCCCGGCCGTATCAAACACCCGCAGACCGACTGCTTCACCCTGGTCAACGATGGCCGGCCAGGCTTTTACTTCATGGCCGCCACTGTCCGTGGTGAGCATGGATACCGGCAACTCGCCGAACACCCACTCGGTTTCATTATCCCGCTGGTGATCGCTGCCAAGCCGGTCCATGAAATGCCGCCTGGCTTTCTGTCCAAACTGCGCCTGTAACTCTGCAAGGTTCCGGCTGACGGCAAGCGGGCGGCCATTGCCGTCGATCACGTTCACCCTGAAACGCAGGTAGTCCGGCAACAGGTCTTCGTCGAACGTGTTCTCATCGACTTCGATACCCGTCATCGCACTCAGCGCGGCCGCCAGTGCGGGCAACAAGGGCGCCGGATAGGCGCCGTGCAGACGTTCCAGCGCCGCGTCAGCAAACTGCGGCACCGGTGTGAGTGAGCGGCGCTGCGGCTTGGGCAGGTTTTTTATCAACGCAATGACCTTGTCGCGCAAAAGTCCCGGCACCAGCCACTGCAACTGTCCATCCTGCAGTGTGTTGAGCCGTTCGAGGGGTACCGTGACGGTCACGCCGTCGGCCGGGTCACCCGGTCTGAACAGGTAGCTCAGGGGCACAGACTGCACACCGACCTCGATGGAATCCGGATATGACTCGACGGCCGCCTCCCCGGCATGTTCCTGCAGCAGGATATCGTGGCTGATGTAGAGCTGCTGCCGGCCCGGCTCACCCAGTTGCTTGAGCCATTTTTCAAAACCGGGGCTGTCACAGACGTCTTGCGGTATGCGCGCATCGAAAAACTCGAAGATCACCGACTCGTCGGCCATCACGTCGTGTTTTCTGCGTTTGTGTTCCAGCTCCTCTATTTCTTCGCGCACCTGCTGGTTGTTCGCCAAAAAGCCGGCACGCGTATTCAGCTCGCCGCGCACCAGTGCGCCGGTGATAAAGATGCTCCGCGCCTCCTCCGGGTTGATCCTGGCGTAGTTGACACGACGCTTTTCGACGATGACAAGTCCGAACAGGGACACCTGCTCCCAGGCCAGCACGCGGCCCTGCTTGCGCGACCAGTGCGGGTCGAAATAGTGGTGCTTCAACAGGTGGGCGGCCTGCGCCTCGATCCATTCCGGCTTTATGACGGCGTTGATGCGGGCATAGGTTTTGCTGGTCTCGACGATCTCCGCGGCCATCAGCCATTGCGGTTTTCTGCCGAACAGGCCGGACCCCGGAAAAATATAAAAGGTCCTTGAACGCGGCCCCAGGTAACTGGTGTCTTCCGGGTTCTTTTGACCGACGTGGCTGAGCAAACCGGATAACAGGGCCTGGTGGATCTGCTCATGCGCACCCGGTTCCTTGCTGAATTTCAGCTTTTCTTCACGGGCCTGCTGATACAACTGGCGATTGAGGTCAAACCACTCATTGACCCGGGTCCAGTTCAGGAACTCGTTCCTGCAAAGCTTGCGAAACTGGCTGGAGGACTTTTCCCTGCGCTGTTTCTTGAGGTATTCCCACAAGCGCCAGAACGCCATGAAATCGGAATTGCCGTCCTCGAAGCGGCCATGGGCCTCGTCGGCGGCTGCGGTTGCATCCGGGGGGCGTTCCCGCGGGTCCTGGATGCTCTGGGCCGCCGCCAGCACGATCAACTCGTGCAGGCAGGCCTTTCTCGAACCCTCGATCAGCATGCGGGCCAGACGCACATCCAGCGGCCAGCCTGCCAACTGGCGGCCCAGCGCCAGCGGTTGCCGGTCGGTGTCAATGGCCCCGAGCTCAAATAAAAGGTGGTAGGCGTCATTGATCATCCTCGGCGCCGGCGGATCCAGAAATGGAAAATCTTCAACGGCGCCGAGATCGGTGGTCAACATACGCAGGATGACCGAAGCCAGGGATGTTCGCAGGATCTCCGGTTCGGTAAACTCCGGCCTGAGATCAAAATCAGATTCGCTGTACAGCCGGATGCACACACCGGGTCCGAGACGGCCGCAACGCCCCTTGCGCTGATTGGCGGAAGCCTGCGAGATCGCCTCGATCGGCAGACGCTGTACCCGGCTGCGGTGCGAGTACCTGCTGATACGCGCAAAGCCGGTATCGATCACGAAACGTATCCTCGGCACGGTCAGGGAAGTCTCGGCCACGTTGGTACACAATATGATGCGGCGGGCGGTACCCGGGTGGAACACGCGGCGTTGCTGCGCAACCGGCAGCCGTGCATACAGAGGCAGTATTTCGGTGTTGCGCAGGTTTTGCTTTTTCAGAAAATCACCGGCCTCCTGGATTTCCCGTTCACCGGAGAAAAACACCAGCATGTCGCCCTTGGCGTCTATGCGGCTCAAGCGGTGCACGGCCTTGACGACCCCGGCATACAGATCGCGGCCCTTGACCTGTTCCACCACCTGGCCGCCCTCTTCATCTTCATCCAACGGCATGTATTCGAGCGTTACCGGGTAACTGCGACCCGATACCTCGATGATCGGCGCATTGCCAAAATGGGCGGCAAACTTTTCGGTGTCGATCGTCGCCGAGGTGATGATAATACGCAGATCGGGACGCCGGTCCTGCAACTGCCTGAGATAACCGAGCAGGAAATCGATATTCAGACTGCGTTCGTGGGCCTCGTCGATAATGATCGTGTCGTAGGCATCGAGGTTGCGGTCGTGGGTGGTCTCGGCCAGTAATATACCGTCGGTCATGAACTTGATGATGCCGTCCCTGTGCATTTTTTCGCGGAACCGGACCTGGTAACCCACGACGCCACCCACTTCCGTGTTCAATTCTTCCGCGACCCGCTCGGCCATGGCATGCGCCGCGATCCGGCGTGGTTGCGTACAACCGATCAAACCCCGCGCACCACGACCGGCCTGCATACACATCTTGGGAATCTGGGTGGTTTTACCCGAGCCGGTTTCACCGGAGATCACCACCACCTGGTGTTCCCTGATCGCAGCGATGATTTCATCACGCCGGTCAACGATCGGCAGGGCCGCGTCATAGGTCGGCTCGGGCAAGCCGAGCTGACGCTGCTGGCAGCGTTGCGCAGAGGTGGTGCAGCGGTCGATCAGCGATTCGAGGATGGAATCGATGGGTTTTCCGGATCTCAGACGGCCTTTTGCCACCTTGATCCGGCGCCGGCACCAGGCGGCGTCTGTTTGCATGATGCCGTCGAGCAAGCCTGTAATCTGAGCGAGCAATTTGGCTGGTTTTATTGCGGGTTCCATGTCGGCCTATTATCCCTGTGCTTCAGATTGCCTTCCAGCGTTACACGACCGGCGACAAGCCAGCCACGCCTGCTTATAATTCACAAATCTTTAAAAACCCCGAACCCCCGGAACCCATATGATTGCAAATTTCCGCAGTGACAACGAAACACCGGTCGCGCCCGCCATCATGCAGGCCATGCTCGACGCCAACCAGGGCACCGCATGGGCCTATGCCGATGACGACTGGTCCAAACGCCTCAATACGGTTTTTTCAGAACTGTTCCGCACCGATGCAGTGGTGCTGCCGGTGTCCACCGGCACCGTGGCCAATTCCATCGCGCTGGCCACCGTCACGCCGCCTTGGGGCAGTGTATTTTGCCATACTGGCGCGCATATTTATGGTGATGAGTGCGGTGCACCCGAGTTCTTCGGCAACGGTTTGAGGCTGGTCCCCATCGCCGGCGAGAACGGAAAGCTGGAACCCGCGTCACTTGAAAAGGCCGTTCACGCCAATGAAGGCCACGGTGTTCACAGCTACAAACCATCGGTATTGAGCCTGACCCAGGCCACCGAGGCCGGCACCATCTACAGCATCGATGAAGTCGCGGCCCTGTGTAACTCGGCGCACGCACTGGGTATGAAGACCCATATGGATGGCGCCCGTTTTGGTAACGCCATCGCCAGCCTCGGGTGTCACCCGGCCGAAGTCACCGCCGAGGCCGGTATCGACATGCTGTCGTTCGGCGCCAGTAAAAACGGCTGCATGGCCGCCGAAGCACTGGTCTTTTTTAATCATTCACAATTATATGAAACCGCAGAACGTCTGCGTAAGCGGTCCGGCCACCTGTTGAGCAAGATGCGCTATGTTTCAGCCCAGTTGCTGGCCTATATCGAAAACGACCGCTGGCTTGAAATGGCACGGCATGCAAATCGCCAGGCTGCAAAGTTTGCTGAAGCGGTAGCGAATCATGCCGAAGCCCGGCTTGAGTACCCGGTTCAGGCCAATGAAGTGTTTCTGAACTGGACAAAAGAAGGCTTTGACCACCTGCAATCACAGGGCATCCAGTTTGGCCTGTGGCCCGGCAGGAATGACCTGGCACGGTTTGTATTTGGACATTCAACCAGTGACGGTGAGGTGGATCTGCTGCTTGGGAGCCTGTAGAAAAAAGGGACATGCGTCACCCCCGACGCATGTCATCCCGGCGAAGGTGACGAACGTCATCCCGGCGAAGGCCGGGACCTCCCAACGTTTTCGTAATCTTTAAAGAAGCCCTGATTTAGCGCTCTGCCAATCTTTTGGAGGTCCCGGCTTTCGCCGGGATGACGGTGCTTTTTAGTGGCGAGGTGCTGGGCTTGGGAGGCCCGGCGCAGGCCGGGACCTCCCAACGTTTTCGTAATCTTTAAAGAAGCCCTGATTTAGCGCTCTGCCAATCTTTTGGAGGTCCCGGCTTTCGCCGGGATGACGGTGCTTGTTGTTGGTGAAGTGCTGGGCTTGGGAGGCCAGGCGCAGGCCGGGACCTCCAACCGTTTAACTTGTTTTCAAAAAACCTCTTTCCAACCTTTACGGTAAACGTCACGAGGTCCCGGCCTGCGCCGGGATGACGTGCGCCGGGATAACGAGTTACAACTGTATCAGGCAGCTTCTTTGCGAGGTGTTACTGCTTTTTTAATCACCTCTCCCATTTCGACTTCTGCGACACGCAGCTCATACGTTTTCTGCAAATTCAGCCAAAATTCTGCCGTTGTACCCAGATACCGCGAGAGCCTCAACGCGGTATCAGCCGTAATACCACGTTGGCCGTTCAATATTGCGGTAATGCGATTACCCGGCACATCCAGCGCTGCAGCAAAGGTGTTTGCTGAAATCTCCAGTGCCTCCAACTCTTCACGCAAAATCTCGCCTGGGTGTACTGGCCGCATGCCATTCACAAATGTCATTTCATTTTACTCGCCTAGTGATAATCTACTATTTCAACATCATAAGGGCCATCTTCTGCCCAACGGAAACATATCCGCCATTGTTTATTGATTCGAATGCTGTACTGGTTTGTGCGATCTCCGGAAAGCAATTCAAATCTATTACTTCGAAGACTCGCCAAATCATCAAGAGTTTCTGCGCTGTTCAGTATGGTCAAACGACGAACTGCTTGATCACTGAACCCCTGGAATTTTCGAACCCAGTTTCCTTCAAAAAAGGAGCGGGTCTTTGTGTCCTTGAATCCTCGAATCACTGGGAAAGTATATCAAGTTATACGCGTTACGTATAGCGTATTTAAAGAAATAACCATTGAAGCGAAAAGTTTCAAATCAGCCCAAATTGCATATAGAGGTAGCACGCTTACTCCGGCCATATCCTGGTAGAGCCGATAATTTCTTTTAAAGTCTCATGTCGGGTTTGATAAAGCCTTGTTTGATCGGAGTCCTCGCCAAATTGCGACATGCTGAGAACAAAAGCGTAATGTTTACCAACAATCGTTGCGTATGATATTCCCCTCCGGTACCCATTGATCAAATTTATTCGCAGCCATTGGCGATCGTTAAACGTGACCTCTCCCAAAATATCAAATGCTTTTGATGCGTCAGTACGCGAAAGGTAGATGTCGTTTTTAATGTCCTCCAATGAAAGGCTTGAACCCGAGTTCGCATGGGGTTCAAGGCGAAATACGGTTGCCGTAATACTAGTGAGCAACAGACCGCGATTGCTCCATTTCCCGGGGTCGTAATTCGCAAACAACATTGTTTGCGTTGGTTCAGGTACGGTGGAAATGAATTGAGTCTCAAATAACTCCGCTTTTGCCTCTGCGGGTGGAACACGAAACTGGATATCAACCTTTCCATCCACACTAAATTGCAATTCGAACCACTGCTCTATCGGCGGCTCCCACAGCGAAGTACTACATCCCATTAGCGTCAAGCAAAGCAAACCTAGTACCAGATTTCCGTTCTTCAAATCTGACATTCAAATAGTCTCCACATTCAAGGAACATAAACAGTATGAGGACTCAACTTTGGTCCCATGAACAAGAAAGGCGTAGCTAAAAACGATCCAATTATACGTAATGGGTTAAATGTGCCTTGCCCTATAACATTCGGCACGGCATCAAAAAAATGAGCCTGGTAAATCCCTTTGGTGGCGCCAGCGCGTGACGCTGTCTCTCTCAAGACTTGGGGGCTCACGGCAGCGCCGTTGAAATTAACCACGGTGTTAACGGTAAGTGAATTTGGCGTGACCTGTCGCAACGCATTTGACACGATTATACCGCCCTGACTATGCGCTGTCAGACTCGTCAGTGATGGTGATTGTTGCTCCAATATTCCAGCCAACTGACGGGAAAGACTTGATGTCTTGGTCAGTTTTCCAAGTGCTGACTCCACTGTATCGGCGACAAAACCATGAGTGGGATTATGAAAAAGAAAAAATTCTTTCGGGTGACCAAGTTGTGAAGCGCCGTAATCAATTGCTTTCGTTAATTCGCCTGCTTGCCCATTCACAAACATATCATTGATTTGAATAGTACTCGGATCAGTAATTAATTCTTTAGTATATTGATGCTCCGCTTCATTGTATTTGATTCTCCAGACGTTACTCCTGCCCTGCTGCCAGTCACGAACTCCTGTCGCGACGCGATCTGCAAAATATGCAGATATTGCCCCTAGCAAAGCGCCCTTTACCGCGCCTTTGAACGAACCAGAAGCAATCGCACCACCAACAAAACCTGCTGCTGCGCCGCCAATCACAGCCGAGGCTGTATACGCGCTAGCCGTTGCAACCCCCGCGGCAGTTGATGGCATCAGGCCCCATGCCCACGCTGACGCGGCCCCAAAGGTAAAATAGGAAGCGACTGCGGCAACGATCACCGGTCCCCACTTTTTGATGAAACGGGCGATACTGAAATAACCGCTTGGGTCGGTCATGCTTAATGGATTGTTCAGTACATAACTGTAGCGGTTGAGGCTTTGGCTATTGTCTGGCGCCTGCACCGATGGGGTCGGCCTGTAAGAACCTCCCCAGTTTTGGATCATAGATGCGGCCGTTCATGTGAATGATACCGACCGGGTCGACCTGCTCGTGACCGGTGAAGCCTTGCGTGGTGATGGCGTTCAGGGGCGCGTATAGGAAACCGGTTAACGGGGTCTTCCAGTCACTGCCCTGGCGTTCGCCAAAGGCGTTGAAGTGCATGTTTGCCGTGATCAATCCGGACTCGTTCAGCACGCTGTGAATCGAGCCGATGTGATCTTTTAACAGGTAGCTGAGTTGCTGTGTGCTACTTGCGGGGTAAAAAGTCGCGATCGCCACGCCGCCAAGATAGCGCTTGAAGAATGTGCTGCCATTCTCCGTGATACGCTCGACACCACCCAGGTACAGCGTACTTTTCTGTAACACGCCCCCTTCGTAGTCTTTACGCTGGTAGCGGTTGTTGCCAACACCGTAGGAAAACTCCGTGCGGTTGCTGCCCCTGGTAATCGTTGCGGGTTTGTCAAACACGGTGTAGCTGATATTTCTTCCGCCACCCGAAACCTGGTTGCCGTTGGCATCATAGCTGTAGGTGGTGCCGCCGGCGGAGCTGACGGCATGCGGATGGAGGCCGTTGTATTGATATGTACCGACATCGGATTTGTAAATGATATTTCCGGCCGCATCGTAATCCATCGAAAGGGTGCGAACCGGCGCCCCGGAAGGCCGCGATAAATCGACACTCTTAAGCCTGTTAAGCGTGTCATATGAAAACACTTCTTTCAGATCGGTGCTCGCAGACGTGTCATGGCGTTGCCTGAGGCTGCCCAATACATTGAACAGGTAATCAACGTCCATCAACTCTGCGCCTGAAGCATCGTAGGCGGACTGCTTGATCAGCCGGCCGGATTCAGGTTCAAAGTTTGCATAGACATCGACGCCGTTGCCCAGCCGCAGGGCCGTGACGTTGCCACGCGCATCCATGGCCTGTATATCCTGGTAGACCGTCCCCTGGAGTCCCTCGCGCGCCTCTTTCAACTTGCTGACATAACCGTTTGAATACACATAGCGAATTCCGCGGTCGTCACCTGAAGCATCAAATTGCTGAAACACCCGGCTGTACTGGTCGTAGGTGGTTTGTCGCACAAACTGCTCCGCAGCCACCGTCGTGGTCGCCAGGTCGCTGCGTCCGAAGCTGTCGTATGTGAACGCTTGCCGGTGCAATACCACACCCGATTCGCCCATGCGGTAGGTAATTGAGGCGACCTGCCCCTTCCCGGGACTACCGGTCAAATAGGTGGTCGATTCGCGGTTAACGGTGGTGAATACGGTGTCCGTCAGATTGGAGACACCGGTCAGTTCGCGCCGGTTGGTGATCCTGCCGAGCGCATCATAGGTAAAATCTACCGCCTGCTGCCTGGCGTCCAACTGGCGGATCATCTCCCCGAGCGGGTTGTAGGCATATCGCCAATAGCCCTTGTCCGGGTCGTTCATCGAGATCTTGCGCCCGGCGATGTCGTAGCTCATGGCCACAGTCACACCGTCCGCGCCGCTTACCTTTTTGAGGTTGCCAAGCGCGTCATAGTCATAGCTGACCAGGCGGCAGCGGTCGTCGTAAACCGCGGTGGTCTCGCCTTTTACATTTTTGACCTCGATACGCTGCTGGTTCAGACCGTCGATGACGACGCTGACACGCGGCGCTGCCGTGATGCATTTATTGATCGCCCGGTTGTCGTAATCCTGCGCCATATCATCCCCGCCAGCGCTCAGCACTCCGGTAATCCGGCCCAGGTCGTCATAGCCCGTGATGTTCCAATAGCGGGAATCGCCGGCAAAATAGGGCTCGGATTTCCGCGAGACACGACCGCTGGAATCGTAGTACTGGTCGGTGTAGACATAGACGCCGTCCAGCCCTTTCACGGCTGTGCGCAGGACTCGCCCGAGCAGGTCAAAACACTGCGTCTGACTCGCTCCGCCGCCGCTGCTCACGACGCTCCGGTATACCGTGTCAACCGGGCAGCGACTGCCTCGTCCACTGTAGTTGAAAGTCTTTGTCCAGGCCCCGGTTTCGGTATAACTGACGAAAGCTACACCCATGTGATCGGCGGCACTGATGGTGACTACACCGTCGATGTTTTCGACCTCGAGCGGGTTACCAAAGACATCGCGGCTCATCACCTTCATGGTGGTCTGGTTCAAGGCGTTGACACTTTCATTTACAAACCGGCCCAGGTTGTCGTATTTCTCCACGGTCTTTCGTGCAGTCATACCGACACCTGTCACCGTCGTTTGCCTGCGGTTACCAAAGGTGTCGAGGCCGTAATCCGTCGTCACCCTGAAGACATTGCTGCCGGGTTCTGTGATTTCCCGGTTGAGGACACCGGTGACGGGATCGTAGGCAAAACTGGTAACGCGGCTTATCGATGGTGTACCCGTTCGCGAGAAAGTCACGCTGGTGCTTGATAGCTGACCGATGTTCCAGCCGTTGGTATCGATGGACCAGGTGTTAACGGTTGTTTCACGGGCAAATGCAGCTCCGCCCTGCGTGTCATATGTGGAGACGCTCACCCTTGTCGCATTGCCATAGGCATCGTGGCTGCTACTGGTCAACTGCCGGTGTTCAAAGACGCCATTGAGCGTGTAGGCGAGTCGTGTGGAATCAGAAATATAGGGAAACACAGCATCGCCGGCGGTGGCACGGTATTCCCATTGGTTCAGAACATAGCTCAGTGGCGTGCCACCCGCACCGGACGGGAAAGCGGTCGAGATACTGACGTCATCCCAGTTATTTGGCTCGGTTGCCGCGGTATTGCTGATCGATGCAAACTTCGAACCTGCGGCATTTGACACGCGGGTGGTATCAACCAACATACCGACAAAGGGAAAATCCTGCCGGTAGCGGCTGTTGGTCCGGATATGTGTTTGCGGGTCGTAGGAGATCACCTCCGCGAAACCGAGGAAGCCGCGCCCGCCGGCCTGCAGCTTGGCGCCGACATAGTGATATTGCACCTGGCTGCGCGCGGACGGGTCGCCGTAAACCGGCGCACTGCCCAGCACCTGGCCCACAACATAGATTGGGGCGATCAGGTCATAGACGGCTGCACCCCGCCCCCATTGCGCATTGGACGAATCGTGCATGCGTGAATAAACGCCGGGATCGGTCAGCGGCTTATAGGCTATTTCCGTTGTCGCTCCAAAACCATTGGTGATCGAGGTGATGACATTGGCGGGTTCGACGGCGCGGCTGCCACTGACATTCCT
Organism: uncultured Gammaproteobacteria bacterium; assembly: GCA_963801195.1. Classification (GTDB taxonomy): domain Bacteria; phylum Pseudomonadota; class Gammaproteobacteria; order Xanthomonadales; family SZUA-36; genus SZUA-36. The sequence continues at coordinate 27,985 of CAWDDX010000007.1, read as the reverse complement.
GCCCCGGCGCAGCATGGTGGAATCAATCTCACCGTAGCGGTTGTAACCGATCATTAACTGGTCGCGCTTGCCGTCACCATCGAAGTCGGCAAAAACGCTCGTGTCATTTTCCACCGGGTCGTAATCCGCGTCCCCGCCGACATTGCCGGCCGGTACGCCGGTATTTGCGCTTGCCGCAAACATCCGGCCGAAGTGGTTCTGGCTGACCATCCACCTGGCGTTGGCTTGCAGCACCGCCGATGGATAGACGAGGTCAGGGTAGGAATCGCCATTCCAGTCTTCCATCCGGGCCAGCTTGTTGACGCCATCGGGCACCTGGCCAATCTGTTCGGCGGCGGCAAAGCCGTTGCCGGTATTGATTTGAGAATACCAGGTTCCGCGCCTGTCACCCCAGGCGATATCGGCCAGGCCATCGGCGTTGATATCGACCGGCCAGACATAATCACTTACCGGCAGGTCGTCGTATTTGACGTCCTGGCACACGACCCCCAGGGTGCAATCGTCGCCAAGGGCCACGATGCGGTGACGCGTAAATGCGTCATGCCCGTTGGATTCCATCAGCACCCAGAAGGAAACAAACCTGTATTCATAGACGGGTTCCCTGGTTGATCCGCCCCCGCTCGGGCTGCCGGTGACAGTGGCGCTCAGCGGGGGTAAGCAATTTGCTACGCAGTGACGGTAGTTGCGCCAGACCTTCAACAGCAGGTCGACCGCGCCATCGCCGTTGAAATCGAATATACGGGCAGCGGGAATTTCGTGCTCTTCCGAGCCCACAGCGGACCAGTCGTATAAAGGCGGTTTTATATCGATGCCCCAGTCCCCGGAAATATCGAACGGAAACAGGTCCGTGTTGGTGACATCCACATCGATCGGCGCGGACAGGGACGGATTGCCGCCGGCGGCAGTATTGTTGAGTAATACCGTCAGGTTCCAGGTGCGGCCTTCCAGGTCGGTATAGGCATGCAGCACATCACTCTTGCCATCACCGTTGAAATCCATGACCTGGAAACGTGATTCCAACGCCTGGTCGTTGAGATAAAAACGATGACCGGAATTCAGCTGCAGTTCGGTGGAAAAGCCGCTGCCATTGGAGATCAGCGCCACCCAGGAATAGTCGTCCGTCGTCTTGCTGTATTTGCTGTAGATGACGTCCTGGATGCCGTCGGTGTTGAGGTCTATGGCCATCAAGCGGGGCGGTTTGCCGTCGGCTTTTTTGGGTAGCTTGTAACTCGTCGCCCAATCGGTGAAGCCCGCGCTGGCAGTGGCTTTTTTCACATACAAAATGTAATTGTGATTAACGTGCTTCGTGTACAGCAGGTCCGGCCGACCGTCACCTGTAACATCCGCCAGCAACAGCCCGCTCAATTTTGATTTTGGCAGCAGCCCGCTGAGGGTGGTGGCCGATGTATCAATTGTCGATTCACTCTTTAGCCATGCGAACTGCGTGGACGGATAACAGATGGTTCGGCTAACGGAGCGGCATTCGGTCAGCTTGGTCAGGATGTTGCGGCCAACGCCGTCCGTCTCGTAGCCGAGTGCATAAAAGCGCAGGTCTTCCAGCGCACCGCCGGTATCAATTCGCGCCTGTGAACTGATACCTTGCAACAGTTGACGCTGTTCTACCTCGACACCGGCAAAATAGCGATAAGTCAGGTCTTCGTCCGCGGTACGTTCACGATAGCTGAAAGTCAGTCTCGCATTCGGCGCGGTGCCTGCCCGGGCGTTACCCGTGTAGTCGATCGTCTTCAATACGTAAGCCACCGGGCCCGCGCTGTTTTCGAGATAGCTGAAAAGCACGTAATTGCCGGAGCGGTCCTGCGAGCGGTTCTGCGCCCAGGTGAGCACCGTCGCCGGTGTTACAGCACCGCGCGCTTCAATACGTGAATCCGCGCTGTTGCCATAATCAACCACCGTGCCGTCCTTGTGCTCCACCCGGAACCACGCCGGGCCGTTACCGGCGCTGCCGTGTGCGGTAATGCGGGCAAAACTGTCGATTTCGGTGCGGTAACGGCTGCCGTCGTTGCCGTAGCTGCCACTGGCGGGGTCCACCACCAGCCGTTGACCATCAATGCAGAAGCGGTCGCTGCCATCCAGCCTGAGGCCCCTCGAACCGCTGATGCCATCCTGCTCGATAGTTTGCGGGCACAGCGTGATGGCCGAAACACCGCCGATCGACCAGCCGACACCTGCCTCGCCGTTGCCCGACTGCGAGTTGTAGTCCAGTGAAACCCGCGGCGCGAAACCACCGCTGGCCGGCGCCGTGAGTATAGGTATGTTGTAAGTGGCACTGCCTGATTCGTTCACCCTGAACGCCGCCTGTGTCACACCGATTTTCGAGGAACTGCTGCTCGCGGACATCGCAGGCGGTGATGCCGGTGCGGGTGGCGTCTCGGGCCGGGCGCCAGGCGTGCTGGCAGTAACGCTGAAGACTGCAGACCTCGCCATCAGCGTGGTTTGCTGACCGTTCCCCATGTGCAGTTCAAACTCGTACTGGCCGGCAGTGGCAATGTGATAGGGAACATCGACCATCGACGGCTGGCTGGAAGTCATGACCTTGTCATAGGTGTTATTCGACAGGTTGTGCGCATACACAGTGGCGGACGGATAATTGCCGTCCGTGTACCAGGTGAGTTGTAAATCGCATACCGGGTTGGTTCCGGTCAGGGCACAGGCCGAACCGTCTGCGCTGTTGTAAAACACGCCGTGAAAGCTGGCTGTTTTTTCCAGTGCTACAGGCGCAGCGCTGCTGCCGATACTGATTGACCCGTTTGCGTAGTTGGTTCCCGGCAGTGAAAAATCCGCCCAGAAGTATTGTTTGTCCAAACCCGGGAAGTAGCGCTTTCCATTGCGATTTGATGTTCGCGCGGGTTGTTCGGGGTCACAGCCCGACATGTACCAATCCTGTGTCCAGCCATGCGGCTTTGAGGTTTTGGGTGAGTAGCCCTCGAGCTGGTAGCCGAGGCAAAAGTTGCTGGTGCCTGCGGCCGCCGCACCGTAATTGATGGCCTGTAACCAGGTTGGGTCATCCGCATCATCCTGGAAGACAACCGTGACGATCTCTGCGACATCACCGATGTTGGTCGCGACCAGGTAACGGTCATCGCCATCGTGCTGCCAGAGACCGCTGAAGTGGGAAATATTGGTCGCATTATCGGGGTCGGATCCCAATAGAAAGACCAATGGATCGGTGTCGACAAGTTTTTCCTTTTTAAAGTTGGCCCGCCAGTAAATGGAGGCGCTGTTGTTGTCGGCACCAAAGCTGACCTGGGCATTTCCGACCCAGTCCTCGGTTCCGTCACCCCTGCTGACATACAGACTGCCGGCGTATGAGTCCGCGCCGAGTGATACCGCCTTGAGCCTGATTACCACCGGACGATAGGCACCCTTCAACGGCGGGCAGGAATTACAACTTGGGTCGCTGATTGCGTACTTGGCTTCGTAGGTGTACCACAGCCCCACCAGGTCATAGTTATTGCCAAACATGGCATCGGATTGCGGCAGCGCCAGGCGGTTGGACCAGTAGAAATTCCAGCCGTGACCGCTTTTTGCCGGGTTATACCAGTGGCCCGGTTGTAACTGGTCCGGTCCGCCGCTGACTTGATTGCCGCTGGCCGACAGTGTTGTTTCCGGTGGTTCTTTTGTTAATAAGGCAGAAGCAAGCGTTTCGCTCACAAGCAGTGTCAACTGGTCCGAAGTTCTGCCGCAATCCGGTACACCGGATTTTTTCTTAACACACTGCTGCAGCACAAAGCCGTACGCGCCGGGCTCCACACGCCAGGCCCGTAATTCCGTGGCCTCGGTGTAGTGGACCGTTACTTCACCCTCAAACGATTCCGTGATTTTGAAGAAACCGCCGGCATCATCCCCCGTACGCTCCCAGGAAAGCAAAGCATAGCCATCATCCGATGTCTGCTGCAACGGCACGGTCCAGGCGGGCGGCGGGCTGGGAGGGGCCGCAATGGCAGGCACCTGGAATAGCAGCAGAAGTACTGCAAGCAACCTGAAGGAATTAAAACTGAAAATATCATTTGACCATTGCACACCCACGCAGACAAAAGCTGCAAGTAACCGCTTAAACATCGAAACCCCCTTAAATCTACACCGGCGACAAAAGCCGTCCGGCAATATTTTTCGAGGTTTAAGTCTGCTTCAGGGCGAGCACGGGGTCTGCCATCAGGACTGGACGATTGTTGTCAGATATGTGCCCGTGGATCTGCCATCAAAACGTAGTTTGGAATGATTCCAGACGAGTAGTTGCCACTAAAAAATGCCATCGAGCAGCCCGGCAATTTCCAATTTGATTTTTATTGAGTGCTAGAATTCGTTATCACTCATACACTGGAATCATTCAAGGAGCATGGGTTCACGACTTTTTCGTTTTTCGGGGATAAAAGAATGACCCTTGCAAATCAATTTGTTTGTTCTTTATGTGGAAACAAGGTCAGCAACACCGCGTTTTCAGCCTCCGACTTTGATGAGTCTAGGTAAGAATTCGAAATAAGACAATGTTCTTCTTGTGGTGTGGCAAAAACTTGCCCAACACCAGACCCGGAATCTTTAGACAACTACTATTAAAGTTCATATTACGGCAGCAGCGCCAAAAAATTCTCCGGAATATTTGAATTTCTTACCTTGCTGGCTTGAAAATTTCGAGCCAAAAAATATTGCGCTTGCATCACTCTTCCAAACCAGGGAGACAAAATCTAAATGTCTTGGATATTGGCTTTGGACATGGAACTTTACTAAAGATAACTACAAAGGTATTGCTAAGTATTCTGATTCTAACTTTGGCTCTGATTGAATTTGCCGTATCCTGTCTATTTAAAAGGGGCGTAAGAGCAATAATTTTTGCGCAAAACGAAAATCTGAAGTTCCGGGTGGAGATAGACTAAGTGCTGAATAATAAGAAAATAATAGTAGTGATGCCAGCCTACAACGCTGCTTCAACACTGGAACGGACATACAGGGAAATTCCCCACATCGTTGATGATGTCATCCTGGTAGATGATAAAAGTCATGACAAAACTCCAGAAGTGGCGGCTGGCTTAGGAATAGAACACATTATTGTTCATGAAAAAAATACCGGATATGGCGGCAATCAGAAAAGCTGTTATAAAGCTGCGTTAAATCTTGGGGCAGATATAGTGATTATGTTGCATCCAGACTATCAGTACACACCAAGGTTGTGTGAATCCATGGCATCACTACTGGCGGAAGGTGTGTTCAATTGTGTATTGGGCTCCAGAATCCTGGGAAAAGGCGCATTAAGGGGTGGAATGCCGGTTTATAAATACCTGTCCAATCGTGTCTTGACAGCTTTTCAAAATATTTTATTAAACTACAAACTCTCTGAATACCATACCGGTTATCGGGCATTTACCCGGGAATTACTTTTACGATTGCCACTGGAGAAAAACTCGGACAATTTTATTTTCGATAATCAAATGCTCGCACAAATAATTTATGCCGGATACGACATCGGTGAGATAACCTGCCCTACTCGGTATGAAGAAGAATCATCTTCCATTAGCGTGCTGCGATCAATTCGTTATGGTGTTGGGGTAATAGTTACCTCTCTTCAATTCCGCTGTCACCGATGGAAAATCTATAAAAGCTTTATTTTCTCCCCATTGGACTGACAACCGCACATGAAAAAACCGCTGGACTGGTCAGTTGCCAAAATAATACTTGCGGCCGTATCAATTGCATTCATCACAATGTGGACCTATCAACCCTCCACTGAAAATGAGTTTGTCTGGGATTCGATTCAATACCTGAGAAATCACGTTTATTATCTATCAAGCCTAAACACAGACCACATCATCTGGATGTTTTTAACGCTGGATGGTGCCAACTGGCACCCTTTAACTTGGATATCTTGGGCTATTGACTACCAAATTTATGGGGGCCTGATCCCAGCAGGTTATCACTTAACCAACAATGCTTTACACGCTATCAATAGCGTACTGATTTTTATCACTATGTTAGTAGTCTTTGCACTTAACAAGCCAAATTCAAGAAGTTTCCCGTTCCTAGCCCAAGACAACGCCATCATCGCTGCAACCCTAGCTACCTTTTTCTTCGCAATCCACCCTCAACACGTCGAATCTGTCGCATGGGTTGCCGAACGCAAGGATCTTTTGTGTCAATTATTCATGCTGCTATCCACGCTGGCATATGTCAGGTACGCAAGTTGTCATGAAGATGCACATAGAAGGTGGTTCAACATCACACTTGGCTTATTCTTTCTGGCTGCGCTTTCCAAACCCATGGCAGTTACATTTCCGGCAGTATTGCTTTTACTGGATGTCTATCCGCTACGCCGCACCGCGTTAATTCAACCTGTCAATGATTGCATCAGGCAACGCTCTTATTCGGCACTGCTGAAAGAGAAGTTACCCTTTTTACTAATAACTGTTTTATTAGTTTTGGTCACGCTCTTCGCACAGCAGGCCGCATTATCCAAAGTACCGGTTGACTTGAGAATACTTAATGCTGCTAACAGCATTATTTTTTATTTATACAAACTTCTGATACCAATAACTTTTGTTCCACACTATCCCTATTACATTGATGTGGGGCAAGCCATAACCTGGAAAGCATTTGTGCCAATGTTTGGTGTTGTCGGCCTGACGATTGCGGGTTTAATAATGTGGTTAAGGGGACGTCATGAGTGGTTAATCTCATGGTTGTTTTACCTGATAACTCTTTCCCCAGTACTGGGACTAATTCAGGTGGGTCAACAAGGCGCGGCTGATCGCTATGCATATCTACCAACCTTACCCGTTTATTTTCTAATAGGCGCCGGTTTACTTGCGTTTCTGAATAGATCCAATTTCTTTATTCAGCCCCTAATACTGTTGACCGTCATACCCATTTTATTTCTGCTTACTGTTCAAACTAGACAACAGATTCAAATTTGGAAAGATCCCTTAACTTTGTGGAGCCACATTGTTGAAAACTACCCGGAAAACTCAAAGAGTCAACACAACATGGGTATTGTGTATATGAATCTAAGAAATTATGAGAAAGCAGCGTTTCATTTTGGAGAAAATCTAAAAATAAATCCTGCTTCGGCTGGTTCGTTGTATTTACGAGGTCTCACTTATTTGCATATGCATCAAAATGAAGATGCATTGAAGGATTACATGGCCCTGGATACAATCTTAGAGTCGAAGCCCAGTACAATACTGGACTGGGATTGTTATTATTACAACACTGGCTGGCTTTTTGCGCAGTCTGGAAATATTGATAATGCCGAAAAATTTTTCAGAAAAGTTAGTCTGAATTCACAACTACAACCGAACGTCAAAATTTGGTTGGATCAGCTTGAAAAAGACTATAGTGAAGATAGATTCAAAAACAATGACTTACCTGGATTTTGCAAGCGGTAGTCTAGTTCTAATCTTTGACATATGAATTATTACAAGCGAATACTCAAAGCGGATTGCTTCAGTACTTCAGAATGCTAGGAATATTGAATTCATTTTAACCTTAGAACCTTTTAAAATATTCTTCCTGACGGCTTTCTTTTAATAAGATGCGCGACCGCGCTAAGACACGGTTTCAGGCGGACCCTCAGTAAAAGAAAAACAACAACAGCTAGCGCATCCGCTTGCCTACTATTTTTTGAATATAAAATGAGCCAGGTTCGTGTTCGGGAGTTAACAAAGGCGAAACAGAACTAAATTTTTCATAGTGATTGTGATGTAAATAGTTAAGGGCGCCTATAATTTTCCAGTTACCATTGTGCGAAAGAAAAGCTTCAAGTATGTATTGCTCATTCCAGAACCTAATTTCATCTTGAATCCATTGGACTGGATAGTTATTTGGCGAAAAAATGTCATGTATATGAACAATAACACCCGTGTTGAGAGAGGGGAGTAATTCAAGATATTCAAAGAGCACATCGCCTTGTGGTCGGATAATGTGCGAGGAATCAATAAACAGGATGTCACCCTCTTGTAGTTGCGAGAAAAATGACAACTCTATTTCTTCAACTTTCTTCCTAACCACTGTGACGCCAACTTTTTCCAGCCAAGACATTTCATAAGGTTCAATACAAACATGAGTACATGTGTAATCCAAATCCTCAGTTTTGTTCTTTTTGATAGCATCAATTGCCAATAAAGTGGAGTAGCCGCTACCAATTTCAACTATTCTCCTGGGTTTGACGAAACGAATGATCTGATACCAATAATCAGCGTCTCCCGATTCAAATGCACCATTGTTCAAATGGAACTTTAGACTACTTGTTTTTTTTTGCGGAATGTCTAATAGTTCATCTGAAAAACTAAACTTCTCTAGTAGTTCCAGTTGATCTGAAACATTCCAGTTTATTCCCTGAAGATTTCTGTCTTGAAAGTAGTTTTGGCCGTGATTTCTGTAATCAAACTGAGGCTCAAAGTAGTGATTTCGAATTGGAAAGACCCCTATGCGTATCAAAGCATTCTTGCAACGAAGCATTCTATGCACGCCAGCTATGCGTATGTACTTAATCAGCAAAGCTGCAGGGTAGACAAAAAGAACGAGAAGTATGTCTATCGCTGGGAGGCATTTTAGCACCAGTTTTTTCATACAAATCCTCCAGTATTGACATCTTGAAGTATGATTGAAAATGTCTTTTAGTTTTGTTTATTTTGAGTCACCATTTTTAATCTTTATAGAGAGGTGGATGGCCAATTAAATGAGCTTCTCAAACACAACTAGTCAGGTCAAGAAATGTCCCTGAAAATTGATATGGCCTAAATTTGAAAGTCGGCTTCTATTTGCCTTCTGCATTTCGTAAGCTGTAAATCAAACTTGGCGTCCAGTTGGTTGCCGGTGAAGAATTGACGACTAAACCAGTGTCAACCGGACATTGTCTGCAATATGGCGTCTGGACCGTTGCAGACAGTTCCTCTGAAATTCCAGCCACGCCCAACCAGTCTTGTTCCATCCTGCACTTTCCAATAGACTTCGGCAATGCCAACTGACGATTTGCCAGTCCAAACCCAACCCTTGGCTTTGAATAAAGATATACCTCCGTCCACATTCATTGTCTGGATGCTAGCGATACTCCTCGGCGTTGGATTGGCAATGACACGAGTACCCAGTGTATTTGTCAATGGTGATGTGCATCCATTGGGCAACGATGCGTTTTACCATGCGACGCGCATACTCGAAATCGCCGAAGATCCTTCATCGACACATTCATTCGATCCCAAACCTGCACTATCCGGAAGGACACTGGATCGCATGGCCATGGGCCTACGACTACCTGGGTGGCGTAATCGCGGGTGCATTATCCAGCGATAGGTCCGGCGCTGCCAGGATCATGGCTTTTTACCCCCTGCTCTGGTTAATCGGCAGCATTACGCTAGTCGGTTTGATTGCCAGGGAGATCTTACGGCCAGGGCTAGCCGCCATCTGCATGTTCGCGTACGCCGCAGCGCCACTGACACTGACACTGTTCAGCGTCGGCGCACTGGACCATCATTCCTCGGAACATTTCTGGTTTCTGCTGAGCATATATCTGACCGGGATGTGGTTGAAACATCCCGAATCCTCGAGAATCCCGGTAGCACTAGGCATCGTGCTGGCCGTCGCCACCGCTTTCCACAACAGCTTGTTCTTATTGCAGATTCTGGTGCTGGCAGGTCTGTTTTTGGCAAGATTTTTCGGGCACACATTACCTTCAGCGCGCAAAGCCACTAATTTCGGGGCGAGTCTGCTGGTAACACAACTGCTTGTACTGTTACCGTCACATTACTTTTTGACCTTTGTATATGCATTCTATTTGCATTCCTGGTTTCATTTGCACGTCGCCCTATTAACCGCGATTGGTGTGCTCGCTCTATGCAACCGGCGGCAAAAGGTCATGTGGCTAATGCTGTCACTGGCTGTCCTGCTGGCACTGCCAACTGCGATGCAAGTCATATTCGGTTTGCATTACCTTCATTCGGATTTGCCAGAGTTTGATAACCTTTTGGAAACACAACCGATGTTCGGTGGGCTATTGTCTCTTTTTCAGCTTAACTTCTTTTACACTGCCCTGGTCTGGCTATTACCCATTTACATCGGATATTCGTTATTTCAATTATACAAACGTCAAGTCAAAGGACATGAAGCTTATCGTCATAATCGCATCACTTTTTGGTTTTGCAATGATGGTTGCCCAATTTAGGTTTCACTATTTTGGTTATATCTTTCTGCTCATCATTCCGCTGCTAATTATTCAGCATTTATTACCCAGGGGCAAGGACATTTTTATTGCCAGCGCAATTATTATTGGGGCCTACACCTTTTCACTGAGTTACGCATTGATCCCTCCCAAACTCGGCGAGTCACCACGTTACAACTTTGGTTTACCGATCATCCAGGCTGCAAAGTTGCAATGCGAAAAACAACCCGGCCTATTGCTTGTGGACAGGAATTGGGGAAGTTTCATACGTTACCAGACCCAGTGCCCGATTCTTTCCAATAATTTTATCCTAACCCCAAAAGAAGTTGATTACGTCAATCTGACAAGCAAGTTGTTGAAACTGACACCGGCTGAGTTGCGGGTTTCAGCCCCAGAAATTCGATACATCATTGTCAGTGAGATGGATTTAAATCCATTGAGTGTTTTGCTGCTCTCGAATGAGAGATTTGATGGCTTTGAAGTTCTTGGGGAATTACACGACAAAATGGGTAAATTAACAGGTCGTTTTTACCAGGTCGATCGTTGATAAAGATTTCCTTTCAACTAGCTTTGTATCACCTACCCAGCGCGGCGCTTACCAATTGGCGAAAGCACGGATATTAAATTTGAGACTTACAAAATAATGTATTTTTACTACTAAAGGACCAAGGAAAGTCAATGACTAAGGACTCGATACGGACTGTGGCAAAGATACTGGTGCCAGTTTTTACTATATTGGTTGTCACCATGTGGACGTACTACCCAGACACCAAAAACCAATTCGTTTGGGATACCAACGAGTACCTGAACATACACGAGTTTTGGATCTCAAAATTGAGTGTCTTTCATATCATGTGGATGTTTTCAACGTTCGAGTCTATGAATTGGCATCCGTTAACCTGGCTGTCCTGGGCAATCGATTATCAGGTATATGGCGGGCTTGACCCATGGGGATATCACCTCAGCAACAATATTATCCATGCCCTAAACAGTGCCCTCGTCTTTGTGTTAATTCTTGTCGTTTTTGGTCTTAACAGACGGGATTCAACAGGCTATCCGTTTCGAAAAGATAGCCCGGCACTTATAGCAGCATTCCTCGCCGCGCTTCTTTTCGCAGTCCACCCACAACATGTGGAATCCGTTGCATGGGTTGCGGAACGTAAGGACCTGCTCTTCCAGCTATTTTTATTGCTCTCGATGCTTACTTATGTGAAGTACGTTACCTGCAGTGAAAATAGAAAACGAAGGTGGTTCAGACTTACTTTAGTCATGTTTGTCATGGCCCTGCTTTCGAAGCCGATGGCGGTCACATTACCCGTTGTGTTGCTGCTTATCGACGTATTTCCACTTCGACGTGCTGAATTCATGCCGGCAATAAGGCAATCCATTACGCAACTATCCATCAGCAGGCTATTCAGAGAGAAAGTTCCGTTTTTCCTGCTTTCAGCTTTTTCGGTATTGATCACTATTTATGCGCAACAGGGGGCGCTTTCAAATACCACTTTTGACTTGAGACTTCTCAATGCTTTTAACAGCATCATTCTTTACCTGACCAAGCTTTTATTACCCTTGAATTTTGTTCCTTTCTACCCGTATTTTATTAATGCGGATGACACCGTTACCTGGACAACGTTTGTGCCAGTGCTTGCTGTGCTTGGTCTTACTTTGGCATGCATTTTTGCATGGATAAAGGGCCAACATGCGTGGTTGATTGCCTGGTTGTTTTACCTGGTTACGCTCTCCCCGGTTTTAGGGTTAATCCAGGTGGGTCAGCAAGGTGCTGCGGACCGTTATGCCTATTTTACGACCTTGCCAGTCTATATCCTCTTAGGGGCTGCTATCCTTATTGCACTGAGTAAAACAAAGCGATCAATGAATTATTTGGTGTGGCTGGTAATCTTACCGATAATCTTTCTGCTTGCTGGCAAAACCAGGCAACAAATTCAGATTTGGCAGAACGATAAGACCTTCTGGAGTTACACGATATTGCATTTTCCAACCAATGCTTTTGCACACAAGAATTTGGGGGGAATCTATTACAATATCGGCAACTACGAAAAGGCCGGCTTTTATTTCAAAAAAGCTGGAGAGTTAAATCCCCGTGATATTAGGCCAATCGCCTGGCTTGCACTTTCTGATTTACAAATGGGTCAATATGAAGAGGCTTTAAACCTCCATTTAAAACTGGGTTCGGCTGCAGAAGCCAATCCAAAATTGAAAGTGAACCAGTATTGCCTCCAATACAATATTGGCTGGATCTTTGCACATTTAAATATGTTCGCCGAGTCCAGTGAACTTTTTAACAGAATAGATCCAAATTCGACGTTAGGTGATGATGCCGGTACCTGGTTGAACTGGTTGGAGACTCGCGAAGAAAGTGAAGATAAAACGCCGGCAAATGATAAATTGCCTAGTTTTTGCGACAAAATATTCCAATAAAACCTTACCATGGTGATAACGAAAATGGCATCAACTGACTCCGATTGGTTGAGCTGCGAATACATGGTTTGATTAACCTATCCAGACCACGCTAACCATCCTTCCCGTAACCCCATCCCGCCGGTACGAGTAAAATTTCTCGGGCTCAGAATAGGTGCAACAAGATCCGCCCGATACGTGCCCAACCCCCACCCGGGTCAGCGCCAGCCTCGCAAGCTGGTAAAGATCGGCCAGCCAGCGGTCGCGGTGCGGTTTGAACGCGATGACGTTTTCTGCGTTCAGGTCAACAAACGCATCATAAACGTCCTTACCTACTTCAAAAGCCCCCGGGCCGATGGCCGGCCCCAGCCAGGCCATCAAATTATCCGGTTTGCACCCCATCGCTGTGACCGTCGCTTCGAGGACACCGGCGGCAAGCCCCCGCCAGCCCGCGTGTGCGGCGGCGACACGTGTTCCGGCCCGGTCGCAAAAAAGCACCGGCAGGCAATCCGCGGTCTGCACGGCACACACCTGCCCTGCCCGGTGGCTGAAGATGGCATCCGCCTTGATGCCGGGCGCGCCGGCCTGGTCCCAGGCTATCGCCGCTGTACCATGAACCTGGCTGAGCCAGCGTGGCTCGCCGGGCAGCAAACCCGATAAAAGACACCGGTTTTGTTCGACGTGTTCCGGGTTGTCACCGCAACTTTTGCCGAGGTTCAGACTGCTCCACGGACCCTGGCTAAACCCGCTGTTGCGTGTTGTTGTAAACCCGTGGACATTGGGCGGCGCGTCCCAATCCGGCTTTATCAATTCGATTTCGGGTAACTCAGCCATCGGTCATCGACCGTTTGAGCGTCGTGATCAGGTCTTGCATGTCATCGGCCAGCGGCACATGGAATTCGCACGGCTCACCGCTTTCGGGGTGGATCAGTTTCAAGGTGCGGGCATGCAGCGCCTGGCGTGCAAACCCGTTGACCGCATCGATGGCCGCCGCTGGCAAACCCTTTTGCCTGATCTGTCCACGGCCATACAGCGGGTCACCGACGATGGGGTAGCCCAAATGGGTCATGTGGACGCGTATCTGGTGGGTGCGGCCCGATTCCAGTGATACCTCGACGTGGCTGGTCCCGGGAAGGCGCTGTATCAAGCGGTAATGGCTGGTCGCCGTTCTGCCGCTTTCCCTGACCGCCATTTTTTTGCGATTACGCGGGTTGCGGTCGATATTGGCGCTGATGGTTCCGCTGGCGGGGATGTCACCCTTTACCACCGCCTCGTAAACCCGGCTCATGCTGCGGGTTTGCAACTGGTTGACCAGGCTGGCATGCGCCTCCAGGCTGCGGGCGACCACCATGACACCGCTGGTGTCCTTGTCCAGGCGGTGGACGATACCGGAGCGCGGCAGGGTGTCGAGATCCGCGTCGAAATTCAACAGGGCATTTTGCAATGTCCCCTCCCAGTTGCCCGCCGCAGGGTGGACCACGAGGCCGGCCGGCTTGTTCAGCACCAATAGATGTTCGTCCGAAAAAACGATGTCGAGCGGAATGTCCTCGGGTTCGACCTCACCCTCGGCAACCAGCTGCGCTTCGATGGCAAGTTTTTCACCCCCGAGCACGCGGCTGCTGGGTTTGGCGCGCTTGCCGTCGACGGTCAACTCGCCCAGCTTGATCCACTGCTGCAGACGCCCGCGGGAGAAATCCGGGAACAGTTCAACAGCGGCCTGGTCCAGCCGTGAACCGGCTGATTTTTCGGTGACCTGCTGACATAAACTGATGTGCCTGGACATTGCTCAAAATCCGGTGCTGCTTCGTGGTATTATCGCATGGCTGTATTCTATGGTTTTAATCTGTCATTTTCGCTATCATTCCGCCCTCTGTAATTTGCCTGGCCAAATAATGTTGTCATCCTCTTCCCACAAGTACGCTGTCTTTTTGAGATTACTCACCTGTATCGCCATCGCACTGATGCTGGTGACGGTGTCAGGCTGCAAAAAAGACAAGTATTCCGAGGAAAACCGCTCCGCGGAAGAGATGTATGAAACAGCCAAAGGCTACCTCACTTCGCAAAACTGGGGCCGGGCCATTCGCGGATACCAGCAGCTATCCACGCGTTATCCCTTTGGACGTTATTCCGAGCAGGCCCAGCTGGAACTCGCCTACGCCTATCACAAGGCTGGCAACCCGGAAGCGGCGTTATCGACCGCCGACCGTTTTATCCGCACCTACCCCAGTCACCCCAATGTGGATTACGCATATTACATACGCGGGTTGACCAATTACGAACAACGTGTGGGTTTCATGGAACGCATGATGCCGTCGCGTGTACGCGATCGCGACCAGACCGCCGCGAGGGAGTCGTTCAGGGATTTCGACGAGTTGATCCGGCGGTTTCCGGACAGCCGCTACGCGCCAGATGCGAGGCAGCGCATGGTGTTCCTGCGCAATAACCTGTCATTTTACGAACTCGACGTGGCGCGTTACTACATGCGCCGCAAGGCCTACGTGGCCGCCGCCGCCCGTGCGCGTTACGCGATTGAAAACTACCCCGGCTCACCCGAACTGGGTGATGCGCTGGAGATTCTCGCGGTGAGTTATACCGAAATGGGTTTGCCGGAACTCGCGGAAGACGCGGAAAAAGTCCTGGCGCTGAATTACCCCGATCACCCGTATCTCACCGGTGGTGACAAAAAGGGTTTCTGGCACTGGTTGTGGCCGTTCGGTAAAGACTGAGCAAGCCGGCTGTTTTGGCGGGGTTTGCGGGTTAGCTTTTCCAGATATTCTCTTCGTGCCAACCCGAGGTGATCGGGTAGCGTCTGTCACGGCCAAACGCCTTTGATGTCACGCGCACGCCGGGTGCGCCCTGGCGCCGCTTGTACTCGTTCATCAGCACCATGGCCGCGACGCGGCGTACCACCGCTTCTTCAAAACCCGCATCGACAATCTCGGCGATCGACCAGTCCTGTTCGACATAGTGGTAGAGGATCTGGTCCAGCAGGGCATATTCCGGCAGGCTGTCCTGATCCAGTTGCCCCGGCGCCAGTTCGGCGGAGGGCGCGCGGTCGATCACCGCCTGCGGAATGGCGGGCGATAGTGTATTCCGGTAAGCGCAAAGTTCATATACGCGGGTTTTCAGGCAATCCTTGATCGGTGAAAAACCACCGCACATATCACCGTAAATGGTGCTGTAGCCCACTGCCAGTTCACTCTTGTTACTCGTCGCCAGCACCATCCAGCCGAACTTGTTGGATAAAGCCATCAGCAAATCACCACGCACCCGCGCCTGCAGGTTTTCTTCGGTAACGTCGGCCTTGCAGCCTTCGAAGGCAACCTCGAGGCTTTGCAACAGGGCCTCGAAGGCCGGTTCGATGTTGATTTCACGGTAGGCAACCCCTAACAGCCCGGCCTGTTCGCGGGCCAGCCTATGGCTCAGCTCCGCGGTATGCCGGCTGGGCATCATGACCGCGTGGACGTGATCGGCGCCGAGCGCATCGACCGCGAGCGCCAGCGTCAGGGCGGAATCGATACCGCCGGATAAACCCAGCACCACGTCGGTGAAGCCGTTCTTCACGATGTAGTCCCTGAGGCCGCGAACCAGCACCGTGTAAATACAGGCGGTAATGTTTTCCGCCCGCAGGATCGCAGCCCTGTCCAGGCCGGACCTGTCTCTAGAGTCCTCAAACCACAGTTCGCCCGATGCGGGTGCGTAACAGGCAATCGCCAGTTCCTCTTCACAGGGATTGCCGAGGACGCTGAATTCACCCCTGCGGTTCATCAATATGGAACGGCCATCGAACACCAGTTCATCCTGCCCGCCGACGAGATTGCCGTAAACAATGGGCAAGCCGCATTCCTCCAATCGTTCTGCGAGGTTATCCAGACGCGCCGCCAGTTTATAGTCACGAAACGGTGATGCATTGGGTACCAGCAAAATTTCGGCGCCGATGGTCTTTGACGCCGAAGCCGGCCCATGCACCCACGCGTCTTCACAGACGATGACACCGATGCGTGTGCCCTTGACCTCGATCACCAATGGTTCAGTACCGGCCGAAAAGTAGCGGCGTTCATCAAACACGGCATAGTTGGGCAGTGTCTGCTTGAAATAACGGCCAAGCACCACGCCGTCGCGTATCCAGCTGACCGCATTGAAGCGCTCGTCACCAACCGTCCACGGATGGCCGATGACGACATCGATGCCCTGAACACTGGCGACCAGTTGGTCCATGACATCGTGACAACTGCGCATAAACCCCGGCCGCAACAACAGGTCTTCCGGCGGGTAGCCGCTGATGGCCATTTCGGGAAACAGGACCAGGTCCGCGCCGCCGGCGATGGCAGATGCCATGCTTTGCTGCGCCCGCGCGAGGTTGCCGGTCATGTCACCCACCGGGAAATCCTGTTGTGCCAGTGCGATTTTTAGCATGTTGCCGGCAGTGGTGAAATATGGGTGGGTGTTAACCTGCCCGTCAGCACGGGCAGGTTACATGGTTGAGTTTTAAAGTTTCTTCTGGATTGCATTACCGAGGTCGGCCGGAGAACGGACGGTGGTCACACCTGCCGCTTCCAGTGCCTCAAACTTGGCCGCGGCCGTGCCCTTTCCACCTGCAATAATCGCACCGGCATGACCCATGCGTTTACCCGGAGGTGCTGTAACACCGGCAATATAGGCCACTACCGGCTTGGTCACGTATTGGGTAATGAATTCAGCCGCGTCTTCCTCGGCAGAACCGCCGATTTCACCGACCATGATAATGCCTTCCGTCTTCGGGTCGTCCTGGAACAGACGCAGGCAGTCGATGAAATTCATACCCTGGATGGGATCGCCACCAATACCAATCACCGTGGTTTGACCCAATCCTGCCTGGGTCGTCTGGTAGACGGCCTCGTAGGTCAACGTACCGGAGCGCGAGACCACGCCGATTTTACCGGCGCTATGGATACGCCCGGGCATGATGCCGATCTTGCACTCGCCGGGGGTGATGATACCGGGGCAGTTGGGGCCCACCAGCCAGGTATCCGGCTTGTTTTGCAGAACGGCCTTGACCCGGATCATATCCTGTACGGGGATACCCTCGGTGATCGCAACGATAACCCTGATTCCCGCATCGGCGGCTTCAAGGATGGCATCAGCCGCAAACGGTGGTGGCACATAAATGACGGATGCATCGGCACCGGTCTCGGCCACGGCTTCAGATACGGTATTGAACACCGGAAGATCGAGGTGCGTCTGACCGCCCTTACCCGGCGTGACACCGCCGACGATTTTGGTGCCGTATTCGATCGCCTGCTCGGAATGAAAGGTGCCCTGGCTACCTGTAAACCCCTGGCAAATTACTTTTGTGTCCTTGTTGATCAAAACGCTCATTTGGCCACCTCACTTTCATTCGCTGCCGCAACGGCTTTCTTTGCGGCGTCATTCAAATCGCTTGCGGATATGATTGCAAGACCACTTTCGGCCAGTAGCCGCCTGCCTTCATCCACCAGTGTTCCTTCCAGACGGACGACCACCGGTACGCTCACACCGACTTCCTGTACCGCTGCTATGATGCCCTGGGCGATCAGGTCGCAACGCACGATGCCGCCGAAAATATTCACCAGGATGGCCGTGACGTTTTCACCGGTCAGGATGATTTTAAAGGCTTCTTTGACGCGTTCCGCCGTGGTGCCGCCGCCAACATCGAGGAAGTTGGCCGGTTCGCCGCCGTTGAGCTTGACCACGTCCATGGTCGCCATGGCAAGCCCCGCGCCGTTCACCATGCAGGCGATGTTGCCGTCGAGCGTGATGTAGTTCAGACCGTGACGGCTGGCGGCCACCTCGGTCGGGTCTTCCTGCGCCTCATCGCGCATCGCCGCCAGGTCCTTGTGTCTGAACAGGGCGTTGTCATCCGCGTTGATCTTGGCATCCAGCGCCACCAGGTTGTCATTGCCGTCGATGACCAGCGGGTTGACTTCCAGCAGGCTGAGGTCTTTATCGATGAACAATTTGTAAAGCGCTGCCATCATCTTGGTCAGTTGTCCGACATGCTTGGCGGAAAGCCCCATGCCAAAACCCATCTGGCGGCCCTGGTAATTCTGAAAGCCTGCCGTGTTGTCCACCTTGACCGTGACAATTTTTTCCGGCTCGGTAGCGGCGACTTTCTCGATGTCCATACCGCCCGATGCAGAGCCCATGAACGTGACGCAACGGTTGACCCGGTCGATCAAAATGGAAAGATAGAGTTCGGTTTCAATTTCCGTCGCCTCGGCGATCAGCACTGAATCCACCGGCAAAGCCAGACCACCGGTCTGGTAGGTGCTGATTTTCATGTTCAGCATACGGTTGGCTTCGGCCCTGACATCGTCGAGCGTCTTGACCAGCTTGACACCGCCGGCTTTGCCGCGGCCACCCGCGTGGACCTGTGCTTTAACGACCCATACATGGCCGCCAAGACCCTGCGCCGCCACGACTGCCTCGGCGGGCGTGCGCGCGACGTCGCCACCCGGGACCGGTACTCCGTAACTGGCGAACAATTCTTTCGCCTGGTATTCATGGAAATTCATGCTAACTCCTTCAGAAAATGACTGATTTGAAACCGCTTTGCTTTCGTCTTTTTACAAGGTGGGTATTTTCCCCTGAAACGGAGTTTAAAGCAAAGGCACAACAACCATTGCTTATCCACTTAGTCCAGACCCCATGTGCCTAAGCACCGTCCCGGCGCAGGTGACAAACGTCATCCCGGCGCAGGCCGGGACCTCCAACACCACACACCATACCAACGACTGACTCCGTCATCCCGGCGTAAGCCGGGACCTCCTAAGAGACTGGCAGAGCGCTAAATCAGGGCTTCTTTAAAGATTACGAAAACGTTGGGAGGTCCCGGCCTGCGCCGTGCCTCCCAAACCCAGCACCTCACCAACAACAAGCACCGTCATCCCGGCGTAAGCCGGGACCTCCAAAAGACTGGCAGAGCGCTAAATCAGGGCTTCTTTAAAGATTACGAAAACGTTGGGAGGTCCCGGCCTTCGCCGGGATGACGTTCGTCACCTTCGCCGGGATGACGGTGCTTATAGTGAAATGACGGTGCTTATAGTGTAATGACGGTGCTTATAGTGTAATGACGGTGCTTATAGTGAAATGACGGTGCTTATAGTGAAATGACGGTGCTTATGGTGTAGTTCGGAGCGCACTTATGGAGGCCTGCGTTGGGATGACGGTGCCAAAAAGGGCCGTTTGGGGTGAGCTGGTGGGGGGTTGAGCACCGCTTTATTGCGAGGAGGTCCCGGCCTGCGCCGTGCCTCCCAAACCCAGCACCTCCGCAACAACAAGCACCGTCATCCCGGCGTAAGCCGGGACCTCCAAAAGACTGGCAGAGCGCTAAATCAGGGCTTCTTTAAAGATTACGAAAACGTTGGGAGGTCCCGGCCTGCGCCGGGATGACGTTCGTCACCTTCGCCGGGATGACGGTGCTTATAGTGAAATGACGGTGCTTATAGTGAAATGACGGTGCTTATAGTGAAATGACGGTGCTTATAGTGAAATGACGGTGCTTATAGTGTAGTTCGGAGCGCGCTGTTGGATGTCCTCTGACGGCGTGTCCTGGTAGTGGCTACCCGTTCCGGCTCCTTCCAGTGTTATTAAGTGGGACAGCAGTGCGCAGGAACCAATTTGTGGATGATATACTGCACGCACAAGCAGACACCATTTGGATTTCGACGAAAACGGCAGAAGAGCCGACCTTTCTTTTCTGCAGGATAAAAATGAGCCGAACGGCAGATTTCAGTAAATATCCTTTACCTGCGGCGCTGACCCGCCGGGTGGTGGGCTACCTGAATGCCTTCAGGCTGTTGATCACCCTGATTTTATTGTATGCCTTGTTTACAGGCCTGGTCGGCACTCCGCCTATTCTGGATGAAACCGTTGTTTTGGACAGAAACGTTTTTACCGGGACAGCGTTGCTCTCCTGGTTTGCAATGGCCGTTTTCCTGATCCTGGAAACCAGGCGCAAAACTACTGAAATCTTTTTTCTGGCCCTGGCTTCGTTGTTCATCGATATTTTTTTCCTTTCCATTTTATTGTTCTTATCTGACGGACTGGAAGGTGGCCTGGCCATTTTGTTGATTTTCAGCAGTGCTTCTGCAGCCATATTGCTGCCAATGCGCATTGCACTGTTTTATGCATCGTTGGTTGTGTTTGCATTTGTCGGTGAATCACTGGTGGGCTTTTTGCTAAGGGGCCAGACCACGACCGAATTGGTGCGGGCGGCCCTTTATGGCGCCACCACGTTAATTACCGCGATATTGGTAAACCTGCTTTCACGCTGGTTAAAAGACTACCGTTTGGTCGCCGAAAAACAGGCCGTGCAACTGACCAAGCTGGAGCAGATTAATGAACTGGTCATTCGCCGCATGCGCAGTGGTGTGCTGGCGATCGACACCGAAGGCGTGATCCAACTTATGAATGAATCGGCCTGGTTCTTGTTGGGCCGTCCAAAAGCCCAACAAAAAGTACTGAAAAACATCTCCCCGCAACTCGATAAGGCACTGACAGCCTGGCATGACAACCCTACTCCCGATATTGCGCCAATGGCGCTTCGCGGCAGCCAGGCCCGGGTAGTGCCCAAGTTTGTTTCCATTCCCGGTTCAACCTCTATCCGGAATTTGATATTTCTTGAAGATAACGAAGTGATTTCACAACGGTCAGTAGAAATGTCCGCCCATATGCTGGCAAACCTTTCCGGCAGCATTGCACACGAAATTCGAAATCCGCTGGCCGCCATCAACCATGCCGCCCAGCTTTTGAATGAATCGGAAGAAATTGCGGAAGGTGATTTGAGGCTGGTAGATATTATTCACGGCCAGGCAGGCAGGATGAATGGTATTATCGAAAATATCCTGCAATTATCGAGACACGAAAAATCGCGTCCGGATATCTTTGAACTCATCCCGTTCCTGGAGGAACTGGCGGTTGAAACCAAGAGCGCGCTGACCGGTATTCGGCTGACCCTGGAAATCAACCCTGACGAGGGCAAGCCACTGGTGCTGTTTGACCAGAGCCAGTTACACCAGGCCCTGTGGAAGCTACTGGAAAACGCGCTACGGCATGCGCATCTCGATGCCGCCATACCGCAGGTGGTGCTTTCAATGTCACGCCTGCCAAAAACAGGCTATTGCGTGATTACCGTCGAAGACAATGGCCCGGGAATTCCAGAGGGTAATATGGAACGTATATTTGAGCCGTTTTTTACCACGCACAAGCAAGGATCCGGTTTGGGTTTGTATATAGCCAGGCAACTTTGCGAGGTTAACCAGGCGGAACTTACCGTAGATTCAATACTGGGCAGTTGCTCTCGCTTTCATATACGTCTAGCCTTAGCACAGGGCGTTAAAGCCAAGGAAACGATACAATAAGCATAAAGACATTTCGGGCTTAGGAAACTCATTCAGAAAATCCATACGGGAAACAAGCAAACGCCATGCAACACCATGTATTAGTCGTTGATGATGAACCGGATATCAGGGAACTACTTGACCTCACGCTAAGCAGAATGGGGCTGCAAGTGACCACTGCAGAAGACCTGACCACGGCCAGGCGCGCACTGTCATCCGGAAGCTTCAGCTTTTGCCTGACCGATATGCGTCTGCCCGACGGCAACGGCCTGGACCTGGTCCGCGAAATTGCCAGGGATCACCCGCAATTACCTGCAGCGGTCATCACCGCACATGGCAGGGTTGAAGATGCCGTTACCGCCCTGAAGATCGGCGCATTCGACTTTGTATCCAAACCGGTCGACCTGTCCATCCTGCGCAAGCTGGTCAATACCGCCCTTAAATTAAGAAGCGAAGAATCCGATACGGGTCGTTCAGACGCAAAAGATGACAGTCCTTTTGCCGATGACAAGATGGACAAACTCACCGGTAGTTCTGCAGCCATTCAAAAAACCAAGGACATGATCAGGAAGCTGGCGCGCAGCCAGGCGCCCGTCATGATCTCGGGCGACTCCGGTTCCGGCAAGGAACTGGCCGCGCGCCTGATCCACGATCTGGGCCCACGGGCTGACGAGGCATTTGTACCGGTCAACTGTGGCGCCATTCCAACTGAATTGATGGAGAGTGAATTTTTCGGCCACTTGAAAGGCAGCTTTACAGGCGCGGGGACGGACAAGGAGGGTCTATTCCAGGCCGCTGACGGCGGCACGCTGTTTTTGGACGAGGTGGCTGATTTGCCGTTGAGCATGCAGGTCAAGCTGTTGAGGGCGATCCAGGAAAAAGCCGTGCTGCCGGTCGGTGCGCGTAAGGAAGTACCGATCGATGTGCGCATTCTCAGCGCCTCGCACCAGACATTGCGACCCCTGGTTGACGAGGGCAAGTTCCGCAGTGACCTGTTTTTTCGCCTCAACGTGATCGAACTCCACATGCCCGGCCTCACCGAACGAAGGAATGACATTGAGGAACTGGCACACAGGTTCTTAAAAGAAATAACCGAGCAATGGGACGAAACAAAAGTCCCGGTTATGTCGCCCGAAGCCATGGAAGCACTGAAGAACCATCGCTACACCGGCAACGTCAGGGAACTGATCAATATACTGCAACGCGCCATTACGATGTGTGAGGGCAATTCAATCAAGGTCGACGACCTGATGCTGGAACAGGTAGCCATCAAGGAACACGACCAGTCTTTGTCTGACAAGGATGACGATCAAACCCTCGATACCTATATCGAGGATATCGAAAAGAAGATGCTTGAAGATGCTTTGATAAAAACACGTTACAACAAGACCCGCGCAGCCGATTTGCTGGGGATCAGTTTCCGGTCATTTCGTTACAAGCTGAAAAAATACGACATTGACTAGCCCCTCCAAGCCGGCATTGGCCGTCGTTATTTCTTTGGGGGCGTATCTATTTATTACCTCCGCGTTCTTCCCGCTGGATTTTCTGGGCGTATTTGACGCCAAGCGTGTACTGCAACTGGTTCTGTTTACAGCCATCATGATTTTTGCGGTGGCCTGGGCCCCGCTGCGGACCGCAACGGTTGCGCAGTTGAACCGGCTTTCAAAATTGAACCGCTACCTCCTGGCGCTATTCTTTTTAATCGGCATCGTTTCATCCCTCAGGCTCGAGCACCCTGCTTATGCCCTGGTCGATGTCTCCATGATGTTCGTGATGATGGTGTTGATCGCGGTCACGGCCGCCAGTCGTGAGCTATCGGGTGAGCGCTTTGACAAGTGGGCGGTTGTGCTGCTGGCGGCGATGGGTTTCGCCGTGGTGGTACAGGAGTTGATGGGCTTTGTCGCCGGCTGGGTTTTCGGATCGGAATTCAGTTACGACCAGGCGTTGATCCATTTTGCACACCCGCGCTTTTATAACCAGCTACAAACCTGGTCCATACCCATACTGGCTGCATTGCCCCTGTTATTTCCCGGCAAACGATGGATAAAAATCGGCTGCGTGGTTTTAATCGGCCTGCAATGGTTTCTGGTCATTGCATTGGCGGCACGGGGCACTGTCGTCAGTCTATTCATCGCCATGGTGTTTATTGCATTTTGGTTACCCGCACAGCGCAAATCCTGGCTGAAATTTCAATTGGGCGGTTTGATTGTTGGTATTGCGATCTATGGCGGGATACTTTTTCTTAACGGGGTCTTGATTCCACAATCCAAGTCGGGGGAGTTTTACGCCTACTCCGTTGGCAGACCCATGGCGCACACCTCGGGCCGTAGCACATTTTGGCGTTTGTCCCTGCAAGACGCCGTCAAGCACCCGTTGCTGGGATCCGGTCCGACACGTTATGCCTGCGACAGTGAAATTATACTTCCCGCTCACCCACACAATTTTCCACTGCAAATCCTCGGTGAGTGGGGAATGATTGCATTTGCCTTGTTTCTGTTACTCGCTATTACCGATTGGTCTTGGTTTTCTAAAAAATATTAAATGGCAGAATGGCGCAAGCCTGACCGATCCGCCATTGAAGGCAATGGTGGCCACCTGCCTGATCGCCGGTATTATTCATGCTTGTCTTAAGTGGTGTAATGGTCATGCCCGCCAGCCAGGTGGCCATGATCTTGATAGCAGGCTGGGCTTTAAGTCTTGTCGGAAAGACGCAATCACAATCGACAAACATCAATCACGGCAAGTGCCCTGATTATTGCAGCCATGCTGCTGGCCTCGATAACACTCGTATTTGCATCGCGGGAATTAGTCCAAATTCCGGAACACAAAAGTCATTGCTGACCCTTATCACCCAACGGCACCCACGTTTCTGGCAGGACGGCAAGGCTTGTGGTGAGAAACGAGGCCCTTACTTTGAATGAAAACGGAATTGACCGTGACACTTTTTGTCACTTTATGACGCTTACTGGTAATTTCACTAACCTGTTAATTCTGACAGGTCGATCTATGTCGCTGTTTTATAACAAAACAATTTATTGGCATGTAGTTTGCATTAAATAACCAGCGTCCCGTAGGAATTTTATTTAAAGGGATTTAACTGCAGTCTGTGAAAATGACTGTCAAGAAATGAAAGGGTCAGTTTATTTAACAGTCCGTCAAACCACCATTGGAGGGTTATATTGTGAAGAGTGCAAAACGTAATATGCAACAAGGTTTTACATTGATCGAACTCATGATCGTTATCGCCATCGTGGCCATCCTGGTCGCACTGGCCGTACCGGCTTACAAAGATTATACCATTCGCGCCAAAGTCGCTGAATGTGTTAACGGCGCCGCTGTTGCCAAACTGCAGATTTCTGAATACTGTGAAACTGTCGGTACTTTCCCAGCTGATGAAAATGCAGCAGGAACACTGCCCCAGCCGGCGTCAGCCAATATTGTGATGGCTGGACATATACCGATGCAATGACGGTGCATTTGCAGATTATAGTTGATGAAACTGCAGTTGGAGCGACGCATCAGTGCACAATCTCAACCACAAATGTATCCTGTATCAAACGGCGGTGGCGGTGTTGATTGGTTTTGCCAGCAGAGGTACAACCGACTGCGGCAACCTCAAATATCTGCCATCTACCTGTCGTGAGGCAACTCATAACATTCGAGCTGCTTAAGTCAATAGTTAGACCAATCTATAATGGTTGTATGCAGAAACCCCCGCTTGCGGGGGTTTCTTTTTTATTTCAATAAGTTATATGACTATTATTTAAGTTGGCAAACCTGAATATTTCATCTATACTTATACATAGGGGAAGTTATCACCCGCCCTGGACAAGGAAGTAGATTGCCAGGCAATCTCTAGTGTCTCCGGTACTCAAACTCTTAATTGACTAGATGAGTCCGGAAATAGGTGGGGGAGGTATGCACCGTTATGAAGCCGTGTAAATCAAAAATGTCTTCAAGGGGATTTACCTTAATTGAGCTCATGATCACCATTGCCATCCTGGCCATCTTGGTGGCAATGGCAATACCTGCTTATTCAGACTACAGCATTCGCGCCAAAGTGGCCGAATGTATCAATGGCGCAGCAGTTGCCAAGGTCGGAATTTCCGAATACCGCCAAAGCTGGGCCCATGGCCACCAAGCCTTGGTAGAAGCCGGTCTTAACGCCGCTGGCATCAGTCACTACTGCACTGCATTTACAAACTACCAACCATCGACCGGGGCATTTACCATTGATGTCAACGAGGCCGCAATTGATCCAACTTTGGCAGCAGACGCACTTATGCCTGTTTTGACGCCCACCGAAACATACGTCCAATATAATTGACTGGAACTGCTCAAAAGGCGCAACATCTGCGACAGCACTCAAATATTTGCCTTCAACCTGCCGGGGAACTTGAATCATTATATGACATATTCAGTATAAAAGCCACCACCTTGCCGTGGTGGCTTTTTTCGTTAAAACGCGGTAATTTACAGCATAACCAGTTACATTTAAGTATAATGGGATGAGGGAACAGGGAGTGACCTGCATATGAACACAGAACTAAAACCAGCCAGTCAATTGCACGGCTTTGCCCGTCGACTGGTTGCTGAGGGTCTGATGGATGAAAAGACCGCCCTCGATGCCTGTGTTAATGCAGGAAAAAAAGGGCTCACCGTTCTTGCCTGGATGATCAAGAATAATGCCCTGGATCCGGAAGTCCTGATCAATGCGGCTTCGGTTGAATATGGCGTTCCAATTATTGACATCAGGGCCGTGGATTTAAGCATCGCGCCCGTCAGCCTGGTTGATGAGAGACTGATTGAAAAACATCAGGCATTTCCGCTTTATCTGCGTGGAAACTCCCTTTTCCTCGCCGTATCTGATCCGACCGATCAGGAAGTCATCGACGCAATATCATTCAGTTCCGGTTTCCGGGTTGAACCGATTCTGGTTGCACCCAACCTTCTTAGACACTGCGATCAACAAGGCACAGGATTCCGCCAATCCGGTTTTTGATGATTTTGAAGATGAAGGTCTTGAAGACCTGGGTTATTCACTTGATGCGAGATCAATCTGGATGAAGATGTATCCGACCCGGCGGTGGATGAGACCCCGGTTGTCCGGTTTATTAACAAGGTTTTGCTTGATGGCATCAGGAAAGGTGCTTCCGATATTCATTTTGAGCCCTATGAAACAAACTACCGTATCCGCTATCGTCTGGACGGCATATTAGTCCAGGCTGCAAGCCCGCCGATTCAGATGTCCAGGCGCCTGTCTTCAAGACTCAAGGTCATGGCGGGTCTGGATATCGCCGAAAAGCGGATTCCCCAGGATGGCCGTATCAAACTTAACCTGTCACGCAAGAAATCAATCGATTTTCGTGTTTCCACTTGCCCGATCATGTTCGGCGAAAAAGTCGTACTGCGTATACTCGACTCCTCCAGCGCACAACTAGGTATCGAACGTCTTGGCTTCGACAAGGCACAACAGGAGCTTTTTCACAGTTCGGTCACAAAACCCTACGGCATGATCCTGGTCACCGGACCAACCGGTAGCGGTAAAACCGTAACCCTTTATACCGCCCTGAATATCCTGAATGATGAGGGTCGAAATATTTCAACCGTGGAAGACCCGGTCGAAATCCGGGTCAACGGTATCAACCAGGTTCAACAAAACGTCAAACAGGGCATGACATTTGCCCGCGCCCTGCGCTCTTTTCTGCGCCAGGATCCGGACGTCATCATGGTTGGCGAAATTCGAGACCTTGAGACCGCTGAAATCGCCATCAAAGCGGCGCAAACCGGTCACCTGGTATTCTCAACCCTGCATACCAATGATGCACCGCAATCCATTACCCGACTGATGAATATGGGTGTACCGACCTACAATATCACCTCGGCGGTTAACCTTGTTATTGCCCAGCGCCTGCTGCGGACATTGCACAAATGCAAGCAACCGGATGATATGCCCAAGGAGGCTTTATTGCAGGCGGGTTTCAAGGAAGACGAAATCGACAACCTTAAAATATACAAACCCGTGGGTTGCGCAGACTGCAATGCC
>CAWDDX010000006.1:0-68416 GCA_963801195.1 uncultured Gammaproteobacteria bacterium | reverse complement strand
CGAATGGCTTGCGCCCAGATTGAGGAGCAGGCCATCGCCTTTGCGGTGGAGTTTGTCGACGTTGAGGATATCGACCGGGTCAAGCTTCTGCAGGCCACATTGAACGGCATGCAAAGGGCCGTCGCAAACCTCGACCCGGTGCCGCACAAGGTCCCGGTTCATGGCAATTGGGCGCCCGCCTGGCCTGTGAGTTCCAGACCGTGATCGGTGGTGACCGCCTTGTAGCATCCATTTCCGCCGCCTCGGTGCTTGCAAAGGTCTACCGGGACCGGCCGACGCTATCCATGCAATCTCGTATCCGGACTATGGCTTTGACCGGCACAAGGGCTATCCCACTGCCCACCATTTGGACCGTCGAATACCTTTGAACCCTGCGCCATTCACAGGAAATCATTCGCAACCGTACGCAGGGTCATCAGGCGGGCCGGACTGCACTACTTGCGTCGATAAATGACTCGATGCTGACCCTGGGCGACGGGTCCTAAAAAGGTCTTTACCGGATAGCCTTCACCATCCAGAATGATCGTAGTGGGCAACACCTTTGGGGCACCGAAGGCTCTGGTGGGTTGAATACGTCTACCAGCAGAATTGGTAACTCGGCTGAAATTCTGCGAGAAATTTGTCAAAAACATCCATTTCAGTATCTTCGAATGCGAATCCGAGCACAACGACGTCTTCGCGGGCTTCATTCAGATTGGAGCAGCTTCGGTGATCTCTTTTCGACACGGCGCGCACCAGGTCGCCGAGTAATTCACCGACCCATTTGGGCCGGAAATCGCTGAGCGCTACGGTTTCACGATGCAATTGCTGGCAGGCCGAAGCTCAACGGCTCGCGGCTTTCATCAGCGGCCCACAGCACAGGGCGCAGTGACACGAGCAGTAGTGTCAATGCCGGGATCACAGTTCTTTTCATTGATTTTCCTGTTTTCTTTTTGAGGCCTGAGTGTACATTGCCTTGAGCGATAGTTGCATGTTCGATTCACTTCCTGAGATAGACCGGAAGAAGGCGGCATCCCATTCACTTTCGTTCGGAATCCGGAGTATTTCAGCCACCGGCAGGTAAAATTCTCCCGCCTGATACAGGCTCAACAGGCTGACTTTATCCCAGGTCTCTGCAAAGCAGCCAGTTGCCATCTTCGGTGCGGTTCACGTAGCCGGCTTCAAAGAGCAAATCAAGCTGCGTCGACAATGCCGGCTGTGTAACCCCTTCCATTAACTCCAGCAACTCCTCGTTCGCCAATGCCTTGCCATTTGCCTGTGCTTTCCACAAGTGGCCAACCAGCCGGTAGGCCAGTAAGAATTTCCATTTTTTAGGCCAGTCCCATTCCACCTTGCTGTCATTGAAGGTGGTAAGGGAGGCCGCCAGCGACGCGCCGAGCAGAATGACCATCCAGACCAGGTACAGCCAGAAAGGAACATGGGAATGGTCGCAAGCGCGCCATAAATTACATTGAAACTGGCATTTGCCACGAATGCAACGAAGACCTTCTTGGCCAGCGCAAACAGGACCGCGGACAGGAAGGCGCCGATCGCTGCGTGAGTCAAGGGAACACGGCGGTTCGGGACCAGCCAGAACATCAGCATAAATGCAAACCAGGACAATGAGAATATGCCCAGCGCCCGCCAGCTTGAAGAGCTGACCGTACCTTCTGCCACATGATTGACCACCGGCTGTGCGCCAAGGGCAAGGGCGGCGCCCAGGGCCAGCGGTCCGAGTGTCAGCACCGCCCAGTACATCACCAGCCTGTTGCCCACGCTACGGGCTGCCGGCACCCGCCAGATCAGGTTGAGCGCCCGCTCGATTCTGACCATGAGCAGCAGGGCGGTCAGGATCAGGAACAGTGTACCCGTCAGGGTAAGCTTTCCGACACTGTCGAGAAAAGCAGCCAGGTAAGTCTGTATCTGATCCCCTGAAGCTGGCACGAAGTTGTTGAACACAAATGATCTTAGTTGCTCGCTCCATTGCTCGAATACCGGAAACATCGATGCGACACCAAACACGACCGCCAGCAACGGCACCATGGAAAGCAGGCTGGTATAACTCAGGGAAGCCGCCTCATCGAACAACCTGTCCTCGGCGAAATGCCGCCATACATGTGCGGCCAGGCGCCTGACGCGGGAGAGGCTGCTTAATGATTGCAGTACGTTCACGAAGTTCTCCGGGTTAGTATTCGGGTTAAGCCAATGACCGCGCGTATTGGTTCATGGTGTCTGTATAATAATCAGCCGATCCAGATATGACATAAGGATACACGCTTGAAAGTTCAAATACTCCATAACCCGCGTTGCTCCAAATCACGCGCCACGCTCGAATTGATCAGGGAAAACGGCATTGAGCCCGAAGTCATCCTGTACCTGGAGACGCCCCCGGATGCAGAGCAGTTAAAGTCGATACTCGAGAAGCTTAAAATGAAACCCAGGGACCTGATGCGCAAGGGGCAGCCCGAATACAAGGAAATGGGTCTGAATGACACACAAATGAACGATGAGCAATTGATCAGCGCAATGTCGCAGGCACCCATCCTGATTGAACGTCCCATCGTGCTGGCGAATGGAAAAGCCCGTATTGGACGTCCGCCCGAAGCCGTGCTGAAAATCCTCTGAAACGCTGGACATATCTCATGCTGGCCGCCTATTTGGCGATGCTGATCTGGCAAACGGTGT
Source organism: uncultured Gammaproteobacteria bacterium (assembly GCA_963801195.1). GTDB lineage: Bacteria > Pseudomonadota > Gammaproteobacteria > Xanthomonadales > SZUA-36 > SZUA-36. The sequence goes on along the minus strand of CAWDDX010000006.1, from coordinate 65,752 downwards.
GGCATCGGTTCTTACCGCAGCCTTTGGGGTCCGGTAATACCTGGTTGGCCCTGGTTGCCAGTTTACCTTTGTTGATCCCGCTGGCTGGTTTCGTCCGTGGAAACTATCGAAGCATGATCTGGGCGGGTTTGCTAATGATGCTGTATTTTACGATAGGTGTGATGGAAGCCTGGAGCAACCCCCCACAAAGGCTGCCTGCGATGGTGCAGATCGTCCTGCCGGTGCTTTATCTTTTTGCCTTCAAAAGACGCAACCAGCAGCGGCTCTGATCGAGCGTCTCAATTGCCCTGGTTTTGCCTTTGCGGAAGTTCCGTCACTTCGACGCCCTTTAAGGATTCAGGACGCAAGATAAAGAACTGCCGGTAGAGGAAATTGATTCGCATCAGAGCGTAAACCAGGCTACCCGGCATGGATGCCTTTTGGCGCACCGTTGCCGGTTGTTTTGACCAGACCTCACGAAATTGGTCCATGCTTTGCCGGGAAACCCGGCTGACCGATGTCATCGGCACATTGTCTTCCCGGTATCGCCGCAAGGTCCGCCGCTCCAGCAAACCCGAATCACCCGCAATCGCCTTGCGAATGGCATCGTTGTTCTGCATGGATTCCGGATAAAACAACATCATTTGCATACGCAACATCGCCTTAGCTGTCGTGACCTCCGACATTTCTTCGTAGAGCGACACGTCGCGACCCTGCGGATTGCGGTAACTGGACAGCAATATGCGCTGATATATCTCCAACTGCTCCGCCTGGAACAGAGCTTGCAGGTGCTGGTTCAGACGGCTCATGATATCCGGTGCGGCAGGTATGTCCAACGGCGTAACACCAATACCCGTTACAAACCAGTCACGCCATTCCGCACCCCGGTCCCAATTGCTTTGCAGCAGCCTGGAAGGAAGTTTTCTGGCCGCGGCAAGGTAGGTAAGCCGGTTGGGCACGATACCGCCATGGTCTTCCCGCAATGGTGTGACCATGCGTGTTCCCACCCATTCGACCGGACAACTGTCGTCCAGTACCTCGTTGGAGGCCTGGGCAAACAGGTAATGACTTTCTTCCGGGCTGGTAAAGCGGAATCCGAAAATATCATTGATCTGATCGTTTTCGACGTAACGGCCAACCAGGTCAAAGGCCAGGTGTCCAAAATAATTGGCGACGTTTTCGTCATCCGCCCGCACCAGTTCCGAATGGCGTTGCACCCACTCCATATTGCGGTAACAGATTTCGATATGACCCATTCCGGTCTGCTCCGCGACCAGGTATTCATTGGGAAACAGGCCGATCAACGCCCGTGTCACGCTGAGATTTCCTGACATTTCACAAACGGCCCGCACATCACACGGAGCGATGACAAAATCATCCGGCCGGTAGGCTGTTTTTTGCGTCGCATCCTTATCAAGCGCGACATCGGCGCCGGGCCTGAGTCGTTGGGCGCGAAAATCCGCCTCGGCATTGCCGATACCGGAATCCAGTTCCCGCAAATCGATCTCATAATCGATCAGGGTGCGGCTGATCAGGTCATCAAAACCCGTTCCGCTGCCGGAAGCTGCCAGGCATTCTGTTTGCTCAACCATGGCCTGGATAATTTCTTCACCGATATTGCGCATCCTCGAGATGCGGTTTTCATTCTCCGTGGTTTCAAAATACGCCGGCGTAAACTCGGCAAACCAGCTCATGATATTCGCCAGGACAGACCACTCCAGCGGATTGGGGAGCACGTTGGCCGGCGGAAGACAACCGCTGGAAAAGCGTTCTTCCAGGTAGCCTACCCCATAGTTGATACGCTGCCACGGAGAGATACTCAGCTCACGCCGCAGCGTTTCATCGGTGAACGGACCGTTCATGTCACCCGACAGTTCTGCCACGCGGGTTTCCCGGTCAGCAAGTTGCAAAAGTGTTTCCATGCAAGTGTCGAACTCGCGGCGTGTCAGGGTCGAGACACCATTCTCGTCCAGGTCGGCGGCCTTGGCGATACAGTTGTTGATTTCCCCGACTATCTTCGCGCGCACCGGCATGTCGAAGTAATAGGCCATATCGGGGATCAACAGCGCCATTTGTGCAACGGCATCCGCCAATACCAGCCTTGCGGCCCGGATGTCCGCCACGTGATTGTTGTCTTCATCAGTTGATTGATTATCCGGAGATTCCTCCGCCGGTTTCGCGGTCTCGCCGGACTGGCTGGCAGGTTCTGCTTTATTGAAACCAGCGATCTTCACCAGTACGTCGTACGACGCTGCCAGCGCGGTATTCAAATGCGGATCGACCGAAGCGAAGTTGGCCGAATAATGCACGGATATGGCGGGTAATTCGCGCACCAGCCATTCGACCAGCGAGAATGATTCCCGTGGGTTTGCTGGCGCTTCCAGGAGCCTGGAGGTAATGGAAAGCAATCCCTGTACAAAATCAAAATAACGCCCATCGTGAAGACCATCGATCATATCGATGAGATAAAAGGCGTCCTTTGCCTGGTCCCGGGCGCGGACGTTTTCATCTCCAGCCAGTGCCGACAGTTCGTTCAGTATCTTGTAGCGGAGCCGTATCAGGCCATTGTGGTCCGGAGGGCGTGCATCGACTGCGCTTGAAACAATTTCCGACATTGCTTGTGGAATATTGTCTGCCGCCGATGGCTGATTTGGTGCAGACGTTTCAGTTTCCGGCGGTGGTGGCATCTGCCGTTTTGTGAACCATTCTATCTCCACCGCTTTCCACGCAGGGTCGGGGGAACCATCAACGCTCGTCAATTGTAAAAATGCATCCCAAACGCTGAACACGTCGGTCTCGACCTGCAACAGCAGGTTCGGCAGGCTGGCTACCGCCAGCGTCAAACCGGCCCGCTGAAATACCTGGTAGAGCAACACATCTTCGGGCAGGTATCCGGGAACCAGCAGTGGCATGTTTTCAAGTCCGGATTGCTGCAACTTGTCAAATAGCTGCCAGGCCGCCGGATCGAGTATGGAACTGTGTGGTTGTACCCAACCATAGCGATCAACAATGGACTGTAACCAGGCGCGGTCGTCGAAGAAATTCTGAGCCAGGGTCACCTGATCCACCGCCGCGCCGAGCTTGAGCGCCTCATCTGCACGATTCACGACACGTGCAGCGACCGCCAGGTCGAGCAGCGCGGTTTTGCGGAATTCGGGTGTCGCTACGGCGGTGGCCATTTGCTGAGAGGTTGGCAGGGCAACGGTGACTGTCTCGATTTCCTGTGCCGGTGCCTGTTCCGTCCGCACCGTCTGCTGGTCGTTTTGATTGACGGTCTGTGCCCGCAAAACCGGGGACACCAGGATGAACAAACCGCACAGAAATACCCGCAGAGCAACCGCGAAAACGCTGTTGTACAGGTTGTTTTTACCTGTAGTGTCCTGTGGGGTCAGAATAATCATATTTGTTTAACCTAAACGCTGGCTTGAAAGCACGACTTGCAGGCTATACTACCTGCTGCAATACGACAGCGGCAATCAATTCAATCGGACAATGATAATGAAAAAACTGCTTATTGTGACAACCGGCGGCACTATTGACAAAACCTACTTTGACGATATGAGCGATTACCAGATCGGCGAACCCATGATCGGCCAGATTCTCGAGCAGTTGCAGGTGGGGTTTGAATTCGAAGTCAGGCAACTGATGCGCAAGGACAGCCTGCATATCACCGATACGGACCGGCTTGCCATACGTACAGAAATATCAGCCAGTGACGCTGGCCACGTTCTGATCACGCATGGCACCGACAGCATGGTGAACACGGCCCTGCAACTGGCGGATATCGCGGGGAAAACCATGGTCCTTACCGGTGCGTTGAATCCCGCACGGTTTCGTGATTCCGATGCGGTATTCAATATCGGCTGTGCAGTTGGTGCCTTACAGGCCCTGCCCCCGGGTGTGTGGATTGCCATGAACGGCTGTATCTGGGATCCACACAAGGTACGGAAAAACCGGCAAAAAAATCGTTTTGAAAGTAAACCAGCCACGGAATGAAGAAATGCCAAAAGCAAGTGATTTAAAGAAAGGTTCGGTCGTGGAAATCGAGGGTGAAGTTTACATTGCCCGCCAGATTGACAAACGCAATCCCTCTGCCCGGGGCGCATCCACTTTGTACAAGGTGCGCTTCTTCAATGTCCGCAATGGACAAAAACTCGAACAGACCTTGAAAGGAGATGATTACGTCAAGGAGGGTGACCTGGTCAGACGCTCGGTTCAATTTTCCTTCAGGGAAGGCGACATCATCACCTTCATGGACACCGAAAATTACAGCCAGTACGCATTGAACGCCGAAGTTCTTGAAGAGCAATCGTATTACATGACAGAAGACCTGGAAGGTATGATCGCACTGCTGGTCGATGGCCAGGTCGTCGAAATTGAAATACCGCAGACCGTGGAACTCGAGATCACTGAAACCGCACCTGGCATCAAGGGCGCCAGCGCCAGCGCCCGCACGAAGCCGGCGATGCTCTCCACCGGTTTGGAGATCCAGGTGCCCGAATACCTCGAAAACGGAGAACGCATCAAGGTCAATACGACCAATGGAAAATTCGTTTCACGCGCCTGAAACGTTTCAGATATAAAGCTTAACGGCATGAATCAACAGGCCAACGAGTCCGCCCACCAGCGTGCCGTTGATGCGTATGAACTGCAAATCCCGGCCAATCGCCAGTTCGACCCGGCGACTGGTATCCAGACCATCCCACGATCTCACGGTGTCACTGATCAGGCTGGCTATCTGCGACCTGTTGCGCCCGACAACCTGTGTCAATGAACTAACCAGCCAGGCATTGACCCAGGCTTGCATGTCCGGATCTTTATCCAGCTCTTCGGCCACGCTTTCCAGCCATTGATCAACGTTCCGCCGGATGCCCGATTCGGGCTTTTCGATATCTGCCTCGATGTTTCGCGCAAGTTCGCGCCACAGACCGTACAGGTAATCCTGCAATTCATCGTTGGCCAGCAGTTGTCGTTTGAATTCGTCCCCCATGCGGCGGTGCGCCGGGTTGTTTTCCAGGTCATTTGCGAGGTCCTGCACCCATTGACTGAAACTGTCCCGCAGGGGGTGCTCCTGGTCCAACGCCATTTCGAGTAACTGGTGCTCGATCCGTTCAAGCATTTTTGTCAGGATCCGGTCGTCGATAAACCCCGGCAACCACCACGGACTTTCCTGCTGGACCTTGCTGCGGATGACATCACGGTTGTCGTTGACCAGCACGATCGTATAGCGCAGCACCTGGGTCAGTATCTGCTGGTGTCTTTGTCCGCGCACCAGCCAGTTCAGCGTATTTCCCAGCAGGGGCGCCAGGTTTATGCTGGCCAGTTGTTTGCTGGAGAGCCTGGAAAGAAACCGGCGGACACGCTTTTCGTGAAGCGCACCCAGCGCCCAGCGCAAAACTGCCGTGACGAGCTCTCCGACGCTTTGCCGGCCCTTGTCACTCCTGATCCAGCTGACCACGAAAGCCGTGAGGTTGGTATTTTGCAGTTTCCGGCGCACCACCTCCGGTTCAAGAAAGTGGTCGGCAACAAAGCGTGACAGGCTCTCACCGATATCGTTTTTTCGATTGACTATGATGGCTGTATGTGGAATCGGCAACCCCAGCGGATGACGAAACAGCGCGACGACGGCAAACCAGTCGGCCAGGGCCCCCACCATACCCGCCTCTGCAAACGCGTGTACCCAGGCCGCCCAGGGCGCCGCGGCGTGCAGGGTCATTGCAAACAAAAGGATCATCAGTCCAAGCAACAGCAATGGAATCCGCTTCATGCGGCGCAGTTGCAGTGCCTTGTCGATCTCTGGCGGTCCGGCCGTGGGTCCCACCATCAGGTAGTTGCCTTTTTTGCCAGACTCAAGCCGAATAATTCACCAAGGCGGATGAACAAATGACAAGTATCTATTTTATTCATAGTGATACAAATGAATCTGGCCATTTACCAAAATTACGGTCTATTCTATCCGGGTTAGCGTTAAACCTTACCCGTTCACGGCCTGATTGTCTCCAGGTACCAGGTTATGAATTTCCAGGTGTAATCCTCCATTTTCGAATAGGGACCCGGTACGTAGAAACGTGACTTCACACCTTCCGCGTTGTTCTCGATGATACGTTTGTCAGCCTGGGTCGTAATATCCCACAGCCAGGTCAGACGCGCCTTGTCGTAGTCCCTGCCTTCCTCCGCATCATCATTGACCAGCCAGGTGATATTGCACTCGGACTCATCCAGCGAAACCGGTGTAAACCGGTAGATCACGATATGGTCGCAATAGGCCAGTGCAAAAGTTACCGGCCCGACCTGGAAATCCGTGGTGCCGCCGTCGTAACCCCTGATCTCTCCCATCAACGGCGCCACCGGTTGGCCGTCTTCACTGCCGGTGATATGACCGCGCCACATCGGGTAGCGTTCAAAGGCGTAGCCGGTGCCAGGACCCGGTTCATCGAGGTAAATACGGTTTACCACTCTCTCACTCAGACCACATTCCCCGGCCCGGGCCATGATCATTTTCATCTCATCCGAAGCGCGCGCGCCGGGCCTGGCCAGGGCGTGACCCCGGGTGTATTCCGGATGGGAAGGCGCACAGTGGTAACACTCGGTATAGTTTTCCACCGACAGCTTCCAGTTGGCCCTGATGGCATAGGTTTGCCGGTGGGCCACTTTTGCCCGGTCGATCCGGTAAGGGCGAAGGCAATCGCTCAAGTCCTCACGCACCGGATCGAAAGATGCGGGCCGTTCTGAAAAATTGATGAAGATCATGCCCTGCAGCAGTTCGGTATGAATTTTCCTCAGCCTGATTTCAGACTTGTCGAAATCATCGGGCATGTGGGCCGCCGAATGAAGCCGGCCATCCAGGTCATAACTCCAGCCGTGATAACGGCAAACAAGTTTTTTCGAACATCCCCGGTCCGCGATACAGATTTTTGAACCGCGATGGCGGCAAACATTGAGCAGGGCACTGACATCATCCTGATCATTGCGAACGATGATGACGGACTCTCCGGCCATTTCGAACAGAAACCAGTCACCGGTCGCCGGAATCTCGCTCAGATGGCCGGCGTATATCCAGCACTTGAGATATACGGCTTCGATGTCCCGCTGGTAGATACCACTATCGGTATAAAACGCCTGGTCCAGGGCGGTCCTGGCCGGCTGATTTTCAATCAACGCGGTGAGTGACTTGTCATCCATAGTTATTCAATCCGGGAAATGCCGCGGAAAAACGCCGCGCAGGTAGGCCTGGCTAATTTCGCGAGCCTGACCTGCGGACATTTCAGCAGGGCTTATCAATATATCCAACCACAAACCGCCATTCATCGCCAACAGGCCGGTGGCGACATGGTGGGCCTCAGCCTTGTAACCACCCTGCCCGATGATGTCTTCACACAACCCGGTTAATAACTGCTTGTACTCCCGGGTGCTTTCCGCGCAAATTTTGCGATACGTAAGACGTGAGCGGCTTTCACCCCAGAAAGCAAACCAGACCGCCAGTTTATTACGCTGGCAAATACGCTTGTCAAAGTCCACGGCGGCCAGGGCGGCCAGCTTTTCAGCCGCCGAATCACCGCTGGTTTCGATGGCCTTGTACCAGGCCGTGCGGTATTCGGCCACGATGTGGCCCAGGGTCTCTTCGAGTAACCGTTCCTTGCTCTGGAAATGCAGGTTGATGATGCCCTGGCTGAGCCCGGCCTCACCGGCAACCGTCGCAATCGTAGTGACCGACAGACCATTTTTTGCAATCGAACGAATGGTCGCCTTGATCAACTGGACCTGGCGTTCCTCCCTGGGTGCGGTACGGCGCTTTTTCCATGGCTTTTTGGAGGGCTCGTTCAATCCGGATCCTCGTTTTGAAATTATGTTGATGTGAGCGTATTGCAGATTCAGCATAGTTGCTTTTTCAAGGTTTTTCAATGAATGAATATCCATTCATTTAGTATGGACAGACCGGGTGAGATATGCGAATCTACACCACTGATATTCAGGGAGACCGATCGCGTGAAGAAATATGATGCCATCGTTATCGGCGCGGGACACAACGGCCTGACCAACGCCGCGTACCTGGCCAAGGCCGGGCTCGATGTCCTGGTGGTGGAAAAAAACGCCTACATCGGCGGCGCTACGGTCAGCCTCAATTTGCACAAGGACTGGATTTATTCAAACTGCTCGTACGTCAGCAGTCTGTTACGGCCCGAGGTATACCGCAGCCTGAACCTGGCCAAATATGGCCTGCAGATCGTGCCCTACGGCGGCAGCGCCACCATGTCTCCGCAAGGTGAATACCTGGCCTCGTATGTTGATCCGGATGTGTCACGCAGGGAAATGGCCCGTATCAGTCCACGTGATGCCGACGCAAAGGTCCGTTATGACCGCGACGTCATGCGCCAGGCACGGTTTATCCGGCAGTTCCTTTTGCGTACCGCACCGGATCCGACTTCGTTCAAACCGCGGGACCTGATGGAGATGCTCCGTATGGGCAAAACCATGCGGCAGATGGGAGAGGATGTCATCTACGACATGATGCGTCTCTACACGATGAGCATCGTGGATTACCTGGACGGCTATTTTGAACACCCGTTGATCAGGGCCGACAAGGCGAGCCATGGCATTATCGGTTCAGCGATGGGTGTGATGTCACCCGGCACCGCCTATGTGCTGCTGCACCACGCAATGGGCGACGTCGACGGCAACATCGGCGCCTGGGGATTCGCACGTGGCGGCATGGGGGCCATCGCCAAGGCCATGGCGGACTGCTACCAGGAACATGGCGGGGAGATACTGGCTGGTTCCGGCGTAGCGCAGATCCTGGTGAAAGATGGCAAGACAACCGGTGTGGCGCTCGACAACGGAAACGAATACCACGCCGACGTCGTTGTTTCCAACATGACCCTGCCACGCACCTTCCTCGAATGCATGGACCCGAAAGACCTTCAGCCGGAATTTATCCGCAAGGTCAGGAACTTCAAGATCCGCGGTTCATCCGGCAAGCTCAACATCGCGCTCGACGGCGTACCGCAGTTCACCGCGCTCGAAGGCAACCCAGAGCTGATCAAGGGTGATCTGCACCTGGTGGACAGTGTCGAACGTCTCGAGCGTGCCTACGACGACTGGAAAAACGGCACCTGGTCGCAGGACCCGTATGTCGACATACTCATTCCTTCACTCACCGACCCGACCATGGCGCCACCGGGGAAGCACTTCATGTCGGTTTTTGTGCAGTACGTGCCGCCGAAGGTTAACGGCAAGGACTGGACCGCGGATCTGCGCGACCAGTTCGGACAGACCGTCATCAACAAGATAGAGACATATGCACCGGGTTTTAAAGACCTGATCCGACACGTGGAAATACGCACGCCACGCGAACTCGAAGACGAGGTCGGCTTGACCGAGGGCAATATTTTTCTTGGCGAACTGACCATGGACCAGTTGCTGTTCAACCGGCCGATACCCGGTTATGCCCAATACCGCGGACCGGCCAGGGGCCTGTATATGTGCAGTTCCTCAAACCATCCCGGTGGTGGCGTCATGGCCGCCCCGGGGGCCAATGCGGCGCGCGAAATTCTGCGTGACCTGCGCAAGCCCAACACCGTCCCGGAGGGCTGGCTCGATGACTGACACAAAAAACCAGGTGGTAATCATCGGCGCCGGGCACAACGGACTGGTATGCGCCGCTTACCTCGCCAAAGCGGGCAAAACGGTTACCGTGCTGGAAGCCGCTGCGCGGATTGGCGGGGCCGCCGTCACACGGGAATTCGCGCCCGGCTTCAAGGTCTCGGCCGGCGCACACCTGCTCTACATGCTGGACAGGAACGTACGCAAGGAATTGGCGCTGGATTCGGCAGGCCTGTCCTTTTCACAAACCGATGTGCAGACCACGGCCTTGGCGAAGGATGGTAACCACCTGCGGATTTCCGGAGATTTACTGCAGGGCGCCAATATCAGCGATAAAGACCGCAGCGCCATGAAGGAGTACCGGCGGTTTATGAGCCGCTTTGCCGGCATTCTCAACCGTCTGAACAACCGCATTCCGCCGAGGATAGGGTCCAGCGACCGCGGGGACTGGATGAACCTTGCAAAACTGGCCCTGAACGTCCGTATGCTGGGCAGGGATGATATGCGGGAATTTCTGCGCATTGCCGGTATCAATATCTATGATGTCCTGCAGGAGAATTTTGAAAGCCCCCTGCTCAAGGGCGCACTGAGCATGGACGGCGTGCTGGGCTCAAACCTGGGACCGCGCTCCAACAACAGCGTGTTCTGCGCACTACACCGTCTCAGTGGCTTGCAGGGCCTGGCGATACCCAGAGGCGGCATGGGCGCGGTCAGCGAAGCCCTGGCCACTGCGGCACTTAAATATAACGGCCTCATATCCGGACTTCGAGCAGGTCACACGGATCCTCATGGATGGCTGACCGTGTATCGGGTGTCGAGCTGCCAGGATGGCGAGCAAATTGCCGCCGACACGGTGATATCCGGCGCCGATCCGAAAACGACTTTTCTCGACTTTGTTCGGCGCCCGCAACCTGGAAGCCGGTTTCGCACGCAGTGTTCAAGAACATCCGTATGCGCGGCAACGTAGCCAAGTTGCACCTGGCTCTGGACGGCGCTGCCGGAATTCAATGGTCTGAACCAGAACCAGCTGGCTGATCGATTGCTGATCGCGCCGGACATGGCGTACGTGGAACGCGCCTTCAACCATTCAAAATATGGTGAATACTCGATCAGGCCCGGTGGCGGAAATCACCATGCCGAGCCTGCATGACGACAGCCTTGCGCCGCCAGGCAAACACGTGCTCTCAGCAGTAGTGCAATATGCGCCTTATCAACTGAAGGCGGGCTGGGCTGAAAACAAGGCCGCTTTTACGGAAAAGGTCATCGACGTGCTCGCGGCTTATGCACCGGGGATTCGTTCCCGGATTCTCCACGAGGAATTATTGACACCGCTGGATATCGAGTCTGAATTCCGTATCAACGGCGGTCACTGGCACCATGGCGAACTGGCCATGGACCAGTTCCTGATGTTGCGGCCCGTGCCGCATTCCGCCCAATATGCCAGCCCGGTTGACGGACTCTTCCTGTGTGGCGCGGGCAGTCATCCCGGTGGCGGCGTGATGGGCAGCGCCGGTCGCAATGCTGCACGTGCGGTGCTGGGTACAAAAAATGCGTGAGGACAAACAGTCATGAGCCAGGTAAGCCCCGACAAAAAATCGCAGGCGATTGATTTTTCAACCAAGGCGCATTACCTCACCAAGGCCTTTCAAAGCCCGTTCTACACGCGCCAGGAACCATTGAACCACCTGAAAGAATGGGGACGCTGGGCAGACTACCTGTCTCCGCACGCCTATACCTGTTCCGCGATGGAGTATTTTGCCTGCCGTAATGCCTGCACGGTTTTTGACCTGACACCGATGAGCAAGTACCACATCCGCGGAAAGGATGCCCTGCCGTACCTGAACCGCCTGGTAACACGCGATGTCAGCAAGATAAAGCCCGGCCGGGTTGGCTACAGCGTCTGGTGTGCCGATGATGGCCAGGTCATTGACGACGGCACCATATTCCACCTCGGCGAGGACGATTACCGCTTGTGCTCACAGGAGCGCCACCTCGACTGGTTACTGACCAATACGATTGGCTTCGACGTGACCGTGAGCGATGAAACCCACGGCGTTGCAGCGCTTGCGTTCCAGGGTCCGACGAGTTGTGCGACCCTGAAGAAAATGGGGCTGGAAGGTGTCGAGAGCATGAAGCTGTTCGATATCAGGCATTTCCCTTTTGGAGACACCCAGCTGATGGTATCCCGGACCGGTTTTACCGGTGACCTCGGTTATGAACTCTGGATCGACCCGACGCATGCCGTGGTTTTGTGGGACCGGCTTGTTTGCAGCCGGTCAATTGCATGGCATACAGGCCATGGGTGATGAAGCACTGCAGATGCTCCGCGTGGAAGCGGGCTTTATACAGGCACGTCACGAATTCATGCCTGCACATGCGACCGTACGGACCGGTCATACCCGTTCGCCGTTCGAACTCGGGCTCGGCTGGCTGGTCGATTTCAACAAACCCGTATTCAATGGCCGCAAGGCGCTGCTGGCGCAAAAGCAACACGGCCATCGTTATAACCTGGTCAAACTGGATATCGAAGGCAACAAACCCGCCCGCGATTCATATGTATTTACAAGCAAAAAGAAGAAGATCGGTACGGTAACGTCCGCAACCTGGTCCCCCTCGGCCAAGGCAAGCATCGCGCTGGCCACACTCGAGGCACCCTATGGCCAACCCGGCGAAGAACTGCTGGTTGAAATTTACTACCAGAAAGAACTCAAATGGAGCCGCGTGATGGCGCGGGCCCGGGTGGTCACCGAGGTGTTTTTCGATCCACCCCGAAAACGCCTGACACCACCTGCGGATTGCTGATTATGCCTGCCCGGAGGGCAGACGTACGGGCTTGCTGACAAGCCTGCCAGTCAAACGCAGCGCACGGGTGTTTTAGCCCGGCATCAGATCGCGTAATTGCTTGTCGCGTGCCTGTGAGAGAGACGCTCGCTGGCGGTTTTTCATTTATTCATCGCCTGCTTGCGCCTGGCTTCAAGTCTATCGTCAGCATCTTGGGTATAAGCCTTGGCTGCCGCCAACAGCACATCCGGATGTAAGCGAACTTTGTAATTCGGGTTGATGTAGGCAAAATTGATGACGCCATCTGTGCCGATGATAAAGGTGGCGGGCGCCGGCAGGACATGGTGGTTTTCGCCCGAGGCTTTTTCAAGATCAATACCGTAGCCCAGGTACTTCTCATACAGCGCGTCATCCACACGGAACGCCAGGCCGAAAGCCCGCGTCGCATCCAGTGAGGAATCCGAATAGATCGTGTATCCAATCTCCGGGTCGTCCAGGCTGGCCAGCAAGCGTTCCGGCTTATCCATACTGACAAACCAGATATCGAAGCCCATGTCTTTCAGTTGCTTCTCAGCGGTGCGCAATTCGGATAGGTGCAAATTACAGTAGGGGCACCATCCGCCACGGTAGAACGTCAATACGATGGGTTTGGACTGCTCGCCGGGTTCAAATTTGAAAGGCCGGTTCTCAACATCCCGAACAGTAAAATCCGGCGCCTTCATTCCAGCCAGCAGTGGTTGCACCTGGTCCGCGCTGGCATGGACGTCCTCGCGCTCATCCGCTGTTACGCTGGCAGTAAAAAGCCCCGACAATAGAAACAATACAAATCCAATGGCTGATTTTTTCATAAGCATCCTTGTCGTGTGGTCGTTGGATGAGACCGTGAAGTCTGCCATTCTATTGCAAAACCAGTGCTGCCCCGAAAAAAAACTTTGCACCCCGCGACATGAGGTACAAGATCAAAATGGCGTTGGATTTTGATACTGATTGTGAGATATTCTTGATACAAGTCAACAGCCCGATATGTGCATTTATTACAATGCAGATCTGGGTTAACAATAAATACTGGAGCTTAATAATATGAATTCCAAAGTGAATAAAGCCCTTTTAGCAGGAATAGTCCTGAGTCTTGGTTTTACGGGTTCGGCATTGGCTTTCGAACCGGGCGACTGGCTGGTCCGGGTTGGCGCATCCTACGTCAAACCTGCGCAGAACAACAATGACGTCGTGTCAGTTGGGTCAGCCACCAGCGCGACCTTCAATTTAAGCTACATGATGTCGGATTGCTGGGCATTGGAACTGCTTGCCGCCTACCCGTTCAAACATGACATCGAGTTACTGGACGGGACGAAAGTCGGCAGTACCAAGCAATTGCCGCCTACCCTGAGCCTGCAATATCACTTCAGGCCTACTGAAAAATTCCAGCCCTATCTCGGTTTCGGCATCAACTACACCAGCTTTTTCAGCGAAAAAACAACCGGTCCGCTTACAGGTTCCGATCTCAACCTGGGCGATAGCTGGGGAATAGCGGGCCAGGCGGGTTTCGATGTGCTGGTAAGCGACAACGTGTTTTTCAACCTGGATGTCCGTTATATGGACATTGATACAAAGGCCAGGGTGGACGATGCAAGCCTCGGCAAAGTCCAGATCGATCCGTGGATCGTTGGCGGCCACATCGGTTTCAGGTTTTAGTGCATTAATTCAACTTCTCCACATTAAGGGGCCGTCAAGGCCCCTCTTTTTGCCCCGGAGAAACCTCCGGGGTTAAGTTGATGCGGGTCAACCCGGATAATTCACCAAGGATCCGGGTTAATCTTCAAAGCTCTTTGAAATGCTATGGCACAGGCCGCAGGTAATCATATCGCCGGCGGAGACCGTGGCACGCACGACGCCTTCCTCATCTCTCAACACCCGGTCGACGGGAACCCGTGACAGGCGTGTACCACGGTGGTCCGCGCCATGGCACGCGGCGCACTGGTCTTCACCGTTGCTCCAGACAAAGTCCTCGTGAAAGCGTCCGCTCCTGCTCTTGATCCAGGTCGGTTCGTTGACCGGGTGCATACCGTGCGGACCATTCAGAGTCCCGTACGGGAAGCTGTTGGACTCGTGACAAACCGTGCATTCCCTGATTACCCCGGCATGACCCTGCAACTGGATCGCAGGGACATTGTCGTTGGCGTTGGGGTCACGGTTTGGCCAGATCGCGTGGGGACTGCCGTGACAGCCTTCACAGGCGATACCCGCATGGTTGTCGAGACTGTTGCGGTACAACGTGCCTGGATTTTCGGCAAAACGTGAACTGGCCAGTTCGAGTGGCGTGGCCGACGGGTCGTTGGGATCATAGGCCAGGTTCCCGACCGGATCATTGCCATGGCCACTGTGGCAGGCACTGCACTTTGGTTCACTCGCCCACGGTTCACGCGCCTCACCGGTGGTCAGCAGTGGAAACTCTCCGCCCATCGCCAGCATATTTCCGTGACAATCATCACATTTTTGTCCGGCGGTATACATCGCGCCGCGGAAACACTGGGTGATTTTGCCAGGGTGACAATTGAAGCAGTTTTGCTCCATCGGTATGCCTTCACCTGTCGGAATCAACGGTAATTCACTGCCCGCCATGTTGGGCGGGTCGATTAACACGGGTTCACCCGTAATATCCCTGATCAACTGACCGGATTCATCAACCTGCAAGCGTCCGTGGAAGCCATGCATGACAGCTGACATACTGCTGATACCATCAACACCTCCCGGTCCGCCGACGTCTGCCAGAGCATTGGAACGGTGGCAGGACGCGCAGAGGACCGGTTGGTTATCGGTGACGAAACTTGTCCCGTGCTGATAGTCGTGCAGGGAGAGAATGTTGTGCTTGGCCGCGGCCTCGACATCGACACGGTCGCTGGTCGCTGCCGGAACAAAATCCGGGCCGGCCGCGCGTGCCAGTGCGTCTGCACCGACTTCGCCCAGCGCATGGCAGTCGCGGCAATCAACTTCCGTAGATACCGGAGCTACCCCATCCGTAGTCGCCAGAACATTTCCGCTTACCAGGTCCACCGCCTGGACGCGCATGAGGGGATAGGAATTAAAGCGGCCCTTGTCATCAATCGACGTCATCGGCACACCCTGGGCGGTGAACCAGGTTTTGGATGGTTCATAACCGCTGAAAGCCTGTGGATCGTTATTGTAGTAAGGGTCATCGATACCCGGCATGTAACGGCCATGGGCGTTACCCGGTTCGTAATTGGCCAGCGTCTGCAAGCCTTCATCCGGCACGGGGTGCAACCCGGGGAACAGGATCTCGACGATGCTAGCACCGTCAAACGGATCCCAGAAATCTGTCTTGCGAATGATCGCGTTTGCGGCGGTGGTGCCTGGAACCGGCGGGTAATTCTGGCTGGTCGAGTTGATCGAATCTGCACCCACCGGGTCGTTCTTATTTGACGCGGCCGAGTATTGCAGGGCAACCATGGTGTCGTTCATTATCAGCGGCCTGTTGGCGGCTGTACTACCCTTGCGCACCACCTGTGCGTTGAGTGTATTGAACGGCGGCAGAATACTGAACGGATAGGATCCGAGGTCTGCACAATGCATACCCAGGTCGTTGAACGCCAGCACCACATGATCTCCATCACCTGCTTCCGGGGTTCCGGGCGCAGGCTGCTCGCCTACTTTCGGCGGCAATTCGCCGGGTGGTGAGCCGACGGCGACCATACGCTGGCGGGTACATCGCGCACCCGCGGCATCCGTGACGATAAACTGGGCGACGAACAATCCGTTGGTCACATCAAATGTGACCGGTCCGGGCTCGAGTACCGTCGGCCTGACGTCTGCGCCTCCGCCAAAATCCCATTCGTAAGTCAGGGTGTCACCGGCATCCGGGTCACTTGCCTGGCCACCAAAGTACACGCTGTCGCCCAGGACGATGGAAACGTCACTTCCCGGCGCCAGAATCTCGCATTGGGGTGGCGTATTCACCGGTGGTGGTGGTTCGACCACTTCGACCTGGCGTTGTCTGCTGCAACTCGCACCAGCGGCATCGGTGACCGTGAACCGGGTCGTGAAGGTACCGGCGGCAACGTCGAAGGTGATTGCACCAGGGCTGAGCGCAGTGGAGCTGACTGCGGCGCCGCCACCAAAATCCCACGCGTAGGTCAGGGTGTCGCCGGCATCCGCGTCACTCGCCTGGCCGGTAAAGTTCACACTGTCACCCAGTTGAATGGAAACATTGCCTGCCGGCGCAAGGATTGCGCATTCGGGGGCTGTGTTGGCAGGTGGCGGGGCCACGCCACAATCGGCGGGGGAGTTTGCAACCGGACTGACATCTGATAATCCTTCAGACTCGGCCCTTACCTCGCAGGGTACTTCGTTTCCCGTAAGTTTGCGGACCGTGAAACGCACGTCTTTACCACGTACACTTTTTCGAATCAGAAGTTCGTTGGTCCTGTCGTTGAAGAGGGACACGGTTCTTGTCCCCTTGCTACCCAGGGACACTTCGACTTTCAGCTGATTCCTGGTGGAATCGTATTCAGCGTTTTTGATCGTGATGTGAAACGGGTCTGCCGCATAAATACTTACCGTGGTAAAAACCATCACGATAAGAAATAAAAACTGAAGCGGAAGATCAGACATGAGGGACTTGGTACAGGGTACTTTCCGGCTTGCAATATTCACTTTGAAAATCCTTTTATGAGTAACCAGTTCTGCGATAACACAAGAACACAACGCAACCGATACCGTCAATTAGATTTTATTAATATATAAATGAACACAAATTAAAAATATCTCAAGGTTTCCGACGGGTCAGACCACCGGGCCGTGTCAAGACCCGATAATACGTTTTCAAGTCACCTGAAAAAGCTCAAGGAAACCTTAAGGGAAATGGGTCACAAACATTGCAATTTCCCGGAACGGGCGGGCTGCGGGATTACTCATGCCGTGATCCTGGTTGCCTTCGCCGGGCAATCTCGCGGCTGGCGCACCATAAAAAAAGGCCCGGTTTCCCGGGCCTCTTTTCATACTTGTAAAACTAATTTAGAACCTGCGCATGGCTGCCGGTCTGAAGTACCAGCCGGTGGCCAGCAGCAGCATCGTCAGCAAGAACAACGCAAGCGGATTATTGGACGGAACGGCCACTGAAGGCAGCAGATACGGGACACAAGCTTCATTGTCGCTAAAGTCGATATCCGTCGCGCTACCTTCAACATAGTTGAAGAAACCCGTACCCTGTTCCCCGTCCAAAAGGTCGCAATCGGCATTGCCTGGAGACGATTGCAATGTGGGAACGTCTACCGTGAACCTGGCCGTAATGGTCCAGCTTTCACTGGCCTGTGCTTCAAGCCCTTCCAGGGTGACCCACGTATCCCCATTCACCAATGGCGGCGGCGTCAGGGTACCGGTCTGAACCTCTCCACCCACATATGCCAGGGCAGGATAAGAGGCATCCACGATCGGTGTGATACCTGTTCCCGGTGACATGGTGTCAGCGAGATCATAGACACCCGGGCCATCGCCTGTATTGGTAGCGGTGATGGTGTATACAACCTCCCATACATCGCCACCAACGCTGACTGCATCGGTTGCCGTCTTCGCCAGGTTGATGATCGGATCACCCAGACCCGTACAGGTGTCATTATCCGTCGGGTCGACATCCGTCGCACTTCCGGATACCGCGTTGTAGAAGCCGGTATTGATCACCGGTGCGCCCGGGTCACACGATGCGGTGGCCGGATCCAGTGTGGCCGGGTCAACCGTGAAGTTGGCCGTAACCGTCCAGGATTCATTCAGGCCCGCTGCCAGTCCTTCGTCAGTGACGAAGTTCGGATAAGCCGCCGTGCTGCCGGTTTGTGAATCTTCGCTGCCTGCCAGGTAAACTGCTGTAGCCGTATTCAGCGCAATGCCGGTGCCCGGTGAGAACGCATCTACCACGTCATAGGAACCCGGACCACCGCTATTGGTCGCCGTGATCGTGTACACAACGGTGTAGCTGCCATCAAGTTCCAGCGTCGCCCCTCCATTGACGGTCTTCGCCAGGTTGATGATCGGATCACCCAGACCCGTACAGGTGTCATTATCCGTCGGGTCGACATCCGTCGCACTTCCGGATACCGCGTTGTAGAAGCCGGTATTGATCACCGGTGCGCCCGGGTCACACGATGCGGTGGCCGGATCCAGTGTGGCCGGGTCAACCGTGAAGTTGGCCGTAACCGTCCAGGATTCATTCAGGCCCGCTGCCAGTCCTTCGTCAGTGACGAAGTTCGGATAAGCCGCCGTGCTGCCGGTTTGTGAATCTTCGCTGCCTGCCAGGTAAACTGCTGTAGCCGTATTCAGCGCAATGCCGGTGCCCGGTGAGAACGCATCTACCACGTCATAGGAACCCGGACCACCGCTATTGGTCGCCGTGATCGTGTACACAACGGTGTAGCTGCCATCAAGTTCCAGCGTCGCCCCTCCATTGACGGTCTTCGCCAGGTTGATGATCGGATCACCCAGACCCGTACAGGTGTCATTATCCGTCGGGTCGACATCCGTCGCACTTCCGGATACCGCGTTGTAGAAGCCGGTATTGATCACCGGTGCGCCCGGGTCACACGATGCGGTGGCCGGAACCAGACCAGCCGGGTCAACCGTGAAGTTGGCCGTAACCGTCCAGGATTCATTCAGACCTGTAGCGAGACCTTCATTAGCCACAAAGTTCGGATAGGCCGCAGTGGAACCTGTCTGTGAATTCTCAGTACCCGCAACGTAAACAGCAGTAGCGGTATTCAGCGTAATGCCATCACCCGGCGAGAACGCATCCACCACGTCATAGGAACCCGTACCACCGGTATTGGTCGCCGTGATCGTGTACACAACGGTGTAGGTGCCATCAGCTTCCAGCGTCGCACCTCCATTAACCGTCTTCGCCAGGTTTATAGCGGGTGGTATATCGTCATTGGTGATCGTACAGATGATATTGTCACCTTCATCCAATGTCACCGTACCTCCAAGTACCGCCGGACACTTTGGATCACCGGCAATTGATACGAAGGTGTAACCGTCCAGCAAGGTCTCATTGATCGCCAGCGGCGTGTTCGCCGCGTAAGCATTCGCAACACCCGAGAGCACGCCCGCGCCACCGACTGTCAACAGGAAGTCGTCCGGAGCGGCAGTACCGCCATCGTCATTGGTCGGATCCTTGATCAGTGTCAGTTGCGGTGCGATATCGTCATTGGTGATGGTACAGGTAATATTATCGCCCGGCTCCAGCGTGACCGTACCGCCCAGTACCGCCGGACACTTGGCGTCACCGGTAATCGATACAAAGGTGTAACCGGTCAACTGGGTCTCGTTGATCACCAGCGGTGTGTTCGCTGTAAATGCGCCGGCAACACCTGATTGAACAGACGCACCACCCACCGTTAACAGGAAGTCATCGGGAAGGGCGTTACCGCCATTATCATTGGTCGGATCCTTGATCAGTGTCAGGGTCGCTTCAGTGTCGTCATTGGTAATCGTACAGGTGATGTCGTCACCTTCATCCAATGTCACCGTGCCGCCCAGTACCGCAGGACACTTGGGGTCACCGGTAATCGATACAAAGGCGTAACCAGGCAGCTGCGTTTCGTTGATGGTTAACGCGGCATTCGAAACAACCACGGTTGGAACACCTGAAAGAACAGCCAGACCACCCACTGTCAACTGGAAGTCATCCGGTTGGGCTGTGCCGCCATCGTCATTGGTCGGATCCTTGATCAGCGTCAATTGCGGTGCGATATCGTCATTGGTGATCGTACAGGTGATGTCGTCACCTTCATCCAATGTCACCGTACCGCCCAGTACCCCAGGGCACTTGGCGTCACCGGCTATCGACACAAAGGTGTAACCAGGCAACTGGGTTTCGTTGATCGCCAGCGGTGTGTTCGCATCATATGCATTGGCAACGCCTGAAAGAACAGATGCACCGCCCACCGTCAACAGGAAGTCATCCGGTTGGGCGTTACCGCCGTTATTATTGCTCACACTCTTGATCAGCGTCAGTTGCGGTGCGATATCGTCATTGGTGATCGTACAGGTAATGTCATCACCCGGCGCCAATGTCACGGTTTCACCCAGTGCAGCAGGACACTTGGGGTCACCGGTAATCGATACAAAGGTGTAACCGGTCAACTGGGTCTCGTTGATCGCCAGCGGTGTGTTCGCATCATATGCATTGGCAACGCCTGAAAGAACAGATGCACCGCCCACCGTCAACAGGAAGTCATCCGGTTGGGCGTTACCGCCGTTATTATTGGTCACACTCTTGACCAGTGTCAGTTGGGGTGCGATGTCATCATTGGTGATTTCGCAGGTCAGGTCCTCACCCGGCAGGGCTGTCACCGTGCCATCGGCTGCGCAAGCGTTAAACCAGTCACCTGGAGCATAACCGGTCAATGTATCCTCACTCGCGGTGTACTGCGTATTGGGAAAAATCTCAACCGGTGTGTTCCAATCTACCATTGACAAATCAATGTAGGCCTGGAAATCAGCAGGCGTTGCCGTACCACCGTTATCGTTCGGCAGGTTCTTGACCAGGGTAAGCGTTGCACGCTCGGTATTGGTAAAGGTACAAATAATATTATCACCATCTGCCAGAGTCACGGTTACCGAAGGATTGGTGTAACTGTAGGTCGTACCTGTCTCACCAATACAGCTCAGATCAGTCAAATCCCAACCTACCGGCGGAACCATCTCACCGATCATGTAATCACCGGGTAGCAGATTGCTGAATGTCGTGTTTGCCGTATTTCCTGTTGTATCCAGTTGGAAACCACCCAGTTCCGGACTGCTGAACATGAAACTGCCGTCACCACCAAGGGTGTTCTTGACAACCTGGATACTGCCGAGTGCCGTGTTCTCGAATTCGCAGGTCACGGTCTCACCGGCAGCGAGGGTGACATCGACGTAGTCATCCCCGTCCTCGAAGGCAGGTGTACCGTCTCCGATCTGTATGGTACTCAGCGTCTCGCCGCGACATTCAATATCGGTAATGGTAAAGCCCGGCAGAGTCGTTTCTGTCGCCGAATATATACCAGGTTGACCCGTTTGCGAATCCGACTGCCCGTCCGCAAGGGCCGCCGTGGTGGTACCGGAGGTTTCCCAGTTGACCACGCCGTCAGTGGTAAAGGTAAAAGCGTCGGCCAACCCCGAGGGGACCGTCGATTTCTGCACAACCAGGGTAGCATCGGCGGTATTGGTAAAAGTACAGGTTACCGCTTCCGCCAGGTCGACATTGATCGATGCAGTTGCATTCAGAATATCGACCGTGGTGTCCTGGGTGCCGTCCTCAACACATCCGATACTGGTCAATACCCAGCCTGGCGGTGTAACCGTATCTTCGGTGACGGTATATGGATTGCCATTCGGACTCAGCATATAGCTGAAATCCTGGGAAACGGAGCCACTCACGGTGGTTAACGAAAGGCCGTCCATCGGGTTGATTTCGCCGTTCTGGGCGGTACCCGTGTAAGTAAAGGTATCGTCACCGCCAATGCTGGTCTTGATGATCGTCGAACTGCCAAGCGGTGCATTGACGAAGGTACAGACGACATTTTCAGCGGGTTGAAGATGTACCATACCCGGATTGGGCGCGTCCGGATCAATCAGATTGATACCGTCATCGCACATCGCGCTGACCAGTTGCCAGCCAGATGCGGTTGGGTCTGCTTCCGCCATGTCATAAAAGCCGTCGACCAGGTCGGGGAATGTGATGCTGTCCGGGGTTGCCGAATCCGCTGGTGTCAACTGGAAGTTGCCCAGGTCCGTGCTGATGAAATCGAAAGTAGTGGAAGCCGGGCCATCCGCTGATAATTCCTTGACGATCGTCACACTGCCAAGCGCGACATTGAGGAATTGGCAGTCCACTTCTTCACCCGGATCAATATTGACCGTGGCCGTGCGGGTAACAAGATCGACCGTGCTGTCAACCACATTACCAACACCGTCCTGGCAAGCTATTTGTTCCAGGTAATATCCCGGTGTGGGTTCGGACTCGGTGACCGTGTAGGATCCCGGCAGAACACGCAGGAAATTCTCATCAACACCTGCGGTCAGGTTAAAAGGTGACGGCGGAACAACGTCGCCCGCCAAATCATGCGTAAATGCAAAAATATCTGAACTCGACGGGGTGGTGTTTTTGCGCAGTACGAGTGAGCCACGCTTGGTATTCTCGTACGCACAGTTTATTGACTCGCCGGCTTCCACGACGATGGTCGCGGTCCTCGTGTCAAAATCCCAGGTGGAGTTTTGGATGCCGTCATGTTCCTCGCAAATCAGGCCGGTCAGGTCCCAACCGGAAAGCGTGGATTCGGTCACAGTGTAGGTGCCCGGTGTCACTTGGGTGTCGAACGTGCCCACGCCTGAAGTTGTAAAGATGTTAAACGAGGGGGAGTCGGGAGCCGGCAGCGTGTTTGTAAAGGTAAACGTCGCATCTCCGCCAATGGTGTTTTTGACGATGGTTATATCACCATCCTTGGCATCGGTAAATGTACAGGTGACATCATCACCCGGATTCAGCGTGACACCGGTTCTCGGGTCGTCGCCATTACTGCAGGTGGCGTTAATGAGGTTCCAGTTTGCCGGCACCGGCGTCTCGTTGATGGTGAATGTATCGCCGTTAATGGGGTCAACCAAAGGAATGACCGAATCGCTCAGCGAATCCTGGCCCGGTGTCGGGGCGGTTGTGTCAAGTGTAAAGGATTCGAACACGCTACCCGCGGGGAAACCGGTACCGGTAAAGTCAAATGTGCTTACGTCACCTTGTGAAATCTTGGTGACGGTCAGGCTGGCTGTCGCGACCAACGGCACCGTGTCGAGTAAGGTGATGTCACACTTCGACGGCGACCCGCCCTGGAACACCGGGTCGGTGATGTCATATGGAGGAACCGCATCGCCAGCACCGCATACGAAACTGACATTTTGTTGCCATGTGGTCAATACCTGCAGATCTGCAATTCCGTCATTATTGGAATCGCGGCATTCAAAGGTTGCGGCGTTATCACTAAAGACCAGATCAACTGGCGCCGGTGGTATCGCAAAATCCCAACAGCTATCACCATCGTCATTGCTGATATAGGGCGACCCGGTACCGTCCTGGGGCAAAGTCGTCACCGCACAGGCCGTGGGGTCATTACCGGCAGGCGTGCGGGGATCGTTTCCGTAGCGTCCGATCCAGAAGGTAATATCCCAGCGCTGGCCGGTATTATTGTCCAGTTGGGCTTCCAGGTTTGCAATCTTGACCAGTTGCCCATCGTAACATGCGGTCAGTGGATTACCGGCCAGGTCGGTAACTTGGACGTTGGTCACACCCGACAGGCTTACTTCGTTGGCGGTGCAGCTGCCCACATTTTTGATATCGTCTGCACAGAAGTACTCAGGGAGGCTAGTGGTTTGCGCCACGACCTGTGAACTCGCCAGTAAACCGAAAAGAAATGAACAAAAGATAAATCGATTGGAAATAGCCTTCCAGGCGGTCGGCGTATTACGTTTAACGGATCGCATATTTAGATCTCCCCTCAAAAATACAAGTGTAAACCGGCGGCCATTCACCACCAGTTTAATGGTCTTTTGAACTGACAGTTCAGTGAAATCATTTTCACAAAATCCAGCCCAAACTCTCCCTTAACCTGACCGATCCGTGGTCTCTAACTGCTCATTAGTTTATGTTTTTTATAACTTTTGCTAACTATCTGGTTGTTTTATAAACGTCGACACGAACCCAAATCCCTTTTGGGCCAGCAGATACTGTGCTACTTTCTTTGGGTCATTGTCAACCGTTCAAGATATCATATCTATATAAAGTATTTGGAATATACGCACCAAACTCCTTTACCGAACGCCTCCGAAAAATCATTGAAATTCAGCTGATCAAATTTGCAAAAAAAAACTAAAACGCCGGGATGCAGCGGGAGTATGACTTTCGGCCCACTGACTTCTGGCCCATGCAATGCTGAATCATTCATGGTCTCATATGCCCGTCTTGCAGGACTGGTCATTCAGCAGGGCAAAAAAATAAATGTAACCATTTCCGAGACGAGTTCGTCTTAAGATTATTGATATTGTGATAGAGGGCTGGTGTTTTTTATAGGCAAAGATATGCCGATAAAAAAAGCATCCGCCCTTTTGCTGTGGGAAAAGGAAAATATCAGGTTTCACGACCTGAAACATTCAACAGAGAGGTTCACCGTGAAAAAGTTGCTCAAGATCATGACCCCCATACTGGTACTGGCAGTGAGTATCGGAATCGTACAGGCACTTGGCGCTGCAAAACCCGAACCGGAAAAGAAAGAGGACGCTCAACGACTGATCTCGCTGTATGTCGACGAGGTCAAATCGGACACGGTGACCATATCAGTACAGACCCAGGGTGAAGTCCGCCCCAAGACAGAAATTGATCTGATTCCACAAGTCTCCGGGCGTATCGTTGGCATTTCCGAATCCTTTGCTGAAGGTGCGGAGTTTACCCCTGGCGAAATGCTGATCAAAATTGATGACACCGACTACAAACTTGCCGTTGTGCGGGCCCAGGCACGTGTCGCCGAAGCGGAAGTAGCGGTTCAACGTGAACTTGCAAACGCCAAGATCAAGAAAGACCACTGGCTGGATAAGGAAAACAAGGGTGAACCCACACCCTACGCCCTGAACAAGCCACAGGTCATGGAAGCAGAAGCCAAGCTGGCCTCCGCTGAATCGGATTTGAAGGAAGCCCAACTCAATGTGGCCCGCACGGAAATATCCGTACCATTTCAGGGCCGGGTACGTTTAAAAAATGTAGGTATTGGCCAGTATATCTCCGCGGGCACCAACCTCGGCCGGGTGTTTTCCACCGACACCGTTGAAATCCGCTTACCCCTGACCGATTCACAACTGGCGGAACTGAACCTGCCAATGGGGTTCATGGCCGATACCTTCAACGCACCGCTTGTGCAATTCAGCGCACAGGTGGGCAGTCACCAACACACCTGGAACGGCCGCATCGTTCGCACCCATGCCTCGGTCGATCAGCAAACACGTCTCATATATGCGATAGCTGAAGTCAATGACCCCTACGGCCTGGGTTCCGATAACGGCACGCCAATCGCCGTCGGCATGTTTGTGCATGCGGATATCGCCGGTGTCAACAGCCAGACCGCTCTGGTACTGCCACGTTTGGCCCTGCGCAACGCCAACAAGGTCTACGTGATCAATGATGAAAACCGGCTCGAGATCCGCACCGTTGAAATACTTTCAACCTCGGAGGATACCGTGCTGGTCAGCACCGGTGTCGCGGTTGGTGACAAGGTCGTGACATCCACGATCCCCGCCGCCGTCGATGGCATGGAAGTGCGTGCCATCACCCGTGAACAAACCAGCTAGACATAAATACAGAAAACTGAAGAGGGAACAATAAATGAACGGTTTGATTGCCTGGTGGGCGAGAAATTCGGTTGCCGCGAACCTCGTCATGGTCGGCATCTTTGTTGCCGGCGTGATTGGCTTTTCCCAAATGGAACGTGAAATGGATCCGCAGGTCCGCTTCCCCGGTCTGCAGATTGAAGTTTCCTGGCCTGGTGCGGCCCCACAGGAAGTCGAAGAGCAGATCGTCGCCCGTATTGAAGAATCCGTTCGCGATCTCGACTCAATCGAGTGGGTAAGATCCACGTCCTCCGAAGGATATGGTGCAGTTTATATCCTTGCGGAAAACCAGGTTGACTTCACCCAGTTCATGAACGATGTGAAAATCCGCCTCGATTCAATCTCGTCTTTCCCGCGTGATATCGAACCGCCAAAGGTACAGCAATGGGTCAATCGTGATGAGTTTATGCGTGTCGCCCTGCATGGTGATATTGGCGAACGCGAACTCAAACACCTGGCGGAAACACTCCGGCGTGAAGCCGCGCAACTGCCTTCCGTTTCCCTTGTCCAGTTATTCGGGACACGCCAGGAAGAAGTATCCATCGAGGTCAGCGAAGATGCCCTGAGACGTTACAACATGAGCTTCTCCGAGGTCGCCAACGCGATCCGCAACACCTCCATCAACCAGTCCGCCGGCCAGGTGCGCACCGAGGTGGGCACCTACCAGTTGAAAGTGCGCAGCCAGGCGGATACCGAAACGGAATTCAACGATATCATCATCAAGGAAACAAGTGATGGCGGTGTCATTCGCGTGGGAGATGTGGCCAATGTGCTGGACGGCTTTGAAGACAACCCGATACTGGCAACGCTCAATGGCGAACCGGCGGTCCTGCTGCAATTCATGTCCACCGAAGTCATGGACATCGTCACCGCGTCGGAGTCCGTCCGAAATTGGATCGACAAGAGAAAGGAAAGCCTGCCCGATGGCGTCACCCTGACCTTGTGGACCGATCAGTCCGTCGACTTCAAGGCCAGGATGAAAACCATCGGCAGTTCCGCCGCACAGGGACTCGCACTGGTCATGATTGTGTTGCTGCTCACGCTGAGGCCGGTTGTCGCATTCTGGGTCGCGGTTGGTATCGCCACGGCCTACGCCGGCGCATTTGTATTGCTTGGATCCGTGGGTGTATCGCTGAACATGCTGTCCACCTTCGCCTTCCTGCTGGTGCTGGGTATCGTCGTTGACGACGCGATCGTGGTCGGTGAAGGCATACACAGCGAGGCCAACCGGATCGGAGGCGGCGTCAACGCTGCAATATCCGGGGCCCAACTGGTGGCCAAGCCCGTCGTGTTTGGCGTCATCACCACCATCATGGCCTTTCTTCCCTGGATCTTCGTCAGTGGTTCGACATCCGAATTTACCCGGCATATCACCTGGGTAGTCATCCTTGCGCTGTCCTTTTCGCTGCTCGAATCCCTGTTGATATTGCCGTCGCATCTGTCAAAAATGAAACCCCGGCACCATATGAAACGTTTTGGCAGGTTCCAGAAACGGATTGCCGACAGCATCCTGAACTTTGCCCAAAATCATTACCGCGGAATCGGTACCTGGGCCGTGCATCGCCGTTACCTGACGGCAAGCATTTTTATCGGCGTACTCATCGTCGGCTTTGGCATGTTCGGCACGGGTTGGGTCAAAAAGAGCTTTATGCCGGATATCGAATCCGATGAAATCGTCGTAAATGTCGTAATGCCGGAAGGCGCGCCCTACAGTCGTGCGCTGGAAATTCTCGCACAGTTGCAAACGGCTGAAAAAGCGCTGGAGGAAGAGGTGAATCAGCGCACTGACGGTAAAGGCGTGCTGATTGAAAACTGGTATACGCGCTCGAGACGTGACAGCGTGCTGGCCATCGTAAAGCTGGCGCCGCCTGAAGTCCGTGACATGACGGCCAAGGAAGCCTCGGTGCGTTTGCGTGAACTGATGGGCGATGTACCCGACGCACGCGAAGTATCCGTGCAGTACACGCAGGGCAATAACGACCCCGACTTCGAACTGTCGATCAGGCATCCGGATCTCGATGTGCTGCGGGCTGCCACGGCGGACGTCGAAAACCAGTTGCGCACCTATGCGACCATTTATGATGTGCGCAACAACCTGGAAGGTGCATCCGAAGAAATCCGGCTGACCATGAAACCCGGCACGTCCAAACTCGGCTTGACCCTGGCGGATGTAAACCGGCAGGTTCGCCAGGCTTACTTCGGTGAAGAGGTTCAACGACTTCCCCGTGACGGCCAGGACGTCAAGGTCAAGGTTCGTTACCCGCTGGCATCGAGGCAATCCATCGAGAGTCTGAAGAACTTCCGGGTTCGCACCGCCGACGGCCGCGAATTGCCGCTGCTCGCCGTTGCAGATCTCGAATACGCGCCCGGCATCAACCGGATCCAACGCTGGAACGGCAACCGCGCCGCACGTATCAGTGCCGACCTGAAGGAAGATGTGCGCGACGATATCATGAAAGACCTGGACGAGAATTTTTTCCCGGAATGGGAAAAACGCTATCCGGGTATCATCCGCGGTGCCGTTGGCCAGGCTGAAGGTGAACAGCGCTTTATCAAGGAAGTGATGGGTCTGTACCTGATTGCGTTTTTCGCCATGTACACCCTTTTGGCGGTCGCTTTCCGGAGCTACTGGCAACCCATGCTGATCATGGTCGCGATGCCCTTCGCATTTGTCGGTGCCATCGTCGGACACGCCGTGCTTGGCATGACCATGGCAATTTTCAGTTATTTCGGCATCGCCGCAGCGGCGGGTGTAGTCGTCAACGACAATCTCGTACTGATGGATTACTGCAACCGGCTGCGGGACCAGGGGATGTCGGAACGCGAGGCCATCGTAGAGGCCGGCGTGGCCCGTTTCAGACCGATCCTGTTGACTTCTGTCACGACCATTGTCGGCCTGTTGCCAATGATGATGGACCGTTCAATACAGGCAGCATTCCTGCAACCCATCGTGATCGCGCTGGCGTTTGGTGTTTTCTTCGCCTTCTTTGTCACGCTGCTGCTGGTTCCGTCCATGTATGGTATCGGCCTCGACATCAGCGAATTCTTCACCCGGAGCAAGGAGCGGATTCGCGGCAAACTGCTTGGTCAAGCGCAACCCGATGCGGAAACCACGACCTCGTAAATTAAGCTTAAGCGTCAAATTGAGAGCACCGTCTTAACAACAAGCACCGTCATCCCGGCGCAGGGAAGACGGTGCTTGGATTGACGTTGGTGCCGGTTCTTACCAACTTGCCTGCAGGCGCCCCTCTTTCACCCTGCTGTCAAACTGCCGTAACGGCCGCGTACCTTTGTCAACACACTCGCCTGTTGAAACATCGAAGACCCACTGGTGTTTCGGACAGGTCAGCTGCTGCCCGGAAAGGGCGAGGTGCGGGATATCCGTGACCTGGTGAGGACAACGGCTGTCGTAGACTTTGCAGGTTTCGCCCGAACGCCAGATAAAAACGTTTCTGCCGTCACGTCCATCGAGGTAGGTGATTTCACCGTCGCTGACGTCATCCCAGTTCGCCAGGTCATGCCATTCGGGTTGCGCGTCCAGCGCCTCGAGCCGGAATTCGGGTATATCCATGTCAAGCAGGATGTCTATCGCCCAGACGATCTTGGCGAGCCCCAGGGTGGGGAACGCCATCAGGATCGCATCGAGGATTTCATTCGGGCTGGCGCCGTCACGGATCGCGCGCGGCAGGTATTGCCGCAAACCGCGTTCCGTCTGGCTGTCGATCTTGGTGATAACCGATATCAGCGAGCGGGTCTTCGGGTCGAGGTGTTTGCCCGCATCCTTCAGGAAACTGAAATAGGCGGTCATCGCCTCGGGCCGGGCCTTGATCAGGTAATTCAGTGCGTTACTCATGCTTGTTTATTCCTTGTTTTTCCGCAAACCACGAGAGTTTTTCCCTCAGACCGACCACGCTGCCGATGATAATCAAAGCGGGGCTTTTGACTTGCGCCCGTGATGTCTTCGCTTGCAGGGATTCCAGTGTGCCGACTATGACCCGTTGTCCGGCGCGTGTTCCATTTTCGATGACAGCCGCCGGGGTGGCCGGATTGGCCCCGTGGCTTAAAAAGCCCTGGGTGATGGCCTCGAGTGAAGACAGGCCCATGTACAGGACCACCGTCTGGCGGGGTTGTATCAGGCTTTGCCAGTTCAGGTTCAGCTCGCCGTCTTTCTCATGACCCGTCACGAAAACACAGGCCTGGGCGTGATCCCGGTGGGTCAGCGGAATACCCGCATAGGCAGCACAGCCGTTTGCGGCCGTCACACCGGGCACCACCTGGAATGCGATACCGTTATCTGAAAGGGCTTCGATTTCCTCACCACCGCGTCCGAAGACAAACGGATCACCCCCTTTCAGACGCAGCACCCGCTTTCCCTGCCGTGCGAGGTCGATCAGCATATTGCCGATTTCTTCCTGCGAAACGGTGTGGTTGTTTTTCAGTTTACCGACGTAAATACGCCTGGCGTCCCTGCGTACCAGGTTGAGTATCCCCTCGCCGATCAACCGGTCATACAGGACCACGTCTGCCTGTTGCATCAGGCGAAGTGCGCGGAAGGTCAAAAGATCCGGGTCACCGGGACCGGTGCCGACCAGGTATACCTCACCGTGCGGTGGCTGGTCACCGGCAACAGCTGCCTCGTCGAGTTGGCTCTCCATGAGTGACTCTGCTTCCTCAAACTGACTGGAAAACAGGTGTTCGGCAACCGGGCCGGATACCATCGACTCCCAGAACCGGCGCCGGCGCGTCATGTTCGGAATCAATTCTTTGATGCGGTCACGATAGCTTCCGGCAAACTCGGCCAGCTTGCCATAGGCGGCTGGGATAGTCGTTTCAAAGCGTGCCTTGAGCATTCTCACCAGCAACGGCGAGGTACCCCCGCTCGAGATCGCAATCAGCAACGGTGTGCGGTCGACGACAGCCGGCATGATGAAATCACAGTCCTCGGTCTTGTCGCTGACATTGACCATGATGCCGGCGGCCGCGGCGAGTTTGCGCAGATGCTGATTGTCCGCATCATCGCTGGCGCAACCAAACACGATCACGCAACCGTTGAGGTCTCCCGTCTTCAACGCGCTGCGCTGGTGGGTGAACTCAAAGGATTCGGCAAGATGGGATAACTCATCGCCAAGTTCCGGCGTGACGATGGTCAGTTCGGAGCCGGCACGCAGCAAAAGATCGGCTTTGCGCGCAGCCGATACGCCACTACCGACGATCAGGGTTCTTTTACCCCTGACATTCAGAAAAACAGGCAGGTGATCCATCTCTTGTCCTTTGTGGTTATTTGCTTACGATCTCACCGGCCCAGCGTGTCATCGCATCGGCCCATGCCGATGCTGTACTTGCATCGATATCCATAACGGTAAAACGTCTGTCTTCACGTATGTGTATGCGCAATACACGCATGCCGTTTTCATAGGCGACATTTTCCAGCGTCACCTCTTTTCCATAGGGTGCAATGAATTTTTCCAGGCGGGTGACGGTCGAGTTAATCGGCATATTGCACCAGGAGGCCGTTGTAAATTTCAGGGTTCATCTACTTACCGCCCTCACCAAAAGCCGCTTCCAGCTTCCACTCCCAGTTGCGCGGCGTATCGCGGTAGTCGGGCTTGACATCGAAGTTGAGGAATATCATGTTCTCGGACGTCATGGCCCGGACCTTGTCCAGCAACTCGGGAAATGAATTGACTTCGGGGTTCTGGATGATGATGTCGCTGAGTTTGACTTCAATGGCTTTCATGGTTCTTTTCCTTGCAGGGCATCACGTTATTGTACGTTTTTTAAATTCCGATGCGGTCGAAAAATCGGGCGCGGTACAACAGGCGTTGTTGTTCCGGTCCGTCGCTGAATGCGGTTCTGTCGTGTAGCACATTATTTGACAGCAAGCCCTCACCTGCCTGCAGGCGATAACGGAAAACCGGACCCGCTTTATCATCGAGGATTTCTGACAAAAAAATTCTCGCGGCAGTGGTCAGTGGATCATCACGCCAGCGGATGTTTTTCTTTCGCGCGCTGTAGCGCATGTGTATCTCTCCAAAGGCGCCATATGAAAACACCGGTCCGCCCGACGCGGGCCGGATTTCACCCGCGCTGCCGGAATTGGCGGGGATTGTCATGCATTCGGGATGTTCGAATGCCTTGATGAAACGCGGGTCTTCATCACGTAAGCGGATGTATACCAGTTCCGGATCGAGCAGCGCGTTTTCGCCGCCGGACACGGCACCGCGTACACAATGCAACACGACCGCGTTGATTTGCCGACGAGTGTCATTGTAATAACCATCGGTATGCCAACTCAGGCTGCGGTTTGTATAGGGCACATAGTCGGCCCTTACACCATCGGACGCCACCGACAGTTCCGCAACACCATCTGCGTTGGCACACAGGTGGTGGTCAAGCCGAAGGAGACCAAATTGTGAGGCGAAGGCTATGATAGAAGCGCGGTTTGCTGACTGATCGCGGCACTGGTAAATGGCCATATTCGAACGCCTGCATGCCTTTATAATTGCGGATTGCTGCACCGGTTTCATGTCGAGCAAGGCGTCAATCGGGACGATAATATCATCCACGCATCGCGGGTAGGTCATGAGCTTTTTCAGCCGCCACTCCTGGTAATGGTCGTCTTCGTTCAAAAAGCCTCCGCAACGTGCCGTATTTTTCACAGAAACCAATCCTGCTGGAATTAAATTTAAAATTCAAATATGATGAATTTCTAATATAGCCAATATGTTAGAGGTTAGCTATCGGAACTTCACGGGTTTTGACCCGCTGTTTCTCAGCATTTTTGACCCGCCCGGCTATACTTTAGGTATGCTTCTGTTAGCAAATTCAGTGCTGTAAAACTAACAGTGCAAGCAACCTTTATTACAGAATATTATGGAGCCGTCATGACGAAAAAAACACACCCCACTCCTTTACTTGACGAACTCAAAGGCGGTACCTGGCCCAGTTTTGTTGATGGACTTCAACGGTTGGCGGACGACGGCGACAAGCCAAATGCCAACATGATGAAAGACCTGATGGGTCAGCTTGAACACTCCTATGAAACCCGCAAGGGTTACTGGAAAGGCGGCACGGTCAGTGTCTTTGGTTACGGTGGCGGCATCATCCCGCGTTTTTCTGAGGTCGCGAAAGAATACCCGGAATCATCAGAATTCCACACGCTGCGTGTCCAGCCACCCGCCGGTATGCATTATTCAACCAAGTTGTTACGCGACATGTGTGATATCTGGGAAGAACACGGTTCAGGCCTGATTGCGCTGCATGGCCAGTCCGGCGACATCATGTTCCAGGGCTGCAAGACCGACAAGGTGCAACCGGCCTTCGATGAATTGAACAAGATCGGCCTGGACCTGGGCGGCGCGGGACCGGCGTTGCGCACCTCGATGAGCTGTGTGGGCCACGCCCGTTGCGAGCAGTCATGTTACGACGAGGTAAAGGCACACCGCGGAATCATCAACAACCTGCTCGACGAGATGCACCGCCCGGCGCTGCCCTACAAGTTCAAGTTCAAATTCTCTGGTTGCCCCAACGATTGCGTCAATGCGATCCACCGTGCGGATTTCGCCGTTATCGGCACCTGGCGTGACGACATGCAGGTCGACCAGGAGAAGGTCAAGGAACACGTGGCCAAGGTCGGCCGCAAACAGATGATCGACACGGTCATTTCCCATTGCCCGACGCGCGCCTTGAGCCTGAACGATGACGACACGCTGGATGTTGATAACAAGAGCTGTGTGCGTTGCATGCACTGTATCAACGTCATGACCAAGGCCCTGTCCCCCGGCAAGGACCGCGGTGTCACCGTGCTGATAGGCGGCAAGCGTTCGCTGAAGATCGGTGACCAGATGGGTACCGTCATCATCCCGTTCATGAAACTTGAAAGCGAAGAGGATTATGAAAAGCTGACCGAGTTTACCGAGGAGGTCGTCGACTTTTTCGCGGAGAACGCACTTGAACACGAGCGCATTGGCGAAACCATCGACCGCATAGGGCTGGCCAACTTCCTTCAGGCGCTGAATATTCCTGTCGACCCCAACATGGTCAATCACCCGCGCACCAGTTCCTATGTCCGTACCGACGACTGGGATATCGAAGCTGCCAAATGGTTCGAACACAAGCAAGCCAAAGCCGCTGCTGCCAAATAGCATGTATGACGGCCAGCGAATAAGAGGAATGAGCAATGAATAACGTAGTCACCCCACGCAGACCCGACGAACACGGCGTTCCGGATCCTTTTCCATACATGCACCCGACGCTCAAGGCCAACTATGGCAACTGGGCCTGGCACGACCGGCCAAGACCCGGCGTATTGCATCACGTGGCCAACAACGGCGAAGAAATTTGGACCGTCCGGGCCGGTACGCAACGGCAGATGGATGTTTTTACGATCCGCAAACTATGTGATATTGCGGACGAGTTTGCCGATGGCCATATACGCTTTACAACCCGCAGCAATGCGGAGTTCATGGTCACCTCGGCGGACAAGACCGGACCGCTGATCGAAAGGCTGAACGCCGCCGGGTTCCCGGTTGGCGGCACCGGCAATTCATTATCGATGATCTCCCATACCCAGGGCTGGCTGCACTGCGATATTCCCGGCACCGATGCCTCCGGTGTGGTCAAGTCACTGATGGACGAACTGCACCATGAGTTTACCCATGAAGAAATGCCAAACCGCGTCCGCATGACAACCTCATGCTGCCAGATCAACTGCGGTGGCCAGGGGGATATCGCGATCAATGTGCAGTACACCAAACCGCCAAAGATCAACCATGACCTGGTTGCCAATGTATGTGAACGGCCGGCCGTGGTCGCGCGCTGCCCGGTGGCCGCGATCCGTCCCGCGATGGTCAACGGCAAACCGTCGCTCGAGGTCGATGAGAAAAAGTGCATCTGTTGCGGCGCCTGTTACCCGCCGTGCCCACCAATGCAGATCAATGGGCCGGATTCAACCAAGCTGGCCATATGGGTCGGCGGCAAACACTCCAATGCACGTTCAAAACCGACCTTTCACAAACTGGTCGCCGCCAATTTGCCGAATAACCCGCCACGTTGGCCCGAAGTCGCCGATATCGTCAAGCGGATACTCTATGCCTACAAGGAAGACGGCAAGGCCTGGGAACGGCTCGGCGAGTGGATCGAACGTATCGGCTGGCCACGGTTTTTCGAGATGACCGATTTGGCCTTTACCAAGCACCAGATCGATGACTGGCGCGGCGCGCGCAACAGCCTGAACGCCTCGACGCACCTGCATTTCTAACAATCACGGTGAAGGTGAATTCGAACCTATGAAACTTGGAATCCTGATCAACGAAGGCCCGTTTACACACCAGGCCTCTGACAGCGCCTACCGGTTTGCCGCAGCAGCCATCGAAAAAGGACACCAAGTACCCCGCGTGTTCTTTTATAACGATGGGGTATACAACGCAAACCGCTTGTCCGAACCGCAGAGTGACGACCGAAACCTGGTCAAGTTGTGGTCCGAATTGGCAAAAGCAAACGATATCGACCTCGTCGTCTGCGTCGCGGCGGGATTACGCCGTGGCGTCAAGGAAGAACTGCTGCAGGAAGGGTTTCGTATATCAGGTCTCGGCCAGTTGGTAGAAGCCGGCATTCAGAACGACCGGTTGGTCGTATTCGGCGATTGAAGGAGCAGAACTGAATGGAACCATGGGAAGAAGAGGAAGGCGCCGAGGCAGTTAAACGCTTTATGTATGTCAACCGCCGTGCGCCTTACGGAACCATCTACGCCCTCGAGTGCCTCGAAGTCGTACTTATTGCGGCCGCCTTCGATCAGGATGTCAGCGTGGTTTTTGTCGATGACGGCGTTTACCAGTTAAAGAAAGACCAGGAAACGGCTGACATCGGCATGAAGAATTTCTCCAGGACCTACAGGGCGCTGGACGATTACGACGTGGAAAAAATTTATGTCGAAAAGGAGTCTCTCGACAAACGCGGACTTTCCGCCGAGGATCTGATTATCCCGGTCGAGGTAGTCGCGGCGGAAAAATTGCGCGGGATCATGGCGCAGCAGGACGTGGTGATAAGCTCATGAGCAAGATGCTGCACCTGATTAACAAGTCACCGTTTGACAGAAACGCGCTGGATAGCTGTCTGCGCCTGGCCGAGGATGGCAGTTCCATACTGCTGTTCGAGGACGGCGTCTATGCCGCGATGCGTCATGCTGCCTCCGCCGATACTGTCATCAAGCGAATGAAAGGTTTGAAGTTTTACGTTCTCGGGCCCGATGTTTCGGCCCGGGGTCTGAATGACGTCTCTTTAATTGACGGCATTGACGTCGTTGATTATGGCGGTTTTGTTGATTTGGTGGTTGAGCACGACGTTGCCCAATCCTGGTTGTAGATTGGTTTTTTAACAAAGGAAAAAGTAGATCATGGCATATGAACTCAACGGTGTCTCATTCGAGGCAGACGAAGAAGGTTACCTGGTTGATATCAGCCAGTGGAACAAGGACTTGGCGGAACTGATTGCCAAAAACGAGAATATTGAAATGTCCGACGACGCCTGGGAAGTGGTGAATTTCCTGCGTGATTATTATGAGGAATACCAGATTGCCCCGGCGGTCCGTGTTCTGACCAAGGCGATCAAGAAATCGCTTGGGCCCGACAAGGGCAACAGCAAGTACCTCTATGAATTATTTCCTTACGGCCCGGCAAAACAGGCTTGTAAAATTGCCGGTTTGCCAAAACCGACGGGTTGTATCTAATCGTTGTGACGGGTTAGCACCCCGGTGCTGACCCGCAAACACAGGTCAAGGGAGCACGCGTGCTGAGCACGGTTTTTGCGATATTATTTTACCTGGCGACGGCGGTTTTTGTCGTCGGCCTGGTTTATAGAATCCGGCTGTACGCACGCACCCCGGCACCCTTGAAAATCCCGACAACACCCGCCCCTGTTACACAAACGGGAGTTGTTCTGCGTATGTTCAGGGAAGTCACGTTTTTTGAAAGCCTGTTCAAGTCCAACAAGTGGACCTGGTTGTTCGGCTGGGTGTTCCATGCCGCCTTGTTACTCGTGGTCCTGCGCCACCTCAGGTATTTCACCGAGCCCGTCTGGTTTTGGGTGAACTGGATCCAGCCTTTTGGTAAATATGCCGGTTTTGCAATGCTTGCCGGCCTGTTCGGATTATGGGGGAGACGCTTCCTGGTCGAACGTGTCCGCTATATTTCGGGGCCATCGGATCACCTGATGCTGATGTTGCTGATCGGTATTGCCGGCAGCGGGCTGATGATGAAGTACGTGGCGCATACCGACATCGTTTCACTGAAGGCGTTCGTGCTCGGCCTGCTCCATTTCAACTGGCAACCCTTGCCGGCCGATCCGGTGCTGCTGGTGCACCTGAGCCTGGTGCTGATATTGATGTTCATATTTCCTGTTTCGAAGTTGCTCCATGCACCCGGGGTATTTTTCAGCCCGGGCCGCAACCAGGTTGATAACCCACGTGAGAAGAGACATCTCGCTCCATGGGCAGCGGCGCTGGAAACCAACCGTCCCGGCCCCGGTGGTGAATAGATAGTGGCAGAATTCGACACCATTCAGATCAATACCCTGTTTGAGGTCCCCTCCCTCAAACCGGGTGTAATGAAAGATTCAGCACCCTACCCGGCGGCGCCGGCGCACCAGGAAGCACTGGGCTTCCCGGGTGAACTGGTCGATGACTGGCAGGCCAGGGCCATCGAAAAGTTTGGTGAACTGCTGAAAAAGTCGCGGGCCCTGCAGGTTTACATGGACGGCTGTGTAAAATGCGGCGCATGCACCGACAAATGCCATTATTTTCTCGGCACAGGTGACCCGAAGAATATGCCGGTCGCACGCCAGGACCTGTTACGTAAAATCTATCGCCGCTATTTTACATTTGCCGGTAAGTATTTCCCCAAACTGGTGGGTGCCGAAGACCTGACCAGGGACGTGCTGGACGAATGGTACAGCTACTTCCACCAGTGTTCGCAGTGCCGTCGTTGTTCCGTCTACTGTCCGTATGGCATCGACACCGCCGAGATTTCCATGGCCGCACGCGAGATCATGGACCACATCGGCAAAGGTCAGAAATACTGCAACGAAATCCTTGGCAAGGTCCACAAGATCGGCAATAACCTGGGTCTGCCCGAGGCGGCGCTGGCCAACACGCTGGAAGGACTCGAGGAAGACATCGAGGAAGAAACCGGCGTGGCGGTCAAACTGCCGCTTAACGTGAAGGGCGCGGATATCCTGCTGGTGACACCCAGCGCCGACTTTTTTGCGGAACCACACGTCGACGGCCTGATCGGCTACGCCAAGGTTTTCCACCACGCGGGCGTCAGTTGGACCATCAGTTCCTATGCCTCGGAGGCGGCCAACTTCGCGATGTTTATCGGTTCCTACGAGCAGATGAAACTGGTCGCTGAACGCATCCGTAAGGCCGCCCAGGACCTGGGCGTCAAACGCATCATTTTTGGCGAGTGCGGACACGCGTGGCGCGTAGCCTACAGTTTCATGAACACGCTGGCGGGTCCTTTCGATTTTCTCGATCCCGCCTACCCGGTTCCGCAGCACATCTGCGAATTCACCTGGGACCTGATCCAGAAGGGCGAACTGAACCTGGACAAATCCGCCAACGATCATATGACCCTGACGTTTCACGACTCGTGCAATGTTGCGCGGGGCTCGCGAATGGGTGACAGCCCCGGCGGGCAGTTCGAGATTCCACGCGCCATCATCAGGGCGGTGTGCAACAACTTCGTCGATATGGCCGCCGATACCATCAGGGAAGGCACGTTTTGCTGCGGCGGCGGTGGTGGCCTGCTGACCGATGACCTGATGGAAATAAGGACCAAGGGCGCCTCACCACGGATGCAGGCGCTGCAGGAAGTGGTCGAGGAACACGGCGTCACGCACATGGCCGCGATCTGTGCGATCTGCAAATCGCAGTTCTCCAAGGTGATGCCAAAGTACGGCATCGACATGGACCGCATCGTCAGCCTGCACCAACTGGTTTCCAACGCCATTGTCCTCGACGGCCAGATTGGCAGCGAGTCCGAAGACGATGCCGGACCGGTGGAAAACACGGCCACCGTATGAGGGCTGTTTACAATGACTACCGAGCGCGATTCAAGCGCGGGAAGATGACGCAATGAATGAGAAACTTCTGACTAAACGCCGCTTCAAGGATGGCGACCACGAACACCGGCCCTGGGTGGAAGAAATTTTCGAGGCGGACCACTCACACAAGTGCCCGACCTACGTTCACCGCGCCCCGCCATGCCAGGCCAGTTGTCCATCAGGCGAGGATATCCGCGGTTGGCTGAACATCGTTCGCGGTATCGAAAAACCACCCGAAGGCAAGCCCTGGCAGGAATATGCATTCAACCGTGTGACCGACGCCAATCCATTCCCGGCCATCATGGGACGGGTTTGTCCCGCGCCGTGTGAAGACGGCTGCAACCGCAACGAGGTCGAGGACCACGTCGGTATCAATTCGGTGGAACAATTTATCGGTGACTACGGCCTCGAGCACGGTCTGAAGCTGCATTCCCCGGGCCCCGACACCGGCAAGAAGGTTGCGGTCATCGGCAGCGGTGTTGCGGGTCTTGCCTGCGCCTACCATCTGCGTCGCATGGGCCACGCCTGCACGGTGTTTGAAAGACAGGAATTGCTCGGCGGCATGATGCGCTACGGCATCCCCGGCTACCGCGTGCCGGACAAGGTTCTCGATGGCGAGATTCAACGCATTCTCGATCTCGGCGTTGAAGTCCGCACCAATACCCATATCGGCAAGGATATTTCTTTTAACGAACTGCGTTCGCAATTTGACGCCGTGTTTATCGCGCTCGGCGCCCAGTCCGGCATGGCCCTGCCGGTGCCTGGCGGCGACGCGCCAAACGTGATCAGCGGTGTCGCCTTCCTGCAGGCGTTCAATGACGGCCGGCTGAAGCACACTGCCGGTAAAGTGCTGGTGGTCGGCGGCGGCGATACCTCGATGGACGTGGCCGCGGTCGCCCGCCGGCTGGGCCATATCGAACACCAACGCGAGCGTGACCGGCCTGAAAACGTCGTCATGGGCTACATGGCACACGACGTGGCCGAGGTCGCCCACCGCCAGGGTGCCGATGTCACGCTGATCTCCCGTGAATCTGCCGAGATCATGCCGGCCACGAAAACGGAAGTCCATCATGTGACCCAGGAAGGCGTGACAATCAGACCCGGACTGCTGCCGGTGGAAGTGCTGCTGGGTGATGATGGCAGGGCGAGGGGCGTGCGTGTCATCAAAACCGACTGGTCAAGCGGCAAGATGGTCACTGTCGAGGGCAGCGAAACGGAACTCGAATGTGACCTGCTGGTTTCTGCCATCGGTCAACGCGGTGATCTCAGCGGTTTCGAGGAACTCGACAGCGGTCGCGGATTGATCGATGCCGACGGCTTCTATCGCGTCAAGAACCACCCCGACCTGTTTGTCGGCGGCGATATCATCAGGCCTCACCTGCTGACGACCGCGATCGGCCAGGCCTCCATCGCTGCCGAGGGCATTGGTAAATTCCTGGCCGGTACAGAACCCTCAAAACGGCCCAGGGTGGACGTGCATCACTTCCATCTGCTCGACAAGTTGAGGGAAACAGGTCACGCGCCCAGCGAATACCCGCACGTCCAGGATCGCGGCACCGATTCTTCCGACTATGCAATACACAATTACGAAGACCGTTCGTTTGTGGAAATCGCACCGGCGGATGAGTTATTCCTGGGACACTTCAAGTACGAAGCAAGATACAAGCGCAAGGAGAGCACGATCACCGCTGAGTCGGTGCTGGGTTCTTTCGGTGAACGCATCGAGGGCCTGACGGAAGAGGAGGCCAAAAAGGAAGCCGGCCGCTGCATGAGTTGCGGTATGTGTTTTGAGTGCGATAACTGTGTCATATTTTGCCCGCAGGACGCCATATTCAGGGTCAAGAAAACAGACTCGACCATGGGCCGCTACGTGGATACCGATTATACGAAATGTATCGGTTGCCATATTTGCGAGGATGTTTGCCCATCGGGTTATATACAGATGGGGCTGGGAGAATAAACCATGCGCCTGCGCCGCACGGGCCTGCTGTTGTTCCTGTTGTTTGGAATGGCCGGTTCCGGCATCGCGGTTTGCGCAGGCGAACCTGCCGCGACCCAAAATGCGCTGCTGCCGGTCATCCCCGAGGGCCGGGGTGATCGTTGTGTCGAGGACACTGAATTCATGCGGCGCAACCATATGGACCTCCTCAAGCACCAGCGTGATGAAACCATGCTCAAAGGTGTGCGCAGTCCGAAGTACAGTCTTACGGAATGTTTAGGCTGCCACGTGGTTTATGGCCCGGACGCGGTGCCTGTCACGGTTGACAGTCCGTCACACTTTTGCCGCTCCTGCCACGATTATGCCGCCGTTAGCATCGATTGTTTCGAATGCCACGCGTCGCGCCCGGACGCGGGGGATTTACCTGCCGATCACCAGGTGAGCGGCGAGGTTGCACATAAGGCTGCGGTAAACGGTTCCGGGTAAACGATGAACGACAAAGCGAAAAACAAGCGCACCACTGACACACCCGGCTTCGATCCGGCGCGGCGCAGCTTCCTCAGCGCCGTTGCCGCCGCGGCGGGGGTAGCACTCGCACCGGGGGTGATGCTATACGGAATCAGCAAGTCCTCTGCGGTCAATGCAAAACCGGCCGAAGCAGCGGCCTCAAGCGCAGTGCGCTGGGGTATGCTGATCGACCTGGGCCGTTGCGACAGCGGTTGTGATGACTGCGTTTCCGCCTGCGCAAAGGAGAATGGACTGCACGGATTCGGCCGACCGGAAACCGATGCGCAGTGGATAAGAAAGGTCGAGATCAGCAATCCGCATACCGGTTCCAGCCAGTCGTTGCCGGTGATGTGTCAGCACTGTGAGGACCCTCCATGCGTGGATGTCTGCCCGACCGGTGCTTCATTCAAACGCGCCGACGGCATCGTGCTGGTCAATAAGCACACCTGTATCGGTTGCCGTTATTGCATGATGGCCTGTCCATACAAGGCACGTTCGTTTGTACATGAATCTCTCGAGGACCAGAAACCCTACGCACCGAGGGGCAAGGGCACGGTCGAAAGCTGCACGCTGTGTGTCCACCGCATCGATGAGGACCGCCAGCCCGCCTGCGTGGAAGCCTGTTCCGATACAGGTGGCGGCGCCATGTTGTTCGGTGACCTGAACGATCCTGACAGCGAGATTTCGAAACGTGTCGCCATGTATGCAACACAGCAAATCCGGGCTGATCTCGGACTCAACCCCGGGCATACGCTACAGGAACCTTTGAGTGCAACCATTGACTGGAAACATGCCGTGAAGCGAATCATATACAGCGAAATCAAAGGCGACAGCACACGGTTTTACGCACTGGCCTCACTTCTCGTGGTGTTCCTTTTGTCGGCGTTAGCCTGCGCGTTCTACATGGAACACAACGGTCATTATGTCACCGGCATGAGCAACCAGATCGTCTGGGGTATGCCGCACGTTTTTGCCATTTTCCTGATCGTCGCAGCGTCCGGCGCTTTGAATGTCGCATCAATCGGCACGGTGTTCGGTAAACCGCTATACAAACCGCTGGGACGGCTATCGGGCCTTCTGGCAATTGCCCTGCTGATCGGGGGGTTGGTGATCCTGGTGCTCGATCTGGGTCGTCCCGATCGTCTGATCGTTGCGATGACCCACTATAATTTCAAATCGATATTTGCGTGGAATATTTTTCTCTACATCGGTTTCATGCTGATCGTCGCGGTCTACCTGTGGTTGCAGATGGAAAGGCGAATGAACCGCTACGCAAAGCCGGCCGGTTTGGTCGCCTTTATCTGGCGGCTGATACTGACGACCGGTACCGGTTCCATATTCGGCTTCCTGGTCGCGCGTGAAGCCTATGACGCTGCAATCATGGCCCCGTTGTTTGTCGCGATGTCTTTTTCATTCGGACTGGCCATCTATATCCTTATACTGCTGGCCGCCTGTCGTGGCACCGAACGCGAAATCGGCGCAGCCGTGATGCGCAAGCTCAGCCGTCTGCTCGGTGTGTTCGCCGCCGCCGTGCTCTATTTTACTGCCGTTCAACACCTGGCCAATCTGTACGCGGCCGAACATACCGGTGTTGAGCGTTTCATACTGGTGGACGGCGGTATCTACACCCTTTTGTTCTGGGTTGGGCAGGTTATCCTGGGCGGGATAGTCCCCATGTTCCTCGTATTCCGGCCCGCGGTACCGGGATCAAACCGCAATGCAATCGCTGCATCCGTCCTGGTCATTATCGGCGGTTTTGCGCAGGTTTATGTCATCGTTATCGGTGGTCAGGCCTATCCGCTGGAACTGTTTCCGGGCATGCAGGTAACTTCCAGCTTCTTCGACGGTACGATTGCAAGCTACGCACCAAGCCTTCCCGAAATCGGCCTCGGTCTGGGGGGGGTGGCACTGGCGGGATTGATCGTTCTGTTCGGACTCAAGGTGCTGCGCTTTCTGCCCGGTTCACTGGCCGATGCCGCCATTGACCCGCACCACGAAGCGGTCACCAGCCGGCCATAACGGCTGCGTTTCAAGGTGCAAATCCCATGGCCCACCTGTACATCGCTGCCGCGCATAAGTCTTCGGGTAAGACCACTGTTTCAATCGGGCTGACGGCCGCCCTGGTGCAACGCGGGCTGAGCGTGCAACCCTACAAGAAAGGCCCCGACTATATCGACCCGTTGTGGCTCTCGCGCGCTGCCCGCAGACCCTGCTACAACCTCGATTTTTTCATCCAGAGCCACGAGGAGATTATCTCCACCTTCAGCGCGCACATGGACGGGACATCCATCGGTCTGATCGAAGGCAACAAGGGTTTGTTCGACGGGATCGACGTCGAGGGCACGGACAGCAACGCGGCACTGGCGATCCTGCTGGCGGCGCCGGTCGTGCTGGTCATCGATACCACCGGCATCACACGGGGTATTGCACCGCTGATCCGCGGCTATCTCGATTTTGACCCGCAGGTCAATATCGGCGGCGTAATACTGAACAAGGTGGGTGGTGCACGACACGAGACCAAGTTACGGGCCGCATTGGAGCGATATACCGATGCACGGGTACTGGGGGCCATCGGACGTGACGCTGCGCTTGAGATCCCCGAACGGCACCTCGGCCTGATACCCGCGAACGAGACCAGTGGACACAGGGCAGCTGAGACCACGATTTCACGCCTCGCAAGGGCCGTGATGCTTGGCGTCGACCTCGATCGTGTTATAGAAATTGCACATACCGCCGCAAGGCCGGCGGGCAAGGAAGGGGGCACCGAACGGTTCAACCCGCAGTTCTCCGCGACCATGCCGAAGGTGCGCATTGCCATCGCACGTGACGCC
Source organism: uncultured Gammaproteobacteria bacterium (assembly GCA_963801195.1). GTDB lineage: Bacteria > Pseudomonadota > Gammaproteobacteria > Xanthomonadales > SZUA-36 > SZUA-36. The sequence goes on along the minus strand of CAWDDX010000006.1, from coordinate 21,613 downwards.
GCCTTTGGTTTTTATTATCCGGATGATCTCGACGCGTTTGCGCGTGCGGGTGCGGAACTCGTACCTTTCGACACGCTCAAAGACGCTCATCTTCCCGAAGCCGATGGCCTGTTCATCGGCGGCGGGTTTCCCGAAACCCACCTGGAAGCACTGACCGCCAACCGGGGTCTGATGAAGGACATACGCGAGGCACTGGCCGCGGGAAAACCCGCCTATGCCGAGTGCGGCGGACTGATGTACCTGTCGCGAAGCATCAGCTGGCGCGGCCAGAGTTGCGATATGGTTGGGGCCGTGGCCGCTGATACCGTGGTCGGAGAGCGCCCGCAAGGCAGGGGTTATATGCTGATCGAAGAATCTGGCAAAAGTCCCTGGCCGCAAGCTGCCCATGCCATCGACAGCAATGCAAGTGTCATCCCGGTTCACGAGTTTCATTATGCGGGTCTGCAAAACCTCGCTGAAAACCCCGTCTTCGCCTACCGGGTGAAACGTGGCACCGGAATCGACGGGGACCATGACGGCCTGGTCGTCAACAACCTGCTGGCCGGGTTTGCACATCACCGCAATACCGCCACCAACCCGTGGGTCGAACGATTCGTGGCGTTCGTGCGCAGCAAGTCAAACCCACGCACAAAATAAGCCCGCGAGCGATTCTTTTCCGACCCGGGGGCTTGCAAGTGCGCAATTAATCCAAATATCAGTTGTCAACCAGATATTGGTGGTGGCGATCCGGTTCGTAGATAATGATCGAACCGCGCACGCCACCCGGGCAAATTTTTAATAGCATACAAGTCGACTTATGAAGAACCAGGCATCAAAAATCACCGACCCGATCGAAGACGAAGCGCTTCGTCTGCTGCGGTCGCTGATACACGTGGAGTGCAGCGCCGGGCGCAAGTGGAATATCGAAACCTGCAGGGAAATCGCACCGCTGACGCTCGAAATCAACCAGCTGAAGAAAGAAAAGAACGCGGTGATTCTCGCCCACTCCTATGTCGAACCGGAAATTGTTTACGGGGTTGGCGATTTCAAGGGTGATTCCTACTTTCTCGCGGACAAGGCAAGGCAGGCACAGGCGGATGTCATCATTGTTCGCCGGTGTCGTGTTCATGGCGGAAACCGCCAAAATCCTGTCTCCCAACGCCCTGGTGGTCGTGCCTGACCGGAATTCCGGTTGCAGCCTGGCGGATTCGATCAGCGGCGCCGATGTCCGCAGCATGAAAGCCATGTACCCCGATGCCGCCGTCGTCTGCTACATCAACAGCACGGCGGAGGTCAAAGCCGAATCCGATGTCTGTGTGACCTCCGGCAACGTCTACAACATCATGGCCAGGCTACCGCAAAAACGCATCATATTTGTGCCGGACCGCCTGATGGCCGACAACATACGCAAGGAACTGGCGCGGCGCGGTGTTGAAAAGGAAATCATTTCGTCCGACGGTACCTGTATCGTCCACGAGGAATTCACCACGGCACAAATTGCCGAGGCGCGCAAAACCTTCCCGGGTTTGAAAATTGTCGCCCACCCGGAGTGCACACAGGAGGTCGCCGAACAGGTGGACTTTCTCGGCAGCACCGGCGAGATGATGAAATATGTCAAAACTACCGAGGCGCCCTACTTCCTGATGTTGACCGAATGCGGCCTGGTCAGCCGGCTGGCGGTCGAGGATCCGGAGAAAAATTTTATCGGTGGTTGCAGGCTTTGTCCGTATATGAAAATGAACACGCTGGTCAAGATTCGCGATGCGCTGAAGGACCCGAAACCTGAACAGGTCATTACCCTCGACAGACGACCTGAGCCGAACGCGCAACCCGGTGTATTGAAAGGATGTTTGAATATGCTGCCCAGAATTGACACCCTGATCGATCTTGCCCTCGAGGAGGACGCCGCATTTGGCGACCTCACCAGTCAGAGCATATTTCCCGCAGGGCACGTTTCCCAGGCACGGATCCTGGCGCGCGAAGACATGGTTGTCTGCGGGCTTGATATCGCAAAACGTGTTTTCCAACGGGTCGACCCGGCCGTTAAAACGGACCTTTTGACCAGCGACGGTGAACACGTCAGCAAAGACGGCGCCGTCCTGGCGGTTTCGGGTCCGACGATTTCACTGCTGACCGCTGAACGGACCGCTTTGAACTTCCTGCAACGGCTGTCGGGCATCGCCACCCTTTCAGGGCGGTTTGCCGAGGCAGCAAAGAGCACCGGGACAGGTGTGCGCATTGTCGATACGCGGAAAACCACGCCCGGCTGGCGGGCCCTGGAAAAATACGCGGTACGCTGCGGCGGTTGTTTCAATCACCGCTCATCGCTTGGCGAACACGTGCTGATCAAGGAAAACCATATTACGGCGGCAGGGTCGCTTGCAAAGGCGGTGAATCTGGCGCGTGAGTTTGCGCCGCATTGCGCGAAGATAGAGGTCGAAACGGAAACTTTGGATGATGTCAAGGAAGCCCTGCAAGCCGGTGCCGAAATCATCATGCTGGACAATATGACGCCCTACCAGATCAAGCTGGCCGTCGAGCTGATTAACGGGGCAGCGATCATCGAGATTTCGGGTGGGGTCAACCTGGATACCCTGGCAACCTACGCCCTGCCCGGTGTGGATGTCATCAGCGTGGGCGCATTGACCCATTCGGCGCGCGCGGCGGATTTCAGCATGATCGTTGCAAAGGCGTAATCCCTGATGCGTGTCATACAAACCGATTGCCTGGTTATCGGCGCAGGCCTGGCCGGTTCCGCCTATGCGCTGCATGCCGCACGTGCCGGTCTCGACGTGCAGTTGTTGTCTTTGGGCGGGCCATCCGAGGCCAATAGTGACTGGGCCCAGGGCGGCATCATTTTCGACACCTCCGCCCATCCGGAATCCCTCGCCAGTGACATCATGACCGCCAGTGACGGCATGGCCAACCCGGCCGCTATCGAGCAACTGGTCAGGGAAGGCCCGGCCGCGGTCCGTGAATTACTGCTGGATGAACTGGATATCGCCTTTGACCGCGAGACCGGTGGTGAACTCGAATTGACCCGTGAAGGTGGCCATAGCCAACGCCGGATCATCCACGCCAAAGACCTGACCGGCCACGCGATACTTTCCTCGGTCGCCGACTGTGTCGATGCGACGAAAAACATCACCCGGAAGATGGGATCGGTCGCAATTGACCTGCTGACACTGTCACACAATACCGACAAGCCGGTTGACCGCTTCGAACCGCTGACCTGTTTCGGCGCCTACGTGCTGGACGGTGAAAGCGGTGAACCGATGGCGATCGTGGCGCGCAAAACCATTCTCGCAACCGGCGGTCTCGGCCAGATTTTCCAGCACAGCACCAACCGCCAGGGCACCGTTGGTCATGGCTACGCGATGGCCTACCGCGTTGGCGCCCGCCTGATCGACCTCGAGTACGTGCAATTCCACCCGACCGTTTTTTATGCCGTCAATGCACCGCATTTCCTGATCACCGAGGCGCTGCGCGGCGAAGGCGCCGTACTGGTCAACGGCCGCGGCGAAAGATTCATGGACGCCCTCCATCCACGCGCTTCACTGGCGCCGCGTGACATCGTTTCCCGCGCCATCCACCATGAGATGATCCACAGTGGTGATGCCTGTGTTTACCTGGACCTCAGCGCACTCAAGCCGGATTACATCCGTGAACGTTTCCCTTATATTTACCGGCGCTGCATGGAACAGGGCATCGACATCACGACCGACACCGATTCCCGTTGTTCCGGCCGCACACTATTCCTGCGGTGGTGTCCACACCGACCTCAATGGCCGCACCAACGTCCGCCACCTGAACGCCATCGGCGAAACCGGCTGTACGGGCCTGCATGGCGCCAACCGCCTCGCCAGCACGTCGCTGCTCGAATGCCTGACCGAGTGCCAAATTCACCGCAAAGGCGGATATTGCGGATATCGCCTCGATGGATTTTCGTTTGCCGGAACCCCGCACCTGGGAAAGCCCGAATCGTGACGCCGACCCGACGCTCATCCAACAGGATCTGAGCCTGGTCAGACAAACCATGTGGAATTATGCGGGTATCGTACGTTCCGACCGGCGCCTGACCAGGGCCAGGCGCATCCTGCTCGAACTGCGCGAGGAAATGCAGTCCTTTTACAGCGACTGCCGCCTGAGCCCGGACTTGATCGAACTCAGAAACGCCGTGCAAACCGCCCTGCTGGTGGTACATGCCGCAAAATTAAATCCGCAGAGCAGGGGCTGTCACTTCGTGGTCGATGACGAGTGATTCGATACGGCCTTTATTTCGAGAAAATCCTCGAGACCAAATAAACCACCCTCGCGGCCAAGCCCCGACAGCTTGTAGCCGCCAAACGGGCTGCCATAAGCACAATCCGCTCCCATTGATATAGACCTGCCCGGCACGCAATTTTCCCGCCACCCTGTCCGCCTTGTCGGCGTCAGCCGTTTCCACGTATGCCGCGAGACCGTAGGGCGTGTCGTTTGCAATACGAATTGCCTCGTCTTCATCCTCAAATGGAATGATGCTCAACACCGGTCCGAATATTTCTTCCCGCGCGATACGCATGTAATTTCTTGCGTCGCTAAAGATGGTGGGTCTGACATAGTGCCCTTTGCGGAATCCATCCGGTTTTCCAGGGCCGCCAACCAACAGTGTCGCGCCTTCTGATACGCCTGCATTGATCAGTTCCTGTATACGGTCGAATTGAAGCGCGCTGACGACGGGACCAATATGCCGGCCTTCCTTTGCCGGGTCTCCGACCTGCTGACTTTCACCGGTGGCCTTTGCGATCTGCAAGACCTCGTCGTAGATGGAGCGCTCGACCAGCATTCGGGTCGGCGCGTTACACGATTGACCCGAGTTATAAAAACAGGCAAAAACGCCTCGTTTCACGGCATTTTCCAGGTCTGCGTCCGCAAACAGGATATTGGGTGATTTGCCACCGAGTTCGAGGGTAACCTTCTTGACCGTTTCCGCGGCATCCCTGGTCACGGCGACGCCCGCCCGGGTTGAACCGGTAAACGACATCATGTCCACGTCGGTGTGTCTTGACAAGGCAGCGCCGGCAACAGGCCCCTCGCCATTGACGAGGTTGAAAACCCCCTTGGGCACACCGGCCTCATGCAGAATCTCGGCGTACAGCAGTGCACTCAGTGGTGTCAGTTCACTCGGTTTCAATACGCAGGTGCAACCCGTCGCCAGGGCCGGCAATACCTTGAGGGCTATCTGGTTGACCGGCCAGTTCCACGGCGTGATCAAGCCGCATACACCAACGGGTTCACGCATGAGCAAATCGCCGTTGTCCAATTGCTGCCGCAGGTTCAGACGCCCCAGGGCGGCCAGGAAACTTTCCAGGTGCCCTACACCGCAGGCGGCCTGTGATTTCCGGGACATGCTGATAGGCGCCCCGAGCTCCAGGCTGATGACCTCGGCCATCTCGTCGTAGCGTTTTTTATAGACCGTCAGAATGTTTTGCAGCAATTCTGTCCGCTCGTCAATTGTTGAAACCGACCAGGATTCAAATGCACGGCGTGCGGCCTGCACGGCCAGGTCTATGTCTTCCACCACCCCCATGGAAATGGTCGCGACCGACTCCTCGGTTGCGGGACTGAACACTTCAAAATTGCTTGGCTCAACCGGCTCGACCCATTCGCCGTCGATGTAGAATTCCCGTCGGTCCAGTTTGTTCATCTCGTGTACCCTTTTGTTGCTTCAGGTAGCCAGACGGTAACCGACTCCGTATACAGATTCAACCAGGTCGGGGCTGGACCCTGATTCTTCCAGTTTGCGTCTCAGGTTTTTGACATGGGTGTCGACTGTCCTGTCGCTGACAATGCGGTAATCGGAATAAATCGTGTTCATCAGTTGGTCGCGTGAAAACACCCGGCCGGGCTGGGCAGCCAGGCGGCTGAGCAGGGCAAACTCCACCGGTGACAGTTTCAGTTGCTTGTCGTTGATACTGGCGAAATGGCGCTCCTCATCGATCTGCAGACCGGAAACCGGTGTCCTGTCACCAATAGCGCCGGACCTGCGTAAAACGGCCTTTACCCTGGCTACAACTTCCCTGGGACTGAAAGGCTTGCAGATGTAATCATCCGCACCCAACTCCAGGCCCAACAGGCGGTCGATTTCTTCCACCAGTGCAGTGACCATGATCACCGGCACCTGGCTTTCAGAGCGTATGGCCTTGCATACCTCCAGGCCGTCCATACCAGGTAGCATCAGGTCCAAAAGCACCAGGTCCGGTGAAACGTCCTTGAACGCCTGCAGCGCTTCGTCACCACGGGCTACCCAATGGGTCTGGAAGCCACCGATTTTTTCCAGGTAGTCGCGTAGCAGGCTGGCAATCTTGGCTTCGTCTTCTACGATCAGGATGGTGGCCGGCGGTTTCATGTCTCGAGTGGCAATGTGGCAGTGAGCAGCAGGCCGCCGTCCGGGCCCGGTTGGGCCGATATGCCCCCGCCATGGGCCTCAACGATGTTGCGGCAAATGGCCAGGCCCAGTCCGCTTCCGCCGGAGTTGCGGTTGCGGCTGCCCTCCAGGCGGTAAAGACGTTCGAACAGGTGCTCACATTCCTCCACGCCCGCGCCGGGCGCACTGTCGCTGATGGTGAGCACTGCCTTTTGTTTGTCTTTCTTCAGCACGACCGAAATCTTACCTCCGCCGTCGGTGTAGCGCACTGCGTTATCCAGCAGATTACGTAAAAGCTGGCGCAAACGCTGCTCATCACCCTGTATGGTGATGGCCTGTTCAGCACCTGCAAAGCCCAGCGCCAGGTTTTTTGCAGTGGCCTGACCACGGAACGAATCCACTGTTAATTCCACGAGTTCGTCAAGGTCCAGACGCTGCATCTTGTAGGCCAGCGCGCCGGAGTCGGTCAGTGCCAGGCTGTGCAGATCGCTGACCAGGGCGGAAAGCTGGCTGACCTCGCTACGCACTGAATCCAGTTGTTCCTTATCCAACGGCCTGACACCATCGCTCATGGCTTCGAGTTCGCCGCTGATGATGGCCAGTGGCGTGCGTAACTCGTGCGCCATGTCCGACATCCAGCGTTTGCGGGCGCTCTCGTGTTCACCCAATGCGATTGACAGACGGTTGACATCATCGCCCAGCCTGGCGATTTCGTCTCCGCCGCGGGTTTCCAGTCGTTGGCTGTAATCACCGGCGGCCAGCGCACGGATACCTTCCGCGACCTCGTTGACCGGGCGGCTCAGGTGCCGGGCGAGCAGCAACGCCAGTAACGCGGCCACGGCCAGCCCCAGTCCCAGCCCGATAAGCAGGTTATTGCGTAACTGCGTGATAAATGCCTCTTCTGCGGGTAACGCTATGCCTCGAATCATGGCAAAACCAAGCCAGCCGGCATTGGCGCCATTGACCTTGATCGCCAGCAATTTGTCCCTGGGAAATTCCGGCGGCATTGTGCCAATAACAGGGGCGTAGTTTGCGTCGAGAAGAAAAATACGCTGGGGAAGACCATTACGTCCAAGCGGCCCCGGTCCGCCTTTCGGTCCGGAAAACCCGGGGCCATGGCGTCCACGTGACTGCGAGTTTGACCTTTGCGGTCCGAATTCGAAGCGGGCTTCCGGGTCCTGCAACAAGGCGTTAAACAAAAGGCTATAAAACTCGCGCGGACTTTTGACAAGTTCATCCCAGCTGCCATGATCGCCGAACCAGTCGGCCAGTACGGGTACCACGAGTTCGACCTGGTTGCGCTCCTGCAGGTACAAAAAATCCATAAACCCGCGACCGATGCTGGCGCGCGTGATCAGGGTGATCAGCAATAACACCAGCGCCGCGCATGCGAACATCGCTATCAACAGTTTGTGGATGAGTTTCAGCTTCATCAGTTTTTCCCCATACGGCCATATCCTGCACCACCCTCGTCAAGCGGACAACAGCCCGGTCGCAATCTCCTCAATTTCTTCAAATTTGATTCCAATACGAAGGCTAGATTGGAGCCTGTCAGAAACGCCGGAGCGGAAACCCAAATCCGGATTATTTAAGCAACAGATTTTTTAAGCAACAAGGAAACTAAGATGAAAAAGACACTGGTAATCGCATTCCTAATCACATTCGCGGCCGGTACGGCCATTGCGCAACAACAGGGCGGACCGGGATCAGGGCCGGGCATGCAAGGCAACCCGGGTCACTTCAACACCCACAACCCCGCAAATCCTGCCGAGCGACTGACCGAACGTCTCGGGCTCGACGAGGCCCAGGCAGCAGAAGTCGCAAATATTTTTGAAGAAGCGCAAATGCTGCGCGATGAAGAACGGGAAAGGGCACGTCTGGCCGCCGATGAAATCCGCGCCAACATCCATGCGCAAATCCAGCAGGTGCTTACCCCCGAGCAGCAGGCCATGTTTCAAGAACAGCTACAGCAACGCGACCAACTGAGAGAGCATCTCGAAGACATGCGCGCCGAGCGTGGTTTTGGCGGCGGCCGTGGCATGGGAGATTGCATTAACAATTAACCCCACGCTGTCGTTTTTGACCCCCCGGTCCTGGTGCAGTCAGGCAAGCCCTGCACCTTGACCGGGGGCCTTATTTTTTAACTTCAACGATGAAATTCTCCTGGACGGCTACTTGATTCCAAAGAAACCGGTGTGCATTAAAACCACTGACAGCCGTTGCCTGCACCACGGCTCCAGTTACTTCCTGACCCTTGGGTTTGGGTACACGGGTGACGTCTACGGGAGTTGCCAAAGCGCTCCCGGCAATTTTGTCGAACTCTTCTGGTTCGAATAAACCCGGGCTTAAGGTATTACGCTGCTGGGGGTTTGGTGGGAAGTGAAAAAATGGTGCCGACACCAGGATTACTCGTCCCATCCCTGGGACTCGCCCTTCGGGTTTGTCGCTGCGCGACTTCATGCAAAATCGCTCCCGGCGATTTTGTCGAACCCGGGACCTACTGATTACAAATCATTTGTTTATGCCTGTCGTATTGTTTCATTTCAATTCAGGTAGCTCATATTAACCATAAGATACAATAGGTTACTGTTACAAATCATTTCATGCTATTTCACTATATACCAAAAGCTGTGTTTGCCATTTGTTTGCCATTTCTGCAGAGATGTATTTTATCTTGATAGAAAAAAGGGGGGGGTAAATAATGCGGTTTTCTTGACCGTTCATGACAGGTCATGATATTTTGAGTTATGCACTGATGACGTATCTTTTTCGAAAGGGATAGAAATGAAAAACGTAAAATTTGCAACAGTAGTAGATCCGGATAAGATCGCTACTGTTCGCGCAATCGCAAAAGACGAAGGACGTCAGCTTCGTGCGCTCGTTGATGAAGCTTTTACCGATCTGATCGAAAAGCGTAAACAGGCAAAACCAAGACCTCACGCCATGGCTGCTTACAAAGCCAGTGTCAAACAATTCGACCATCTATACAAGAAGCTGGCTGAATGACCGAGTATGTCACGCTTATAGAAGCACTAACATTCCACGTAGATCAATTACAACGTTATGGCGGCGACGAAGGTATTAGAGACGCAGGGGCGCTGGAATCAGCGCTTTTTCGTCCCCAAACCGGCTATTACGATGATCTGGTCAGTGAGGCCGCCGCCCTGTGGGAAAGTATGGCCCAAAACCATCCGTTCGTAGATGGAAATAAACGAACCGCTTTCGCTGTTACGGACGTTTTTTTGAAAATGAACGGTATCCTGATTACCGCTTCACCGGAAGATACCGTCAATTTTGTCTACTCGCTTTATGACGCTCAGACATTCAATTTTGAAGAGCTTGCTACCTGGTTGCGCGATAATACCGAATAGCTATTTACAAACCTTTCCGGCACCGGCGCATATTTTCTTAATCATTCATGCCTATAACTTTCCGCATTTACTGATCGAGGATACAGACATTGATTGACGTACTTTGCTCACAGCAATTTGAGACTATGGCCATTGTGCAGCGCAAGCCCACAAACGAATACTTTCAGTATTTGTTTGAACCATGGGATTGCCTTCACACAACGTCCGTACCCCAGGGCAGCCTCTCGGGCCTTACAGGCTCTCACCTTCCCTGGCAAAGCCAAACTCAGCAGGAGTTTACGTACGCCACCGTCCCGAGACAACTTTACTTTATCAGATTGTTCAAGAGTACTGGCCTGAGTTTCAGGCCGAACTGGCCAGCCATGGCAGATACTTACCGGCCCATGTTACAAAAGAATTTGATGAGTATTTGAAGTGTGGGAGGCTTGAACACGGGTTTCTCAGGGTCAGGTGCGACTCATGCCATGATGAAAAATTAGTCGCTTTTAGTTGCAAGAAGCGCGGCTTCTGTCCCAGTTGTGGTGCGCGAAGAATGACGGATAGCGCCGCCTTGTTGGTGGACGAGATTCTGCCTTATCAACCCATGCGTCAATGGGTGTTGAGTGTACCGTTCCCGCTGCGCTTTCTGTTTGCCAGTAACCCTAAAGTCATGACTAAGGTACTGAGCATCGTCTACCGCGCAATCGCCACACACCTGGCACACAAAGCCGGCTTTGCAAAACCCCTTGTACAAACCGGCGCAGTCACCCTGATCCAGCATTTCGGTAGCGCTCTGAATTTGAATATCCATTTTCACATGTTGTTTTTGGATGGGGCCTACACGAGCAGTTCCAATTTACACCCATTGCGATTTTTGAGGGTAAAGGCACCGACGAAAGGTGAACTCACTCGACTTACGCACACCATTGCACAGCGCGTTGCTCGTTACCTGGAACGCCAAGGCCTAGTGGAGCGTGATACTGGTAACGTCTATCTCACTCCAGAAGCCGTGGCTGCTTCAGATGAAGACCCGTCAAATCAATTGTTCGGAAGCTCCATTACTTATCGCATTGCCGTGGGTCCGCAACAAGGCCGCAAAGTATTTACGCTACAAACTTTACCTGATATCGAATCAGACAATCTGGGCGCGAACACGGGAGAGGTTTCCGGATTCTCGCTGCATGCAGGCGTGGCCACCAAGGCCAATGAGCGTGCTAAGCTGGAACGATTGTGCCGCTATATCACAAGACCGCCGGTATCCACGAAACGCCTGTCAATGACTCGTAATGGCAGAGTGCGCTATGAGCTTAAAACACCCTGGCGCAACGGCACTACCCATGTCATATTTGAACCGCTGGACTTTATTTCAAGTATGCCGCGGGCGCGTGCAGGAGCGTTCTCCACTGGTCTGGCCCAGGCCTAGAGTTAACCTGACTCGTTTCCATGGTGTATTCGCGCCGAATAGTAAATACCGAGCAAGGGTGACACCGGCCAGTCGAGGCAAACGCAAAAACTCCCACTCAGCGGGTGAAGCCGACCAAAGCCCTGCCGAAAAACGGGCGTCAATGACCTGGGCAAAACGATTGAAGCGTGTCTTCAATATTGACATAGAAACTTGTGACACGTGTGGTAGTGACGTCAGGATCATTGCCAGTATAGAGGACCCGGCAGTGATTCAAAAAATACTTGCCCACCTGGATAATACGGCAAGTTCAGCCGCGGCGGCCCTGTTACCGGACTGCCGGGCTTCGCCGGGCCCGCCGGTAGGTTTATTCAACTGAAGAAACTTATCAATCATGCCACAGACTTGCTGTTCCCATTTTGGTAACGGTATGGTTGATCTCGTCCCGGGTTCAAGGATTGGCGAAGAACCCAGTTGTATCCGGCCAATATTTGGATCTGAACACGAACAGCTGACCAGTTTGCACGCCATTTCCATGGAATGACGGTGTGAAAGGTTGTTTGGTACTTTGAGCTTTAAGTGAATATAGCGTTTATTTTTCTTATACTCTCAATATGAGACAGATCGTGACTTTCATGACAAAAATGGCTTAAACTGCGACAGAAATTCTCAAAACGACTAATTTTTCGGGAGCAATACAAATTGAAAGTCAGATTACTCACTATGCAAATCAGTATTTCACTCGCTACATTGCTCTTGGTGACTTCACCCGCATTCGGTGAAGAAGACCCGGGCAAACGTCAGGTTTTCTTTGGTGAAACCCATTTGCACACCGCCTGGTCATTTGATGCCTATATTTTCGGCAATACCAAAGCGACCCCGAAAGAAGCTTACGAATACGCCAAAGGCAAGCCTATTAAGCACGCGATGGGCTACGAGATGAAGATCACAACGCCGCTTGACTGGATGGGCGTTACCGATCACTCCGAATATGTCGGCATTATTCAGGACGCCAATACTCCCGGATCTGCACTCAGCAAAACCGAGCTCGGCAAAAGGCTGATCGTTAAAACCAAAGAAGACATTCAACGCATTTATTTGTTGCTTGGCAACACCATGATCGATAACAAGCCCTTCCCGGAGTTGGTCGCGCCAGCGCTTGCAGCGTCAGTCTGGGACAAAAACAATGAGATAGCCAACGCAGCTAACGAGCCAGGCAAGTTTACAGCGTTTAACTCTTACGAATGGACCTCCACGCCAAACAACGCCAATTTGCATCGGAATATCTTCTATAAGAGTTCTGACCATCTGTCAAAAATGCCATTTTCATCCTTTGACTCGCAAGCGCCCGAAGATTTGTGGGCATGGATGGACCTACAGCGCGAAAAAGGCATCGAGTTATTGGCCATTTCGCACAACGGCAACGTATCTGATGGGTTGATGTACCCAAGTGAAGTTGATTTTAAAGGCCGTCCAATCGACAAGGCCTGGGCTGACGCCCGCATGCGCAACGACCTTCTGACTGAGATCAAACAGGTTAAGGGCGCTTCAGAAACACATCCGTTGCTGTCGCCAAATGACGAGTTTGCCAATTTTGAAATACTGTCCTACTTGCTGGGCGACGCACAAGGCAAGTTTCCAAAAATCCCCGGCAGCTATGTTCGTGAAGCACTGGGTACCGGTATCGCGATGCAGGATGCCAAAGGCTACAACCCTTATAAGACAGGTATCGTCGGCGGTTCCGATTCGCACAATGCAGCCGCACCTTATCGTCAAGACAACTTCTTCGGCGGACATGCAAACGAAGATGGCGGTCTTAAAGAACGCATGGAAGGACATGTTTTTGCCGGGATGGACATCCGCTTTTTAAACCCTGCTGGTTTAACCGCCATTTGGGCTGGCGAAAACACCCGCGCATCACTGTTTGAAGGCATGCAGCGTAAAGAAACTTATGGCACCAGCGGCCCCCGTTTAAAAGTCCGCTTTTTCGGCGGCTGGGACTATGCCAAAGATGCAGTCGATAGTCGTGACTGGGTAGAACATGCCTATGCCAATGGCGTACCTATGGGTAGCGACCTGCCAGCATCCAAGTCAACCCAATCACCTTCTTTCATCGTTTGGGCGGTAAAAGATCCCACCTCGGGCAATCTCGACCGTATACAAATCGTCAAGGGCTGGGCTAAAGACGGTCAGAGCTTCGAGAAGATTTACGATGTGGTATGGGCGGGCGATCGCAAACCTGATTACATTACCGGCAAAGTACCGGCGATAGAATCAACCGTGGATCTGGAACAAGCCAGCTACACCAATACAGTGGGCAAAACCGAACTGAAAACCGTCTGGACTGACCCCGACTTTGATGCCACTTTAGACGCGTTCTACTATGTTCGCGTATTGGAAATAGAAACTCCACGTTGGACCACCATACAGGCCAAAGAACTCGGCATGCTGCCTCCTGCGAATGTTCCCGCAACTGTACAGGAACGCGCCTGGAGTTCACCCATATGGTACACACCTACTGCGGACGCCAGAAAGAATGCCAAAGCGGGTGGTATCACTATCGCCGATCTGAAATCTCAAGGTGGCACAGCTTTGGATGAGGCCGCTTTAACCACGCTTATCGTCGGCAAAAACGTCTGGCTGAAGAACAGTGTCACAGGCGCGGTTTTCCGTATCGTCTGGGGAAAAGACGGCCAACGCACGCTATGGAATGTTGAACCTGAAGACGCAATGCCACAGCATTTCGGTTTTGCCTCTCGTGATTCATACCTTGGCATCCCTACCGCTTACGAAGTTAGCGGCGGCAAGATTGTTGAGAACTTTGGCAGGCAACCGATTGAATGGACCGCTTACAAATCTGGTGACAAAACACTGTTAGCCAGAAGCGATGAGTTTGGTTTTGCCAATTACGAGGTGATTCCCATTCCTGGTAAGTTGGTTAGCCAAGTTCCAGACAAACACTAGACAGCGCATTGGATAAGAATATGCCGGGCGGCGACGTCAATGTCGTTCGCTCCGGTTCGCTTAGGTGGAAAACAAGATGGATGACCGAGCCCTTGGTCATCTTTGGCCTGATCGGAGCGCTGATCTTCGCCGCTAACGCTTGGTTTAGTGAGCCTGAAGTCAGCTTCAGCGATCGTCAGATCGTGCTGACCACAGACGATCTCACCCAAATGGCCGCTGGCTTGCGCCTTCAAGGACTCGAAAACCTGACGCCGGCACAATTTCAAAACCTGCTGGACGCCAGGATCCGCGAGGAAGTGATCTACCGTGAAGCTTTAGCAATGGGGTTGGAACGAAACGATACCATCATCAAACGGCGCCTGGTGCAAAAGATGGATTTTCTGGCCGAAGACCTGTCTGACCTGCGCGAGCCTACTGAAGAAGAATTAATGCAGTGGCTAACCGACCACCCGCAGGATTTTGAGTTTCCTCCGCGGGCAAGTTTCAGACACATCTATTTTTCCTATGATGAACACGCAGAACAGGCCCAAAGAGTTGCCGAAGAGGCTCTGACTTCGGTTGAAAATGTTGCGATTGATGCGCCAGAGGTGACCACTCTTGGCGATCCCTTCATGTTCCAGGACTACTACGCCGAACGAACTCCCGAACAAATTGGTTTGGAATTTGGTGGCATGTTTGCGATGGCACTGTTCAATCTTGAGCCTGGCCATTGGGTGGGTCCCATCGAGTCGGGTTTTGGCTGGCATCTGGTTTTTATCGACAATCTGGTGCCCGCTGTCACGCCGGAGTTTGAGGCGGTCGCTAACGAAGTAAAATCTGAGTGGATGGCCAACCAGCGCAGAGAGTTTAAGGAAGCGGCCTACGAGGCCATGCGATCTAAGTACGAAGTAATCCTGCCTGAAGCTTTGACCGCACCCCAGGTTTCAACCGAACCAGGCCCTCTGGCTGAGCCCGAACCAGCACAGGTAATTGACGATTGAAGCTGCGAGCCCTTATGTTGCTGGTGCTGCTTGCCCTGAGTGCTTTTTCGGGACTCGCTGTTGCTCATGAGTCGCGCCCAGCCTATCTGGAGCTCAAAGAACTGTCTCCCAATCGCTACGCACTGCTTTGGCGAACACCTGTTCTGGTGGGCCAACCTTTGCCGGTCGCACTGCGGCTACCGGAGTCGTTTCACTCCACCGACGAGCCCATCACTCAACGACTGCGCGATTCCCTGCTTGAGCGACGAGTCATCGAAACCGATGCGGACGGCATTGCCGGGAAACGTATCGATATTGTCGGCCTGCAGGCCACGATCACCGACGTTTTGGTGCGCATTGAATACCTGAACGGCGAGCAAGCCACAATAATGGTGCACCCCAGCCAGGCATGGGTAGATATACCTGAAGCCCAGAGCAAGTTCGCCATCCTCACAACCTACGTGCTGCACGGCATAGATCACATCCTCGAGGGATTTGACCACCTCCTGTTCGTGTTGGCGCTGATTCTGATTGTGCGCAATACACGCACCTTGATATGGACCATAACCGCATTTACTGCGGCACATTCAATAACGCTGACTCTGGCTACCCTGGGCGTTGTACACGTGCCGGGCGCGCCGGTTGAGGCGACGATTGCTTTGAGTATCGTGCTGTTGGCCTACGAAATATTCCGGGTCAGACAAGGCAAACACAGCGCCACCGCACGCTGGCCCTGGATGGTGGCATTCTCCTTTGGTTTGCTGCATGGCTTTGGGTTTGCGGGCGCTTTAACCAACCTCGGACTTCCCCAAAATGAAGTACCTCTCGCCCTTTTCGCATTTAATGTGGGCGTAGAATTGGGGCAACTGGCCTTTATAGCTGGTGTTCTATCGGTTATTTGGGTTGCCAAACAGTTCAACGGGGTTAACCGTGCACGTGACTTCGCCTTGCCCACCACGGTTTACGCCATCGGAGGTTTAGCCTGCTTTTGGCTTTTCGAGCGGGTAGCTGCGATAGTTTTTGTCTGAGTAGCCCGCCCTAACAGTGTTTTTCTGATTAAAGGGGCCGGATACATTTTTGGTGAATGATTCCGGACACTCTGGTGGATTCCACTTGGAAATGTGAACAAAGCAGACCGCAAAGTTATCTTTTTTTACCGCTTCAGGAAAGGGAAGCAAAACAGTTCAGGACACCCACCTCTCTTGGGAAGCAAGTTTTCGAAAGCGATGGATGTCTCGACTTTGTCACTCGACTTTTGTCTCGACTTTTGCGTCTCGACTTTTGCCGGTTGCCTGATTTGTAGTCCCGTTTGGTTGGGTTCAGAACCAGTGATTACGTTGGATATAGAACCCCATCCGTCATTTTAACGTTTTTGGATCAAGCCTACCCAAAGCGATACCCATCTCTTCGCTTTCCAAATTCATGAGCTGGTCGCATAACACAGGATCTTGCTCAAACTCTTCGGGATCAATTTCGAACTGCCGGATGGCTGATCTTCTTATGGCTTCAATTTCTCCGAATTCGGCAAGGTCAGCCAAAAAGCCGGAAATAGTTGCTACGTCCAGCTGTGACCAGGTGTCCGGTATCTTGGTGAAGAATGACTGCTGGCATAACGCTGTCTGAACCGTCATTCGCGCTTTGCTACGCAGGAACAATGAGGTGGCTTCATCCACGCCCATTGTGTCCAGCATCTGTCGTTCCAGGCTGTAACCACTTGACCTGGCGCTCAATGTTTTGCACCATTAATGAACTGTCCAGGTTAACGCATACCATCGCACACCGTGTCGGCGGTTACCTTGAACGCAGAGGTCTGCTGGAGCGTGATACCGGCAATGCCTATCTAAGCCATGAGGCGGTGGCCGTCTCGGAGAAGGTGAGACCGGGAACCGGTCGAGAGGCTGGCCTGGGCCATGAGGACCCATCAATTGACCTGTTGGGAAGCTCCATTACCTACCGCATTGCATGGGTCCACAGCAAGGTCGTAAAGCTTCCGCGTCCTGCTCACGCCCCTCACCTACATCCCTGTAGGCGAGGTCATGACTTTACAAACCTTGCCCGATTGTGGAGATGATCCAGTTTACAACCAGGGTTGGCAATGTAGCTGGTTTTTCGCTACCCCAGGGCACCCTCTCTTGATGCTGCGCATCAATTCACCTTGTGCATGCCGGAGTTGCCACCAGAGCCAATGAACGGGCGAAACTGGAACGATTGTGCCGCTATATCACCAGACCGGCAGTATCCACAAAGCGGCTATCGATGACCCGTAACGGCAGGGTGCGCTATGAGCTGAAAACACCCTGGCGCAATGGTACGACCCATGTCATTTTTGAGCCGTTGGATCTTATTTGCCAGGTTGGTTTCATTGGTACCCAAACCACGCGTAAATTTAACCCGGTTTCATGGCGTATTCGCACCCAATAGCAAGTATCGCTCAAAGGTAACACCTAGCCAGGCGGGACAAGCGTAAAAAGTGCCACTCAGCTGATGAGGCCGACCAAACTCCAGCGGAAAAACGATGGCCGTTTTTGCTCCTGCAAAACCGGCATACATGCCATCCCTGGCAATAACCTGGGCAAAGCGATTGAAGCGTGTTTTCAATATTGATATCGAAACCTGTAGCAATTGCGGTGGTGATGTCAGGATCATTGCCAGTATTGAAGACCCGGTAGTCATTCAGAAAATACTTGCCCACCTGGAAAACACTGCAAGTTCTGCAGCGACAGCGCTGTTGCCGGATTGCCGGGCTTCGCCGAGCCTGCCGGCAGGTTTATTCGACTGAAAAAACAGATTCAATCATGACACAGATTTGCTGTTTCCATTTTGGTAACGGTATGGTCTGATCTCGTCCCGGGTTCAAGGATTGGCGAAAACACAGTTGTATCCGGCCAATATTTAGATCTGAGCGCGCAAAGTTGACCAGTTTGTGCGCCATTTCAATTGAATGATGGGTGTGAATGGCAATTTGGTACTTTGAGTTTCTAAGTGAATATAGCGTTTATTTTTCCTTGTATCTTACTTTGGTCGGTTGGAGAAAGCTGCAATGCTACCGCAGCTTGCCCACTAACCAAATTCACAGAGTTGCACTTACGAGTTGAATTCAAGCCATTTAACACTTTATAAATCAATAATTAACCGATTTAAGCACCCCCCTATCGGAAACATTACGCTTTTTGGGGTTAATATGTCAGTTCTAAGATGAAATTCTGGCTCAACCGGCATGTTAATATCAATATAAACAATCGGTTGTGCAGGTCCGACTTCTGCCAGCTGACGATGACTTATTCAAGCGATTCACGCACTTGATGTTTGAGAGGCTTTCGTCCGCGCGCCGCAAGATGATTGACCAGTGGGATCCACCTGGTTTCGCTTAAGTAACATCGACTACTGGTCAAAAAATAAGTCGAAACCGCGATCCACATTCCTTGTTTGGCGCATATGTGGCTGTCCCTCCATGGCTCAACATGATGTAGCGAACCAGCGCCAGGCCAATACCTGAACCCTGATTTTTAGTGGTGAAAAATGGCATGAATATCTGCTCTGCAAGATCGTCAGGAATACCGGGGCCATTATCGTTCACCTCCAATACAGTGCGTAGCTTGTTGTCGGTATAGGCTGAGATTTCAATTTCGGCCGCCGGGGTTTCAGCCAGCGCGTCAGAAGCATTCCTGATCAAGTTGATGACGATCTGATCAAGCATGTCTTTGTCGGCCGACAATGACAAATTGTTCGGCTTGTAATGGAAGTGAAGCTGGATGTTTTTCCGGGCAAGCTCATCCTTCACCAGGACCTGTATATGCTGAA
Organism: uncultured Gammaproteobacteria bacterium; assembly: GCA_963801195.1. Taxonomy (GTDB): domain Bacteria; phylum Pseudomonadota; class Gammaproteobacteria; order Xanthomonadales; family SZUA-36; genus SZUA-36. The sequence goes on along the minus strand of CAWDDX010000006.1, from coordinate 2,752 downwards.
AATATTGTGAAACCAATATGCTGGTTTTATTCGGCGGCGGCATTCTGCTGAGCTGCCGGTAGCTCTTTATAAACCGTGTCAGGCCTTCACTTCTGCGCAAAACGGTGTCAAGCGACTCCTGAATATCTTGTAAATCCTCCGCGAGGCCTTCGTCATGGATATCATTCCCGATGACCTCGTCAACCAGTGTCTTCGCTGTCTGGGCGCAGCTTGAAACCGGAGCCAGTGAGTTAAGGATTTCGTGGCTTGTCACACGCAAAAGATTTTGCCAGGTAGCAAGCTCGGTTGCATCGATCTGACTTTGGACATTCTGCAGGGAAACCAATTTATGGATTTTTCCACTGGACATGAGTTGTGTTGCTGCCAGGGTGAAATGTTCCTGCGTACCTGCTAACTCGATCGTGGTGAGCAAGGCTTCTCCGGGCTGAATCTGGAGTACATCCCGTTGAAAGCCGGCACCAAAATGCACCAACTCACCGGTATTGGTAATGTCGGCAACATTGAATGTGCGCCGGGTTGCGTTGTTGAGTATCTCGACCCGTCCGTCGTTGTGAACAATAAAAAAGGGAATCGGAATGTGCTGTATCAGGGTCTGGTTGTAAACGGCCTGTTTTTGTTTCTCGATGCGCAGACTTTTAAATTTCCCCACTGTGTCATGCAGCATTTTCTCCAGGGACCGAAAGGAGGGACCCAGGTGCGCAATGGTGTAGGTCTGTTGAAAGTCTCCAAATCTCAATCCGGCCAGGAAACTCTCCAATTCACGATTGGTGTGGTTGATATAGCGGATCAGCGAATGAACCAGTAGAACGACAATGATCAGTAGAAATAAAAGTAGCGGACTGCGTACATCGGAAACTGTGCCAAGAGCCAGCAGCAACAGGCCAACCAGCAGGCCTGCGATACGCAGCGAAATTTGAATATTGAACTGCTTAAAATTCATATGGGAAGCATCCACTGGGTCCTGTCACAAACCAAATTTTTCTATACGCCGGTACAAACTGGCACGTGTCAGTCCCAACTCCCTGGCGGCGTGTGATATGTTGCCCTGGTTTCTCCTCAGCACCTGTTCGATAGATGCCTTCTCCATGTCATCAAGTGTTTGCCCGACCGCGCTGGCTGGCTCATTTGCAGGTCGTTCAGTTTCCACCAGCGAGGTGAAGTCACTTTTATCAAGCTCATTCCCGTCGGCAAGAATAATTGCCCGTTCTATACAATATCTCAACTCCCTGACATTGCCGGGCCAGGAGTAGTCCATCAGCAACCTCATCGCCTGGTTGCTGATTCCGTCGATTTGACGATTGTATTTTCGGCTGTATTCGCGCACAAACGTGTTCGCCAAAAGCGGGACGTCGTCAACACGTTCGCGTAATGCGGGTACATATATCTCCACGGTATTTAGACGATAAAGCAGGTCAGGTCGGAATATCTCCGGATTTCGGAGTTCTTCGTGAGTGACATTCGTTGCACTCACCAGTCGAATGTCAATCGGCTCCGCACGGCTACTACCCAGCGGCGTAACTTTTCGGGTTTCGAGTGCTTGCAACAGCTTGGGTTGCAAGCTGAGTGGCAGGTTGCCGATTTCATCAAGAAAAAACGTTCCCTTATTGGCCGCCTGGAACCTGCCCATGCGGTCTTCGCGGGCATCTGTGAAAGCACCCTTTTTGTGCCCAAAAAGCTCAGAGTCCAGCAGCGTAGAGGGAACAGTTCCCAGGTCAACAGTGATAAAAGCCTGTTCAGAGCGCCTGGATAATGCATGAATTTCGTGCGCCACCAGTTCTTTTCCGGTCCCGTTCTCGCCAAGAATAAGCACATTGGCGTCGGTCGGTGCAGCTTTTCCTGACAACCGATAGCAGTGCGTTGATCGCATCTGACTGACCAATGATAGGTTGGTGCCGGCGGGAGACGTCTTCGGTCAGTATCCGGTTTTGTTGCCTGAATCGCTGCGTCTCCTCCTTGCTTCGACGCAGACGAACTGCCGCTGTCAGTGTCGAGGTTAGTCGTTCATTGTTCCAGGGTTTTTCAATAAAATCGTGGGCGCCCAGTTTCATTGCCTCGACGGCCAGCGCCGACCGAGCTGAATGCGGTCACCATTATCACCACTGCATCACGATCAATTTCCAGGATTTTACCGAGCCATTGCAGACCTTCTTCACCCGAACTCGCTCCGGGACTGAAGTTCATATCGAGCATGATGGCATGGAAATCCTGTGCGGCCAGCAGGCTGGGGATGTCGCGTGGTTCCCGACAGGTTACCACCTCATCAAAGCGTCTCTTGAGCAGTACCTGGCATGCCGAAAGTATGTCTTTATCATCATCAATGATAAGAATATTGGTCTTCTCTGACACCGCTTTTTAAATCTCCCTGCTTCGGTAGTTAGTGTTAAAAACATGGCCATCAGACCAAAGTTTGATTGTGTACGAAAACGTACACTTGTGTGATCGAATACGTACAGTAAACCGAACACCCTTGATTTGCAAGTTCATAGATAGTTGTTTTTACGAAGAATATTTTCACTTAGTATTTGGCATTTTTATTGCATGTATAGGTTTAGGAAATCAATTATGTAACGGTCATGTCCAGAATCCAGACCAGGTGGGTGGTGCAGAAGACGCGATGACATCAACATTGTGAACTCCACAGGGCGCTTGAAAGCCGCTTTTGAAAATTACTTTCTCAACGAAATACAAGCCGCCGCCGGCCTCGTGTGTGGCCAGGGCCAACCCGATCAAGGCGATACGTCAGCAATACATC